>CAVSSU010000001.1:0-69513 GCA_963730565.1 uncultured Gammaproteobacteria bacterium
GCGCCCGGCCATCCCATCTTGACGCCGAACTCTAGGCGTTGAGAGGGGCGGTATGGGTTGGCGTTGGCTTCCACCGGTGCGGCAGCAGTTCCCCGAGTCGGCTTGCCGGCTGAGTAGGTAATCGCTCCAGCACGTCCTTCAAATAGCGGTACGGTTCGTGGCCATTGAGTTTGGCGCTCTGTATGAGGCTCATGATGACCGCGGCCCGTTGACCTGCGCGCAGCGATCCTGCAAATAACCAATTTTTTCGTCCGACCGAAATTGGGCGGATGCGGTTCTCCAGCCAGTTGTTGTCTATTGGCAGATCGCCATCATCGATGTAGCGTGTCAGAGCTTGCCAGCGTCCGAGGCTGTAGTTGATCGCCTTGGCGGTCGCAGATCCGTCGGGCACTCTCATCCGCTGCCGTGTGAGCCACTCTCGCAAATGATCGGCCACCGGACGGGCGTGCTGCTGTCGCCACCGTTGTCGGCCGGCGGCATCGAGTGACTGCTCGCGTGCCTTGGCCTCAAAATCGTAGAGCAGGCCAAAGTACAGCAGCGCCTCTGAAGCGAGATCGCTGCGTTCGGTATCCCTCAGTTCCTCGAACTTGCGGCGTGCGTGCGCGGCGCATCCGACTTCGGTAACGCCGCGGTCAAAAAGCGCTTTGTATCCCGAGAAGTCATCGCACACAAGCTTGCCGGTCCAACCACCGAGAAAAGCGCGCGCATGGTGTCCGCCGCGACTCTCGGTGAAGTCGTACACGACCAGCGGCGATGCGTCGAACTGCGTGCTGCCGTAGCTCCAGATATAGGCTTTATGCGTGTGTCCGAGGCCGGGCTTCAGCATCGACACGGGCGTCTCATCAGCGTGTAGCACAGCGCGTTTAAGCAGGTCCGCCTTCATCGCTTCGGCGAGCGGCGTGAGCTCAACGCCGCAAACGCCCACCCAGGCGCCGAGCGTTGAGGGCGGTACTGCTACTTCAGAGCGCTCCAAGATCCCTGCGAGGCGGTACAAAGGCGTGTGGTCGGCAAACTTCGAAACCAATACATGAGCCAAGAGCCCCGCGCTCGGGATACCCTTGTCGATGATCTGCGCGGGAATGGGCGCTTGGATGAGCGTCTCGCAGCGTCGGCACACCCACTTACCCCGCACGTGGCGTTCCACCTCGAAGGAGCCAGGCTTGTAGTCAAGCCGCTCGCTGATCTCCTCGCCAATGCGCTCGAGCTGGCAGCCACACGGGCACATCGTACTGTCTGGTTCATGAGAAACTTCCCGCCGCGGCAAGTGCGCCGGAAGCGCTGCGCGACGCGGGATGCTCTTCGTGCGGGTGGGACGTTCAGTCTGAAGTGCTTCAAGCTCGCGCTCAATCGCTTCCAGATCCGCGTCGATTGTCTCCTCGAGGAGACTGCGTTGCGCAGGGTTGAGCTTCTCGCTGCGCCGGCCGAACTGCCAACGCTTTAAGACTGCCATCTCGTGGGTGAGCTGATCGATCTTGAGCTGCTTGTACTTGAGCTCGTGGTCCTTCTGCGTGACCTGCGCGAAGAGCGCGGTGGCCAGATCCCGCAACTCCTTTGCGTCCATCTGTGCCATATCGCGCGGCAACTGCATGGAAGACGATCGTGCCACAGACAGCGTCACGATGACAGCCGTTTATGCTTAAAACCCTATAAAATACTGATCTTCGCGTGCTCGTCCAACCGTTCCCACGGCAGCCCCACAGCAAATGCTTGCAGCTGACTCATCGACAACTCAAAGCGTTCGCCGCGATGCGTGCTCGGCCGCACAAAGTGTCCTTGCTGCAATCGTCTTGCGCAAAGCCATAGGCCGAAACCGTCGTGCACGAACACCTTCAAGCGGTTCGCTCGGCGGTTCAGAAACATATACGCATGATGCGAGCGCGCCTCACCGAACACCTTGACCACGCGTGCGAGCGCCGTGTCTACTCCGGCTCTCATGTCCAGCGGTTCAACGGCAATCCAGGCGGCATCAATGCGGATCACTTCATGAGTGCCCGCAACGACAGCGCGCACTCGCGCGCCTGCGACGCTGGCCACCGCAGGCTCAATCGCTTCGCGCCATCACGCAGCTCGATCTGGATCTGGCTCTCAGCCGAGTTCGAGGAAAGTGACACCGGCACAAAACCCTCTGCGCCTTCCGTTACGGCGCTCGCGCTGCTTGAGCGAATCGCGATCGGCGCATCACCGCGCTCTGCCTCGTGGACCCAGCGACGCAATAGGTTGGCGTTCAGCCCCCGGGCCAGGGCCACGGACGCGATCGAAACGCCTGACTGCTGGCAGGCGCCGACCGCCTCGGCCTTGAAGAATACGCTGTGGTGTCGTCGGCGACGCCGACCCGTTGTGAGAGCTTCCTCGGTAGTGTCCACGTGTCCACCAAACCCACTTGCTAAGAGTGGGCGTAGCTTCCCGACATCCGGGGGCGTTAGGTAGGTGTGTTCACCGGCCGGTTACTCCCTGAGGGCTTACTATGAAGACGACTCTCGACATGGACGAGAAGCTTCTTCGCCGGGCCAAGGAGCTGGCCGCCGCGGCAGGCATGTCCCTGCGAGATTTCGTGGAGGATGCCTTGCGCGCGCGCATGCTCCCTTCCTCGAGTCCCCACAAGCCGTTCAAGCTGAAGTTGCCGGTGGTGACCGGCCGCAGGCCGCCCGCCCTCGATATCGCCGATCGAGATGCGCTTTACGATCTCATGGAACGTAACGAGTGATCGCCGTCGATACCAATGTTCTCATCTACGCTCACCGGCGAGAATCGGCCCACCATCACGCAGCTCTCGAAAAAATCACCTCTATTGCTGAATCCGATGCACCTTGGGCGCTGCCGGTCTTCTGCTTTGCGTAATTCACGCGATGTCGGTCCACGGTTTCACCGCATGTCGGTCCAGCATTTCACGGCATGCCGGCCACCGATTTCACGCCATGTCGGTCCACCGTTTCACGGCATGTCGGTCCAGTCCATGAGGTAGGACAACCACCAGTTACCCTGGATCCTTTTTCCGTTCAGAAAGGGGATCGAGGGTGGCGCAAGAGAGGTTGTCCATGCGGAAGATTCGAGAGGTACTTCGGCTTCGAGCCGAGGGGTTCAGCGAGCGGGAGATCGCACGCAGCGTCGGTTGCGCCCGCTCGAGCGTGCAGATTTGCCTGTGGCGGGCCGAGAAAGCGAGCGTTGCCTGGCCGCTGACGCCCGATCAGGATGAAGCCAGTTTGGAGGCGCTGCTGTACCCGCGCCGCCCGCCCGGTGTCGAAGTACATCCGACGCCGGATTTTGAGTGGGTCGAGCGGGAACTGAAGCGCAAACACGTCACGCGCCGGCAGTTGTGGCGCGAGTACCAGGCCCGATACCCCGATGGGCTGAAATACACGGCGTTTTGCGTCAAGTTCCAGGCCTGGCGCCGCAGCCGCGCGGTCACGCTGGCGCTGACCCACATCCCCGGGGACCAGCTGTTCGTTGATTACGCCGGCGACCCGGTGCCCTTCACCGACCGCACCACGGGGCTTGAACAAAGAGCGTGGCTGTTTGTCGCCGTCTGGCCGTACAGCGCGAAGCTGTACGCCGAAGCGACCCGTACTCAAACCTCCGCCGACTGGCTCGGTGCCCATGTTCGAGCGCTGGAGGCGTTCGGCTGTGCGCCTCGCGCACTCGTTCCCGACAACTGTTCGACCGCGGTGAAAAAAGCTCTGCGCTACGACCCGCAGTTCAACCGCAGTTACGCAGAACTTGCCGAACATTATTCCCTCGCAGTGCTCCCGGCGCGTGTCAAAAAACCGCGCGACAAGGCCGCGGTTGAAAATGGAGTACTCCTGGCAGAAAGAGCGGTCCTGGGCGGCTTGCGCAACCGCAAGTTCTTCAGCCTAGGGGACTTGAACGCGGCCATCCATCAGCTCGTCGCCGCCATCAATGCCGAACCGTTCCAAAAACGCGACGGCAGCAGAAACAGCGTGTTCGAGGCGGAAGAGAAGCCCGTCGCGCGACCCCTGCCGGCGCGGCGCTACGACTATGCTGACTGGAAGATCGGCGCCCGCGTCCACCAGGATCATCATATCGAAGTCGGCCGGGCCTATTACTCCGTCCACTACACCCTGGTCGGCCAACGTGTCGATGCGCGCCTCTCCGCTCATACTGTCGAGATCTTCCAGCGCGGCGCCCTGATCGCTACCCATCCGCGGGCCACTCGCCGCTATCAGCGCTTGACCATCGAGGCGCATCGGCCACCGGAGCATCGCGCCTATCGCGAGCTCGGTATCGACAATCTGCTCGCCAGGGCCGAGCGGGTGGGCCCCGCCACGCGCGAGATCCTCGAACGCCAGCTCTGCCGCAAGCGTCATCCCGGGGAGGTCATCCGCGAGGCACTCGGGGTGCTGCGTCTGGTCCAGGACTTCAGCGCCGAGAAGCTCGAGGAGACCGCCGCGCTCGCGCTGGAACTCGGCCTGTACGGCTACGCGGCCGTCAACGATCTGATCAAGCGCCCCGCAACCGCTTCCCACGAGAAGGCCCGTTCACGGCTCGGAAATCATCCGAACGTGCGCGGCGCCGATTACTTCCAGTAACCATCCCCATAGGAGAATCTGCGATGTTGATCGAACCGCTGCTACAACTGCTCAATAAACTCAAACTCACCGGCATGCTCGGTGCCCTCCAACGCCAGTTCAGCGATCCCGACGCCGACGCCTTGCGCTTCGAGGAACGCCTCGCCATGCTCCTGCAGCACGAGCTGGCCGAACGGGAGAATACCCGCTTCAGTCAACGGCTGCGGATCGCGGCGCTCCCGCAACCGGCGTGCCTGGAGGATCTCGACACTCACATACCCACCCGACATCTCGATCCGGCCATGATCAGCACCGTGCGCGATCTCGGCTGGGTCGCTCAACACCTCAACGTTCTCATCACCGGTCCGACCGGAATCGGCAAGTCATTTATCGGCGCCGCGCTCGCACACGCCGCTTGCCGCATGAACTACCATGTCCGCTGCTTCCGGCTGCCGCGCTTGATCGATGAACTGGCGCGTGCTCACGCGTTCCAGCGCCGTGCAACGTTCTTGCGCACGCTGGCGAAAGCGGATCTGCTACTCATCGACGATTTTGCGATCACCCCGCTCACCGACCAGAGCAAACGCGATCTGCTGGAAATCCTCGATGATCGCTACGACAAGTCCGCCACCATCATCACCAGCCAGCTCAACGTCAAGCAATGGCATGCCTACATCGATGATCCAACCTTGGCCGACGCGATCTTGGACCGCGTCGTTCACAACGCCTATCACTTGGACTTGAGCGGCGACTCGGTCCGTAAGCTCAAGTCGATGCGCGCTAAAAATGCAAAAGCCGGGGGTACCCGAGCTACCGGGTCGCCGTCGATCGCCGCTCCAGAGCGCTTATAGGCGGCCGCCGTGACCATGAAATACCAAAAAATCACACTATTGACGAATGTTCGTCTCTGATAGAAAGTTCAGCACGTCCTGCTTCATGAGCACTGGACCGACATGGCGTGAAACCATGGACCGGCATGCCGTGAATCGCTGGCCTTCCTTGCGCGAAATACGCAAAGCTCCACGGCATGGCGCTCGCCTTGTCCGAGCAGATGATCCAAGGCGCTGCGGCGCAAGGCCTCGCCTTCGAGGAGCGACTCGCTCTGCTCCTCGATCGAGAAGAGCTCGAGCGCGAAAACCGGCGCATGACGCGCCTTCTGCAGCTTGCGCAGCTCAAAATCCGTGCCGCCGTCATCGAGGACCTCGACTACCGTTCGCGTACCGGGCTTGACCGCTCACAGATCGCGAGCCTCGCTTCTTGCGACTGGATCCGCGCAAACCAGAGCGTTTTAATCCACGGCGCGACCGGCGCCGGCAAGAGCTATCTTGCCTGCGCGCTCGCACACCAGGCCTGCCGCCAGGGACTCTCCGCTCTGTACACGCGCGCCCCGCGCCTGTTCGAGGAGCTCAAGCTCTGTCACGCCGACGGAACCCTGCGAAAGCGGCTCGCCGCCATCGCCAAGGTGAGCGTGCTGATCATTGACGACTTCGCAATCGCACCGATCGGCGCTCGCGAACGCAATGATCTCCTCGAGCTCCTCGACGATCGGGTGGGAACGCGCTCTTGTATCGTGACAAGTCAACTCCCCGCGAGCGAATGGCATGACTACATCGGCGATCCCACGCTCGCCGACGCGATCTTGGATCGCTTGGTCCACTCCGCGCATCGCATCCACTTGGAGTCAAAAGAATCGATGCGCAAACGCGAGGCGGCCAAAACCGCGCTCAAATCCAAGACGGCGAGCACGGAGGCTTAGGCAAACGCAGTGCGCACGGTCAACGGGGCCTCACCTTCGTTGCAGAGCTTCTGCCCCGGGCCTTCGGGCCGGGTCAGACCGCGTCTGCTCGGACTCAAATCAAGATCAAGCAATCTTGACCCAACGTGACCGATCCGAGTACAAAACAGCTACAGCGCAACTTCGCCGGAATCGCCGGTCACGTTCCGCCGGAACACCCGGTCATCTTCGCCGGAATACGCAGCAGGATCGCTGCGCGCAGGTCAACGGGCCGCGGTCATCATGAGCCTCATACAGAGCGCCAAACTCAATGGCCACGAACCGTACCGCTATTTGAAGGACGTGCTGGAGCGATTACCTACTCAGCCGGCAAGCCGACTCGGGGAACTGCTGCCGCACCGGTGGAAGCCAACGCCAACCCATACCGCCCCTCTCAACGCCTAGAGTTCGGCGTCAAGATGGGATGGCCGGGCGCTTACCACGATTGCGCGCCAAGAGCGCGAGCGACGAAGCGGATCCGAGCACGGCGACGGAGCGCCTCGCCCACGACGATCCCCGAACGACCCGGAAGGTGTATTTAAGGAAGCCGCGCCGTGCGCGTCCAGGAGCAAAAATATTAGACAATGCCCCGGATATTAGACAATCGTAAATTGCAGACCCGTCTAACTTATTGATTTATTGGTGGCCAGGGAGGGAATTGAACCCCCGACACGCGGATTTTCAGTCCGCTGCTCTACCAACTGAGCTACCTGGCCATTCGGAGAGCCGCGTATTAAACAGGCCCGCGCCAGGCTCGTCAACTACTGCTTGAAAATCAATGGATTAGGCCGCCCGCCGCGCGACGTTTGCGTGAAAACGCGTGACTGGAGCGAGTTTTCCCAATTCAGCCCTGACCTGTATGGTTGAGCTCGTAGGAACGTCGATCCGGCCGTCGTCGAGATAGGAGCCTCCCGCATGAACACCGCCCTCGAAGTCGCCGACCGTTGGTTCCAAGTAACCCAACTGAGCGATGACATCTCCCTCATCTACGAGCCCCACGTGGATGAGTTCATCCGCTGCAACATCTGGCACGTCCGGGGTCGTGATCGTGACCTGCTGATCGATACCGGCATGGGCGTGCGTCCCCTTCGCACCGAGATCCCGAGACTGAGTGAGCGGCCCGTGGTGTGCTTGGCCACGCACTGTCATTTCGACCACTGGGGCGGGCACTACGAATTCGAGGAAAGACTCGGTCATCCGCTCGAAGCCGAGGTCTATGCGGCGCCGACGGGTCGTACGACGCTCGCGGACCGCTACATCTCCCAGCAAAGCTTCACCCGCCTGCCCCATCCCGGCTATGAGCCGATGACGTACACGGTCCGGGCCGCTGCGCTGACTCGCCCCGTGGACGACGGCGACATCATCGACCTGGGCGATCGGGTGTTTTCCGTGATCCATCTGCCCGGCCATTCGCCGGGTCAGATCGGCCTGTGGGAACAAGCGACGGGCATCTTGTTCACGGGTGACGCCCTGTATGACGGCACCCTCATCGACGACAACTACGGGAGAGGTCCTGAAGAATACGTGGAGACGATGAATCGGCTGCGGGAATTCCCCGTCAATATCGTCCATGGCGGCCACTGCCCGAGCTTCGGACGCGGCCGCATGATCGAGCTGATCGACGACTATCTCGCCGGCAAGCGCGCGGCCGGCTGCCCCGGCGAGGCAACGGCGTAGATCCCTACTTCGGCACGAATTCCTTCGGCTTCTCCGACCCCTCGCCGAAGAAGAACTTCTCCATCTCCTTGACCAGGAATGCCCGCGCCTTGGGCTCGATCGGCGTCAGCCGGTTCTCGTTGATCAGCATGGTCTGGTGCGCCACCCACTGCGCCCACGCTTCCTTCGAGACGTTGTCGTAGATCCGCCTTCCGAGATCCCCGGGATACGGCAGATAATCGAGACCCTCGGCCTCGCGCTTCAACACCACACATTGCACGGTTCGCGCCATGCGTGAAGTTTAGCCTAAGCGCGCGCCCCATTGCGCAGGCGCGCGAAGAGCTCGTGTATCGGCTGCGGCAACCCGACCTTGGGCGGCGCCTCGAGCGCATACCACAACCGCCCATCGCCCTCGCGCACGCCGGCTGAGCCGCCCGTCCCCGCCGCCACAGGCGCACAGCGCACGCGCAGCGGATTTAAGCGCAAATCGAAGTGCGTGAACGCATGATCGATCGGCGCGAGCGCCTCGCTCGACTCCGGCGCCCCGAGCTCGCGCCGGCACCAGGCGAGCGCGTCCGACTCGCTCGGAAATTCCGGCGGCGACCAGAGCCCGCCCCAGATGCCGCTCGCCGGCCGCCGCTCGAGGAGCACCGACAGCTCCGCGTCATTCCCACTCTCGGCGATGAGCAGCACCGTTTCCCGCGCCTTCCTCTCCCGCCGCTGTTTCACCCCGGGGAGCGCCGCCTGCCGCCCTTCGCGCGCCGCGACACACCCCTCGTTCATCGGGCACACCGTGCAGGCGGGCCGCGTGCGGGTACAGAGCGTCGCGCCGAGATCCATGATCGCCTGCGTATACTCGGCCGCCCGCGCCTCGGGCGTGCACCCATCCGCCCGCGCCCAGAGCTCCTTCAGCACCCCCGCCGAGCTCGGATCCCCCTCGATCCCGAACACCCGCGCGAGCACCCGCTTGGCATTGCCGTCGAGGATCGGATGCCGTTCCCCGCGGGAGAGCGCCAGGATCGCCCCGGCGGTCGAGCGCCCGATCCCCGGCAGCGCGGTCACCTCCTCGAGTTTCCGCGGAAACGTCCCGCCGTGGCGCTCGACGATGGCCTGGGCGCAGGCGTGCAGGTTTCGCGCCCGGGCGTAGTACCCGAGCCCGGTCCAAAGATGCAGTACCTCATCGATCGGCGCCGCCGCCAGCGCCTCGATCGTGGGGAAGCGCGCCATGAACCGGCCGTAATACGGGATCACGATCGCCACTTGGGTCTGCTGCAGCATCACTTCCGACACCCAGACCCGGTAGGGGGTGGGATTCTCCTGCCACGGCAAGCTCTTGCGCCCGTGCACGTCGAACCAACCCAGGAGTCGTTCGGCAAATCCCTTAGGTTCCATGGCGCCGGATCATAGCTCAAGCGGCCCCGAAAACGGCCGATAACCCGGACCATACAGGGCGCACGCCCAACGGTTGGATGACGCATGCGCAGTTGGACGATTCGCACCAAGTTGCTCACCATCCCGGTGGCGGCCGCGATCGTCATCGGGGCGACCGCTTGGCTGGCGGCGGTCAGCCCCCCTCATCGCGTCGCGCTGGCTCTGATCGCCTTCGACGTGCTCATCGTGTTCGCGGCGATCGTACGGGCGCTCGCGAGCGGCCTGACCGCGCGGATCGCGGAGCTGCGGCAACAGCTCGTCCACCTCGCCGATCCCGAGGCCCCGTCCGAGAGCGGCGGCGATGAGCTCGATGCGCTGTCCGAAACCCTGCACGATCTCGTCTACCGCGGACAGGCGCGCGAGACGGAGCTTCGGCGCACCTCCGAATTCCTGCGCTTCGTGCAGTACGTCGGCGGCTTCGGCATCTTCGAGCTCGACCTGGGCTCGGGTGAGATCGAGGCAACGCCGCTCTTTTTCCAGCTCATCGGGGTCGAGCCCCTGGGCCCTCCCTTCACCCGCCACGATTGGCTCGCCACCATCCACCCCGAGGACTTCGAGTCCGTCATCCATGCGTTGAGCAACGCGCTCGAGGGGGGCGGCGCGACCTTCGAGGCGCAGTACCGCACGCTCCTGCAGGATGGGAGCGTGCGCTGGCTCGCCACGCGCGGGGAGATCTCGAACGATACCGCGGGCGCGCCGGCGCGGCTCATCGGCACGGTCGCCGACATCTCCGAGCGCAAGCACCTGGAGGCCTCGCTTCGCCAGAAGACCGAATCGCTCAACATCGCGCAGAGCGCGGCGGGCGTCGCGACCCTGGACTTGAACTTCCAGCGCAGGAGCTGGATCTGCTCCGACAACCTGCACGAGATGCTCGCCATCCCGCCCACCACGCAGCTGAACGACCTGAACGGGCGCCTGGCGAGCGTGCACCCCGAGGACCTGGAGCGCATGCGGCGCGCGCCCTTCGAGACCGACGCGGCCCATCCCGCCTACACCTGCGAATACCGGGTGCGCCTGCCGGAGGGCGGCGAACGCTGGATCGCGGAGAAAGCCGATGTGGCTCACGGTCAAAGCGGCGAGATCCTGCGCATCACCGGCGCGCTCATCGACGTGACCGACCGCAAGCGCACCGAGGCCGCGCTCACCTCCACCGAGAAGCGCCTGGCCCGCACCATGCTCGGCACCCGGGACGGCGTGTGGGAGCTCGACCTCGCCACCGACACGCTCTGGTTCGGGCCGCACTTCGAGGAGCTGTTGGGCCTGCAGATGGGCGAGCTCGGCCATTCGCGCGAGCGGCTCTGGGCGCTCGCGCACCCGGAGGATGTCGAGCGGGCGAAACAGGTGCTCGCCGATCACCTCACCTTGGGCACCGTCTGCGACGTCGAAGTCCGCATCCGCCACAAGGCGGGGCATTACGAATGGATGCGCTTTCGCGCCCAGGGCGAACGCGACGCCGCCGGCCACCCGACCTGGCTCGCGGGCTCGATGCAGCTCGTGACCGACCGCAAGCTCGCCGAGCAGGCGGCGCTCGATGCCAAGCTCGCGGCCGAGGCCGCCAATCGCGCGAAGAGCAATTTCCTCGCGAACGTGAGCCACGAGATCCGCACGCCGATGAACGGCGTGATCGGCATGTCGCAGATTCTGTCCGAGACCGCGCTCGATCCGACCCAGCGCGAGTACGTCGACATCATCCGCGGCAGCGCCCAGTCGCTCCTCTCGCTCATCAACGACGTGCTGGATCTGTCCAAGATCGAGGCGGATCGCCTCGAGCTGGAGCAGGTGGACTACGACGTGCGCGACGTGGTCTACGACACCGCCGCCGCCACCGCCCTGCAGGCCGCCGTCAAAGGCATCGAGCTCGTGGTCGACATCGACGCCGACGTGCCGGTGCTCGCGCGCGGCGACCCCGTGAGGCTGCGCCAGATCATCATGAACCTGATCGGCAATGCCGAGAAGTTCACGCACGAGGGCCACATCCTCCTCAAGCTCTCCTGCACCAACGGCAACGGCGGCAATTCGGTCCTGCACATCGAAGTCTCCGACACCGGCATCGGCATCCCGGCCGACCGGCTCGACCGGCTGTTCAAGTCCTTCTCGCAGGTCGACTCCTCGACCACGCGCCACTACGGCGGCACGGGCCTCGGGCTCTCCATCGTCAAGCAGCTGGTCAAGCTCATGGGCGGCGAAGTGCGGGTCGAGAGCGAGGCGGGCAAGGGCTCCAAGTTCTCCGTCTCTCTTCCGGGCTCCTCGCCCCGCGACCAGCGCGGCCCGAGCCCCCTGGGCGGCGGCCGCAAAGTGCTGCTGGTCGATGACCTCGAGGCGAGCCGCTCCAGTCTCATCACCAAGCTCAAGCTGTTCAGCTTCGAGCCCATCGCGGTCTCGAGCGTCGATGAGGCGCTCGAGCGCCTCGCCGCCGGCGAGCGCATCGACTGCGTGGTGGCCGATGAGCTCATGCCGGTGAAGGGGGGGCTCGATCTGCTCGCGGCGCTTCGCTCGAGCCCGCGCCACGCGCAGCTGCCGTTCGTGCTGCTCTCCTTGTTCGGCGCCGATCATGGCGCCATCGGCGATGGGACCTTCACGCCGGACGCCATGGGCCTGAAGCCCATCCGTGCCTACAACCTCGCGAAGCTGATCGAGAAGGCGCTCGTGGGCCCGGCCGAACGGACCAGCGAAACCCCGCAGCTCAAGTCCACCGCCACGTTTCGCGGCTCGCGCATTCTCCTGGTCGAGGACAACCCGGTGAACCAGCGCGTGGCCTCGAGGCTCCTGCAGAAGCTCGCCGCCGACGTGATCCTCGCGAACAATGGCGCCGAGGCCCTGGAGCGCATCGCCGAGGGCGGGATCGATGCGGTGTTGATGGACTGCCAGATGCCGGTGATGGACGGCTTCACCGCCACCGCCCACATCCGCGAGCGGGAGCGCGAGGAAGGTCTCGGCAAGCGGCTGCCCATCATCGCGCTCACCGCGAATGTCTTGAGCGAGGATCGCGATCACTGCATCGCCGCCGGCATGGACGCCCACATCGGCAAACCCATCGTGCCGACGCAGCTGGCGGATTGCCTGAGCCGGTACCTGGGCGACAAGAAGGCGCTGCACGATGTCGACGTGAATGCGCTGCACGAGCTCACCGGCGGCGATACCGAGTTCGAGCGCGAGCTGATCGACACCTTCGTCGTGAGCGGCGACAAGTGCCTCGAGGAGATCTTGGAAGCGGTCCGCACCAGCGATTTCGACACGCTGGGCAAGCGTGCCCACGCCCTGAAGGGCGCGAGCGCCAACATCCACGCCCATCGCCTCGCCGCCGCCGCCTCCAACCTCGAGGTCGCGGCCCGCAGCAACTCACTGCGTGAGATCGGCGGCCTGGTGCATCAAGTGAAGGAGAAACTGCAGGCGGTCAACGCGCAGCTGCGCAAGGTCGGCTGAAAGCCGCCGGGCAGCGTTTAAATGGCTGCTCCGTTCGCGGAGAGATCTGCGCTCACGGGGAGCTCCCCGGCTGCGGAGATCTCGACCGCGGTGGTGCGGTTGCGGCCCGCTTCCTTGCTCCGGTACAGACATTCATCCGCGGTGCGCAGCAGCATTTCCACCTTGAGCGAGAGGTCCGGTCCCCCCTTCTCGGTCGAGGCGCTGCCGAAGCTCGCGGTCACCGGCACATCGCCCGCGCGCGTGATGAAGGCGGACTCCGCCACGACGGCGCGGATTTTTTCGGCGACCAGCAGGGCGCCTTGATAGCCCGTTTCCGGCAGCACGATCAGGAACTCCTCGCCGCCCAGGCGCGCGAGCCAGTCGGTCGGGATGCGGATCGACTTGGTGATGCGCGTAACGAACTGCTGCAGGACATCGTCGCCCGCGGCGTGGCCCTTCACGTCGTTCACCAGCTTGAAATGATCCAGATCGCACATGATCACCGACAAGGGCGCCGCGTAGCGGCGGCAGCGTTCGAGCTCGCGCGGCAGCTGGTCCATGAGGTAGCGCCGATTGAAGGCCCCGGTGAGCGCGTCCGTGATCGACAGCACCCGGTTGCGCTCGTTGGCAAAGCGCAGCGAATGCTCGAGCGCGAGGATGCGCCGCCCGGTATTCAATCTCGCGATGAGCTCGGGCTCGTGCACCGGCTTGATCAGATAGTCGTCCGCGCCTGCTTCCAGGCCGGCGATGATGTGTTCCTTCGCGTTTCGCGCGGTGAGGAGCAGCGCGTACACGTAGCCGTCGAGCTGCAGCGTGCGCATCGCCTTGCAGAGATCGATGCCGTCCATCCCGGGCATTTCCCAATCGGTGACCAGGATCGGAAAGTAGCGCTGGGTCATCTGACTGAGCGCTTCGTTTCCATCAGCGACGGCGGTGACCTCGTAGCCCGCCTTCTTCAAGAAGCGGGTCATGAGCATGCGCGTGACGGGATCGTCTTCCGCGAGCAGGATGGCGTTTGACGCCTCGGTCGCCGCCGGCGTGATCGAGATCACGTCGTTCGAATCGGTCGCCAACTTGAGTTCCGCTGCGGGGCTGTCATAAGTCCATGATATCGGCGCTGCGCCCTGCGACTTGACCTCAGCGCCCCGTCGGGAAAACCCGAGTCCTTCATCAAAGTGTGCTCCAAGTCATCGGGGATCTCCTGAGACGGGGACCCCGCCCATCAAGACCCACCCTTTGCGACCGATATATTCGCCACATGGACGGATCTCAACCTAGAAAGCGCAGCGCGGCCAAGCCAGGCCTTCGCGCACTCGAGGCCTGCGGCGACGGCTTCTGGGAGCTCGACCTCAAGAGTGGCTCGGCCTGGTACAGCTCGTGGTTTTATCAAAAATTGAGCTGGCCGACCGAGACCCGGCGCACGACCTTGGGCGAGCTGGAGTCGGTGTTGAAGGTCGAGTCGTGGATGGAGCTCATGGCGCGCATTCGTGCGCACTTGGAGCAGAGCCAGCCGCTCGAGCTCGACTTCGAGGTGGCCGTGCCCGGGGCCGCGGTGTCGCCGTGGTGGCGCATCCGGGGCTCGGCGCTTCGCAATGCGGCCGGTCAGCCGATCCATCTCGCCGGCAGCATGCGCGAGATCGGCGCCGATCGGGGCCAGCGCGGCAGCGCCACGGATCTTCTCGGCGTGCGCGGCGCCTTCGATGCGTTGCCGGTCGCCGCGGCGCTGCTCGATGCGCGCGCCTCGCTCCTCCAGGCCAACCGTCAGTGGCATGCATTCCCCGCGGCGACCACCGCGCAGGCCATCGCGCGGCTCAAGGCCGCGAACAGTCAGACGGCGATCGAGTTCTGGCTCAACCAGGGGGAGGAGTTCGACGCGGGCCCGAGGCGCTTACGGGTGCGCGCGATCGCTTTCCAACACGACCGTGAGCGCCATCTCGCGGTGACGCTCGAAGATCGGCGCAGCGACTGAGGGCGCCCGCGACCCTCGCGCCTCAATTCGGGAGGCGATCTTCCCCATTCAGCGCAGGCTCGGCGGCGCCGACGGTCGGACCGGCCACGCCGCCTTCACGCCCGGTGAACCAATTCACCGCGTACTGGACGAGCTGGGTGCCGGTGGTCAGATTCAACTTGCGCTTGATGCGCTGCCGATGCGACTCCACCGTCTTGATGCTGAGATTGAGCGAGTGCGCCGTCTCGCGCGTGCTCATGCCCTTGCCGATCATGTGCAGGATCTGCAGCTCGCGGTTGCTCAGCCGGTCGATGGGGTTCGCCGAGATATAGGAGCCGCCGGCGGCGAACTTCTGGATCATGTTGTTGCCGACCGCCTCGGACACATAGATCCCGCCATCGAGCACGCGGCGCAGCGAGATCAGGAACTGTTCGCTCGCCGCCTGCTTCATGATGTACCCGTTGGCGCCGGCCGACAGCATGCGCTCGGCGTAGATGGTCTCATCGTGCATCGACAGGACCAGGATGGGGAGATGCGGATAATGGGCGCGCACGTCGCGCACGAGCTCGATGCCGTCGCCTTGTTTCAGGCTGATATCGGCAATCACCACGTCGGGATTCAGCTCCTTGATCGCCGTGCGGGCGTCGCGGGCGGTCTCCGCCTCGCCGCACACCGTCAGGTCCTCCTCGTTCTCCATCACCCGACGCAGGCCTTGGCGCACGATCGGATGATCATCGACGATGAGGACACGCCGGGCCTTACGCTTTCCGCCGTTCAATCCCGCGGGAGAGCCGGCGGAACGCATCCATGTATTGCTAGCGCCCATATTCACTTCCTCCATAAATTGCGTGCCCATATTGTAGCGCACCGGGTCGAGCAGGCTGTTCGCCCGTCACTCTGACGATGGTGCCCTGCGGTTTGTTCCCGCCAAATTCGATTTTCGCGCCGATAATCCCCGCACGATAACGCATGATCTTGAGCCCCATTCCCGTGGGCGGCTCGCCCTGGCGGCGCAGGCCGATGCCGTCATCGGTGATGCGCAGCAGAAACGTATTGCGCGTGACCATCAGCAAAATGTCGACCTTGTGCGCGTGACCGTGGCGGGCCGCATTGGTGAGCGCCTCTTGTGCTATGCGATAAAGATGGCTCGCACTGGTCTCGCTCAAGGTGATTTCCGGCCAGATCTCGGCCCGGAAAGTCACATCCAGCTGGTAGAGATCACGGCTTCGAGTGGCCAGCTCGCGCAGCGCGAACGGCAGCCCGCCGGTGTCGGTGCGCACCGGCAACAGCCCGCGCGCAGAGCGAGCGGGCGTTCTCGATCGACTGGTTGACCACCCCGACGATCTCGTTGATCGTGGCCACCCCCTCGGGCAACTGATGCTGGAAGCGCGTCGCGAGGCTTCTCAGCATCAACGCGACGCCGGTCAGCTCCTGACCGAGACCGTCATGCAGGTCGCGGCCGATGGTGTGGCGCTCGCGGTTGGAGACATCGAGGATTTCCTGCTCGAGGCGCTTGCGCTCGGTGACATTGGTGACGCTGATCGAGAGGCCCGCACCGATGGCCTCGTCCTGGACCAGGACCGCCCGATTCTCGAAATACTGCGGCTCGGTCCCATCCGCGTGCGACCGAATTCGTAGGTCGCGGCCGCGCCGGTCACCAGCACGTTGCGGAGCCGCGCGATCACCCCCGGGCGCGCCTCTTCGGGCAGCAGCGTCGAGATCTCGTGGCCGACGATCTCCTCGATGGCGAGCCCCGCAAAGCCGCGATTGATGAAGCGGACCTTGAGTTCCGTATCGACGAGAATCAGGGTATCCGCCGTGTTGGCCGTGGTGGTGCGCAGGAGTTGCTCCGACCGCCGCAGCTTCGCCTCCGACTCGCGCCGCGCGGTCACGTCCTGAGTCACGCCCACGAGCCCCTGCGGCTTGCCGTCGGCATCGAACACCGGCCGCGCGGTGGTCGCACACGAGCGGTAGCTGCCGGTCGTCGATCTTGAGCGCGGAACTCCAGTTGAGTATCGGTGCGCGTCCGGAAACTCTCCTCGATGGCGCGGGTCACGATCATGCCGATCCTTCGGGTGCACCCGCTCCAAGAGCTGCCGCCAGGCTGGGAAACAGGGTGGGCAATGCTGTTTCGAGTGGTCGATGGCGAAGTCGATCCGATCGCTGTTCTTATCCCAGCGCCACGCATGCAGGTTCGCCATATTCATCGAGAGCTTCAGCCAGCCGGTGCTGTCCTCGAGCGCGATCTGCGCAAGCTTCTCCGCCTGGATATTCTGCACCGATCCAAAGGCGCGCACCGACCGTCCGTCGAGCTTCTCGATATGCCCGATGAGCCGGATCCAGATGCGTCGACTCTTCGAGCGTCGTGATCTCGAGCTCGAGATCCAAGTGGCCGTCCGTCAAATCGGCGCGGCGCCAGGCGCTCGTGGAATCGCTCCCGGGACTCCGGGGTGCACTGCGCCAGCATCGACTCCCAAGAAACGACGAATCCGTCGGGCGTGGACTTCGAAGATGCGGAACATCTCATCGGTCCACGTCAGCTCGAGAGTCGAATAGCTGTACTCCCAGCCACCCATTTTGGCCGTGCGCTGGGCCTCGCCGAGAAGGTCCGTGAGGCGCTTGATCTCAGTCACGTCGACACAACATCCAATGGCACGCAGCGGATCGCCGGCGCTGTTGCGCTGAATGAGGCCGCGCTCGAGCATGGAGCGATAGCGGCCCCGCGCATCGCGGATGCGGTAGGTCACGGTCCAGCCCCGACCCTCGATCAGCGCAAGGCCGATCTGGCGCACCGCCGCCTCGATGTCGTAGGGATGAATTCTTTCGCGCCAGGCGTCGACGATTGGAGCGAGATCCTCGGGCTCGATCCCCAGGATCTCGAGCATGCCCCGCGAGCGATGCACGATGCCGCGCATCAGATCCCACTCGAAGATGACGCCGTCGACCGCCTCGGCGGCCAAGCGGAACACCTCCTCACGCTGCGCGAGCTGGGTTTCTGCCTGCTTCCGCTCCGTGATGTCGCGCGAGGTTGAAACGACGCCGTTGATCAGAGGATTGTCGAGCGCGGGGATATAGCTCGACTCCAGCCAGCGGTACGAACCATCCTGATGGCGCACGCGGTGCTGGCAGGTAAAGCCGCTGATCAAGCCGGCGGTGAGCTGCCCGAACTTGGCCCGCAGCGCTTCTTCATCATCCGGGTGAACATACTCAAAAATGTACTTGGTCGAGGCGAGCTCTTCCCAGGGATAGCCGAAAGCGTTGCGCGCCCCGCCGCTGACATACCGGATCTCCCCATCCGGCGCCACGACGGCGACGATGTCCTGAGCATCCTCGATCAACGCTCGCAGATGGCTGTCGCTCGCCTCGGCCGGCGCCGCGGCCATGCGGGAGTCCATCCACTTCGGTGGAATGCCGAACGACAGGTGGTCCGCCAAATGGAAGAGATCCGCAGCTTGGGCCGTGGGCGCGAAGGTGATCATCACCAGGCGCTGGTCCTGCGCGGAATTCAGGCTCTTGAGCTCGCTCATCGCCGCCCGCTCACCCTGGGTCAACCGCCAAGTGAGCAGCCGGGTCAAAGGGGGCTCGCCCCCGGCGACCGAGGCCAGCAGCGGCTGCACCAGGGAGGCGGATGCCGCGTCGAGAAGACCGAAAAGCGATGACCCAACCAGGGAGGACGGCTCCGAGTCGCCGCCGAAGCAGCTGCGGGCCGTGGAATTGAGAAGTACGAGGGGCAGGTTCTTGGACCGCGTGTCCACGATGACGACAGCCTCTCGAATTGCATCGAAGGCTTGCTCGGCCAAGGTTCGCGTCGCCGTCGTGGCGAGGCGAAGGTACCCCTGAGATCTTGCCATCCTGAGGTGCTCCGTCAGTCCTTTAACAGGGTATTTGCCCTCACGCGCCTCTACTCTATATGGATCAGGTCGGGATGCGTAACTTCAAGGGCTAAAGTTGAGGGTTTCCCTGAATGGGAGGGGAATCGCAAGGATGGCTCGAAATTGACTCGGGAAGGCAATCAGGACCAAGATTGTACTGATTGTGTGGGTGCAGTCGTCGGTCAATTACTTGCGAAAGAGGTCGTCCAGCGCAGACTTCGCACGCTCGATCGCGGCGGTGTCCTTGGCGACGTAGGCCCCGGCCTTCGGCTTAAAGTGATCGCAGAAATTCGCCTCGTCTTTCTTGCGGACTTCCTCTGCGGTCGGCTCCTTGCAGTGCTTGGCGTACGAGGTGTCGTACTCGACGCACATCTTGCACACGTGGAGTTCTGCGTTGCACGACTTGCAGACGTCCAGGCGACGCAGGGGGAGGCTCAAGGCGGCCAGGGAGGTGCCGCAGCGCCAGCAGACTAGTGAATTCGCCATACCCGCCCTGTATATATATGCAGAAAAGAGAAATTTGCGCGCTGATATCGAAGCGAATGCACGCTAACATGCCCGCGGCTAGCCGCTAGAGCTTGTAACGACCGTGGGGGGCCAGTCATTAATTTCGGCAACGATTCCATTCCTAGATTTTCGCGTCGAGGCTCGTCAGCGACAACATCGCTCAACGGCAGGCTAAAGCCGGAGGCATTTCCGATCATAGCGCTTCTCCCGTTTGGAGGATGAGCGGGCGTGGGGCGTACCTCATATGAAACTGACCCAATCAAGGACGCGACATTAGGCGCTCTAGAACTCATTCTCGATCCGCTGCTTGATCTTATGTTTGATGTCGGGCTTTCAGTTCAGGAATTGAATTCCCTAACGCGTTCTCGAGCAGTCCATGTCGCGACCAGGCGTCTCGTAAAGGACAGCGGCCGGCGAAGCAATTCTCGGGTGGCCATAATTACCGGGATACCACGCTCTGAAGTCACCAAAATTTCGAAGCTCTCTAAATCCCATGAAAGCAAAAAGGTTAATCAACAACCCGCCAGGCGAACGCTCGCTGGATGGTTTAGCGACCCAAGATATCTAAGTTCTGCCGGGGAACCAGCAGTCCTCCCAATATTCGGCAAGCGGCGCAGCTTTGAAAATCTCGTTGCAAGGTACGGCGTGGGAATTCCTGTTCGCGCAATGCTTGACGAGCTCATCCAAATCGGTGCAGTCGAACGGCTCCCGAATCAACGGGTAACCATAAAAACGCGTATTCCCGTATCTGTTGGCCTAACACCTACCGCGATCGGAGCAGTCGGCGAGCACTGCAAGAATCTATTGGAAACACTTATTCAAAATATCCGCCGAGTGGAACGGCCCCTCTTTGAAGCGACATCCCTCATCTCCGATGCGAGCCCGAATTTGCTGCCAGTTATCCGTAGAGAGATCGCCGATCAAGGGACAAGTTTAATTAACGCGGCTTCCTCCATGTTAAAAAGGTCTCAAGGCAGGGTAAAGACAAAAGATGCTAACCAAGCAGGACGGCGAGCTGGCGTCACTGTTTTCTATTTCGAAGATCCAGTCGACTCGACGGCTGAATCCGCATCAAGTACAAAGCTTCAGCGCCGAACTAATCTGCGTCGTCGGTAAACCATATGTCTACCCGAACAAGCCGAAAACCATCGAAGAAAGAGATGACTATGAGGAGCGTTACTCCTCTAAATGTCCTGGTGCGCGAACAGGCGGCAAAGGCTTTGCTAGGAGCCACATATGCATTTCTCCGAAGCAACGAAATCGCGGCGGGCAGCCTCCGATGGGAGGATTTACCGAAACATAACGAAAGCAAAAAACTCACTCTGTATCGCAGGGCGATGCGCACCTACGAAAGTATGGGAGTTTTGATGGCGACTTGGTTCACGAATCCGAAGTTTCTGGACAGCTTTGGCAATCCAATGATGCTGACCGCATCGAAGGGACCTCGCTCAATAGTCAATTTGATTCGACTATCAAGAGTGCGGGTGTCTTCCGACATTGCAATTGAGTTATTAAAAAATTCGCCTAGTGTTAAATCTGATGGAAGCGACCACTTTGTAGCCTTGCGCCGGGTTTTCGTCTTGCCCGAATTCGAGATTCCCCGCGCAGCACTTGTGGTTGAACGTTACTTAGATACTCTCAGACGCAACGCCCAAGGCCGAAAGCGGGGAGCCACCTTGTTGCTCGAACGGAGCTGTCATGTGCCCGAAATTGATTTACGAACCGTTGGCCCCATCCTTCGAGACATAAAGGAACGCGGCACCGCCTTCATGGACTCAACCGACGGGGAAATTGAAGCGAGCAGACTCCGTCGCTCTCGGCGCTCTAAGCGAGCAGTGACTGGAGAGGTGGGCGTCGTAGTGTTTGCATGGACCAAATCCAAAGGGCGCCAAGTCTAAAGTAATTGCTGGCGAGCGGGTATCTCGACCTATTATGGGATCACGAGGTACCGCTAATTGAAGTGGGCTTCGCTACAGAGGTTCCGCTTATTGAAGTGGGCTTCAGCACTGACGTACCACTAATAGAGGAGGGCTTTGCCACCGAGGTGCCACTAATGGAACTGGGCTTGAGCACCGATGTGCCGCTGATCGAATCGGCCTTCACCACTGAGGTCCCGCTGATGGAATCAGCTTTCACCACCGAGGTGCCGCTAATCGAGCTGGGCTTGAGCACCGACGTACCGCTGATCGAATCGGCCTTCACCACCGAGGTGCCGCTAATCGAGCTGGGCTTGAGCACCGATGTGCCGCTGATCGAATCGGCCTTCACCACTGAGGTCCCGCTGATGGAATCAGCTTTCACCACCGAGGTGCCGCTAATCGAGCTGGGCTTGAGCACCGACGTACCGCTGATCGAATCGGCCTTCACCACTGAGGTCCCGCTGATGGAATCAGCCTTCACCACCGAGGTGCCGCTAATCGAGCTGGGTTTGAGCACCGATGTGCCGCTGATCGAATCGGCCTTCACCACTGAGGTGCCGCTAATGGAGCTGGGCTTGAGCACCGATGTGCCGCTGATCGAATCAGCCTTCACCACCGAGGTGCCACTAATGGAGCTGGGCTTGAGCACCGACGTACCGCTGATGGAATCAGCCTTCACCACCGAGGTGCCGCTAATGGAGCTGGGCTTGAGCACCGACGTACCGCTGATCGAATCAGCCTTCACCACCGAGGTGCCACTAATGGAGCTGGGCTTGAGCACCGATGTGCCGCTGATCGAATCAGCCTTCACCACCGAGGTGCCACTAATGGAGCTGGGCTTGAGCACCGACGTACCGCTGATGGAATCAGCCTTCACCACCGAGGTGCCGCTAATCGAGCTGGGCTTGAGCACCGACGTACCGCTGATCGAATCAGCCTTCACCACCGAGGTGCCACTAATGGAGCTGGGCTTGAGCACCGATGTGCCGCTGATGGAATCAGCCTTCACCACCGAGGTGCCGCTAATCGAGCTGGGTTTGAGCACCGACGTACCGCTGATGGAATCAGCCTTCACCACCGAGGTGCCGCTAATCGAGCTGGGCTTGAGCACCGACGTACCGCTGATGGAATCAGCCTTCACCACCGAGGTGCCACTAATGGAGCTGGGCTTGAGCACTGACGTGCCGCTGATCGAATCAGCCTTCACGACCGATGTCCCGCTGATGGAATCAGCTTTCACCACCGAGGTGCCACTAATGGAGCCGGGCTTGAGTACCGACGTGCCGCTGATCGACAAGTGTTCGGCGAGCAACTTCCCGCTTGTAGAAGTCTGAATACCGACAGCTTCGACGATTTGTCCGACGGCTAGGGAAGAAAGTTCAGAGTCGTACATTGCAGGCGTGTAATCGACGCCTAGCTCATCAATTCTCGCGACTCCAACTCCAGTATCTACCGCGGAAATCTTGCCTTTGACGTAGATGGCAGTGGAACCCGCGACGTAAGTAGTATCTAAACGATCAATCGAGACAGCTGGCGCGCCGACCGTGCCGAACACCGCTAACAGGTCGCCTGGCTTAATGGCTTGCAATTCGTTAGCTGTATTCGCAGCCTGCGCATCGCCAGCTAGAAAGGCGGTATGGCGGGAAATTGAAATATGTTGGCCAGCAACGGTGATGAGGCCTTTCGTCGAGTCAATCTGCTGCACTTGGCCCAACACCAGTAACTCGGAACCAAACTGGCTTTTGATTTCCGATATCGAAGTTCCGGCGCTTACAGGTACGACCGAAGATAAACCCAGAGCGAGAAGAATTCCACGGGCAAGCGCAGAGGTCATCCCTAACGTATTTTCCTTCATCCCCATTCCCCTTGGCTTTAAGTTCGTCCCAACTCAGTTAAAACTCAATCGCGTCCCGCAATGGCGTCGTGTCGGCCTTAGGCTCGACAAACAAATAGCATTGAAGGCCCGCTCGAATGTCAGCGACTTCGCCGGGCTGCGCGCCCATCTGTTCTTGCAGATCGACTGCCGAAAAGGTGTCGACTCTTTGCAAAAACTGTGCGCCGACCGTCTTCATATAAGACTGCAATGCGAGCAGCTGTTTAGCGGTTAGCGGTGCGTCTACATTGACAGTTCTCTCAAACAAGTCAGTGCCGGTTCGACTGCTGCTGGTATTGTTTTCCAACGTGGCCAGCAGCGACTCAACGAGACTCGCCATTCGGCCGAGATTCACCGGTGAGAGGCTTGGCTCGATGTATTCTTGTTTCAACGGCTTCCAGACGTTTGCGCCAACTTCGGTGACGGCACCCACTCGAAGCAATTCCTGCAGGATGGTCTGGGGCGACACGCCGGGAGCATGTCGAGCGGCCAAGATCGTGAAATTCAACTTTCCTGTATCGAATTGGAGATCCACAGGAAATCCATAAGGACCCACGTAGTCTCGATCGTTGTGCCACCCATGCAGCACACGGGCAAACGGATTGGTGGCTTCGAGCATCTCGCTGGCTTCGTATTGATCTTGGTTAACCAATACATCTTTCAGCTGCTCTAATGGCATCCCGGTGAGAGCACATACGGATGTGGCAGTTGACTTCATTCCCTTCCCAGCAAAATCCTTCGCGGCCGACTCAACGAAAGCCATCTGTGCAATCGTTGCGAAGTTGGAATATGTGAGTCCTTCTCTCAACATAATCTTCACAAGCGGTCGCAAAAGCCGCCGCAACGACACTGATAAGACTGTTTTTACATTATCTGGCATTTGTGACCAATTTCACACATTTTGACGACAAATTGGTGTTTTCTCTTAATAAGGTAGTGAAAGGCGTTATGTCAAAAGGTCGAGATTATACTCCGCAAGCGCCTGAAATCCTTGTATTTAGCGCCTTTCTTCTGCCATGGCAGCATGAAGCGAAGAGGCTGATACTGCAGTGCACAATGGCGATGGCGATTGCAATCTCCCTTGTCGCCTGCGGGCAGCGCGACGCAGGAGCGACGGGCCAAAGCGACCCACATCGAGTCCTGAGGCGGGGGTTACCGGGAGAGCCCCAGACCCTGGACCCGCAATTAGCGGACGACGACTTCTCCTTTCAGGTATTGCGAGATCTTTACGAAGGACTTACGTCGGAAGACGACTCGGGTCAGATAATTCCAGGAGTGGCGGACTCTTGGACTTTGGACTCAACCGGGACAATTTATAATTTTCATCTGCGTTCGGAGGCCAAATGGTCTAACGGCGATCGCGTTACGGCCTCCGAGTTCGTCCAAGGTCTGCGCAAAGCTGTAGATCCCAGGACTGCATCTGGATCCGCCGCGCTGCTGGCTGTGGTTAGAGGTGCGAACGACATCATCGCTGGAAAGAAAAGCGCCACCGAATTAGGTGTTACTGCAATTGGCGAATCGTCCGTACAGATATCCTTAGAGCATCCTGCTCCATTTATTCTTCAGGTCTTATCTCAGCCAATTGCAGCACCGCTTCACGATAACAAGACGGGAGTTCAAGAAAAAAATGCGGGGCCGTTTAATGGAGCTTATGTCCTCGTGAACCGGGTAACCGGTTCTTACATCGAGCTTGCTAGCAATTCCAAGTATTGGAATTCATCCAGGGTCTCAATACAGAAAGTCCGATACGTAAACGTAGAGTCCGAGGCAACGGAGTTGAGGGAATACATAGCAGGAGATCTTGACCTGACATTTTCGATACCGCTTCCAGATCTAGATCGAATCTCTCAAAAGCTAGGAGCGGAGATTCAAATATCCCCCACCCTCGGCACTACGTACTTAGCCTTGAATTTATCCGAGCCTCCGCTCAAAGACGATTTGGCGCTACGCGAAGCGCTCTCTATCGCATTAGATCGCGAGAAGATCGCGAGAAGCGTAATGGCAGGTGTTGCACCAGCCTACTCGTTTGTCGCCATCGGAACGACGGGATACGAGTCCCCCAAATATGATTGGGTCAATTGGAGTCGAGACCGTCAACTCGCTTATGCGCGGTCTCTCTATTCTCAATCAGGGTATTCAGATAATAAGCCGCTGCACCTTCGGCTATATTTCAGTAATGGAGAGAGCATCCAGAGACTGATGATCGCTGTGGCAGGAAGTTGGCAACAGAACTTGGGTGTGGTCTCGGAACTAAACAATGACGAGTTTCGCGTATTCCTCGCAGGGCGAAAAGATCGGAGTCGTTGGGACGTCGCGCGACTGAAGTGGGACGCTGACTACGATGATCCGTCTAGTTTTCTTGATGTGTTCGCCAGCGACAGCAACCAGAACGATCCCGATTACCAGAGCCCATCGTTCAATAATTTGATCTCTCAAGCGAGGCGCGAGGCGCAGCCAAGTCAGCGCATGGCGCAATTGCAGCGTGCGGAACAGGTTTTGATGAACGATTACCCGATCATCCCAATCTATTTCACCCGAGCTCGCCGATTGGTCAAGCCCTATGTGGGCGGCGCTAAGTTGAATCCGATGAATCGCATCTATACGAAAAATTTGTTTTGGCAGTAATTCGCCTATCGTCGTCTTTGGAAAAGAGGGTCCTAGACCAATGCATTTGGCAGAGACGACTGAAGTCGTTAAACAGGTGAGCTGGCCAGCATCACGAAGATAGCGCCATCAAATTCTCAAATTCAAAGCTCCTCCCCCACCTCCTGCGCCCCACCCGCGCCGCCCCCGCCGCCGTCATCGTCATCTTCTCCCTGATTCTCGCGATCGCGATCCACGGTGGGCTGTTGGGGATACCGGCGATCTTCATCCTGACCTCATGGTTCTTCAAGTACGCGTACATTCTGTTCGATCATACGGTTTGGGGTTACGACGAGCCGCCGACGCTCGACATTCAAATGATGAACCCCGTCGATGAGCAGCGGCCGCTCGCTCAAGTGGTGATTCTAGGCCTGATTTACGCCGCTGTGAAATTCACGGAAACCGGGTGGGGCGCGGGGCCGGCGGCGGTTCTTGCGGCGCTCGCGGCGTTCGCTTTTCCCGCCTCCGTTGCCGTCCTCGGGCTCGAGAGAAATATCCTGCTGGCGATCTACCCGGTCGCGCTCGTCCGGATGATCCGGGGTCTCGGTCTCGTCTATCTCCTGACGCTGCTGCTGATCGCCGGCTATGTATTGGGCATCGGCATGATCATGAGATGGGTGTCCTTCCTGCCACTCGAGCTCGCGCTGGCGATGTTCGCGATCCTATCCATATTTAGCATCCTCGGTGGCGCGCTCTACGAGCGGCGCAATGAGCTCGGCATCGAGACGCGCAGATCGCCGGAGCGCACCCAGGAACTCGCGCGGCGGGCGGAGCAGCGGGAGCACCACGCGCTCGTCACCGAGGCATACGGTCACATGAGGACGGGATCGCACATCAAGGCGTGGGGACTCTTGCAGGACTGGCTGGCCTCCCGGGGCCACGCCGTCTCCGACTATCACTGGCTGTGCGAGCACGTCGTTCATTGGCACGACCGACGCTATGCGAATCGCTTGAGCGAGGACTATCTCGAGAGACTGATCGCATTGAAGGATCACGGCCGGGCGCTCGATGTGGTACGGGAGCGCCTGGATCAGGACCCCACCTTCCGCCCCAAGACCGCGGCAGCCACCTTGAGTCTCGCCCAGCTGGCGGCGCAGGGCGGGGGACTTCCGCGCATCGCCCGCATTCTCCTGTCGGACTTCGGCTCGCGCTTCCCGGATGATCCGCGGGTCGGCGCAGCGCGTGCGCTCGCGGAGCGGCTGGCTCGTTGAGGGGCAGACCCTTGAGCTCGGTGCACCGTTCAGGGGCGCCCGCGCTTTCCGATCCGTTGTGCGATTGCGGGGGGAACCTCCTAAGTCCATGATTGGGACACCACCGGATGCAGGTGGCAGGGAATTCGCTCGAGCGCCAACCGGGGGTTTATTTGGTCAATACGCCGTACAACGAAATGTACTCAGACGGTGGTGCCGCGCGCTCCCACTACCAGCGGTATGACGAATGGCTGCAAACCCAGCCCGCCGAGCGGCTCGCTCAGAAGCGTGCGGAGGCGGATGCCCTGTTCCACCGGGTCGGGATCACGTTCGCGGTCTATGGCCAGGAGGAAGGCGCCGAGCGTTTGATCCCCTTCGATATCGTGCCCCGGGTGCTGCCCGCCGAGGAATGGGTGCGTCTGGAGGCCGGCCTCAAACAGCGGGTCCGGGCGCTCAACGCCTTCATCCACGACATCTACCACGATCAGCAGATCCTGAAGGCGGGCATCATTCCCCCGGAGCAGGTGCTCTGCAACTCGCAGTACCGCCCCGAGATGCAGGGCGTCGATGTCCCAGGCGGCATCTACGCGCACATCGCGGGCATCGACATCGTGCGTGACGATGCGGGTGAGTTTCGCGTGCTCGAGGACAACCTGCGGGTGCCCTCGGGCGTGTCCTACATGCTCGAGAACCGCAAGATGATGATGCGGCTGTTCCCGGAGCTGTTCTCGGAATACCGGATCGCCCCCATCGACGGCTACCCGGATGTGTTGCTCGAGAACCTGCGCAGCGTCGCGCCGACCGGGGTCGCCGATCCCACGGTAGTGCTGCTCACGGCCGGCGCCCACAACAGCGCCTACTTCGAGCACGCCTTCCTCGCGCAACAGATGGGCGTCGAGCTGGTGGAAGGCCAGGACCTGTTCGTGCGCGACGAGGCGGTGTACATGCGCACCACCCAGGGCGCGCAGCGCGTCGATGTGATCTACCGGCGGATCGACGACGACTTCCTGGATCCGCTGGTTTTTCGGCCCGATTCCATGCTGGGGGTGCCGGGCTTGCTCGCGGCCTACCGCGAGGGCCGCATCACCATCGCGAATGCCATCGGCACCGGCGTCGCCGACGACAAATCCATCTATCCCTATGTGCCCGACATGATCCGGTTCTACCTCGGCCAGGCGCCGATGATCGGCAACGTGCACACCTGGATGCTGCGCCGGCCGGACGATCTCAAGTACGTGCTCGAGCATCTGCCGGAGCTCGTGGTGAAGGAGGTGCATGGCGCGGGGGGCTACGGCATGCTCATCGGGCCGGCGGCCTCCCAGGCGGAGATCGAGGCATTTCGCCGACAGATCCTCGCCGCGCCCGAGCGCTACATCGCGCAACCGACCTTGGCGCTCTCCACCTGTCCCACGTTCGCCGCGCTGGGGTTGAAGCCCCGGCACATCGACCTGCGTCCGTTCGTGCTGTCGGGCCGTGAAGTCACCATCGTGCCGGGCGGCCTCACGCGGGTGGCGCTGCGCGAGGGGTCGCTGGTGGTGAACTCCTCGCAGGGCGGAGGCACCAAGGATACCTGGGTGCTGGAAGGCGCATGCTGAGCCGCACCGCCGATCATCTCTACTGGATGTCGCGCTACGTCGAGCGGGCGGAGAGTCTCGCGCGCCTCGTGGATGCGCATTACCGGATGTCGCTCCTGCCCCAGGCCGGAGACAGTCTCACTCAGTCGCTGAGCACCGCCATGACGGCGCTGCACGTCGAAGCGGCGTATCGCGAGCGGCACGAGGCCGTCGTGCCGCAGGCGGTGTTCGAGTTCCTGAGCCTCGATCGGGACCACGCGGGAAGCATCGTCAACTGCCTGCGCGCCGCCCGGGAGAACGCGCGTGCCGTGCGCGGGTCGCTCACCTCCGAGCTCTGGGAGACGCTCAACTCCACCTGGCTCGACGCACGCTCCTTCATGGCGCGCAGCACGCAGCGCACGGACATCGGGCATTTCCTCGAATGGGTCAAGGAGCGTTCGCACCTCACGCGCGGCGTGACCATCGGCACCATGCTCCGCGACGAGGCCTTTCACTTCACCCGCATCGGCACCTTCATCGAGCGCGCGGACTCGACGGCGCGCATTCTCACGGCGCATCAGAACGACTTGAAGCCGGGGGCGGATGCGGCGGTGGTGCCGGACCCCTATCAGTGGAGCGTGCTGCTGCGCGCGCTCTCCGCCTTCGAGGTCTACCGCCGCGTCTACCGCGACGTGATCACGCCCTACAAGGTGGCGCAGCTTCTGATCCTGCGCGACGACATGCCGCGCTCGCTCACGCGATGCTGCAAGGAGGTGTATCAGAACCTGCGCTCGGTCTCGAACCAGGAGTCGAAGGAAACCGAGCGGCGCGCCGGCGAATTACACGCTATGCTGCATTTCACGCGCATGGAGGCCATCATCGAGGTGGGCCTGCCGTATTTTCTGCAGCAATTCCTGGCTCGGCTGCGCGATCTCGGCGATCGCGTGGCGTCGGACTTCTTGGTTCCCCCGGCAGAGGCCTAAACGCATGCAGCTTCATATCCGCCACTCGACCCACTACCGCTACGAACGGCCGGTGAAATACAGCGTGCAGAGCCTGCACCTCACCCCGCGGCGCGACGTGGGACAGCGGGCGCTCAGCTGGACCATCACGGCGCCGGGACGCCGGCTCGAGCAGATCGACGCCCACGGCAACATCTCGCATCTGCTTACCATCGAGCAGCCGCATCGCGAGATCCAGATCGTGGTGCGCGGGGTGGTCGAGACCGCGGACACCGAAGGCCGCCAGGATGACGGGCCGCTGTCGCCGCTCGCCTATCTCTCGCCGACGGCGCTCACCGCGCAGAGCGATGAGATCAAGAGGTTCGCGCGCGAGGCCGTCGAACTGGCGAAGGATCCCCGCGCCCGGGCGGAGGCCCTGGCCGAGGCGGTGGTGCGCGCGGTGCGCTACAAGCCGGGGGTGAGCAACGTCCAGGACACCGCGGCCGCGGTGCTCAAGACCGGCGAAGGGGTGTGCCAGGATCATGCGCACGTGTACATCGCCTCGGCGCGCTCGGTGGGCATGCCGGCGCGCTACGTGAGCGGGTACCTCTACACCGGCGACTCCAGCGACGCGGCGAGTCATGCGTGGGTCGATGTGTGGCTCGGCGCCGAGCACGGGTGGCAGAGCTTGGACGTGACGCACCTGCGACCCGCGATCCGCACCTATTGCCGCCTCGCGGTGGGCCGTGACTATCTCGACGCCGCGCCGGTGCGCGGCGTCCGTCATGGCGGGGGCGGCGAGAAGATGGAAGCCAACGTGCTGGTGGCGGAGTCGGCCCAACAGCAGCAGCAGTGATAGAATTTGGGCCATGACTTACTGTGTCGGGCTCCTGGTCGACACCGGTCTCGTGATGCTGTCCGATTCTCGGACCAACGCCGGTGTCGATCAGATCAATACCTTCCGCAAGATGGCGACCTTCCAGCGGAAGAACGACCGGGTGCTCGTGCTCATGTCGGCGGGGAATCTGGCCATCACCCAGGCGGTGGTCAACCTGTTGCATGATGTTCCAGACGACGGAGAGGGCTCGGCCAAGATTTACCGCGCGAGCAACATGTTCAATGCAGCACGCGTGGTGGGCGAGGCATTGCGCGAGATCTACGAGCGCGATGCCGGGCCGCTCAAGGATCACGGCCACGAGTTCAACGGCACGTTCATCTTAGGGGGTCAGATCAAGGGCGAGGAGCCGCGGCTGTTTCACATCTACTCGGCCGGCAATTTCATCGAATCGTCCCCCGACACGCCGTACTTCCAGATCGGCGAGTCGAAGTACGGCAAGCCCATCATCGACCGGGTGATCTCCCGCAGTTCCAGCATCGCTCAAGCCGCCAAATGCGTGCTGGTGTCGATGGACTCGACCATCCGCTCGAATCTCACCGTGGGCCCGCCGCTGGATCTCGCCATCGTGCGCCGCGACGAATTGAGGCTCGCAACGCATATCAGCATCGATTTCGAGCACCCGTACTTCAAGATGATCCGCGAGCGCTGGGGGTTCGCGCTGCAGGAAGTATTCAGCCAGCTGCCGAATCCGGAGTGGTAGCTAGTTCGGCTCGCCCTGCGAGAAATGATAGCCCGCGAGCGATTGCGGGCGCCCCATCAGGAATCCTTGCGCGTAGTCCACGCCGAGCGAGCGCATCGCCTGCAGCTCCGTATCCGACTCGACCGCCTCGGCGACGGTCTGAACGCCGAGATCGCCGGCCATGCGCACGATGGAGGAGATCATGGCGCGCGCGACGCGATCGGTGGGCGCGGCCACGACCAGCGATCGGTCGATCTTGAAGTAGTGCGCGGGGACCGAGCGCAGATACCCGTAGGAGGGCGCGTTGCCGCCGAAATCATCGAGCGCCACTTCGCAGCCGAGCGCCTCGAGGCGGCGCATCGAATCCCCCACGATCATGCTCCCGGAGGAGGCGAACCGTTCCGTGATCTCGAAGCACAGCGCCTGCGGCGCGAGCCCGGTCTTCCTCACGAAGGTCTCGACGAAGCGCACGAATTGATCGTCGGCCATGGATTGCGGCGACACGTTGATGCAGAACACCGCCGGCACCCGCGCCCAGAGGCGGCGGTTGTTCGCGAGCCACTGCAGGAGCGTGCGAACCACCCAACGATCGATGGAGGGCATGGAGTTGCGATGGGCGGCGGCGCCGAAGAAGAGCTTCGGTTCGATCAGCGAGCCGTCGCGGGTGCGCAGCCTCAGCAGCACCTCATAATGCGGCGCGCCCATCCCGGCGCGCAGCGAGCGGATCGGCTGAATGTAAAGCTCGAAGCGCTCCGCCTCGAGCGCGTCATCGATCGCGGCGCGCTGCCCCTCGTCGGCCACCGCCGGGGGTGGCGCCGCGCGGCGGCGCTCGAATTCGGCGGCCAGACATACCATCAGCGGGGCGAGCCTAAGTTCCAGCGGCTCGTGGGTGCGCGGGTCCTCGATCTCCGAGTCGATGGTGAGGCGCACCGCGCCGTTGACCTCGCCGCGCGCATCCCGGACCGGAATCGCAATGGCGAATCGCGTTCCCTCGCGCGGGCCGTAATGAATCGGGTAGCCGCCGGTCTGATCGCGCACCAGGCACTCCTCGACCAGCTGATGATCCTCGGGCAGCAGAAAATCCTCGCTGAGCAGCAGCGTGTCAGCGGCGAAGTCGTGGAACGAGACGCTGCAGACCTCCGGTGCCAGCGCGCAAATGACTTCCGCGAAAGCATCCAGCGTCTTGCTGGAGGCGGCCTCGGCGGATTCTGTCAATTGGTTGAACATGGGTCGCATACCTGTCGATATGCGCCGAATGGTAGAGCTCGCGCGCACGCGCGGTAATGTCGTCGGCCGGCGACGTGGGAGCCGGGCGACAGGGCCGAACGAAACGTCGACTCAGGTCACAACGATAGGTTAAATACCGGCGTCAAACCGCGTCCGCGGCCTCATCCACCGGCGGGGCCACGCCGCGCGGCGTGCCCCATTTGAGCGGCACGACTTTCGGCACCATGCCGATCCAGCCGACGATGCCGACTGCGCTCATCACCGCGGCGGCCACGAAGGCGAGCGCGAAGTGCCCGGTGCGGTCGACGATGATGCCGGTGAGCCAGGGTGAGATCGCGCCCGGCAGATTGCCGATCGAGTTCTGGATCCCGACCCAGCGGCCGGAGGCCTTGGGGCCCGCGAGGATCTGCGACATGGCGTACATGCCGGGGGAGGAGGCGCCCATCATGATCTGAAAGCCGAACATGCCGGCGACGGCCATGGATTGGGTGCCCAATCCCATGCAGAGCATTGCGGGTATCGATCCCACGTGCGCGATCAGCATGATGAGCTTGTAGCCGAAATTGGCCGACCCGCCCCGCGCGATGTAGCGATCGACGCCCCAGCCGATGATGAATGCGCTCAAGCCGTTGACCAGATACCCGGCGGTCGCCACGTGCTCCATCTCGTGCATGGAGAAGCCGCGCTCCTTCACGAGATAGCCCGGCAACCAGCCCAGAATGAAGTACCACATGTAGTTGCTGGAGAAGAGCCCCACACTCGTGCCCCAGAGCCCGCGCTGCCCGAGCACCATGCGCAGTGTCGGCGTGCTCGGATCGGCACGCTGGGTCGCGAGCTTCGGCAACCGGACCAAGAGCCAGGGGATGAGCCAAATGAGCGAACACGCGCCGAACACCAGGAACGTGCCGCGCCAGCCGACGGAGTCGATCAGAAGTCCGGCGAGGAACACGCCGACCCCGGGCCCGATCAGATATCCAAAGGCCACGATGCCGTTCGCCATGCCGAGACCCTTCACCGGCACCACCGCCGCGAGGAGTTTCGAGACCGTGGGAAAGCCGACGCTCTCGCCGAGACCCAGCATCATGCGCAGCGCAATCAACATCGAGAATCCGGAGGTGATGCCGGTGAGCGCGGTCGCCGTCGCCCACACCACGAGACCCGCGGTCAGCACCCGATGGGCACCGTATCGCTCGGCGAGCGCCCCGACCGGAATCTGGATGAGCGCGTAGACCCAGAAAAACGCGGAGAACAAAAGACCGTACTGTGTGTTCGTCAGATGCAGATCGCGCTGGATGTTCGGACCGGCGGTCGCCAGGGCTCCGCGATCGACGTAATTGATGAACAGCACCACCGCGAGCAGCACCACCACCAACAACGGCGGCGTCAAACGCCGCCCGTCGGGCGCCCGCTCCGGCGGGGACGCATCCGTGGGATTGGCTCCCGGCGTGATGAGCGGGTTCAGCTCGCGTAATCCGCGTGCTGGCGATCGAGCAGCCGCTTCAGCGCATCGAAATGCAGGTCCGCGCGGTCGCGGCCGCCGACCTTGCCGCCCGAGGCGAATTGCGCCACGGTGGACTTCACCACTTTCTCCGGCACGGGCTTCAACGCCCGCCCGGTCGAGAGCGCGATCACCTGCGCTTGCGCTGCGCGCTCCAGGAAGTACAGCCGCTCGAACGCCTGCGGGACGGTCTCCCCGACCACGAGCGCCCCGTGGTTGCCCATCATGAGCACGGACTTGTCCCCGAGCACGCCCGCGAGGCGCTCGCCCTCGGTGTGGTCGAAGGCCAGGCCGTTGTAGTTCGAATCGTAGGCCACCTCCTCGTGGAACGGGAGCGCGCTCTGCACCGCCATCTCCAGGCGCGGATTGTCGAGCATGGTCATCGCCGTCGCGTACGGCATGTGGGTGTGCAGCACGCAGTGGGCCTTGGGCGACAGGCGGTGCACGGGCAGATGAATGTAGAGTGCCGTGTCTTCGATGGGTCCGCGGCCCGAGAGCATCTGGCCGTTGAAATCGATCACCATGAAATCGCTGGCTTTCACCTCCGACCAGTGCAGGCCGAAGGGCGCCAGGAGGAACCGGTCCGCATGCCCCGGCACGAGCAGGGTCATGTGGTTGTCGATGCCCTCGTTCAAGCCGAAGTGGTCCGCCAACCGGTAGCAGGCCGCGAGATCGATGCGGGCCTGCCGCTCGGCCTCCGGGAGGGTGGATACGGATTTGAGATTAGCGCTCATGATCACCTCGCCGGCCGCAACAACTCAAAACTGTAGCATTTCCGGAAACGGTCAGCGAGCGCGCCCGGCGCCCTCCTTCACGAGAAGTTCATTTAACACGGGCACCATGCGCGCCCATGCGTCTCGAGCTGGTCTATTTCAACGCCGGTGGCGGCCATCGAGCCGCCGCCGCGGCGCTCGAGGCGGTGATCCGCCAGCAGGGGCGTCCCTGGGAGGTGCGCCGCGTCAACCTCATGAGCATCCTGGACCCCAAAGATGTGTTCAAGAAGACCACCGGGATGGATTGGGAGGACATCTACAACACGCGCCTCGCGCGCGGCTGGAGCGTCGGGCTCGCCCAGGAATTGAAGCTGTTGCAGGCATTGATCCGCCTGAGCCGCCGCCCCGTGGCGAAGCGCCTGAAACGGCACTGGCGAAGGACCAAGCCCGACATGGTGGTCTCGCTCATTCCGAACTTCAATCGGCCCATGTACGAGGGGGCGATCGCCTATCGGCCGGGCCTTCCTTACGTCACCCTGCTCACCGACTTCGCCGACTATCCGCCGCACTTCTGGATCGAGCCCCGCCAAGCCCAGCATTTCATCTGCGGCACCCCGAGAGCTGCCGCTCAGGCGCATGCCATGGGCTATGGCCCGGACCGCGTGCACCGGGTGTCGGGCATGATCATCCGGCCGGACTTCTACGCCCCCTTGACCCTCGATCGGCGCGCGGAGCTCGCCAAGCATGGGCTGGACCCGGATCGGCCCACCGGCCTCGTGATGTTCGGCGGCCATGGGTCGCGCGCCATGGCCGGCATCGCGAGGCGGCTCGACGATATCCAGCTCATCTTGATCTGCGGGCACAACGAGGTGCTGGCCGAGCGGCTCCGGCTCATGCCCGCCTCGGCGCCGCGCCTGGTCCTGGGCTTCACCTCCGAGATCCGCTACTTCATGCAGCTCGCGGATTTTTTTATCGGAAAACCGGGCCCCGGCAGCATCTCGGAGGCCGTCCAGCAGGGGCTGCCCGTGGTGGTGGTGCGCAATCCCTGGACCATGCCCCAGGAGCGCTACAACACCGACTGGGTGCGCGAACGGGGGGCGGGCATCGTGCTCGAGTCGTTCAAGTTCGTGCGCGAGGGGGCGATGGAGATAATCCATCGGCTCGACGAATTTCGCGCTAGCATTGCGCACGTCCGCAATCGTGCGGTATTCGAAATACCGGAGATTCTCGAGCGAATCATGGAATCCACCCCGGCGCATGACCCGCCACGGCACGGACGCGACCCGCGGCCCGAAGCGGTGGTAGCGATCAATTGACCACGTTCCTGCTCGCCTTCGGCGCGCTGTTCTCGATCGTCAATCCCCTCTCCGGCGCCTTCATCTTCTTCGGCGCGACCCAGGGGATGGATCCGAAGATGCGCTCGCACGTTTCGCGCTGGGTGGCGATCTACGCGTTCTGCATCGTCTCGGTGTCGCTCTACGTCGGCGCCTACGTGCTGAGCTTTTTCGGCATCTCGATTCCGGTGCTGCGGGTGGCGGGCGGCATCATCGTGGCGATGTCCGGCTGGCGCATGCTCACCGAGCCCGACGCCACCGAGCAGCGGCGCAGCGAAGCCCCCGCGTATCCGCGCTCATTCGACGTGCCGCCGAGCCGGCTGGCGTTCTACCCGCTCACCATGCCGCTGACCACCGGCCCCGGAACGATCTCGGTCGCGATCTCCATCGGCGCGGGCCGGCCGCCGACGCTGCACCCGACGCTGATCCTGTTTTTTTTCGTCGAGACGGTGGCCGCCGTGCTGCTGCTCGCGCTCCTGGTGTATGCGCTGTATCGGCACTCGGCGCGGATCGCGGATTTCATCGGAGCGACCGGCACCACCATCATCGTGCGGCTCTCGGCTTTCCTCTTGTTCTGCATCGGCATCCAGGTGTTCTGGAACGGCGCCGCGGAGCTCCTCGGGCGGCTGCCGTTCGGCACCACCGGTACCGGTTGATCCCGGGCCGGGTGATCAGGACCCGCTGATCAGGGCTCCACGCCCTGGGACCTCAGGTACTCATCGTAGGTGCCGCGGAACTCGGTGATGCGCGCATCGGGCTTCAACTCGATGATGCGGGTGGCGAGGCCGCCCACGAATTCGCGGTCGTGCGAGACGAACACCAGGGTGCCCGCGAAGTGCTCGAGACCGATCTGAAGCGACTCGATGGTCTCCATGTCCATGTGGTTGGTGGGCTCGTCCATCAACAGCACGTTCGGCCTCGACAGCATCAGCTTGCCGTAGATCATGCGTCCCTTCTCGCCGCCGGACAGGACGCTGACCGATTTCTTGGTTTCCTCGCCCGAGAACAGGAGACGCCCGAGCGTGGCGCGCACGATCTGATCGTCGTCGGCCTTGCCCGTGAACTGCGACATCCAGGTGAAGAGATCGCACGGCGGCTCGAACTCGGCCTGGGGGTCCTGGGGCATGTAGCCGATCTGCGCGTTCTCGACCCAGACGATGCGGCCCTTCGTGGGAGTGAGCTCGCCCGCGAGGATGCGCATCAAGGTGGTCTTGCCGACGCCGTTCGGCCCGATGATGGCCACGCGCTCGCCGGCCTCGATGTTGAAGGAGAGGTCCGTGAACACGTCGGCGTCCTGGCCCGGGTAGCGGAAGGAGATCTTGTCGACCGTGACGGCCGAGCGGTACAGCTTCTTCGCCTGCTCGAAGCGGATGTAGGGATTTTGGCGCGAGGAGGGACGTATCTCCTCGAGCTTGATCTTTTCCAGCTGCTTCTTGCGCGAGGTCGCCTGCCGGGCCTTGGAGGCATTGGCCGAGAATCGCCGCACGAATTCCTGCAGGTCCGAGATCTTGTCGCGCGCCTTGGCGTTGGAGGCCTCGACACGCGCCCGCGCCTGCACCGAGGCGAGCATGAAGTCGTCGTAGTTGCCCGGATAGATCTTGAGCTGCTGGTAATCGAGATCCGCGATGTGCGTGCACACCTGGTTCAGGAAATGCCGGTCGTGGCTGATGATCACCATGGTGGCATCGTAGTTGTTGAGCGCGCCTTCCAGCCATCGGATCGAATGGATGTCCAAGTTGTTCGTGGGCTCGTCGAGCAACAGCACGTCGGGCTGCGAGAACAGCGCCTGCGCGAGCAGCACGCGCAGCTTCAGGCCGGGCGGCACCTCGCGCATCGGGCCGTTGTGGCGCGACGCGTCGATGCCGGCATCGGTGAGAATGCTGCCGGCCCGAGCCTCGGCGTCGTAGCCGCCGTACTCCGCGAACACCGCCTCGAGCTCCGCCGCGCGCATGAAATCCGCATCGGTGGCGTTCGGGTTGGCGTAGATGCGGTCGCGCTCGGTCATCGCCTTCCAGAGCTCGGCGTGGCCCTGCATCACCACGTCGAGGACGCGCTGATCCTCGTAGCCGAATTGATTCTGGTTCAATTTACCGAGGCGCATCCCGGTCTGCAGCACGACGTCACCCGCGCTCGCGTCGAGATCCCGGCCGAGGACCTTCATGAGCGTGGACTTGCCGGAGCCGTTGGCGCCGATGAGTCCGTATCGGTTGCCGTCGACGAATTTGACCGTGACCTGCTCGAACAGCGGCTTGGCGCCGAACTGCACGGCAACATTGGAAGTGGAGAGCATGAATCAAGAGCGCCTGAATGGGCGGCGCATTCTAGCCGAGCGGACGGCGCGAGGGAGAATTTTTCGCCGGGCGGTCCGCGCACGGTGCGTAGCCGGACACCCTTAGCCCGGCGCCCCTAGCCCGGACCGCCCCCTAGCCCGGACCGCCCCCTAGCCCGGCGCCCTAGACGGGGGCGGATCGCTGGGGGGGGGGGTGCGGCAGGCGGTGGGTCCGTGGGCGCCATCGAGCCGGCCGGCGCTCGCGGCGGATCGACCATAAAAAAGGGCGTCCCCCGCCGTCGGCAAGGGACGCCCCCGATTTGTCGTCAAACAATTATTCGTCAATGCAACAGAGCGCTAGCGCCTATCTCTCGTTGATCAGCTTCGGCACCCAGGGCACGCCCAATCCGGTCACGTCGTTGTAGCCCGCCGGCGACGGCGGCACGTCCGCGGGCGACAGCGAGGTGTAGTTCCACACATCGTTGATGCCGAGACAGAGCGGCAGACCGCAGACCTCGAGCGCGTAGGGGGCGGTGATGATCAGGAACGGCACGGAGTTCACCGTGACGACCCGCGCCTCGTTCAGATTCGCCTCGTAGCCGCGCAGCAGCGCCACCGGCGTGGTCGGCGCGATGACCTGGTTGATCGCGTCCCCGAAGTGAGTCCCGTTGCTTTCGCTGCCGATGCCGTAGAGCAGCGGATTGGCGAAGCCCACCAAGGGTTCGCCGGTGGCGATCCGCTTGGAGTTCAGCACCGCCAGGACCCCGGCCATCCAGGGCGAGGCGACGCTGGTGCCGCCGATGGAGGTCTGGCAGTACTCCGTGGTCTTGGTGCTCGGCGCGCAGCCTTTATCCGCGATGGCGTTGCCGGCGATGGTGAAGGTCTCACCATAGATGAAGCCGGTGTACGGATCGCCGAGCATGGCAATGTCCGGACTCACGCGCTGCGGGTTGGGCAGCGTCTCGACATAGCCGCTCGCGAGATTGAGCGAGGTGGCGAGCGAGGCCGGCACCGCCTTGGCCTGGTAGGAGGGTTGCGCCTCGAGCAGGCTAATGCCGCCGCCCGAGCCGGCGTAGAAGGAGTAGTTGTCGAAGGTGTAGCCATACGCGGTGGTGGTCTCGACGCCCGAGGTCGTCACCGACTTCGCGCTGTTGACCGTGGCGTCGCTCAGGAACGCGCGATAGTTGCCCCAGCCATATTCGGCCTTGGCGCCCGTCGTGTCCTTGAGCAAGAGCGTCGTGCCGCCGACGCCCGTCGCATAGGCGCTGGTCGCCGGCCAGGAGCCGGAGGCAACGCCGTTGAGCGCGTCCAGATCGCCGTCATCGCCCGAGCTGAACAGCACCGAGATGCCTTGCGCCGCGCCGGCCATCAGGGCCTGGTCGTAGCTTTGCTGGTCGCCCGGAGCGATGGCCTCGCCCCCGTCGCCCCAGCTGTCGGTGACAACGTCCGCGACGTGGTTGTACAAGGTGTTGAAGAAGGCGACATCGAGCGATGTGGCGCAATCCTCCGAGCCCACATACACGATCTTGGCGCCCGGAGCGCTGCTGTGCACCGCCGATACGTCGAGCGATTCCTCTTCCCACCATCCGTAGGGCCCGCAGGGCGCGGAGGGTGAGACGCTGTAGATGCCCTCGGGAATGATCTGAGTGAAATTCACTCCGACCTCGATCTTCGGCAACTTGTTGTTGACGGAGTAGTCGTGGATGTCGTTCACGATGGTCGGCGACGCAAAGGCGTCCACGATCGCGACCGTCACGCCCGTCCCGTCATAGGTCACCCTGTCGAGCCCGTAGGCGCTGCGCACCTGCGCCGTCGTATAGCCGCATCCCAGCCAGGGGATCGAGGCTCCATACACGTCCGTCGGCGTGCTGAGCTCGGCGACCAGCTTGCCCGCACCGAAGGTGTGGTTGCAGTACGGCGACCCGTTGCTCGCCGCGACCGGCGGCGGCGTCACCGCGGCCGTGCCCGGCGAGGCGGCCTCCGCGCTCTTCGGCGCGACCAGCTCGCCCTGCATGATCGAGCGATGGAAGGGCTTGCGCATCAAGCCGGTGTCGTCGAGACCGCCGATGAAGACGATCTTGCCGGCGAGCGCGGCGGGAACGGTCGGCGCCTCCTTGTTGGCTCGCAGCGTGAAGCCCTTGTAGGCATACAGGTTCTGGCTCACGTTGAACGCCTTGCGGATCTGCGCGACCGTCGCGGTCGCCGAGACGTAGACGCCGTGCGGACCGACGTTGATGTTCTTCATGCCCGCCTGTTCGAGGAGCTTCTCGACGGCGGCGACATCCGCCGCGGCGGGCGCATAACGCGACGCGAACTGCTCGGTGCTCAAGTACTGACCGTACTCACGCCCTGCGGGATTCGACACCTCCGCGACGAAGCTCTTCAGTCCGGCCAGATTGTTGAGCGCCAGGTTCACCGAGATGGTGACCGTCGCGCTCGCCGAGGCCGAGCTCTTCAGCGTCGCGTTCTTGACCCATCCCGCGACGTTCCCCGACACGGTCGCCGTGCCCGCCGCGACCGCTGTGCCCGCACAGGCGATCGCAGCGGCCAAGACGCCGCTCCATATCAATCGAGACTTTGATTTGCCCAACACGAGTATCCCCTCATGACAAAGTGGTGTGATGAGCGCGCGCAGGACTGTCATTGCCCTGCGGGGCGCCGGAGCCGACCGGGGTCGGCCTGAATTGGAATTGCCCTTCGATTTTTTTCGTTACACCGATCGAATCGATCGGTCAGTGCGGAAACTTGACCACAGCTTTATGGTATCCCGCAAGTTAAGAATGCAAGTCCCCGCGCGGGCAAACTACCTGTCAATTATGTCAAACGCTCGGGCGCTCGGATGCCGCGGCCCCGAGTGGACATGACGCGAACGCGGGAGTACCGTCCGGGATCGATAAAAGCGGAGCCCTCATGCGCACTCTCGTCGCGCCCGGCGCCTGGCGGAACGTCCGGGTGAGTCATTAGGTCCTGCGGCGCCGACGGGAGGCGCCCTTCCCGCATCATCGGCCTGGCGGCGGCGCTCTTGGGCGTGCTCGTGGCGCCGGCGCTCATCGCCGCCGCGCCCGGCAGCGACTACCACGCACGGCTCGTGCACGTGCTCAAAGAGACGCCGCTGATCGACGGGCACAACGATCTGCCGTGGGAGATCCGCGAGCGATTCAAGGGACGCCTCTCGGCCATCGATCTGTCGTCCGACACCTCGAAGCTGCCGTTGCGCCCCGACGATGCCCCGCTCATGACGGACATTCCGCGGCTGCGCGCGGGAATGGTCGGCGGCCAGTTCTGGTCGGTGTGGGTGCCGGTGGACATCAAGGGACCCGAGGCGGTGCAGACCACGATCGAGCAGATCGATCTCGTGAAGCGCATGGCCGCGAAATATCCGAGCGTGTTCGAGGTCGCCTACACCGCCGCGGACGTCCGCAGAATTCACAAGGCCGGCAAGATCGCCTCCATGATCGGCATCGAAGGCGGCCATCAGATCAACGAGTCGCTCGCGGTGCTGCGTCAGATGTACGACCTCGGCGCGCGCTACATGACGCTCACCCACGTTCTCGATACGCGCTGGGCCGACGCGGCCACCGATGCGCCGGTTCATCACGGCCTCACTCCGTTCGGCGAGGAGGTGGTGCGCGAGATGAACCGGCTCGGCATGCTGGTCGATTTGAGCCACGTGTCGCCGGACACGATGCGGACGGCGCTCAGGGTGACGGCCGCTCCGGTGATCTTCTCGCATTCCTCGGCGCGCGCGATCGTGGATCACCCGCGCGACGTTCCCGACGACATCCTGAAACTCGTGGCGGCCAACGGCGGCGTGGTCATGGTGAATTTCAATCCGGGTTACGTGTCGGCGGTCCGCAATCGGTGGGATGCCGATCGCGCGGCGGAGCTCGCGCGCTACTCGAGCCCGCCGTACGGGGGCCTGTACATCGGCCAGCCGGACCGCGCCAAGGCGGCGCTCGAGCAGTGGGAGCGCGAGCATCCGAAGCCCGCAGCGACGCTCGCGCAAGTCGCCGACCACATCGATCACGTGCGCGAGTGGCGGGCATCGATCACGTCGGCCTCGGCTCCGACTTCGACGGCATTCCCGAAGGCCCCCACGGCCTCGGCGCCGTCGACAAGTATCCGGCGCTGCTCGCCGAGCTCATGCGGCGCGGCTGGTCGGACGCCGACATCGCCAAGCTCGCCGGCGAGAACGTGTTCGCGTCATGGCGGCGTGCGAGCGCGTGGCGACGACGCTCCGGGCGCAACGCGCCGCCTCGGAGGCGGTCATCGAGCCGCCGCCGCCCTGAAGCCGCGCGGTATCCTGGGCACCTATGACCATGCCAAAGAAAACCCTGCTGCCGATGAGCTTGACGCTCATCCTCCTGTCGATCGCCCGCGCGGCCGACCCGCCCCGCTCAAGGAGGGCTTATGGGAGATCAGCGGCCAGAGCATCGAGAATCCGGGCAACAAGCGCACCGAATTCAAGTACCAGCTCTGCCGTAATCATGCGTATGACGGCGCCATGGATGCGCTCGTCAAGAATGCCCAGGGCTGTACCACCTCGTTCGACGACCTCGGCGGCGGGCGCTTCGCGTCGTCATCCAGCTGTAATGTCGACGGGACGATGATCGTCTCCAAAGGCACCTACACCTACGAGAGCATGCTCGCGACGCGCTCGGAGTCCTATGCCACCTACTCGCCGGCCTACAAGGGCCGCACCGACGAGCACGTGGTGCAGGAGCAGCATTACATCGGCGGATGTCCGACGGGGATGAAACCGGGCGATCGCATCACGGGCAGCATGGTGCTGCGCTGACCGCGCGTGCTCTACGCGCCTTGACGTAGAAATTCGGCCGCGGCGCCCGCGAGCGCGGCCGCGAGCCGCCTCGCCCATTCCCGTTGGCCCGATTCCTCGGTCACCAGATCCTGCCGAATCTCGATCTCCACATGCGGCAGACCGCGCCGTTCGCCGTGCGTCGGGATGGTGTAGTCGGTCTCATCGCTGACGAAGTAGGGCTGGTTGTCGGCGAAGATGAGCCCCGGCTCGCGCCGGAGCCTGTCGAGCACGAGTCCGGCGAAGCGCCGATCCCGGTTGTAGAGCACCGCGCCGTGCATCTCGCGGCGGTCATTCTTGAACACGTCCGTCATGGTGTGCTGGGCGACCAGAAAGGTCGGGCGTCCGGCCGCCTGGCGCTCGTCCAGGAGAGCTTGGATGCGCGCGTGATACGGGTCGAAGATCTCGGCGCGGCGCGCAGCGATCTGCGCGGGCCTGCGGTTGAGATTGCCCGGAACGGTCACCCATTCGCTGATCTCGGGAATCGAGGTCGGGGTGCGGGGATCTCGATTGCAATCGATCACCAGGCGCGAGTAATTTTGTGCGATCAGCGGCGCATCCAGCGCTTCGGACATGGCGCCGCGCCAGGCCGAGCGCGCCGATGTCCCAGGCGATGTGCCGCTGCAACTCGGAGGCGGGCACGCCGAGATCCCCAAGCTGCGCGGAATTCGCGCACCGGCATGGTCGACCACGAAGACCAGATCCGATCGGCCGTGACGGCGCTCCTCGAGCACCGCGGGTGGTTCGTCGGCGGCCAGAAGTGTTGAGTCGCCGGGTGTGAGCATGGCCTGAAATGTAAAACAAAACTACGCCAATCCCAACACCATAATATGCTGGCGACCATGAACGACATCCCCGAGGCCGTGAGCGCGCGCACGCCGACGAGCGGCGCCAGTCTCTGGGATCGCATACGCCGGCATCCCCTCGCGCGCATCGGCCCGGGCCTCATCACCGGCGCCGCCGACGACGATCCCAGCGGCATCGCCACCTATTCCCAGGCCGGCGCGCAGTTCGGCCTCAACATGCTCTGGACCATGCCGCTCGCCTATCCGCTGATGTCCGCGATCCAGTCGCTCTGCGCCCTGATCGGCCGCACCACCGGCCAGGGGCTCGCCGCCAACATCAAGACCGCGTTCCCGCCGGCGGTGCTCAAAGGCGTCGTGCTGGCGCTCCTGGTCGCGAATGTGTTCAACATCTCGGCGGACGTGGCCGCGATGGGAGAAGTCGCCGAACTGGTGACGCACATCAACCGTCACCTCATGACGGCGGTCTTCGTCCTGCTCACGCTCGCGCTGCAGATCTACATCCCCTACAACCGCTACGTCGCCATCCTCAAGTGGCTGACGCTCTCGCTCCTCGCCTACGCGGCGGTCCTGTTCGTCGTTCACGTCCCCTGGGCCGAGGTCGCGAGACGCACCGTCTGGCCGAGGTTCACGCCGAGTGCCGCCGCGGCCGCGGTGGTGGTCGGGGTGTTCGGCACCACCATCAGCCCGTACCTGTTTTTCTGGCAGGCCTCGCAGGAAGTGGAGGACATGCAGGCGCTCGGCGCCGCTTCCCTGGTGCGCGACCCGGGCTCCGGGCCCCGCGAGCGCAGCCGCATCCTCTGGGATACCTGGACGGGGATGTTCTATTCCGATCTCACCGCATATTTCATCATCCTGGCGACCGCGGTCACGCTGCATGTCGCCGGGGTCACGGACATCAACAGCGCCGCCCAAGCGGCTGGCGCGCTGCGGCCGCTCGCCGGGGATTTCGCTTTCATGCTGTTCGCGATCGGGATCCTGGGCGTGGGGTTGCTCGGAGTACCGGTGCTCGCGGGCTCGGGCGCGTATGCGCTCTCCGAGGCGATGGGCTGGCAGATCGGCCTGGCGCGCCGTCCGCGCGATGCGCGCGCTTTCTACGGCGTGATCGCGGTGAGCGTGCTCGCCGGGCTCGTGATCCAGTATTCGCCCCTGAGTCCGATGAAAGCACTCTTCTATAGTGCCGTGATCAACGGGGTGGTCGCCGTGCCGCTGATGGCGATCATCATCCTCCTCGCGTCCAAGAAATCGGTGATGGGAGACTTCGCCGCGGGCCGGCCGCTCGTGATCTTGAGCTGGATCGGGACGGCCGTCATGGGGGCCGCGGCGGTGTGCATGTTGATTCCGGGTTAGCCCGGGTCAGGCGGCGCGGCCCTCGAGGCGGCGGTCGAGCATGTCTCTCGCGGCCTGCAGCGCGGCGTCGATGGCTGCGCGCCGATAATCCCACTTAGGGTCGGGTCCCGGCGGAAACACCACCATGGTGGCGTTGGCCTCGAACAGGAGGACCGAGCCGTCGGGGGACAGCGCGAAATCCACCCCCGCATACTCGAGATCCAGCGCTGCCGCAATCCGCTCCAGCGCCCTCATCGCCCGCGCGCCGAGGACGCCCGGCATGTTGAGGAGGAAGCGACGCTCCTCTTCTCGAAACGACTCGTTTCGCGCCATGTCGGCGCTGAAGTAATGAACTTTCCAGTCCGCGGAGACGGCGAGATGCAGGGGATACAGCCGGCCGTCGATGAACATCACGCGGTACTTTCGCGCCATCCCGTCGACGCCTCGCGCATCCAGATACTGAATCGCGAGCAGCTCCTCCCCGGCGAGCGAATCCGCCGCCTCCTCCGCGGCGGCGAGGCTCGCCACGTGCACGAAATGCCGGCCGGTGTGGAAGCCGGGGCTGCGCAAGAGCACCGGATATTCAAGCCGCCCGAGCTCCTGACGGGACACCCGATCGATGCGCGGCACGATGACCCCCGGAATGCCCGCGAGGCGCCGCGCGTTGTCGGCGCGCCCGGTCGGCCGCACGCAGGCCGGGCGATTGATGAGGGGCGCCGCGCTCCGGGTCAGGATCTCCTCCGCCCGCTCGAGGGCGCCAACACACAGATCGGCATCGCCGATGGCGTTCACCACCAATTCATGCCGGGGCAGCTCGAGATCGAAGTCGACGAAGTCGGTGTAAAGCGCATGGATGGTGAATCGCCGGTCGTCGATCCAGAGCCGCGTCGGGATGTTTCCGCCGCGCGCGGACACCAGCAAGAGGATCGGCACGCCGCTGCCCACGCCCCGATAGGGCTTGGTGACGAGCGCGTGTCCGGCGAAGCCGCGCTTGCGATGACCGTCCGCGCCCTCCAGGCCGAGCTCGGCCAGCACCCAGGCCATGCCCTGATGCGCTTCGGGCAGGTCGGGATCGATGGCGAGCGCCGCCTCGTAGTGCACTTTGGCGCCGCGAGGGTCATTGTCCTCGCGCAGCACGTTGGCCAGATTCACCCGCGCGACCTTGTTGCCGGGGTGGTGCGCGATCGCCTGGCTGTAGGCGGTGCGCGCCGCTGAGCGGAACCCTCCCGCGAGCGCGAGCGTACCTAACTCGTTGAGCGCGAAAAAATTAGTCGGATCCTGCCCGAGCACCTCGAGGTACGCGCGCTTCGCGCCCTCGTCGTCCGCTTGGGCCACGAGCGCACGCGCGCGCTCCAAGGTTTCGAGGACCTGCATGGCTGCAAGGCTGCACCAACGAGTCGCCTTGCGCAATCAACTTGAATTCCCCGCCCCTCTCGTGGTCCATTGGCGGGTATGTTCAAAGCACTCGTAGTCGACAACAACGGCGGCACCGTCAGCGCCTCTCTTCAAACCATCGATGAGGCGAGCTTGCCGGGAGGCAACGTCCGCGTGGCGGTGGAATATTCCACGGTCAACTACAAGGACGGCCTCGTGGTCACCGGCCAAGGCGGACTGGTGAAGCGCTATCCTCACGTACCGGGCATCGATTTTGCCGGCACCGTGATCGAGAGCGCCGATCCGGCGCACAAGCCCGGCGACAAGGTCGTGCTCACCGGATGGCGGGTCGGCGAAGTTCAATGGGGCGGCTTCTCCCAAAAGGCCTCGGTGAACGGCGATTGGCTGGTGCCGCTCCCCGCCGGCCTCACCACCCGCCAGGCCATGGCCATCGGAACCGCCGGTTTGACCGCGATGCTGGCCATCCTGGCGCTGGAAGACCACGGCCTCGCACCGAGCGCCGGCGAAGTATTGGTCACGGGCGCGGCCGGCGGCGTGGGCTCGGTCGCCGTCGCCATCCTCTCCAAGCTCGGATTTCAGGTCGTGGCCTCCACCGGCCGGGCGCAAGCCAAGGAATATCTGGAGAAACTCGGCGCCGCGTCGGTGATCGACCGCTCTCCCTTTGCCGAGGCGGCCAAGCGTCCGCTCGAGGGCGAGCGCTGGGCGGGATGCGTCGATTCGGTCGGCGGCAACACCTTGGCCCGCATTCTCGCGCAAACTCGCTACGGCCGCTCGGTCGCCGCGGTGGGGCTCGCCGGCGGCAACAAATTGGATCACACCGTCATCCCGTTCATCCTGCGCGGCGTGAATCTGCTCGGCATCGACTCCGTCATGTGCCCGATCCCGCGGCGTCTTCAGGCCTGGGATCGGTTGCGAAAGGATCTGCCGCTCGACAAGCTCGATGCGATCACCGAGTTTGCGCCGCTCACCGACGTGCCGCGCATCGCCGCCCGAATTCTCCGCGGGGAAATCCGCGGACGCGTGGTGATCGACGTGAACGACTCTTAACGCTGTCTGGATACGACGACAATTGCGGCACAGTGTTAAATCGACATAGACTTTCTTCATGCAGCGCGCGCTCGACAAAACCTGGTTCGACAAAGCTCTGGAGCCGCTCCAGCTCGGCGAGACGCTGATCTCCGAAGGCGTCGACGGGCTCTATCGCGGATGGAAGGCCTCGGCCGAGGCCCTCGGCAAGCTCTGCACGGGCGCGGACCGCTGGCACGCCGTGCTGCGCGAGATTCAGTCGACCGTGAATCTCGCCGACATACTTCGCGCCCGAACCCCCTCGTAAAAAGCCGCCGCCCGCTACTCCCCGCCGATGCCTTGCATCGAGGTGTAGTTCGCGTGCAGGTAGGTGTAACCCGTGCCCGCGGATCGCAGGTGTCCGATCCCCGGGAACGACAAATGCGCACCCGCCACCCAATAGCGCTGCTCGGCCACCTGCGCGAAGATTTTCTTGCGCTGGGCGGTCCCCGCCGCGGCGTCGGCATCGTAGTTGTCCGTCAGCGACGGGTCCGGAAACTGCAAGGCGGCGACGTGCATGGTGTCGCCCCAGAACATCATGGTCTGGCCCTTGCTCTCCAGGAGATACACCGTGTGTCCGGGCGTATGGCCGGTTGAGGGTACCGCTCGAATGCCCGGCACCAGGATTGCGTCGCCGTCGAACGGTTTGAACCGCCCGGCCGAGACGTAGGGCTGAAACGCCTGCATGGCGCCATCGAACCCCCCTTTCGCATCCTTCGGCGCCGCGTCGCGGGCGGCCTTGCTCAGCCAGTAGTCCGCCTCTTTCTGGCTGGCGCGCACCACGGCGTTGGGAAACGCCGCCTTGCCTTCGAGCACGAGCCCGCCGATATGATCGCCGTGCATGTGGGTGATGTAGACCTCATCCACCTGATCCGGGCGGTAGCCGGCAGCTTTCAGGTTCGCGAGGAGCTTGCCCACCGTGGGCCCGAAAGTGACGCCGGCGCCCGTGTCGATGAGCACGAGCTTCGATCCCGTGTTGACCAGGAACCCATTCACCGATTCCTCGATCGTATCGCTCAGGAACGAGCGGGACAGCGCGGCGTCGAGCTCCTTCGGAGCGAGGCCCGTGATGACCTCACTCACCTTCAAGGGGAACGTGCCGTCGCTGAGCGCGGTGATCTCGACATCGCCGAGCATCATGCGGTAGTAGCCCGGAGCTTGAGATTTCTGCGGCGGGGCGGCGGCACGGCCGGCGCAGGGGGTGAGCGAGAGGCCGGCGGCGGCAACCGTCAGCGCGCAGCCCGCAAGAATCCTCCGCATCATGATGCACTCCCCGTGTCGAGCCACGCGTCGAGCGCCGCGCGACATTGCGCGGCGCTCTCGAACTGAATGCCCCGGAATCCATGACGCGATGCCGCCTCGACGTTCGGCTCGAGGTCGTCGACGAACGCGGTCCGTGCCGGCAAGAGCCCGTACCTCTTCGAGATGTGCTGGAAGATGCGCGGATCCGGCTTCACCAGCTTGATGTGCCCCGAGATGACGATGCCGCGAAACACATCCCAGATCGCATGCCGGCCCTCCAGATGCTGGAACGTCGAGGGTGACATGTTGGACAGCCCATAGACGGGAATCCCACGCTCCGCCAAGCCGTTGACCAGCTCGAGCGACGCCTCCATGGGCACGAGCGACTCCTTCACGCGCTGCAGGAGCTCGAGCATCTCGGTTTCCGGCCGGTTCATGCGCGTCGCGAAGCGCCGCACCGCCTGCGCATCGTCCAAGCCGCCCCGGTCCATTTCCAGCCAGTCGGGATGCTGGAACACCTCCTCGCGGAGCCTCGCGCGAAGATCCGCGTCCTGGTAAAAATTGTCGATGATCTCCTGCGGCTTCCAGCGAACCAGGACGCCGCCGAAATCGAAAATCACGTTGCGGCTCGAAGCGGCTGACATCGACGAATTATAAGCGGCTGATCAGCCGCAGCGCGATCGCGAAGATCGCCGCCGCCGCTCCCCACACACTGACTGCGCTCCAGCCACCGAGTCTCCACGCGACGATGGCCACCGCCGAGCCGATCGATCCGCCGAAGAACATGCCGGTCATGAATACGGTATTGAGGCGGCTCCTCGCTTCCGGGCGCAGCGCATAGATCACATGCTGGTGGGACACGAGCGCGCTCTGCACGCCGAAATCGAGCAACACCACGCCGATGATCAAGCCGGCGAGCGATTCGACGAGGCCGAAAATCGCCCAGGAGGCGATCACGAGGAGCGCGCCGATCGAGATCGTGAGCTCGGGCCCGCGGCGATCCGCGATCCTCCCGGCCAGCGGGGCGGCGAACACACCCGCCGCACCCAAGATGCCGAACAGGCCGGCGACATCGGCGCCGCGATGCAATGGCGGGCCCTCCAAGTGAAGCGCGAGGATGGTCCAGAACGCCGAGAAGGACGCGAACAGGCCGGCCTGTGCCGCGGTTGCGGTTCTGAGCCGGGGCTCTTCCCGCCAAAGATGCGCGAGCGACCGCAGCGCCTGCCCGTAGCCGACCGCCGCATGGGGCTGACCGCGGGGCAGAACGGCCGCCATCAGGCCCGCGGTGCCCAGCGCGAGCGGCACGCTCAGCCAGAACATTTCGCGCCAACCGAGATGCGCGGCGACGAACCCGGCCAGCGTCCGGCTCAACAGGATGCCGCCCAAAAGCCCGCTCATGACCGCCCCGATGACCCGGCCGCGCGATTCGGGCGCCGCGAGCGAGGCGGCGAACGGCAATATCTGTTGCGCAACCGCCGACCCCGCCCCGACCACGACCGACGCCGCGAGCAGCGCGGCCGCGCTCGGCGCAGACGCTGCCAGGATGAGTGCGAGAGCCAGCACGGCGAACTGCGTGACGATGAGCCGCCTCCGGTCCATGAGGTCGCCGAGCGGCAGGAGCGTCAAGAGCCCGGCCGCATATCCCAACTGGGTGGCGGTCGGGATCAGCCCGGTGAGGCCTGAGCCGGGAAATGCCCGCTGGATGACCGCCAGCATCGGCTGGTTGTAATAGATGTTGGCCACCGCCACTCCTGTGGCGAGCGCCATGGCGAGCGTGAGTCCGCGGCGCAGGACGAAGGGAGCGGGGGCGCAATCGCATGGTTCGATCAAATCCGTGCGCCGCCCGTGACCGGAATGACCTCGCCCGTGATGTAGGAGGCGCCGGCGCAGAGGTACACGATGACCTCCGCATAGTCTTCCGTTTGCCCGACCCGCGCCAAGGGTATCGTTTCCCTCGCCACGGCGTCCGTGTCACCGAACGAGCATTCCCAGTTGGAATTCACGTAGCCCGGCGCAATCCCATTGACCCGCACGTCCGGAGCGAGGCCACGGGCCAATTCCCGCGTCAGTCCCGCAAGCCCCGCCTTGGCGGTCGCATAGGCGGTGCTGCTCGCGCCGCCGCCGAATGCCGACACTGAGACCGTGTTGACCACCGCGCCTTTGGCACGCGTCAACGCCCCCGCGAGAGTCTTGGTCATCCAGAAAGCGCTGAGCAGATTGATGCGCAATATCTTGTCCCAGAAATCATCCGTCAACGCCTCGAGATCCGCGGGCGGTATCGGAGTGCGGGTGCCGGGCGCACCCGCGTTATTGACCAGGTAGTCGAGGCCTCCGAGCAATTCCAAGCTCTGCAGGCCCACCTCGCGCGCGGTCGCCGATTTGCCGAGGTCGCCGGGCACCGCGTACACGGAGAATCCCCGGGCTTTCAAGTCGCCGACCGCCCGGTTGAGGGCGTCCGTCGGCAAATCGTTCATCGCGACGTGAGCCCCGCTGCGGGCCAGTCGATCCGCCGTCGCGAGGCCGATCCCGGACGCGCTTCCCGTCACGAGCGCACGCATCCCGCTCAACTTGAACTCGATCATCGTCGTCATGAAATACTCCGGTTTTGGGCCCATTGAATGGGCGCGATCTTTCCAAGCATGAGCACCCGACCGATCAGGCCGAGAACGTTCACGCCGGCGGCGAGCGCGAACGCGACATCGAACAGTCCGGTTTGATCGACCAGTATTCCTCGCGCTCCGGTGCAGCTCGTCCTGCATCAGCGGAGCCGCCGTCGCCAGGTTGCCGCGCGCCGCGGAGGCGGCTTTTCGAATCGCGCCGCTCACCGTGGTCGCGCCGCTCACCGTGAATGAGCCGCGGACTTGATGAAATCGACGAACGCGCGCAACGGGCTCGGCAGCAGACGCCGCCCGGGATAATAGAGAAAGGGCCCCGGGAAGCTCTGCCACCACGGCTCGAGGATGGGTACCAATGCGCCGCTGTCGAAATGCGGCCGCAGCCAGTCCTCGAACAGATACACGATGCCGCTGCCGCCGATGGCCGCGTCGACCGACAGTTCGGTGGCCGCGCCCGCTTGCACGATGAGCGGACCGGTCGGATCGACCTTTACCACCTCGCCGTCGTGCTCGAACTCCCACGGCGGCATGGCGCCGCTCGCAAAGCGTGCGCGCAGGCAGGCGTGGGCGAGCAGATCGCGCGGGTGCTCCGGCCTGCCGCAGCGATCGAGGTACGCGGGAGAAGCCGCCGTCGCGAAGCGCTGCACTCGCGGCCCGATGGGCACCGCGATCATGTCCTTTTCCAGCCGCTCATCGTAGCGGATGCCCGCGTCGCAGCCGGCCGCCAGCACGTCGACGAAGTTATCGTCGGCGACGATCTCCAGCCGGATCTCGGGATACGCGGCGAGGAAGGGCGAAACCAGCGCGGGCAGCGCCAGGCGCGCGGCGCTGACCGGGACATTGAGGCGCAACGTGCCCGCCGGGCGGTTGCGAAAGCCATCCATCGCGTCGAGTGCCGCCTCGACCTCGTTCAGCGCGGGCCCGAGCCGTTCGAGCAATCGTTGCCCCGCTTCGGTCGGGACGACGCTCCGCGTCGTTCGATTGAGGAGCCTCACGCCGAGTTGGGTCTCCAGCCGGCGCACCGCCTCGCTCAATCCGGAGGCGCTGCCGCCGCTCGCCCGCGCACCGTCGCGAAATCCTTTGGCGCGCGCCACGGCGAGGAAGGCGCCCAAATCGCTGAGATCGAGGTCCATTGTTCGATATCTCCGCACAAGCCGTCGGACTATAGCGGATTGTGAACGAATCCTTCGCCTCTACTGTTCGTAATATCGCACGGCCCGTGCAGACTTGGTTGGATTGTCGAACGCCGCACCGGCGAATAGCCTGTCGTCACTGATAGGAGGTTTCATCATGTCCATCGAACCATCCGGCACCCACAGCTCGGCCATCGCACCGGTGAAGCGTCTGGGCTACGGCGCCATGCAACTTGGCGGGACGCGGGCGTCTTTGGTCCGCCGAAGGATCGAGCCGCGGCGCTCGCCGTGCTGCGCGAGGCGGTGGCGAGCGGCGTGAATCACATCGACACCGTCCGACTTTTACGGCCCTCACGTCACCAACCAGATCATCCGCGAGGCGCTTCATCCCTACCCATCCGATCTCGTGATCGTCACCAAGGTCAGCGCCCGGCGCGGCGACGATGGATCGTGGATCCCGGCCTTCTCGCGCGAGGAGCTGACCCAGGCGGTGCACGACAATCTGCGCAATCTCGGCCTCGACGTGCTCGAGGTGGTCAACCTGCGCAGCATGTTCAACGTGCATCATCCCGCCGAGGGCTCGATCGAGGCGCCGCTGACCGTGCTGGCCGAGCTGCAGCGCCAGGGCTTGGTGCGTCACATCGGGCTGAGCAACGTCACCCCCGCACAGATCGCGGAAGGGCGGCGGATCTGCGAGATCGTCTGCGTGCAGAACTACTACAATCTGGCGCATCGGGACGATGACGCCCTGATCGACGAGCTGGCCCGGCAGGCAATACCGTACGTGCCGTTCTTTCCGCTCGGCGGCTTCACGCCGCTGCAGTCAACCACGCTCTCGAACGTTGCCGCCCGGCTCGGCGCCACGCCGATGCAGGTCGCCTTGGCGTGGCTCCTCAGCCGCTCGCCGAATATTCTGCTCATCCCCGGCACCTCCTCGGTGGCCCACTTGCGCGAGAACCTCGAGGCTCCCGGACTGACCCTTCCCGACAAGGAACTCGCCGAGCTCGAGCGTCTGGCCTGACGTGAGCGCAGCCCTGCCCCATCGTCAGCGCAGCGTGGCCATGAGGCGAGACGCAGGCGCGGGCGCCGTCGATGGCCGTGTTGCGCTTCGTGAAGTCGCTTCGCCAATGAGCGCCCCGGCTCTCTTCGCGCCGGAGCGCCGCGACGACCATGGCTTCCGCCAGGTTGAGCCGGAGGATCATGGTGATCTCTTGCGGCGCGAGCTCGCTTTTGAGCCGACGGATCTCCGCGAGTCCCGATTCGAGCCCGCCGCGCTCGCGCACCGGACCTAAGGCCATCCACATGAGACTGCGCAAACGGCGCCACCGCCACGAGCGGTCGTCGCAAGGCACGGGCAGGAGGTGGCCGACATTGCGACCGGACCCTCCACGGCCGGGCTGGCGGGCGATCGTCCGTCCCGCCGCGGTGCCGATCACGACGGCCTCCAGGAGCGAGTTGCTGGCCAGCCGGTTCGCGCCGTGCAGGCCCGTGTACGCCACTTCGCCCGCCGCCCAGAGGCCCGGCAGGCTGGTGCGGCCGTGCTCGTCGACCACGATGCCGCCCATGTGGAAATGGGCTGCGCACGTCACGGGGATCGGGGTCCGAGCGGGGTCGATGCCCTGCGCTCGGCACGCCGCCAGCGCCGCGGGAAAACCTTCCCCGTGCGCGGAATTGAACACCTCCCTGGCATCGAGAACCACATCGCCTCGCCGCTGCTGCTCCGCCCAGACGGCACGTGCGACCACGTCGCGCGGCGCGAGCTCGGCCCGCGCATCGACATCGACCATGAACCGGCGCCCATCGACGGTCAGGGTCGCGCCGGCGCCGCGCAGAGCTTCCGTCATCAAAGGCAGCGGATCCAGGGAGCAGCGCAAGGCGGTGGGATGAAATTGCACGAACTCGAGTCCCGCGACGCTCGCGCCTTTCGCCAACGCCATGGCGAGACCATCGCCCGAGGCGCTTCTGGCGTTGGTGGTCGCGGCGAACAGTTGGCCGAGGCCGCCGGTGGCGAGCACGGTCTCCGATGCGCAGACCTCGAGCGCCGCTCCGTTCGCGCGCAGAGCGATGACGCCTGTGATCCGGGTTCCGTCGTCCGCCAACGACACCGCGCGTGCATCCGTCATGAATTCGATGTGGCTGCTGGCTCGCGCCCGCTCGTTGAGCGCGCGATGGATCGCGGCGCCCGTCTGATCGCCGTCCGCGTGCACGATTCGCGGCAGGCGGTGGCCCGCTTCGAGGTGCAGGTCGCGGCCGTGCGACGACACATCGAATCTCACGCCCGCCTGCTCGAGAAAATTGATGGCCTCGAGCGCCTTCCCGATGATGATCTGGGTCATGGCCCGGCAGCCGGAGTGGTCCGCGGCGCGGGTCGTATCGGCGACATGCAGGGCGACCGAATCGTCCGCCGCCAGCGGCGCGGCGATGCCTCCCTTGGCGAGCTCCGTGCATGAGGTGTTGGCGGCATCGGGCGCCATCACGAGCACCCGCCTCGGCGCGGCGTTGAGCGCTGCGCAGAGCCCGGCGGCACCGGCGCCGATGACCACGACGGGAGCTTCACGCGACGGCATGCGGGTCCTCGACCGGCGGCCTACACGTCCAGCATGCGCCTGACCGCACGGCGGGCGCGGACGGCAATCTCCGGGGCGATCTCGATCTCGTGGCAGCCATCCCGAAGCGAGCGCGCAATGCCGAAAGTCGTGATCGACTTCATGTAAGAGCACAAATTGCAAGGCCGAAGAAACTCGATGTCGGGGAGATCGAGCGAAATGTTGTCGGCCATCGAGCATTCCGTCAGCAACAGCACCTGGCGCGGGCGCTTCTTGCGCAGGTAATGGATCATGCCGGAGGTCGAGCCCACGAAGTCGGCGCATCGTTGAACGTCTTCCGAGCATTCCGGATGCGCGAGTACGGTTGCTTGGGCGTCGCGGCGGAATTCCGAGATCTCGGCGGCCGAGAATTTCGCGTGCACCTCGCACTCACCGAAGCTGCTCACCACTTCGATGCCGGTTTCGCGCTCGACATAACCTGCCAGGTGGCGGTCCGGAACCATGATGATGCGGGGCACCGCGAGGCTGCGGGCGACCTCGAGCGCATTGGCCGAGGTGCAGCAGATATCGGCCTCGGCCTTGACCGCGGCCGGCGTATTTACGTAGGCGACCACCGGTAACCCCGGATAGGCGTCCTTGAGCGCACGCACGTAATCTGCACTGATCGAATCAGCCAAAGAGCACCGCGCGGCCAGATTCGGCAGCAGCACGCGCTGGCCCGGGCAGAGCAATTTGACCGTCTCGGCCATGAAATGCACGCCGCAGACGACGATCGTACGGGCCTTGCTGGTCGCGGCGAAGCGCGCCATCGCGAGCGAATCGCCGACGAAGTCGGCAACGCCCGCCGTAATGAGGGGCACTTGATAGTTATGCGCCACGATCACGGCATCCTCCTGCGCTTTCAGCGACAAAATCTGCGCGAGGACCGGCCAGTTCACCACAATTTCCAACTCCGGCATGACGGGGGCAAGGCGGTGGATGAGCTCGTCCAGAGCGGCATCCGGAATGGGCGTGGCTAAGGGTGAACTCATGATGATCGATGCCGTCGTTGCTCGGTGGACCGTGATTCGCAGACTACGTCCGGGCAGGCGCCCGATTTCTGATCCAGGTCAGTTTCCGGCGGGCGCCCGGAGGCGGTTCGCGCGCATACTCGGCCAGTTTCGGCTCGGGTGCATCGATGATGCATGAGGGAAGTCGCGTGGGATGCGAGCTGTGCGGCCTGTGGCGGATGTGCTTCCCGGGTCGCCTGGCGAACGCGAGCGAGCGGATGCGGCGCGGACTTCGGATCCGGCGCATGCGGATACCGCGCGGCATGACGCTGTATCGATCCGGAGAGAAGGTCGAATCCCTCTACATGGTCCGCAGCGGCTGCATCAAGGAACTGGATGAAGCCAGCGGCCGTCACGGCGCGGTCATCAATTTCTCATTCCCCGGAGAAATGTTGAGCCTGCAGTGCCTGGGCGTACCGGTCAGCAAGACCACCGGCGTTGCCGTGGAGCCCTCCTTCATCTGCGCCGTGCCTTTGGGCGCGTTCAGCCAGATGTGTGCAACGTCCCCCTCGGCGACCCTCGAGCTGACCCGACTGATCGCGAAGGCAGGAGCGGCGGCCCGTGATTCGCTCACCCTGATTCGCGACAAGGAGGCGCACGAACGGGTCGCAGGATTTCTGTTGAATGTGTGCGGGCGCCTTCAGCTGCGCGGAGTCCGCGGACGGGAGCTGCATCTCGGCATGAACCGCGACGACATCGCGGATTACCTCGGGCTGCGGAGCGAGACGGTGAGCCGATGCTTCACCGAATTGGCGCGAAGGCAGCTGATCAAGGTGCGCGCCAAGCGGGTCGAGATCGTGCAGATTGCCGAGCTACGGAGGGTGTTCCAAGGTGCAGCAAATTCAGAAAAACGTCCTGCCGGTTGAGGTCGCCACCGCCGACGTGGTCATCATCGGCGCCGGGCCCGCGGGCCTTTGCTGTGCGCTGAGACTCGCCGATCAGGGCCATCGAGTCTGCGTGATCGAGCGGCAGGCGGAGCGCTCGATTGCCGAGCCGGAATTCGATGGACGGGAGATTGCCCTGACCCACCGGTCCGTGCAAACGCTGCAGCGAATCGGCGTGTGGGCGCGCATCGCAGCCGAAGACATATCGCCGCTCGAGAATGCGCTGGTGATGACGGGCCGCTCGCCCCATCGCCTGCATTTCGATCGACGGAATGCCGGGGCGGCCGCGCTGGGATTCCTGGTTCCGAATCAGTCGATACGGCGCGCGGCGCACGGCCAGGCCGCCGAGAGCCCGCGCATTCACCTGATGTACGAGCGTCCCGTGGCGGACGTGCAGACCACCCAGTCCGGCGCCAGCGTGCGCCTGTTGCCGCACGGCACCGTGCGCGCTCGATTGCTCATCGCCGCGGACAGCCGCTTCTCGGACACGCGCCGCTCCGTCGGCATCGCGGCCGACATGCTCGACTTCGGCAAGACCATGCTGGTGTGCCGCATGCGCCACGAGGTTCCGCACGAGCAGACGGCCTGGGAATGGTTCCAGGAACGGGGCACGCTCGCGCTGTTGCCGCTGAACGATCGAACGTCCTCGGTCGTCATCACGGTGCCGGCCGCCGAGGCCCGCCGTTTGCTGGAATTGGATACGCAGGAATTCGATCGGCAAGCAGAGGCGCGTTTCGATCACCGGCTCGGCGCGATGCAGCTCTGCAGTTCCCGGCACGTTTATCCGCTGGTCGCCGCGTATGCGCGGCGCTTCGCCACGCAGCGCTGCGTGTTGATCGGCGATGCAGCCGTGGGGATGCACCCCGTCACGGCCCATGGCTTCAATCTCGGACTGCAGAGTCTGGAGCGCCTGGCGGCGGAGCTCGCCAGGGCCGTCGCCACCGGAGTCGACATCGGATCGCTTCCGGTGTTGCAACGCTACGAGACCGCCCACCAACGGGGTGCGCGTCCGTTGTACCTCGTGACGAATGCCCTGGTGCGCCTGTACACCGACGCCCGGCCGCTTCACACGTTGGCCCGCAGCGTGGGTCTCAGGTTGGCCGAGCGCGTGTTACCGTTCAAGCGCGCGATAGTCGCTTCCTTGACGGATGTGTCGGCCTGACGGAAGGAGGGTGCTAGACTTCCTTTGTGAAATCCCTCGGCATCCGCGCGGACGGTGCGCGCCTCGAACGCATGAAGGCATCGCCGCTGTGGGCGAACGATCGCTTTCAAAATCTGCATCCGATTCCGCCGAACCTGCGCGATCCTTCGGTGCCCATGCCTTCCATCAAGGATTTCATGTTCGGCGGCGAGCGGCGCACGCCACCGGGACCGTTGCCCTCGACGAGCCCGCTCGACGCGTGGACCAAGAAGCCGCAAAGCGGCCTGCGCGTCACGTGGCTCGGGCACTCCACGATGTTGATCGAGATCGACGGCGTCCGCGTTCTCACCGATCCCGTGTGGGGACCGCGGGCCTCGCCGTCCGCGCTTCTCGGACCGAAGCGATTTCAGCCGGTGCCCATCACGCTTCGTGAAATGCCGCCCGTCGATGTGGTCGTGGTGTCGCACGATCATTACGACCACCTCGACTACCCGACCATCCGTGCACTGGCCAAGACCCGCGTGCCCTTCGTCACGTCGCTCGGCGTCGGCGCTCATCTCGAATATTGGGGTGTCCAGCCGGAGCGCATCACCGAGCTCGATTGGTGGGAATCGTGGCCCGTCCCCAACTCCGACGTTGTCTTGACGGCCGCGCCGTCGCAACACTTTTCCGGGCGCGGGTTCAAGGATCGCAATGCGACGCTGTGGTCGTCGATTGCGGTTCGCTCACCGAAGCACGCCGTGTTCTTCAGCGGAGATACCGGTCTCACCACGGAGTATCGATCGATTCGCGAGAAGCTCGGGCCCTTCGATGTCGTGATGCTGGAAATTGGCGCCTTTCACCCCAGTTGGGGCGATATTCACCTGGGGCCGGAGCATGCCCTCGAGGCGCGCTCCATGTTGGGCGGCATATTCATGCCGGTGCACTGGGGTACGTTCGCGCTGGCGATGCACGCCTGGGACCAACCGGCGGAGCGGTTGCTGGAACTCGCTCCTCGGAGCGGCGCACAGTTGCTGATGCCCGCGCTCGGTGAGCCGGTGGAACCCGCCCATGCCGAGTCCGTCGAGCCTTGGTGGCGCGGCGTTGAGATCAGCGGGGGCGCGGGGGCGCCCCGTTCCGCCACGGAGGGTGCGATCACATTGCCCTCGTCGGTGCAGTGGCCGCTGGATTAGCGCGTCTCGCAAGCTTGGCGGTCATGCGCTGCATCACCGCGTCACGATCGATGAAGCGATGTTTCAGCGCGGCCGCAATGTGGCCGGCGACCAGAAGGGCCAGGACGATGGCCCCGCCGTCATGGATGGCGTCGGTCAGAAGCCGCAGCGCTTCGTTCTTGCCGATCAATACGGGCAAATTGAAGACCCCAAAAAAGCTGACTGGATGAGCGCCCGCCATTCGATGCAGGTAGCCCGAGATCGGTTGGGTCAGAATCAGCAAGTACAACAGCCAATGCAAACCGTGGGCGGCGGCCCGTTGCGACTTCGGTATGCTCTCGGACAAAGGTGGGGGCTGGTGGGTGAGCCGCCAGGCCAGCCGACATACGGTCAGCGTGAAAATCAGAATTCCTAACGAAGCGTGATAGAAAAGCACGTTACTGCGCTGGGGGCTGGGATTGGCGAAGCTTTCCATGAAAAAGCCCACGGATAAATTCAGCAAAATCAACGCCGCCGTCACCCAGTGCAGCAGAATCGCCACCGGGGTATAGGTTCTCTCTTCCGACATGTCCGTCTCCTTGGTTACCGTGCGGGAGACAGAACGTCCGGTCGGAGCGGTTTATTCCATCGCTAATCGCGATTGTCTTGCGCGTCGAGATCCTGCAACAGCCGCACCAACCCATCGAGCTCATCCCAGCCCGTATCCGAGACGGCGCAATACTCGAGATTTCCCGCGCTCCAGAAGCTCAGATGATAGCCATTGCGGGTGATATTCCTCGGCCGACCCGACCGAGCCGCGGCCCAGCTGAACACGTTGATGACATGCGAGCCATGCTGGTAGACCACCACCGCGGCGCGTTGATGATCGAGATAGTCCGCACGCCCGCCAAGGAGCCGATAACCCTGCTGCGAGAAGTCGGCGACCACGGGCGATACATCGGCGTGACCCGCAAACCACGGCTTGACCGTGTGCTGGTCGGTGGAGGCCACATCGATCAGATGGTCCGGCATCAACGAGCGCACGTGGGCATTGACCAGATCATCCAGACGCGGATTGGAAAGGGGCGGCGCCAGCAAAAAGAACGCGAGGCTGGCGGCGATCGCGGTGGCGCCGATGGCACTGAAGGCGCCCTTCCAGAACGGCCGCGATCGCCAGTCGGCAACCCGTTTTGCTGCTGCGCGCGGGCCCGGCGCCGCGCTTTCCTGATCGAGCGCACGCATGATCCGGTCACGCAGCGCCGGCGGAGTGGCCGCATAGGTCAAGTCCTGACGCAGCGCTGTGCGCAACAGTTCCAGGTCCTTCAACAGCTCACGGCACTCCGCGCACGTCTCGCAATGCCGCTCGATGTCCGCAGCGCAGATCGCATCGAGCTCTCCGTCGAAGTGAGCCTGCACGCGCAAGGATTCAGCGCACGGCATGCAGCTCTCCGGCGGTCTCTTTGAGCCACCCCGTCTTGAGCGCGGCTCGCGCCCGCGCCAACCGGGACATCACGGTGCCGATCGGGACGTTGATGACCGCGGCGATTTCGCGATAATCCATCTCCTCGATCTCGCGGAGCACCAGGATCTCGCGATGCTCTTCGGGCAACGCGGACATCAGCCGGTCGAGTGTTCGCTCTTCGTCCCTGCGCATCGAGGTGCTCTCCGGGTCGGGCGTGGTCGCGAGCATGGCGCGGCCGTGCTGCGCGTCGTTCTCGTGCGGAAGCGGCACATGGGCGCGCCGCCGTTGCTGCTCGAGGGCCGTGAAATGGCAATTTCGCACGATGGCGAGCAGCCACGCTTTCGCATCGGACCCCCGCAGGGCGTCGAATCCACGAAACGCGCGCAAGATCGCCTCCTGAAGGATGTCATCGGCGTCGATGGGTGAACGCGACAACCAGCGTGCAAAGCGGTGCGCCGCGTCCAGATGCGGTAATACCAGCAGCTCGAAACGGCGTCGCCGGTCATCCATGCAGAGGCACGCACATCAGGTTCACGACTCCAGCCTTCACCCGGGTAAGACCCGCCACGCCTCCGATTTATTCCGTCAACCCGAGTGGCGCGGACCAAACATCAGTCGATGGTAGCCGATCCACCGCCCACCGGATGCGTAACGGCCAGGTGCCCCAGCGTAAAATCCTGTACACAGAACCTCTTCCCGGAAGCCAGCTCGATGATCATCGAGTCGGCGGCCGCGAAACCCACCTCCGCCGCGGCGAGGGAAAGGGTCTCCGGCGCCACCAGGGTCATGGCAGAGGCCAGACTGCTCAGTGACTGATAGGGCGAAGATGAGACCGCGGGTATGGCCGAATGGGGAAGTTGCAATACCGTCGTGAGAACCGCATCGGGCCCGGAATTCCGCTTCAGCGTCTTCAGGGTCAACGGCACATCGACGTATTCGAACAGCAACGCCGCGTAGGTGAAGGCCACCGGGCCATAGACCAACGACGCCGATTGCGCGTCGCCGCAGACGAGTTCGAGGCCCGGTAACCGCCGCGCATATCGAGCCCGGGTTCGTTCGATGTAATCCGGATTGAGATCCACGGCGACGACGCGCTTGACCGGGCTCGTCGCGATTCTATCGAGTCCGTTACCACCGGCACATCCGATGACTGCGACACTCGTCGGGGCCCATCGCTTCAAGGCGCGATCGAGCTGATCCGCGATCATTTGCGCCTGCCCGATCGTTGGCAGGGACATATGGGCCTCGTAGTCGACGAGCGCGATGTCGAGCCACGGATTGGTCATTGCACCCTGTCCCTGTACTGGACCATGCAGGCCCATCTTACAGCCGCGGAACTCCATCGACTGTACTGCCATGGCCGCCTCCAGCTGCGGAAGTTGCTGCCGCATGGCATACGCCGAAAGAACAAATCCTGGCGTCGGCCGACTCCGGCGGAAGATCGATGGCGCAGCACTCGCAGTTGAGCCTGAGTTCCAGCATGTCGGATCCCCAAAATACGTGGTGACGCCGATTGTACGATCTAATGGCTCATGCGCGATTGCGCATCCTGGACAGCCTCACGGATCGCGGGCGCAAGCACGGCCGGCCGATGCTCCGCGACGATGCCTGCCAAGTGCTTATCGATGCGCTCGAGGAGATCCAAGTCCGGCTTGTCGCCGGTGCTCAAGGGGACGTGAGGCCCCAGGTAGCGCGCGGGCCAGATCTGGTCGCGGCAGTGAGCGGCCGTATGCGTCTGCGCCAAGTAGTTGCCGCGCGGCCCCACCTCGCCGGCGAGGCCGAGCGCCAGCGTGTCTGCATCGATCCTGACACCCTGCCACAGGGTACGAAGCAGCCCCGCCAGCTCATCGCAAAAGCACAAGGCCTGCAGCGAGAACGTGATGCCCTCATCGAGCGAACCCAGGTAGTCGAGCGTGGCCGGGCGGCTGTAGAAGGCCTGCATCATGCCGGCCGAGATCTCCCATACCGCGTCCTGGTTGAAGCGGCGCGCAATCGAAGGCCCGGCGAATCCGGTGAAGGAGGGTATGCCGAGATGGCGCCGCACCTGATGCGCCGCCATGTCCGCAAGCGATGCCTGGGGGAAATTCCCGATGCCGCCCGTGGACGGCTCCATGAAGCAGACATCGGAGCTGCCGACGACGAAGGAGCCGCGGCGCGCCAACTGGCCGAGCACCATGGCGGCAAAATCGGTCGCGAGGCTGTTCGCCATGCAGCCGGCCAGGGTGATCGGCGTCGAGGCGCCTCCGATGGGCAGCGTTCCGACACTCATCGGCACGCCGGCTCGCGCGCCCGCGATGATCTGATCGCTATGGGTTCTCCAGTAGGACAGCGGAAGCGGCGTGACGATTTGCAAAAAATACGGCTTCTGCTCCAGCTCCTGGCGCGAACCGCGCACCGCCGCCGCCATGCCGATCGCCGCCTCGAAGGATTCCGGGTGCTCGCACAGATACTCGAGAGGCTTGGCGGTATTTTCGATCAGGATGGCAAACTCGTTGATTTCGCCCGGCATATCCGAGCGCGGTACGTCCTTGCATGCCACGCACATGCCGTCGATGTTGGGCAGCGCGTCGGCGACGCGGGCGATGGTGGCCAGATCATCGCCGGTGCTCTCGCGCCTCTCCCCGCTCGCCAGATCGAAGATCTTGATGCAGGTCATGCCCGGCATGAACCAGGTATGCGAGGTGTCGAGGTCGATGTAATCGCGGCCATCGCGATCCCAGAGTCGCGCGCTCTTGGCCATGGTTGCGAGCGCGGCGCGCACCACCGCGGGATCGAAGCGCACGACGCCGTCGGCGCTCACATCGCAGCCAGCCGCTCTGAACAGGTCGATTGCCTCGGTCCCGGGCTCGAAGGCACAACCCGTGTCCCGGAGCAGCTGCAGGGCCGCATCGATCAGGAGCTCCACGTCGCTTTTCGGCAATAGATCATAAGCAGGGGTGTAATCGGCGTGTCGCCCGCGATCCCGAACGCTTGTCGGGATCACGGGCGCGCGCGGGCGGCGGCGCCGGGGCAGTCCTTCTTGCATCATTTTCTATCTATACGCCCGGCCAATAAGTCAGTCAGTCCGTAGATCCCCCATGGACAGGAGGGCGGGTTTATGGCTGCATGACGATAAGGACGCAGAACAATGAGCATCGAACCCCGCTATGCGCCGCTCTTCGAGCCGCTGAAGATCGGCCCGGTCACGGCACCGAACCGTTTTTATCAGGTGCCGCATTGCACGGGCATGGGTCATGCCCTGCCGCGCACCCTGGCGGCGATGCGGGGCGTCAAGGCGGAGGGAGGCTGGGGCGTCGTCTGCACCGAGTACTGCTCGATCCATCCGAGTTCGGATGACCACCCCTTCCCCTTCGCATCGATCTGGGACGAGGGCGACATCTCGAACCTTGCCGCCATCGCCGAGGCCGTGCATGCCCACGGCGCCTTGGCGGGCATCGAGCTCTGGCACGGCGGAAGCTACGTTGGAAATCTAGCCTCCCGCATTCCGTCCGTCGGTGTCCGCTCGATGCCCTCCCGCGAGGATCCCATCCAGTCGCAGCGGATGGACCGCGGCGATATACGGCGCCTGCGGCTGTGGCATCGTCAAGCGGCCCTGCGCGCACGCGCCGCCGGGTTCGACATCGTCTATGTGTACGGCACGCATGGCTACCTCGTGTCCGAGTTCCTGTCGCGCAGCCTCAACGACCGGGTCGACGAATATGGCGGCTCGCTCGAGAATCGCTCACGGCTGTATCGCGAGCTGCTCGAGGACACCCGGGATGCCGTCGGAGATCGCTGCGCCGTCGCGACCCGCTTCAGCGCGAGCGGCCACGGCACCGAGCATCTGAGCGGCGAGGAGGCGGAGCAGATTCTCGGCGCCCTGGGTCCGCTGCCCGATCTCTGGGACATCGTGGTGGAAGATTATGATGAGGAAATGGGCTCCTCGCGCTTCGTGAAGGAAGCCGCATTCGAATCTCGCGTGCGGCGCGTGCGGGAGTTGACCGGCCGGCCGGTGGTGGGCGTCGGCCGATTCACCTCGCCCAACGTCATGCTGCGCCAACTCAAGAGCGGCGTGCTCGACCTCATCGGCGCCGCCCGCCCTTCCATTGCCGATCCCTACCTGCCCACGAAAATTCGAGAAGGACGCACCGAGGACATTCGCGAATGCATCGGCTGCAACATCTGCTACGCACACAACTTTCGCGGTGCGGCGCTTCGCTGTACGCAGAATCCCACCATGGGCGAGGAGTGGCGCAGCGGCTGGCACCCGGAGCGCGTGCCCGAGGGGCAAGGCACGGTACTGATCGTCGGTGCAGGGCCGTCGGGGCTGGAGGCCGCTCACATTCTCGGCAAGCGGGGCTTTGCGGTCACGCTCGCGGAAGCGCAGGACACGCCGGGCGGCCGCGTCACGCGAGAGAGCGCTCTGCCCGGTCTCGCGGAATGGGCGCGGGTGCGGGATTACCGCACGGGCCAGTTGAGCCGCATGAACAACGTGTCGATCTACCTGGGCAATCGGCTGACGGCCGCGGACGTGCGCGAATTCGAGGCGGACTACGTGTTGATCGCGACGGGCGCGCGCTGGCGCCGCAGCGGCGTCGGCCGCTCGCACGCCGTGCCCATGGCCGTGCTTCAGGGCGAGGTGCTGACTCCCGACGACATCATGGACGGCGTGCGGCCCCAGGGCTGGGTGACGGTGTTCGACGATGACCACTACTACATGGGGCCGGTCGTGGCGCTCAAGCTCGCGCGCGGCGGCGCCAAGGTCTGTTACGTCACGAGCGCCGGGACCGCGGGGGCGTGGAGCGCTTATACGGCCGAACAGTTCCGCACGCAGCGGGAGTTGCTCGAGGCGGGTGTGGAGATCATCGTGAATCACGTCGTCGAATCCTACGACGGAGTACACGTCGCGCTCGGCTGCGTCTACACGGGGCGAAGTCACACGCGCGGCGCGCAGAGTCTCGTGCTGGTGACCTCGCGAGAACCGCAGGAATCGCTGTATCGCGAGCTGTCAGGCTCCCAAGAGGAGGCGCCCTGCTCGCGGATCCTACGAATCGGCGACTGCCGCCAGCCCGCCATCATCGCCACGGCGATCTATTCGGGCCACAAGATCGCCCGAGAACTGGGCTTGGAGTTGGATGCGGTGCCCCGCGCCCGCGATCGCGTCGAAATCGGGCGCTAGCTTCGCAGGGTCGTCAGCGGGTTTTGGACCGAATTGATCGTCCATTTGGGAAGGGAGGTCGAATCATGATGGATACGCCGACTTCGGACATCGTCGAGCACACGTCAGTGCTGTCCTTCGATCGCACCCTCGAACGTCTCGTCGAGGCGATCGAGCACGCCGGTATGACGGTGTTCGCCCGCATCGATCATGCGGCGAACGCGAGGGGCGTCGGCGCGACGATGCCCCCGGCCACCGTGCTGATCTACGGCAATCCAAAGGGCGGCACCCCCATCATGGTGGCAACGCCGCTGGCGGCGCTCGATCTGCCGCTCCACGCCCTGGTGCAGGAGCGCGCGGAAGGGAGGGTCGTGGTCGCCTTCCATCCGGTCGCAGCGATGCTGCAACGAGTTGGCGTGCCGCAAGAGGCTGGCGCCCGACTCGAGCCGGCGCAGCGACTGCTCGTCGAGGCCATCAAGTCATGAGCGCGAACGGCCGCCTGTCACGGCGGTCGGTATCAAGCAGGCGGTGCTTACTTCAGCCAGCCGGCGATCGCCGCCGCATCCCACTCTTGAATGATGGGCGGGGTGACGTTGAAATTGCTGTAGCGGATCCAGGTGGGTCGCACGCGCCAGTACACCAGCCCCGGCCAGGTTTGGCGGGTGGGGCCGTCGGGAAAGCGGTCGAAGTAGTAGGCGCGCACGTCGGGCAACTCCGCTTCCGTCGGAAGCTCGGCAATGCCTTCATATTGCACGGTGCGCTCGTGCTCCCAGCCGATCACGAACGCCACGCGGGGGTTCTTGACCAGGTTTTGATGCTTGCGCGACTGGGTGACGGTATCGAACAGAAGTTCCCAGCGGTCGGTGATGGCGACGCCGACCACGGCCGCTTGAGGGGCGCCTTGGGGCGTGGCGGTCGCCTCGATCGCCCAAGGCTGGGCTCGCATGTACGACAGCAGCTGGGGTGGGGAGAGGGGGGAATGATGTTCAGTCATGGGCGCATTGTGCCCTATGGCCCGGCCGTCTAGTGGAAAACCGAAGGTACATGACGGCCGCTCCCGTCCCTCACAAGTTCATCCCGCCCGAGACTTCGATTCGCTGCGCGTTGATCCAGCCGCTTTCCGGCGCCAGGAGTTGAGCGATGGCGCCGCCGATGTCGTCTGGCAGACCGGCTCGGCCCAGCGCGGTGACCGACGCGATCAGTTTGTTGACGCCAGGGTTGTCGCGCACGACGCCGCCGCCAAAGTCGGTCTCGATCGCCCCCGGCGCCACCACGTTGACCGCGATCCGACGCGGGCCGAGCTCCTTGGCCATGTACCTGCTGAGGACCTCCACACCCCCCTTCATCGCCGCATAGGCGGCTTTGCCCGGGAAGCAGAAGCGCGTCAACCCGGAGGAAAGATTGACGATGCGTCCACCATCGACGATCAGCGGCAAGAGCTTCTGAGTCAGGAAGAAGACGCCTTTGAGGTGGACATTCATCAGCTGGTCGAACTGCTGCTCCGTGGTCTCGGCGAAACTCGCGTCCATGCCGGTGCCGGCGTTGTTCACCAGATAATTGAAGCCGTCACGCTTGAACGTGTGTTGCAGAGCCTCCCGCAACTCGCCTGCAAAGCGGTCGAAGGTCTTGATATCAGCGGCGTTCAGCGGCAACGCCGCGGCGCTGCGCCCCGCCTGGCGGATTAGCTTTACGACGTCATCTGCTTCCGCGCGATGGGTGAGATACGTGACGATCACGTCGCACCCATGCTCGGCCAGCTTCACTGCCGTGCTGCGACCGAGGCCGCGGCTGCCACCCGTGATCAGTGCAAGGGGGGTGCTGGTGGTCATTGAGAATCTCCGGGGTGAGTTAATTCGATGAATGCAATTTATTACCTTGTCAAGAAGTCATAAAGACCCTGTTTTTTGTTATAACTGTCCATATAGAATGAACAATCCGCGCGAGGCGGGATCATGAATCAGCTCGAGGCGATGCAAATATTTGTCCGCGTGGCGGAACAGGCCAGCTTCACGCGGGCAGCGGAGGGTCTCGGCCTGCGCAAGACCACGGTCTCGGGCGCGGTGCAGACGCTGGAAGGCGCTTTGGGCGCTCGCTTGCTGCATCGGACCACCCGGAAAGTGCAGATGACGCAGGACGGGCTGGCGTACTACGAACGCTGCAAAGAACTGCTGGCCGAGTTCGAGGAACTGGATGGCATGTTTCAGCGCAACGAGCAGGCGCTGCGTGGCCGCCTGCGCGTGGACATGCCCGGCGCGATGGCACGCAAGCATCTGTTGCCGCTACTGCCGCGGTTCCTTGCGGCGCACCCGTTGATCGAGCTGGAACTGAGCAGCACCGACCGTTATGTCGACGTGATCCGTGAAGGTTTCGACTGCGTCGTACGGGCCGGGACCTTGGGCGACAGCAGGCTGATCGCCCGACGGCTTGGTGTGTACCCGGTGATCAACTGTGCCAGTCCCGCCTATTTGAGCCAATACGGCACCCCGAACACTCTGGAAGATCTCGCGGGCCACCGGCTGATTCATTACGTCAGTACGCTCGGCGCCCGAAGCCCGGGCTTCGAGTATCCCGATGGCGGCCGTTACCGGAGCCTGCCGATGCAAGGCGCCGTGACGGTCAACAATGCGGACGCCTACGAACACGCCTGTCTGGCCGGCCTCGGCATCATCCAGAATCCAGCCGCAGGGCTGCGGGAACATCTCGAGAGCGGCCGTTTGGTGCAAATACTTCCGCTGTACCCGCCAGAACCGATGCCGGTCTCCATCGTGTACGCGCACCGCCGAAACCTACCGCGGCGGGTGCAGGTTTTCATGGATTGGGTTGCGGAGTCCCTCGAGCCGCATTCTGGCCTCTCACAAGCGAAGGGCCACCGGCCCCCGCTTGCAAAAGCCGACCTGGATCACAAAATGCCTCCCCGGATGGTAAAATCCTTCGCCGCCCCCATCTATCAGGAAAGGCGGTCCTGCGTGATCGCGACGTTTTTCAGGAGAAACGAATGAATGAGCCGACCGGCCGGTTGCCGCCTCGCAATTGGCCCGCCTTGTCGATGTTTGTGGTTACGTTGGCGGTAGCCCTTACGCTGGTTCCCTGGTACGGGATCGTCACACGGTTACGCCTCGCCGCCTGGATTGCGTTCGCGGTGCTCTTGAGCGTCACCGAACTGTCGATCACCTGCGGATATCATCGCCTGTTTTCGCATGCGGCCTATCAGGCGCATCCCGTATTGAAAGCGGTTTTTCTGTTGTTCGGCGCCATGGCGCTGCAGAATAGTGCGTTGATCTGGAGCGCCGGTCATCGCGTGCATCATCGGTTCATCGACGATCCCGAACGGGATCCGTATTGTGCGCGGCGTGGCTTCTGGTTTTCGCACATCGGCTGGATGCTGCGCAACTATCCGAGCGGCGACCCCGATTTGAAGTACGTGCGCGAACTGCAAAACGACCCGCTCGTGGCATTTCAACATCGCCATTACCTGGCGCTCGCCGTCGGAATGAATGTCGGCGTGCCGCTGCTGCTCGGCTGGGCGTTCGGCAACATCATCGGCATGCTGTTGCTCGCCGGCGTCCTGCGGCTCGTCATCAGCCATCACCTGACATTCTGCATCAACTCCCTGGCGCACATCGTCGGCACCCGCCCCTACACGACGGCGAACACGGCCCGCGACAATGGCGTGGTGGCATTGCTCACTTTCGGCGAGGGATATCACAATTTTCATCACCAATTCGCGCACGACTACCGCAACGGCGTGCGCTGGTGGCAATGGGATCCCTCCAAGTGGTTGATCAATGCGCTGCATTGGGCGGGGCTCGCCAAGAACCTGAAGCGCGTGCCCTGGTTCAAGATCCGGCGCGCATGCTCGAGACCCAGTTTCTCCGGGCGCAACAAGCAATACGATGAAGTCAAGCACAGACATAAC
>CAVSSU010000002.1:0-12515 GCA_963730565.1 uncultured Gammaproteobacteria bacterium
ACGCATTCTGCTTGGCGGAATTTGTCCGCGTCGTCACCCACTTGAGGGTTTTCGATCCACCCAGCTCGCTCTCGGAGGCGCTGGATTTTCTCGCCGAGCTCATGAAAAGCCCCTCGGTTCGATTGCTCAATCCGACGGCCGCGTTCGCCACGGCTTTCCATCAGGCATGCGTCGCGGGCCGGGCCCGTGGCAATCTCGCCTTCGACGCCCAAATCGCCGCCGTTTGCCGCGAGCATGGCATCGACGAGCTGCTCACCGCCGACCGCGACTTCGCGCGCTTTGCAGCTCTGCGGATTGCCGGATTGACCGGGTAGGCAAAAGCCAATCGGGTCCGGTCGCCGGCGGTCCACGGCTGTCAAAGACCAGTGACCGGGGTGCTCATCAGCGCCGGGTTTTTGGAGAAGCCATATTTCTCGTAGAGGGCATGGGCGTCGCGGGTTTGCAGCACCATCTGCGTCCCGCTGATAGCGGGGTGTGCCACCATGCACTGCATTATCCACTTGCCGAGGCCTTGGCCGCGGTGCTCCGCATCGATCACGATGTCCGCAATCCAGGAAAACACGGTGTAATCGGTAACGGCGCGACCGAATCCGATTTGGGCGTTTCCGAGGAATAGTCCAAAGCACAGCGACTTCTCGATCATCCGTTCCACGATGTCACGTGGCCGCCGGACGCCCCAGTAGGTCGACTGCAGAAGCTCATAGGTGCGCGCCGGATCGATGCGGCTGGCATCATCCGTCAAAACGAACTGTTCGCGTTCCCACTGCATCGAACCCCCCTTGTGTCGGCATGGTGGCGTCCACCCATTACTAAAGGGATTATTGGTGTGGCGCGGGTTGCGTCTGCCTCTGTGCTTGGGCCTGTGCCTGCTTTTGCTGCACCTTGGCCCGATGATGCCCCACGGCACAACCGATCGCGGCGCCCGCCACCGCATGGTGACCCGCCAGGTGACCGGCGACGCCACCGACTGCGGCACCCTTGATGCAACCGTGCGCATTCGCCGCCACCGGCAGCGCACCGGCGGAAGCGGACAGGACAATCATCACCAGAATTGACCGCATGTGAGTTCCTCAAATTACGAAAATTCCCGAAGCCAGCCTCATCGCGAAGATGAGCAACGCCACCCAATATATCGCGAAGGCTACGAGCATCGGCCAACCGTCGATGACCCAGCCTTTCGGGCGAATAAGGTTGTCGTTCATATCTTCTCACCGCTCCTGCCGTCAGAACACGGCGCGAAAGCAGAAGTTGCAGCTAGCTGTGCGGTGCCGATGGCCTGATACTCACAGCGTGCAGTTCCTGCGATGCATCGATCCTGAGCCATAACAGAGCGCCGAGGAACAGCAGCGCGGCCATCGGCGCGAACGGGGCATCGTAACTGCCGAAGCGCTCGACGATGTAACCGTATGCGACCGAGCCCACCAGGCCGCCCACCTGCGCGCTCGCGTTCATGAGGCCAACCATTGCGCCCGCATGCTCTTTCCCGATGTCCAGACAAACACCGAAGACTCCGGATTGCTGGAACGTGATCCCTCCATAGACCACGGTCAGGAAGATGACGGTGAGGACTTGCTGCTGCGAAAACATGGCCGCCACGGTGAACACTCCCGCGATCCCGAGTGCACAGACGCCCAGCGTTCGCCGCCCCCACGTCCGCCCCAGCCTCCGAACCAGAGCGTCGCTCACCGCCCCGCCGGTCAGATTCGCCAGGGCGGCGATCACGTAAGGAAGAGCGGACAGCATCAGGCCGGTTTCGCTGAAGCCGCGTCCTTTCACCAGAAAGGTGTGAAACCACGTCTGGAAGAAGTTGTAGGCGTACACGTAGCAGAACGCCGTTCCCAAGAGGGCCAGCGCGCTCTGCGAGCGGAGCGCCGTGCGCCACGGAAATGCATGAGCTCGCCGGGGGTCCGCCATTGTCCGTCGGGTCTCCATTTCGCGAGCATGTCCGGCCTCCTGCGGCGGCGAATCGCGAAACCACGCGTACCACGCACTCGCCCACCCGATTCCCAACGCACCGAAAACGAAGAATGACGCCCGCCATCCGTATCGGCTCTGGATCGGCACCACCAGCAGGGGCGCGAGCGCCCCACCGATCTGGCTCGACATCAGCAAGACACCGCACATCGTGGCTCTGCGGGCGGGCGGGAACCAGCGCGAGACGACGATCGACGCGTTCGGAAAGGCACCGGCCTCTCCCGCGCCGAAAAGAAACCGGGTGAGCAGCAACGGCAGGTAACCGGTGACCGCGCCCGTCAGGGCGGTGAACGCCGACCACCATACAACGATCCGGGTCAGTACACGCCTCGGCCCGATCCGGTCGCCGAGCACGCCGGTCGGAATCTCGAACAGGCAGTAAGAAACGGTGAATATCCCGGTCACCCATCCCCATCCGACCGGTCCGATATGAAGGTCCCGCTGCATCAGCGGGCCGGCCACGGAGATGCACACCCGGTCGAGGTAGGTGATCCCAAAGAGCAGGACGAGCAATCCTACGACGCGATGCCGATCCTTGGAGTGGCCTGCCATTCGCCATTCTGGCATACGAAGCCGCCGCGGCTCGCGGCCCTCACCAGCGCATGCCCTGAATCCGCTTGTCCCGGTGCGCGAGAATCCACTGTGCGTGCTCCGCGAGGCAGGCGTGCCCGAGCGATCGCAGTATGAGCAGCTTCATTTCGACCGTCTCGGCGGCGCGCAGCTCCTCGGCCGCGAAACCGAACAGCGAGACCATATAGCGGTACTGCCGGATCAATGCCCGATCCGCCTTCTCATTCAGATAGATCTCGAAAATCGCGGCGTAGACGGGAACCAGCGCGAGGGCCCATAACATGGCGCCGCGCACGCGCAGCGGCAGGAACGAGTGCGCAAAGAGCGCCACATCGACGGCGAAGGTCAGCGCGAGCACCAGCCCGCAGAACAACAACGCGCCATCGATCAGCTCCGAAAAATGCATGCCGCGCTCCAGCCTTTGCAGCCTCTCGCGATAGTAGGACATCTGGCCCCGCCGGCTGGTCGGATGGTCGTCGCCGATCCAGTTCGCATAGACAAAAGGAAAGCCGCTCGCGAATTCGCCGCACGGCCGGATTGCGAGCTGCAGGCTGACGGCGCGCATGGCGTTGCGAATCCATTGCAGCTCAACGTCCTGCTTCTGCAGAAAGCTCTCGTGGGCGAACTCGCCGTCGAACTCCTTTCGTACCCCGGCGACCTCCCAATAAAAGTCCACGCGCAGGGCCTCCGCGAGGGCGCGGTAATCGAGGTATTTCCGGTGCCATGCGCGCCGGTGAGCCCAATACGCGAGCAGGGTTCCGCACACGAACACCGCGAGCACGCCTGAGATCGAGATCATCGCAACCCGGCCGAAGGAATCCTTCTTGAAGGCGATCAGCAGGAAGGCCATGAGCGCCCAGAGTCCATAGCGCGCCTTGAGGGCGGTGGTGAAGCAGCGGCGGTAATGGCCGCCCATCCAGTCGGCCGCCGTGAACAGCCGATCGAGGAATTGCAGTGTTTCCGGCAGCGGGTGGGGGCTGGGCTGCGACAGCCGACTGCCTTTTTTCGCGATGTCGTCGGCGAACTGCTCCATGTCGCGATTGAGCTCCGCGAGCCGATCGAGCGTCGTGCGCAGGTGCCGGGGATATTGGTCGCCGCCCCGCGCATCGGTGCCGGTGAAACCGAGGACGGCCACGGCGCTGCCGCCCGACTGCGAAACGCGGCCGCAGCGAATCTCGAAGGTCAAATCATCGTCCTGGGGCGAGAGCAGCACGTCGCGAGGCGACACGACGAGCTCGTCGGAGGGCATGGCGCCCCGCCGGCGAAACTGGACGGCGCGGGCGGTTCCCGCGCGATGGGTGGTGCTTTCACCGTTCCAGATGGCGATCATCAGGCCGCTGTAGCGCGCGATGATGGCGCCGGCTCGTTGCAGCTGGCGGTCTCGAAGCTCACCCGCGCCGTCGATATCGCGTGGGTTTGCGTCCGCGGGAAGGCCGAGTTCGACGACGTCGCTCGAATCGCAGAGCCTGTCGAACCGGGCCCGATCCTCGTCCGTCTCGAGGTCGTCCCGGCACAGGCGCCGGGCGTAGGGAAGCAGGGCGGTGATGCGAATGCCGAGCTCCGCCGCCACTACCGCGACCAACAGGTCGGCTCCGGCAGCCATGGAGCAGATCAGGCGCAGCGGGACATCCGCATGGTCGTCCCGCAACCGGCGCAACAGACCTGCAACGGCGGTGCGAATCGCGCCAGTTTCATCGGGGCGCAGATCGCGGTGGCCGACCACGCCGACCAGGAATGGAATCCTGCATTCGTCGGCTGCGCGGACTATTGCCGATCTCCGGAGACCTCAGTTCCCTGTTGGGTTCCTGGTCGAGATCATATAGCCGCCGCGCCCCGGCTGCACCGTGGACGGCAACACCTCAGTGACCACCCCGCCGTGCCCCCCGATCCGCATCGGGCTCGCCTCCAGCACCCTCGAGATGTCGCTCCCGAAAAAGGCCTGCGGATCCGAAGCGATCTCGTTCTCCTGCTTTTCGCGGTCGGCGATCGCGGACTTGGCGCGGGCGAAGGCGTCCTCCAAGGACGTGGCGTTTGGGAGCGCATCCCGGTAGAACGCCTCGCCGAAGTAGGTGAGATTCCGGTCGTCGGAGCATCCAAAGGAGGTCTTGTCGGCCGCTGCCGCGGCAATCACGATGGTGTCGGGATTCTCCAGCGGCGGCATGAAGCCGCCCGCGTAGCACGCGGAAATCACGATGATGCGGCGCTTGATGCCGGAGTCGCTCAGCGCACTCTGCAAATCGCCGGCGCTCAATTGCGCGAGCGGCAAGCCGTCATTCGAGACGGCCAGCAGAGGATCGGGTGATCCGTGCGAGGAAAGCGCCAGAAACAGGATGTCGCGGTCGGGATCCATTTTCTGCGCGATCGCGCTCAGCGCGTATTGCAAGCCGCTCAACGTGGCGAGGGGGTAGGTATCGAGATCCCGGCGATCGTTGAGCAGCAGGACCTCCCGGTCGGTCGAGCCGAATCGATCGCCGACGACCCGCGCTGCGAGCTTGATCTCCTGCGTGAACACCTGCTGGCTAGAGACACCGGCAAAACCGACGAAGAATATCGCCGGCTTCGGGCCCATGTTCTCGGCCATCCGATCGACCTCCTCGTCGATCGCCTCGCGCTGATCGAACAGCAGGGACTCGGCGTCGGCGGGCGCCAAATCGGCCTGCGTGCCCTGCTCATCGGGCGCGGCCGCCCAGATCGAGGGCTTGAGGTCCGCGGACCGATACCCGGTGGAAAATGCTCCCAGCAACATGATGATGGCGGCCGCCGCGGTCCCTTGCCATCGTCCCGACAAGGCGCGCAGCGCGCTCATTCCATACAGAAGCCCGTAAAGCGCCAGCAGCATCCAAGCGGCGACTGCCGTGTTTCCGTCCAAGCGCATGTCGATCCAGAAGCCCGCGGCAATCAAGATCGGCAAGAATGCCAACACGACGAACAAGGCGCTCCTGAACTGAAGACGCGGGTTCGAGGCGCGCGAGGCCAGGTAGGCGGTCACCAGCACGAGCACGAGATAAACCGAGACCAAAGGCGCCTCGAGCGGCTCGAATATGGCTCCCGGCCCGGCGCGCCAGCGGTCCAGCGTCCCCCATAACAGGAGCGACGCCAGGCCGAGCCCCATCAAGGATCGATCGGCGGCGAGCGTATGGCTGCTGGTTACCGGGCGTAGCGTCCAAAGACGCAGCAAAGTGGACAGAGTGGGGATACGGCGAACCTTCTCGACAGGGGCCGCGGCCGGAGGCCGCGGCCACCATTACCAAAACCCGAAGCTGCGTGTCACGCCGCGCGAGCGTTCAAGAACCGGAAAAATTCCACGCCTTCGCGCAAGCGCCGCTTGGTCATCTCCCAGCTCCTCATCATCTCCGCCGTGAGCTCGATGATCTTGCGGGGCCGGAAGTAGAAGCGCCGGTAGAATGTCTCCACGGCGGCGTAGATCTCCTCGGCACCGAGGTTCGGATAGCTCAGCGGCGACGAGCTGCACCCCCTGCTTGTTGACCAGGCTCGCGTTATGGGTGTCTCGTGAGCCAGCCGTTCGCAACCGCCTGGGCGTACAGCTCCGTGCCCGGATAGGGTGCCGCCAACGAGACCTGGATGGTGTGGGGATTGATGTCGACCGCGTACTGAATGGTCTCGCGGATGGTCTCCTGCGTCTCGCCCGGGAGCCCCAGGATGAACGTGCCGTGAATGATGATGCCGAGCTTGCGGCAATCCTCGGTGAAGCGCCGGGCGATGTCGGTGCGCAGGCCCTTGCGGATGTTGTGCAGGATCTGGTCGTTGCCCGACTCGTAGCCCACGAGCAGCAGCCGCAGGCCGTTGTCCTTCATGACCTTGAGGGTTTGATAGGGCACGTTGGCCTTGGCATTGCACGACCAGGTGACGCCGAGCTTGCCGAGACCGCGGGCGATCTCTTCGGCGCGCGGCCTGAAATCGGTGAACGTGTCGTCGTCGAAGAAGATCTCCTTCACTTCCGGCATGTTCTCCTTGATCCAGCGCACCTCGTCCACCACGTTCTGGGGACTGCGCACGCGGTAGCGATGACCGCCCACGGTCTGAGGCCAGAGGCAGAACGTGCACTTCGAACGGCAGCCGCGGCCGGTGTAGATGGAGACGTAGGGATGCTTCAAATAGCCGATGAAGTAATTCTCGATCTTGAGGTCGCGCTTGTAGATCGGCGCAACCCACGGCAGCGCATCCATGTCCTCGATCATGGGCCGCGGCAGCATTGTGCTGAAGAGTCCCGTCTTCGCGCCGGAAGCTCAAGCCCTCGATGCTTTCGAGGGGCAAACCGTCGGCGACATCCTTGCAGGTGTAGTCGAACTCCTCGCGCGCGACGAAGTCGACGGCGGGGGAGGCGGCCAGGGAACCCGCCGGGTCCACGGCGACTTGGGCGCCGACCATGCCGATCTTGAGCTTCGGATTCTCCTTCTTCAGGAGTTCGGCAACGTGCGCGTCCTTCAAGAACGAAGGGGCGCTCGTGTGCATGATGACGAGATCGTAATCGCGAGCCTGCGCGAGCACATCCTCGATCGGCGTTCCGTCCGCCGGTGCATCGATCAGCTTGCTGCCCGGGACCAGCGCCGCGGGCTGTGCGAGCCACGTCGGGAACCAAAACGAACGGATTTCCCGCTTCGCCTGGTAGCGCGCACCGGCGCCGCCGTCGAAGCCGTCGAATGAAGGGGGATGCAGGAACAGTGTTCTCATGACGATCTCTCTAAATAGCTCAATATGTATCGGCCGATGCCCCTGGATCGGGCGCCGACGTTTAGACGCTGCGAACCGAACGGACTCTTTCCTGGTTCTGCGACGCCCACCATGTTTCCACGCTCGCCGTCAGGCCGGCCAAGTCGAGGCCCGCGGCCGCCAGGCAGGTTTCGCGCGAGCCGTGCTCGATGAATCGGTCCGGGATGCCCAGATGCAATACCGGCAATGATACCCCATGTGCGGCGAGCACTTCGCTCACCGCGGAGCCGGCCCCGCCCATGACGGCATTCTCCTCGATGGTCACGAGCGCGCGATGGCGCGCCGCCACATCCACGATCATTTCCTGGTCGATCGGCTTCACGAAACGCATGTTGACGAGCGTTGCGTCGAGCCGCTCGGCGATGCGGCGGGCGGACTCGAATAGCGTGCCGAAAGCGAGGATCGCGAGGCCGCTGCGTCCGTCGCGCCGAAGTTGCGCCTTGCCGACGGGAAGCGCGCTCATCTCGGACACGACGGCGACGCCGGGACCGGTACCGCGCGGGTAGCGCACGGCGGAGGGCGACGACAGCGTCGTGCCCGTAAACAGCATTTGACGGCACTCGTTCTCGTCGGCCGGCGCCATGATCACGAGATTCGGGATGCAGCGCATGAACGTCAGATCGTAGGCGCCCTGATGGGTCGCACCGTCGCTGCCGACGAGGCCCGCGCGATCCAAGGCGAACACCACGGGTAGATTTTGCAAAGCAACATCGTGGATCAACTGGTCATAGGCGCGCTGCAGAAACGTCGAATAGATGGCGACGATCGGTTTGAAGCCTTCGCAGGCCAGCCCGGCCGCGAAGGTGACCGCGTGCTGCTCGGCGATGGCGACGTCGAAATAACGATCCGGGAAACGCTTCGAGTACTCGACCAGTCCCGACCCTTCGCGCATGGCCGGAGTGATGCCGATGATGGTGGGATCGCGCTCCGCCATGTCGCACAACCATTGACCGAAGATCTGCGAATAGGACGGGCCCGTGCTCACTTCCTTGAAGATCTTGCCGCTGACGGGATCGAACGGGCCCGGCCCATGCCATTTGATCGGATCCGCCTCGGCGGGCGCGTAACCTTTGCCCTTGCGGGTCACCACGTGCAGAAATTGCGGGCCGCGGAGCTTCTTGATGTTGCCGAGCGTCGTGACGAGCGACTTGAGGTCGTGCCCGTCGACCGGACCGATGTAGTTGAAGCCCATCTCCTCGAACAGCGTGCCCGGCAACACCATGCCTTTCAGGTGTTCCTCGGATCGGCGCGCGAGCTCCCACACGGTGGGCATCTGCCGCAGGACCTTCTTGCCGCCCTCGCGCAAATGCGCGTACATGCGCCCGGACAGCGCACGGGCCAAATAATTGGACAGCGCGCCCACGTTCTCCGAGATCGACATGTCGTTGTCGTTCAGGATGATCAGAAGGTCCGCAGGGGCGGATCCCGCGTGATTCAGCGCTTCGAAGGCCATTCCGGCCGTGAGCGCCCCGTCGCCGATGATAGCGACCGCGCGTCGGTCCTCGCCCCGCTTGGCGGCCGCGATGGCCATGCCGAGCGCCGCACTGATGGAGGTGCTGGAGTGACCGACGCCGAACGTGTCGTAGTCGCTCTCGCTCCTCGTCGGGAACGGCGCAAGACCCTTGTCCTGCTTGATGGTATGCAACAGCTCGCGGCGGCCGGTGAGCACCTTGTGAGGATACGCCTGGTGGCCCACGTCCCATACCAACCGGTCATCCGGCGTATTGAAAATGTAATGAAGCGCGATGGTGAGCTCGACCGTGCCCAGCCCGGCGGCGAAGTGCCCGCCGCGAGTACTGACGCTCTGGATCAGAAACTGGCGCAGCTCATCCGCCAGCTGCTGGAGCTTGGATTGAGGGAGCTTGCGCAGGTCGGCCGGCAGGTGGATCGACTCGAGCAACGGATAGGTGTTGGGTGGCGGGATCATTTGGGCCAGTTTATACTGGACCGACCCTTCACGGTAAATGACCAGAGGGTCTTGTGGCATAATTGCCACCGTCGCCTGCGACGTTGCAGCAACGCGGGGCTGGCCGCTATAGTGATCTGTGGGTTGAGGGCAGCCTCCCTGAAGCACTTGGGTATTTTGCGCCACACCATGTCCCAGGGTGCTTTCCCGCTGACTTTCCAAGATACTGCTCGTATGGATTCCGGCATTTCAGATGAAGCCTACCAAGATCAGATCCTCCCGCACGTATCGCGCACGTTCGCGCTGACGATTCCGCAGCTGCCGGAACCGCTGCGCGTGGCGGTGACCAATGCCTACCTGCTTTGCCGCATTGCGGACACCATCGAGGATGAGCCAGCTCTACCCCCCGAACAGACACTGGCGTTCCTCGAGCGGTTCAAGGCGGTCGTAGCCGGACGCGAGGATGCGGCGCCCTTGGCGGCGGAGGTAGAGAAGCACTTATCGAACCGCACGCTGGCGACCGAGCGCGACCTCGTCATCACATGGCACGCGTTTTGAACGTCACCGCCTCGCTGAATCCCTCTCAGCGGTCCGCGATCCAGCGCTGCGTCGATCTCATGTGCTATGGCATGCCGCGATTTCAGTCGACCGCCAGCATCCGCGGGCTGCCCTCAGAAAGCCGACCTCGACGAATATTGCTACTACGTCGCGGGGGTCGTTGGCGAGATGCTCACCGAGCTCTTTTGCGAGTATTCGCCGGCGCTCGCGCGGAATCGGGCCGCGTTGCAGGGCATCGCGGTGTCATTCGCGCAGGGACTGCAAATGACCAATATCCTCAAGGATGTATGGGAGGACCGCAGCCGCGGCGCCTGCTGGCTGCCGCAGGAGGTATTCACCCGCTCACCAGGTGGACCTGGCCCGGCTCGCCTCCGACGCCCCGGAATCCCGGATTCGATGCCGGAATGCACGAGCTGATCGGGGTGGCGCATGCGCATCTGCGCAATGCTCTGGACTACACCTTGTTGATTCCCGGCAAGGAGACCGGGAATGCGCCGTTTTTGTTTATGGGCCATCGGGCTCGCGGTGCTCACATTGCAAAAAATTCATAAAAATCCCGGCTTTACCGCTGGATCTCAGGTCAAGATCTCGCGCTCGGCGGTAACCATGACGAGAATTTTGACCGACCTGTTCGTCCGCAACGACTGTCATGCTGCGCCGCCTGTTCGCGCGGCCGCCCGCGGGCTGCCGCTGGCGCCGCTTTCCGAGGTCGGCGCGGTCACTTGCGAGCCGTGGCGAGCGCACCGAGTTCGATCCGCCGGCCGGCGAGCCATGCGCTGCGCGGGAAGCCGAGCCGCTGCGTGCGCCGCTCCTATGGGAGCTCCGGCATCATGACTCGCATCGCGAAAAAGCCGCGACCGTCCGAAGACCGCAGGCGCCCGCACGCGCCGACGTCGGTCGCGCTCACGCTCACCAAGACCGTTTCGAGCCGTCTTGGACCGTGCGATCGCGCAGCGCGCGCGATGCGATGATCGCCACAGCAGAGCGCCGCAGGGCTACTGGCTGTTCGAGCTCGAGGCGGACTGCACGATTCCTGCCGAATACATCATGATGATGCACTTCCTGGACGAGATCGACGCCGCGCTCGAGGCCAAGATTGCCGTCGTATTTGCGCGGCTCATCAGGCCGCGCACGGCGGCTGGCCGCTGTACCACGGCGGCGAATTCAACATGAGCTGCACGCGTCAAGGCCTACTACGCGCTGAAGCTGGCCGGCGACGATCCGCAGGCGCCGCACATGGCGCGCGCGCGCGCGGCGATCCTCGAGCGCGGCGGCGCCGCGCGCTCCAACGTGTTCACGCGCATCGCGCTGGCGCTGTTCGGGCAGATGCCCTGGCGCGGCGTGCCCTACATTCCCGTCGAGATCATGCTGCTGCCGAAGTGGTTCTCCGTTTCATCTCGACAAGGTGTCGTACTGGTCGCGCACCGTCATGGTGCCGCTGTTCATCTTGTGCACGCGCAAGCCGCGTCGCCAAGAACCCGCGGCGCGTGCACATCCGCGAGCTGTTCACGACGCCGCCGGAGAGCGAGCGCCATTATTTCCGCGACGCCCGCAACAGGGCGGCTTGCTCGGCGCGGGTGCTGCTGGTCGTCGATCGGCTCGGCCGGCTGCATCGATCCGCTTCATCCCGCGCCTCGATGCGCGAGCGCGCCACGCGGCGCGCGGAGCAGCTGGATGCTCGAGCGGCTGAACGGCGAGGATGGGCTCGGCGCGATTTTTCCGGCGATGGTGAATGCGCTCGAGGTGATGGTGATCCTCGGCTATCCGGCCGACGATCCGCGCCGCGTCACCGCCAAGCGCGCGCTGCAAAAACTGCTGGTGGTCGGTCCGCTCGAGCGCCTATTGCCAGCCTTGCGTGTCGCCCGTGTGGGACACGGCGCTGGCCAGTCTCGCCATGCAGGAGGCCGGCGAGCGCGCCGCGCTCGGCCGCGGCCGACGCGCGCGCTCGACTGGCTGCAGACCGAGCAGCTGCTCGATGAGCCGGGCGACTGGCGGGTCGATCGGCCCGAGCTCGCGCGGCGGCGGTTGGGCGTTCCAGTTCGCCAACAACTACTACCCCGATCTCGACGACACGGCGGTGGTCGCCTGGGCCATGCATCAAGCGCACGAACGCCGGCCGACTACGCGGAGAGCGTCGCGCCGCGCGCTCGACTGGCTGGTGGGCATGCAGAGCGTAACGGCGGCTTCGCCGCCTTCGACGCCGACAACACCTCGCTATTACCTCAACGAGATCCCGTTCGCCGATCACGGCGCGCTGCTCGATCCGCCGACCAGCGACGTGACGGCGCGGGTGGTGACGGTGCTGGCGCGCGTCGGGCGCCCGCAGGACAAGCCGCGCGCTCGAGCGCGCGCATCGCCTATCTGCGCGCCGAGCAGGAGCCGGACGGCTCCTGGTTCGGCCGCTGGGGCACGAACTACATCTACGGCACCTGGTCGGTGCTGACCGCGTTTGCGCAGGCCGGCGTGTCGGCCGGACGATCCGGCGGTGCGCGCGCGCGGTGAGCTGGCTGCACGCGCCGGCAGAACGCCGACGGCGGCTGGGGCGAGAGCAACGACAGCTACTGAACGGGCACGGCGCGCGCCAAGGCCGCCAGCACGCCCTATCAGACCGCCTGGGCGCTGCTCGGCCTGCTGGCGGCGGGCGAGGTGGCCTCGGACGCGGTGCGTCGCGGCGTCGATTATCTGCTGCGCACCCAGCAGCCGGACGGTCTGTGGAGCGATCCGAGCTTCACTGCGCCGGGGTTCCCGCGCGTGTTCTACCTGAAGTATCACGGCT
>CAVSSU010000003.1:0-170109 GCA_963730565.1 uncultured Gammaproteobacteria bacterium
GCCGGGGTTGGCGCGCCTGTTCGGCGCGCGGCGCCGGGCGGCCATCGAGCGGGCGGAGGAACTCCTCGAGGCGGTCGGCCTCGGCCCCTCGCGCGGCAAGTATCCCGCGCAGCTCTCCGGCGGCATGCAGCAACGCCTCTCCATCGCGCAATCCGTGATTTGCCAGCCGAAGATTCTCCTGCTGGACGAACCCTTCGGCGCGCTCGATCCCGGCGTGACGGCCGACATGCACGAGCTCATCCTCCAGCTCTGGAACCTGAATAAGATGACCATCGTCATGGTCACTCACAACGTCAAGGAAAGCTTCCACCTCGGAACGCGCCTCCTGGTATTCGACAAGGTGCGCCTCGATCCGCAGTCGCCCGATCGGTACGGAGCGACGATCACATACGACATTCCTCTCAAGGGACATCGACAACAGGCATTGCCCTCCATCGTCGCCGGCTGACCGCATCGGCGCACCCGCGCCGGGTTCGTGGACGAATTGCCTCTCGGCATTCGGCCCGGCGATTTTCTATTTGCTTTTCGTCTTCGTTGTTTGCCATTCTCCGCTCTCGAGCAATTCTCGCGCGTTGGTGCACCGATGCCCGTGACCCACGCACCAATATCGCGATTCTCGGCGCTCGACGATCGCGCATTCGCGCGGTTGCAACTTCGTGCTGCACGAATTTGTCGCGCGCCTTCGCACCACGCTCGTTCAGCGGCATCGCGGTTTGCATTCCAAGCATGCACGCGTGGCGCATCGGGCACGCTGCGGAGGGGCCCCGGCGCGTTTTAGATCACGTCACCGTAAAGCCTATAAATAAAGCACTTCAATAGCGCATTGGACCTCTCATGCTGCGCGCGATGCACCATCGCCGTGCAATTCTCGCCGACTATAAATTTATTTTTTCTTTCAAAATATTTTGTGTCATAAGAGGTTCATCGACGCGATCGTGATTGAACGCATCCGAGATGTCGGGCGGTGCGTTCGCTTCGCTCGAGGTCGATGAGAATCGATCGGGCGACGTGTCGAATTCAAACAATCAAGTCAGGAGGGATGATCGATGCCACGTGTTGAGCGCGCACAAAGACGTTTCTACGGCATGGATCGGCGGCTGCGCCGCCCGATCGGGGCGGTCAGCACATTGACCGCCGCCGTGATGACCGCCTTGTACGGCGCTCGGGCATTCGGCATGGATGCGGCCGCGGCCACCGACGACAGTGCCCTGCAGGAAGTCGTCGTCACCGCTAGCCGCCGCGCCGTGTCCGCGCAGGACCTCCCGATCAGCATCACCGCAGTGACGGGCGCCGCGCTGGATCAAGCCGGCATTCAGGACATCGCGGGGCTCGCGCATTCCATGGCCGGCGTCAACTTCACGGACAAGGGACCTTTCGGCGGCGTGAACGGCAGCACGTTGATCATCCGCGGCCTGAACAGCGAAGCCACCGCGGGTCAGCTCGCGCTTGCCTCGCCGGTGGTGCCGCCGGTGGCAACCTATGTCGACGAGACGCCGCTGTTCGTCAACCTGCGGCTGCAGGATCTCGATCACGTCGAGATTCTCCGCGGCCCGCAAGGGACGCTGTACGGCTCGGGATCGCTCGGCGGCACCATCCGGTTCGTGCAAAACGCGCCCGACCCCAGCGGCTTCGACGCGAAGGTGGAGACGGGGCTCAGCAAGACGGCGCATACGCATTCGGTCAACGACGACATGAGCGGGATGCTCAACTTGCCCGTGACCGACACCTTCGCAGTACGTCTGAATGCCAGCTATACGGACGACGCGGGATTCATCAACCAGCCCAATCTTTACGTGTTGAACTCCGCCGGCATACCGGTGGCGGCGAATCCGGCGAGTCCGTTGACCAGCCCACCCTTGAAATATTCGGAGGACGGCGTCAACTCCTACGAGTATCGCACGGCGCGCGTTGCGGCCCTGTGGAAGCCGAACGAGGACTTCCGCGCGCAGCTCTCGTATTACTACCAGGTGGCGAGTGCCGGCGGCTTTCCCTATGTCGCCACCAGCTCAGTCGCCTACACTCAGCCGATCCGAGCGGCCAATCAGCCCGCCGGCACCACGCCCCCGGTGCTGCCGCAGCTCTACACCTCGGCGGTGCCGCCCGGCGTGGATTCGCTGTCCTCGGCGACCAACAGCCTCGAGACCACGCGCGACAAGGTCGACCTCGTGGCGCTGACGCTCGAGGGTGATCTGGGCTTCGCCACCATCACCTCGGCGAGCTCCTTCGCGCATCACAACAACCAGACCGACGACGATCTGACGGCGCTGTACACGAATTTCTTCTTCTACCAGAACTTCTACGGCCAGAACCCACGCTCGTTCATCCAAGGCAAGGATCAGCTCGACGACAAGAACTGGTCCCAGGAACTCCGTCTCGCCTCGAAGACGGGCGGCATGTTCGACTGGGTGGCGGGCGCGTTCTTCAAGCGCCAGCAGACCTATATCCAGGAGCATGAGTTCTATCCTGGATACAACGATTTCTACAACGCATGCACGGCGGCCGGCGGGACTCAGCCCGACAATTCGGGCGTCAATCCATCCCAGTGCGGCTTCGGAGAGTATGGTCCCGAGACCGGAACGACGCAGATCGACGGCGTTCCGCTGGTGAAGGACCAGACCTACATCGGCGATTTCGAGACCAGCTTCAAGGATCTGGCGATCTTCGGCGAGCTGACCTGGCACATGACGGACGCTTGGAGCCTCACGGGCGGCACGCGCCTGTTCAAGCAGACGCTCAGCCAGGCGCAGCAGACCGGCCTTCTGTTCGACGGACCCGCGTTCGTGGCCAACGAATCGCTCAGCGACGAGTGGCGGCGAGCTCTATGGAAGATCAACACGTCGTATCAACTCGATAAGAACAACCTCGTGTACGCAACCTGGTCTCAGGGATTTCGCCGCGGCGGCGTCAATGCCTTGCCGCCGAGCGAGGCCGTATTGGACCCGACGACCGGGAAGAACTACGTGACGCCCCCGGCGCTCACCCGGCTGCAGCCCGATACGGCGGATAACTACGAGATCGGCGTGAAGGGCACGCTCTCGAACCGCGTGCGCTATTCCGCGGCGATCTACGATATCCAGTGGCACAACATCCAGGAGGGCGTGCAGCTGACCCCATTGGTGTTGCCCGCCTCACTCAACATCGGCGAGGCCTTCAGCCGCGGCATCGAGACGGAGATTTTCGCCAGCGTGACGGAACACCTCTCCGCGCAAATCGATTACACCTACGATGAGACCAAGTTGACCTCATTGAACCCGTTGTTCGTGAGCCCCAACGTCTCGGTGCCGCCGCCCGCGCTCGGGACGCCGCTGCCGGGGACTCCAAAATCCAGCGCAGCGGTGAGTCTGGACTACGGCCACATGCCGTTTGCGGGCGGGGAGTTCCTTTACGCGATCACGGCGCACTATCAGAGCGACGTGATTCCTGCGTTGTCAGCCACGGTGCCGATCGTTGCGGGCTATACCATGCTCGATACGCGGCTGACCTATACCCACACCCACTGGATGGGCTCGGTGTACTTGAACAATGTGACCAATAATCTCGGAATCTCGGCCTATTCCGACCCCGCCATTTTCGGCAACCGATATCAAGCCGTCGTGTCCCAACCTCGCACGGTGGGCTTCACGGTGGGATATTCGTTCAAGGAGCGCTGAGCAACCGGCCGCTACTCGTCTTCGTCATCCGATGCCGGCGCGGGTACTTTGGAGTTGATCTCCTCGGCGATTTTTGCGGCATCTGCGGCCGCGACCGGATAGGACTGAGTCCAGATGACGGAGCCGTCTTTGACCTTCGCGACGGTGACCGACAGGACCGGCGCGGGCGCCTGGGGTAGGACCGCGCCGAAGAGCACGTAGGTCGAGTGGTTGGCGCGCGCGCGGGCGAGAGCGTCGCTCGCATCGTTGGAGGACAGTGCATCCTTATCCAGGCCGACCTGCCCGCGGTGGGCCCTGGCGAGCCTGCCAAAGGTCTGGGCGAACGCGGCGTCGGCCAGCTTCGCCGCCGAGGGATCGTCCGCCGGAGCGCCAAAGGGTATCGCGAACACGGCGTCGTGCTCCGCGGAGCCCTTGTCGCCGTCGGCGAATTGGTTGGCGATCTGGGCGCCGAGCTTCGCAATGTCACCCGGGTGGGTGTTGCCGCGGTAGGCCTGGATGATGGCTGCGAGCTTCTTTTCGTCCGCATCCGAGTCGTCGGATCGGTGGTGCGACCCCGGGGTGCAGCCTCGCGACAGCACGACGCTGGCAACCCAGACATAAACGAGTATCCGTACCCAGCGGGGCAGTCGCTGCAGTGACGCCCTCGCACACTGGCCCATCCAGCCGAGCACATGCGCCCAGAAGCGCACGCGCTGACCGGGCTCCTCACGCGGAAATGGAGGGTAGGGCGGAGGGCGCGCGCGCGGGCGCGCGCCGCCTGAATCGGGAGGGGCGGCGTTCTTCTTCTCGGCCGGAGCCTCCTGCGGCGGGCCGGATAAAATCCGTCGGCACAGCGCGTCGAGCGCCGGTGTGGGTTGGCCCTGCGGCAGTCGCAGCCACTGCACCGCGAGGAATTTCTCGGGGACCCGCGCATGCGCCTGGTTCGTGTCGTCGATGACGACCGGCAGCAGAAACAGGTGATCGTCGGCCATGTCGAGTGTGCGCTCGACCGCCAGACGCCACTCGCGCCGAAAATATCCCTCGTGGCGGGCTTCGGTGCGCGCCGACACGATGGGCATGAAGAAATCGCACTCGCGGATTTGCTTACGGATCTTCTGATCCCACGCGTCGCCCCCGCCCAGCTCGCTCTCATCCAGCCAGACGACGATGCCGAGCTTGGTGAGCGCATCGCCGATCGAGCGCGCGGGCTGGCGGTCTTCGGATGCGTAGCTCAGGAATATCGATGCCGGCAAGTGCGGGCCCCCAAGGCGTATGTGATGATCGGCGCGGGAAGTGTACTAGCTATAAAAGCGACCTGGGAACCGCGGTGGCGCTCGAGGCACCCGCCGGACTGTTATCATCCGGGGCATGGTGCAACCCGGGGCGGGAGATTTCGTGCTGCTGCCGATTCGTTCTCAGCTTTGGAGGAGTCTTGTCGATGACGAGTTTGTTCGACCCGATCACGTTCGGTGCGATCCACGCACCCAATCGCATCATGATGGCGCCGCTGACCCGCGGGCGGGCGACCCGCAGCCACGTGCCCACTCCGCTGATGGGCGAGTACTATCGTCAACGCGCCTCGGCAGGATTGATCATCACGGAAGCGACCGGCATCAGCCAGCAAGGCCTGGGGTGGCCCTATGCGCCCGGACTTTGGTCCGAGGAACAGGTGGCCGGCTGGACGCCGATCGTACAGGCCGTGCACGGGGCAGGCGGGCACATCGTTGCTCAGCTTTGGCACATGGGCCGGCTCGTTCATCCCGACTTCCTCGGCGGGGCACGGCCGGTTTCCGCATCCGCCACCACGGCTCCCGGGCACGCTCACACCTACGAGGGTCCCAAGCCCTATGTCGAATCGCAGGCGCTCGAATTGCAGGAAATCGAAAAGATCATCGGCGACTATCGGCGCGCCGCTGAAAACGCGCTCGCTGCCGGCTTCGACGGCGTGCAGCTGCATGCGGCGAATGGCTATCTGATCGATCAATTCCTGCGCGACGGCACCAACCTGCGTACCGACCGCTACGGCGGCAGCGTCGAAAACCGCATCCGACTGCTCGTGGAGGTCACGCAGACGCTCATCAGCGTCGCCGGCGCCGATCGGACCGGCGTGCGGCTGTCTCCCAACGATGATCCTCAGGGGTGCGGCGACAGCGACTCGGCGACCTTGTTCACCCAGGCTGCCGAGGCGTTGAGCAATCTCAAGATCGCGTTCCTGGAAATGCGCGCCTCTCGGCCCGAAAGCACGTTCCGCCCGGCGACTCGTCAGCTCGTGCCGGCCATCCGGCGCGCGTTCACGGGAACGCTGGTGTTGAATTCGGACTATCTCCTCGACGATGCCGAGAAGGCGTTGCGAGCGGGCGAGGCCGACGCCATCGCCTTCGGCCGGCCGTTTCTGGCGAACCCCGACCTGCCGGCGCGCCTCGCCCGGCGTGCCGCGCTGAATGCGCCGAACGCCAAGACGTTCTATACGCCGGGGCCCGCGGGGTACACGGATTATCCTGCGTTGAGCTAACGGGCAGCCGGCGAGCCGGGCACGAGCCCGACGCGGGTCCCATCGCCTTCTTCAGGCAAGGGTGTCGAGCAGCGTGCCGAGCATCTGATTCGAGGCGCGAATGACCGCCGCGCCGGCTTCGGCCAGCAGTTTCGATTGGCCGAGATCGGTCAAGACCAGATTCCCATTCGCGGGGTTTGCGATCTGAGCGGCATCCTGGCTCAACTGCTGATTGCCCGCCGAAATTGCGGCCAGCCCGCTGCTGGCGGCGCTCGGCAATGCGGCCGACGGAACGATGCCAGTCATGGGACTCATCGTCGGCGTATCGGCCGACAGCGGCCAGACTTTAGCGCCTTATGTGATTTCCGCATTTGAAATGTTCAACAGGCCAGGGCGTCATGCATGGTCGTATCCTGGAGGCCCTCAATGCGAGCTGATATCCGGGGGGGGGGCGCGAGGCACCCATCAGTCTTCTCCCTGCGCTCATGTACTTGCATAATCAGATAGTTATAAGGTGATCTTCAAGGCCTTTGTGCGTATAGTCGTTGCGTAAGCGTGGGCCTGCACCAGCCGCCCTGAGTTGGGAATGCCCGCTCATACCAACCCCGGTGTGCGGCGGCCAGGGCATATCTCCGCACGATGATTTCAATTGAAACAATGATGAGGAGTAATGAAATCGACGCTGGATCAGCCAGCCTCAAACTTCGGATTCTTATGCAACCTGATACTCCAAGACCCGTGCGGGTGAGTTCTTGCTAGCGATCGTTCGCATCGCGCTCGCGCGGCCCTATACGTTCATCGTCGCTGCCATCCTGATTCTCCTGATTGGCAGTCTTGCGGCGCTGCGCATGCCGGTGGATATCTTCCCCGGAATCAACATACCGATCATTGGGGTGGCCTGGCAGTACCAGGGCATGCCGCCCGATCAGATGGCCGGCCGCATCGTCACCCCCTACGAGCGCGCGCTGACGACGACGGTCAACGATATCGAGCACATCGAGGCGAGTTCCTATACCACCTTCGGTATCGTCAAGATCTTCTTTCACCCCACGGTGAACATCGCGACCGCCAACGCGCAGGTCACCGCGATTTCACAGACCTTGCTCAAACAGCTGCCTGCCGGCGCCACCCCACCGCTGATTCTCAATTACAGCGCCTCGACGGTGCCCATCATCCAGCTGGCGCTCTCGGGAACCGGACTGACCGAGCAGAATCTGGCCGATTTGGGCCTGAACTTCGTCAGAACGCGTCTGGTGACGGTGCAGGGCGCGGGCATTCCGTTTCCGTTCGGCGGCAAGTCGCCGCAGGTCATGTTCGACCTCAACACCGCAGCCATGCAGTCGCGCGGCCTGACCGGCCTCGATGTCGCCAACGCGCTCGCCGCACAGAACCTTCTGACCCCGGCCGGCACCGAGAAGATCGGCGATTACGAATACACGGTCAATCTCAACAGCGCGCCATCGAAAATTCGCGACCTCGGCGACCTGCCGATCAAGAGCGTGAACGGCGCAATGGTCTACATGCACGACGTCGCCCAGGTGCACAACGGCAGCGCGGTGCAGACCAACGTCGTCCATGTGGACGGCAATCGCTCGGTGCTGTTGAGCGTTTTCAAGAACGGCACGACCTCGACGCTCGACATCGTGAGCGGCATCAAGCACATGCTCGAGGTCATCAAACCGACCCTTCCGGACGTCCTCGAAGTCAAGCCGATCGGCGATCAGTCCGTATTCGTGCGCGCCTCGATCCAGGGCGTGATCCGCGAGGGCGTGATCGCCGCGGCCCTGACCAGCCTGATGATCCTGCTGTTCCTAGGCAGCTGGCGCTCGACTCTGATCGTGACCACGTCGATCCCGCTGTCGATCCTCGGCGCGATCGGCGCGCTTTCGGCGATCGGAGAGACGCTCAACATCATGACCCTGGGGGGCCTCGCGCTCGCGGTGGGCATACTCGTCGATGAGGCGACGGTGACGATCGAGAGCATCAACTACCACCTCGAGCAGGGCAAGCCCGTGGAGGCCGCGATCATGGACGGCGCCTCGCAGATCGTCGTGCCGGCCTTCGTGTCTCTCTTGTGCATCTGCATCGTGTTCATCCCGATGTTCTTCTTGAGCGGCGTTGCGCGCTTTCTGTTCGTGCCCTTGGCGGAGAGCGTGATGTTTGCCATGGTCTGCTCCTTCCTTCTGTCGCGCACCCTGGTGCCGACCATGGCGAAATATTTGCTGCGCATGCATGTGCCCCGCGCCGGCGAGCACGGCGACGCCGCCCAACCGACGCCCTCGAGGAACCCGCTGGTGCGCTTTCAGCACGGTTTCGAGGATCGCTTCATGCGTCTGCGCAGCGGATATCATGAGCTCCTGGCGCTCGCCATCGAGCATCGGGCACTGTTCGTCGGGGGATTCATCGGTTTCATCGTGGTTTCGTTCGCGCTTGCGCCGTTTCTCGGCCGAAATTTCTTCCCGCAGGTCGACGGCGGTCAGATGCTGATTCACGTGCGGGCGCCGGTCGGCATGCGCATCGAGGAAACCGCCGCGCGTTTCACGGCGGTGGAGAAGGCAATCCGCGAGGTGATCCCGCCGGCCGAAGTGGAGGCGATGGTGGACAATATCGGCACGTATCTTTCGTCGATCAATACCATTTATAACAACACCGGTACGATCGGCGAATCGGACGGGGACATCCAGATCTCGCTCAACGAGGGACATGCCCCGACCGCCGGCTACGTGAGCCGCCTGCGCGACGAGCTGCCGCGGCGATTCCCCGGCCTGACATTCTCGTTTCTGCCGGCGGACATCGTCAGCCAGATCCTGAATTTCGGCGCGCCCGCGCCGATCGATCTGCAGGTGCGCGGCAACGATCTCGGCGCGGATTTCGCATACGCCAACAAGCTTCTGGCGCAGGTGCGCCATGTCAACGGGGTGGCCGATGCACGCATCCAGCAATCCTCGGCGCTCCCGACGCTCGCGGTCAACATCGACCGCACGCGCGCCCAGTACACCGGCGTGACCGCAGCCGATGTGACCAACAGCCTGGTCGTGAACCTGGCCAGCTCCTCCCAGGTTGCGCCCACCTACTGGCTCAACGAGAAAAACGGCGTTACCTATCCAATCGCGCTGCAGACGCCGCAGTATCAGATCGACACGCTGCCGGCGCTCCAGAATCTGCCGATCAACGCGAGGGGGGCGCCGACCACGGTGCTCGGCGGCATCGCCGACATCGCGCGCACCCACAGCAACGCGGTGGTCTCGCAGTACGACATCGCTCCCATGGTGCAGATCTACGCGACCACCGAGGGACGCGATCTCGGCGCCGTCACGAGCGATATTCGTGCCATCATCGCCAAAAACGACAAGGACAAACCGAAAGGAACGACCGTTGCCCTGGTCGGCCAGACGGCCACCATGAACAGCGCTTACACGGGGCTCCTGCTGGGCCTGCTCGGCGCCATCGTGCTGGTCTACTTCGTGATCGTGATCAATTTCCAGTCCTGGAGCGACCCGTTCATCGTGATCACCGCACTGCCGGCCGCGCTCGCCGGCATCGTCTGGATGCTGTTCGCAACCCACACCACGCTGTCCGTTCCAGCGCTCACCGGCGCTATCATGTGCATGGGCGTGGCGACGGCCAACAGCGTGCTCGTGATCAGTTTCGCGCGCGAGAAGCTCACCGAGTTCGGCAACGCGACCCAGGCCGCGCTCGAGGCCGGATTCGTGCGAATCCGGCCGGTGTTGATGACCGCCCTCGCCATGGTGATCGGCATGCTGCCGATGGCGTTGGGACTCGGCGAAGGCGGCGAGCAGAACGCGCCCCTCGGCCGCGCGGTGATCGGGGGGCTCATCTTTGCCACCGTCTCCACGTTGTTCTTCGTGCCCGTGGTGTTCAGTATCATGCACCGCCACGACAGCCCCAACTCGGTGCCGCTCGCCAACTTTGGAGAAGCCGATGTCCCAGCCTGATCCGCGTCCCGGTCGCCCGATGCCGCGGCACCTGCGCCTGGCCGGCATCCTCTTCGTGGTCGTCGCCATCGCCATCGTCACGTTTGGCCTGGTCTCGCGTGCCGCGCAAAACTCGCGCCTGCGCGATTTGACCGAGGCCCGGGCCGTGCCCACCGTCGCCATCGTGGCGCCCAGCCGCGTGGAAAATCACCAGGGTTTGGATTTGCCCGGTCGGCTGGAAGCCTATATCCGGGCGCCCATCTATGCCCGGGTTCCGGGATATCTCAAGAGCTGGAAGTACGACATCGGCAGCCGGGTGAGGACCGGGGACGTGCTCGCCGTGATCGATACCCCCGATCTCGATCAGCAACTCATGCAGGCACGCGCGGCCTTGAGCGTCGCCCAGGCGAACGCGAAGCTCGCTCAGATCACCGCGGAGCGGTGGCAGTCCCTCGCCGGCACCGATGCCGTCGCCAAGCAGGACGTTGACCAGCGCACCTTCACCTGGAACGCCAATGTCGCGCAGGTCAAGGCCGCGCAGGCAAACGTCGACCAGCTCGTCGCGGAGGAGGGCTTCAAACGCCTCACCGCCCCGTTTGACGGCATCGTCACCGCGCGCGAAACGGACATCGGTGCGCTCATCAACGTAGGCGCAGCCGGCGGCGCGGAGCTGTTCGTGGTCTCCGAAACGAGCAAGTTGCGTGTCTACGTCAGCGTGCCGCAGAACTATGTGCCGAGCGTCCCGTCGGGAACCAAGGCCGTGATCCGGGTGCCGGATCACCCGGGCAAGACCTACGATGGAACGGTCGAGGCCTCCGCCCAGGCCGTCACACCGACCACGGGTACGACTTTGATGCAAATCATCGTCGACAACGCCGCGGGCGAGTTGATGCCGGGCGGCTATGCGAGCATCCATCTGCAGATTGCGGGCGTGCCCAACGTGCTCAGTGTGCCCTCGAGCGCGCTGATTTTCGACGCCAAAGGCCTTTCCATCGCCACCGTGGGCGCCGACGATCGCGTACTGCTCAAGCCGGTGTCGCTGCAGCGCGACCTAGGCGCCGTGGTCGAATTGGCCTCCGGGCTGGCACCCGGCGATCAAGTGATACAAAACCCGCCCGATGGCATCGGCAACGGCGATCAGGTGCGCATCGCCCGCGCCCCGGCGAGCGTCGCGGCCGACGCCAAGTCGAGAACTCGACGTGAACCGGGCTGACTTCACCCGCTGCTCCGGCGCGGCACTGACGCTGGCGCTCGGTGCCTGTTCGTTCGCGCCGCCGCTCAAGACTCCGCAGATCCCGACGGCCGACGCGTACAAGGAGCTTGGACCTTGGACTCAGGCGCAACCGGCGGACCGCCTGCCGCGCGACAGCTGGTGGCGGCTCTACGAGAGCACTGAACTCGACGGTCTCGAGAAGCGGCTGATTGACGGGAACCCGACACTCGCCGCTGCCCTGGCCAATTATGCGCAGGCGAAGGCGGTGAGCGATCAGGCGCGCGCGGGGCTGTTCCCCACCCTGGGGCTGAACGCCGGTGTCCAGCGGGCGCGTGAATCGGTCAACGCCCCCCTCATATCGCAAGCCACGCCGCGCTACTACGACGACAACATTCTCAGCGGCAGCGTCAGCTACGAACTGGACCTGTGGGGACGGATTCGCAACGAGGTGGCAGAAGGCGAGGCCAACGCGGCGGCGTCCGCCGCGGATCTCGAGAATGCCCGCCTGTCGCTGATCGCGCAGCTGGTGGACGATTACATCCAGCTACGCAACCTCGACCACGAGAGCGATATTCTCGATCAGACGGTTCAGGCCTACTCGCGTGCGCTCGGTCTGACCGAGCAGCGGCACAACGCGGGTATTGCGCCCGGACTCGATGTCTCCCAGGCGCAAACCCAGCTCGACGCCGCGCGATCCCAGGCGGCGCAGACGCTCGCTCAGCGCGCGCTGATGGAACATGCGATTGCGGCTCTTCTGGGCGTGTCGGCATCGACCTTCGCCATCAAGCCGCAGATTGTCAACATCGCGCTGCCTCAGATTCCGAGCGGCGTGCCGGCCACCCTGTTGCAGCGCCGTCCGGATATCGCCGCCGCGCAGCGGCGCATGATTGCCGCCAATGCCAACATCGGCGTGGCTCGGGCCGCGTATTTTCCGACGCTCACGCTCGGCGGCCAGGGCGGCTATCAAAGCACCGCTTTCTCGAACTGGCTGACGGCGCCCAGCTCGTTCTGGGCCATCGGGCCGAATGCCGTGCTCAGCGTCTTCGATGGCGGTCTGCGCCGGGCTCAGGTCGCGCAGGCGCGTGCCCAGTTCGATTCGTCGGCTGCCAATTACCGCAGCACCGTCATCAGCGCCTTTCAGCAGGTCGAGGATGGTCTCGCCACGCTCAATCACTATCACGACGCCGCTGCGCAAGAGAAGGCCGCCGTCGATGCCGCTCAGCGAACCCTGGATTTTTCGATGGTGCTCTACAAGCAGGGAGCGACCGACTATCTGACCGTCGTGACCTCCCAGACCGCGCTTCTGCAGAACCAACTACAGGCGCTCGAGCTCGACACCCGGCAGTTACGCGCGAGCGTCGACCTGGTCCGCGCGCTCGGGGGCGGTTGGGAGGATTCCAGTCGCCCGCAGAGCAGCGGACCGATGGAGGCTCAGCGAGGCGGTTAGTTTCGACCCGCCGCCAGTCGTTCAGTACACGATCTGGACCGGAGCGCTGAAAATGTAGCCCGCTCCGCGCTCCGTGACGATGAACTGGGGCTGCGAGGGATCCGGCTCGATCTTTCGCCGCAATCTCAATACCTGGATATCGATCGCGCGGTCGTAAACCTCATTGTCGTGGACGCGGCTCGCCTCCAGAAGTTGATCACGGGTCAGGATGCGCTCCGGCGCCGCAAGCAGGGCGGCGAGCAGATTGAACTCGCCATTCGTCAACGCGATCTGGTTGCCGTCGCTGCTCTTGAGCCGACGCGTGCGCATGTTGAGCTCGAACTGCGCGAACCGGTAGGCGCGGATCTCGCGCTCGCGTCCAGGCTCCGCCGCCGCGCCTTTGGTCCGCCGCAAGACGGTTCGGATCCGTGCCAACAGCTCCCGGGGACTGAAGGGCTTGGTCAGGTAATCGTCCGCCCCGAGCTCCAGGCCCATGACGCGATCCGCCTCCTCGCGTATGCCGGTCAGCATGACGATGGGCACGGCCGATCGCTCGCGCAATGACCGGGCGAGGGCCATTCCGTCTTCGCCCGCCAGGCGCAGATCGAGGACCACGAGATCGATTGCCTCGTCGTTCAAAAGCCTCGACATCTCCCCGCCGTTCGACGCGACGCTCACCTGCAGTCCGTTCTCCGCCAGATATTCGCCCAAAAGAGCGCGGATCTGCGGGTCGTCGTCCAGGACCAAGATGTGCGACTGCATACTCTCCGACACGGCGATCACCTTAAGGGCCCGACGACCGGATATCAAGCACGCGCGCCAGCGCATCGGCGAGATCCGCGCGGCGCAGCGGCTTGCGCAGCACCTCGCTCACCCCGATGCGCGTGGCTTCGGTCATCAGCTCCCCGCTGCCGTAGCCGGTCATCAGAATGACCGGCATCGCAGGTCTGATTTCACGGATCTGGCGCGCAAGCTCGATGCCGGTGAGTTCCGGCATCGCCTCATCCGTGATGACGGCGTCAAAGCGCTGCGGAGCGGCCCGAAACGCATCGAGGGCAGCGCGGCTCTCACTGAAACCGACCGGCTCGTAGCCCACCTGCGCCGCGATCTCTTCGGCAAGCTCGACCAACGGGCGCTCGTCGTCCACGATCATGATGACTTCACCATTTCCGCGCCGCAACGCCCGGTCCGCTTCCGCCGCGGGCGCCGGGATTTCGCCCTGGACGGGCAGCCAGATCTCGAATGTCGTCCCCTTGCCGCGGGCTGTCTCGACTCGAATCGCCCCTCCCAGGTCGGTCACGATGCCATGCACGACGGACAACCCCAGACCGGTGCCTTCGCCGGTCTGTTTGGTCGTGAAGAACGGATCGAAGATACGATCGAGCACGGTGGTTTCGATGCCGGCGCCCGTGTCCCCGACCGTCAGCCGCACATAGTGTCCGGGCACGAGCGAGCCACGGGACAGCGTCAGGCTCTCGTCCAGGTGCGCGAGCTCCAGGCCGACGCTGAGCACTCCGCCGCGATGCTCCATGGCGTGGATCGCATTGGTGCATAGATTCATGGCCACTTGATGAAGATAGGTGGCATCGCCCATGACCGCCGCATCACCGGCGTCGATATGCCTCTCCAAACGTATTTCGGGGGGGAGCGATGCCTCGAGCAAATCGAGCGTCTCCACGATGACCCCTTGGACGTTCACCGGCTCGCGATCGCCGAGGCCGCTGCGGCTGAATCCGAGTATGCGCTCCACCAACATTTTCGCCCGCCCGGTCGCGTGCATGACATTGTCCAGATAGCGCCGCAGGGGGCTCTGTTGGGCGGATTCCTGCAGCGCGAGCTCGCCGTAGCCGAGAATCGCTCCGAGGATGTTGTTGAAGTCGTGGGCAATGCCTCCCGCCAGTGTGCCGATCGCCTCCATTTTTTGGGATTGCCGCAACTGTGCCTCGAGCGCCTCCTTGTCGATCTGCGCCTGTTTTTGCGAAGTCACATCCATGACGGATCCCACCAGCCTGACCGGCCTGCCCGTCGAATCGCGCAGACATCGGCCGCGCGCCAGCAGCCAGCACCACTTGCCGTCGGCATGACGCACGCGGTATTCGCACTCGAAGCGCGCCGTCCGCCCCTCGAAATGCTCCCGCAGCCGCTCTTCGAAACGGGCCTCGTCGTCGGGGTGGATGTGGGTTTTCGCGCGCCACTCGGCCCTCGATTCGATCTCGGATTCCGGGTTCTGACCGCCCAGCATCTTCATCTTCGGCGAGAGGAACAGCCGGTCGGTCGGGATATCCCAGTCCCAGTGCCCCTCGTTCGCGCCTTCCATCGCGAGGGCATAGCGCTCCTCGCTTTCGCGCAGCGCCTTCTCGCTGGCCGCTGCCCGCCGTATCTGGCGAAGGAGCGCTGCAATGGTCAATGCGCCGAACAGCATGATGATGAGTGTGCGCACACCGACGCGGATCGTCTCATCGCGCCACGGGCGCAGTGCAGCCGCCGCCTCGCGGGTGACGGCGACCCGGAGGTGCGTGGCCCTGACCGGCGCCACGGCGATGAAATCCTCGGTGCCGTCGATCGGATTGGTGACCCGGGCGGCCGACGATGCCGGCACGGCAAGCGACGGGAACTTCCGTCCGACGGATTTCGGAATCGGTGGATTGCGCACCAGCAACGTGCCGTCGTCGCGCAGCAACTGAATGGCCCCGGCCATTCCCATGTTGGCCGCACGATAGAATTGATTGAGATCCTCGAGATCGACGGTCGCGGTGATGATGCCGGCGAATGTCCCTCGGTCATCGTCGATGCGACGAGAAAGCACCACGGCGGCGCGGTGTTCGGAGCGGGTCACCAACGGCTCGCTCATGAACAGTCCAACGTCCGCGCTGTCCCGTTGAGCGGTGAAATACGACCGGTCCGAGATATTGAGGTTCGGCGTCGAGAGCGCTCGTGATCGATAACGCTGATTGCCCTGCGCGTCGATGATCATGACCTGGCGCACCTGTTGCAGTCCGGCGGTTCGAACCGCGAGCGCGGCATCGAGCGCTTCGGGCGGCATGTCGTGACTGTCGCTTCGATACCATCGAACGGTGTCCAGCAGGAGAATATCGACCGCCTGAAGAGTCCAAGCCGTCTGCTCGGCCAGCGCATTCGCCTCGTTACCGATCTCGCGCTCGGCCGAGTTGATCGAATAGCGATAGGAGCGCCAGGTGTCGTAGCCGGATGAGCCGGCGAAAGTGAGGATGACGAGAACGCCGAGCACGACGATTCCCAACCGCAGGCGGTTGAATCTGACCGAAGGCGTGTTGGGTGGCGAGGACCTTGGGGTAACGGAGCTCTGCATGCATTAATCCGGCTCTCCTATGATACCGCGCACCGCCTCCAGCAGGTCGCTGCGCACCAGCGGCTTGGCGATGACCTTGAGAACCCCCAACGCCTCTGCAGTCGCCCCGGAAGCGGATAGACCCGACCGAAACTGGGCCGAGATGGCGATCAACGGCGCTTTTGGATGAGCGGTCCGAATGTCCCGTATGCATTGCCGTCCGGCCTGTTTGGGCATGGATACGTTGACGATGACGAGGTCACTTCGAGCCTGGAGCTCGGTCCCGCAGGGCGCTCCCACGCGCACCCGATAGCCGGCTTCCCCCAGCCACTGCTCGAGCAGTGCACGGGTGAGGTCGTCTTCCTCGTATATACGTATGTCCATTCCGATCTCGCGGCGGCGAATAGCTGGGGATATTCCCGCGTGCGCGAAGCGCGGTAATGTCAGCCCGATACGGGTCAGTTTCAATTGAAACGCAGGCCGCAGATCCGTGGGGATTCTTGTGGCAATGCGGTAAATAGGGGAAGGGGTGGGGCGGGTTGGCGATCCCCGCCCCCCCGAGAGGTCATTGCTTTCATGACACTTCTCCCGCAATTCCGCGATTCGAAGTCGCGCTCGAGAACGCCCCGGTGACAGGGGCCGTGGAGTAAACGGCTGAAGGATTTATACTGTCGATCGATGGGGTGCGCGCGTTCGCGCCGCTGCCTCTACATTGGGTTATAGGAGCTTGAAACGAAATGAAACCCTACGATAGGGACCCCGCGAGAGTCGCCCAACTCACTCCGGAGCAATATCGCGTCACCCAGGAAGGCGACACCGAGCGGCCCGGGACGGGGCCATACCTCAAGAACAAGGAACCGGGAATCTACGTCGACATCGTGTCGGGGGAGCCGCTTTTCGCCTCCTCGGACAAATATGATTCGGGCTGCGGCTGGCCGAGCTTCACCAAGCCCATCGAGGCGGCCAACATCAGTGAAATACGCGACACCTCGCACGGCATGGTGCGCACCGAGGTGCGCTCCTCGCACGGCGACAGTCATCTAGGCCACGTTTTCAACGATGGTCCACCGGATCGCGGCGGACTGCGCTACTGTATCAACTCTGCGTCGTTGAGGTTTATCCACCGGGATCAGATGGCCGCGGAGGGCTACGGGGCGTATCTCGACCAGGTGGAAGATGTCAGATGATCAACGGGCTCGATTCGCGCGCACCGTTTCTCCGGCGCAAAGGCTGAGCGGGCGGACTCACACAGTTACAGAGGTACATCATGGCTAAGAAGAAATTTCCCGGTCGGGACGCGCTCGAGTTGCGTCGCAACTCACCCTTGATCACCCCAACGGATCTCGGTCCGAAAGCTTCTGCGGATATCGCGGGAGGGATGAATGCCATTCTCGCGGATGTATTCGCCCTGTATCTCAAGACGAAGAATTTCCATTGGCACATGAGCGGACCGCACTTCCGGGATTACCACCTGCTGCTCGATGAACAGGCGGATCAGCTATACGCCATGACGGACCCGATCGCTGAGCGGATCAGAAAGACGGGAGGGTCCACGCTTCGCTCGATCGGGCATATCGCACGCATCCAGCGCATCAAGGACAACGACGCAGAATACGTCGACCCGCTGGACATGCTGGCCGAGCTGCGCGAGGACAATGAAACCCTCGCGGCACGCCTACGGGAGGTGCACGACGTCTGTCGACGAACACCGCGACATCGCGACCGCGAGTTTGATCGAGAATTGGATCGACGAGACCGAGCGGCGCACCTGGTTCTTATTCGAATCGAGCAGGAAGGGCGACAAGTCCGGCCATTGAGGGGCTCTCAAGCTTGGCGGGCAAGCCGTCCATTGCCCGGATCAGAGCAACTCGATCGCATCTCCCACCTGTTTGATCGCCTCGTCCACCCCAGGCGGCAACTCGGCCGGGGTGGCTTCGGATGGTGTCTGCGCGGCCGGGTTAGCCCGCGAAGGCCTGACTTTGGGCAACTGCTCGAGCTCAGTCGATATCGCGAGCAGATCAGCCTGCACACGGACCGCATCGCCGCCCCAAAGCGCGTCGCCGGGCGTCAATTGACGCTCCACGGTGTGCAAGCGCGCCGATAGCGGATGTTCCGGGCCGAGCGCACGGCGGGCTAGAGCAAGGTGATCGCGGATCGTCTTCAGGTCCATAGCGCCCCCCCATGGGGTAATCGGTGTCGCATCGTGGTGCGGTCTTCGCAGGATACAGGGACCGGCGCCCCCAAGGGGCCCGTGCGATGGAGGTTCCTAGCACCAATGAGGTTGCGCTGCGCCAGTTCCATTGAAATAGCGTCTAACCGTCCCAATAAGGGAGAATTGGAATCGTGTTTGTCGCAAGGCCAGGGATTGGGCTATGTCTCAGCAACATTTGGAGTCGAGAAGAGCCACAGCCGACGAGCGCCTGGGGGTCTTCGAGATGGCCACGAGCCTTCCCTCGGTCAACGGACTGCGTGTCGTGGTCGCGGAGGACGACGGCATGATCGCCGAAGCCATCTGCGATCGGTTGGCGGATTTGGGCTGTGAGGTCGTCGCCACTGCCGAGACCGGCGCCGGTGCCGTCGAGGCGGCCCTCTCCACACGGCCCGATGTCGTTCTGATGGATGTCGGGCTCAAAGGCGACATGGACGGCATCCGGGCGTCCGAGCTGATCAATGAGAAGATGCGCGTGCCGGTTGTCTATCTCACCGGCGACTCGGACCAGAAGACACTCGCGCGTGCCAAGGCGGCTTCTGCCTACGGTTACGTTCTCAAGCCGTTTCACATCAGAAATGTCATTGTCGCCATCGAAGTCGCTGTCGATCGGTTCGAGATGGAACGCCGCCTGGAGGACAGCCAACTCAGCTACGCCACCATTCTCGGCAGCATCGGGGAGGCCGTGATCGCGGTCGACTTGCAGGGACGGGTCCGATTCATGAATGGCGTTGCCGAGCGCTTGACCGGCTGGCGCAATTCACTGGCTCAACGTGAGCCCATTGGGACGGTGTTGCAGCTTTCCGACGCCGGTGGCGCGTGGCCCGAGTCGAGCCCGATCGAGCGGGTTCTCACGGAGCGGATGAGCCTCCCGCTGGGCGAGGAGACCTGGGTCACGGGCCGCGACGCCGTGCGCGTTCAGGTCGAGGGCACCATGGCGTGTATCGTCGACAGTCTGGATCGCGTGGTCGGCGCATCGATTACGCTCAGGGATGTGACCAGCGAGCGCCGGGCGGCGTTGGAGGCGAAGACCATGGCGCAGCAATTACGCGCCGTGATCGACACCGCCGTCGACGGCGTGCTCATGCTCGATGCTGCGGGTACCATCTTGATGTTCAACCCCGCTTGCAAGCGGCTCTTCGGCTACACATCGGACGAGATGATGGGCCGCAACATCGGGACGCTCATGCCCGCCGCTCTACAGGCCCTGCCTGGAAGCGCGCAGCGCACCGATCCTCCATCCGAACCGCCGCCGGTAGTCAGTGCCGCCCGGCCGATGACCTGCCACCGCCGGGATGGCTCCCTGTTTCCGGCCGAAGTATCCATCGGCGAAGCCCCCGACTCGATCGAGCCCCTGTATGTCTGCATCGCACATGACGTGTCGGAGCGGCGCCGTCTCGAGGCTGCCGTACTCGATGCAGTGGGCCAGGAGCAGCGTCGGTTCGCGACCGACCTGCATGACGGGCTCGGCCAAGAGCTCACGGGACTTGCGTACCTGCTTTCGGCACTGGCCAACGAGGCCCGCAAACGGAGCGGCGCACAAGCCTCCGAACTCGAACGCGCCTATGACGTTGCGAAGCGTGCGCTTCAATCGTCTCAGACCATCGCCCGCGGATTGTCCCCGATCGGAACGACGGAGGGCGGTCTCATCAGGGCGCTGGGTGATCTCGTCGCACGGCTTCAGGGACCCTCGGGACCCGCACTGGAGATTTCAGTGCTCGAAATGGCGCCGCTCCATCTGGGCCCCGCGGTGGCCGATCATCTCTATCGGATTGCACAGGAGGCGCTCAGCAACGCTCTCAAGCACTCTCGGGCTGCGGCCATCAAGGTCACGCTGGACATCGAAGCGGATCACGTGCGGTTGGAGATTTGCGACGACGGCAGGGGAGTGCGCCTGCCCGATGCAAACCCGGCGGGGCTCGGCCTACACACCATGCAGTATCGCGCTTCCATGATAGGCGCCCGCTGCGAGATCACTTCCGTCAAACCCCATGGCACGCGCGTGAGCTGTGAATGCCCTCAGCCGAGCTGACCATGTGCCAGCGCCTGGATGAGCGCCTCGTGCAGCTCGCCCAGCTTGGGTGGTTGGCTTCCGCGCGGCGACCCGTGAGCGGCGCCTACTGCATCGCGCTCGCGGCCCAACGACCGGTTCGGCGCGGCGTAGGCCCGTCGCCGCGGGTGTGAGGCGCCATGTCGCGCAGCACCGGTGCGTGAACGAGCGCGATACTCAACCAGACGGCGACGCTGAAGTAGAGCGACATCCAGACCACCTCGCTCTTCCAATCTTGCCAGCGATGCGACACAACCCAGCGACTGGCGACATCGTGAACGCCTTGGGCGATGCTCGATGTAGTGGCGGCCGAGGGATTCATCCGCGATCCATCGCGACCAGTACATGGGTACATCGACGAGGAGCATGAAGCCGACGTAGACCACCCCCACGATGCAGCAGGCGACCAGCGCAGGATGGCGAGTGGACCTGCACCGAGGCCAGGTCACCACCATGCTGGTCACCATCATCGCTGCGGTCAGGCTCCAGATGGACTCCTCCATGATGTGACCCAGGTTCGAGGTGGTCAGCACCGAGTACCACGAGCACGCCTCGGCGAGTGCGATGAGGGGCACCACGGCAAGCGACGAGATGCGCCCGACGGCGCTGCGGGACGCCCGTGAGGCCTCATGCAGCATCAGGGCCCATTGCGCAACGAAGCATAGCTCGGCCACGGTCGCCACCGACCGGCCGACGATGACGCTGGACAGCCACGAGTTATGCAGGCAGATGCGCGGTACATCGAACACCGGAAATGCAGAGCGAAAAGCGCAGCCGAACACGTAAACCGCGGATAACAGCAGCTGCAGCCGGCGGGCACTGTACGCCTCCGCCGACAGCACGCTCTGCCGGCGGTTGAGCGCCACGGCGGAGAAGCACCACGCCGATATGTTGAGGGCGGCCACCGCACATAGAGAGACCCACCACAAGATGACATTGGTTGCCATGATAGTGTCATCTTGACATGCTAGGGGCGCTGCGCCAACCAGGCCGTCATCCCGAGGGGCGTGGGCGCTTCCCCGCCCGCCCGTCAGAACGCCGCGGCCACCGGGCTTTTGCTACGAGCCGCGATATGTCCCGCCAGATAGTCGGCATCATGCCAGACGCCCCAGATGAACGGGGACGCCCTTCGCGACAGCCACGCCAACCCCAGAAAATAAAGTCCGGGGACGACAGAAACTCCCCGTTGATGCGCCGGGCGGCCCTTCTCGTCGAAAGCGGGTATCTGCAGCCAGTCGAAATCGAGGGCGTAGCCCGTCGCCCAGATGATGGTCGTGATGCCGGCGCTCGCCAGGTTCAACTCGAGAGCGGGCTTGAGCACGCATGGCGGATCACGCGCGATCCTGTGGGCTTCAGGCTCCTCCGGCAGGTCAAGGCCTTTCTGCGCGACGTAGGCGTCGGCCGCATTCAACATCGACAGATAGTTGGCATCGCCCGAGGCTATGTTCTTCGCCAAATTGGGCAGGAAGTGCAGGGTGCCGCCTGTGCAGGTTCCCGCACTGCCCAACAGTGTGATGCCGCGCGCCGCAAGATCCCGAAAGTCGACCGTGTGGCCGCCATGAGCACCGGAAACGGCGATCGTCACATGCTCCGTGCCGGGACTGATGACCTTGGTATCCCACTCGCCCAGCACGCCCAACCACCAGACGAAATCGCGACCGCGATACCGCCGGGGCGGACGGTTGTGCGGTCCGACCGACAAGTAGACGCGTCTTCCGGCGCGCGCGAGCTCGTCCGCGATTTGTACCCCTGAAGACCCGGCGCCGATCACGAGCACCGCCCCCTCGCGCAACTGGCCGGGATTGCGGTAGGCGGAGGAATGAATCTGCGCCATCCCGTCAAGCATCGGCACGATCGTGGGCACGAGCGGCCGTTGAAATGGTCCCGTCGCGACGACGACGTTCGTGGCCTCGATAGGGCCTTCGGTCGTATCCGCCCGGAAGCCGGAGCCATCAGCCTTTTGCCGGAGGGCCTCCACGTTGACCCCCACGCGGATGGGCGCCGCGATTTGCTTCGCGTAAGCGTCGAAATAATCGACGATCTGATCCTTGGTGGCGAAGCTGTCCGGATCGACCCCGGAGAACGTCATGTTGGGAAAGCGGTCATGCCACGCCGGCCCGTTGGCGACGAGCGAGTCCCAACGTTCCGCGCGCCAGCGTTCGGCAATCCGATGGCGTTCGACGATGAGATGCGGCGCTTTGCGTCGGCTCAGATGCTCGCTCATCGCCAAGCCCGCCTGACCGCCGCCGATAATGAGCGTCTCCACTTCCACCGTCGCCATGCTTCACACCTTCAATGGATTGACTTTTTGCCAGTATCGCTGCTCGAGCCTGCTTTGCAAATTATGATTTTCGTTGGCGTTGGATTGCGAAAAAATTATGCTAGACCGTGTAGTCGGATGTGTTTTCTCTCACGACCGTCGCAACAAGGAATCTCCATGTCCTCGACCTCGCCGCAGTCCCATCCGGATCGATCGCCCCGATACGACATTCTTTTTCAACCGGTGAGGATCGGGCCCGTCACCGCCAAGAACCGCTTCTATCAGGTTCCTCACTGCAACGGGTTGGGTTACCGGGATCCGTCGGCGCTGGCGACGTTGCGCGGCATCAAGGCGGAGGGCGGCTGGGCCGTCGTCTGCACCGAACAGGTGGAAATTCATTACAGCTCGGAGATCACCCCCTTCATCGAACTCAGGCTGTGGGACGACCGTGACATTCCCGCCCTGGCCAGGATGGCGGACGCAATCCATGAGCATGGGAGCCTCGCCGGGATAGAACTCGCCTACAACGGCATGAACGGGCCGAATCTATACAGCCGCGAAGTGCCGATGGGGCCGGCTCATCTGCCGGTCGCGACGTTTACGCATGAGCCCTTGCAAGCCCGTCGCATGGACAGAAGGGATATCGACAACGTGAGGCGCTGGCATCTGGCCGCCGTGCGGCGAGCCCAGGCGGCTGGCTTCGACCTGATCTATGTCTATGCGGCTCATGGATTGGGATTTCTGCATCATTTCTTGTCGCGCCGCTTCAACGATCGCACCGATGAATATGGTGGATCGCTCGAAAATCGGATTCGATTGATGCGTGAGCTGACGGAAGATGCCAGGAACGCGGTGGGTGCCCGGTGCGCGATTCCGATCCGGATCTCGCTCGATGAGCTGCAGGGCGACGCCGGTCTGACCCACGCCGAAGTGGAGGACATGATCGGTCTCATGGCCGAAGTCCCGGACTTATGGGACGTCACGCTGGCTGGCTGGGAAAACGACTCACGCACCTCGCGGTTTGCCGAGGAGGGTCACGAGGAGGCATTCACCCGCGGTGTGAAGCGGTTGACCACCCGGCCGGTGGTGGGGGTGGGACGCTATACCTCGGTGGACCGCATGGTGAACCTGGTACGCGGCGGTGTCCTGGATCTCATCGGCGCGGCCCGCCCTTCGATTGCAGATCCGTTCCTGCCGCTGAAGGTGGAGCAGGGTCGGATGGATGACATTCGCGAATGCATCGGCTGCAACATCTGTGTGGCCGGCGACTTCACGCAGTCGCCCATCCGCTGCACGCAAAATCCGACCATGGCCGAGGAATGGCGCAGAGGTTGGCACCCCGAGCGGGTCCTCCCCAAGGGATCGGATCGAGGAGTCCTGATCGTGGGGGCGGGTCCTGCGGGGCTCGAGGCGGCCCAGGTGCTCGGCAAGCGCGGATACGACGTCACGCTGGCCGAGGCCGGGAAGGAACTCGGTGGGCGGGTTGCGACGGAGGCGCGTTTGCCGGGACTCGGCGCGTGGATCCGGGTGCGGGACTATCGAAAGGGGCAGATCGATAAGCTCGCCAACGTCAAGGTATACCTGGGCAATCGGTTGGGCGCACAAGAGATTCTCGAGCTGCAGCACGCGGTCGTCGTGCTCGCCACGGGCTCCCATTGGCGCACGGACGGTGTCGGTCGAGTGCATACGAAGCCCGTGCCGATCGGCGCGGATGCCGACGTGACGTCTCCCACCGAGGTGATGGCGGGACGTCTCTCCGCGTGGGAAGCGGGTCGTCGTGTGGGATGACGATCACTATTACATGGGCGGAGTCATCGCCGAGCTGCTCGCCGAAAAGGGGTATGACACCCATTATCTGACGCCGGCTTCCGAGGCATCGACATGGACTCGGGCAACCCTGGAACAGCATTTCATCCAGGCACGTATGCTGCGCAAGGGAGTTCGCATCCAAACCTTCCGTGCGCTTCAGTCGATCGATCGCGACCATGTCATGACTGCCTGCGTGTTCACCGGCACCCCGGAGTGCATCCCGGCTGATGCAGTCGTATTGGTCACCGCGCGATGGCCGCATGAGGAACTGGCCTCCGAGCTACGGGGCCGGCAGTTCGAGTGGAGCGACGCGGGGATCAGCTCGGTATCCGTCATTGGCGACGCCTGCGCGCCGGCGACGATTGCGCATGCCACCTATGCGGGACGTCGCTTCGCGGAGGAATTGGACGGGCCGCTTAAAACAGGGGATGAACTTCCCTTTCGACGGGAAATCACGAGTCTCTTGCCCGCGGATCGGTAGGCTCTACGTAATCTCCTAGGTAATGCTGCGACTTCTTTGCGCATTCCTTCCGCGCTACAGTAATCGCATGTCGAACGAGCGTGTGGCGCGGGAGAGGTCGTTGTGGCCTCGCGACGGAATCTTCGCATTCGCGGGGCGTGCCCAGCTTCTTTCGATCGCCATCGTTTTCGGGTCCTTGTCGACGCCACTTAGCTCCCTGGCCGGGACGCTCGTATTGAATTGCACCTATTCGGAAGTGCTCACGGGCACGAACGGTCTCGTGAAGAACTATTCGGTGATCGAAACGATAAAAGTGGGAGGCGGCGTCTATCAAGTGTGGTCTTCGAAAGATCGGGCATGGGGTGAGAATCAATGCAATCGCGGACGGTGCACATCCAACACCGAGATTTTTTCATACGATTTGAGCGACATAAACAGATATGACGGCTACGTGCTGGCGGACACGGAACAATTGACGATCGATCATGCGACAGGCCGTCTCATCGCAGAGAAGAAGACCAGCACTACGACGCCCCTGACCGGCTATCAAGCGGAGACCACCTGGTACGATGATGGCACTTGCGTAGAGGGCACAGACCCGGCCACGGCACCGACGAAGAAGTTCTGAGAGGGTTGCTCCGTGATTCGGTCAGACGATGTCCGACAGAGGAGTCAGCGGTTTAGCGCGGGGTAATGTCGACCGTGAGCGTCTTGCGTAACGCCTGGCCAACCGCGAATCTGAGCGGAACCATTCATCACCCGAGGAACGTTCATGGATACATACGGAAAAGACTCGACCGACTTCGCCAATAAAGGTCAAGCGTTAGCCGACAAAGCGGCGGATAATTTTCAGGGCGGCATCCGGGACGCGAAGCAGGGCGTGAATTCTGCAGCCGCGTCTGCCTCGAATAAAGTGGAATCAGTGCGTAGCGGGGTTGGTCCGGCGCTCGATAAGGCCTCGGAGAGGGCGCAAGGCTTGCTCAGTCAGGGACTCGATGCTGTCAGTGACGCAACGCGTAGAGCACAAGATTTTGCCTCCTATACCCAGGACTCGATCGTCAGCTACACGCGGGAGAAACCGGTAAAGGCGCTGTTGATCGCGGCTGCCGCAGGCGCGGTTCTCGCGACTCTGATCCGGGCGATTTCGCCCTCAAATCGCGCTTAACAGCCGGGCTTTTTCCAAGAGAGAACCCGCTATCCAACCCATGGATTCATGATCTCCACATCGCAATCTTCGAAGTCCTTGACGTTGCGGGTTGCGAGACCCGCTCCACGAGAGCGAGCCATCGAAACGATCATCGCGTCGAACTGGCTGATCGGTTTGCCGGCTGTGCGTCGTGCAGCGGCGATCTCACCGTACATATCGGCGGCGTCGCTGTCGAAACTCAAGACTTGCCCCTCGAAGTCTTCGGAAAAAATCTTCTGTGCCGCCTCCCATTGATTTAATGGACGGCTGGGACTCGAATTTCTTAGTCAATCTATTGAATAACATCAGTTTCGTCTCGTGACGCCGTGCCAGTTATCCCCAAAATGCTCCCTGCTATTGTTACTTTCTTTGGTTGAATTTCCGCACCATGGAAAAATTTCTGTCCTTTTAAAACGGACATATTTGTGAAATACTGTCCTTCTAGGAAGGACAAATGCGTGACCTCATACGCCGGAAAATCATCGACGCGCTTGCCGAGCCCATACCCGGGTTTACGCGGCGCGATGTTCACATCCCCGCTATCGCCGACAAGGCGATAGCGGTTATCGGCATGCGTCGGGCGGGCAAGACTACACTTCTCTGGCAGATTCTTCATGATCGTCTAGCACGGGGCACGGAGCGAGAAGGACTTCTCTATTTTGGATTTGAGGACGAGCGCCTTGCAGGCATGACCGTAGCGGATCTTGGTCTGATCGTCGAAGAGTATTACCAACTCCATCCGGAATGGCGGGACGGTCGCCGCCCAGTTTTCTTCTTGGACGAAATTCAGACCGTGCCAGGCTGGGAAGGTTTTGCCCGCCGCCTGCTAGAAACCGAGAAAATAGACCTCTTCCTCTCCGGTTCCTCTGCACGCCTGTTATCCCGCGAGGTGGCTACCAGCATGCGCGGCAGAGCGATGGAAGCACTGGTCCATCCCTTCAGTTTCCGCGAATACCTGCGATATTTCGGCCGTGAACCGGATCGGCCTGTCGGACAGCTCACGAAGGCGGCACGTTCTGCGCTTGAGAAAGACTTGCGGACATACTTGGCGTGCGGCGGCTTTCCAGAATCACTCGACGGGTCTGCGAGAGATCGTTTCGAGCTGCTGCGCGGCTATGTGGATACGACGCTGCTCCGCGACGTGATCGAAAGACACGCCGTATCGAATCCGGTCGCGCTGCGTTGGATGGTGCGCCACCTGCTGGCCAATCCTGCCGGCGCTTTCAGCGTGAACAAGTTCCACGGAGATCTCCATTCGCAAAACATTGCCGTCGCCAAGGACACTCTGCATGCATATCTCGGACACTTAGAAGACGCGTTCCTGATTCGCACTGTGTCGATGTCGTCTGGCTCTGAGCGGCAGCGGATGGTCAATCCCCGCAAGTCTTATCCCATCGACATGGGGCTGATCCCGGTTTTCGATCCGACCGGACGCGCCAATATAGGTCACGCTCTTGAAACCGCCGTGCTGCTCGAACTGGAGCGGCGCGGAGCGCAGATTTCCTACTTGCGCACGGCGGAAGGCTTCGAAGTCGACTTTCTGGTTCGCTATCCCCAGGGAGGCGAAGAGTTGATTCAGGTTTGCGCGGATCTCGATGCACCAGCAACGCGTGAGCGCGAAACGCGCGCGTTGCTCGCAGCGGCAACCGAAAGGCCCGGCGCAACACCACGTTTGATCAGCCTCGCACAAGAAAACCCGCGTGATCTGCCTCGCGGCATCGTATCGCAACCCGCCTCGGAGTGGCTATTGAGCGAACATGACCAACTTCCAGTAGGAGAACCAAAGCGCCGCTCCCGCAAACGGAGCGTTGGGTAGGTACCCCCAACGAAGCGGTGCGCCGCGCAAGTGTGACGTTGCTAGGAGGCGGCCACAGAGTCCTGCGAGACGCCATCATCTTTGCAACCGTCGTAGCTTTCGTTCCGAGCTGCATTTCAATTTCCGGGGATTGGCGAGCTTGTCGCGATAGCGAAGGTAGCTGCCGCTCGAGCGAGCCAAGTTCAAGTGCTCGAGCCACTTGGTGATGCTCGTGAACAAGACGGATTTGCCGTTTGCACACGCATGGAGCCCGGCGGCCTGCGCGACAAAGGTTTTGCCGACGCCGGTCGGGCCGACGAGCATCAGCGGCCGCGCCTCCTCGAGCCAGTCGAGGCTGTAGATGTCCTTGATCTGGGCTCGCGTGATCGAGCGCTTCGCAGTGAAGTCGAAGTCTTCGAACGATGGACGGTCGCGGAACTTGGCAGTCTTGATCCGATTCGCGGTCTTGCGTCGCTTGCGATAATCGGCCTCGGCCTGGATGAGCCGATTCATCAGTTCGCTGCCGGTCAGCTGATCTCGAGTGGCTTCGGCGAGCGACTCCTCGAGGACCTCGAGCATTCCGAACAGCTTCATTTCCGCGAGTTGGTTTTTGACGATAGCAATACTCATAGGGGGAGATTCTCCTGCGCTGCAGAGGGGGTGGAAGGAACGTTGGTGGCCTGCAGCGCGGCGCCGCCCACGTACCGGAGCATTTTGTTGCCGGGCTTGCGCACGATGTCGCGCCCGGCTTGGGTGTCGATGGCTTGCTTGCGCGCCTGCATCAGCAGATCCTTGAAGTAAGGCACGCGGACTCGGTTGTAGCGACGCATCGTGGCGATCGCCGCGGCGATGCGCTCGCTGGCGACCTCGTGACCAGCGTGGTTGATCTCCTTGGTGCAGGCGGAGACAAGGCCCTGCGCGCGGCGGATGTGGGCGAACACGTCCGCGGTGAACAGCTCGATGAACAGCTTGTTGAGCTCCGGGTGGATAAATCGTGACTGCGACAACAGACCCTGGGGAGTCGCCTCGTAGTACGCATCGGAGTTCGGCGGGAAGTGCTCGGCGATCTTGATCCGTTCGCCCATTTTCGAACGGCAACGCGGGTGCACGGCCAACCGCTCGAGGTTCAGGAAGATCTCGACCTGGTTCTCGGTGAGCTTGATTCGTAGGGTTTTGTGACGATGGATGTGCGGCGCGCTGTAGTAATCGCCCTCGACCGAGACGTAGCAGTCGGGGTGCAGCTTCGCCTCCTTCCACTCCCCACCGTCGAACTCGGTGCTCGGCAGCGGTTTGAGCTTTGCCTTCTCGATCGTCTCGAAGCGCTCGCGGCGCGAGACGCGAAAGCGCCGATGCGACTGGTCATTGATCCGCTCGACGCATACCATCAGGGCGCGGTTGATCTCGCCGATCGAGGTGAACCGAGAGCGCCGGAAGCGGAACCGGAAGTAGCGGCATAGGATCTTGACCAGTCCCTCGACGATCGCTTTATCCCGAGGCCGCCGCACGCGCGCCGGAACGATCGCGGTCGCGAAGTGCGCGGCCAGGTACGCATAGTCTTCGTTCAGATCCGGATCATACAGATGGCACTTCACGACGCCAGTGCGCAAACAATCGGGCACGGTCACGTGCGGGACGCCACCATAAAAATCTAACATGCGCCGGTGACAAGTTAACCAGTTGCGGCTCTTCATGTCCTCTGCCGCCCACGCGAACAGCAGCTGACTGAAGCCGAGGCCGGCGACAAACACGTAGGCCTTGTGGATCACACCGGTCTTGATGTCGTACCACTCGATCGGGTCTCCGGCGTAATCGACTTCGACGCGCTCGCCGGGCACGAACGTGCGGGCGGTGACGCCGTCCTTGCGACACTGCGGGAACTTCCGATAGAACTGTTTCCAGAAGTTCGAGTAGGTCGTCAGGGTCTTGGCTCGTTCATCCCAGATGAACTTCAGCGGGAAGCCGAGTCCGTGATCGTGAAGGATGGTTGGCCACTCGAGCTGCGACATCCACAGCGGGTCCGGGGTGGGCGCCGTTTTGTGCGTGGTGCGCTGCCCGTCGCGGATCTCGCGCACCAGGCGACGGGAACACTTCAGGGCGCTGGCGATCTCGCGCACGCTGCGTCCCTCGGCGAGCCGTCTCTTGATCTCCTCATGTCTCTGCACTGTCAATTGCCTCCGCGTCATCCAGAGCTCCCCTCGTGCAAAAAAATGCACGACGATAGCGGATCGCTTGTCAGCGGACCGAAGCCCGCGGTTACGTGTGTGTACGAAGTGACGAGCGCCGCAGGGGGGGCGTCGGCGCCGCGATCGGGCGCCTGGGGTGGGAAAGGGGGCTACCCCCGGAATTTGACTCGCCTTGGCTGGCATCGCCGCTTCGCTCCGGGAGCCGCGGCGGCGTGCGGAATCGCAGCCTGCCGGGCTCGAAAAGCGGCTCCGGCCGGTGGTCCCATTCCGAGGAAATTGGGTGGGTCCAATCCCAGGAAATCGGGTGGTCCCATTCCTAGGAAATCAGGGGGGTCCAATCACAGGAAATCCTGCAGTAAGTGCTGGTAAGGTCGTACAGCAGCACTTCGAACGTGACGTTGAAGAGGTCCCGCCAGCGACCCGTCAGATGCGTAAAGAGCGCCTCTTTGTGCGCGAGCAGGCGGTCATGGCACCCGTACAGCAGGTGCGGATCGGCGAGCGCCTCATCGACTCCGAGCAAATCCGAGAGTGCCGTGCGCCCGTACCACTCCCGATGCAACCGCCACTCACTCCCCGGTGCGATCAGTCGATAGGCTGCGAGCACGAACAGCACCAGATCCCAGCGCGTTCCTTTACGCGAGGGCGGCAATCGCTCGGCCCAGAAGACATCCAGGTCCAGTGTCTGCCACAGGGTCAGCGCCAGCCAACACGCACCCCATTGCCGCGGCCGGTGCAGCTGCATCGCCTTGAGCTTGAGGCGCACGATCGACTCGTCGGGCAATAACCCCTCGCACCGATCCTCCGGGAACAGGGCGTAGGTACGCGGCGCCGGCTGCCCATCCTCCAGCACGTCGATCGACTTGCGCCAGGCGAGCTCTTGCGAGGAGTTGATCTCCCCCAGATACAGCACATGCCGCTGCACCACACGCCCGCCGGCGACGCGGCGGTTCTCCACCACGCTTCAGTAGCGGTGCTCTTTGCCGTCTTTCTTGCGAGTCTTGGCGCGCAAAAACATGCTGGTGTCGCATTATCCGCAGGACCTGCGCCGTTGGCCAGAGAGTAGGTCGGCACTACAGACGTTTCCGCGGAAACGTGCGCCACCACAGTCAAACAAAATCAAAAACTTGGGAGAAGGCCGCGCCTTCGGCGCGGCCTCAATCAGGGTCGAATCCGCGAAGTTCGGCTAGTACCGACCAGAGCACAGGAAAGCTCAGGCGGTCATCCGTACGGAGATTTGTTCGGGGAACTCCCTCCCGAATTGTCGTTGTCAATGATCCCGTGGCGTTCTTCGCGACCGAATCCCTTTCTTGATCGGCAGCAGTCGCGCGTCGAACGTGCAGGCGTGGGGACCCGTCACGACCCATTTCAGTGAGAACTGCAGATGGAGGGGATTCACGAGAACATTCCATTCGCCGGGAGTGATCACGGTGGGCACCCGCAGTGCCGGTAAATTGTTCGTCTTGAGCCACGCATCGCCAAATGCTCGACTGACCGCGATCCGGCTCTTCCAGCGTACCGGCAAAGACTTGGGCGCCAGAATGAGATGGTCAGGGATTTCCATGGAATAGGCATAAAAAGGTTGAATGTCATTGGTCTGTTTGAGGCGGACCAGAATCTCCAAGGCGGCGAGGGAGAGAGATTATGCCGTGTAAACGACTGGACGGCCGGCGCTGTGCCAGCGGGCCGAGGCGTACATGCCGCCGCGACCGCTGAAGGCTTCTTTCCGGGTCCGTGCAAAGACCGCCGCCCCGATGCGGAAGACCCGCATGCTGGTTAGACGAAGTGGCCGTAAGCTAATGCGCGAAGCAGATTTTCCACTTCACGGGCGCCGAAGTCGGTATCCAATAAATCGAGCGGCGCCATATTGCCCAAGGTCTGCTCGGGTTTCGATAACCACTCCGATACCGCTGCGTCGGTCGTAAACAGTGCGCGGCCGAGATTGCGTACCCGCGCGGCCCGCAGCAGCTTCTCCGAGGTCTCGCTCGACAGGGGTGCACCGTTGCCTCGTTTGCGGGTCACGGTGCGACGGGCAATTCCCAACTTCGCAGCCAACGTGCTGGTGGAAAGGCCCAACGCTGAGGCAACCTGCTCGATCATGGGCGCCGGCAAGCCGTTGCGAACTTGAGTAAGAATCTCCAACAGCGGTTTTTCAGCCAAGACAAAGGCGGATTCCATCGGGTTATCCCTTTGAGCCAAATGGCCTTCTATACAGGGCCTTTATACCATCTCAAAGAGCGGTCGGAAAATGTCGTAAATCATAGTAAATTGCTGGATAATGCCTGACGCATTTGCAATACGATCAGTGGACGTACGAGATCCGAAAGCGGAAACGTAAACGCAAGAAGAGAACTAAGCCATGACGAGCACAGCCATTGCAAGTTCAGCCAGAACTGTGCGGTGCCGCCGAAATAGCGCGCGAGCCGCACGGCGGTATCGGCAGTGACACCCCGGCGCTCAAGAACGATGTCACCAATGCGAGACGAACTCAGGCGCAGAGCCTTGGCAAGCGCGTTTGCGGCAAGCGCTACATAGCTCGCCACTGCGCAACATCAACGGGTCCGACGTTTATCGAGTCGGCGGGACCTGTGGGGTGCGGGGCGCGAATGGACGCCTTTGCCGCCGCACACATAGAAGCCCAGTTCTAGTTAAGCTCACGGTGAGTTCGTATCTTCCATAGTTGGTGCAGTCCCATGGTCATGAGCGGCAAGACGAAGACGATAAGCAATATGTACGAGAGCGCGCGATAACCGCGTGCAATTAAAGTGATCAAACCAAAACGAGCGGCGAGGAAAATCGACCCCATGAGAAGGGCCCCCGTGATCGAAACGCGCGCCGTGACCGAAAGGATGCGACCTGTTCGCGTTTGATAGGCCAGGGCCGCGCGTTCGTTGATGGCATGTACAAATCCCGTACTGCTTTCTAACAATGCTAAGAAGATCATCAGCTGGAATAAAATGTGAAATGCTGGAAAATGCAGGCGTCGCAGCAAGAAATCGGACGGCAGCGCTTCGCTGGCAATCTGCGGGTAATAAGCGATCATGCAGATGAAAAACAGGAAGGCAGGAATCATGGCCAATGGGCCGGCGAGCAATCCGGCAACCAGCGCATCCCGATCGCCGCGCAGATGTCGGAGCACGGGCAGAATGATCACTGCCCCTACGACGTTGTAGCCGGCATAAGTGAGGCCGCCGATGGCCCAACCATCCGCAGGTGCGGCAATACTCAGATTTCCGGAAATGTGATCGCCGAACGTAAACAGAGAAAGACCGACGAATATCGCATAAACTCCATAAAGGAAAATGGAAACCCATTTGAACAATCGCTCCACCGAGGCATTGCCGTTGGCAGATACCAGAACGATGCTCGCAATGAGGCATAGGGTTCCAGCCAGCGGCGGCCAATTGAACACCGCGCTACCGATTGCGCCCGCCGCTGCGCCAAACACTGCTAGGATCAAGATCATAAATAGGACATAAGCGCCCTCGAAGACCACCCAAAAAGGTCCCAGCAGATTCCTAAAGAAGGTCTTATAGTCCCAACTCGCAGTGGACCGCGCCAAACAGAATGTGACCGCGCATACGGCACTCCAAATTGACATCGCCAGCAGAATTGCGAGAAGCCCTCCTTGCGGTCCGCTGGGCATGAAGAATTCCGCCAGTTCGCGGCCCGTCGCATACCCGCCTCCAATCACCACCGCTTTGAACGCAAGGCCCGGTAGCAGATACCGCTGAAACCAGGTTCCCTGCCTTACCGCAGCAGTAGCAGACGTCATTTGATGGGTCTAATCGGCGTGCACAAATAAAAATCCGGATAGTCAAATGTGCCGCCGGCCGGCGCCGTGCCAGTGATGCCGGCGGCCACCAACAGCGCGAGAGCAATGCCGAACCGTGTGGCACCCATCAGTGATTCAACGCGAATCTGATCTCTAAAACGCCAGAGCCGTCACTTTTTTGCATGGAGTGTCTCCTGTATGCCCCGCAAGTATTTGTCGAAATAGCGATCGGTTGCATCGAAGAACATCTCCCAAGATTCGTGCTTAAGCAGATCGTGGATTTCATTGGGTATGATGAGCTGGTCGACCTGTGCATGACCCAATCCGCGCAGAGCATTGGCCAACTCCACGGCTTGATGGAACGGAACGCTGCGGTCATCATCGGCCTGGATCAGGAGCACCGGCGATCGCCATTGCGCAGCGGATGCAATCGGCGAAGATTCATAGGCGAGCGCGCTGACCGCTGCTGCATCAGGGGTGCTCAGCGCGGGCACGAGGCCCAGCCAATTGCCGACCCCGGCATAGTCGACGCCCGCCGCAAATAGATCCGACGAACGGGATAGCGCGAGGCCGGTCATCAAGCCACCGTAACTGGCGCCGTAGACGCCAATACGCTGCTGATCCACGTCGCTTCGCCCACGAAGAAACTGTGCTGCGCCGAGAATATCCTGATATTCACTGGCACCGGCGGTTCCGAATTTCGGGGGCTCTCGAAACTTGAGACCATAACCGGAGCCTCCGCGATAGTTGACGGATAGAACCACATACCCCTTGCTCGCGAGATATTGGTTCATGGCGTACATGTAATAGTAGGCGTCCATCGGATTCCAAGCAGCGAACATCTGGCGCGTTGGGCCGCCGTGGAAAAACACAACCGCCGGATGCCGACCGTTGTAGGTGCCGGCGGCCGGTAGGAACAGCTGTCCCGGCACTTGCAGCCCATCGGGAGATTGAATGGACACATAATGCGGCTCGATCATTGCCTTGAGAGGGAACGAGAGGGGCGGCGGCGGCGCGAGATCATGCCCCTTGCCGTCTGAGCTGAAAAACATCGGCTTCAAGGGGCTGCGTGCATCGGCCTGCCAAGCGACGATCCGTCCATCGCCGGTGATATCCGGCGAATCCTCGATGGCGCTGCCCGCGGTCAAGGGCGATATCCTGCCCGTGAGCACGGACACTCTCCACAAGTGCCGGCCATTGAGGTCCCCCGCATTGGCTGCGTAGATCACCTCATCTCGTCTAGAAGTTAAAGTCGCCTCCGCCACCTCGAAATTGCCCGGAGTAAGCGGCTGCGCGCTGGCATCACCTATCGAAATCGCATACAGATTCTTCCAGCCGTTTTTCTCCCAGGGGAAAATAATCTTACCGTCCGTGCTCCATAGAAGTTGCTGGTCGGACTGCAACGGGGAAAAAACACTGCCGATACCTGCATCTGCCGTCCAAATTCGTTTCGCCCGACCATCCGTGGCATCGGCCACCCAAATGGACCACGGATCACCCGTTACCCGCGGCGCAAACCGATACTCATTGTTGGACGGCGATCGAATGAACGCGACACTCTTGGAATCGGGGGACCAGGCGATCGCATCATCATCGTCCACGCTCGGAGACATCCAGGTGATGCTGTGCTTGGCAAAGTCGTAGATTCCTATGAAGGAATGATCCGTGCGCACGCTGACGAATGCGAGGCGCTTGCCGTCCGGCGAAAAGGCAGTTGAGCTGCACTTTCCGCGATCATGAATGAGTTGGGCGGTCTCTTCGTTCGAAGACAGCGAGGCAATCCAAATCTGCTCGGCATCGAGATAAGCGACTTTATCGCCGGCGGGCGAAACTTCCGGTGAATGACCGGAGCCCAGCTTGCGGGGCGATCCGCCGTTAATTCTGACTATCCAAATGTCCTGCGGCCCTGAGCCCTCCGGCAGACTCAAGGTATTGACCGGACCGCCCCCTTCGAAACTGCCGCCGCGAGTGTAAACGATGGAGTTGGCGTCGGGTGTCCAGCGAATTTCACCCATGTCGATGCCATCGTCCCCGCTGTACGCGGTGACTTGGCGGGCGCCATGAGTGCCGTCGGCTGGGACGTCCGCCACCCAAAGATTGCGGCTGCCGGCGTCGTTGGAAATCCATGCTGCCTTGTTTCCTTTGGGTGAGGCGTGAAGATCCGAGGGAAATGGCGCGCTCAGGACGTTGTGAATCGAAAACCCATTGCCGGGTGCCGCTGACGATTCGCCCAACACGACCAAAGACAGAGCGGCGGCCAAGGACAAGATGGGCACGATTTTTATGCGAACACAGTGATTCATACGGACTCCGAAAAGACTACCAGATGGCTTCGTCATGATGATCTTCAATACCGCGTGCCAAAAGGGACCCTCATCGACCGCTAGAACCGGAGAATGAATCCCGCTCCTACGGTCCTCGGCTGAGCGGGAGCGTAGTCAATTTGCGGAACGGCCCCGGAGACGGCGTCCTGGTTCACGCGTGCAAAAGAGTACGCGTGTGAGTTGGTGAGATTGTTCCCATACACTCTAAAGGTCCAGGGGCCGGCAATGATGCTGGCGTTCGAATCAACCAGGGTGTAGCTGGGCAGGACGAAGTAAGGCAAGCCGGCCGCCAACTCCGCCCCTTCCTGCAGACCGATCCAGCGAACTCCGGTGCCGACATGCGCCGTCATCGACGAGGACAAAGTCCATCCATAGTCCGCGGTTCCAGACACAGTCCATTTCGAAACATTTTCCAATTGGGCACCCAAAACGAAAGGCGTGGAAACGTTCGGGTTCAACAACGTCAAGTGTGCTTCGGTATACGCGCTGTTGAACCCGAATCTCAATCCTTCAATGGGCGAACAGCTGGTACTCAGTTCGAATCCGTCGCTGCTCGCCGTTCCGCCGTTCGTGAAATAGCCAATACCATTGAGCATCGCACTCAGTTGAATGTCCTTCCAATCGATGTGATACACCGCCAAATCTACGAGCGCACGCCGATCGAAGAACTCACTTTTCAAGCCCGCCTCGTAGCTAGTGAGCGTCTCCGATCCGACGGTCGCCTGGGGAACTCCTGGATATGGTGTGTTGGCGCCACCGGGAGCGTAGCCGGTAGCCACGCGCGCGTAGACCATGAAGTATTTTGTGAAATGGTACCGAGCATTTCCCATCCAAGTCGTATTGTTCCCGTCAGAGGGAACAGAGGGGAATATGGTGGGCGGCGTTTGCGGTTGGTTCAACAGGATGCCCGACTCGGAGATATTGAAAGTTTGCTTATTTTTCGAGTATCGCACCCCCCCTGACACATCAAAAGCCGACGTGATATTCCACGTGAGGTCACCGAAGCCGGCGTATTCCTGGTACGTGGTAGGAACATTCGCATAGGCCAGATACGGCGCAAACTGAGCGATTGGCCGGTATGAAGTATCAACGCCGAGGACTTTTTGCTCATTGCCTTGGCTCTCGTGGGTGAAGAAGCCGCCGAATTGCCACGAGATCACTTGAGTCGTCGGCGAGGTGAGCCGCAGTTCCTGCGTCCATTTCTTTAGGTCAAGCTCATTGAATTCGTACGCGAGACCCGGCGCCGGTTGGCCGACTAACGGGAAAAAGTTGCCGAATTCCTGGCTCTGGTTACTGGTCTGGCCGGAGATCAGTTGTGAATAGCTGGAGGCCGACACCAAATCTGCAAAACCCAGATCCCAATCCAAGGTCCCTGAATAAAAGTACACTCGATCATAGAAAGGCTGCAAGAAGGCTTCAGATTCGGTCAGGTGGCCAAAGCTTGTTCCGCCGGAAACGAGGCTGGGTGCTGTCGCTGACGGCGGGGACGGGGACTCGGCCGGATTGGCAAAGGACTCAAGCGCATCGTCCGCCGATTCCGTCGTCTGCAACATCGCATTTAGCTTTACACTGAGGTTGCTGGCAGGCTGCCAGAAGACCGCCAAACGCCCGCCGTACTGTCTCAAATCATTAGTGTTGGTGACGCCGCTGTAGGCGTTGTTGATATAGCCGGGAGTGTATTTGTAGAATCCGCTGAGGCTCGTGGCCAACGTGTCCGCGATGATAGGAATGTTCACGTGCCCCATCAAACTGGCCTGCGGCTCGCCTGCGCTCTGAACGACACCGATGTCCGCAGCAACGTTGCCGGTGAATTTCTGCGTGTCGGGCGTCGTCAGAACATACTTGAGCAGGCCACCCATCGAGGATGCCCCGTAGAGCGTCCCTTGCGGCCCGCGCAAAACTTCGATGCGGTCCAAATCGAAAGGCAGCAGATCGAGAGTCAGCCCGCTTGACTGCGCCCAAATTCCGCTCGAGCCCAATGGCGCTTCATCGATGTAGGTGGCGACTTTGCTGGTTCCGCCAATTGGCGATATGCCACGAATGGTGATCGCACTCTGACCCGCCGAGCCAGAGGTGCTGACAGTCACGCCCGGCGTGTAGGCTAAGTAATCGGAGAGCTGAGCTTTCTGCTGCTCCTGCAATGTGGCGCCGCTGATCACGGTGACCGACTCCGCGACGTCCTGGACATTTTCGGAACGCTTGCTCGCCGTGACAACGATCTCCGCGAGATCTGTACCACCGCTCCCTTGGGCAGCGATGTTCGCCGAGTCGCTGGAAGTATCCGCGAGGGCATCGATTGCTAGACATGCGCCGCACAGGGCAAGTGCATAAGCCAGAATTTTCTTCGTCGACGCGAATTTGCCCACTAGATATTCCCCCCATTCATTGGCCGGATTAGCCATGCGGAGCGTGATATACGCCTGCGGCACAGCCGTTTAGGTTCTCTATATAGACACTACCCGCCGAGTTCCCAAAATGTCAAGAAATTTAAGCCTAATCAAAGAAAAATTACCTGATCGGAGAATAGCACTAGATAACAGGTTGGAAATCAGCGAGCTTTACGTCGAACAGGTAGTTGAGTCCCCGTTCGCGCCGCGCGCCTGCCGACCGCAGATCGCGACCTCACCGGCAGAGGGGCTCGCCGCCCAATCCGCCACAGACAGGCTGCCAGTGATCAGCACGTTATGGGCAGGAGGTGTCGCTGCGAGTCCGGCATAAATCCAGGCCAGAAACAACGCAAAGATCTTAGACTACCGACGCGGCTGCTTCGTTTTCCGCGAGGTTGATGAGATCTACGGCAAGATTGGGATCTTCGCTGGAGCACACGGCAAGAACCAGCGCGCTTTCGCAATCCTTTGCCACATAGGCGTGGCCCGTTGTGCTGTCGAGATAAATGCCTCTTCCGGCCGGGAGAACTACCGGAGTGTAGTACTGCATATGGACTTCAATGGTCCCTTCCAGAACGAAGATGAATTCTTCGCCTTGGTGCTGCACCAACTGCCCGAACTGCATGATGTCATGAGCGCGAATGCGAGCGATGATGGGCACCATGCGCTTCTCCCGAAGATCTGCGCACAAATACTCATAGTCATAATTCGGCGTGGCAACCTGAATGGAATTTGCATTGCCTGAAAGACTGCGCCGCGCCGTCACGATTTTTGCCGCTGCCCCGGTGGCGGGTGCTTCCGCCTGCGCCAAGAGCGCCGTCATCGTCATGCCAAGCCGGGAGGCAAACTGCTGCAGTTTGTCGTACGTCATCGAGAGCGTGTTCGCCTCGACCTTTGCAAGAGTTGATAATGGAATTCCGACTTTTTCGCTCATCTGACGCAGAGTCCAACCGTTTTGCTGGCGAAGCAGACGGATCAACCCCCCCAACGTGCTCTTGTTGTGGGCCCGGGGCTTTGAACGTTTTGTGGAACTTTTCTTCATGCTTATGAGAGAACCTTGGCATGCGTCCAAATTGCAGATATACGATGCACAGTCAATCCTCAAGCTTACTTATCATCATGGCGCGAGGGCAACTTCCCCAAAACGTCCCGGCGAGAGCTGCTGCGCAGTCACGCCTTCCGCCGCAACGTCGCCCGGCAACTTCCCTTGCATCACCAGCGCCGCCACAGTTCGTGCCATGGCGGGCGCGGTTTGAATGCCGTATCCGCCTTGCCCTGCGCACCAAAACAATCCCGCCCGCTGCGAGTCGAAGCCTAACACGGGAGCTCGATCCGGAGAAAATGTTCGAAGACCCGCCCACCGATGGGATATCCTCTGCACCTCAATATTCAAGGCCGCTTGCACACGGTCTACGCCGACAGCGATATCGAGCTCCTCAGCTTGAGCGTCACAAGGCGGGCTCGCAGTTTCATCGGCTGGCGAGAGCAGAAGCCTGACTCCGTCGGGTTTGAAGTAGAACTGCTCGTCCACATCGAGTACTGCCGGCCATCTTTGTGTGCTCGCACCTGCTGGCGCATCGACCAACATCGCAGTCCGACGCAGGGGTTGAAGACCAAGGGCACTCGCGCCGCAAAGTTGTGCCACCCCATCGGCCCACGCACCCGCGGCGTTGATCAACACCGGCGCCCTGACGGTGCCGGCGGGCAGATCAATCGACCAAACCCCGTGCAGACGCCGCACCTCGACTATTGTGCACCCGGTTATGAGCCTGGCCCCCGCAGAGCGCGCACCGCGGAGGTATCCTTGCAATAGCGCATTGGCGTCGATGTCCATGGCGTCTGAATCCAACGCCGCGGCGGCCAGATAGCTGGGACGCAACAGTGGCACGCGCCTCAAGGCTTCCTTGATATCGATGCTGGTCATGCTGCCACCCGAAGAGCAAATTCCGGCGACCATTTGTTCGAGACGCTGGTGCTGATCCGGGCGCGCGATGAAAAGGGCTTCCCGCGGCTGCAATAGCGGATGTTCGCAAAATCCCGGCGGGGGTCGGTCGAAAAATGCGCGGCTTGCGCGCGTCATTGCTCTAATCTCTCGTCCTCCGTAACTCGGCGCAAAAAGCGCGGCAGAACGGCCGGACGAGTGATATCCCGGACGCTCTTCGCCTTCGATCATGCATACTCGGGCTAAGCGAGCGAGCTCATACCCAACCGAAGCGCCGGCCATCCCTGCACCGACCACGATGAAGTCGTAGATCATCTTGTTCAAGAATGTTTAAAAACGCGTGCCGAAGCTAATGAGATGAAAGGCCAGCATGACCCACAGCACCATCAGCGCCGCGACCGCCATCAGTGCTCTCCACGCCGTAGTCAAACTGGTTCGCGGATGGCTCCATGAGCGCTGCAAGGCCCAGATAGCCACGATCAGCAGCCCGACGCTACCCACCGTCCCTGCGAGCTCCAATAGCCAGACCAACCCGTCAATTTTTCCTGCCACAATTGTCAGCGGCGCCAGCACGGACATCCACGCGCCAAGAACTGCCAACGTTAGCCAGGAAAAAACGCGAACGAGCCGGTAGCTCACAAGATCGTTGCCGCTGAAGCCAATGGCGACCCGATAACGACGGCGGGCAATTGCCGCCACGGGCCAGGACAACGTCGTGAGCGAAACAACAGCGAGCCCGATCAAGAAACAGGGCATCAGCCACGCGGCATCGCGGTACCACGGCGCGCGGTTGAAGACCGTGAATGGTGGTCCCTCATCAATGTCCCAGCGCATGACTCTACCGTTCTCGACCCGCGCGCCGATCCGTTCGTGGCTGTTCGCATCTTGCCAGAGAAAAGGCGCAATCTCGATCCACCGGCGGGGCGCGCCAGCAAGATTAGGCAACGAAGCTATAAGCGGCCTACCGTCCTCATCCAGGCCGACTTTCATCTGACCGACGAAGTTCAACACGTCCAGGAAGTTTGAAAAGCTTCCGCGGCTGGGGATGTAGTTGCCGGCGAGCATTTTGGCATGATGTTTTGCGGTCGGCATCTCTATCGGTGCGCTGTGATTCGCAGCCGGATAATAGCGATCGCCGAACTGCTGGAACAGCCACCGCCGGATATCGTGCGTGGCGTTGCCCACGCCTGCGGCGTTCATCGAGATGAATAGGCCCACATTCTCGGAGGGCAATAGCCACAAGTCGCTATGGAAGTTAAGAGCGTCCCCGGCGTGCGCAATCGCACTGACGTCGTTCAATCGCTGTTCATAGAAGCCAAGGGCCATACGATTCGTACCGGGCATGGTCACATTCGAGGGATCATGCATGAGCTGCGCCGTCGCGGGCTTCATCAGTCCCGCGCCTTGATTTAGGTGCGCGATCATGAATTTCGCCATGTCAGCCCCCGACACGGCGGCGGAGCCGGCAGGCGGTAAGGTCACGAGTTCATATGGCTCGGCCTCCTGCGACGCCTTGATATATCCTTTCGACATGAAGGGTGCCAGCGACCCGGGCAACGGTTGCAGGAAGGTGGCGTGCGTCATGCTCAGGGGTTCGAAAATGTACCTTTCGATGTATTCTTCGAAAGGCATGCCAGAGACTCTCTCGACGATGTAACCGGCGAGCCCTACCGCATAGTTCGAATACGCTGGTGTGGTTCTGGGTGCGAACACTCGCTTCGGCAACCGATTTTTCAGCGCTTCGCCCAATGGAGGAAACCGGCCCTCGAAGATGATGAGGTGTTTCAGAGACTCTTCGAATCCGGTTGTGTGCGTCATGATGTTGTGCATCGTGATCGGCTTGCCACCGTAAGGCGGAATTGTGAAATCGAGATAGCGGTTTACGTCGACATCCAGGTCGATCTTGCCTTGTTCCACCAGCTGCATGACCGCCGTCCAAGTGAACAGCTTCGAAATCGATCCTGGCCGAAACATGGTCGTCGCCGGATCTATTCGCTGACGTGCAGCAACGTCGGCATAGCCGTAGCCCCGCTGAGTCAAAACTTGTCCATCCTTGACGATCACAACGACTGCACCAGCAATATCGGCTTGTGCCAACGCATAGGGCAGGTAGCCATCCAGCCACGCGTCGACATCCACTCTGGTGAGATCATGTCTGAGGCCAGGCGATTCAGGGTCCGTACTGAGCGCCATGCTGGCCGCTGTTACAAACGCCAAAAGCACCGATGCGCCAGTCTTGATCGCAAGTGTTCGCATGATTGATCCGCCTCAAATCTATGGCATTGGAGAGCCGTCCCCGGGCGGCCTGTGGCGAGAACATCCGAATAGGGATTGAAGCACCCTATAATGAGAAATGTCAATGATGCTTCTCAATTGAAGCCATTGGTGTTGACCTCTGCAATTGATGTCCAATTGGCTGATTGCGCGGGGGTTTAGGCCAATTGCTGCGACTCGATCCACCGCTCGCGCCGCGTCGCCAATTTCCTCCCCATGCCCATACTCCGCTCGTGATCCACTGAGCGCCTTGCCGTCAACAATTAAAATCGAGCCAGATGCCTTAATAGGATAAGTATTACTCTTATCGGAGAATATTCCCTGGTTTTTCCCCAGTAGAGACGCTAGGCTATAGGCGGGCTGGTGGTCCGACCGATGACGGTCGCGGCCACTGAGATGAATGCCGATGTTGCAATGGACGCTAATCGCCATTGCTGTCGACCAACGCGCTGATTTCGACGTGACTGCTGCTTGGATGGAATGTCGTGATGAAACTCTTCGGTTTCGCGCTTGCAATTCTTATCGCCTCGGCGCCCGTAGGCGGCACGGAAGCAACATCTGCGGCTGCAAGTTCTGACTATGCTTCGCTGGGTGCGGTCATTGCACGGCAATTGGGGACTGGCCGATTGTCGGCTGTGGAACGGCGCTTCAGCGCACAACTAGTGAAGGTTCTTTCGCCACGCGCGCTGGCGTCGCAATCGCAGGAGTGGCGCGCGACGTCAGGGGACTTTGTTGTGGTAAGGTCGAGCAGCGTACTTGAGCAGGCAGGCGAGTACCACGTTGTGGTTGTCACGTGCTCGTTTAAGCGGGCCGCAAACGACAATGTGCTAGTGACATTCGACAGGGGCGGGAAGGTCGTGGGACTCTATTTTGGGCCCAAGCCCACCGATGCCGCGAAAGACTGGACAGCGCCGGAGTACGCATCCGTGCGCCGCTTTCGAGAGATTGCGGTCACGGTCAATAGTGGCCCGTGGTATTTGCCGGGAATGCTGACCCTGCCTGCTGGCGATGGGCCATTTCCGGCAGTCGTGCTCATTCCTGGAAGCCCGCCGCTTGACGAAGACGCGACGGTCGGCCCAAACAAGATGTTCAAGGACCTCGCCTGGGGCCTGGCGAATCGCGGCATTGCGGTGCTCCGATATACAAAGCGTACCCACCAGTTTGGGGCCGGTTTAGGCAATGGCCCCCTATCTTCGTTCTCGCTACGTGACGAGGTCAGCGATGACGCTGGTGCAGCGGTGGGGCTGCTTGCGCGCCGGAGGGAGGTTGACCACCTCCGGATCTACCTACTCGGTCATAGCCTAGGTGGCTTCGCCGCGCCGGCAGTCGCAGCGGCCAATTCACGTGTTGCCGGAATCATCGCCATGGGTGCACCCGCCACTCAGTTGCTGACTACGTTCAGACAGCAGGTCGAGACCCGTGCGATGGCCGGGGGCGATGAGGGGGCTGATGCGGCCAGAGTGGTCCCGACACTAGAGAAGCTAAAAGATGGAGGCTTTGCCGCAGGAGACGTTGTTAGCCTGTTTGGGAATAGAAGCCCAGTCAGCTACTGGTTGAGCGTGCGCGATTATGAGCCGGCGACAGCAGCCGCGCAGCTGGCGATACCAGTGCTCATACTGTCGGCCGGGCACGATGCCTCCGCGCCCGATGCATTCGACGATTGGAAGAGGGCGCTCGCGGGACACGACAACGCGACGCTGAAGTTTTACCCGCAGCTTTTCCATCTCTTCATGCCGAGCGCTGCAACTGCCATGGGCAAGGACGCACCCGAAGACTGGGGGCGTCCGAGCCACGTTTCCGCGGAAGTTGTGGACGACGTGCAGGCTTGGATTTCATCGCGGTAGAGCCGCTGACGCTGCCTATGTCGGCCGCCACCCACATGCATCATCGAGACGATTTCCATGTACCGGGGCCGGGGCCTTACGCCCTCACGCATTCGGTAGGGTGCCTGCCGAAGCGCAGCACTGCCGCAATTCAACAGCATTATTTACAGCCCTGGCAGCTGCAGGGCGGCGACGCATGGCCTGCTTGGTTATCGGCGCTCGATGAGTTTCGCGAGTCGCTGGCGGCGCTTCTGGGCGGGGATCCGGCGGATTACTGCCCGCAGTCGAATTTATCCTCCGGTCTTGCCAAACTGCTGCCGGCGCTGCCGCGGCAGACCGGGCGAAAGGTTCTGCTGGCGGCCGAAGATTCCTTCCCGTCCATGGCATTCGTGCTGCAGCAGGCTCGAGGCATCGGCTATGAGACCCGCCTGATCCCTCGAACGCAGGACCCCACGAGCATGGCCGCGTGGAGAAGTGCCATGACTGCAGAGGTCGCCGCAGCATTGGTGACTCACGCTCATTCGAATACCGGAATCGTGGCGCCGGTCGCCGACATAGCCGCCCTATGCCGAGAACGTGGGATTTTCTGCATAGTTGATGTCGCGCAATCGGCCGGAATACTGCCCTTCTCGGTGATGGGCCTGGGGGCGGACGTCATCCTCGGGAGCTGCGTGAAGTGGCTCTGCGGCGGTCCCGGCGCGGGCTTCATGTGGATTCGTCCCTCATTGCTGAGCCAACTGACACCCACCGATGTCGGTTGGTTTTCGCACGACGATCCGTTCGAATTCGATGTTCATTCGTTCAGGTACGCGGCCGACGCCAGACGCTTCTGGGGCGGGACGCCCTCCATTGCGCCGTACGTGGTCGCGGCCGTTGGCATACGAACGATCGCTCACATCGGCATCGAAGCCATCCGCGCGCATAACCACGAATTGATGCGGGTATTTCGTGGCGAGTTGCCCGTCTCGTGGCGGGATCGAGTGGACCTTGAACGGATTGGCGGCACCATCTGCCTGCCTTTGGACGAAACCCGTGAGGAAGTACTGCGCTCGTTGCGCGCGAATGCAGTGCGTGCGGACTCCCGTGGATCGGTCGTGCGTTTGTCGTTTCACATCTACAACACGGGGGCGGAAGCGGCGTACGTCGCGCGCTCATGGTCCGGGGGCTAACGGCATGTGTTCGAGGTACTCATGATGAGCCGAGCGGATGCATTCGAGCATTGGATTAGAACCTCGTTCGTTCAAATGAACACCGAGCTGGAAAATATTTATTTCGCGCAGGAGAACCGCGCGCGGGTTATCGGCTGCGGAGACTCGATCAAGGCGGCGCTGCGCGACGAGGGACACGGGTACGTCATCGCGTTGCTCGCCGAGGGCAATACCGGCGATGGGTTCGACAGTGCGTTCGGCGTGCTCGGCAGCGTCGGCATGTATCTCGGAGCGCTGCGTCGGCACGAGTTGACCAATCCGTCCCGCGAGGAACGCTCGCCCTTTTCGGAAGCGTCTTCCCTAGCGTTGCACGTCGGAGCCTCGCTCGGAATGGCGCCGCGGTTCTCGACCAGCCATTTGGCGACGCGCAACAAGGCTCGCGCCGGCGTTCGCAAGAGCTTCACATCGCTTCCCGACGAGTTCCTGTTCATCGACGAGAACACACGCGGAATACTGTCGCTCCAGCGGGCGGCGGATGCGCTCACGGGCATCGTCCATCTGGGCGTTTCCAGTCCCGTGGCGGATGTCATGTTCGAGGCGGCGCAGGCGGCGCTTCGTGACGTGATAAAGTTCAACGGCCGGCTGATGGCGCAGCTCGATGTCGATCAATTTTTCTATTCGGTGCGGCCGTATTACAAACCATATCGCGTCGGTCGTCAGGAGTATCGCGGCGCCAATGCGGGGGATTTTTCCGGGATCAATGAGATCGACCTGCTGCTTGGTCTGTGTCGTGCGAACGATCCGTACTATGCGCAGTTGCTCCTCGACAAGATGCTGTTCATGCTGCCGTCCGATCAGGCGCGGCTGCGGGAATGCATGATGCGCACGAGCCTGCTGGATGAGTTGCTCGCCTGTCCCGACGATCAACGGCACGCGGACTGGTTTCAGCGCAATGCGCTTGCCTACCTCGAAGTCTGTGAGCTATTCGGACAGGTGGCGGCACAACACCACGATGCGCTCGTCAGAAAGTTCATCGAGGTGCCCTCGGCGGGCCTCGATGAACTGGGCCTGGAGGGCATAACCGCCAGTGGACCGCCCCTGCCGGTGCTGCTGCGGTCATTGGAGGTGCTGCGTGACTTGAGGCTGGCCACCAATCGGACCGCCATCAATACCCGATATGAGGACGTTCAAATGCTCCGCAGGGCGGTCGGCCGGTAGATCATCTCGATGCAAAGGCGGCAACGGGGCCCAGGGGCTCGTCGATCTTCGTGAACTCGCGCCCTTTGACATGCAGACAAAGTTGCAGCGCTGCGGGAAGGATCTCTGCGATCGCCGCGGGCTATGTTGGGGACGCTGATATGTCGAGCTCCTCGAACGAAGCGTTTTTGTGTTCAGTCGACGGCGCAATCGCGCGAGCCTGCAGAAGTATGTAATCGATGAAGGTCCTGATCGCCCGAGTCGGATGGGCGTTCGGCATGTACAACATGAACATTTTCGAGCCGAATATGCTCAGGCGCCAGTCATCCAGGGAGGTGACGACGGCACCATCACGCACCGGTGTTTGGACGACATAGTCAGGCACCAGACCCACACCTGCGCCGGCGAGAATCGCCTTTTGAAGAAACGCGAAGTTCTCGGATATCAGCGTCGGATGCAGCAAAATCTCCCGCCGTTCGTCGCCCTGGTACGCGGCCACGCGCAATTGCTGGCCCGCCGTCTCCGATGTAATCAGTGGGACTCGGCCCAAATCCTCGGGCACCGACGGTAAGCCATGCGCTTCGGCGTAGGCACGGGAGGCGCACGCTACATAGCGCACGATGCCAAGTTCGCGCGCAACCAGGTTTGGCGGCGGCTCTGCCATGACGCGGATCGAGATATCGAGGCGGTCGCGGAGCAGGTCAGGAACCCGCGTTTCGAACAGCACATCCAGCACGATGTCGGGATACAGCCTTTTGAAGGCAATCAGCCATTCGAGGATAGTTACCATAATATACATTATGCGAAGTACGACTGTAGGCTCAACATGAGCCACCGCGAGCTGACCGAGATCCTACAGCGCATAGAAGAGCGGCGCCTGCGCCTCGCGACATTCAATGCCCCCGAGGACGTGCCGCAATAGACGGCGTGGATCGAGACGGGGCGGCCGGCCGATAGCTGTGGCCGCCCTGCGCCGGTCGACGCTCACCGCCGCGGGGGGGTCCCACGTGATAACCGGATCCCCAGCCGCCATACTCATATCCGCCAGGCTCATAGTAGCCAGCGACCGCAACGTCCCCTCCGTCATAGCCGCCGCCTACCGCACAGGCATACACCGCCGCAACCAGGAACCCCAGGGCGATCACCCTCCAGCGCTGAATGAGGATCCTCATTTCGGCTCCTGCTTGCTGTCCGTGTCCGACCACTCCATCAATCCAAGCGGTGCTCCCGTCGGATCGGCGACCACTGCCACCCTGCCGCCGTGCCGATCGATCCGCGGTTCGACCAGCACGCGTCCGCCGAGCGCAACCGCATGGGCCGCTGCGTCTGCGGCATCCACGACCCGCACGAAGTTGAGCCAGTGGGGATGACGCCGGGCCGAATCGCGCGGCATCCCGTTTATGCCCGCGCGAGACAAATTGTCAGTGGAAAGGATCACGTGCTCCAACGCCGTCGTCACTCGGGAGATCGAAGACATCGTAGCCAAACAGAGCCTGATAGAAGGCAGCGTCCTTGTCCGGATCACTGGCAAGGAGCGCGCTCCAGATCCACTCGCCCGGCGCCGCCAGAAAGTCCGGCGGATCGCCACTGCTCGAGGCGAGCACCGCAAAAACCGCCCCTTGGGGATCGGCGAGGACTGCTTGCCGGCCGCGATTCGGAAAATCTCGGGCTTGAGCTAAGATCTTGGCGCCGTTCGACAGTGCCGCCCGTGTCGTGGCATCGACATCGCCAACGGCGATGAACGTCAGCCACGCCGGCTGACGGTGCTCGCCGGGCGGTATGGCCTTCTGCAGGAGACCTGCGACCGGTCGGCCATCGAGCAGCGCGACCGCGTAGTCGATGCGACGGCTATGAATCTCACGAAACGTCCAGCCGAACAAGCCCGCCATAGAAGTGCTCGGCACCGGCGAGGTCCGGGGTCGCCAGATCAACCCAGATCACCTTGCCGACGTGATGCTCGCTGCTCGCAGGATCGTTAAGCGGCGGCAGTTCAATGGATGCCGCCATGACCGATGAGGCAAAGACGCCTGAGAGCAGCAAGGCCAATAGCCGCTGTGGTAGGTAGGGTCGGGCTCGCAACCGATGGAAATTCATTCTTGTTCCCCGATAGCACCCATTCGATGGCGTGTATGTGATCTCGGCAGATACAGGTTGTCTGTACGCTACCGCACACTGTGGCAGTCACCGCCCCCGAGCATGCGAGCGTGGCCGCACACGCGCTACGACCACAATGCTGCGGCAATTACGGATGTCGAGAGAGGCGTTCGCAACCTAACATCCTGTCGAATTAAAGCTCTTGGGAAGGATGCCTATAATGAATTCGCGGTTGTTGAGCACACTGGGTGCGTCAGCGTTGATGGCCATCGCATTTAGTTCGGTCCGCGCCGATGACGATCCTTGGGAAGTGCGCCTGCGCGGCGTGTACTTGGATCCCGCGAACAAGTCGGATGCGATTCCGGGCCTCGCGCCCGAGAATGCAATTCACATCAACGACAAGTGGCTGCCGGATCTGGATTTCGAATACTTCTTCACGCCCCACTGGTCGACGGAGTTGGTGCTCACGTATCCGCAGAGTCAGACCGTAACCGTGAGCGGTACCGCAATTGGTACTTTCAAGCATTTACCGCCGGTCCTGACCGCAAAATACGATTTCCTACCCGATCATGATTTCCAGCCCTATGTGGGCGCGGGTGTCAATGTCACGATTATTTCAGATGTGAATCTGGCGGTTCCCGGAGTCGGGGAACTCAAGCTCAACTCCACGAGCGTGGGGCCGGCATTGCAAACGGGTTTCGATTACAAGCTCCGGGATCACTGGTATCTGAATGCCGACGTCAAATGGTTCAAGCTCGGTTCGGATGTGGATCTGGCCGGCGGAACGAGGGTCTCGACCGTTCACATAGACCCCTTCCTGTTCGGCATCGGCATTGGCTACCGGTTCGGCGGGCATGAGCAGGTCGCCTTGGCGGCTCCCCCCGCGCCGGCTCCAGCGCCGCCGCCGCCGCCGACGGTTGCAGCCGCGCCGCCGCCGCCTCCTCCGTGCCAGGCGCCAGCCGGCTTCAAGGTCGACGAGAACTGCCGCATCATCGAGCAGTCGGTGATCGTGCGGGCCGTGGATTTCGAGTTCAACTTGTCACAACTGACCGCGCCCGCGCAGCAGACCTTGGACGAAGTCGCCAGTGCCTTGCTAACTCAACCCGAACTGAACGTTGAAATCCAGGGTCATACGGACTCCATCGGCTCCGCTGCGTACAACCTGAATCTGTCGCAGAGGCGCGCGGAGGCTGTGAAGGCCTATTTGATTAGCAAGGGCGTCAGCGCGTCCGTCCTCACCGCCAAGGGCTATGGCAAGGCCAAGCCGATTGCCAGCAATGATACCGCCGAGGGCCGTGCGCAGAACCGCCGCGTCGCCTTCGAGATCAGGAATACTCCGGCTCACGTGAACATCGTCACCGAAGGCGCCAGTGCCGCTTCGACCGAAGCTGCGGAACAGGGTCAGCAGCCGAAGACCAAAAAGGAACGCCAGTAGAGCCAGAGAATAAAGAACGAGAAGGCAGGCTGGACTGCAATTTTCTTAGGGCGCCCCGGCCGCTTGCCGGGATCTGTGAATAGGAGCATGTTCATGAACATCAATAAGGATCAAGTTAAGGGCCGCGTCGAAGAAGTCAAGGGAACGATCAAAGAAGCCACGGGCAAGCTAGTAGGCGATAAGACGCTGGAAGCCAAAGGCAATATTGAAAAGAACCTCGGCAAGGTTCAATCGAAGTTGGGTAACGTCAAGCAAGGTATTCAGGAATCCGCGAAATAGACCGCCTCCCTCTCCGTGTCGACTCGCATCTCCCCCGATTCCTAAGTGCTTGGATTATCCACCGGGCAGTCTGATGTCGTCGCGCCCGCGCCAACCTGGTGTTCGGCCTTGCGATCCGATGGCCCATGCCAACGCCGGCGCTACAACTGCCCGCGTTCCTTGATGATCCGACCGACCAGCCCGTAATCGATCGCTTCCTCCGCGGACAGCCAATGATCCCGTTCGATGTCCGCCAGAACGTGGCAAGCGCTTTGCCGGTCTCGCGCGCAATGAGCTCGGCGATGCGCTGCCGCGCGCGGACGATCTCTTGTGCCTGAATGGCGATATCGCTGGCTCTGCCGCCGATGCCGCCGCTTGGCTGGTGAATCAGGAAACGCGTGTTCGGCAAGCAGAAGCGGCGCTCTCGGGGCGCCGCCAGGTAGACATTCGTTGCCGCGCTGCCCACCCAGCCGCTGCCGATCATGCGAACGGGCGCGCGGATGAACCGGATGAGGTCATGAATGGCGTCTCCGGATTCCAGGTGTCCGCCGGGCGATGAGATGATCACGTCGATCGGCTGCGCCGAATCCGCATCGAGCGCGATCAGCTGGCGCGCGGCCTCCGTGGCACTCGCATCTGTGATTGTGCCGAAAATAAATACCGTGCGTGACTTGAAGGCCTTCTCCTCCAGGAAAGCGCTTCTTGGATCGGTTGGGCCAGCGGGCGTGGGGGTTTCCATGATTCTCCTCGTTGTAGTGCTTAACGAACGAGACCCGCCGTTTGTGACACAGGTTTTCAGGCTGCCTCACCTGTGGCACAGTCAAGCCATGGCCACCGACCGACAAAAGCTCGTCAATGCCGCCCACCGGCTCCTCGATTCCCGCGCGGACGCTGAAGATGCCGTCCAAGATACCTACGTGCGAGCGTTTGACACGTTTTCAGATTGGCGGGCACCGGAGCCGGCGTGGATGTATGCCGTGCTGCGGAACATTACCATCGACCGGCGTCGCCGCCTAAGGACAGAGTCGCAGCACGCGGACGCCGGATTGACGGCTGAAGGTTCGTCGGATCCCCCGTTGGAGGTCAGGTCTGAATGCGAGGCGGCGATCCGCCATCTCCTGAGCCGTGTCAGCGCCGCCGAAGCCGCCGCAATCTTGCTGCGCGACGTGTTTGAGCTCGATTACCCCGAGATCGCAGACATGCTCGACAAGAGTGAATCGGCCACCCGGCAGGTTCTGCATCGGGCAAGATTACGTGCGCGCGGAACCGACGCGCACGCTGAAGCTGAAGAGCCCTATCTTGGGCTTTTCTGCCGAGCCATTGAGGCGCGGGAGCCCGCACTGCTCATGCAAATGCTCCAGGGCACAACCGCTCAGGCGCAGGCCTGCGCAGCACCTGTCGGCCGCGAGACGGAGGCACGAAGTGCTTCCATGCTGGTGCAGATCAATGGTCGTTACGCCATCGCGCTGGTGTTGGATGGGGTGGTACTGTGCATCGTGCCTGTGGGCGCCCAGGCGATGCGGTCGGGCGAGACGGTATAGCGCGCGGCCGCGGCAGCCGTTGGGCCGTCCACCGGTCAGACCATGAATGGTTCAAGGAAGCTCAGAGCGCACGTCTGTCAGCCGGTCCGTGGCTTGCCGGTGAAAACCGCCAACTGATCGGCGAACGCACGCTTGTAGGCAGGCCGCGCTTCGCCACGGGCGACATAGGCAGCGAGGTTCGAATACCTCTCCAGTATTCCCGATCCGATCAGCCTGCGCAGCACCGTCACCATCAATAGGTCACCGGCGCTGAACGCACCGTCGAGCCACTCGGCATTGCCAAGGCGGGTGGAAAGTTCGACCAGTCGTACCCGGACACGATCCTGAAGCATGGGCAGGCGCTCCTCATACCAGGTCTTGTCGTGCTCCACGATCTTGACGATCGCAAGATCAAAGATCGGCGGCTCCACCGTGTTGAGCGCGGCAAACATCCATGTGATCGCACGCGCCCGGGCATTCGCATCGTCTGGCAGCAGCCCCGCATGACGCTCCGCGATATGAAATACGATCGCGCCCGACTCGAACAGGGCGAGATCGCCCTCTTCATAGGTCGGAATCTGCCCGAAAGGATGAAGCAGGCGATGGGCGGATTCCTTCATCTCACTGAACGAAAGGAGACGAACCTCGTAAGGCTGGCCCACTTCCTCGAGTGCCCAGCGAACGCGCATGTCACGCGCCAGGCCGCGGCCGCGATCCGGCGGCTGTGCAAAGGCGGTAATAATGGGGGTCATCGGAAGGCTCCGGGCAATTGCATTAAGCCATCCATGTAAACCATGGCATCGACGATTATCTTCCGCACGGGTCACTCTCCTTGCCTTGTTTGAACCTACGACGAACGGGCCACTTCCAATTCGACAAGGCAGCCGCCTTGCACCCCTCCTCCGCACTTCTCGGCGCTGCATTCTTCGTAGTCGCAGTTGCCCAAAGCCGATGATTCCTCTACGTCAAAACTTGGCCGCTGAAATCCCTGGCAGCGCGCTACACTATATGCACGGGGATCATGGCCTCGCCGCCGAGTTTGCAGGGGGAAACGACTGATGAATACCTGGAGCTGGAAAGTTGCTCTCTGGGTTGCCTGCTTCGCGGCTGCGAATGCGCTGGCCGCGCAACCGGCCCCCGTCCACGCCATCCCGGATTGGCGCGCTACCGTCCGCCAATTTGCCCGCGATCATTTCAAGAATCCGGCCTGGGGCTTCTCGCACTGCGAACGCGATTACGCCTTGGCACGCTCGCTCGCTGCGGCAGACCATGTCGTACTGGATGACGATGTTCTGTTTGCCGCGGCCTACTTGCACGACATCGCGGCATTCAAGCCTTGGGGCGGCGAGGAGCCGCCGGACCACTCGGACGTGGGCGCAGAAGTCGTCGGATCGGTCTTGAAGGACACGGGATTTCCGATGCAGAAACTGGACGCGGTGCGGGCTGCCATCCGTACCCACATGTACTACCGTGACCCGGTGGCTCCGGAAGCCGTTTATCTTCACGACGCCGACGCGCTCGATTGGCTCGGTGCGATCGGCGTGGAGCGAATCATTGCGCTGGCCGACCCGAACGGGGGCGATCCGGACGGGCCGAAGGTGGTGAAAATGCTCGAGGAGAATCTGGAAAAGGTGCCCCAACGCGTGGTGTCGCCCGCCGGCCGCGCGCTCGTCGGATCGCGTCAAATGGAGCTGAACGTTTTTCTCGAGGAATTGAAACGCGAGTCGGCGAATTATCGGAATCTGTAGCGGCGCGTGGTGATCCTATTCGGGCGGGAGTTCCCGCCACACTGATTTTAGCGAAGTGAAATCTAGAACTGCTGATTGATCTCGGCAAAGATTCCCCGCCGCGGCCCGTATTGCGGAGCGAATTCACCGATACCGGTCGCACCCCGGAGCAGGTAGCTGCGGTCGAACACGTTGACGGCACTCAAGCGCAGCGTCAAGAGCTTCTGGTTACGCCACGGGTCGCATTCCCAACCCACCGCGGCGTTCCACTGCGTGTAGCCGGGTGTGTGCTGCTCGTCGGCAAACCCCGCGCGCAAGCCGCTGCCGTAAAATCCGTCGATGCTCGCGAGCATGTGGTGCCAGCGGTAGGCCGCGCCGGCCGATGCGGTGACGGTTTGCGCATCGGAGGCGTAGATATAGTGGGTCGCCAGGTAGGCGAACTCCACCGGGTCGTCGATGAGGTATTGGTTCGAGACGACGTTCTTGACCATGGTGATTTCGTGCGACACATTGGCGTAGGCGCGAAATCCTTCCCGGGTGTAGTTCAGCTTGAATTCCGCGCCGCGGCTGAAGCCACGAGCGAAATTGAACTCATTGAGCACCACGGCCTGGCCGAACTGGCCGTCATCCAGTGTATCGGTGGACCGCTTGTAGTACGCGTCGAGACCGAGAGCCAAGCCGGGCAAGAGCTGTTGATCGACGCCGACATCGAAGTAGGTGGACCTCTCCGGTCGTACCGGATCATCCAGCGAGATCACCGGCTGTTGCACCGTGTTTCGAAACAAGCCGAGGTTGTCCTGAGTTGCTTGCGCCTGCATGGGTGGCGTGAAATAGCGTGACACGCCGGCATGCAGGGTGGTTTCGGGGACAGGCTTGTAGTTCAAGGCAACGCGAGGACTGACCTGGTGGGCGGAGACGAACTGGTTCATCTGATCGAAGCGTACGCCCGTGTTGAGGGTGAGATCCGGACGGATGCGCCACTCGTCCTGCACGTACCCGCCCGCCGTCCAACCGATTTTCGAGGTGTAGTCGTTCACCAACACCGGGGTGGGTAAAGGAGCTCCCTCATCGTCGAGCGGTAGGACGGTCGCTAGATCCTGCACCTGCGTCTTCTCGATGCCGAACGTCAAGCCGGCGCGAAGCGTATGCGCCTCGGTCAAGCGGCCGGAAGCATCGAACTGGAGTCCGTTGAGAAGGCTCTTGCGCACGACATTCGAGGCCACGTCGTTGAACGCCAGATCGCCATCCACGTCGGGCACGAAATCGACCGTGGCGTAACGCGTGAACACCGAAAACTGGGTATCGAAAGCATCGCGGTGTGTCTGAAACGCCGCAACACCGAAAAAGAAGCGGTCGGTCTCATTCTCATTCAGGCCCGCCGATGACAAGGTGGGCGAGCCGAAATCCCCCAGAGGTGCCTGGCCCTCGACGTCCGGAATTTGGAAATGACCGACGAAGCCGCCCGCCATGTAGGTCAAGCGGTCGGAGTCTCCAAACAAAGTCGATCCATAGCCGAAAAATTTCTCCTGCGACGTGTCGGTCATGGATCGGGTTTTCCATCGGCGTGGCGTTCTCGAGGCCCTGATCGCTCTGAGATAGCGCCCGGTGAGGAAGTATTGGGTATCGCCCCTCGCTGCCGCCGTACTCGACGCTCGGGCTTACCGTTCCCCAACTCCCCCCGTAGAGATCGAGGTTGCCGCCGGATCGAACTCGGCTCTTCGTCGTGATGTCGAGCACGCCTGCAGTTCGCAACCCGTACTGGGCCGGCAGGGTCCCGTCGAGCAGACTCATGCTGCCGACAAAATCGGTTCCGAGGACCGGAGCCGAGCGCCGACACGCCGTCCGGGAGCTGAATGCCGTTGATTCGGTACTGCACGTTCGCGTACTCGTTGCGAACGTGAAAGTCGGGATTGCTGATCGCCGAGTCGTACGAAACACCCGGGATCTGCAGCACCACCTTGTCGAGCGGCGTGTTCTTGCCCTGCGGAAGCGTCTGCAGGTCCTGCTGATCGATGCTGTAGTCGGTGGCTCCGAGCTTCGGCAGCAGATTCTTGTCGCGCGCTGCGTCGAGCTCGGTATTCTTTTCCCAGAGCGAATCATCGAGTCGCTGCGAACTCACCACGATCGGGTCGAGCTCGCCCGTCGCGAGCGTGCCCACCGCGGTGATGTCCTCGGCAGCTGATGACAAGGCAGGCGCTGCGTCCGCTGCGCCGGCCACCCGCATCATGGCAGTCGCGAGCCCCAGGGTGCACGCAGCAGCGGCGAGGAATCTAAGCATTGGCAACGAATCGTTTGGATCTCTCGGCCGCATTTCATTCTGGCTTTTCCGTGAAGGTGAAACAGGTCAATCAATGCGAATGGTGCTGCGAATGATAACGATTCGCATCTGCAAGTCAAGCATCCACTGCCCGAATGGCAGAGGCGTCGATGAGTGGCGATGCCTCTGCCGAGGCTTGCCGGGCGACTACCTCGCGTCGCTCTTTCAGTTAGGATGGCGCGCCTATGCAAGCGCCGAAAACGCCGATGGAATACCGTCTCCGCGCTCTCCTGCTCTGCCTTGTCCTGGCGAATCCCTCGGCGGCGAATACGTCCGGCGAGGTCCCGATCGGCGCGAAACTGCCGGACGCCGCCTTGCAGGGACTGAATGGTCCGCCCCGGCACTTGAGCTCGTTTCGCGGCCGGCCTTTGTTGATCAACGTGTGGGCGAGTTGGTGCGGACCGTGCAAGCAGGAAATGGCCTCCTTGGAACGGCTCGCTTGGCAAGAGCAGTATTTCGCGATCATCGGCATCTCGACCGACGATTATGCCGATAAAGCCGCCAGCCTCCTGAAAGGCACCAATGCGACCATCAGTCATTTCATTGACCATGACCTTCAGATGGAAAACATGCTCGGCGCATCGCATCTGCCCCTGACAGTGCTCGTCGATGCCGACGGGCGCGTACTGCAGAAAATATACGGCGCGAGGGAATGGGACGGTGCCGATGCGCTGCGACTCATCAACGACACCTTTCACAAGGCTCTCCGCCCCTAGATGAGAACCCCTTGGTTCAGCGCGCGACCGCAGTGATCGGCAACGCCAGCCAGTGGGTGCGAAACCCTGGCTCATGCAATGCGGTGGGACCGCAGCGCTTCGTAATGCGGCTGTGCTTCATCGGCTAACGCCTGCAAATGCGGAGGCAATGGCCCATCGAGCCTCGGGCCCTGCCGTTCGAACCCGGTCGAGCGCTCCACGGAGAGATACCATGCGGGCGCCCAGACCCCATCCGACGCGCGGCGCCCCGCAGGCCAACGGAGCATCGATGCGACATAAGGTATCCCGAGGGCAACGCATAAGCGCTCGAGCGTAGCTCCCGGGTTCTCGAGCACGTCGGCAGCATCGACCACCGGGGGCGCTGCACCCAGCCGATCGGCCTCGCGTTCGAAGAGCGCGCGCTGCTGCACGAAGCCGATATCCGATGAGGTGACCGTGGCACGCTTCAGCGCATATGAGGCCAGCACCGCGCGAGGATGACGTATGAGAAAGGCATTGCGCACCCGGGCCATCCAACCCAGCGCGAAATCCGGCAGCATGTGCAGCGTCATTTGCTTTTGATACCACACCGGCTTTCCGCCGGGCACCGGCCCTAGAAGCAACGCTTCCACCGCTTGAGGATCGATCGATTGCGATGTGATCACCGCCTCGCGCATGGGATGGTCGAGGCCGGTCCGATGAAGATAAGCCGCGTAGAAGGGTTCGTCGACGACGGCCGTGTCGCCGCGCGCCTCGAATGAACGCATCATGGCCGTCGAGATGTTGCGAGGCCCGGACCACATTGCGATGCGAACGGGCTCTGCGTTCATCCCTGCGCCGCCGCCTGCGCATCCTTGAGCGCCTCGTACAGCGCGCGAAGCCGATGCGTCACCGGACCGGGCATCCCGACGGCGGCGAGCGGCCGGCCGTCGATCTCGCGCACGGGCGTGATTCCGCCGAAGGTGCCGGTGACGAATGCCTCCTCCGCAGCGTGCGCGTCCTCGGGCGCGAAGTTGCCGACGCCGAGTGCGATATCGTGCTGTTTGCAGAGAGCGAGCACATTCGCCCGCGTGACCCCGTTGAAGCAATACTCGCCGCTCGACGTTCTGACCTGTCCGTGTCGGACCCAAAAGAAATTGGTGGCGTTGCAGCTCGAGATAAATCCATGCGGATCCAGCATCAGCGCCTCATCGGCTCCCGCATCGATCGCCTCCAGCAACGCCGTAATCAAGTTGAGGCGGCTGTGGGAATTCAGGCGCATGTCGAACATGTGGGAAGGGGTACAGCGAATGCTGGCGGTATGCAAACTCAATCCGCGTGCGATCAGCGACGGACTGGGCGCCTTGTAATCCGCCACGATGACCACCGTGGCACGCCCAACCACGTTGCGGGGATCCTGGTTAGGGGCGGATTTCACGCCCCGGGTCACCATTAACCGCAGGTGGACGCCGTCCCGCATTTCGTTCGCGTCGAGCATGCGGCGCATTTCAGCGACCAAGCTGCGGCGATCGAAGCCGATGTCGAGGCGGATCTTTCCCGCACCCCAATAGAGTCGATCAAGGTGCTGATCGAGGAAGAGAAATGCCCCTTTGTGCAGCCGCAATCCCTCCCACACGCCGTCGCCGACCACGAACCCGCCGTCGAAGATGGAAACGGTCGCCTCGGCGCGGGGCACGAGTTGTCCGTTGACATACACGAGCGCCTTGGCGTTGCGGGGATCGTCGGCGAAATCTTGACTTCCGGCCATCAGAATGCGGTCGCACACGCAGGGCACAGGGCCGAAAGCTTAGCACGCTGCCCCCGAGCGGGCGCCGCGCGGTTGAGCGTGGGCGCGGGACCTACGGTTGCCGGATCCTGTACGCAGATGCCAGGCCCAAACAAAAAAGCCATCGGGTGCTTGAAATTCATATTGCCACCCCTAAGTTCGCGATGATCGCCCGGCCTGCGCCTGGGCGAGGCCATTGAGTCCGTTGCTGGTCATCTAGAAGGAGTGGTGCCATGAGTTCCGTAATGCGACAAGATCCATGGGGCGTGATGCCGCGCCTGCAGGAAGAGATCAACCGCCTATTCGGCAATGCGCGCGAGAACGACAGCAGTTCGGCGACCGCCATGTGGATTCCCCTTGTGGACATCCACGAATACGCGGACCGATTCGAACTCTATGTGGATCTGCCTGGCGTGGATCCCGCGTCGGTCGAATTGACCCTCGACGGCGGGATTCTGACATTGTCCGGCGAGCGTCCGCAGCCGATCCGCAAGGATAGCGAGGAGGCACAGGGGCGGCGCGTGGAGCGGGGCCACGGCCAATTTTACCGTCGCTTTGTGCTGCCTGATACGGTGGATGGCGAGAAGGTCAATGCGACGGGTAGTCATGGCGTGTTGACCGTAACAATTCCGAAGCAGCCAAAGGCAATGCCCCGCCGAATTCAAATCGGAAGCTGACGATCTCAGAGCGCTGACCCATGGTCCCATGGCCGTGGGCCAGCGCCGTCCGAGGCGATCTCTTGCTCCAGCTGCGGCCTGCCCGTCGTCACGCTATTCTAGTGCGGTGTCCTCGAGGGAGAGCGGCAAGTGATTCGCAAGCACTTGATAGGGACGGGCATACCGGGGGAAGCGGAGTTCCGCTGGCGTGGCGCAGAGGTCACCCGTCTCGAGGGATTTTCCGATGCCGTATTCGCGTTCGCGGTGACTTTACTGGTCGTATCCCTCGAAGTGCCGAAGAGTTTCCCGCAATTCGTCGAGGTGCTGCGCGGCTTCCTGCCGTTCGCGGCCTGCTTCTACCTGCTGGCGAACGTATGGCGACAGCACGTGCTTTATTTTCGCCGTTATGGGCTCCAGGATACACCGGCGACCGTGCTGAACTGTACTCTGCTATTTTTTGTGTTGTTTTACGTGTACCCGATGAAGTTCCTGTTCGTGAAGATGTTCGAACAAGGAGCGCTGGACGAGGACCAGGTGCGCACGTTGTTTCTCGTGTTTGCCGGCGGATTCGGCGCCATTTCGATGATTTTCGTTCTGCTGCAATGGCACGCGTGGAGGCGCCGTCAAGAGCTCGAGCTGAACGCACTCGAGCGCCTGCAGACAAAGCACACGCTATTCCATCACGCCGCGATGCTGCTGATCAGCGTCGCCGGCGCGACGCTGGCGGAGATCGTTCCGCCATCCTGGCTGGGGCGCACGGGCCTGTTCTATTTCGTGATCCCGCTGTATTACTTCGTCTCGGGATCCATCTTCGGCAGGCAGCGGCGCAGACTCTCGGAACGGCTCACTTGAACGAGAACATTATATCATGGTGCATTGCAACATTCGTCTGATCCAGCCGTATCGTAGCGCGCGAGCACAGATAAGCGCGGAGAGGCGATGAATCGCCAACTGTTGCGTTTTTGGGCTGCACATCGCACGCCTATTGACCTTACTTGATAATTCCGGAAGACTCGCAGCCGCCCGCAAATCGGACGCTGACTGCGGCGCTAAGACAAGCGAGCATCGCGCCAATTCAGTCATGGTCCTTGCCCTATCCCCGCAAGTGCAACGCGACTCCATATTGGGCCTATCTCAACCAACGGCAGCGCACCCCGTGTTTGCGCGCCGGTCAGAAGGGAAATCAATGACGGGTCAGATTGACGCAGCCCCGCACAGGTTGCTCCTGGTGGACGACGATCCCCTTATCGCCGGGACGCTTGCGGACGGCCTTCGACGCGCTGGATTTGAGGTCACTGTTGCCACAGTTGCAAGCGACGCGATTGAATTCGCACGACAGCGCAAGTTCTCGCTTGCGATCGTGGATTTCGAGATGCCGGGTCAGAATGGGCTGGAAACTGCGGCATTGTTCGGTCAGCTGCGTCAGCCCTTTGTGTTCTTGAGCGCCTATAGCGAGGATTCGCTGGTGTCGGCGGCCATTTCTGCAGGGGCCTTGTCATACGTGGTCAAGCCGATCGATCCGATTCACCTGATTCCCACCATTCGCGCGGCGATTCAGCGTGCGCGAGAGCTCTCAGCGCTCGTGGAGCAGACCGAGAAACTCACACGGTTGATCGACTCGAACCGCGACGTTAGCGTGGCTGTTGGACTTCTGATGGCGCAACGCGGGTTGCCGCGTCACGCGGCCTATGAGACGCTGCGCCAATACGCGCGGCGCACGCGCCGCAAGCTTGCGGATCTGGCGGTCGAGATCGCAGCGGGAGCCGAAGCACTGTCCAAGGTGCCGTCCTTGGACGCTATCGAACGAGGTACCGCCAAGACCAGCTTACCGGGCGAGGAGAAAGCAAGTTAGCATCGCTAGCATGGCCGCAACCGATCGATGAAGATGCAGTCCGTCATGCGTTCAAAGGGCGACGCCCGCCGTTCATGCTAAAGCTGGCCGAGTCACTTGCATTCCAGGCGCAAGTCATGGATCAGGTCCACGATTCGATCGTGGCGACGGATCTGAACGGGGTGATCGGGAGTTGGAACCGGGGCGCCGAACACTTGTCCGGTTACAGCGCCGATGAGGCGATTGGGCGCCATATCTCGCTCATTCGGCCATCAGCGGCGGATTCGAAACTGGAGTCTGAACGGCTGAATCGGCTTCTTGAGAGCGGATTTGAGGAACGCCATGAAGTCGTAAGGAACAAGTCGGGGCATCTTCGCTCCGTTCTTGAGCGCCTTTCTTTGGTCCGAGACACCGCCAACGTGCCGATCGGCGTGCTCAGCATTTCTATCGATAACAGCGAGCTTCAACAAGTGCGCGCCGAAGTGCAGGACCGGGAGCGCGAGTTGCGCACCATTCTAGATGCCATTCCGCCGCTCGTCGCCCACGTTGATTCGCAGATGCGATTCACATTCACCAATAGGGCGTTCGGCGCACTGACCGGTGGCAGCCCCAACGACCTCGTCGGACGCTCGGTCCAGGAATTAGGTGGCGTGAACTTCGGCCATATACGGCAGGACATTGAGGCGGCGCTGAAAGGTGTTCCAGTCACCTCCGAAAGCGAGTTTGTCTTCGCGAATGGCGAGCGAAGATCGATGCGCATCCAGCGAATCCCCGATATGGCCGACGGGGGCGCTGCACAGGGATACTTCGTCGTCGCGACGGACATCACCGACACCAAACGCGACGAGACCGCGCGCTTGGAAAGGGAGCACCGGCTTCGCGAGTCTTTGATTTCGGAAGTTCACCATCGTGTGAAGAATAGCCTGCAAGGGGTTGTGGGGCTTCTGCGATCGCAGGCTGCGCAGTATCCGGCTCTCGCGGATCTGCTCGCGCCGGCAATCTCCCAGGTGCTGTCGATTTCGGTGGGATTTGGTCTGTCGAGCACGCGCGGCGAGCGTGGTGTCGTGCTATGCGACATGGTGCGAGAAATCGGTCGGAACCTGGAACAAATTACAGGCGCCAGCATTGCAACTGAGGTTGACCAGGCGATCCTCGATCAACCGATCGTGCTCGACCGCGCTCATGCGGTAAATCTGGGCTTGGTCGTTAACGAACTTATTTTCAATGCGGTAAAGCACGGCAAGGCGGCCGCTGACGGTCCCGACGTCAATGTCTGGATGCAGCGCAATCCCGGTGGGGCCACGGTGAGCATCTCCAATCGCGTCGACGCGAGGCCGACCCGGTTGGACTTCGCCTCCGGCACGGGACTGGGCTTGGGCTTGAGCCTTGTACGTACGCTCTTGCCGTCGCGGGGGTGCGAATTGTCTTTCGCGTTTGAGGCGGACCAGGTGACGAGCGTTCTGGCGCTTCGTCTCGATGCATTGGGGGTTGCGGCGTTGAATTCTTGATCGGGCCGCCGGCTCAGACACCGTGAAAGTCATCAGTCGCAATTGGGCCCACTAAAGTTCTCTTCCGGCGGGCCGACCTTAGTACACATACGCGCAAGCGTTTGCCCGGCGCTCGGTCGGCACTGACCCTGCTGCCGCAGGCAAAACACGGCGTCAGCCCCATTCGTGCTGCCGACGACGTGCCCTGAGGCCCCTCCTCGCCTCGTAACCGTCGGCCTGTCCTCGCGGCAGCGTATTGCGCCGCTTGGGTGGGGTACGACCCCGTGCCGAGGCTCGGACCCTATGGGTGATACAACCACAGCTAAGCGGGCCGTCGCGACTCGGCTCTTCAAGTGGAGGGCAATCCAATGTGCACCTCGTCGATCATGAATCATCCCCGATCCCTCCGGCGACAGACGGACCGAGCGCAGATCCTGGCAATGGCTGCAAGCCTAACCGAGGATGACCGCCAGCTGTTGATCGGCGAATTCTATGACTCGCTGGTCAGCCAACACCCTCGGCTGGCGTCGCATTTTTCGACGCTCAACCTCGCGCAACAGGCGCGCAAGTTGTCGGCGACGCTCCAGATGATCGTCGCATATGCGGATGACCCACGCACTCTGGGTGCCGAAGTCATCCGCCTTGGTATCAAGCACGGCCAGCGGGGTATCGGCCCTTCGGAGTACCGGCTGTTTTCCACGACGCTCGCCAGCGTCCTGGCGCGGAGCCAGACCGTCGTTCCTTACGAGCGCGCCCGAAGAATTTGGCTGCTCGAACTCAGGGCGATCACGGCGACGATGACCCTCGTCGATGATCGACGCTCACATGAACCCTGACATGCCATGCGGATCGTCCTCAAACTGTGAGCTCGATCTCGAAGGAAAGGCGTCCCGTCCGCCCAAGATTACGTAAACAATGCCGATACGGGCTCTTAACAGGCCGATCGGTATGTGATCTGCCCCGTTTTGGCAAGTCCTCGCGATTCAGGTCACGCTGAGATGCTGCCCTTCTTGCAGCCGCGGCTCAATCAGGCCCTAACCCCGCCTCTTACGCAATCGTCCGGCACCCGGAGTATCCGCAGTCCAACTGCGTTTCCGCGCCGCAGGGCGATGATCGGGAGCGCGTCGCGGATGGCGAACGAGATCTGAAAATATGGGAGATACAACGACAGATAATCGACGGCGGCCTGACCAGGGTGTCAACGACGTTGCCGGGATTACCCCTGATACAGCACGCAGGTGGATTGCCAAGGTGGCGGATGTCACGGGATACGGGGTGACAATCAGCGACGCCGAGCATCGCCTCGTTTGGGCGAACGAGAGCTTCACACGCATGACTGGATACAACGTCGCCGAGGTGCTCAATAAGAATCCCGGCGATTTGCTGCACTTTGCGGGCAGCAGCCCCGAAACCATCAATCGCGTGCGCGAAGCGTTCGCCGGCGAACGCGGCATCCGCTTTGAGCTCCTCGTGCGCAGCAAGGACTCCCGCGAATGGTGGCTCGATACCGACGCACAGCCGTTGTTCGACGAGCGCGGCACTCTCCAAGGATGGGTGTGTGTGCAATCGGACGTGACCGCCGAGGTGTGCAGGCGCGAGGCGGCTCGAGCGGAGCAGCGAAAGTTCGCGGCGCTGCTGGATGCCGCGCCGGAGGCCATTATCGGGGTAAATGATGATGGCGCGATACGGTTCGCCAATGCGCGGGTGGAAGAACTGTTCGGCTATACGGCCGCCGAACTCGACGCAGCACAGATCGAACTGCTGATACCGCAACGCTTTCACGGCGGCCATGCGGCGGCGCGCCGCCAGTTTCTCGAGCGGCCGCGGACACGTCCGATGCGCAACGGCATGGCGCTGTTTGCGCGGCGCAAAGATGGCGCCGAACTACCGGTCGAAATCAGTCTCAGCCGCATCGAGATGGACAGCGAAGACTTGGTCCTCTGTATCGTGCGTGACGTGAGCGAGCAAAAGCTCGCGGAGACCCACCGAAAAACGATGCAGTCGCAACTCGCAAAGGCCGCCTGGGAGGATAATTTGACGGGACTAGCCAACCGCGCACGGTTCATGGATACCCTCCAGAGGGCTCTGGATCGCGTACATTGCGGCGATCAGCGGCTGTTTGCGGTCTTGTTCCTTGATTTCGACCGTTTCAAATTGGTCAACGACACATTGGGACACAAGGCGGGCGATGAGCTGTTGCGACAAATCGCCGGGCGCCTGCAAGGGACCCTACGCGCTGCCGACATCATCTGCGAGGAAATAACCAGCAATCTTGTCGCGCGCTTCGGTGGCGATGAGTTTCTAATTCTGATCAATAACCTTCAGGCCCCTGGCGATGCCGCTCGAATCGCCGAAAGGCTGCTGAACACTCTGGCGCCGGTCTACAACATATTGGGTAGCGAAGTGCACTCGACCGCCAGCATTGGCATTGTCACCAGTGAGCAATGCCACGCGAACGCCGAGGAAGTCGTACGCAACGCCGATGTGGCGATGTACGAGGCGAAGCGCGCCGGCCGCGCCTGCTCCGTAGTCTTCAACGAGGCCATGCATGTGCGCCTGACCCGGCACGCGATGATTGAGACCAGTCTCCGTCGAGCGATCGGCACCCCGGAGATCTTTCTTGTCTATCAACCCATTATTGAGCTCAACTCAGGTCGAATGGTTTCGGCAGAAGCCTTGGCGCGCTGGAATCACCCGACGCTTGGACCGATTTCGCCGTCTGAATTCATCGCGATTGCCGAGGAGTCTGGACTCATAGTGGCCTTCGGGGAGTGGGTGCTGAGGCAGGCATGCCAGGCAATGCTCACTTGGCTCAGAGAGGATCCGCTGCGCGCACCCAAGACCATTAGTATCAACGTATCGAGAGCGGAGCTGGCGCTGGGTCCCCGCCTGATCCAACAATTTCGCAGCACCCTGAGCGACCTCGGCCTGTCGGCGGAGCGCCTCCAGCTGGAGGTCACTGAACGCGAGGTCATGCACAATCCCGAGGCGTCTCTTGAAACGCTGCACGCGTTGCGACGTTTCGGTTTCAAGCTTGCCATGGATGACTTTGGAACCGGCACCTCCTCCCTTGCATGCCTGCGCGAGTGCCCATTCGATCTCATCAAGATCGATCGCTCCTTCCTGAAAGACTTGACCATCAACCGCGACGGCCTGGCGATGATTCACGCAACGATCAACTTGATCGGGAATCTCGGTATGGTCAGTGTAGCCGAGGGCGTGGAGGAGCGCTCCCAGGTCGTGGTGCTGCAGTCCCTCGGTTGTGAGTACGCCCAGGGCTTTCTCTTCAGCCACCCGGTTACGGCAGAACGGCTGCTGGATACGGTGGAATTTCTACCGGAATACGATCGACATTCACCTGCTCGGCAGGACCGCCGCGCGGCCCCTCGTGGCAGATGAGCACGACATCCCCGGGCTCCTTCACATATCGATGGCGCCCTCGCTCTGCGGGTGCGGCCGCGGCAAACACCTCAATGGCCCACCCGCAGAGCATCGTAACGCGGACCACCGGAGGCGCGTCAATCCTGATCTTCGCTGTCTGCCGGCAGACGGTAGACGGATAGGCTGTTGGTCACGTCGTCGATCACGGCGAAGTTGAATGCCGCGCCCTTTCCCGTTCGGGTATCGAACCCGAATGCGCCGCCCTGACTTGGATCGACGTTGTACTCGCGCACGAAACGACCGTACTTGGTGAACTCCACGATTTCGGACGGATGCAGCACATCACCGTTCACCGCATCCCCGTTTGCCGTCAAAAGATTCCCGTTGGGAGCGAAGCGAAGTGCAAGCGGGCCTCGCAGATGGGCATCGGCGAATACAACCCGGCCTGGGCCGGCGGCGCTGGACAGGTGACCGGCGTGCTCAACGACATAAATCGAGTTGTCGGCTGTCGAGGCTACGTACAGCATGTCGGTCGCGGCGTCGAAGGCGAGACCCGTCGGCCCGAGAACAACAGCGGCGGCGTTCGGCACGTGGGTGTAGCCGGATGCGATCAGCGTCTTCTTAGTCACCGTAAGCGCCGTCGCACCGACCGCAACGTCGAAGCGCGCGACCGTACCGTTCAACACGTTGGACACGAAGATGCGTGCCCAGGCGCCGTGATCGTCCACCGTCAGATCCCAGGGACCGTCGAGCAACACTCGGTCCGTCCAGGTCGCCACGACGTTGCCGCGCCGGTCGAGGATCTGCAGCGCGCCCTGCCCGACGGTCGCCGCCGTGCCGTCCGTGGTCGGCACATTACCGATGATCACGAAGCCGCCGCGTAGCACCCCGAGTGCCGTGCTGAGCCCGGGCAGCGGACTGGTGAAGAATGTCGCCGCTGTGCCGGGCGGCGCGAGGTCGCCGGTGGGTGTGAATTGCACGATGGTCTTGCCGGTGCCCTGGAAGTTGTTAGCCGCGGCGTTGAAATTGCTGACAAGGACGTTGCCGGCCGCGATCGAGCCCCCCGCGGGAAAATCGTCGGGCACGAAGGCGACGCCGTAGGGATTCAGATCGCCACTGGCGGGTATCGTCGAGGTATTGACCAATCTCGGGATGAAGGCGTCGTCGGCGTCTGTCTGCCGCGCCGCGGCCGCCAGCGCGCCGCACGCGGCGAAGACCGCGAGGGACAGGATCGGTATTGATTTGGGCATGGGAATTCCTCTTGTGATTCGAGATACGCGGCACCCCCGAGACGGGCTGCCGGCAATCCGTAAGTACCTGAAGCCGCCGGAAAGGTTGCAGTTGGCGAAACGGGAAAGCAGATCGACGGCTGCTGTTGCCGGATTGCCGCCGCCCTGTAGGGAAATCCCTGCTCCGCCGAGCTGGCTCGATTCGCGATTCGCGTCACGCTGTCGCGGAGCAGTCGACGCTATCCTGCGCCCCTCCTGTATCGGGCACCCCTCGTATCGGCACGGCAGAAAGGATCCTCATCTATGAACCTCTCACTCATTCACCGGGCGGTGCGGCGCGGCGCGGCGGTCTTCACTGTCACGCTCCTCGCCTTAGTGGCCGCATGCTCCAGCGGCGCAGGCTCGCCCGGGCCGACCTACACGCTCACAGGGTCGGTGAGTGGACTCTCGACGTCGGGCCTGGTGCTCGCCGACGGTGGACAGCCGCTCGCTGTGCCGTCCGGGTCGACCAGCTTCTCCTTCGGAGCGATCCTCGCCCCCGGCGTGTCCTACGGGGTGATCGTGCAGACGCAGCCTGCCGGTGAGATCTGCTCGGTCAGCAATGGAATCGGTTACACGGGATCCGCCAATATCGCCAACGTGGTGGTAACTTGCGCCGCGCAGTCCTTCAGCCTCGGCGGCACGGTGAGCGGACTCACCACGGCGGGTCTGGTGCTCGCGAACGGCGATCAGACAGTGTCCGTCGACTCCGGTGCCGCTACCTTCGCCTTTCCCTCACCCATCGCCAAGGGCAGCGGCTACGCGGTGACCGTCAAGACGCAGCCGACCGGGCTGGCCTGCGCCGTGGCTCACGGCACCGGCACGATGCCGGCGAGCGACGTGATCTCGGTGGCGGTGAGCTGTACGGACGAACCCTTCAACCTGGGCGGCTCGATCAGCGGCTTGACGACGGCGGGTCTCGTGCTCGCGAACGGAACGGACGACTTCACCGTGAACGCTCACGCCACGAGCTTTACCATGCCGGTCAAGGTGGCCTTCGGAAGCCACTATGCCGTGACGGTCGCCTCGCAGCCCACCGGCTTGACCTGCACGGTGAGCAACGGATCGGGCACCATGCCGGCTCAGGCGGTCACCACCGTGACCGTGGCCTGTTCGGATCGGAGCTATCAGTTGGGCGGGAGCCTCAGCGGCTTGACGGCGAGTGGCCTCGTGCTCGCAAACGGCAGCGATACGCTCAACGTCGACGCCCATGCGACCAGTTTCACCATGCCGACGGCCGTCGCCTACGGCAGCTCGTATGCCGTGACGGTCCAAACCCAGCCCACGGGCCTGACCTGCACGGTGAGTGGCGGCACGGGCACCATGCCGGCCGCAGCGGTGAACAGTGTCACTGTTACCTGTGCCGTCACGACCTACACCGTGGGCGGCAGCATCAGCGGCCTGTCGGCGAGCGGCCTCGTGCTGGCGAACGGCTCCGACACCCTCACGGTGGCCGCCAACGCCGGCGTATTCACCATGCCCACGGGCGTGGCCTCGGGCGCAAGCTACGATGTGACCGTGCAGACCCAGCCCGCCTCTCAGATCTGCACGGTGAGCAACGGCAGTGGCACGGTGGGCACCAGCAACGTCACGAACGTGGCGCTGAGCTGCGTGACGGTGCTGAGCTACACCACGCCGGGGTCTTATACGTGGACTGTGCCGGATGGCGTGACGTCGATTCAAATCGCGGCGACGGGCGGCGGCGGCGGTGCTTCGTTCCTCTACAACGGCGGCAATGGCGGTGTCGTCACGGCGACCCTTGGCGTGACAGCCGGCGATACCCTCTCGCTCGACGTGGGCGGTGGCGGCGGCGCCACCAACGACATCGGCGGCGGCGGCGGCTCGAGCAACGTCAATGCCGGCACCGCCAATCAGATCATTGCGGGCGGCGGCGGCGGGTCCGGCGGCAGCGCGGGAGGCGACTCGACCGGCGGCGATGGCGGCGGCGCTGGAACGAGTAGCGGAAGCAACGGCAACGCCGGAAACCCCACGGCCGGCAGCGGCGGCAGCGGCGGGACGGGCGGCGCCGGCGGACCCTCGGGCGGAGGCCCGGGCGGCAGCGCGGGCGGCAACGGCAACGGCGGTGCGGGCGGTGCCGGTGGAAATGGCGGTGCGGGCGGAATCGGTGGCTCTGGAAGCGGCACGGGCGGCGCCGGCGGCAACGGGTGCTGCGGCGGCGGCGGCGGCGGCGGCTATGGCGGCGGCGGCGGCGCCGGCAGCGGTCCCGGGGGCGACGGCGGCGGCGGCGGCGGCGGCAGCACCGGACCCGCGGGAGCCGTGTTCTCGGTGAGCACGAATGGCGGCGCCTCAGGTATGAGTGGCGGCGACGGCTCGATCGTGATCACCCTCAACCCCTGAGGGGATCGCGGTGGAACAAGCTCTACGCCCGGGTCAATCGGCTGCGGCCGCGGCGACGCCCCAGTCGTTGCGGTTCCACCAGCCGCCGCGCTCGCCTGATGCATCCATTAAACGGCGCCATCACGGTCGATGGATTGCTGCCCAATCGCATGGGCATCGAAGCTCAGGTACGCGGACTCAAAATCGCGGTCAACAGGTCCGGGACGGAGGCATCGCGCTCGAGGTGCGGATGGCGTTCATGGCCCGCGTAATGCAACTCCACCGTCTTGAACCTGTCGTCCTTTTGGATCAACAAACGGATGACGCGCGGCCCGGTGCCGCCGGCCTTGAGAACATCGGCGAGCACGTCTTTTGAATATTTGCGGTCATCGATGGCCATCAATATCGAGTCGGGCGCAATTCCAGCCTCATCGGCGGGTGTGCCGGGAACCACCGTGGAGATGACCGATCCCTCATCCTTGAGCAGGAAGCCGAGCGAGTCGGACAGGTCGGTTTTCTTCATCAACGCGCCCTCGCCCTTCTCCACGGCCGTGGGCTCTGCGGTGAATATGAGGTGCCAACCGCTGGCGGAGAGCCCCTCGAGCGGCGCATCGGAGCGCACTCGATTGAGGCGCAGAGTCCAGAACTCACGCCAGTCGTAGGGCATGACGGCATTGAGCGCCTTGATCACGTCGTCGAAGTCGTAAGGAACCACTTTCGGAGCGCTGTTCGGCGGCCCATAGAAAAGCCGGCAAAAATCATCCAGGCTCTTGGCGCCGTGAGTACTCGTGCGGATCAGCGTGTCCGCCTCCAGCCAAAGCATGGCGGACTCGGCGTAGAAATCCGTCGAGCGGGTTCGCGCGCGCCAGCCGGCCGCCTCGATATAGCCGAGTTGTGCCGCGACGGCAGTATCGGCGAGCGGACGCCACCCGCGGCCCTTGCTGTTCTGCAGCCACGCAGCGGCATCCGCCCATTCGTCGCGCGCGTCTTCGAGGGAGGCGAAACCGCTGCGCGCGCTCAGCACCATGCCGAGGTACTCGGTGAGACCCTCGTACACCCATAGCAGATCGCCGTGCATGGGCGCGTCGTAATTGCCGGTGGCAAGGCCGATGGGGCGCCGGTACTTGCCGTTCCAGGAATGCACATACTCGTGTGGGAGCAGTGTCAGCACCGAGGCGCTGCGGCGCAATTCTTCGTCGATCAGGGAGCGCTCGCCCGTTCGATTGTCGCTCGACTGGTGATGCTCGATGCCCTCGAACCCGATTTGATCGCTCAGCGTCCACAGGAAGTGGTACTCGGTGTAGTGCGTCGCGCCGAACAGCGCCGCCGCTTCTTGCACGAGTTTTTTCAGCTGCGCCGTCGAGGCGGCCGAGATATCGAGCGCCGCCTCGCCATCGGCCGCCAGGTGCAAGTACACGGCCGGAGCGCCGCCCAGTGGAAGGGTTCGGAAATTGCCTCCGGACAGGACCGGCGAATCGATCAGGGTGGTGAGCGACACTTCGGCAAACTCAGTGGTATCCCCGGTGGTATGTGGCGCCGGCAGAGCGGTTCCGAAACTCCAACCGGCGGGCAGCCGCAAGCGCGCCCGATATCGAAGCTCGTCGGATTGGGCGCCGGCCGGGTACAGGACCAGTTGATTCCACAGAATGAGGGCGAGCGAGTCGGTGCTGGTGCGGTCCGCGTTGTTGTCGGTCGCGCCGCGGACCGCGTCCACTTCGAAGGTCACGTCGAGCGTACGCGCCTCGGCCGGCACCTCGAGATGAAAGGCGTACATGTTGACGGGGTCTCGCTGCCAGGCGATCGACCGTCCGTTGCTCGAAAACTTCAGCCCCGACAAGCCGGCGATGGGGCCGTCGGGAGAATGCTCGCCCGGGAGCCACTTGGGATACAGCAAGGTCAGCTTGCCGGGCTTGACCGGCAGTACCAGATGCACGTGCTCGATGCCGCGCGGGGCCTCACGCGCATCGACCTCGACGCTGGCGGGCGCCGCCGCCGAGGCGGTGACACCGATCGTGGAAGCGAGAATGGCGCCGAGCAAGCGGCAGGTCAGGCTGAGCATCGTCTGATTTCCTCTTTGTTTTGGTTGGTATTCGGCGGGTCAAGGCGACCAGAACGCGCCGGCCGCACCCGGGAACACCACCGGGCTCTCGAAGCCGTCCGCCGAAACGCTGGCGACACCGAAGGCGTAATCGTCGATGGCAAGGTTCGCGAGCGTCAGCGCCCCACCCTTCCCGGCGTCCCTCGAATGCGTCCATGCCGCCTCGGTGGTGTCGCGCCAATAAACTCGATAGCCCGCTGCGGCAGAACCCTGCGAGGCAGTCCACGACAGCCGGGTGTCGGATGTGACCGCGCCATCGATTTTGACGTTCGTGGGCGGCGGCGGCGCCGAGGCCATCGAGGCGGCCACGAGCGCATTGGTGGCGGTCACCTTGGCGAGATAGGCGAAATCGAGATTCGCCAGGGTGTCGCCGTACTCGACGCCGCCCTCCGTGCGTAGGTCCTGGTGCTGATGGCGATAGTTCTCGGCATTCTCGGTGAAGCGCACCGCGGGCATGCCGAGGGCGTTGAAGGCCGAATGATCGCCGCCGCGGCCGAAGCGGTCGAGCCGGTACACCAATGCCACGGTCCAATCGGGCAGATAGCTTTCCGCGACGGCCTTGGCGTAGCGCGCCACGTTGCGCGACGCCGAATCGTCCTCGCCGCCCTCGAAACGCCGCTGCTCGGCCTGCTCGGCGGTCTCGTTATCGCGGGTGCCTTCCGAGAACAAGCGCAGCCGCATGTTGTTCATGAGACCGTTCTGCCCGCGACTCGCACCCACGATATCGTTGTTGAGATCCGCCTCGACCCTCCAGGCTTTCGCCTTGGCATAAGCGGCGAGGAGCTTGCCGCCGTACAGGCCCTGCTCCTCGCCCGACAGCACGCCATACACGATGGTGGCCGGAAACTTGTAGCGGCTCAGAATTCTGGCGGACTCGAGCACCACGGCGACTCCCGAGGCATCGTCGTCCGCACCCGGCGCATCGGCGGTGGAATTCGAGATGTCGCTGACGCGGGAGTCGAGGTGCCCGGTCAGCACGATGACCCGGTCGGGATCGGTGCTGCCCTTTTGAATCGCGACCACGTCGATGATCTCGGTCGGCTTGGGAACGTCCTCGCCGGTCACCCTCTGCGATGGCGTCACGACGGTCAGGCAGCCGCCGCAATCGCGGCCGATCTGTTCGAATCGAGATTGCGCCCAGCGGCGCGCGGCGCCGATGCCGCGGGTGGGCGAGGCGGAGTCCGACAGGGTGTGGCGCGTGCCGAAGCTGACCAACGCCTGAACCGAGACCTGCAATCGACCCGCCTCGGGCGCGCCCGCGATCTCGCTCAAGATCGGTTGCTCGGCCGCCGCGGGAAAGGCCGCCGCACCGAGCATCACGGCGGCCCACGGTGCGCGCGGAGGCCGGCTAGAATTTCTGCGCAAACTTCACCCCGATCAGGCGAGGCTTGTAGACGTTGGCGTAAACCGCCTGCGCGCCACAGACCGTCGCGTTGCACTCCGCATAGCGATAATTCTCGGCCAGCCGGTTGAACGCGTTATTGATGAACAATTCTACCTCGAGGCCGCCCTTCTGCGCGCCGATGCTGGCGTCGACCAGCGCGAAGGCGGGCTGCTGCCCCAGATCCTCGCGCTGCACGGTGCGCAAGTCGGCCCACACGGCCGACTGGTACACGATCGAACCTTGAACATGGGGTTGCCATTCCCCGATCGAGGCGAGGTTGTAGCGTCCCGTGAGATTACCCTTGAACTTCGGGGTCGTGGGCAGCTGCTGACCGACCGGCGCTCCGTAGGTTTCCGCGACCGGCGTAGCGCCTGCGTAGTTGAAACAGGTGGACGTTCTGAACCCCTCCGGTCTGATTGGGATACGCGCAGTAGGGCACGGTCAGGATCGGGTTCAGCAGCGAAAGTCCCCCGCTGAAGGTCAGTGAGCTGCTGGCCGCCCAGTCGACCGAGGTTTCGATCCCGCGGATCCGCGCACCGCCCGCGTTCTTGGTTTCGATGATGCCGTACTGGCCCGGGTAGGAGAACTGGAAGTCCTTCCAATCCTCCTGAAAGATCGCCCCATTGACGCGCAGCGTATTATTCAACCAGCTGGTCTTCCAGCCCACCTCGTAGTTCTGCAAAGTGTCCGACTGGTATTGGGGTCCAATCGTGTTGGTTCCGCCCGGACGGAATCCCTTCGAGGCCGTCGCATACAGCAGCCGTTGATCGTCGAACTTGTAGGTCACGGTGTACTTGGGCGTCACGCCGCTGCCGGTCGCGACGGAGAAGCGGTTTTGGCAGGGGCCGCCACTGTAGGGATCGATCAGCGTGGGGTCGGCGCACTTGGCCTCCGAGGTCTCGAAGCCGGAAAAGCCCTGCGAGGAATTGATGTATTTATAGTAACGAAGCCCGCCCAGCAGGCTGATGTGAGACGTTGCGTCCCAGGTCACTTCGCCGAAGCCCGCATAGTCGCGCCGCGCCTCCCGCTGATCGGTGAGATACCAGGTGCCCGGCCAATAGGTCACGCTCTCGGCATCGTTCAAACCGGCGATGATGTAGTTTTGTATGTAGGCATCCGTCTGCAGCTCGGTGAAACCGCCGAACGTGGCGTGTACCGGATACTCGATCGGTGTCGAGACGCGCAGCTCATGGCTGTACATCTTGTACCCATCCGTGTCCTTGATCTGTTGAGTCGGGCTGATGGAGTTTCCGGCATTGTCCGTAAAGTACTTCGGCCCGCGGGTGTAGGCGATCTGATACGCAACCGAATAGTCGGTGTAATCGGAATGCTCCGTCGAGTTGCGGTGTACAAAACCGCCCGCGTAGGTCAGGTCGAAATCGCTGATATGGCCCTCGATGGTGAGCGTCGCCTGCGTCCAGTCGTCCGTTTGGGTCTCCGGACTGAAGTGTTGCACCTCGAGATCACCGAGCGTCGGATACAGTCCCGGGTACCCAGGCACCTGTTTCGTCATCTCCATCGCGGGAATGCCGTTGGATGAGAGCTCTTGGCCCTGGATCGCGGGCGTAATCGTCCAGTGATCGCCCAGTGCAATGCGCAAGGCCGCCCGCCCGCCGACGGTCTCGACGTCGTTGTAGGCGCTCTTGGCCGTGTCGCTATATCGGGTATTCGGCGCCGGATTGCTCGGCGTTGGACCGTTATCGAGCGTGAACGGGGCTCCGGGTGCGCCGTTCGCATAGGTCGCCGGATAGCTGAGCGAACCCGGAACGTTGTCGATGTATCCGCCGTCCTTTTGGTACCAGCCGACCAGCCGGATTGCCGCGGACGATCCGATGGGTATGTTGATGAAGCCCTCGCCCGTGTAGCCCGGGCGGCCGTGTGCCACGTCATTGGCCTGAACGTCGTAGGCTCCCTTCAGCGCGTCGAACTCCGGCTTGTTCGTGATGATACGCAGGGTGCCGGCTTCGGAGCTCGCGCCGTACAAGGTGCCTTGCGGTCCGGCCAGCGCCTCGACGCGCGCGATGTCATAGATATGGACATCGAGGACACCCTGGATCGTCGTCACCGGTTGCTCGTCCAGATAGACGCCGACGCTCGGCACCGTTCCATCATGAACACCATCGCCGCCGCTCGAGACGCCGCGCATGTAAACCTTGTCCTGACCCGGCCCGGTCGTCTTGATGCTGACGCTCGGCAGGTACTGGACATAGTCGTCGAAGTTCTGCAGGTGCAGCTCCTCGAGCTGCTGCGTACCCAATGCCGTGATGCTGAGCGGGACGTTCTGCAGACTCTCGCTGCGCTTCTGCGCCGTGACCACGACTTCCTCCAGCGTGCCGGAAGAGGTCGCCTCCTGTGCCTGAGCCACACCGCAGCAGGCGGTGATCGCCGACGCGAGGGGAAGCGCCCTTGCGATCAGGAAGCATCGCCGACCCGGCGGGCGCGGCTCGTCCGACCATCTCGCATGGCGGATCTTTCGCTGCTTGCTTCTTGTCATGATCATCCCTCTTCTTTCGTTATGGATTGTCGTGCGCCGAGCGCGCCGGTCGCGCGGCGCCGCTAGACCAGGAGCCTTTTCAGCGAATGCACGATTCGGTCGACTTCCGCCGCCGTGTTGTAGTGCGCCAGACCAATGCGGAGCACTCCCTCATGCTCGTCCAGGCCTAGGTATCGGGCGAGTTGATACGCATAATTGTGCCCAGACCACACGTTGATCCCCTCGGCGGCAAGCGCTTTGGCGAGAGCGGAGGGTCGGTGATGCGAATGGGTCATGGATACCGTGGGCACCCGCTCGTCGAGCCTCGCGCTGCCCGTGATGCCCTGGACCTGGACGCCCGGCATTTCCCGCAGCGCATCGATCAATCGTTGCGTCAGGGGCTTCTCATAGTCGGTGGCTGCCCGATAGGCGCACTTGATCTTGTCGCGATCCGATCCGGTGGCGCCACTCTGCTCGCCGAGCCAAATGAAGTAATCGGCGGCGGCGGCCAGGCCGGAGAACAGCTCCGTCTGCGACGTGCCCAATTCATGTCGTCCGGGCGGCTCTTGGGGTCCGCAGTGCACCGCGTAGGGATAGAGCTCCGCGAGAAGCGATTCCCTGCCCCACAGCACGCCGAGGTGAGGCCCGAAAAACTTGTATGACGAGCAGACCAGAAAATCGCAACCGAGCTTCTCGACGTTCCGCCAGCCCGTGCGGCACGAACTGCACCGCATCCACATACACCAATGCTCCGGCCTGCTGCGCGAGCTTGGTCAGTTCGCCGACGGGATTGATGGAACCGGTCAGGTTGCTGGCGTAATTGAGGGCCAGCAGGCGCGTCCTGCTCGAGAGCAAAGGCCGCAAGTCCTCGGGCCCGATGCGCCAGGAATCGCGATTGAAGGGCAGCCAGCGAACCGTCAACCCACGATCCTCGGCCATCCGCACCCACGGAGACACGTTACCCTCGTGATCCATGCGGGTGACGATGATCTCATCGCCGGGTTGCCAGCCGCGGCCTAGCGAGCGGGCCATTTGAAAGGTCAGCATGGTCATCGACTGCCCGATGACGATTTCGCGGGCCGAGGCGGCCCCGAGCAGCTTGGCCATCGCCTCATGCGCCCGGGCGTAGATGGCATCGGCATCGAGAGACGCTTGGAAATAGCCGCCGGTGTTGCTGGCGGCGGTGACCATGGCACTCGCCACGGCTTCGATTACCTGACGGGGCACCTGGGTGCCGGCGGGATTGTCGAGAAAGACCGATGGGGCGCTCAACGCCGGGAACTGACTGCGTACACGCTCAACCGGAAACATTGCTCACCGCGGGCCCCTTGGTCTGTCGCACATCGTGTAGTTATGCCCGACCGTCGCCATCGTCACCATCCTCCCAGGGGAGGAGTGTCAGCTGTGACTCCCTTTGCCGAGTGAATCCCGGAACAGCGAAAAGAATTCGCACTGCGTGGCGATCCCCAACTTGGAATACAGATTCTTGCGATGGGTCTTGACCGTCGTGGTCGAGATCCCGAGTCTATGGCCGACGGAGGCACTCGAGTGGCCCCGCAACAGCAGTTGAGCGAGTTCGCGCTCGCGCGGGCTCAAGCCATGTCGGCGGAAGGCCGGAAGGGCGTCGTTGGCCGCGGTGTCGTGCCCGTTCGACAGATACATCAATCGAGCCCGGCGCCAATGGCGCCGCACGGCGGCCGTGAGAAACGGGATCACCGGCGACAAGCTCGCGATGTCCTTGTCCGCGAAGCAGCCGTGGGTCGCTTTTTGCGACAGCGTGACCTCCGCGCACTCGCCGCCGGGCAATTCCATCGCGATGCAGAGCTCCTCGTGGCCCGGCGGCCAGCCATCCGTGAGGTAGCCGATCTCCTCCGCCGGGGTCATGCAGACTTTGGGATTGCGGAACAACGCGCGGTCGACCCGTCCCTCGGAGGCCAGGTCGCGCAATCGATAGACGCCGGTCTTGAGACCGCATTGGTACGCGTTGTAAAGCGGGTTCAGTACATAGGTGCTCTTGACGTAGTTGGCGATGCCAACCCGTGCCTGCGGGCCGTCAAAGGTGTCATGGATGTGGATCGGTCCACCCCTGCCGCGATAGATGAACATGACGCTGTATTCGAAGTCGATGAGCGTGCTCAGCGCCCGGCCGAGCACTTCGGGCAAGATCGGATCATCGATGCAATCGACTATTTCAGCGCTGGCCACCGCCCATGCCGCGGGCACCGCAGAACGTCGGCGGCGACCCGCCATGCTGCGCCCTTCAACCTGCGCGGGTGTCAAAGGACAATGCATCTGGGCGATCCTCCTCGTCGGTGCGTGCAGGATGGAGCGTGGGCGATCATACAGCGCGAATTCCGTTGTTGCACGGTCGTTTAATAGAGCCGGAAATCCGCCGCACTTTGGTGCGTCAGTGCGCAACGCGGGCACGTTAATAGTGCACGCAAGATCTCGTGGCGGAGCGCCACTCGGCGTGCCCCCTCAATGCTCGGCCGCCCGGATCCCCAAGAACTTCGCGATGTGTTCGTTCAGAAACTTGGCGTCCGCGGGCGATGCTCCGATGCCGGCCGGATGCCCCCACAGCGACGGAATGATCGACAGCGTACAGTGCGGAATGAAGCCGGCCTCATAACGGGCATCGGTCACCGGAAAATATAGGTCGGTCTGCGAGGGCATGTACAGCACGCGGGATTTGATCGAGTGCAACGCCTTCTCGACATCGCCATGAAAGCCCGGTGTTGCCCCCACGTCCTGGCTCTCCCAGGTCCGCATCTGCAAGATCAGATCATTGGCATCGGCGCCGGGGATGAAATTCTTCCGATACTGCTCGATCACCTGCGACAGGGTGGTGCCAGGAGGCTCATCCTGCCGCCATAACTCCCGGCGCCACCATTCCTGGGAGTACAGCCATGCCGTCCACACGATCGCATAGGCTTCGATTCCCTTGGCGGGCTCCGCGGTGTAATCGCCGCCATCAAAAGCTTCGTCGGTGGTGAGTGCCGCGATCTCGCTCTCCAGACGCACGATACCGTGTCCGTAGGTCTTGGCGGTGCCGGAGGTGGCGATGGTGTCGTCCATGAAATCCGGATAACTGACCGCCAATTGGAAGGCCTGCTGGGCACCCATCGAAAAGCCGATCACGGCACGCAAATGGCGCACGTGCAACTGCTCGGTCAGCAGCCGATGAACGGCCTCGACATTGTCGCGGATGGTCATGACGGGGAAACGGGGACCGTGGAACGGCTCGTCGGTATTGCTGGGCGAGGAAGACCGGCCGTTGCCGAACAGTTCGCTCGCCACCAGGAACCATCGCTTCGGGTCCAGGGCCTTGCCGGGTCCGATCAGCCGCTCATATCCCTGCATGTCGGCCATGTAATGCGACGGCAGCAGGATGGCATTGTCGCCGGCGGCGTTCAATTCGCCATAGGTGCCGTAGACGATGCGGGCCTCGGGGAGGACGACGCCGCTCTCCGTCTTCAAGTTCTTGATGATGAACTCGTGACGCGTGGGCGTGGGCCCGGCCACCGGTGCGTCGGCCGAGACGCGCTGGACCCACGCCAGGCAGCAGCAGATTCCCAGCAAAACCCCACCACGGGTCATTCGAAGACCACTCGGGGCATATGGAACGACACCACCCAGTTCGGTGCATTCACGATCTCGCTGATGCGAAGGTCCCCGCAGACGCTGCACAGCATGTAGGCATGCTCGGCGTCGATCCCTCGAGTTCGCCCGAGCAGATCGATCATCTCACGCACGCCATTGCGTGACGCCTCCATGAGATCCGGGCCCACCCCCGTGGTCACGTCATAGCCCTTTTCATCCAGATGGCGGTTGACGGGCCGTGACGAAAGAAATCGCGGAAACCGCTGATGTCCTCCCTTGATGAGGTCGATTCTTGCGGTGACGCTCATCGGCGATTCGATCGCGGTCCCGCAAACCTCGCCGTCGCCCTGCGCCGCGTGAGGATCTCCGATGGAGAACAACGCGCCTTTCACCTTGATGGGCAGATACAGTTCGACGCCCTCGCCCAGATCGCGAATATCCATGTTGCCGCCGGTCTCGTACGGCGGGAGCGTGCCAAAGCTGCCGGACTCTGCGCCGGCGACGCCCACGGTGCCGCAAAACGGCTTCAACGGTACGCGAGCCCATGTTCCGTACGCTGCCGGCACGCCGAACGATCGATCATAGCGCCAGATGTGCAGCGAATAACCCGGGAAATCCGCCGCCAGTAGCCCGTAGCCGGGAAAAATCCCCGTCCAACCCCATCCGGAAGTCTCGAAGCCGAGCAGCGTGACTTTCAGGGTGTCGCCGGGATCCGCACCGTCGACATACACGGGTCCCGCGATCGGATTGACCCGATCTGGATCGAGCGCCGGGAGCTCGAGCACCGTCGATCCGGCCGTGATCTGCCCGTCCATTGCGTCCAGATCCCGAAATTCCACACAATCCCCCGGCGCTATCGTGACGGCCGGAAGCCGGGCATTGTCCCAGCTCAAATGCTGCTGATGACGGTGAATCGTATGCGCTCTGCTCTGATCATGTCGCGCAGGGATCATGGGGTGCCCCGGTCGTGGGAAGCGAGTCTTGCGCCAGCGTATGGGGTTTATTGTCATTGATCAATCGTTCATTTACTCTCGGGTCGCGATCCCGCGGTGACAGGAGCTGATGCATGAGCGAGCGTGTGGCGCTGGTGACGGGCGGTGGCCGGGGGATCGGTCGCGAGGCGGCGCTGCTGCTGTCGGCCGCTGGGGCCCGCGTCATGATCGCATCGCGCAGTGTGGACGAGCTGTCCGGCGTGGGGCTCGAGTATGTCGCCGCAGACTTGGGCACTGCCGAAGGTTGCGCGCGGGCGGTCACCGAAACCGAGCGGCGATTGGGGCCGATCGACCTCCTCGTAGTGAATCATGGCATCGGCTCGGCGCATGAGCGGCTGGTCTGGGAACAGGACCCCGAGGTCTGGCGCGAAACGATGCGCATCAACCTCGATGGTCCGTTCGAGCTCGCCCGGCTCACGGTGGGGGGAATGTGCAAGCGCGGCTTCGGCCGGCTCGTGTTCACCAGCTCGACGGCCGGGGAGAAAGCGGAAAGGTCCGGCAGTGCCTATACCGCCTCGAAGCACGGGGTGATCGGACTTGCCCGGGCGGTCGCCCAGGATGCCGGACCCTTCGGGGTGACCTCCAACGCCGTGTTGCCCGGCTGGGTGCGGACCGCCATGGCGGAGCGGTCGGCACGGACGGAGGCCGAGCGACGCAGCGTCACGGTCGAGCAGGTCTGGGAGGAGCGCGCCGCGATCTACCCGCGAAAGCGCGTGCTGGAGCCGCGCGAAGTCGCGCAGGTAATCGCCTTCCTCTGCAGCGAAGCGGCCGGCGGTGTGAACGGGGAGGCAGTCACCGTGGCTCTTGGCGGCATTTGGTGACGAGGTGTCGCGCATCCATCCAGCTGTTCGCGATGCTCCTGAGTGGTGCGGGCACCTTGGCTGCGTGTGGGGGTCATCCCGGCCCCAGCGGGTCTGATAACACGCTCAATGTATACAACTGGGCGGACTACATCGCCCCGGACACAGTCGCCAATTTCGAGCGCGAGACGGGCATCGAGGTTCACTACAGCACCTACGAATCGAACGAGATCAGCGAAACCAAGCTTTTGACGGGACACAGCAATTACGATGTCGTCACGTCCGCGGACGCGTTCTTCGAGCGCGAGCTGCACGCCGGCGCGCTTCGCAAGCTCGATCGCAAGGCGTTGCCGAACAGCGTCAACCTGGATCCGGACCTCCTGGGCAAGCTCGCCGTGCACGATCCCGGGAATTTGTACGCCGTGCCCTATTTGTGGACACAGGCAGGCCTGGGCTACAACATCGACAGGGTCCGCGAGCGACTGGGCTCGGCTGAGCCGGACAGCTGGTCGTTGCTGTTCGATCCCAAGAATGCGGCGGCGCTCAAGGACTGCGGCATCATGATCGTCGACTCCCCGGAGGACGTGTTGCCCTCGGTGCTCATCTATCTCGGAAGGAATCCCAACAGCCACGATCCCGCGGATTGGATCGCGGCGGCCGAGGTGCTGATGCGGATACGCCCGTACCTACGTTCCATCGAGGCGGAGGGAATCATCGCGGACCTCGCCAACGGCAGCCTCTGTCTGGGCCTGACGTGGGGCGGTGAGGTCACACAGGCACGCTACCGTGCACTCGAAGCCGGCAATGGGGTCAACATTCGCTATTTCGTGCCGCGCGAGGGAGCCGTCGCCGGCCTCGACATGCTCGCCGTACCGGCGGATGCACCGCATCCCGAAAACGCCCACAAGTGGCTGAACTATTTGATGCGACCACAGGTGATGGCGGACATCACCAACGCCCTGAAATATCCCAACGGAAACAAAACTTCGCTGCCGTTCGTGCAGGAGGCGATCAAGAACGACCCGGCGATCTATCCCGACGCGCAGACGCGTGCCAAGATGTCCATCGAAACGATGCAGCCACCGGAGGTGAAGCGCTTGATGACCCGGCTTTGGACGCAATTTCGCACCGGGCAGTGAGCCTGCGAATGGGTCACACGCCCGTGGACCGATGAGCCACGCGTCGGATCCAGTCGGCACTCTCGACGCAGCATTGGCGCATGCGGCACGGCTGCTCGATATCCGACCCCTGCTTGCGGCCGAGCAGGCCGAGGAGATACTCCGGGTGCTGCCGGGCCAGCCGCTGGCGAGGCAGCTGCTCGTTCGCGCGAAGCTCAGACTCGATGCCCTCGATGAGGCGCTGCCGCTGCTGCAATCGCTAGAGGTGGCACAGCCCGGCTTCGAGCTTGTGCAGTGTGAGGCCGGTTTGACGCTCCGCCGCCTCGGACGCAGCGGCGAAGCCATCGGCTATCTGAAGCGTGCAGTGGCGTCGCGGCCGGACCTTGGGCCGGCATGGCTGGGGCTCGCCGAAATCTACACCGACATCGGCGATGTGCATAACGCCGACCTCGCCTTCGGGCAGCACATCAAGTGCGCGACCCGCGACCCGCGCATGCGCGCCGCCGGCGCTGCGCTATACGATAATCGGCTACCGGAAGCCGAATCGTTGTTGCGGGCGCAGATACGCGAACAGCCTGCCAACGTCGCGGCGCTGCGGATGCTCGCCGAGGTGGCCGCTCGTCTGCGTCGCTACGCAGATGCTGAAGTTCTACTGCGTCACTGCGTGGCGCTGGCCCCGGGCTTCATGCCCGCCTGGCACAATCTGGCGCTGGTCTTGCATCGACAGGACAAGGCGGCGGAGGCTCTCTCGGCGGTCGACCATTGCCTGTCGGTCGAGCCCGGTCACGTCAGTCATCGCAATCTCAAGGCGGCCATCCTCGGAACGATCGGCGAGTACGAGAGTGCACTGGAGCTGTACCGGGGGGTGTTGCACGAGTACCCGGATCAGGCGAAGATCTGGATGAGCTTCGGACACGCATTGAAGACGGCCGGGCACGAGACGGAGGGCATCGATGCCTATCGCCGCAGCATCGAACTCATGCCGGATCTGGGAGAGGCGTATTGGAGCCTTGCCAATCTGAAGACCTTCCGATTCACCCCGCAGGATGTTGGCGCGATGCGCGCCGCTCTGAGTGTGCGAGGACTGGACCCGCATGAGCGACCAGCACTTCCACTTCGCCCTCGGCAAGGCGCTGGAGGACGGCGGCAGTTCGCGGAGTCGTTCGCGCATTACGCGGAGGCCAACCGGCTGCGCCGCCTGGACGTTCCCTACGACGCGGATGAGCATCACACCAGGCTGCGTCAGGTCCCAGTGAGCTTTTCACCGCGGAATTTCTCGCGGCGCGGGCCGGCGCAGGCTGCCGCGCACCGGATCCGATCTTCATCGTGGGCCTGCCGCGCTCGGGATCGACGCTGCATCGAGCAAATCCTCGCCAGCCACTCGCAGGTGGAGGGCACGATGGAGCTGCCCGACATCATCGCGATCGCGCGCCGCGTCGCGGCCGGCGCGAGGCGACACCGACGGTGCGACGCTATCGCAGGCGTACTGGCCACGCTGAGCGCGGACAATGGCGCGGTCTTGGTGAAGAGTACTCTCCAGCGCACCCGCATCCACCGCAAGCGCGGCACCGCCGTTCTTCATCGACAAGATGCCCAACAACTTCCTGCATCTCGGGCTGATCCTCGTGACGCTGCCGAACGCGAAGATCATCGACGCGCGCCGCCATCCGCTCGGCTGCTGCCTCTCCGGCTTCAAGCAGCATTTTGCATGGGCCAGCAGTTCTGCTACAGCCTCGAGGACATCGGCCGGTATTACCGCAGACTACGTGGCGCTGATGGCGCACTTCGACCGGGTGGCCCCCTGGCGCGTTCACCGCGTGATTTACGAGCAAATGGTGAATGACACCGAGGCGCAGGTGCGTGCGATGCTGGATTACTGCGGTCTGCCGTTCGAACCGAACTGCATGCGCTTCCACGAGAATTCCCGCGGCGTCCGCACCGCGAGTTCCCAGCAAGTGCGACAGCCTATTTTTCGTGACGGCGTGGACCAGTGGCGCAATTTCGAGCCTTGGCTACTGCCATTAAAGCAGGCGCTCGGCGAGGCGCTGACGGCGTATCCCGGTGTGTCTGAATGCCAGGTATAGCGGTGCGCCTATGGGTAAGCGCGGCCGAGACCTCCTCCTATGGGAGGATGGTGCCTGTCCGGGCAATCGGGCATAACCGCAGAACAAGTATACGCAACCGGCCAGTTGCGGCAAGCTGCCCATGTGCCGTACCGATTCGCGATTTGATCTAGGAATCCCTATGTGCCGAGTGCTGTTGACCCTCTGCCTGTTCATGAGCATGGCATCCGCGCTTCAGGCAGCCGACTACACACTGCCCGCAACCCCGCAGTCCGTTGAATGGGGCTACTACAACAGCGAGGCGAAGCCCGTGCTGACCGTGCACTCGGGCGATACCGTACGGATCCAGACCCTATCGACCTGCGGCTCGCGCGAGGACATGGTCAAACTGGGCGTGAAGCCGGAGCAAATCCCATCCTACACCGACTCGATCTACCAGGAGATGCCGAAGGACGTAGGGGCCGGCGGTCACATTTTGACGGGACCCGTCGCGATTGCCGAGGCGGAGCCCGGGGACGTGCTCGAGGTGCAGATCTTGAAGGTGGACATGGACGTTGACTTTGCCTGCAACGGGTTTTTCCTCGGCTACGGCTTCCTGCCGATGGAGTATCCCTATACCCACAGCAAGATCATCCCGCTCGATCGCAAGAGAATGATCGGCACGTTCGCTCCCGGGATCGAGCTGCCGCTCAAGCCGTTTTTCGGCAGCATGGGGGTGTCCCCACCGGACGGCAAGATCGACAGTGCGCCGCCGTTCGCGCATGCCGGCAACCTGGATAACAAGGAACTCGTGGCGGGGACGACGCTCTATGTGCCGGTGGCGGCGAAGGGCGCATTGTTCGAGGCCGGTGATGGCCATGCCGGCCAAGGCAACGGCGAGGTCGACGTCGAAGCGCTCGAGACCTACTTGACGGGCACCTTTCGCTTCATCGTGCACAAGAACCGCCACCTGATCTGGCCGCGCGCCGAAACGCCCGAATATTACATCTCCATGGGCTTCAGCAAGGACTTGAAGGAGGCCACCGAGCATGCCGTGCGCGACATGATCGACTTTCTCATGGAGCAAAAGCACCTGAGCCGTGACGAGGCTTATATGCTCACGAGCGTCGCGGTGGACGTTGACATCACGCAGCTCGTCGACGGCAACGTCGGCGTGCACGCGATGCTGCCGAAGAAGATATTCACCGGCGCACCCGTACGCTGACATTCTCGCCATCCGGACCGGGACACTCCATGCGTCATCGATCAGCTGCTGTCGGCACTGCAATCCTCCTCATGCTGATTGAGCTTCCCTTGGCGGTTGCCGGGAGCGAGCCCGTGCACCTCGATGCCAAGGAGCTCCTGTCGAGCACGCAGCCCGCCGGCGTGATCGATAATCGAGCGTTTGTGCCCGGCACCACGGTGCACCCGGCGCGGGCGCCTTTCGACGGCGATCTCGTCTTGTCCGAGACCGCCATGCAAACCGTGCCGGTCGATCTGAAATTCCGCGCGGCGCATGGTAAGGATCCGCGATACTTTCCTGCAGCGCGGCTGTCCTTCATCACGGTCGACGGGGATCTGGTGCCGACCACCCAGGATGTCATCCGCACGGGTTTCACCCCGCGAGGACGCAGCTACTGGGACCTCATCGTACAACCGGGTCGTGTCTGGTCGGAACCCGCCGATGGCGGATGGTCCCGCGCCGCGTTCCCCTTCGCGCTCGTCAATTCCTTGGAGGGAGAGACACACAACGGCCTCGCGATCTTCCTGTACCGGGGGCGGGAGGTCAGCGCGCTGCGCTTTCAGGTCGTGCAGCAAACGTTGCCCGGGAACGTCGAGGCGATATTCGCCGCGGCCGGACGTGTGCCCGCGCACGCCGAGCGCGGCGCTCCACGCGATGCAGTGGCCATGGCGCGCCGCTACCGGGCCGCGCAGGCCGACGCGGTCCCGGTCCGCCCGTGGGCCGAACTCGAGCAGCAGGTGGGCGAAGCGGCGCTCGCGGGATTCGCTGACGGCTTGCCACCGAAGGATACGGTGCTGAGCGGCCTCGATTACCGGGGCACGTTCTACCTGTATGGGTGCGACAGCGTCGGGGGTCCGTTGCCTTGGTGCGACCGGGCGCGGTTCGGCGTCTGGTCGGTTACGAAGTCCTTCATCAATGAAGTTGCGCTCCTGCGTCTGGCACAGAAGTACGGCCCGGACGTGTTCAAGGCGAAGATCGTCGATTACGTGCCGGCCGCCAGAAGCTACCCCGCCTGGGCCCATGTGACCTTCGATGACTGCATCAACATGGCGACTGGACTCGGCAATGGCAGCACCCAGCGTGACCCGAACGACATCTCGGACGGATACCTCGATGTCACGTATAACGACTGGTACGACGCCGAATCAAAAGATGACAAGCTGTCCGCATTGCTTCGCACGGCGCATGTGTATCCGTGGGGTCCGGGTCAGGTCGCGCGCTACCGTGATCAGGACATGTACATCCTGGGCGTCGCCATGGACGCCTTCATCAACATGCGGGAAGGGCCGAACGCCGGCCTTTGGTCCACGATCCAACGCGAGGTGTACGAGCCGATCGGGATTCATTACGCCACCACCAACCGAACGATCGAGCCAAAGGGCGAAGGGATTCCGCTGATGGGATTCGGCGTTTACGCGACGATCGGTGAGCTCGTAAAAGTCGCCCGCCTCTACCATGCGCGCGGCCGCTGGCATGGGAGCCAGATTCTATATGCGCCAAGGATCGATGAATTGAAAGCGGGAACCGGCATAAGGGGGCTTCCGTCCGGCGATCACAGCCCCTTCGGCGAGACGAGGTACTTCAACGCCTTCTGGCACATCCGCTACGACGCCAACGAAGGCTGCAAACTCTACATTCCGCAGATGCTCGGATGGGGCTCGAACACCGTCGCGCTGTATCCCGGCGGGATCACCGGCATTCGCATTGCGCATGCTCCCTCCGACTCGACCACGACGGATGACCCGACACCGATGGCGCGTGTCGCCAATCGGCTCGGGTCGTTTTGCGAGTAGACCAGACGCTCCCGGCGGAGCTTATCGATAGAACGACAATAGGAGGGAGGCTCGATCATGTCATCCAAGCTGAGGTATGCAATCACCTGCGTTCTGGCCGGCACCTCGGGCTCCGTCGCGGTCGGGGCCGCCCCAAGCTCCGATTCGAGCAACGCCGCCGGCACCGATACCCTGCAGGAGGTGGTGGTGACCGCGCAGAGGCGCACCGAGAACATCCAGGACGTGCCCATCTCCATTCAGGCGCTCACCGCGCAGACGCTGCAGCAGCTTAATATCGCGACATTCGACGACTACATCAAGTTCTTGCCGAACGTGACCAGCGCGAGCAACGGGCCCGGCCAGAACGAGGTGTTCATGCGCGGCCTGTCGGCGGGCTCGCAGGCGAGTCAGGCGAGCGCCCTGACGGCGGTATTGCCCAATGTGGCGATCTATCTCGATAACCAATCCGGACAGATGCCGAACCGCAATCTCAACGTCTATGCCGCGGACCTGAATCGGATCGAGGTGTTGGAGGGGCCCCAGGGCACGCTGTTTGGCGCCGGCGCCGAGGCGGGTGCGATCCGCTACATCACCAACGAGCCGAAGATCGACAAGACCGAGGGCTACGTCAAGGGAGGCTACGGCGTCACTGCGCACGGCGACCCCAACACCGACGTACAGGCCGTGCTCAACCTGCCGTTGATCGAGGACCACATGGCCATTCGCGGCGTGATCTACGACGATCAGCGCGGCGGTTACATCAACAACGTGCCGGCCACCTTCGCGCGCAAGAACACCGACATCGGCATTCACTATGCCAACTATCCGGCCGTGAACGGCCAGTGCCCCGACGGCCAGCCGAACAACGGGTATTGCGTGCCGCCTGGCAGCCCGACGCTCAATAACAACAACCTCGTCGGCAACGGCATCAACCCGGTGACATATCAGGGCATCCGGGTCGAGCTCCTGTACAAGTTCAACGAGGATTGGGACATCCTGCTCAGCCAGTCCTACCAGAACATGAATGCCGCGGGCGTGTTTTTCCAGCAGCCGTATTCCTCGAATGGTGCACGGCTGCCACCCCTCGAGGTCACGCTGTTCAACCCCGCCTATGACAAGGACAAATTCGAGAACACGGCTTGGACGGTCGACGGCAAGCTCGGCCCCTTGAAGGCGGTATACACCGGCGGCTATCTCGACCGGCAGGTCGATCAGACTTCCGATTACACCAATTACGTGCGGGGCGTTTACGCCGACTATTACCAGTGCTACGGACCGGGATCGGGCGGCGACACCTCCTTGCCGTCCAAGTGTTTCTCGCCGAGCGCCTCCTGGCGCGAGCAGCAGCGAAATCTACACCAGCAGCACGAGTTCCGCTTGAGCACACCGGATGACTGGCGCGCGCGCGGCATCGTGGGCGCGTATTGGGAGGACAACAAGCTCTACGATGTCACCAGCTGGCACTACAAGAGCCTGCCGGCTTGCACGGACACCGACAACGTCGGCTGCATCTCGGACGTGGGCACCCTCCCGGGTACGACCGTACAATACCCCGGCGTGCAGACCGATGACACCACGTTCTTTCAGGATGCACGACGCGAGACCAAGCAGACTGCGTTCTTCATCTCCGGGGACTACGATCTCATCCCCAAGATCCTGACGCTCACGGTGGGCACCCGCCATTTTCGCTTCGACAACTCCCTGGTGGGCAGCGTCTCCTCGAGCTTCGGCTGCTTTCAGCAGGGGTACAACCCGTTGGGATGCGTGAATTATCCGGCTTATGCCTACAATCTCGATGCGCAGGGCTTGCGCGGCTCCGAGTCGGGATTCAAGAGCCGTGCCAATCTCACCTGGCATATCGTGCCGGACGTGATGGTGTACTACACGTACTCGCAGGGCTTTCGGCCCGGCGGCTTCAACGGAAACGGCAACTCGCCGCACGTGCCCGGGCCGGACGGAGTCGACCAATATCTGATCCCGCGATCCTATGCCTCCGACAAGCTCACCAACAACGAGATCGGCTGGAAAACCGAGTTCTTCGATCATCGGCTGCAGTGGAACGGGGCGATCTATCGCGAGAACTGGGACAACGTGCAGATCGAGTTTTTCGATCCGGGCCTCATCGGCAATCTCTACGTCAACACCAACGGCCAGAACTTTCTCATCAAGGGCATTGAAACTTCGCTCATCGGGCGCGTGACCCAGGGATTGACGCTGCAGGGCGCAGCATCCTGGAATCAGAGCCGGCAGACGAATTCGCCCGTGCTCATCGACAACAACCCGGCAAGCGTGAACTACGGCAAGCCGATCACCGAGGATTGCAACACCACGCCATGCTCACCCGTGGGCAGCCCCTTCGGGCCCATCGGGTCGCCAAGCGCAGACGCGCCGCCGATCCAGTTCAGCCTGCGCGCCCGCTACGACTGGACCATGGGAAGCGGCTACAATCCCTTCGTGCAAGCCTCGGTGCATCACAATGGTCATTCCTTCACACAGGCAGGATCAAATCCGAACTTCAATATCGCCGGCGAAATCAGCACTTCGCGCACGCGATTCGAGATCCCCGCCTACTCGACCGTCGAGGCCTCCGCGGGCGTCTCCAAGGACGCTTGGACGTTCACACTCTACGGCGAGAACCTAGCCGACTCGAACGCCAGCACGTTCATAAGCACCGACCAGTTCATCGTCGCACAGACGCCGCTGCGGCCGCGGGTCATTGGAGCGTCGTTCAGTTACTCATTTTAAAGCTAAAAATGACCGTCGCCGTGATCGCGCGACGGCCATGTGTGGGATACCAACAATCGGATTCGGGGCGACCCCGGCTACTGGATCGTCAAGCGATTTTCGACCGTGTTCACGCCCGGCGCCCCCCACGCCGCCAATGTCGCATCTTCCCGTTCTTGCCACGAGCGGACATGGCCTTTCAGAGTGACAGTCGAGCTATGCACGACCACCTCGATGTCCTTCGCGTCGAGAATCGCATGGCGCTTGAAGGCGTCCTCTATCTTCTGTTTGACATCCGTGACCTTTACCGTCGACTTCACGCCAATTTCATTGGACACGCCTTTGACCCCCATCAGATTCCTCACGGCCGCCTCGGCCGCGATCTTCTGGTAGCCCCAGCTGACTTGCCCACTTAGCGATATCCAGCCATCCTTGACGATCGGCGTAATCTCGGTGCCGCTCAGGGAAAAGTTCCATCGTAAAGCGTTCGCGGCCGCCTCGGCGATTTCGGTGTCGCTCCTGGCCCCCGATGCGGGAATTTTGATTTGGATGTCATTCGCGATGGCACGCACCCCGGTCACACGCTTGACCACATCCTCGGCCGCCCAGCGGCCGGAATAGTGGGGCACGTCGCCGGTCAATGTCACCACTGCATTGGTGACCGCGACTCCGATTCGCTTATCGTCAATGCTGGGGTCCCATTGCAGCTCGGTCTCCACGTCGCGGCGAATATCTGCATCGGTTCTCATGAGTATTTCTCCTTGATTGGTACTTCCATCTCAATGATCGCGCCCAGACGAGGGATCTGGCCATTCGGGGTTGCCGCTGGAGAATGCTCGATATACTTAAGGAAGCGGACATGCGGCATTCTTCGCGCGGGGGGTGAACGTGCCACTCATGGATCCCATCGTGGCAGGGGTTCGGCCAGGCCGCAGACTCGATTTACTTCCGCCTCCGCCGCCAGCCAATCCGAAAGTTCGCTCCCCGGCGCAAATCCACGACGCTGGGCCATGAAATAGGCTGCCTCAGCGATCCATTTGTGGCGCTCCTCGGGTGTATGCAGTCGCTCGACCGTCGATGGTGGTGTCTCGATCCAGTAGGGATCTGGTGGACGAGCGGCCGACAGGTCTGGGTTTTGATGACTCGCCATCTTTTACCACCGCCCGATTTGGGGATAACCGACACCTTCGTCCATGTTTGGACCTACTCGAGGTACAATAAAACTACGGGATGTCGTCGCGGACAATACGAGGAAGTACTGAGCTGAACCAAAAAGGTTGCCACAGCTTCCAGCGATATCATCGCCCTTCGAATTATGAGAGATTGCGAGTTACCTTCGGATGCTACGTATCGTCCGCCATTTGATTCATCTCCTCCAATGGATAATCTGAAACACATGGAAGCAATGAGGCGACAAGACCCTGGTGCTCCAACGATCCCGAAGCCCTCGTCCGCCGCTGTTGGGCGTAACAAAGCGTCGGTGGACGCGCTTCTTTTGCGGCAGCTGCTGCGGAGCATCGGCGATCCTCCCATCGAGTTCGAACTCCCCTGGTCGGGCGAGCACGTGACCTCTGCCACGGCTGCGCGTGGACACGTCCGCCTCAAGGATCGTCGAACCCTGTTCGGCCTGCTGCGCAATCCTCAGGTGTACTTTGGGGACGCTTACAGCAGAGGTCGGATCGAGATCAAGGATGATCTCACCGCCTTCATGACGGCCTTGTTCGAAATATTCTCCTCGCCCGGGCCGCGCTCGCTGACGACCCGTATCGCTGACTGGATGCGCGTCCCCCGGCGCAACACCCTGGCAGGCTCCCGCGACAACATCCACAAGCATTACGACATCGGCAACGAGTTCTACTCGCTTTGGCTGGGCGAGACGATGGCCTACACCTGCGCGTACTATCCGACGCTGCAGACGTCCCTTGATGAGGCGCAGACCGCCAAGATGGATCACGTGTGCCGGAAATTGCGCTTGAGCTCGACCGATACGGTGATCGAGGCGGGATGCGGCTGGGGGAGCCTGGCACTGCACATGGCGCGCCGCTATGGAGCGAAGGTGCGGGCCTTCAACATTTCGAACGAGCAGATCGAGTTCGCTCGGCGACGGGCACATGATGAGGGCCTCGATGGCCGAGTCGAGTTCATCGCGGACGATTACCGCAACATCACGGGCTCCTGCACGGTCTTCGCCTCGGTCGGCATGCTCGAGCACGTCGGCCGGGGACATTACCCGGAGCTGGGCCGCGTGGCGCAGCGGGCGATGGTGGCGGATGGCCGGGGCCTCATTCATTCGATTGGCCGAAATCAGCCCGCCCCCCTGGATGCCTGGATCGAGCGGCGCATCTTTCCGGGCGCCTACGCACCCTCGATCGGCGAAATGATGCAGATATTCGAGCCTGAAAATTTGTCGGTAATTGACGTCGAGAATATCCGGCTGCATTACGCGCGTACCCTGCGTGACTGGCTCGAGCGCTATGAAGGAGCGATTGACACCGTGCGTGCCATGTTCGACGAGGACTTCGTGCGCATGTGGCGCCTTTATCTGGCAGGCTCGATCGCTGCATTCGAGACAGGCACGCTGCAGCTCTTTCAAGTATTGTTCACGAAATCCGGCAACAACGCGCTCCCATGGACGCGTGAGTACATGTACCCACGTTAAAAAACTGCCATGAGAAGCGCCGAGATCATCATTGTCGGCGGTGGTCCCGCAGGGTCCGCGGCTGCGCGATGCCTGAAGGCGGCCGGCGCGGATGTTTTGGTCCTCGACAAGGAGCGCTTTCCCCGGCACAAGCTCTGTGCCGGCTGGATCACCCCGCGGGTGGTGAGCGACATCGATCTCGAGAGCGATGCCTATCCGCATGGCTTCTTGAGCTTTCGGAGGCTGCATTTTCACTCCGGAATCCTGCACTTCAAGGTCTCATGCACGCAGCACTCCATCCGCCGCTTAGAGTTCGACGCGTGGCTGCTCGAGCGTTCGGGCGCGGAGATGGTGCAGCACGCTGTCAAGCGCATAGCGCCGGATGGTGACTGCTACGTAGTCGATGACGCCTTCCGCTGCCGCTACCTCGTCGGGGCCGGGGGCACGTCGTGCCCGGTGCGCCGTTTTCTGTTCGCCGAATCCTTGCCGCGTACCCGTGCGCTGCAGACCGCGACGCTCGAGCTCGAGTTCCCCTACGAGTGGCGCGATCCCGATTGTCATCTGTGGTTCTTCGAGCACGGACTTCCCGGCTACAGCTGGTACGTTCCCAAAGCTTCGGGCTGGCTCAACGTCGGGGTGGGCGGCATTGCGGTGCGTCTCATCGAGCGCCGGGAGACGATCCGGATGCATTGGGAGCACCTCACCTCCAAGCTGGAGCGGAAGTTCGGGGTTCGGCCGCCTCAAGAGCCGAGCGGCTATAGCTACTATCTGCGCGGCCCGATCGCAGGACTGCGCAACGGCAACGCGTATCTCACCGGAGATTCGGCGCGGCTCGCGACCCGCGACCTCTGCGAAGGCATAGGCCCCGCCATCCGCAGCGGCCAGCGTGCCGCCCACGCCATCTTGAGCGGCGGTCCCTATACGCTCGACGATGCCACCGGGACAAGCCTTGGCGGCGGCGTGCTCAGCCGCGCAATGGATTGGGCATTCACCCGCGGAGAGTCGGCGGCTCTCATTTAGCCTGCATGACTTCGGTTTGTACGTAATGCCATCCCCTTAACGATCGTTAAGTATATGTCTCTGTACAGGCGGTGGCTGATGACTGCGCCGGCTTGGAAGTCCTGTAGGCAGTGGCACGAGTCGGCCCCCTCCCCTGGTACGAGATGATTCTTGAGATTTACTATGATCCGCAAACCGCACCACGTATCTGCCGGTTCTATACGCAGAGATTTCTCCCGGGCTACAAGCGTCGTCACGATGATCCTGAGGTGGTAGCCCGGCACGTAATCTCACTGCTGCGGCAGGGTTTGTCGCGGCCGGTGCTCAAGTGAACGCCTTGCGCACAGTGTGGGTACCGCTTGCGGTATTGGGCTGCATGGCGGGGGGCTGCGCTTCGTTGACCGCCCGGCACGAGACACCCGCACTTCCCGTGGCGGCGCGGTATCCGGTCGATGCAATCAGCATTCCAACGGATCACGGCACCGAAGCGGCCGCCATGGGGTGGCGCGATTACTTTTCCGATCCGCGCCTTTGCGCCTTGATCGCGCAGGCACTCGACAATAATCGCGACCTGCGCGCCGCGGTGCTGCATGTTGCGGAAGCGCGCGCCGCATACCGCATCCAACGGTCCGTCCAATGGCCAAACATCGGAGCCGATGCGATCGGTATCCGCACACTCGTGCCGGCAGGCACCTTATCGAGTGAGTCGCTGCTGCTTAGCGAATACGAAGTCGGCCTCAGCGAGTTGTCGTGGGAAATCGATTTCTGGGGACGTGTGCGGAGCCTCAAAAACGCTGCTTTGGAGAATTATCTTGCTACCGATGCGGCGCGGCGTGCGGCGACGGTCAGCTTGGTGGCGCAGGTCGCGAACAGCTACCTGACTCTGCGGGAGTTGGATGAGCGCCTGATGCTCGCTCGCAAGACGGTAGCGAGCCGCGAGGAGTCCTTTCGCATCTTTACGCGCCGCGTGCAAGTGGGCTCGACCTCCCAGCTGGACCTGACGCAAGTCGAAACCTTGCTCACGCAGGCGCAAGGGTTGAGCGTGCAGCTTGAGCAGGAACGCGCCGCGCAGGCGCACGCGCTCACGCTGCTGGTCGGCGCCCCGGTGGATTGGGTGGCGCAGAGCGGGTTCGATGATCAGTCGATGCTCACCGAGCTGGCGGCCGGCGTGCCTTCGGATCTGCTGCAGAACCGCCCGGACATCGTTGCCGCGGAACATCAACTCGAGGCATCACACGCCAATATCGGCGCCGCTCGAGCCGCCTTCTTCCCGCGCGTGACCTTGACTGGCGCCTTCGGCACCGCCAGTCCGGCGCTGTCCGGCCTGTTTGGCGCGGGCAGCCGCTCCTGGACCTTCCTGCCCAGCATTTCGCTGCCCATCTTCGACGCCGGGCGTAATCGCGCCAATCTCGATCTCGCCAAAGTGCGTAGCGATCTGGCGGTTGCCAATTACGAAAGGACGATACAGAGCGCGTTCCGCGATGTTGCGGATGCCCTGTCCGCGCGACGCTGGCTGAGCGATCAAGTCCGCATCCAGAGCACTGCGCTGGCGGCGCAGACCCGGCGGGCGCACTTGGCGAAGCTGCGCTACGACAATGGCGCAGCCGCGTTCCTCGAAGTGCTCGACGCCCAGCGCGACCTGTTATCGGTTGAGCAGCAATTAGTGCAGACGCGCCGGGCGCTGCTGTCCAGTCGGGTGAGTCTGTATGCGGCACTCGGCGGCGGCTCGATAGAAACTGCGGCCGGAGCGGGAGGCCAGACCCTTGAGCCCACACCAGGCAGAACGAATCCATGAATTCAAACAACACCTTCTCCAGTGAGCAGCCTGCATCCCCCGGCTCGCCACAGGCGCTACCGACCGCTCCGGCCGTCACACAGCGGAATAGGTGGCTGATACCCGTGATCATTGTGTTTGCGCTCGGCGGGGTGGCTGCAGGAGCCTGGCTGCTGTTGCGCCCCTCCGGCCCGGGCCCAGGCTTCGTCAGTGGCAACGGTCGCATCGAGGCCACTGAGATCGACATCGCCACCAAGCTCCCCGGGCGCGTGCAGGACATCCTGGTCAACGAGGGGGACTTCGTGCAGGCCGGCCAACCCTTGGCGCAGATGCAACTCGACGTGCTCGACGCGCAGCGCGACCAAGCACGAGCGCAGTACCGCGAGGCGACCGACGCAATGGCGAGCGCCAAGGCACAAGTCGCCGTGCGGCAAAGCGACAAGGCCGCTTTGCAGGCGGTCGTCGGACAGCGCGAGAGCGAATTGGACGCGGCACAGCGGCGGCTCGCCCGTTCCGAGACGCTATCGCGGGAAGGTGCCGCCTCGATCCAAGAACTCGACGATGACCGGTCCCGAACGCGCAGCGCTCAGGCGGCGCTGATTGCCGCGCAGGCCCAAGTCCGAGCAGCGCAGGCCGCAATCGAGGCCGCGCAAGCCCAGGTCACCGGCGCGGGTTCCAGCGCCGCGGCAGCCCAGGCCGGAGTGGCCCGAGTCGAGGCGGATATTACCGACTGCCTGCTCAAGTCGCCGCGCGCCGGCCGCGTGCAGTACCGCATCGCCGAGCCTGGCGAGGTGTTGGGTAGTGGCGGCAGGGTCCTCAACTTAGTCGATCTCGGCGACGTTTATATGACGTTTTTTCTGCCCGAAACCGTGGTGGGCAAGGTGTCGTTGGGCAGCGAGGTACACCTCGTGCTCGATGCCGCGCCCCAATATGTGATTCCGGCGACCGTGTCCTACGTCGCGAGTACTGCGCAATTCACGCCCAAGACCGTGGAAACCGCCATCGAGCGGCAAAAACTGATGTTTCGCGTCAAGGCACGCATCAGCCGCGACCTACTGGAGAAGCACCTGCAGCTGGTCAAGACAGGTCTGCCCGGCGTGGCGTGGCTCAAGCTGGATCCGCAGATACCTTGGCCGGCGAAGTTGAGCGTCAACGTACCGGAATGATTGGGCCATGATCGCCGCAACCGTCGCCCGATAGTCATGGAGGCCCACAACTTAAGAGCCGACACACCCGAGTTCGTCGCTCGGCTGGCTGACGTGAGCCTACGTTACGGCAAGACGCTGGCCCTGAGCAGCATCACCCTCGACATCCCGGCGGGGTGCATGGCCGGCCTGATCGGGCCGGACGGCGTGGGCAAGTCCAGCTTATTGGGACTTCTGTCCGGTGCCCGCCATGTGCAACACGGCAGCGTGCGGGTCCTGGGCGGCGATATGGCGCATGCCGGCCATCGCAATACGGTATGTCCGCATATTGCCTACATGCCGCAGGGCCTCGGGAAAAACCTCTATCCCAGCTTATCCATCGAGGAGAACCTGCAGTTCTTCGGACGACTGTTCGGCCACTCCCCCGCCGAGCGCCGTCACCGCATCGACCAGCTGACCCGCAGCACCGGCCTGTATCCGTTCCTGTCGCGCCCGGTGGGCCAGCTGTCGGGCGGCATGAAGCAGAAACTCGGTCTTTGCTGCGCGCTGATTCACGACCCGAACCTATTGATCCTGGATGAGCCGACCACCGGCGTCGATCCTTTGGCGCGCGCACAGTTCTGGGATCTGATCAGGCACATTCGCACCGCATCGCCCGGCATGAGCGTGATCGTGGCGACCGCCTATATGGAGGAGGCGCAGCGCTTCGATTGGCTGATGGCGATGGACGGCGGCCGGGTGCTGGCCACCGGCACGCCGCACGAATTTCTCGCCCGCACCCACAGCGAGTCGCTGGAGATGGCGTTCATCGCGCTGCTGCCCGAGGAAAGGCGACGCGGCCATCAGGCCGTGACGATTCCGCCGCTCGCCACCGACCATGCCGAGATTGCCATCGAAGCGAACAATCTGACCATGCGCTTCGGTGACTTTCTCGCCGTGGATCACGTGAGCTTCGTGATTCGCCGCGGTGAGATCTTCGGCTTTTTGGGTTCCAACGGCTGCGGCAAGTCGACGACTATGAAGATGCTCACCGGCCTGTTGCCCGCGAGCGAGGGTGAGGCCCGGCTGTTCGGCCACCAAGTGAACCCGAAGGATATCGATACACGTCGGCGGGTCGGCTACATGTCGCAGGCCTTTTCGTTGTATACGGAATTGACGGTACACCAGAACCTGGTGCTACACGCGCGCCTGTACCGGGTGCCGGCAGCCGACATTCCGGCACGCATCGAGGAGATGGTGGTCCGCTTCGGGCTGGGCGGGAGTCTGGATGCGCTGCCTGACACCTTGCCGCTGGGCGTACGCCAGCGCCTGTCATTGGCCGTGGCCATGATTCACAAACCGGAGCTTTTGATCCTAGACGAGCCGACCTCGGGTGTGGACCCCATCGCGCGTGACTCCTTTTGGCAATTGATGATCGATCTGGCGCGCCACGATCGGGTGACGATTTTCATCTCCACGCATTTCATGAACGAGGCCGAACGCTGCGACCGAATCTCACTCATGCACGCAGGCCGCGTGCTGGTCAGCGCCGCGCCCGCCGAGCTGATGCGCCGGCGCGGCGCCGCCACGCTCGAACAGGCCTTCATCGGCTACCTGGAGGACGCGAGCGCGGGTGATGTCGAGACGCCAACCGGCGCGCCGGCGACATCGGCGGCAAGGCCGGCGCCAATCGCAAGCCCTGTGCCGGCTGCCGCTGCAGCACCACGGCAGCGCTTCAGCCCGGGCCGCGCGTGGAGCTACACGCTGCGCGAAACGCTGGAACTGCAGCGCGATCCGGTGCGCGCCACCATGGCCCTGCTCGGCTCGGCCATTCTGATGTTCATCGTCGGCTACGGCATCAACCTGGACGTGGAGAACCTCAACTTCGCCGTGCTCGATCGCGATCAGACCATGCTGAGCCGCAATTACGCGCTGAACCTATCGGGCTCGCGCTACTTCATCGAGCGCGCACCCATCGCCGACTATGCAGACCTCGACCGGCGCATGCGTAACGGCGAGCTGGCGCTGGCCATCGAGATCCCGTCCGGTTTTGCCAGAGATCTGGAACGCGGTCATGCCGTGCAGATCGGTGCGTGGGCGGACGGCGCCATGCCGCTGCGCGGCGAGACCGTACGAGGCTACGTGCAAGGCATGCACATGGAATGGCTGCTGGACATGGCTGCGCGCCGGCTGGGTGAGCGCGGGATCGCCGGTTCGGCGACCCTCGAAACGCGCTTTCGTTACAATCCCGATGTCAGGAGCTTGCCGGCCATGGTGCCGGCGGTGATACCGCTGCTGCTGCTGGCGATCCCCGCCATGCTGGCGGCACTTTCGGTGGTGCGCGAGAAAGAGCTCGGCTCGATCATCAACCTGTACGTCACGCCGGTCACCCGCAGCGAGTTTCTGATCGGCAAGCAGCTGCCCTACATCGTTCTGGCCATGTTCAACTTCGCGCTCATGACCGTGCTCGCCATCACCGCATTCGGCGTGCCGGTGAAGGGCAGCTTCCCGACACTCGCGATCGCCGCGCTGATCTTCGTGGTGTTCTCGACCGGCTTTGGTCTGTTCATCTCCACCTTCACCCGCAGCCAGATCGCGGCGATCGCCGTGACCTTGATCGGCACCATGATCCCTTGCGTTCAGTTCACCGGGATGGTCGATCCCGTATCGTCGCTCGAGGGGGTGGGCGCGATCATCGGCCGCCTCTACCCTGCCACTTATTTCCTGACCATCAGCCGCGGCGTATTCAGCAAAGCGCTGAGCTTTTCCGCCCTGCAGGCCTCATTCTGGCCGCTGCTGCTGTCTGTGCCGGTGGTCCTCTGCCTGTCGATCGCGCTGCTGAAGAAGCAGGAGGCGTGAGGATGCCGCGCATCGCCAACGTCTACCGGTTGGGGATCAAGGAGCTGTGGAGCCTTGCCCGAGATCCGATCATGATGATCCTGATCGCCTACTGCTTCACCGGCGAAATATACGTCGCGGCCACAGCGATGCCCGAGACGCTGCGTCACGCACCGATTGCCATTGTCGACGAGGATGCCTCCCCCCTGTCGGCGCGCATTGTGTCGGCGTTCTATCCGCCTCAATTCTCGATTCCGGCGATGATCGCGCCGGCGGCGGCGGATGCAGGGATGGACGCAGGCGATTACACCTTTGCGCTCGACATACCGCCCAATTTTCAGCGCGACGTGCTGGCCGGCAAGTCGCCCGCGATCCAGCTCAATGTCGACGCCACGCGCATGACCCAGGCATTCACCGGCAACGGCTATGTCCAGCAGATCGTGCTCGACGAAGTGGAGCAATTCGTCCAGGGCTATCGCGGAGGCGGCTCTGCGCCCGTGAGCGTGGCGCTGCGCATGCGCTTCAACCCCAACCTGGAGCAGACCTGGTTCGGTTCGCTCATGGAGATCATCAACCTCGTCACCCTGCTCTCGATTGTCCTCACCGGGGCCGCGCTGATCCGCGAGCGCGAGCACGGTACCATCGAGCACCTGCTGGTGATGCCGGTTTCGCCGGCGGAGATCATGCTGGCCAAGATATGGTCCATGGGATTGGTGGTGCTGTTATCGGCCACCGCCGCGCTGCTCTTGGTTGTTCGGGGCGTGCTCGGCGTACCCATCGAAGGCTCGGTGCCGTTATTCGTCGCCGGCGCCGCGCTGGTGCTGTTCGCCACCACGTCGATGGGCATCTTCATGGCGACGATCGCCCGCTCCATGCCGCAATTCGGCCTACTGGCAGTGCTGATCCTATTGCCGCTGCAAATGCTCTCCGGCAGCATCACGCCGCGGGAGAGCATGCCACAGCTGGTGCAGGACATTATGCTGGTCGCACCGAGCACGCATTTCGTCGCTCTCGGCCAGGCCATTCTATATCGGGGTGCGGGCATCGAGGCCGTATGGCCGCAGTTCCTGGCGCTCGCCGGGATAGGCAGCGTGTTGTTCACGCTGTCGCTGAACCGCTTTCGAAAGACGATCGGCCAGATGGCCTGACCTGCGCATCGGCTCTGTCGGCATTCACCGAAGGAACGCCGTTAGCGGCTTTCGCGCGGTGGCCGGGGATTTCCCTTATAGAGATTGAGGCGGTGTGCTGCCAGGATCGGCCGCAAGGTTGTTGCTGGAGCGAGCCGAACATGGAGCATCGATGGGGAGCACGGATCGTAGTCGACATTCCGGTCCGATTTCGATGCCGGAGCGGCGATTTCGTCGACGCGCACATGGTCAATATCAGCTTAAGCGGCGCATTCATCCGCACGGAAAGGGCATTGACTCGTCACGCACCGCTGGAAATCGAGCTGGGGGGCTGCGTTATTCCGTCGTTTGTTGTGCGCGTGCAGAAGGATGGCATCGGTGCTGAATGGTCAAGCGGCTTACCAGAGGGGATCGAGAACGCGCTTCTCGAATCGCCCATGAGTCCTAGCGGGGAAAAATGCTTAGTGCGCAAAGCCGCCGATCGGCACATACGGTGGGGGTATCTTCTGCCTTCCTCGAGGACAGTGAAATGACCCTATCGCTCGAGTCAGCGGCGTTTGCCCATGACGGTCTAATTCCACAGCGATATACCTGTGATGGGGTAGGCGTATCCCCGCCTCTGGAATGGCGGGGCGTCCCGAAGGATGCCGAGAGCCTGGCTTTGATCGTCGAGGACCCCGACGCGCCAGATCCCGCGGCGCCCAAGACCACCTGGATTCACTGGATCCTCTACAACATTCCCCCTACCCTTTCTGGATTGCCCGAGGACCTGGCACGCCATGATATGCCGCCCGGAATACTTGAAGGTCTCAATGATTGGGAGAGGACGGGATATGGCGGGCCTTGCCCGCCGATAGGAAGCCACCGCTATTTTCATAGACTCTATGCGTTGAACGAGGTGCTGCCCGACTTGCGGCGACCGCGCAAGTCGATGCTCGCGCAGGCTATGCAGGGAAAGGTGGTGGCCGAAGCCGTGCTCGTGGGTCGTTATGCCCGCACCCGAGTTCATGGTCATCACCCATCACCCAAGTGACGAAGCCACGAATACAATCGCAATGGAGAGCGCTGTGCCCTACGCCACCAACGACTACCTGCCGCCGTCGGTTCGAAACCACTTGCCCACGCATGCGCAGGATATCTACCGCGAGGCGTTCAATCATGCGTGGCAAGAATACGCCGATGATCCCCGTCTCGAGGAGATCGCCCATCGAGTGGCTTGGGCTGCGGTTAAAAAAGTTTATGTGAAGGAAGGCAGCGACTGGGTGCCGCGCTGAGCACCCCCCGCGACGCTTCATAACTCCGCCGCGAGCTGGTCCGAGTGGACGTTAGGAACGATGCCGGCTGCCCCGCGCGGTGAGCGCCCCCAGAACGAACGCCACCGCAGCCGCAGCGCCGATCATTTGCCACGGATTCTCGTGTGCGTATCGATTGGTGTCGCGCATCCTGCGACGCACTTGGCGTTGCACTCGGTGCTCGAGCTTCGTGAACCGCTCGTGAATGTCCCCGAAGCTGGCCCGCAGTTGGTCCAACGACTCGCCGGCGCAATGCTCGCCCTCGCTCGCGAAGCGTCGAAGCAATCGCTCCGCTTGTTCAAGCACTGTGCTGAGATCCCTCATTGTCTCTTGCATTAGGCTCTCCAAATATACTGCGCTCATCATGGTCGCGGTTCGGCGCAGGCGCCATCGGTACTTTCCGCAGGACCAGCGCGCAGCAATCAGCTGGCCGCCCGCTCAAGCCAAGGCGTCTTCGACACGGGTGCCGAGCCAGCCTTCTTCGCGGCGATGCGCGGCGTTCGTGCGACGATTACGTGCAATCCGCGATTCTGCGCCTCCCGGTCAACCGAAACCGCATGGGGCGCCGCGCCTGTGGCAACATCCATACGGGTAAGCCTTCATTCACGACTTTGCGAACATATGATTGAATTTCCTATCATCTCTGCCGGCTGGGCACCACTCTGGCGTCGATGCCTCGTCCCCCGCCAAGATTGGTGGTTGGTCTCGAACGCCGCCGCAAGGCGGCGGCCTCGAATGCTCTCCCTATACCGGAGCGGGTGAATGTTAACTGCTTCTGTAATTCTATTGATGTACGCGGCGCTCAGCGGGCTCATCATGGCAGTCGCCATTTTCAAAGGGGTGAGGCGGTGGGGGCCTCTCGCACTAGGGCACGGAGTTCTCGCCGCAACGGCGCTCGTGCTGGCGCTGTTGGTATCAATCGCGACCGGCGTCCCTGCAGTCAAGTACGGTGTTGCCGTTCTGGTTCTGGCCGCTCTGGGAGGGCTCTTCCTCCTCAGCTATCATCTGCGCGGCAAGCCTCATCCGTGGGTTGCCGTGGCGCTGCATGCACTGCTCGCCATTGCTGGGGTCGGCTGCCTCGTGTTCGCCCTGCTGCGCTGACGCGTTGCATGGCGGCGAACCACCGGCCGGATAAGACTAATCTCCTCGTCGCAGGCCCGCGCTTCGACGAGCAAAGGCGCCGGTGTCGAGGAGCCGGTACGCCTCCGGACCCTTGGCGACCACACGATTGCGGCCCGCCTGTTTCGCCTCGTATAAGGCCTCGTCAGCCAGTTGGACGGCACCCTCAGGGGTTCGGCCGATGGTCGGGATGGCGACGCCCACGCCAACGCTGATGGTTACCTCTGCATACGCTTCGGTATTCTTGCTACTCGATACCATCTCGAGGTTTTGCACCGCTTCGCGCAGGCGCTCGGCAGTATCCAAGACGTGCGGAAATGCCAGGTCGTACAGAACCACCGCGAATTCCTCTCCGCCATAGCGCGCCGCGACGTTCCAGCGGCCTGCGCGCGAAGCCCTGAATCGCCTGGGCGACGCTTCGTATCGCGACATCGCCCGCTTGGTGGCCAAAGTCATCGTTGTATCGCTTGAAGTGATCGATGTCGATCATGAGCACGGCCAGAGAGCGCTGATCACGCAGCGCATGTTGCCACACTCGCAGCAAGTGTTCATCGAAGGCACGCCGGTTCATGAGACCGGTAAGACCGTCGCGCGAGACGAGTTCTCGGATGAGCGCTTCTTCTAGAAAGGTCTTGCGGTAGGCGCGTTCCACGTCCTGATAGATGATCGCGGCGAGCCCGCTCGTGAGCGTCATGATCACCATGCTCTTTATGAAAATCGCCGTCGGCAGTCCAACGGCGAACGCCGTGCCTGCGAAACCGGCGAGAAGGACCGTGGACGCAACGAGCGCCTGCCGAAACATCAAACCGGCAAAAAAGAAGACGGCCACCAGGTTGACCGTGAGCTGCGCGAGTTGTTCCTCCTTCCCGTGGGTGAGAGCAATCGCTACAAATACGGCAATCAATCCGCAAAACAGCGGCACCAGAATGCGAGCTGCAGGCAGGTAGAAGCGCTCATACAGGCGACTCCAAGTCAGATAGGCCAAGGCAGCCGTGCATGGAATGAGCACCCCCCAGTGCGCAACGGAAAGCGGACTCAAGCCCCCTTCACGGCGCACCTGATCGCCCGTAAAAAGGACGGCCAGCGAGACGGTCAGCGTGAACCAGAGCCTCACCCGTAAATGCACCCGCCGCAGGTGCGCAACCGTGTATTCCGTCTCGAGGGAAGGGTCGAAGCGTAACGTACCAAACCCGCGGCGCAGCTCACGCGCGTAGGCAGAGTCCGGGTCAGGGATGCTGTCAACGTTCAGACGGCCGCCGCCGATCCGATCGCCGCGCAGGGTTGCATTGGGTGAGCTTTTCAGTCGGACCTCCGGTACGGGTTTTCAGTAATCGGCGTGCCGAAGTGCAACTTGAACGTCTATCTGCTTACGAACATGACCGGCTACCGATCAGTCGCTCAAGCCCCGCCGGCTTCACGGTAGCACCGTAGCGACGGTCTCGTCTGTGCGCCAGTGCACTTGGACGGCGGTCGCGTTCACGCATTCCTGACGCTCTTGGGAAAGTTCACGAGCAGTTCATCGCGGAGATCGAGTGCGAGCGCTGTAGTGCAATGCCCTATTGACTGGTACGGATGATTGCTGTGCAACTTCACGAACTCCGCTGGAGTCGAACATCGCAGCCACATAAGGAACGTGTATGAATGGGCGAAGAAAAGATAACCAATTCAACGGCAATCGGCTTGCGACGCGCTGAGGAACTTCGTGAACTCGCACCTGCCGCGTTTTGCCCGGCAACTCATTCAGGCGATGCCGCGCGCCTCAAGCGCATTCAGAATTCGACCCCCACGAGCGCGGTGCCGCCCCCGCTACGTCGATCCCCACCCGATCTCGGTCTCAATTCCGTAGAGAGCGTTGCGAAGCCCCGCTGAACGCGTGAGCGCATCGGATTTGGGGACAAGGGTCATCTCCCCGGGTCCAAAGGCTCATGTCTCATCGGGCGGCATCAAGATTTGGTGCTTGATCAACATTCGCACGCCGCTCGCCCAGCCCTCCGGCCCTCCCGCGAAGTTGGCTGCCTGCTCATCGAGTACTTTACCGGTCTTGGCATCCGTAATTCGAATCACAACGTAATAGTCGGTCTGGGTGATTCTCCTCACGACTCCAATGAGCGCCTGATCGGCGCCGCTCTGTAAGGCGATGCCGGCCTCGCAGCCATCGCAGTTGCGAAGCGATTTGGCCCGGACCGGCTCCGCATCGACGTTCGTCGCATCAGTGAGGATGTAACGGCCCGACTCCGCGAGCATCCGGCGCGCCGCATCGCTCACCTCCCCCATCGTGGCTTCGGTGCTGGTCGTCTGCCCCAGTAGCGCCGACGCCGGCGTGGCATCGTCCAGCTCAAAGTCAAATACGGCGAGTTTGACGATCGCTGGTCTCGGTGGCGGCGGGTCCACCGGAGCCCCGAGCGGTCGGACGCATTCGGCATAGCCGCTGACCGGATTGACGATCGCCTCCTTGCACAGGGCAGCGGGTTTGGCGCCTGGAGTCTCGGGAGCATCGTCCGCGCACGCGATGCCGATACCCGTAGAGAGCGTGACTGTGGCGAGCGCCCAGCACGCAATACTGGCGATTCCCCCTTGGTGCATGACAAACCTCCCTAATCCGGGAATGTCGGCGAACTCCGATCCGATCCCCAGTGGGCCACGATCCGGCCAGTCCCCACAAGGGCAAATTGCCCGACGTTATGCCGCATGGAGCCCGCCGGGCGCAGTTCTCGCCACCGAATGCCCACGGTCGCACCCGCAACAGCGATTACAATCCGCTCATGAATCTGCGCGTGGACCTGCTGCTTCGCATGACCGTCGTGGGGACCCTGTGCTGGTTGGGGGCATCGGCCTACCTGGTCGCTCAGTCCGGACGGCGCGAAGCGCAGGCAGTTCTAACGATCGCCGATCAGATTCGGCCGATCATGACTTGGGACGTCATGCGGCGCCTGGAGTCTGTCGATACCGATGCTCGTCATCCCGACTTGGGAGGTGCGGCGTCGCGCTTTCCCAATCCCGTGTGCCTGCGCTACCGCGCCAAGGATGGAGAGACCTCGGATTGGGGCTGCGGCCCACCGGAGGTCGAGAGCGATGTGCCACGGCCGATTGCGCGCGTACTTCGGGCGTTGGGTCCTGGACACATTTCCGTGCCTCTGGATGTGACCATCTATGGGGGGAGCGTCGGTACGTTGGTCGTGGAATCGAACGATGAGAGCCTGCTCACGCACCAGTGGCGTGGCGTTCGCGAGCTGCTCGCCTTTACTGCGATCACCGTGCTGGTGCTGGCCTTGTTGGCTCTGTGGTCAATCGGACACGCCTTGCAGCCCACGGCAAGGATTGTGGAGGCGGTGGCCCATTTGGGTGAGGGCGCCTCTCAGGTTCGGCTGCCCACGTTCCGTCCACGCGAATTTGGGCAAATAGCGAGTGGTATCAATCAACTGGCGGATCGACTGACGCATGCGAATACGGCCCGCGCAGCGTTGACGGCGCGGCTTATTCGACTGCAGGAGGATGAGCGGCGGGAAATCGCACATGAATTGCACGAGGAGTTCGGGCAGTGCGTGGCGGCGCTCAGCGCAATCAGTGCCAGTCTTCGCCAGAGTGCGGTTTCGACCGGCAAGGTCACCGAGGCCGACGTCGTTCCGCTCGAGCTTGGCATCGAGCAGATGCTCACCTCGCTGCGCGGTATGTTAAAGCGCATGAGTCTTCCGCCGCTTGCGGGACAAGGGCTGCGATCAGCCCTGGCCGACCTGATCCAGGCGTGGCAAATCCGGTTGCACGGCGGCGGCTCCCGGGTCGTGCTGGATGCGGATGCCGATACGGACAGGATCCCGAGGGGCGATCAGGCGTTGTGCGCCTATCGCGTCGTTCAAGAGTGTTTGAGCAACATCGCACGGCATGCACCGAGAAGTCCCACTGCTACCGTCTATGTGCGCCGGGAGCCGGCGGGGCTCTTCGTTCGCGTATCCAACACGATCCCCGGCAACAATGCGAGCGGCGCGACCTCCACGACAGGAATGGGATTGCGGCTCATGGACGAGCGCGTTCGCTCGCTCGGAGGGACGTTCTCCATAGACGACGTGGCCGGCGGCGAGTTCGTGGTCGAGATCCGGCTACCCTTGGCGATGCCATGAGCGAGCCTGCGCGGGTCGGATTACTGCTGGCGGACGATCATGCGATCGTACGAGCGGGTTACCGACACCTTCTCGAACGTCAGGACCGATACGAGGTGGTCGCCGAGGCGGAGTCCGCGGATGAGGCGTACGTGTTATTTCGCAAACACAGACCCGATCTCGTAATCACGGACCTCGCGATGCCAGGCTCCAGCGGCTTGGAAGCCATTCAGCGCATCCTGCGTGCCGAGGCGAGCGCCCGTGTACTGGTGTTCAGCATGCACGTATCGCCCGACTTCGCGATCGCGGCATTGCGCGCCGGAGCGCTGGGCTATGTCACGAAAAGCAGCCCGCCCGATGTATTGCTACGGGCCATCGCCGAGGTACTGAAGGGAAACCGAGCGCTGAGCCCGGACATTGCGCAGGCGTTGACGCTTTCGCGACTCACTGAAGAGCGCCGGCCCCTGCAAGATCTCACGCCTCGCGAATTTGACGTCCTTTGCATGCTGATCTCGCCCGCGAGCGTGCAAGAGATCGCCCAGCGTCTGCACCTCAGCGTAAAAACCGTGCAGAACTTTCATTATCAGATCAAGAATAAGTTGGGCGTCAGCAGCGATATTGAACTGACTCGTTTGGCCATTGCTTGGGGTTTGGATCGATCGCCAAGTGGCGGCATCAACGGATTCTGTATCTTGAAGCCAAGTCCGTAGGCGGAGCGCTCCGTTCAAATATCTCATTGCTATAAATGAACGAAACGGGATTGCCGCGACCTTTAATCTCGCTAGGTTTTGGAAGAAAATTGCTATCGCGTTTCTGTCTCGGGTCAGATCTACATGGTCGAACTAAATCATGTTTACCTACGTGTGTCTGGGAACCGATGATCTACGGCGAGCTACGTCGTTTTACGACGCTGTCCTCGGAGCGCTCGGCCTACGGAGCGTATCCGAGGGGGCACCTGGCCTCCGGCCCCAGTACAATCCCGACTTCTACGCTGCGTATCTGAGGGACCCGGACGGCAACAAGTTGGCTGCTGTGTGTCGAGGATTCACTTCGCCGCAGGAATAGAATCTTTCCCCAATGATAACCGGCAATGGGCGTGAACGCGGTACTTTTAGTGTCCGACACCGCGAGGAACGAGTATGAATCTAAATCAGGTCACGTTGCCAGCAAGAGACGTCGCACGGTCGGCGGAGTTTTATCGGCGGCTCGGATTCACACAGATTGTCAGCAGTCTGCCGCACTATGCGAGATTCGAGTGCCGGGACGGCGGGGCGACGTTCTCTCTGCATCAAGTCGAATCGCCACCACCGTCTGAAACGATTATCTATTTTGAATGCGATAACCTCGATGCCGTGTATGACCGACTCCGGGGACAGGGTGTTGTGTTCGACCAGGCGCCTGCGGACCAACGGTGGCTTTGGCGCGAAACATACCTGCGCGATCCGGACGGGAACGTCCTTTGCCTTTACCATGCAGGTTCTAATCGCCGGTTTCCTCCCTGGAGAATAGATAGCGGTGGAGCAGAACTCAAATAAGGTCTCTTTCCCAAAAAGAGCCGCTCATGGGCTTCATCAGCGATGGTGATCCGCCGCCCGGCAGCAACCGGTCAGGTTGGCGACGGGAGATATCAATGACGGGAGAGATCCGCGGTACAACACTCCTCCTGCGATGCGGCTCGGCCGCAGAGCGGACCCGGCCGAGTCTATTGCACCGACCACTGCTGGCTGGGCGACGAGGTGCAAGTGGCGATGATCAGGGTCGCATGGTCTTGAGCGCTCCCTCCGGCCACGTCGAGGCACTTGCCGCCGATGCCGACGATCTGACCGTTCGCGAGCGTCCACTTCTCGCTGCTTCGTCCATTGCAATGGACGATGATGACTTGCGCGCCGTTGTTCGGAGCGCTGCCCATGACGTCCAGGCATACACCCGACATTCCGGTGATCTGGCCGTTCGCGATGGTCCATTGCTGGTTGGGGCTGCCGTGGCAATTGTAGAGCGACACTGGCGTGCCGTCGACGGTCTGCTGGTGCGGGATGTCGATGCACTCGACGCTGTTCGTGATGACGATCTGCGCCGCCTTCACCGGCGTCGTCAGAATAACTAGCACACCCGCCAATCCGACGGCTGCTCTCACCATGGCAATCCCCTCCTCTTTCACCGCCATTACTGGATCGTCCACCGTTGGCTCGGGGTCGGCCGACATTCCGATAGAATCAGAGGCGTCAGATCGGCTGTGCCGCCATCTTGCGAATCCAGACACTTGTTCGCGAGGCCGACGATCTGCCCGTCGGTGACGCGCCACTGTTGACTCGGCCTTCCATTGCATGTGACGAGGATGATGGCCGCTCCATCGACCCCCGCGCCACCTTGTACGTCGAGACAGCTGCCGAAGTTCTCGGCGATCTCGCCGCGCCCGATGAACCAGCGCTGGTTGGGGCTGCCGTGACATTCAAACAGAACGATGGGCGTACCGTCGGCCGTGACCCCGTCCCGGACATCAACGCACCCGCCTGAGTTCGATAAAATCTGCGCGCCGAGCACGGGGGTTGGCTCCGGCGGCACCACGAAGGTCGCTGCGCAGCCAGCCGCCGCGAGCACCGTGATACTCAGCCCGAGGAGCCGCGGTACCCTCGTTACCGCTGCCACGGAACCTCTTTCCACAGATGCTCGTTCACCTCGTGGTTCTCTCGCTTCCTCGAGCCAATGCCGACGATGCGCCCGTTCGCGGCGGCCCACCGGTGGGCTTTCATGATGGGCTTTCCGAGAATGGCTTCACTGTCAGTCCCAAACGGCGCCCGTGATCTTCCCGTCCTTGTTCAGTATCAAAGTCAGGCGGTTCGGATTGGAATCGGCGCTTGGAATCCCATCTGATGGACGGACGATGCGCGTCGCGGCCGGAAGCTGCTCTTCCCGAACCAGATCGGACGCCGATTTGCCCGCGGGTGTCGCGGCCCCCTTTGCAACGAAGGTCTTGCCGACGCATTGGCTGCAATCCTCGGCAGAGGGTTTGCCTTCCGCATATCCCGGGAGCTGCGTGACGCTTACCGAGTCGGACGCGCTATGCACGTTGACGCCTTTGAAGGGGTGCTTGGTCTCAAGGGGAAAGATCGCCTCCACTTCCTCAAAGCCCTTGGCATCTGCCGCTTCCGCCGGCGCGCGTGCGACCATGATCATCTCGAGGATGCCGTCGGCCGGAACGCCCCGACTTAAGGGAATGAGCTCGGCCTCTTCCCATCCCACGGTGCTGACGAGACCGCGCACCCGGATGATGTCTATGACGGGGGCGTGTGCGCTGCGGATGATTTCCACGCTTTTGATGTGCAGCACCGGTGCGCTGATCTCGGAACTCGTGTGCGCGGCGGGCGGCCCGCTGACGCTTTCGCCCTGGTCCCTGCCCTGCTCCGCATTCTGAGCGAGCCCTGTAGTAGCCAGCGCGATCGATAGCAGCAACGCCGGCGTGGTAGTCAGTAATTTCATCGTCATCGAACTCTCCCTGAAATTCGGTCAAGGACTCATCTGGACCCCGATCCCCCGGGCGCGATGCAGCGCGCCTCGAACGAGCTTCATCACCTCATCGTCCTCGAGCCGGCTCTCGAATCGGCCGAACGCTTCGAGAATCAAATCGATCGGAACCTTCTGGGTGAGGTCGCAAAAGGACGTGCGTGCGCTCTCAAAGCTGCCGTTCTCGAAGAGCTTGTTGACCGGAGCGCCCCCGCCGCAGACCGAGAAGTACTCGCAGCTCTGCCGGCAGAGCTCAACGCCGGCCGCGATGTCGCGCCACATCGCACGCATCGCGGCGCTGCGACGCATGTCCTCGAGCGAGGCGGCGTTGATGTTGCCGATCACGAAATCATTGTATTTCGCATTCTTGAGGCCCAGGAGTTCGGGCGAGAACGTGGAGACATTGCCGTTGCAATCGACGTTCAGCATGCTGAACGGCTCGACCTGCACGTTCCTGACGCGCTCCCCCTCCGGTCGAAATACCCGCGGCAGCATCCCGTCGATCTCGCGAATGAAGCGAATCTTCTCGCCTTGGCGCGCGAGCCGCCAGAACGTGCTGAGGAAAACCCTGAATCGGCGTTGCGGCTCATCCCCGGCGAGGAGGTCAGATACATGCGCACCCTCGGATTCCTCGACATTGAAGCAGACATCCTCGATGCCCTCGGCCACGTAGAAGTCCAGGAGCTCTTGCGGCGCATCCATGCTGTTCTGCGACAGCACTGAGATGACGTGGAACGGCACGCTTTCCCGGCGCAGCAAGCGGATGCCGGCCAGTACCTGATCAAAGGTGCTTCGGCCGGTACGTGTGAGCCGATGCGCGTCGTTGAGTCGCCTCGGCCCATCGATGCTCACCCCGACTCCGACGTGCCATCGCTTGAAGAGATCGCACCATTCAGTGGATAGCAGCATGCCGTTCGTCTGCATCGAATGGTGCACCCGCACCGAACCGGGACACAGCGCGGCAATCGTCTGGAAAGCGCTTTCGTAGAAGGCGGGCGGCACCACGAGCGGCTCGCCCGCGTGCCAGATGACGGTGAGTTCTTGGCTCGCCCAGCTCGACGCGAACAGCTGCTCGAACAGGACCCGGACCGTGGAATGCTGCATCACGGTCTTATCAGTGCGCTGGGGCAGGTAGCAGTAGCGGCAATTGATATTACAAAAGGGGGTCGGCTGGACGACGACGATATTAATGGTCGGCGAGTCGGGTGGCGGCGGGCTCATGGACTGGATCGCTGCTAATAGTTGTGCCAATAGTTGTGCCAACCCCCGTTGTTCCAGCCGCCGTTGCCCCACCCACCGTTACCCCAGTTGTGCCAATTGTGCCAGTTAGGCCACCCAAAGCCGCCGTTGCCCCAACCTAAACGCCAGCGTCCCCAGCCGCCGTTACCCCACCAAGTCGGTTCAGCGCGTCCTGAATCGCCAGACTCGAGTTCAGCGGAGCCCGAAGATTGCGAGGAGGCCTGCATGTGAGATACCGCCGAGCGTATCGCGAGGAGGCGCTCGGAGACATTGGCGGGGGGCGGGGAATCGGCGGCTTGAGAGGACCTTGCCTCGGTGACGCTCGGTGCTGTCAGCGCCAGGAGAATGGAGGCGCCCAGCGCACCGCCGGGCAATAGCGCCGCGAGCGCCTTTGAAATTCGGTTCTGGGTCGACATCATCCCTCCCTGTTCTTGTCCGCGCTTGAATCAGCGCTGGAAGCCTTTGGAGGCCTACTATCCCTGTGGAGCTCGATTGCCCGATGTGCGATTTACTATAAACTTGTCTGGGGATTGCGTCCACTCTCGATGCACACAAATCAAAGTCGTTGGCGATTGCCGAAGAAGGAGAATCGGATGAAGTGCGGTCGAATCGGAATTGCATTGATCGGTGTGTTCGCAATCGCGGCGTGTCAGTCGCAGGGCGCACTCGTCACCCAGAAGGAGGATAACCTCGCGGCCGCCGGATTCGTGGTACGGCCGGCCAATACTCCCGAGCGCATTGCGATGCTCAACCGGCTTCCCCCTCATCAGTTCGTCCAGCGCGTCAACGGCGATGCGGTGCACTACGTCTATGCGGACCCCCTGGTGTGCGGCTGTCTCTACGTAGGTACGCAGCAAGCCTACAATCAGTACAAGCTGAACCGGCTGCAGCAGCATTTGGCGGATGAGCAGCTGATGACGGCTCAGACTTACTCGGACGCGACGTGGAACTGGGGGGCGTGGGGTCCCTGGGGGCCACCGGATTTCGGGCTCGTCTATGGACCGGTCGGCTGGTAGTCACCTCACGACGACGTGCCAGAAATCGGTGCGAAAGCCGCGCCGGTCCGTGGCGCTGACCGTCGGGCCGCGTTCGGCCTGGCCCTCGATGCATTTCCAGCGATAGACCGTGCGGTGACCGGTGGCGTACGCGGGAACCTCCGCGGCATTCGGATTCTCGCGGCAATAGTTTGCTGCGCCACGATTCATCTTGGCGCGGTCGGCTTTGGAATCGCAGGGGATATTGGCGCCTCGCGCGCACACGTAAACCTTGCTGTGCATGCAGCGCCAGAAAATCTCGTTCGGGGGAAGCGAAGCGTCGCGCGGCAAGCCGAGCGCCTCGTGCAAATACGGCGCTAACGCCTCGAGGGCGGCGCCGCTTGCGGCGCCGTGCGAACTGCCCAAACGATCATCGGTGCCGACGCGGGCGCAGAAAGCAAACGGACTTTCGAAAGCTGGGATGGGTCCGGCGCTCTGCGCAGCGCCTTGCTCGCCGCCGCCCGCACCGAAGACCACCAGCGCCAAACAGCGGGCGAGAGGGCTCATCGGCCCTTTGCCCCGCTGCGTTCTCGTTGCGTTGACTTTAAGGTGGCTGGTAGTCGAGCAGCCGGAGTCCAAGCTGCTGCTCGTCGACTTCGATGGCAAGCGTGCGGACACATCGATTGGATAGTAACCCCAGCCACTGCTGGTTGTCGTGTCAGCCGGGCGTCCCGGGATAGGAGCTTGCATGCGACACTGCACAAATGCGCTCGCAATCGTTGATCTTTACCTGCGCGATCCAGCGTGCTATTTTTTCGCTCCAAGATACTGTTGCCTTTACCTCAAGCTCCGTCGAGCATGTTGCGTGCCAACGAGGTAACGACCACTAGACTGATGGTAATGGCGGCGGTGCGATCACTCTTTAGCATTCTGTATGCAACACAGCCAGGGAGGCAGTATGTCATCGTTAACACGTAGAGAAATGATCGGGGGTCTCGGGGCGCTCGCGGTCCAAAGTACAGTCCTCGCTCAGACACTGAGCTCATCGGCGCAACCAGGCCCAGTGATCTATAAGACCTTCGAATTCTCGTCGGGCAGCGGTGGAATGTTGGCAGGGTTTTGCGATTACAACCTGCAAACGGGCAGCCTCGATTTCATCGCCGAAGTTCGATCGCTACCCCCGGGGATCCGTACATATGGCGCCAATCGCCGGGCCTATTTCCTCTCGAGCAACAATCGACCCGACGACCTGTTTATGTTCCTGAAGGGGATCGTGGCCCGCGCCGATGGCATCGTTCCCGGTCAGCTCTATACCGTCAGCTTTGACATCAAGTTCGCCTCGAATGCCAATAACTGCCCAGGGTCCGGCGGCTCCCCCGCCTCGGTTTTTTTGAAGGCGGGAGGCAACACGGTCGAGCCGGTGACCGAGCTCGTGGACGACGGGTACGTCACGATCAACATCGACAAGGGAGACCAGAGCACGGGCGGCAAGGACATGGGAGTCATCGGCAGTATCTGGAACGGCACCGAATGTCCCGAAGAAGAATGGATTCTGCTCAGGAGGTCCTATACACATCCGTTTCCGATCGAGGCAAATCCGCGCGGTGAGCTATGGCTGGCAGTGGGCACGGAATCCGGATACGAAGCGACAACCGGCGTGTACTACTATTCGATCAAGACCGTATTGACTCCGGTTTGACGGCATGTAGATCAAAGCGAAGTTAAGTAGAGAGGGCTTAGGCGGGCGGTCTTGGCTCTGCGGAGAGTAAGCGAGTGTTGCGGCTGATCGGCAAATTCGAGTTTCTGGTCAATGCGGTACTTCTAGTCTTTATTGCCTTCGTGGTACTGGTCACTACTTTCCAGCTCGGCTGGGAAATCGTAGCCGCCTTCGTCAATCCACCACAGTTTCATTTTGACGCGAACGAGCTACTGGATATTTTCGGAGGATTTCTCCTGGTCCTAATCGGTGTGGAGCTGATGAACACCGTCAAGATCTACCTCGTAGATAGGAGCGTTCATGTTGAGGTCATACTGGCGGTTGGGCTCGTGGCGATTACACGGAAGGTTGTGGTGCTCGATCACAAGCAGCTCGATGGAACGTCGCTGATTGGCATTGCGGTGATCATAATTTCGTTGTCGGTAAGCTATTACTTGGTCAGGCTGTCGCATCAGCGGAAGGCGAGCGATTGATACTCTCTTTCACGCTCACCCGGCGCGCGATGATATCGTCTACTGACATGCGAAACCCCACTCGGAATGCAGTGGGGGTTTCCTCAGGCGGGATCCGCTTGTTTGGCACTGGACCCCGCCCGAACGGCTTCCTCTTCAGAAAGAATAAGTCGCTTTGGCCAGCGCCGATCGCGACATGAAACCGGATGCGAAGTCGGCTCCGTACGAGATCTTCACGTCTAGGCCGTCGCGCGCATAGACATCAACGCCCGCCTTCACCTTGGTGACCACGCTCGGCAACTTGGAATCGATGCCGAACGTTCCGGTTCCGGCCGGTGCGGCCTCTAGGCTCGCGTTGCTCCGCCAGTTGCTGTTCGAATAGGCCGCCGCGCCCACATCCACGAACGCGCGCATCGGATGCTTACCGGCGAGGTTACCGATAGTCCCGAACTCGATCATCGGGTTGGCGCTGTAGACCAGATTCCCACTGTCATGCACAGTCAGATTGAAGTTCGTCGACCCGTTTTCGTCGTACTGGCCCATCTGGGTGTAGTGCGCGCCCACTGTCAGCGTTGGCTCTACGTAGGTGGAAGCGGTCAGAGTCGTCTGATAGGCGCCGCGCAGATAGGTCCCCACCTGGCTCACGCTGGGCGATGCACTCGCTGTGCCCGATTCCGTGCCGGCAACGATTAACCGGGTGCTATCGTACGTGCCGTAGCTGCCATCGAGTTCGCCGGTCAGCGTCCACGGCCCGATCTGATGCTTGATCATCAGCCCGGCGAGACCCGAGCGACCCGTGACATTGGTGCTATCGGCATACAGCCAGCTAGTCTCGAGCCCCAGGGAGCCGCCCACAAACCAGCCCGGGGAGATTTCGCGCTGACCGCCGGCCTGGTAGGTCACTGAATTCTGATGATAGCCAGGGTCATCATCCGTGCTCGAAAGACCGGTGTGATTACCCAGCACTCGTACCCAGCCACAACTATCTTCGCGGAACAGATCGGCGCCCGAGGCAGGAGCCGCCTCGCAGTTGACCAGGTTGTCGAAGAATCGCTCGCTCGCGGCCTGTTTGGCGGCCGCCACCCCCTGTACGGCAGCCCCGGTGATGCTGCTCAGCGCGGCACCCAATGCCTGCGGTCCACTGAGCGATTTCAGCGCGGCAAAGCCCCCGTTCAGATCGCTACCACTGTCCCAGACCTGCTGCAGGTGAGCGGCCAATCGTTGATCGGAGCTCGTCAGCCCACTTGCTGCGCCAGTGAAGTCCGCCTGCGGTTGTATCTGAAGCGAGTTACCCTCGATCGAAGTCTTGTAGCTGTACAGATAGGAGCCCGCGGGGCTCTGCACGGTCGGCTCCATAGTCACACCGCCGGTCGCCGTCAGCACCGTCAGCGGCTTGCTGCTGAGCGTTGAGGAATTCAATTCCACCGTGCCGCCGACATCGGCAGTCCCGTTGACCGCGAGCAGGTCCGCCTGCCCTGTGCTGCTATTGGCATCGACCTGCAGAATGCCCGCGGAGCCCTGAACGAAATTCCCCGTCACAGTCGTCGTCGCGATCTTGCCGGCACCGCCCACGTTAAGCGTCCCGTTGTTGGTCAGTGTGCCGTTCGCCCCGAGGTTGATTTGTGCACCCGGCTCGAGCGTGCTGCTCACGCCGTTCGACACGGTCGAGTAGTTCCCGAGAACGATTGACCCGACCACCTTACCTCCCAAGAACGTCGAGACGTGACCGACAGCGGGATTGGTGGAGAACGAGCCGACGGCAATCCCGTCTGCACTGTGGCTGCCGTCGATCAGGCTGCCTTGGCCGGTGACAAGGACGTCGTTTGAAGGGTCAGAGCCTCCCAAGAAGACCGCTCCGGCTGCATTCCCGGAGGCGATGATCTGGGCGCCGCCTCGGACCCACAAGCTCGTGCCGCTGGCGCCGGTCAAATCGCCCCCCGCGAGCATGGCGACGCCGTAGGAATACGCGCCGCTCACGGAGATCTTGCTGCCGCCGTACAGACCCACCACGACACCGTCGCAGTTACCGCTGTTCTCGCAGGGTGGGCCCGACTCCTTGCCTGCAAAAGTAAAGCCCGAGCCGTCACTTTGTCCGACCACCCCACCATAGCCGGCCGACTGGGCAAAAATGCCGTCCGCATACGCGCCCGTCGTGGTGATCGCGGAATAGCCTTCGACATCGACCGTGTTCCCGGTCCTGCCGCTCGCGTTCACCACCTGCATGGGGGAGGCGAGGTTGACACCGTTCAATCCTTGCATGATGCCGCCGCCGCCGAGGCTTTGTGCAAGGATGCCGGCTGCCCCGTCTCCGCTGGTCGAGATCGCCGCGCCCGATTGCTGATTCACGGTGACCGACCCGCCATTGCCGCCGCCCCCGCCCGTGCTCGCGAACACGTTCGACGCGTTTTTGTACAGATCGGTGTCGGTAGCGAGGATGCCGCCGCCGCCGCCGATCGATTGCGCTACGATCGCGGCCGCGTTGGTGCCCTTGGTGCTGATCGCACCGCCCGTGGCATTCACCACCACCGGTCCGCCATTGCTGTTGCTGCCGCTGTCACTCGCAAACCCCGCATTGACCGCTGCCATGGCGCCCGGGGCATACAGCAGGCTCGACGAGCCCCCCGACACAGTTGCGTATTGCGCTCCCATGACCGTCACGAGACCGCCACCGCCGCCGATCGATTGCGCCAGCACGCCATACGAGGACTCGCCCGCCGTGTTGATCGTGCCGCTCGTGTTGATTGTCACCGTGTTGCCTGCACCCCAGGCGCCGTTCTCGCCGCCCAATGACACGTGCAGGAGGCTGCCGGCGCCACCGCTGGCTGCAGTGGCCCCGCCGATGCCGCCGCCGCCGCCGATGCTTTCCGCAACGATGCCCGGCGAAAGATCCGCGAGCGTGGTGAGTGAACCCGTGTTGGTGACGGTCACCGCTCCGCCATCGCCGCTCGAGCCGCCCTCTCCGCCGACCGCGATTGAGCCGCTGACGAGGGTGCTGGCGATCTTATCGTTGGCAGTGGAGGGATTGGCCGCGCCGCCGTAGCCGCCGCCGCCACCGACGCTCTGCGCGAAGATGCCGAAGGACATCGGTCCATCCGTCTCAACTTCGCCGGCATTGCTGACGGTGACCTGGCCACCGTTGCCACCGGAGCCACCCTTGCCGCCCCAACCGCCTCCGATGTCGACGGTGAAATCGCTGGCCGAGACCTTGCTCTCGGCCGGAACCACCAAGGGCACGTTGGCACTCGTGTAGCCGTCGGCGATCTCGTCCAGGCGACCCAGAGTGGAATACGCGCTTGTGACGTTGTCCTTCCAGTCCCAGATGTTGTCGGCAATTTGCTCGACGGTCTGATTCGGGTTCTTGCCCAGAGCCTGGGACATATTGTTGCCGATGTATTCGGCCAGAGCGTACTGTGGATCAGCGCCGCTGCCCGTCGCCGCGCCACCGCCGGTGCCGCCTCCACCACCAACGCTCAGGGCGAAAATGCCGTTCGCGTTGGCACCCTTGGTGAGAATCGCACCCGTGCCGTTGTCCACCATCACTTGGCCGCCGTTGCCGCCGGCGCCTCCGGTGCCACCGATCCCGATGTTCACCGTAATGTTGCCTCCGCTGCCGTTCGCGATCGCATTGCCGCCATTGCCGCCGCCGCCGCCGATCGATTCGGCCATGATGCCGTCAGATCGGTTGCCCATGGTCAGAATGGCTCCGGAGCCATAGTAGTTCGGTGTGACTCCCTGAGGCAGAATGCTGCCCTCCGGCAGTAGGGTGGAATTGGTGTAGTTGTAAACGCTCACGTTCCCGCTGTCGCCACCATTGCCGCCGCTGCCTCCAATCGCCACTGTCGCGGTCACACTGGGACCGCTGGCAGAGTTATATCCCCCCGCATTGATGGAACCATAACCTCCATTGCCGCCGCCGCCGCCGATCGATTGGGCCATGATGCCCGTCGCTCCCTGGCCGAGCGTGAACAGCAGCCCGCTGTTATAAGCGGTGACTGCGCCACCTACTCCACCGCTGCCACCCTTGCCGCCGATTGCCGTGCTGACGTTGATCGACGCCGTGTCATATGCGGTCTGCAGCGCCGAAGAATCGCCGCCGGTTCCGCCACCGCCGCCGATGCTCTGTGCAAAGATTCCGTCGGACCCGGCCCCCGACGTGCCCAACAGTCCCGAGTTGAATGTCTCCACGGATCCGCCATCGCCACCCTTGCCGCTATTGCCGCCGAGCGAAACCGCCAGACTGATCGACGGAATTTCACTCGTCGCGGCGCTCTGGAGTGCCGCGGCTACCGTCGCGCCACCATCGCCACCGCCGCCGCCAACGCTCTGCGCGCGAATGCCATAGCTGTCGGAACCAAGGGTGAGTATTTGACGCAGGTTATCCGCTTCCACATAGCCACCCACGCCCCCAGAGCCACCGGTGCCGCCCACCGCGACCGAGGCGGTAAACTGGAAGTTGGCCGCGAGCGACATCGCAGCACCGCCGGTACCGCCGCCGCCGCCGATGCTCTGGGCGTCCATGCCGGTAGAGTGCTCACCCGTCGTTTGAATGATTCCGTAGTTCTGGGCCGTGACCGGTCCGCCGTCACCGCCCTGCCCGCCGTCGCCGCCGATGCCGAGAGCCACCAGCCCGAACGTCGCGCTAAAGGCGCTTCCGCCACGACCGCCGCCGCCGCCGACGCTCATCGCAGTGAGGCCGCGGGAGTCGTTTCCAGTCGTCGAGATAACGTAACCCGGAAGCAAGGACGGCGTGCTGCCATCCGTCGGCACGTCCCAATAGCCGCCGTTCAAAAACTGTACTTGGCCGCCGTTGCCGCCATTCGCGCCGTGGCCACCCAGTGTCGCGCTGTACCCAATGGACCCGCCCGATACGTCACCGCCGTAACCACCACCGCCGCCGACGCTCATGGCCACGACGGCATCGGACATCGCACCGCTGGTGGTGATGAGTTGGTATCCGGTCCCGGCGTCGCCGAGATCCACGGACACAATGTCGGCGTTTCCACCCGGCGCGCCATTGCCACCGGTGCTGCGAAACATCGAGCTGGCCTCGGCACCGTCGCCCCCCGCACCGCCAACGCTGAGAGCAGCGATTCCGACGGCCCCATAGCCCTTGGTGGCGATGACCGGGGCACGGGACTCCGTCGACGTGACCGTAAGGTTAACCTGCCCTCCGGCACCCGCGACACCACCGGAGCCCGCGTCACTTGAAAAGCCAAACCCCCCGTCGGCGTCGCCTCCCTTGCCGCCCAGACCACCCTGACTCAACGCCGATATCGCCGCGGTGACCAGCGATGTTGTAACAGTGACTGGCAGCTGGGGATTCGAATAACTGTCGAGCTGGCTGGTCGCTCCGGTGCCAAAGGTCGCCGCGCCGGTTGCCGTGACGTTTCCTCCGGCCAGATTGAGAGTGATGTCGCCGCCGGCGCCACCGGCACCGCCATTTCCGCCGTGAGCATTCCAAGCCGAAATCGCTTGTCCACCGGCTCCGCCGCTGCCGCCCTGACTCACCGCGGTAATGCCGCCGAGGACGCTCGCGTTGATGGTGGCACTGATCGCACCGCCACTGCCCGCCGCACCGGCGCTGGGTCCTGTAATGCTCTGCAGTCCGGCACGCGTGCCCCAGCCTGCATCGCCCGTGCTGCCGCCGAGTGAAGACAGCACAATCCCGGGAGCGCTGCCCTTGCTGTCAATCGTGGCTGGCACGTTCGTCTGCGATGTGCCGAAATTGACCGTGATGTCACCGGCCGTGCCGCCCGTTCCAGATGTGCCGCCGTAGCCGTAGGTCCCAGCGGCGCCGCCGGCGCCACCACTGCCGCCCGTGGTCGAGACCAGCAACGCGGGACCTGTACCGTTGATGATGAATTGTGTCACTCTGGAGTCAGCAAATGAGGCTGTGACGTTCGTCGAGTTCGCGCCATTGCCGCCATTGCCACCATTGCCGGTCTGCTGATCGGCGGCGGTGCCACCGGCGCCGCCATTACCCCCATTGCTGACGATCTGCACGACACCGCTGGCCGCGGCCCCGTCGACGCTGAAATCTGAAGGGAAGAGCAGATTGATGTCGCTGCCGGGTGCACCACCGGCCTGACCATGCGTGCCCTGCGGCGCTGCCGGGGCGTTCGCACCCTGTTGCAGCACAACATACGGCGCTGTCGGATTGGACGGGACGACCGTCTGAGCGTTTGCGGGGCGCGTCCCCAATATGGCCGCCACTGCGGCCGCAACGGGTATGACTGTGAAAGTGCGCATGATCGATGACCCATCCCTTGTGCTGGTTGACGACTAACTGCAGGGGAAAGGGTAGGGCCGTTCCCGACAGGTCAATGTTCTAAAAGAGCTGAGTTGTTCCGGTCTTCCGATTATTATTGAAGCCGCCACGGAGGGTCGTTTGGAGGAGGAAGGCAATGGCCGATAGGACTGTCATTGCAGCGTCAGTTTCTGCAAGGCGCGCGTTTCGGACTTCGCGTTTGAAGTCTCGTCTGGACCGCATCGAAGTTCGCCGCGATGGGCGAGCCGAGCCATTGATCGACACCGCGCCCACCCTGACGAGTGCCCAGATCGGATGGGCCGGTATTGCCGTGGAGACTCACCGGATTTCTGCTGGCGTAATTCCGCGACACGAGCACCCGGAGCATTTCCTGCAGGTGGTGCTCGAGGGAGGTGTCAAATACGAAGTGCAAGCTGGCGGAAGGCACACCCGATTTGTCGCAACGCCCGGCACAGTCATCCTCCAACCGCGAGGTGCCGTCGATGAAATTCGGTGGTTGGGGCCGGTTCACACCGTCGCCGTGGCGCTCCATCCGACGCTGCTGACGCAGTCGCTGGAAACCACCGCGCACCGCAGCGATATCGAGCTGCAGGAGAGCTTTGACTTAAAGGATCGACATATTGCGGCGATCCTGAACGCGATGACGCTCGACTTGACCGAGCGTTGTCCGGCTGGCCGACTCTACGGCGAATCCTTGGCAGACTCGTTGGCCGTCTACTTGGTTTCCCGTCATTCAGTTGGAAATACACTGGCTGTTCTTGCTTCCGGCGGACTGCCGGCATATCGCCTCAAGCGGGTACAGGACTTCATCGGCGAGAATTTGGGCGACGACTTGAGCTTGGGTCAACTTGCGACGATTGCTGGGATGAGCTCCCACTACTTCTCGGAGATGTTTCGGCAGAGTACCGGTCACTCACCCTACCAGTACGTGCTTTTGCAAAGAATCGAGCACGCGAAGCAGAGGCTCCGCAACCGAAACTGCAGCGTGCTCACTGCAGCCGTGGAGGCCGGTTTTACCAATCCCAGCCACTTCGCGCGCACCTTCCGACGGATCGTTGGAGTCTCGCCGTCGAGGTTTCAGCATGACGCCACGCGTTAAGGCCCCGAGCGTCTTGGCAGGCTGCGCGCCGTCGGAGCGGATGCACTCCGGCACGGCACGCTCGATCGCTGCATAGATCGCCGGGGAATTCGCGCATGTACTCGTGGATCGTCGTTAGGATCTTTGATCGGCCGGGCGTCGTCGGATCGATCCTCGTCGGTAACTCCCGTTAAGCCGATCCTGTCGACGTCAGATCGACCACGCCCTCTATGAGCCGCGCGTTCTCACGTCCCTCGAGCACCACCTGCCGGAAACGCTCCGGGTGCTCCTGCCGCCCTCCGCAGCGGCTCCAACAATAATCGGAAGATCGGAACAACTCCGCTCTTTTAGAACATGCGCCTGCCGGGCATGGCCCTACTGTTTCGCCAGCAGCTAGGAACAGTCATCGGCACGAAGGGCACTGATCATGGTGAAAAGAGAGTCTCCAAATAATTACCCATCGCAGCGCATCACGAACCACAGGATCGCGCCGCTCATCGACGAGTCGATCATCGCGCGGGTGGTTCACGAGTTCTATCACCGCGTTCGCCGCGACTTTCTGCTCGGAGAGATCTTTAACGCGCGCATCGCGGACTGGGAATCCCACTTGGCGCGCATGTGTGAATTCTGGTCGTCCATCGCAGTGGGTAGCCGTCGCTATCACGGCCGCCCCTTGAGCCAGCATCTGACGCTGCCCGTCAGCGCACCAGACTTCGATCGGTGGTTGGAACTATTCGGGTCAACGGTGCAAGAGATCTGCACGCCCGCAGCCGCCGAGCTGCTCGCACAGCGAGCACGACTCATCGCACGGAGCCTGGAGTGCGGAATCGCGAGTGCTCATGGAACGGTACTCGCAAGAGATGAGCGTTTTGCTCCTTCCCGGGATTCGACGCCCCAGCAGCGCGAGGAGGACCCATGAAACCCATCCTTCCCGCGGGCCTGAAGGCATACAAGTGCACGCCGATCTTCGATGAGCACACACTTCCGGCAGGTCTCCGGCGCGAGCACCGCACGAAGACCGGCGTCTGGGCCCTGATCCATGTGACCCACGGGGCACTTCGCTACCGGGTTCTTGACCCGTTTCACGAGGAGATCCTGACCAAGGAACGACCCGGGGTTGTCTGGCCCGGACAGCTGCACGAAGTCGAGCCGGTCGGGCCCGTGGGAGTGTTCGTGGAATTCTTTGCCGATGATAAGGCCGGCCACGACCCGCAGACGTGAGCCCTTCCATGAAGCCACTACCTCTTATTGCCGCGAAACCCTGCGACTGCCTCGAGGGTGTCGCCCGATTTTCGTCCAGTCATTTCACACAACACCGATTAGGGAGCATCATCATGAAAGTTCACCGGAAAATCCTCGCCCTCCCCGCCCTTCTTCTGTCCGCCTGCGGCGGAGATGGCGGATCATCGTTGCCGATACACGTAGCCTTTTCGCCACCGTTGCCGACCGCGATTCAGGTCGGCAGCACAGCAACCCTCTCCGCCACAGTCACCAACGACGGGAGCACTGCCGGGGTGAACTGGACCGTAATCTGCAGCAGTTCGGACTGCGGGTCGTTCAACCCGATACAGACCGCCAGCGGCGCCCAGACAACCTATACGCCACCTGCTACGGTGCCGGGCGGCGGTACTGTGACCATAACGGCAACCTCGGTGGCGGACAGCACCAAGTCGGGATCCGGAACCGTCACGATCACCGGGGGCGCGGATCCCGTGCTGGCCGATGGTACCTATGTGTTCCATCTCGCCGGTGTCGATCAGAGTCAGGGCCCCTATAGCATCGCCGGCGCCTTCAAGGTTGCGAGCGGCCGGATCAGCGGCGGCGAGGAAGATTTTACCGACCTCACCTCGGGTGATCACTTCACCCTCGACCCCTCGAAGTCCTCCCTCAGCACGTCGGGCAATGACGTCCAGGTGACGCTGCAGGCGCTGTCCGACAACACGCCGGGAGCTCCAGTCATCGGCGTCAATGGGCTCCTTACCTTGCGCGGCACCCTCGTATCTGTCGCACGGGCTCTCATATCGGAGCACGACGACTGGGCGACGGCCACGGGTTCCCTCGATCTGCAAACCAGCGCAGCGGCCCCCAACGGCACGTATGCATTCGCCGTCCAGGGAAGCGACACCAGCAATGGCAATGCACTCGCCGCCGGCGGAATTCTGCACTTCGACGGCGGCTCGCTCGTGGCCACCGATAGCGTGCTCGACATCAACGACGGTGGCTCGGCGCTGAGCCGGACAGACGTTCTCCTCCGGGACGGTGAGCACTGCCGATGCCTACGGTCGGGTCACGATCGCGCTCGTCCCAACCACGATCGGGAGCATGACGTTCAGCGCTTACAGCGTCAGCAGCACGCGAATCTACCTCATCGAGGATCAAGCCGACGTCGCCAATGCAAATCTCGGGGGCACGGGGCTGGGCCAGGGCGCCAATGCCGGCAAGTTCACGATGACCACTGTCGCGGGAGCGAGTTACGCCTTCGGGGTTGCGGGTCTGGACAATGCTGCGCCTGCGGGCAGTCCGGTCACCATCGCAGGCGGATTCGGTCTGAACGCGGACGGGTCGGTATCCGGCGCGGCAGCATTCGCGGACTACAATGTGCATCAGGGCGATCAGCTGAGCGGTTCATGGACGGTCGCCCCCAATGGGCGCGTGACCATCAATCCGCTGAGCTTCCCGACAACCGGAGTAACTCTGTCCTTTCAGCTGTACTTGGACGGGAACGGGAACGGCCTGGTGATCGGCATGGACTCCTTTCAGATCACGGAAGGTCCGGCGTTCGCGCAGACCTCGAACGCGAACGCGCTCTCGGGCCCCTATGGCATGACTGTTCTCGGACTCAACGCGAACTCGGGAAGCTTCAGCGCGGTGGGCCCGGTAATTGTGACCACGGGCGCCTTTTCGGGCACGGTCGATCTCAACAATAGCGGCTCGCCCTCTTCGGGGATCGCCATCAGCGGCTCGCAGAACGCGGGCAACGGCACGCTGAGCCTTACGGGGTTAAATCCGAACGACCCATCCGCCAACACCGGCTGGGGCTACTACCCCATCGACAACGCACGCACGCTGGCCATCGAAGTCGACGGCAATCAACTCGGGCTGCTGTGGCTCGAGGCAGGCGGCCCGACTCACTAACTGGTTGCAATGAGTGTCACGAACTACCTAGGAGAACGAACCATGGATCTAGAGCCTTTCAAACGTTGGATGTGCCTCGGATGCGGCTTTCTCTATGACGAGGAGTTGGGATCCCCCGAGCACGGACTCGCCGCCGGTACCCGATGGTCAGACGTACCCGAAGACTGGGCCTGTCCGGACTGCGGCACCCCGAAACGCCTGTTCGAGATGGTCGAGATACCGTACGCAGCGGGCCAGCCCGTCGTGCGCGCGGCAGTCTGAACAACAACCAGGAGACTATGAATCATGAATACGACTTTCGTACTGCCCGCAGCTGAACGCGGCTACAACAAGTTCCTGTCAACCGGCGAGAGCTCCTCCTATATCGCCGGCCATCCGGAAGCGACGCTGACGCGCCACTCCAGTTTCAATTTCGGTCCGTTCCAGAGCGGCCGCAAGGGATTTGGAAAGCTGCGCGTCTTCGGAGATGAGGTATTCAGTGGTCCAGGCTGTGGCTACAACATTCACCGCCACCACAATTTCATCATCTGCGCCTTTGTCCTCAAGGGGCAGCTTACGCATATCAACACCGTGGGGAACATCGACCAGCTGAGCGCCGGCGACTATTACGCCTTTTCCGCAGGCGCCGGCGGCAAGCACTCCGAGCTCAACCTGCGCAGCGAAGACGCCAATATCATCTACATCTGGCTTCTGCCCGATCAGCTGTTACTTCCGCCTTCCTACGCCCGGGGTCGGTTCGATGCGGTCCGGGACCGCAACCGACTGGTAACGCTGGCTGGCAATGCTGACGGCGCCCTGCGCATTGCGCAGAATGTGAAGATATCGCGCATCTCGAGCGATAGGGCCATGACACTGGAGTACTCACTGGCCGCCGAAGAACACGGCCTGTACGCTTTCGTGATCGAAGGACAGGCATGGATCAACGATACCGCCCTATCGCGACGAGACAGCACGGGGTCATGGGCAACCGGCGGGCGCATCAAATTGCGTACTGGTGCCGAGGATACAGACCTATTGCTAGTCGAGTCCGCGCCCTAACGGATACCGTGATAACACCATTGGCCTGGATTCGGGAGGAATGTTCCTCCCGGCCAGGCCGGGAGAGCCAAGATGCCTATACTTCAAATCTATTACCCCCAGGATGCCCTGTCCGCCGACCGCAAGGCTGCGCTCGCCGGCCAACTTACTGAGGTCCTGTTGAACATGGAAGGCGGCGCCAGAACGCAGGGCGGTCTTGCTTTCGCCACCGTGTTCTTCACCGCGATCCCTGCCAGTGACTGGTGGGTCGGCGGGCGAACGGATGCGAGCTTCGTCAGCAAACCAGGGAAGTTTCTCGTTCGACTGAGCGTCCCCGAGGGCTATATGAGCCAGACACACAAGAGCGAGGTGCACGCGATGGTCAATGCTGCTTTCCTGCGCGTGCTGGGTGAGGGTGATGCGGGTGATACGCGGCAGGGTAGCAGCGTTCTCGTCACCATTGAGGAGGTCACGGAGGGCAACTGGGGTTGTGGCGGCAGGACGATCAGCCTCGCCTCGATTGCGGACGCGGTGGGGCTCTCGAAGAGCGGCACTCGGTTCCGATGGGTGCAAGCCTACTTTGCCGCCAAAAGGCGCCAGTTCGCCGCAGCCGGGTATCCGGCCGACACCGGAGGCCTCTTGCCGCAGCACGGCGACGAAAAAAGACGACCGGCCTGACGCAGGCGTGCCGCAGATGCAGAACGAGCTCGTGCTCTTGCCCGGACTACTCTGTGATTGGCGGCTGTGGATACAGCAGATCGCCGGTCTAGCCGATGTCGCCCGTAGCAGTGTCATTGACCTCAGCACCTGTGATTCCGTCGAGAAGATGGCCGATGTCGTGCTGCATCAGGGTCCCGAACGATTTGCGTTGGCCGGCTTCTCGATGGGTGGATGCGTGGCGCTGGAGATCCTGGCGCGCGCCCCACAACGCGTACGATGCCTCGCGCTGCTGAGCACGCGCGCTGCGGGACTGCTGCCTGCCGTGCGACAGCATTATGAGGAGGTCATATCAAATATTGAGGCGGGGGGAATGGACGCGTACCTCGCCGACGTCTTCCCAAAGTATGTCGCGCCGGAGAAAGTACGCGATGAGTGCATTAGGCGAACCTTCTTCGCCATGGGCAGAGATCTCGGTACCGAGGTGGCCGTGCGTCAAATGCGGGCGCTGCTTGCTTACCCCGGATTTCGCAGCCCTCTGTACCAGATCGCCTGCCAGACAGTATTGATCTGCGGCTCGGAGGATCAGCGCACTCCCGTCGACGTTCATCGTGAGATGGCGGCGGCGATTCCGGGGGCGCAGCTCAGCGTCATTGCGAGATCCGGCCATTTCACCCCACTTGAGCAACCGGCGGCGGTTACCGAGACCTTGCGGCGCTGGCTGGAGTCGTCGCGGATAGCCTAGTGCACCTGCCACTGCTGCGTGGGCGCGCCAGTGCAAGAGCTAATAACGAGGGGCACGCCCTCCGCATCCGTCTCACCCAGTGAATCCAAACACTTGCCGCCGATGCCGGTGATCTGGCCGTTCGCATAGGTCCAATGCTGGCTGGGACTCCCGTTGCAGGTTACGTAAATCACCCGCGCACCGTCCACGGGCGCGCCGCCTGAAACATCGAGGCAGCTGCCACCAATTCCCGTAATCTGACCGTTTGCGATGCTCCAGTACTGTTGATCCTTACCGACGCACTGACGCAGACGCACTTGGGTACCATCGATCTGGTAGCCGTGCCAAGGGACCAGGACGCATTCGTTCGTGTTGGCGGCCACCAAAAGGCTACCGCCGGCGCAGGACGTGCTACTCAGCGAGAGTAGGACGATACCCAGGCTAGCCAAGAAACTCAGGAAGGGTATTTTCATTGGATCGTCCTCATGGTGAGATTATCGCGCGCCGCCTCACTAATTGTGCGACTTTCCCTTCCAACCGTCGCGGAATCACGGGCCATCCGGGCCGAGCGTCAACCGTATGTGAGGTCTGTGCTCTGTCCGACCTCGATAATATATCCGTCAGGATCGCGGATGTAGCAGCGCGTCTCGCCATACTTGGGGATCGGCTCCGTGATGAACTCAGCTCCTCGACTTTTCCACAATGCATAGCACGCTTGAATATCCGCAACGCGGAAATTCATAAAGCTGTTGATGTGATTCGGGTCGGGGACGCTGAGCGTTACCGTCGGCTTATCCGGGGTCGGCCCGCCTCCAACGTTCAGAATCATCCAGATATTCGCAAGCTGAAGGTACCCTGGCGCGTTGCCGTCACCCAGGCTCAGAATTCGAGCGCCGAAGACCTTTTCGTAGTAGCGAGCCGATCGCTCGATGTCGGCGACGGTGAGAAAATGCGCGATGCTGATCCCCTCTCGCGGGGGCATCTCATAGCTCTTCTGCCCGATTTGCACGCTGCTCATTGACGACTCCAATTCCGATAAATAGAGCGCATCGGCTGATTCTGGTGCTTTCGTAGTCGTACCCGCGGCCGACTATGACTGACGAGGAAAGGAAAAACAATTGGACCAAGGTATCGGGCCCGCGCGGCACTGACCCCTTTCTTACGCGCCCATGCGAACGAGGCCGATCGACGGGCGCAGTTGCCCGGGCAGATCGTTCGCCGCCTGATCGAGCTGCGCCTGTTCCGTCCGCGCTCAACACCCTTGCGTCTATGCCACCGGCAGATCGAGTTGCAGCGGATCGGACGGCAGTTCAAATTGCTCCCAGCGAAAGCCGGCATTCCAGCGTAGGAAATCGTCCACTGGCAAAGGCTTGCAGAAAAAATAGCCCTGGATCTCATCACAACCCAGGTCCATCACCGCTCTCGCCTGATCAGCAGTCTCCACGCCCTCGGCTATAACCCTCATGTCCAGCGAGTGCGCGAGGGAGATGGCGGCGGTGACAACGGCTCTGTGGCGCTCCTTCTGCATCATCCTATGGACGAATGATTTGTCGATTTTTAGCGCGTGTATCGGGAGGGCTGCGATATAACTCAGGGACGAGTAGCCCGTTCCGAAGTCGTCGAGGAAAATCTGAATTCCAACGTCCCGGATCCGAGAGAGCACGCTGTGCGATTGCTCCGGATCCTCCATCAGCGCCGATTCGGTCACCTCCACCTGCAGGAGGCCCCGCCGTCCGCCGGCCTGTGCATGAAGCGCGATCAGGTGTTTTACGAAGTCCTCATCACGAATATTGCTCGCCGAAACGTTAACTGCGACCGATATCTCAATACCCAGCGACCGAAAACGGTTGCTTTGCTTCCAAGCCGTATCCAAAACCCAACGTGTGAGCGGTTTGATTAGCCCGGTCTGTTCAGCCAGGGGAATGAAGTCCGCCGGCGGTACCATGCCGCGTTCGGGATGGGGCCATCGCACCAAGGCCTCCACGGAGGAGACTGCGCGGGCCCGCACATCGATCTTCGGTTGATAATAGAGCAGGAGTCCGTCGTCCCTGATCGCCTTTCGTAGCTCCGCCAGAAGGATCAAGCGCCATGGGGTCTCGGTCTCGCCGGTGCCACTATAGAGCGCGTACTCCAAGCCCGCGGCTCTTGCCCGTCGGACCGCGATATCGCTGCGGCGCCTCAGGGCGTCTGCGCTGGTCCCGTGGGCTGGAAACAAGGCGATGCCGCTCGTGACCCGAACATCCAGAGGAACTCCAGCGAGATCGAACGGATCGGTCATCATGCGCTGGATATTCCTGGCGATCTCATGGGCGCGCTTCGCATCCGCCCCCGGAATAACGATGGCGAACGAATCATCCGCACAGCGTGCGATGAAGGTGCCCGTATCGGTGATATCTACCAGGCGCGACGCCACTCTCTTCAGAAGATCGTCGGCGCCTGCGATGCCAACACCCTCTTGAATTTCGCTGAATCGGTCCACGCTAAGGGTCATCAGCGCGCCGCTATTTGTGCCGGATTGCTTCCGTTCAATGGTTTGTTGGAGTCGAAAAATCAGTTGAATCCGGTTGGGTAGCTCGGTCAGGGGGTCGAAGTTCGCCAGATACTCCGCCCTCGCCTCCGCTTGGCGGCGCTGCAAATTCGAGCGGTGCGTCAGGATACCGTATGAGAGATCCGCGGCGAGCTCCCGCAGCAATGCAACCTCGTCATCGTCGAAGGCCTCAGTCTCCTTCGAATAGACCGTCAACACACCGAATGTTTCGGTACTTGCGACCAAAGGCAGAGCGATGGAGGAGGCGAAACCCCGCTTTAGCGCCTCAGCGCGCCAGGCAAGCATCGCAGGGTCCGAATTGATGTCCCGGCAGACCTGTACGGTGCCAGTGCGCGCCGCAGTTCCGGTCGGGCCGCGGCCGCGCTCGGTGTCCGCCCACGTAATCGCAGCTTGCTCGAAGTAGCCGTCCAGGACGCCGTTATACGCCACGGGCCGAACCGACTTGTTGTCATCGTGCTCGGCGAAACCGACCCAAGCCAAACAATAGCCGCCCAGATCCACCAGCGCTTTGCACACAAGGTTCAGCAATGTGAGTTCGCTCTCGCCAAGGATGAGCGCCTGATTGACCGTACTGAGGACGCGCAGGGCGCGGTTGGCCCTGCGTAGTGAGGTATCGATACGCTCCCGTTCCGTGATGTCACGGAAGTACCAGACTCGGCCATAGGATTCGCCCATGGGGCCAACCACGGGAGCGGTAAACCGATCGATGATTCTCCCGTTTTTTGTCCGCAAGATGTCTTGGGCACTTTCCTGCGGATGATCGTATAGATATCGGACCCTGGCGATGAACGCCTTCGGATCTTCAACTTGGGTCACGACAGTCTGAAGGACGGGCTCGTCCTGGTTGGCCTGAATTATCTCTTGAGGTATGCTCCACATGTCCACGAAATTGCGGTTATAGGAGAGGATGCGTGCACGCTCATCGACCAATAGGATGGCGTCGAGCGACGTTTCCTGCTGAGTCGAAAGGATGGTGTTCTTGCGCTCCAGCTCCTTCCCCAGCTGCTCACGCTCGGTGACGTCACGCGCAACGACTACGATTCCAGATGCAGTATTGTCCGCGTTACGGATTGGAGCCAACGAGCAATCTACGGATATCGGTCGTCCGCAACGGTCGATAAGCACCGCACCCACCAGGCGCTCTGGAACGTCGCCGCCGGCTCGCAGCTTGTTCAGGGCAGCGGCTATCCATTCCGCGCCGCCGTCTTCTGCGAGATGAAACACCTCGCTGAGCGCTCGCCCACGGGCGTCGGCGAGGCTCCAGCCGGAGATCTTCGAGGCGACGGCATTCAAGAAGTCAATCCTGCCTTCGGCATCCGTGGTCACGACGCCGTCGTAAAGGGACGCGAGCGTCTTCTGGGCCCGCTGCTGCTCAGCCAATACCTGTTGCTCGCTGGTATAAAGTGCTGTTTCGACCATGTCGGAGCGACGCATGATGGAATACGAAAGAGCCAATCCAATCGCCAGAAAGAGTCCGGACGAGAGCGCCGCGGACCACTCTAAAATCAATGCGGTGCTTCGTGAGGCGTCACCCATCGTGCTGCTGAACTCATCCTCGAGGGGGCGCAGAGCACGATCGAGTCGATCGATTTGCGCCAGCGAACCCAAGCGGTCCGCCGGATTGTCGAGGCTCGTTGTCCGCAGTTGATCCGCTGTTGCATCGAGCTGGACGATTAAGGAGTCGCCTCGCGCCCACACAGCCAAAGCTCGCTGCATGAAGGGCATTCGGCCGCCCAAGCGCACCAGCCAGATCATTCCCGCAATGTCATCGGCCGCATTACCGCCGGCCCGAAAACCGGCATAGGCGATTCGCAGATCTGGATGCGCCTTCTGCAGCTCGAGCCGTGCCGCGCGGTCACCTAGCGGTATCGCGATTTGAATTTGGAACTGCTTGAATTCGGCAGGATCGCCGCTTCGCTCAAACTGCCGTAGATCCGTGACGGCATCCTTCTGTGCCTTCGACCACAGGCTCTCTCCACTCACGAAGGCGCGCATGGCGGATAGCGCCATCATGCATAGAATCGCGATGAAGAGTACGAGAAGATTGCTCGCAACCAGCGGCCATGTACGCCGTAAAATCCGTTTGTTTAACCGGGTTGGGTCCCTCCCGCTGTCAGCCATGGACTCCCTCCACTATCTGTCCATTCTATAGCGGATGATGCACTTCTGATAACTCAATGTGATCGCGCGTATCGAGGCCTCGGTAGCGGCCAAATTCGAGCCACTTCTGTAGTCGCCCTTGGTCGGATCCCCTCGCGATCAATTTGCCGCCGGGTCACGGGCTATTTTCAAGAGGCCCTACGTGCATTTGCGGCCAACGCCGAAGTAAAATTGGACCACCCTTGCTACTTACCGATCGCGCATGAGTTGATCATCGTACGCGTGCTTCACAGTGCGGGTGACGCGACGGCCATCGCTGACCAAGGTGAGTTTGCCGTGCAAAGCCTGCAAACAGCTAACGTCCAAGCCTATTACGCTGCCCCGCGAAGGCGCTCACCCTCCGCATAAATCTCCCAATTCGAGAATGCACTCGACAGAATGCCCGTTATGCGACGTTGCGGCGCAACAACTGGACCGCTTCGCGTTCCGACTGACGCCATTTGCGCGTGGTATCTTTGAGCCAGGGAAGAAACAATATCCGGGCGATCACGGCGGAAACTGAACCCTTTTGCGTTCACGCCTTATGAATACGACTAATCGGCCGCATCAGCAACTCCAGGGAATTCGGAGAATCATCAAGTGGCCTCCATCATCCAGCAGATTGGCACACCGCTTCAGCTAGCTGCGCTTTTCCTCATTCTAATCGCGGGTCTCGCGCGATTGCTCGTGCGATCCGACAACTCGAAGCCGTCGACTGCCATACGGCGTCTTGTCATAAATCGCATCTTTGTGGTCGCCTTAGTCGCACTGGTTTTGGGTACGCTGGCCGGCTCCCTTCCGCCCGCTTTAGAGCGCTGGACCAACACCGACGAGGTATTTCACGGAGCGGTATTGTCCACGACTGGCGATCCAATTCCGAACGCGAGTGTCAATCTGGTCACGATTACATCCGGACCAACCAACGCGACCGGCCAAATTGATCTCAACGTGCCACGCAGCCGCGCGCGCAAGGAATACTCAATTCAAGTGAAGGCACCCGGCTACCAGACTCCGGACCCTATCACTAAGACTGACGCCGAGATGCGCAATTTCGAGATCCGGCTGAGCCCGGCCCCCGAGGACCTAGTAAAGTCGATGGCGACAGATTTCGTCGTTGCTCAATATTTCGGCGCGCCTTTGGTGCTAGCGACGTTGCACGTTGAAAATCCTGGGACGTCCACGGTTAATATTACTGACATCCGTGGGACCATATCGGGGCAGCGGGGGTCGTTTGTCGTTGGGCCAGTGTCGTGGACTATTGCCAACCCGTATGGCCCGTTTGCACTGATTGCCGGACCGCTCCCGATATTCGCCGGGGCGAAGTTGGAGTTGCGCGTTGCGATGATCACGGGTGAGAATTTTGCGGCGCTGTACAGCAAGACATCCGCGCTGCCCGAATATAAGAATCAACTGCCCTGCGTGCCTAAGCAGAATGGCGTGCCTGACCCTATGAGCGATGCCGGCTATGCCGTGGTAAAGGCATTCTCCGAAGAGCATTTCGGCTGGTACCCCGGTGATTGGAAGCTAAAGATCGATGTGACGACGGAAAACCAGAGCAAAACATTCGTCAGGGACTTCTCGTTATCGCAGAGCGAGATCGATCGACTACGCAATTCCATCGTCTTACTGAAGCAATGTATGTCCGTGAATACCACGTCACCACTTGCGCAGGATGGCACGCTCTCTAACTTTCTAATTAAGCAGTGATTGCCACTGCCTAGAGGCGCCCCCATTACTATGCGACTTTACCCCCTCGCGCTAGCCGTCTTATTGGGAGGATGTGCGGCTGACGCACCGACGCCCGATCTGACCTCCGCGTCCACTGCGGCCACGAATGCGGCGGCGGTCGCTCACAGCGTTGAGAGCGAGGTAGTGGAGGCTCGACTCCTGGATCTGGTCGAGAAAGAGTCTATTGCTCCGTCCCCGAAGGTGCCGCCGGCGCTTGTCTGCTTGCCCTCGCCCTCGGTCGAATTGACAGCGAAGGAACTCGGCGCCTACGCCGATGCTATCAATGCGGTCGGCAAGGTCGCCGCGAAACCGAAAGATGCAACCTATTCGGGGTACTTGCAGCAGTTCAAAAAGAATCGAGAGGCCAGCGAGGCCGCAGCAAAAACGCCCGAGGAGGAAAGCGAGAAAGATCTGAAGCAGACCCAGGAAGCGCAGGCACGGTGCGCCTCGGCGTTGAGTGCAGACCTTCAAAAGCATCTGCTGGGGCCCAAGATCGAGGGCAATCGCTTCGCCGTAACCGCCCTTTCCGCGGCGGTGGCTGATATCAACGGTGGTTTGCCGCACAGCGCCTGCAGGGAGACTGGGATGCGCTGCACGCTGCTCAGGCCCAAAAGAGCAAAGCCGGGGCCTGGGAAGCCGCGGATAAATTCGCGGCTGATGCGCAAACCTGTGTGAAGCTGAGCGCCATCGATCCACAAAAGCTTCTGAAGGATTTGCAAAAGGCCGTCGACGATGCCGGCAAGATTGACGATAAGACCTCGGTCGAGGAGATAGTACAGTCGCTTGCCAACATCGGCACAGCGCTCGCCGGCGTTGACGAGAAGTACAAGGCATTCCGTAAGACCATTGACTAGCACACGGAGGGACCCATGGAGTTCGCGGTCATCGCGGGAGATGTCAATCTACGGCAATCCGACCCGGCCTGGGACCCGGTCGTCAGCGCATTAAACATGCAAATTGCACACCAGGCGGCCCCCGCGTGGGGCAAGTCCGCCACCGTGAGCAGCTACGGTGGTGCGGCGGCGGCACCAGCCTCGGCCATCCCGATCGTCGTTCTGAAATCTCCGCCCCCGGGAGTGGAAGGCTGCCATCGTTGGCAAGACAATCAGGCCAGCGCGATCATTCGGTGGCGAGCCGGAGGCGCCTGGTCGGTCGCCGCCAGTCACGAAATCATCGAGACGCTCGTTGACCCGACCCTTGCGGCCACCCGCCCTGGTCTCGATCCCCAAGGGACCGGCGCCAGCGTCGATTGTCTCGTGGAAGTATGCGATCCCTGCGCCGGTCAGACCTATTCCGTCGGTACCGACATCGAAGTCAGTGATTTCTGCCTGCCTACCTACTACGCCAAAGACGGTATCGGACCTTACACGTACTGCAAACAGGACCTGCATCTCTGGGAGCTCGGCAGCCAAGTTTCAGTAGCGGGCTACGTGACCTGGTCTACCAATGCCGGTTGGTTTCAGCTGATGGATGGATCGATCCGCGGACCTTTCTCCAAAGACGAACTCCTCGCCAATTCCCTCAAGCTGGGTCTGCGTGGTGCCGTCGACCGGTATAAGCTATTCGGCAAGCCGCCGCACTAAGCACGCGGCGGCACGCGATCGCGTAAAACTTCGTCGAGGCGGCTGAAACATAAGAACGGAGCCCTCGAGGCGTGGATCCGCACTGTGCGTCATTGCCGAAAAGACTCCCATTCCATTCGTTCGCTGCGACTGCGGTGAACTCGTCGATTAACGTCCCCGTGTCAAGGCAGCGCGCGCCATCGCGCCGCGGCTTGCAAGCGTATTTTCCGTGTAGCGTAGAGGCATGCGCGTTGGCGACCACCGACCGGCTTGCAACACTGAACCAAGGTCCAGACCGATCGCCAATAGATCTTGGGCGGCGCCGACCCGGACCGAGTGTCCACTGACGTGACTGACCTGCTTTTCGGACATCCCTATCCATTGCGCTACTCGTTCAAAGATATCTGCGACACATCGGCGTGTAGCCGATGGCCAATCGCTCCCCGCCCGTGGAGGCGTCTAAATATACCGTCATGATTGTGCGTTTTGCCAACAATTGATGTCATCAGCCGCGGGCTCCGGAAGTCGCAGCGGAGCGCAAATTCAAAATTCCGTTGCCCTGATGATCTGTTTGCGGCGGTCGTCTCCTCTTCATGGCATCAATTGCTGAAAGAAATGACGTGGAATATTGAAATCGACAGCCGTTCTCAGCCCTCGGCAGTGGCGCCCTTAGCAGCTCGCGGCAGGACGGCCGCGACTACGACCCAAGGTGAGCAGTCTTTGTACGTCTCCTCTCGCACGACGTTGTACGGTTCTCGATGCAGCTGGTTCGGTGCGGCTCCAGGCTCGACCAAATCCACCATGACGCCACCCTCGAGCCCGGTCAGTATGCCGGGTGGCAGCCTCAGCACACCCACGAAGTCGGCCGGGTTGCACTTCGGCAGAGCGCCGCCGTGACCTCCGAAATAGCCCAGATGCTCCGTCCCCTTGAATCGGTCGAGCGGTTGCCGTTTCTGCACCATGAACTTCGTGCCGTAACTCTTGGAGTGGTATCTACCATCGACGTGGTAGGTCGCGTGTGGATCCCACTCTTGATCTCGCGGATACATCACGACACAGATCTTCGGAGCGCGCCTTACCCAGAGCGTGACGCGGAGATCCGCTCGGTCCTCAATGGCGACGGCGTAGCAGTAACCGCCTGTCGTGCCTGGTTTTAGAGTCGTCGCCTGCAAAGCGTCGCCGCGCAGTCGCGCGTGCTCGTATACCTCGAGTACCTGCTCCCTGTCGGGCAGGGCATCAGGTTTGATGCCCTGATCCTTCATCACGCTGTCGAAGTCCATCTCCGTCACATTGGCACACATTGTTTCCTGGTTCTCTCGAAGCCAACTAGAGCGGATTGTAACGTATCTGATCATCAGGGCATTCCTCGACCGCTTTTCCTCAGTGATGCATCGGCTAGGATGCAGGTGGGATGGCGCCCGAGCTAAGCCATTGAATTCTCCCGCTCGCTTTAGAGCGCGCCGGACGGCTAATCCGTTGCTCCGCCGGATGCCGCAATCGGGCATCATAGGGCTCGGCCGATACCAGGGAGGTCCGGGCCGTGATGACAACCCTCGGTTTTTTTGAATCACATTGGATCGGGATGGTTACGTGGGCGATTGCGGGTGCGTCCGGCTGGCTAGCAATCAATACCGTCGCCAGGCCCCTGCTCGCCTTCTGGGACGATCGCCAGCGCGCCATCGAGATTTTGCGCACGGACGGCGCCATTGCATGGAGCGCGTCGCAGGACCGCATGCTCGAGGTCCATCGGCGGGTCCGAGAAGTGGCGGCGCGCCTCGCCTACTACGCGGAAGCGAGTGCCGCGGTCGTGCGCGTCTACTGCCGCGCGCGCGGCTACGATCTCACTCTCGCTGATAAGGTTTTGCGCGGGCTCGCCGACACGATGGGCGACGGACTTTCAAACGAGCTTTTCGAGCGCCAGACCGATGCCGTGCGTGTGTGCCTGGGCGCTAGGCGGCCGATGTCAAACGCGCGAGTGGCGGAAATCCAGCTGCTCCTGCGCGAGGCACGGTCAGAGCTCGAAGCCGCGGGGGCGAATCAATGAGCGATCCATCCTGGACCGACTGCACTACCGCGATCGGGACAGCAGTCGGCGCCGCGGCAACAGTGGTGACAGCCGCCATCGCTCCGTCTGCGGCCGCGACGTGGCGCAGGAGCTTGAGCCAGGGGCGCTGACAACAGCGGACGCCAGGATTGTCATCTCGTCGTGCAGTCCACTGGGGAGGAAGCAGTGTTGCGGTCGAGCCAGCCGCGCAGCCATGGCGGCAGGCTCGCGTCCTGGAGTTTCGATCCGGAGAACGCGAGCTTCAAAGAGTTGAGGCCGTCCTGATAGACGGCGTCGGAATCGGGTACGGTGACTGGACGGGGCTCGTTCCCGAGATTGAAGAAGTAGACGTTGTAGGAGCGGGTCTCGCCGCCCCACCTGACGTTGGGATTCGCGCGACCGGCGCCGCCGGGTCCCCACGTGTTCGGAATCAATTGAAAAGGAAAGTGCTTTTCGTCTTTGGGCGCGACCAGCAGAAGAACCGAATCGTTGAGCCGGGTTCTCGTCATGCTGGCGCCGGCGAAGTCGGCCTGGCCGAAGTTAATCTGGCCGACGCCGACTTGAGGTGCGACAAAGAAGAAGACGGCTTGTCCGGTGAAATCGGCAGCGTCGAGATTGGCGCACTTGAACGAGGGTCCGGAAAAGGAGCCGAGCTTGGCCTGCAGCCGATTGAAGGCGTAATCCTGCATATAGATCTGGCGCGGATCGACGTAGCCGCGAATGCTGGCGCTGCGGAGATCAGCAAATTGCAGGTTGGTCCGCTCGAGATCGGCGCCGTCCAATTTAGCGTCGGCGAGGTTCGTGCGGGAGAGATCGGCGTCGCCCAAAATGGCGCCGCTGAGATTGATGCTGTGGAGATCGAGCCCAGAGAGAGTGCACTGGCCGCAATAGATTCCGGAGAGATCCGTCGTGCGGACCCCCGCATGAAGCAGGGCGACTATGGCAGTGGCGAGGGATTGGGCACGGGCTTCCGCGGAGTCGTCGTAGATGCGCTCGTACAGCCATTGGTGGTTGGCATGCAGATTAGCCTTCTCGACGAGGGAACGACTCAAGGATGCGAGATCTTCGAGAACCGCGGCGAGCGCGGCCGGGTTGAGGTGCTCTGCACTGGTATTGTCAAACATCGTGGCCAACGAATTGCGCATGGAAATGTCTCTCTCCACGCTGAGAGCGCTGGCGACGCCGGTGAGGATCTCCGGAGCGTGCTCGGGGTTAGTAGAGAGGGCGCTGCGCAATACCGAGAGCGCGAAGAGTTTGTTTGCGGTGGGTGAGCTCAAATCGTTGACGGCGTCTTGGATCTTGGAGTCCGCGGCGTGGACGGCCTTGTTGCGCGTCTGGTAATAAGCCAAACCGGCGCCGACGATGGCGATGGTCACGACTAAAATAAAGAGGCTTCTGAAGCGCAGAAGCAATTTCTGAGGCGTCGCGGCCGGGACGAGAGGTACGCGCGATGTCGAGTCATCCTGCTCGGTGGGCGTGCGCCGCACGCCTGAGTGAGCGACGTTAGGAAAGGCGGGTAGGTGGGTGAGATCGCCGTATTGTTGGTCTGGCTGGTGGAGCGCGGGGCGTGGCGGTTCTTGGCCGTACGCTTTAAGCATTTTGTCGTATACATCGTCGCGTAGGTCCGCAAAGGAGAGCATCTCCGATGTTCGGCCCGGTGAACCTTTGGTTAGGACATTAAGCAGGGCGCCGGTGAACAGGGTTGCCGCGGCGTCGGGGACACCAATGGCGGGGCGGCGGCGGGGGCTGGAGCAGAGCAGCAGCGTGCCGCGATCCGGTGACGCGGGTGCGGTCTCCATATCGCGGATGGCAGTAGCGGCGACGGCTTCGTCGAGCGCTCCCATGGCGCCAAAGGCCTCGGCGGCTGCTTCCGAGAAGCAGCAGTCCAAGATGAGTAGGCGGCGCTGTTGGGGTGCGGAGACTCGCAATATTTGAGCGAGGGCCGGGGCCGCGATCGCGGTTTGTTCCTCTATGCCTTCCCTGGAATCTCTGACTAGGAGGTGAAGGTGCTTGCCGCTCACGCAGCTGCCGTGGCCGATGTAATAGATTAATACGTCGCGAATAAACTTGCCGCGGGATTCGGCAACGCGAGATTTGATGGAATCGCGAATCTGAATAAGCTGAGTGGTGGCGGGCGATTTATCGTCGAAGAGATCGAATACTAAGTGTGGATCTAACCCTAGGCCCAGCGGGCGCCGGGCGATGAGGTATTTATGGCACTGCTGGGCTGAGCGCAGAAACGAAGGCGCGTTGCCGAGACCGGACTTGTGCCAATCGTGTGCGCCAAAAATGACGGCGAGCGTGCTGGAGCCCTCCAACAGCGTCGCCACGAGTTATGCTCCGCGAATAATCTCTGTGATGCGTACCGCGGAGGCGGGGTCGATGTTCTCTACTTCGGCCTTAATGCTGCCGGACTTCGGGTCGCGCTCGATTTTCAGGCGCGTTGTCCGGGTCCGGCGGAGCCAATCGGCGATGCCGCGTGCAATGGCGAGAGTGGCGCCGGAGCTGGCGATGATAGTGAGTATGGCGCCTAAGTCCATGGTGGAGTCGCTCGACTTGCGGCGGCCAACTTCGAGAACTCCGAGGGTTTCGCGGAGGTCATCGCCGAGTTCGCGCGCGCCCTTAGCGGCCGAGGCTTCGTCGGTGGATTCGACGGCGAATTCGTAGGCGGGGTGATGGGTGGGAAGTGGGATCATGGTGCATTCCTTGCGTCCTGCGATAATCGTAGCGCTTGGATGGTTAAGCGGCAAGCACACGTTGTTTGATTGGAGTCGAGCCTAAGTACACTCAATCGCTTCGCGTATCCCGTCCAGTCGCGGCCGCAGCGCGAGCCATTCCCGATCTGCTTGCAACCATCCTCTCCGCGTATTGCAGCGGCATCCTGGTCGACTTCCAGCCCCCCGCCTGCGTAATGGCCGCCAGGTCAATGTCCAGTGCAGCCAAATCTTGAGTCGCGCCTACCCGAGTCGAATGACCACTCACTCGATCTACAAAGCGCTCCGGCATCCCAATCCACCGCCCGACCCGCTTGAAGATCGGCGCGATGCTCCCCGGATTGAGCGCTCCGCCAACCTGGTTTCGCCCAATCAGCCGCCGAAATACCGCCCCCTCGGTAATCCCCGAGTGTTCCAGCCAGATCTTCAGCCACTTCACCGTCTCCCGCGATAGGTACGCAACCCTCCCCTGCCCCTCCGCATCCGTCTTGCCCCGCCGAACGAGCGCCTGCCCCGCGCCATTCGGATGGAATTCGATATCCCGGACTTCGAGCGCCACGAGCTCGCCGCGCCGCGCTAGCGTTTCGTAGGCGACGCACAGCATGGCTCTTTCCCGGTCTGCACGCAGGCTCTCACCGGAACCCTCGATGAACTCTTTGATTTCCTTCCAACCCAAGGGGTGCGCCTGGTCCTGACGAGCTGAGGTCTCCCGCCCCATCTTCTTAAGTCCCAGTCGCACCGCTTCACTCGAGCAGGGGTTCAACAAGCCCGCAGCGCCGTGCGCCCGAGCGGTCGTCGCCACATACCGCTTTACTGTCGCGGGCTTCTTGCCTATCTCAACGCAGTGCTCGATGAACGCGCGAATCGTGTTGGGGGTCGCCGGCAGATAAGGCTCTTCGCGTGATTCGCAAAACGCCTGAAAGATCGCGCCATCGGCCTTCTGCGCACGGAGCGTATTTGGGGGGTCGCGTACTTTTCGTGCAGAAAGTAGCGGTTTCTCTGCTGCATCGCACAAGTGCGAGGGCCTAAGCTCTTGATCCGACGAGCCGCTCAGCGTAGCGCTCGACTGGAAATCGGTACGTGCCGCGGAAGTTGATGTGACGGTGACCGACCGGTCCAATGCTGCGCAAGGCATCGATGGAATACCGGGGCGCGGTGCGCTGACTTTCACGCTCAACGGCGCGCTGCAGACGCTGCGTATTCCAGGCCATGACGCAGTTGGTGAGCAGGGTCAAAGCTCCCGACGTGGCGATCAGCTCCTCGGTGCGTCGACCGCGCTTGGCCGGTAGCGGCTGAGTGCAAATTTGCCGCTGCAGGGCATGGACGGACTCGCCGCGTTCGAGGACGCGGTACAGGGGCCTGCGAAAGTCCGGCAGCGCAAAGTAATCGCACAGGTACACGGTGCGCAGCAGTTGACCCAGCGCATGGCCGGCCTGATAGATGCGATCGCCGCGCGCAGCACTGCCGAATCGCTCGAGCACATCCGTGGCCGAGCGCCACCCCTCATCGATCGTGGCGGCCACGCGCAGCAGGTCATCCCACCCTTGGCGAATCGGCTCGAGGGACACGTCATGCTGTACGATGCCGCCGATGGCGGCAGGCACTTCGAACCGACGCGGTACGTGCAGATGCCGGTCGCGTAGACTGTAGAGTCTTGGGCAGAGATCCAAGTTCAGGAGCTTCGCGATCGTCATCCCAAAATCCGTGTAGCCATGGGTGTCGACCGCCAGGCGTTCCAGGCGCGTGATCGACTGACGCACAGCGCCTTCGATGGCAGCGCCGGCTTGCCGGGTTGCCAAGAGCAGCGGCTGGTCGTAGACGATACCCCACTGATCGAGAACGTGGGTGTAGGTACCGACGGCATGCCGCCGACGCTTCGGATCCACGCGTGACAGCCAGAGGTTGCGGTTAACGTCCAGGCTCATCAGGTCGCTGGAGGCTTCGAACCCTTCGCCCCAGGCCTTGGTCAGCGGTTGGGCGAGCATGAACGCAACGACCACGTCGTTGGCACGGCGTAACGCGCGATCCTCCTCCAGCAACCTCGATGCCCGTCGAATATCGGCCAGACGGACACCGGGGATCATGATGGCCACATCGGTCATATCCAGTCCCATGGCCGCGACAAACAGAGCCGCATACACCGGCACAAGCTCCTCGGGGGCTGCCGGTGGTCGACCCAGCAGCTCCCAAGAAAAATGGGTCTCTCCATCGATCGCCAGCAGCAACTCAGTGAGTTGCGCGCGGCCGACGCGGGCATACAGTTGGTTGCGCAGCAGCTCAGCATCACTGCGTTCGCTGGTGACTGCCGGATCGTCGCGCAGGATCACGTGTCCTCTGGGAGAGATCATCAACTCCCCCGTCGCGAGCGCGGCGTTCAAGCCCTCGCAGCCACTGCCGATCTGGGCTAGCACCCGTTCAATGAAAGGGTCCGCTGTCGCCGGCAAGTGATGCCGCTCGAGAAAGGCACCGCGTGCCGCAGTCCAACGCAAAGCCGGCAGTAACAACCGATGCTGACCGCCATACTGCTCGGCATGCGGGAGCCACAACGAGCCATTGCGCAGCCCGCGGCGTACGCCCCATAGCGTGGCCGCTTCGAATGCTCGAAAGGCCTGCTCGCGGTCGCAAGCGCGCAGCAGTTCGTTCCAGGCATGCCCCGCCGGCGAGGAGGGTTCATAGAACAGGTAGGTGCAATCGTCACGGTAACTGCTGGCCAGCTCTCCCAGCGCATCGATGACCGGATGCGGTCCAACACTCTGCAGATCTAACGCAATGATGTGCTTCAGCAGCGGGCGGACCCGCCGCGCATTGGCCGCCAGATGTTCGCGGACTTGAGCGGCACGAGTGCGGCGCGCTTGGCGAGCGCCGGGTCGCCAGGGTGCCAACAGGAGGCGCGAGCGCTCTCTATACTCGACATCCGAGACCGCCGAATCGTCCATCACACGCGCCAGCTCACGAGCGACCTCCTCGGGCAGGTGATGACGAGGCTCGGGGCGGGCTACGGCGTGAGCCCAGCTCCAGATCTCGGCGATCCGCATCTCGATCAGCCGCAGCACGGTGTCACTCTGCCGCGCCGCTGTCACCGACAGCAGTGCCGCTATCTCGAGCGTACGTCGGGGCTCGGCAATCTCGCGAACCTTGATGGGCCGACGCCGGCGCATCCGCCGCGCGTAGGCGCGTAATCGCTGGGCCGGAATCCGATCGAGACTCGATGGCGGTGTCATGGCGCGGATTACCAGCCACTTCGATATCTCTTCATCGAGCGTCTTGCGGGATCGCTTGCGGGGTGGACGTCGCAGCCACTCCAATACCGTCATCGGTTCCGGATACTTCTCCCGCATCAGCTGGGTCAGCCAGTTGTCCCGTACCTTCGCCGGAACCGCCTCATCCAGATAGCGCCGATCTTGGAGCTCAATCAGACAAATCGCCCGCCGCACCCAGTCCTCAATGTCCCGTTCGCCCGGTATCAAACAACGCCGGGAATACAGCGCTTCACGCGCCTGCTGGGCGAGCCGGTGACGATCGAGCGTCACCGCACTACTGGCGAGCAGTCCATCGATCACGTGGGTCACATCGCTCGCATCATGCCGGTGAAAGCCGGCGTACTCACAAGCCCAACGCTGGTGCAAAAACAGCGTCATCGGCCGTCGGTACAGTGCGCGTAGTGTCGTCAACTCTGGCGCCGACATCTCAAGCTGGTCCCCGACGTGCCCGAGCACCGATCGTGGGACGTAATCCAAGGCATCCAGCGTCGTTCCGGTCATCCGGACGAATCCCAGCTGTAGCGCTGCACCCAGTCGCGACCGGGAACGAAATCGGCGGCGCAACACCAGCCGATCATCGCTCGACAGCGTGAAGAACCGCCACACCAGAAAGCTGCTCAGCTCCCGCGGAAATCGGCGACTCCCCAGATATGCCCACAGCAGCGAATCCATGCGCAGCCCTCCGGCGAACAAAACACGGAGGCTACGCCTTCAACCCGACCCCGCAACCGCATCATCAATACTGCGATGCAGCAGAGAAACCGCTACTTTCTGCACGAAAAGTACGCGACCCCCTTCTACCGGGAACGGGAAGCGCAGCTCACTCTGCAGCGGGTGGATCTCAATCGAGCCATCGCTCAGGTGGTCGAGCTGACGCGGCCCCGCTGGAACGATTTGCCGCAGCAGCGCGGCGCGATGATCGACCTGAAGATGGAGTTGACCGAGTCGCTGCCCGAGATCATGGGCGCCGAACACGAGATCCGGGATGCCCTAACCAACCTCATTTTCAACGCGGTCGATGCGATGCCCACGGGAGGCACGATCACCGTCCGCACCCGCGAGCTCACCTTGGCGGACGGCCTCATCCTGTCCCAGGTCGAGGTGACGGATACGGGAGTGGGCATGGATGAGGACACGCGGCGCCGCTGTCTCGAGCCCTTCTATACGACGAAGGGCGAGCGGGGTACCGGGCTCGGCTTGGCGATGGTGTACGGCATGATCCAGCGCCATAGCGCAGAGCTCGACATCGAGAGCGAGGTGGGTCGCGGGACCACCGTGCGCTTGAGCTTTCCCTCGCACACCGCCTCGATAATGGCTCCCGTGCAGATCTCGGGTCCGGTGGGAGTGGGCCGGCGCCTGCGCATTCTCCTGGTCGACGATGATCCCGTCCTCATCAAATCGCTGCAGGATACCCTGGAGCAGGACGGCCATCTGGTGTCGGCCGCGAACGGAGGACAGGCGGGTATCGATACGTTCGCCGCGGCGAACGGCGGCGCGGACCGCTTCGACGTGGTGATCACGGATCTCGGGATGCCGCACATCGACGGCCGCAAGGTCGCGGTCGCGATCAAAGGGATGGCCGGCACCACGCCCATCATTCTGCTCACCGGCTGGGGCCAGCGCATGATCGACGAGAAGGAGACGCCGCCCGGCATCGATAAGGTCCTGAGCAAGCCGCCGCGTTTGCTGGAGTTGCGCTCCGCGCTCGCAGGACTCGTGCCGTGAACGGGGAAGTCAAAGCCCGATTGCTCATCGTGGACGATGAGGTCGCGCAGATGCGGGCGCTGTGCGAAACGCTGGCGCTTGAGGGGTTCGCCACCCGGGGGTTCAGCTCCGCGCGCGAGGCTCTGGGCGCATTGAAGCCGGACGAGTTCGATTTGCTGCTGACGGATCTCATGATGCCGGAGATGGACGGCATCACGCTCGGCGGCGAGGCCTTGAAGGTGGATCCGGCCATGGGTCTCATCTTGATGACGGGCCACGGCACCATCGACACGGCCGTCAAGGCCATGCAGCAGGGAGCGATGGACTACATCCTCAAACCCTTCAAGCTCAATACCATCCTGCCCGTCATCGCGCGGTCGCTGAACGTGCAGCGGTTGCGCCGCGAAGTGGCGGAGCTCGAGGAGCTGGAGCGGCGCAGATCCGAGGAGCTGGCTGCCGCCAATCGGGATTTGGAAGCCTATTCGTATTCGATCTCGCACGACTTGCGCGCGCCGCTGCGGGTGATCGACGGCTATGCGCAGATGCTCCTCGAGGATTTCGCGGACCCGCTGGGCGCCGAAGGGGCCCGCCTCATCAACGTCATCAGGAGCGGCAGCCAGCGAATGGATCAATTGATCGTCGGACTCTTGGAATTCTCCCGCGCCGGCAAGCAGACCTTGGATGTCACGCTGGTCGACATGACGATGCTGGCCGATGTCTCGACCGCCGAAGTGATGGCGCTCTACGTCGGGCCGGTGCCTCGCATCGAGATGGCGGATCTGCCGGCGGTGCCGGCGGACCCTTCCGTGATCCGCCAAGTCTGGTGCAACCTCATCGGCAACGCACTGAAGTACAGCGCCAAACGGGATCAGCCGCTGATCAGGATCGGCGGCTGGATCGAGAACGACGAGGCCCTTTACGAAGTTAGGGACAACGGCGCCGGATTCGACATGCGCTTCGCCGACAAGCTCTTTGGCGTATTCCAGCGCCTTCACCAGGCGGAGGAATTCTCCGGAACCGGCGTGGGACTGGCGATCACGCACCGCATCATCACCCGCCACGGCGGACGCATCTGGGCGGAGAGCACGCCCGGCGACGGCGCTTGTTTCCGCTTCGCATTGCCGATCCACCCCCCTGGGTGGGGTCAAGAAACGGGCACCGGCAGCCGATAACAGGATGATACTTGGAGGTTCACGCGTGACCCAGATTGGATGGGATGAACTGCCGCCCCGCCGCCCCTTGCGGCGTCCGGCGCGCCTGGCTGCGGCCATGCTGCTCGCCCTGCTCGTTCCGCTGGCGGGCTGGGCCGACGAGCTGTCCACCGGGGACCTGAAAACGCTGAGTGTCGACGATCTGATGAACGTCCAGGTGACCTCGGTATCGCGCCACCCTCAGAAATTGCTGGACACGGCCTCGGCGATTCAGGTCATCACGCAGGAGGACATTCGCCGCTCCGGCGCCACCAGCATTCCGGAGGCGCTGAGACTCGCCGACAATCTGCAGGTCGCGCAGGAGAATTCCCATGACTGGGCGATCAGCGCCCGCGGATTCAACACGGCTCTCGCCAACAAGCTCTTGGTGATGATCGACGGGCGGACGGTCTATACGCCGCTCTATTCCGGCGTCTTCTGGGACGTGCAGGACTATCTGCTCGAGGACATCGACCGGATCGAAGTCATCAGCGGTCCGGGAGGCACGCTCTGGGGCGCGAATGCGGTCAACGGCGTCATCAACATCATCACCAAGAGTGCTGCCGACACCCAGGGTGTCTACACCGAGGGTGGAGGCGGATCGCAGCCGCAGGGCTTCGGAGCGGCTCGCTATGGCGATTCCCTGGGAAGCAATGCGCAATTCCGCGTTTACGGCAAGTTCTTCAGCCGCGGAGACGAGGTTCTCTCCAACGGCGCCCCGGAAACCGACGCGTGGCGCCAAGGGCGCGCCGGTTTTCGAATCGACTCGAGCCTCTCCTCCATGGACCGCTTCACGTTGCAAGGCGACATCTACGACGGCCACGAGAACGAGCAGACAGGCGGTGAATCCAATTCGAGCGGCGATAATGTGCTCGCCCGCTGGACCCGCACCCTATCGGATGTCTCTGACTTGAGCCTGCAGACCTACATCGACCAGACTCACCTTGCCGACCCGGTCGGGCCCCTGCTGCTGGACGGCTTGCAATTCAGTCCCGCCGGCAATCTCTACGATGACTTGACCACGTACGATATCGATTTCCAGCATCGGTTTCAGGCGGGCTCGTGGAATCGGGTGGTCTGGGGCCTGGGCTATCGCTTCACCCGCGATGCGGTTCTGAATGCGCCGGCGCTGGGGTTCATCCCGCCCGATATGGATCAGAATCTGTACAGCGGATTCATCCAGGATGAGGTGGCGCTCCGGCGGGATCTATCCCTCACTCTCGGCAGCAAACTGGAGCACAACGACTTCACGGGCTACGAGGTCGAGCCGAATGCGCGGCTGAGTTGGATGGTGGCTTCGAATCAGGCGCTATGGAGCGCCGTGTCGCGGGCGGTACGCACGCCCTCCCTCATCGATCGGGATCTCTGGAGGGAACTCCGCCCTACCTGGTGCTGCTGAAGGGCAACCCGGACTTCACCTCCGAATCGGTCATCGCCTATGAGCTCGGGTACCGGACACAGATCAACTCGCAGTTCGCGGCCTCCGTATCCAGCTTCTACAACCAATACAACGATGTCCGCAGCACGAACTTCACCCCCCGACACCGTCCTGCCCCTGTATTTCCAAAACGACCTCGAAGGGCACACATACGGCGTCGAATTCAGCGGCAACTATCGGGTCACCGAGGATTGGACCCTGCACGCCGGCTACACGTGGCTCAGAGAGCATATGCGGGTGAAGCCTGGAGGGTATGATCTCGACGACGCGCTCAACGAGACCGCCGATCCGAAAGGTCAGTTCTCGCTGCGCTCATCGCTCAACCTGCCTTTCCGCGCGGAGCTCGATGCGGATCTGCGCTGGGTGGATGCGCTGGTCATCAACGACGGTCCGACACCCGGTATCGTCCCCAGCTACTTCGAGCTCAATACCAGGCTCGCATGGCACGCGAGCAAGCAGCTGGAATTCTCCGTCGCCGGACAGAACCTGCTGCACGATCGTCACCCCGAATACGGGTTTCCCGAGCCGACTCGAGTCGAGATCGAGCGCAGCGTGTACGCCAAGGTGGCCTGGCGATACTAGCCGGATTTCGCCCGCAGCGGCCCAAGCAGGCAGTTGTCTCCGGCGCCATATTCATATTCACATGAATATCGGTATCATCGACCCTCCGTTCCATAGACAGGCCAGTACGGAGAGTGATCGATGCAAGCTCGCTCCTCAGCGCCGCTTTCGGCGATACGGCAACAGCGTGTGCCCACCGGGACGCGCGGCCGCACGGCCAGGAATTTTTCCCGGGTGTTCGCGATAGTCGGGCTCCTCGCGTGTCTAGATGCCGCGGTCGCCGCTCCCGTCGCTCCCGCGCATCGCCCCGCATGCCCCGACGACGACAGTGGACTCGCATTGCCCACCGGCTTTTGCGCGACCATCTTCGCCGATGACATAGGACATGCGCGGCATCTGGCGGTAAGCCCCGGCGGCGTGGTGTACGTCAACACCTGGTCGGGAGAGTACTACGGCAACGACGCACCGCACGCCGGCGGGTTCCTGGTCGCGCTCCAGGATACGAAGGGCACCGGCAAGGCGGACGTGAACGAGCGCTTCGGGGAGAGTGCGCGCAGCGGCGGCGCCGGCGGCACCGGGATAGGTCTCTTCCACGATGCGCTGTACGCGGAAATCAACGACAAGATCGTTCGATACCGCCTCGCGGCCGGATCCATCGTGCCTCGCGATCCGCCGCAGACCATCGTCAGCGGCCTACCGCTCGGCGGCGATCACCCCATGCATCCGTTCATCATCGACGGCGCCGGACTCATGTACGTCGACATGGGCACTGCCACGAACTCCTGCCAACCCAAGAACCGCTCCCTGGAATCCCCGGGTCTCAGGCCCTGTAGGGAGCTCGAGACCCGCGGCGGAATCTGGCGATACGATACGGCGAAGATCAACCAGAAGTTCTCCCCCGCCGCGAGATTCGCGACCGGCATCCGCAATGGCGAGGGTTTTGCGCTCGATTCGTCCGGCCGCGTGTTCGTGACCCAGCACGGGCGCGATCAGCTGCACTCGAACTGGCCGAGCGTATACAAGCTCGACCAGGAGGCGACGTTGCCCGCCGAGGAGCTTTTGTATCTGCGCCAGGGTGGCGACTACGGCTGGCCCGAATGCTATTACGATGGAGCACGAGCCAAGTTGGTGCTGGCACCGGAGTACGGCGGAGACGGCCGCCGCGAGGGAGAATGCGCCGACAAGATAGCACCGGTAGCGGCGTTCCCTGCGCACTGGGCGCCGGACGGCATGGTGCTCTACGACAAGAGCCAATTTCCGACTCATTATCGAAACGGCGTGTTCATCGCGTTCCACGGCTCCTGGAATCGCGCGCCCTTACCCGCAGCGCGGCTACAACGTCGTCTTTCAAGCTCGACGGAGACAAGGCCTCCGGACAATGCGAGGTTTTCGCCGACGGGTTCGCGGGCGTCGAGCGCTCGCCCGAAAAGGCCGCCCATCGGCCGACCGGTGTCGCCGTCGGCCCGGACGGTTCGCTCTATGTCTCGGACGATATCCGCGGGCGGATTTATCGCGTGACCTATCGAGGCCCTTCCGACGTCTCGGCGAGCGCCCTGCATACCGTCGCTTGCCCGAATGCCGCGGCAGGGCCCGGTGAGATCGCGGCCGCCAGCGCCAATCCGCCCGAGGGAACCCATGCCAACGCCGGCGTGCCCGATTCGGCGACCTTGCCCGTTGCCGAGGGGGCGACCCGCGACATGGTCGTACTGGGCGACAAGATTTTCCACGGCCAGATCGCGGGTGCCACCTGCACCGGCTGTCACGGCTCCGGCGGCACGGGAACACCGCTCGGTCCGAACTTGACCGCGAATCGATGGCTGTGGAGCGATGGGACACTCGCCGGCATCGCGGCCACCATCAGGGTCGGCGTCGAGCAGCCGCGCAACTACCGATCCCCCATGCCGGCGATGGGCGGCGCGCAACTCTCGGCCGATCAGGTCAATGCGGTCGCCGCATACGTCTGGGGCCTCAGCAACGCCAACGCAGCATCGACCGCGCAAGCCGCCTTACCGCCCGATATCGGTATTCAGGGAAAGCGCATATTTCCCGAGAGCATCACCTCCGCCGCCGACGGGCGCATCATCATCGGCAGCATTGCCACGCGGCAGATCTTCGAGGCGAAACAGGCGAGCAGCACGGCGCAACCCTGGATCTTCGCCGACAAGGAGACGAGCCTCGGGGTCTACGGCGTGTTCGCCGATGAGCGGGCGCACACCTTGTGGGCATGCTTCTCCTCATTTCCCAGCTCTCACGGTACTCAGGCCCCCTCCGCATTGCATGCGTACGAGCTCGCCTCGGGCAAGCTTCAGGCGCGATACGTGCTTCCGACCCAAGGCGCGTTCTGCAATGACATCGCCGTCGGACCGGACGGCAGCGTCTACGTCACCGACAGCAGCAACATGGAAATCGACCGGCTCAAAGCGGGCGAGCAATCGCTTCGCCCCTGGGCGGGTCAGGGCACCCTCGGTCCCAAGGGTGGTCTTCTCGACGGCATCTCGATTCTCGGTGACCACGTGATCGTGAATGCCCTCCAGACGGGGAAGATCTTCACCATCGCCATTGCCGCCGACGGAAATGCGAGCGCGCCCGCGGAGGTGAAGCTCGATCGGCCGATTCTGCAGCCCGATGGCATGCGCGCGTGGGGCTCCGGCAGCGTACTGCTCGTGGAGAGCGGCGGCCCCGGCCGTCTCTCGCTGCTCAAGATTCAGGGCACGACCGGGCATCTCACGACCCTCAAGGAAGGCTATCCGCAAGGCCCGGTCTCGGTGACCGTGGTCCAGGACACCGCGTATGTGCTGGAGGGACAGTTATCCGCGCTCTTCGAACCCAAGGCGGCAAGCCAGACGGTCGCTCCGTTTCACGCGACCGCTTTGCAGCTCGCCAAGCCCTAGCGTCTCACATCAGAACAGTATCCGTACGCCCCCGAAGGCCTCGAACGGAGCCGCCGGACTCAAGAACCGGTTGTCGACGCCCGGTCCGTTGGTGACGCCATTGGGAGGAATGCCCGGCCCATTGATCCCGGTCGGGTCGCTCAGGATTCCCCAGGTCCCATATTTGCGGTTGAAGAGATTGTTGATGGAGGCAAAGACCTCCAGATGCTCGACCGGCTTGTAGGTCGTGTGCAGGTTGACGGTCGCATAGCCGGGAATGGGCGCGAGCTGATTCGACTCATCGCCCACATAGAAGAAGCTGCTCACGTAATTGAGGGTTGCGCCCACGGTCCAGTTGGGTATGACTTTCAAATCCGCGCCGATTTTCACGCGATGCTCGGGGATGCCCGGCAGACGGTCGCCCGGCTCGACCTGAATATCGCCGAGCGCGTCCTGGTACGGACTGGACGGCGACGGCACGACCAGAGGAGAGCGGAACTCCGCCTGCACGAAACTGTAGTTGAAGAACGTCGACCAGACGCTCGTGCGCCAGTTGATTCCCGCCTCGACGCCTTGACGGCGCGTGTCCCCGATGTTCTGGAAGAAGCCCTGGCTCACCGAGGTGGCGATTCCGTAGATATCGTCCTTGAGGAGCGTGCGGAACGCGCTCAGGTTCCACTTGATCTCGCTCCCCGACGCGGATGCATCGGCAATCTTGCCGCGCACCCCGAGCTCGAAAGTACGCGAAATGACCTGCTTGAGATTCGGCGGATCGCCCGCGAGATTGGTCGGCAGCAGGCACGGCGTCAACGGATTCGAGCATTCGATCTCGCTCGCCGTCGGAGTACGGGTGTTCTGCGAAAGGCCGCCGTACAACGTCACCGCCGGCAAGATCTTGTAGGTCGCGCCGACCGCCGGATTGAAGTGTACGAAGCGATTGTTGCCAGTTCAGATTGGTTCCGAGCTGATCGCCAGGTCGACATGCGAGATGTTGTAGCGGCCGCTGGCGGTCACGGCGAGATCGGGCAACACGTTGAACGTGTCGGTGAGGTACGCTCCCAGGTTCTTGTTGATCGAGTCGACGCTCACCGGCATCGGATCGCCGTTCGCGATCGCGCGCGGGTGAATTCTCCGGCGTATTGACGATGAGATTGGACGGCAGCACCAGGAGCTGCCGAATTGATCAGCCCGATCTGCGCTCCGGTGTAGAAATGGTCGATGCATAATCGACGGCCACGCCGAGCGCTGAATTGATTGTCGTGCCCCCGAGTGGCCTGATTGTTCTGACAGCTGCAAGCTGCCGCCGCGGCCCCAGGCATGGATCAGCTCATAGTCGTTCTCGCCGATGATGTTTGCCGCGCAGTTCGGGATGTCCGGCAAGGCTCTGCCCGGGCGATTCGTGAGCGGTGTCACGCCGTCGGGCTGGCAGAGGATCCCGGCATGCTGGTGCAGGCCTCGTAGTCCGTGTTGTTGCCGTTCGATACGGTCTGGGCGTATCGCCGGTAGTAGAAGCACGCCCTGAGTCCGACCAGCCGTCGGTGAGTCTTCAGGGTGCCGTTGAGCGTAAAGAAGTTGAGGTTGTTGACGTTGGTCTGAGGGCCGGTAAAGACCAGCGAGCGGTTGACGGCCAGCTCCTGCACCGGCGCCGGACCCTGGCCATTCATGGCGTTGTCCGCGCGCGTGTAACTGAAATCGAGCGTCGCCGCGGTCGGTGTGGGCGCTGAGTGCCATGTAGATGTCCCGCATCCGATCGTTCGAGAACTGGCGCCAGCCGTCCCAATCGAGCGCCCGTCCCGCGACATAGAAGCCGAAGGCGCCGGAGTTCACACCGTACTGCGCGGTGATGGCGCGCTGTCCATAGGAGCCGCCGGAGAGCTCGATATCCGCCGCCCTGATAGCTGAAGCCATTTTTCATGGTCACGGAAATCGCCCCGCCGAGCGCGTTCAATCCGTAGAACGGGCTCGAGCTCACGAGCTCCACCTGCTGTATGGCGATGTCCGGGAACAGGTCCCAGTTGACGGTGTCGCCGAAAGCCTCGTTGATACGAACCCCGTTCTGATAGACGGCGAGGCCCTGGGGAGTACCCAGGACCGGGGAGGCCTCGAAGCCGCGATATAGGATGTCGGGCTGGAAAGGGTCGTCCAAGTCGTCGTTGATGTTGACGCTCGACAGATTGGAGCTGAGCGCGGAAGTGAGGCTCGCCGAGCCCTCCCTCGTCAGATCATCGGCGGAGAGAATCTGCACGTTGCCCGGAATCTTATCGATGTCGATCGAGGTGCCGGGAATGGCGGTTGCCGTGACCACTACGGTTTGCAGCTGCTGATTGTCGGCGGTGTCGGCGTGCGCCTCCAACCCGACCACAAGTGCCGAGATCCCATAACAAATGCTGCCGACATGACGGATGTAGCGCACTGGAAAACCTCCCCTCAATCCCTTATGTTGAACCAACGAAGTCTCCACGAGTGGGCGACTCCCAAGATAGGGGTAAATTTCCCGGTCGGATCGGGAATTTTTCCCGGTTGTGTAAGATGATCGCTGAAAGACCTGGAGCAGCCATGCAGCTTGTCCCACGGGCGGAGCAAAGGGTCACGGAGTACCAATCGCCCTGGCGTGACACGCTGCTGGTGCTTGCCGTCACCGCAGTCAGCCTCGCTCTCTCCGATCATTTCAACTGGAGCGAGAGCCTGTATGCGCTCACGCGCCCCGAGGAGCGGTTGCAGCTCGACGAGTTGCCCATCGGCATGCTGGTCCTGCTCACCGGTCTCATCTGGCTCGCCTGGCGCCGCAACCGGCAAGCGCGCCGTGAAATACGGGCCCGGCAGGCAACCGAAGTGGAGCTCGAGCGGGCGCTCGCCGCCAATCGGGAGCTAGCCAAGGAGACCTTGCGCATTCAGGAAGATGACCGCAAGCATCTTGCCCGCGAGATCCATGACGAGCTCGGTCAGTACTTGAATGCGATCAAGCTCGATGCGGTGTTAATCCGCGATGCGCAAGCGGAGGATGGCGAGGGATCGCTCGAGGCATGCCGCGCCATCATCCGCACGGTCGATCATCTGCACGTGGTCGTGCGCGGAATGACCGCGCATCTTCGGCCGGTGGCCTTGGACGAGCTGGGTCTCGTGGCGGCGATCGAGCACAGCGTGGACGAATGGCGCCGGCGCGTTCCGGAGACCCGGTTCACCCTGCACGCACTGGGTAGTTTCGACGGCCTCGAGGAGGCGGTGAGTCTCACCGTGTACAGGCTGATTCAGGAGGGGTTGACCAATGTTCACAAGCACGCCGACGCCGCCCATGTCGAGATCGTGCTGGAGCGGCGGCGGCACTCGGCGGCCGACGGCGGCGACCGGGTCCGGTTGACGGTCTTCGACGACGGCCGTGGAATGGAGCCGGACAAACGCCCATCGGGGCACGGATTGAACGGAATGCGCGAGCGGGTGGAGCTCGCCGGGGGAACATTCGTGATCGAAAGCGCAACGGACCAAGGGTTTCGCTTCACGGCGAATTTACCCGTCGGGGTGGGGAGATCGTGATGCCGCGAGTGAAGAGCCGAATCAGCGTGCTTCTGGTCGATGATCATGCGGTGGTTCGCGAAGGGTATCGACGACTCCTCGAGCGGCAAGGCGAGATCGCGGTGATCGGCGAGGCCGGCGAGGCCGCGACCGCGCACGCCCTGTTCACCAGCCTGAATCCGCAAATCGTGGTCATGGACGTGACGTTGCCGGGAACGAGCGGCCTGGAGGCGATGCGGCGGATGCTGATCTACAACCGGGATGCGCGGGTGCTCATGTTCAGCATGCATGAGGACACCATATTCGCTACCCAGGCGCTTCGGATGGGCGCCTACGGCTACGTCACCAAGGTCAGCGCTCCGAACGTGCTGGTGGACGCGGTCCTGTCGGTGGCCCGCGGCAAGAAATATCTGAGCTCCGAAATCGCACAGAAGATCGCGCTCCTCGACGGCTCGACGAGCCCGCATGGCCTGACCCAAAGAGAATGCGACGTTCTGCGTCTCGTCGTTCAAGGCCAAACGGTGCAGGAGATCGCCGACGCACTCGGCCTGAACTACAAGACCGTCGCCAACCATCAGTCCGCCGTCCGTCAGAAACTCGGCGCGGATACGACCATCGATCTTCTGCGCAAAGCGAACGCTCTGGGACTCGCGGAGTAGCCGCGTTGCGCTACTCGGACGTCCCGTCCTTGAAGTGCGCCGGAGGAACCCGCGCGATGAGGCCGCGCTTCAAGGACTCCGGACGCCCTTTCCAGGGCATGATCCCGTCCGTCGACTGCGCGAGCAGCCGCGCGCCGGCCAGGAGGGCGGGACCGTCGGCAGCAGGCGCGAGGTGCCCGAACACATAGGTCCAGCTGTCCTCGCAGCGGATAGCCGCGCTCGGGCCGCGTCCGCAATTCGCGAGACAGCGAACCTTTTGGACCGACACGTCGGGAAACTCCGCCGACGCACGCACAGCCGCATCGGCAAGGTCACTCCCCTCACAACGGTCCGGAGGAGATCCCTCGGCCGAGTCGGAGGCACCTTTACAGGTGATACAGATCCAAACGACGGCCCGATTCATCGGCCGGAGTACAGCGCGCGCTGCACGCGTCTGTCAAGGGCAAGTCGCGTGTGCGCCCGGCGCGGGAGGTGTTGTCGCGGTTCGGTGAATGCTTTAGGCTGCCCCCGGTTGTCAGGTGCTCGAGTTCGGCCGAAGGGCCGCCTCGGGTGAAACGGGAAACCGGTGAGCGCTTCGATCGACGGAGCTCGATCCCGGTACTGCCCCCGCAACGGTAAGCGAATCAAAGACGATGCAAGGTCACTGTGCCCCGCGCGGCATGGGAAGACAGTCGTCGGCCGGCAGGCATTCGCGAGTCCGGAGACCGGCCTGATAGCGCCAAGAAACCTTCGCGGCGGGCGAATGGGAGGACTCGTGATCATTTTGCTATCGCTCCTCATCGACCGGTGGTGCGGCGAACCTCCGTTGCCGCTCCATCCCGTGGTGTGGATGGGACGCTACCTCCAACGGGTGGGCGCCCGGTTGCCCGATCGAGCACCGCCAACGGCGTTCTTGCTCGGCTCGATCCTATGGCTTTCCGGGGCCCTCATCGTAGGAGGCCTCTACGCGGTCGCCCAGGCGCTGGCAGCGCGGCTGTCGCCATGGCTATATGTGGTGATTGCGTCGATCTTGCTGAAGCCGCTTTTGGCGCTGCGCATGCTGCTCGATGAAGTGCGGTCCGTCGAGCGCGCGCTCGATCGCGGCCTGGAAGATGGCCGCGAGCGTCTCGCTCATATCGTCAGCCGCGACACCACGCAGCTCGACGAGTCCGAGGTGCGCGAATCGGCTCTCGAGTCGCTCGCAGAAAATCTGTCCGACTCGGTGATCGCACCGCTTTTTTGGTTCGCGCTCATGGGCCTGCCGGGAGCGGCCGTTTATCGGTTCGCCAATACCGCCGATGCCATGTGGGGCTACCGAGGGCGATGGGAGTGGGCCGGCAAATTCGCCGCGCGTGCGGATGACGTGCTGAATTGGATTCCGGCCCGGCTTACCGCGCTGGCGCTGCTGCTGGCCGGCACACGGCGGGTGCACGCGCTGCGCAACCTGGCGCGCGAGGCCTCGCGCACCAGCTCGCCCAATTCGGGTTGGCCGATGAGCGCCCTCGCCTTGTCGCTAGGGGTCAAGTTGAGAAAGCCCCGGGTCTATACCTTGAATCCGGAATGCGCGTCCCCGACTCGAACCGATACGGTCGCGGCGCTGGAGCAGGCGCAAATCGCCGCGTGGGGACTTGCAGCGCTGCTGGGTATCTGCATGATCGTGTTCGGCCGGCTCTTCCATGCATGACCTCGTGCCTCATCACGGGGGAACGGATTCGTTGCCCGATCCGGCATACGACTTCTCGAGCAACGCCAATGCCTTGGGCCCCTGCCCTTGGGCGCTCGCAGCCGTGAGGCGCGCCGACGTGTCGCGCTACCCCGATCCCAGCTATACCCGCATCCGCGACACGCTCGCGCAATTCCACGGAACGACACCCGACCGGATCGTCGTGGGTGCCGGCGCGAGCGAGCTCGTTCTCCGGCTGATCCGCAGACTGAAAGGCCCCGTGCACCAACTGGCGCCGACCTTCTCCGAATACTCGCGCGGAGCGCACATCGCCGGCAGGCGCTTGATCAGCAGCAAATCCCCCGGCGCCTTTCTGCGCATGCACTCGAAGAACGTGGGAGTCGGTTTCATCTGCTGGCCCAACAATCCCACCGGCGATCTCTGGCCGCTCGAGTTCGTGTCCGAGGCGGCGGAGCGTGCGCCCCTTGTCGTCGATATGGCATATGCCTCTCTTTGCGGCGCAAAACCGAATCAGGCTATCGAGGATGCGGGCGCGGATGCCTATCGGCTCTACTCGCCCAACAAGGCATTCGGCCTCACCGGAGTGCGGGCGGCATATGTCATCGCTCCGCGGCCCGACCAGGCGCTCGCCTCGTTGGCGCCGAGCTGGGTCATCGGCCAGGATGCGGTCAACTTCCTGGAAGCGGTGTGCGAGCCTCCGGCACGCGAATGGCTGGCTCAAGGCATTCCGCAACTCAGGCGCTGGCGCGCCCAGTTGGCGCGCTCGCTCACCCAACTCGGTCTCGAGGTTCGCGAAGGACCCGCGACGTTTCTCATCGCTCGCGTGATGGAGGCGACGCGCATCGCCGCGGACCTGCGCGGACTCGATGTGCGGGTTCGCGATTGCAGCTCCTTCGGTCTGTCCGAATGGATCCGGGCGAGCGCCCAATCCGCGGCCGCCCAGAAGGTATTGGTCACCGCCCTCAAGCGGGTCGTGTGAGCGATGCGGCCATCACCCCGTGCCGCGAAGGGACGTGCCCGCTGATCTCAGGAGCCCCCTGATCCTCTCGTTCCCGTTGACGACGGCCCAGTCTTCCGCGGTCATGCCGGCGGTATCCCGAGCGGCGGGGTCCGCTCCCCGGGCAAGCAGCAAACGGACAATTGCCGCCCGGTTCTCCTCGGCCGCTTCCATGAGCGGTGTCTGGCGGGTGATCGAGGTTCGCTCGTCCACATGCGCTCCTTTGGCGATCAACAACTCGCACGCGGCGAGTTGCCCGGCGGCTGCGGCCGCCCCTAGGGCGGTTTGACCGCTCGATACCCGCGCATCGGCGCTCGCTCCCTGCGAGAGCAGGTAATCAAGGAGCCGAATGTCGCCACGCGCGGCCGACCAAACGATCCAGCCCTTGGGGGCATGACGCGCGCCCGCGACGTGCGCGGTCGCAAGCCTCCATTGCTCGCCCGGAACCGCACACAGCAATCCGCATACCAGTACGCCGGTCATGAGCGATCCATCCAATGTGGAGATTGGACGCCGGTAGAGCGACCTCGACGCGAATACCGCGATCGTCCACAGGATCGCCACGGTGAACGCCGCCGCGCCAACCACGCCAAGGACGGGCCAGGAGCTGGGCTCGATGCTGCCCCGATGAAAGCTGATCCAGGTCTGCTGTAGAACCAGGCGGACGGCAAACAATGCCAGTCCGGCGACGATCACGATCCCGAGATCGGTCAAGTCGAGCGCCCCCGGCGACGAGTCCGTATCGCGAATCGACCCCCGGATATTCGGCGCTGTCGCACTCATGCGTTCAGCTAGAAGTGTGCCCGGAAGCCGCCCCAAACCTCCCACGGGGCGCCCGGAACCACTGCATTCTCGTTGGTCCAATCATCGGGGTTGGTGCGCAACGATCCGTTCGGGTTGTAGACGTTCTGGGTCAAGAATCCCGCCGTGTAATAGTGCTTGTTCAACACGTTCGTGATTCGCGCGAACAGCTCGAAGTTCTTGGTCACCTTGTAGCCGCCGTTGATGTTTAGCGTCGCATAGCTCGGAATCCGTGCCGGTCCCCGCGATGTATGCGCCGGACGGAACGTTGACCGTCCCGGCGGCATTGGCGTTGTTCTCGTTGCCATGCAGGTACGAGCTCGATGCGAAAACGACGCTCGCGCCGAGATCGAGCTGCGCGTTCACGTCATAGTCGAGCACCAAGCGGGCGTTATGCAGCGGCACCAGCGGGAGGCGATCCCCGGGCTGCACCAGGATGTTGCCGTTGGCGTCGGCCAGGCTGTTGGACTCCGAGTTCACGACAAACGTCGATTGGAACGTCGCCTCGACGTAGCTGTAGGCCAGCTTCCAGGTGAACGGGCCTTCCTTGCCGCCGACGGCGAGATCCAGCCCCTCGCGGCGGGTATCGCCCACGTTGTCGAAGAAGCCCGAGTTGGTAGCCGTGGCGATGAACTGGATGTCATTGGCGCTGACGGTATGGAATATGTCCGCCGACCAATTGAGGCTCTGGTCGGGCAGGTTGCCTCTCAATCCGATCTCGAAGGTACGCGCCACCACCTGCTTCAGGTTCGGGTCGCTCGCGAAGTCGTCGGGCAGGCCGCACGGCACTGCCGGATTTGCGCAACCGAGCTCGATGACCGTCGGGGCGCGGCTCGCGATGTTGTAGTCCGCATAGTAGGTGGAGTACTGAGTCGGCGTGATCGTGAGGCCGATCGATGGGTTGATGCGGACGAAGGTGTGATCGCCGACGACCGGGGTCGAGCCGAGAAACCCATTGCCGAAATCGCCCGGATCGGGATCGATCGAATAGCCGTTGATGGTCTCGTTGCTGTGGTTGTAGCGCACGGCGGCGGTCACGTGCACCAAGTCGTTCGGCGACAGCGTGTCGGTCACGTAGGCACCGAATATCCTGTTGTTGCCGTTGACGCCGATCACGTTGTAGTTGTTGTAAGGGCTGGGCTCATACACCAGCTGATGGTCCGACGATAGCCCGCCATATTGAAAATTCTGGGTGAAGTTGTCGTGCGCGACGCTGTAATCGACGCCGAAAATGGCCTGGTTCTTCATCCCGAAGAGATCGTCCGCATCGGTCAGCTGCAAGCCGAATCCGTAGGTGCTCTGAATCGTGGTCGACGTGGCGTTCTGGCCCGGCGTGCAGTAGGCGAGCGTCGCCGCATCGGCGCCGGAGTCGACGCAGTCCGTCGGCGGTCCCGCGTAATTGTCCTCCAGATAGAAGTCGTTGATGTTCCCGTTGAGCACGTAGGTGTTCAGGTAGCGCGAGTACAGATTACCGGAAAGCAGCAGATGCTCGCCCAGCGTCTGGGTGCCCGTCAGATTCACGAAGTTCATGATGTTCTGCGTGTAATCGGGCGTGTAGGTCTGCGTACGATTGTAGGCCAGCATGCTCAACGGCGTCGGCCCGTCGCCGTACATGAAATTATCCGCATACGTATAGCTCAAATCGATGCGGGTGGTATCCGTTTGCCAGCCGAGTTTGGCGAATGACCGCCATAGTTTCGAGTTGTCGAGGACGCGCCAGCCGTTCTCGTCGAAGAAGTCGCCGGCGATGAAATAATCGAGCGCTCCGTATGTTCCGCCGGTCTCGAACTGCACCGACTTCCGGCCGTACGAGCCGTAAAACACCTCGATTTCCGTGCCCGGATCGGTGCGCCCATTCTTGGTCTTCACGGTGAGGGCGCCGCCCAGGGTATTCAATCCGAAGACCGGATTCGAGCCCGAGATCAGCGATACGGTGCTGATCGCATATTCCGGAATGAGATCCCAGTTGACGGTGTCGCCGAAGGATTCGTTCACACGGACGCCGTCGACGTACACGGACATGCCCTCGGGTGTACCCAGCAGCGGCGATGCCGTGAAGCCGTGGTAGAGGACGTCGATCTGAAACGGGTTACCGTCGCTCTCGCTGACGTTGAGGCCGCTGAAATTGTTGTTCAGATAGTCCACCACATCCAGCGATTGCTGACGCTTCAGGTCGGCGGAGCTCGCGGTCTGCACGTTCGACGGAATCTGATTCAAGGGCAGCCCGAAGCCCTCGAGCGGCGTGTTGCCGATGACGATTACCTGCGGAAGCTGCTGCTCCGTGGCCCCGGGTTCGGGGCCGCTCGTGGCCGCGGCCGCCCGGGAACCCGGGCAAACTCCAATCACGCATAAAGATGCGATCGCCGCCGCGGCGTGTTTGTTCATGGGAAGAATCCCCTCTCTATACATTCGATCCGGATTAGTCTGTACGAAGGGGTAAAAGCAAAGATATAGACAAAACTCCCAGGCCAACTAGGAATTTTTCCCCGCCGACCCCGCATGAAGCCGTTGCACCGGAGACACTGCGTGCAGGTTGTCTCAATGTTGAGGCAACCCCGTGACATCAGTTGCATTAGTGCGGCTCGCTCCTCATGCTATTCGCCTGAACAGAGCGGAGAGCATGGTGATAGCGCGGGGAAAGAGCAGAATCAGCGTCCTGCTTGTGGACGATCACGCCGTGGTTCGCGAAGGCTATCGGAGACTCCTGAGCCGCCAGGGCGAGATCGTCGTGATCGGCGAGGCGGGCGACGCGGCCACCGCACATGCGCTGTTCATCGGTCTCAATCCGCAAGTCGTGGTCATGGATATCACGCTGCCCGAAACCAGCGGACTCGAGGCCATGCGGCGCATGCTTGCCCACGACAGGGAAGCCCGCGTGCTCATGTTCAGCATGCATGAGGACACCATATTCGCGACGCAGGCGCTTCGCTCGGGTGCTTACGGCTACGTCACGAAGGCAAGCGCTCCCGGCGTCCTGGTGGACGCGGTGATGGCGGTGGCGCATGGCAAGAAATATCTAAGCTCCGAGATCGCGCAGAAGATCGCGCTGCTCGAGGGCGGAACCAGCTCGCACGGGCTCACCCAGAGGGAGTGCGACATCCTGCGGCTGGTCATCCAAGGGCAGACCTCGCAACAGATCGCCGATGCCCTGGGGTTGACGCCCAAAACGGTTTCGAACCATCAAACAGCGGTTCGCCAGAAGCTCGGTGCCGACAATACGATCGAGTTGCTGCGAAAGGCACATACTCTCGGCCTTGCCGAATAGACTGCATCGAGACCGCTGCTTTTTTTCCCGATTTACGCAGGGAATTTTTCCCGGATCCGAACCAGGCATTGGGCTACGCCGAGGTGCCGACATCCCTGTAACATCACGAGGAACCTGGATCGCGCACGGGATTTAAAAGTGCAGTTCGTGGACCACCGCCGCTCTCTACTGTCGACGTTGCTGCGCGTCCGGCTGATCATTTCGATCACCGCGGTATTGCTCATGATCTTGCTGGCGGGCAGCGCCCTCGTTTACTGGCATGCCGGCCACGAGGTCGACATCGAGCTGCAGGCCGCCGCCAATGTCGGGGCCAACACCATCCACAACGCGTTGGACGATGCGGAGGAGGCCGAAAGGCCTCGTCGGCACCTCGAGCTGCTCATCGCCGACTTCGACGGAGACAGGCACCTGCGTGCCACGCTCCTCGACCCCGCGGGCAAGATCCTCTATCAGTCGACTCCTCTCAAGCCAAGCGATCCGGCGCCCGATTGGTTCTACCGGCTTCTCGCACGGCGCGCCATGAGCTACCCGATCACCCTTCCCGCCCCCTTCAGTGGAATCGGAAAGATCATCCTGCAGACCGATGCCCACAACGAGATCAGCGAAGTCTGGGACGACGCGGTGATGACGCTGGTGATCCTCGTGCTATTTTGCGGCATGATCACAGCACTCGTTTATTGGATCACGGGTCGCGCGCTGCGCCCGCTCGAGGCGCTGTCGGCCGGCTTCAACCGCCTCGGCGCGGGCAACTACAATCTGCACATCCCGGAATTGGGACCGCGCGAATTCGCACAAGTCTCGCGGGGATTGAACCGCCTGGCAGCGCAGCTTGCCGACGCCGAAGCGCGCAGAATCAGACTGGAGCGGCAGCTTGCCGCGGTCCAGGAAGAGGAGCGCGCCGAGCTTGCGCGCGATTTGCACGACGAGATCGGGCCCTTGCTGTTCGCGGTCGGGGTGGATCTTTCCGTGATCCAGCATGACCGAGCGGTCAAGGGTACGACGCTGGCGGCAAGCATCGCCGGTGTCCGCGAATCGATATCCCGCATTTACAGCGAAATCAAGAAGATCCTGGGGCGCCTGCGGACGGTGTCGCCGGCTGAGCTCGGTCTATCGCAAGCGGTCGAGAATCTGCTCTCATTCTGGCGCGCCCGCTATCCGGCGGTGCAGTTCTACTGCGAGGTCCCCGAGGAGGGTTTCGATTCCGCAATCGATGATGTCGTCTATCACGTCATCATGGAAAGCCTGAGCAATGCCTTGCGCCACGGAAGCCCGACACGCCTCGACCTGTCGGTAACCCTGGTGGACAGTGAGGTCTTGACGAGCGTCCGGGACGATGGCGGAGGCTTTTCTCCGAGCGGCGGCGAACAAGGCTTTGGGCTTTCCAGCATGGATCAGCGGGTCGCCTCGCTCGGCGGCTCTCTGCAAGTGACCGCTTCTCCCGGCAAAGACGGAGTCGTAGTGACCGCACGAATCCCGCTTCACGGGCTCGCTCATGCGATGCCGGGACCGAAAGCGGTTCGAGAGGCATCATGAAGGTTCTCATCGTCGACGATCACGTCATCGTGCGCGAGGGGCTCCATCGATTGCTCGCGCGTTACCCGGATATCTCTGTGAAGGACGCGAGCTCGGCGGCCCAGGCGCAACGCATGTTCCGCATTCAGAAGCCGGACGTGATCCTTCTCGATCTAAATCTCCCGAATTCGAGCGGCCTGGAATTGCTCAGGCGGCTCCTGACCGAGGATCGAAGCGCCCAGGTGCTGGTATTCAGCATGCATTTCGAGCCTCTATACGCCTCTCGTGCCTTGAACGCCGGCGCCCGCGGATACATCAGCAAGAGCGCGGACGCCGAGGAGCTCGTCACGGCCATCCGTCAGGTGGCGGACGGCGGCCGCTACATCGAACGGGAAATCGCGGCCCAGATCGCTCTCATGCCCAGTGCCGGCACCGATCCCATGCAGAACCTGTCGACGCGCGAGGCGGACATCCTGCGAATGCTCGCCGAAGGGAAGACATTGGCCGTGATTGCGAATGCCCGGGGAGTGACCTACAAGACGATCGCGAACACCTGCGCCGGCCTCAAGGCGAAGCTCGGAGTGGCCCACACGGGCGACCTCATACGGCTGGCGATCGAAATGCGCGAACGCCCCTAGGGAACTCTACATCAGGGGGCGATGGCAATTCCCCATGGCAGCTTTCCAACAGTGATCGACTGCCGAACCCTCTGCGAGTCGACATCGATCACCGAGACGTTGTTCGTGAGGCCGTTGACCGCGAACAGCGTTTTCGCATCCCGGCTGAGTCCGAGTTGCCACACGCGGCGCCCCACTTCGATGTAGCTCCTGACCTGATAGCTGTGCAAATCCACGACCGCCACGTGATTTGCCCGCCCAAGTGCGACGAAAGCGGTATTGGTGGCCGGCACGAAGCGAATGCCCTCGGGCTGTATGAACTCGCTCCGCACTCCCGGTATGTCGAAGCTGATCTTGTGCTCGACCGTCTTCGAGGCCGCGTCGATGATCGCGACCGTGCCGCCAACCTCGGATGCCACCCATACACGGCTCTGATCAGGCGTGAATTCCACCACCCGTGGGCGCGCGTCGACCAACACGTTCGCCGTCAGCTGCTGCGTGTGAGGATCGAAGAAATGAGCCATGCTGCTCGATTCCGAAACGACTACGCCGATTGTCTCGTCATTGTTGACCGAGACCCCCTGAGCCGCCAAGGAATTGTTGTTCGAAACGTTGCCAGCCCGCAATCAATTCATGTCGTGCCAAGATGGCTTGAAACCGGGCCGGGTCCAGAACGCCGGTTTCGATGAATTGGAGCAGCCGGGCCTTGTCCCTAGCGCGTGCGGTCTGGAGCGCGATGGCCGCGAGATGTTCAGCGGTAAAAACCCTGGCAGGCACTCCGGCCACGTCCCTTTCGACCGCGTGCGCCAGTGCCTCTTCCACCAGTGGACTGGCTGGCGGAAGGAATTGCACCGGCCAACCGGCTATGAGGATGTATTCGCGCTCAACCGTCCCGCCGCGCGCGGTCAGGTAATCGTAAATGCGCTGCGGCGTGGCGATACGGCTGCCAGGTTCAGCCTTGAAGGCAACGAAGATGTCCACGTCCAATGTGGCGACTGGTTCCAGATAAAACGTCGCACCCACCGCGCCGCCGATAGCGTAGCATTCAATCACACCGTCCGCTTGCATCTGATTGACGGTTTTGATGACTTCGCGGATGTTCACTCCCGCGCTTTTACACCGGGCGCGGCAAACATGCGAAGAAAATCTTTTTTGTCAAATCGAACCCGAAGCATTTTTACGACGGATGGACACGGATAAAAACTGACACGAATTGCGACTTTGGATTGCGCGGACACGTCCGCGCTTTCAAAGCGGTGACGTGACGCCGCATCTCCAAAATCAACAACACCGCCGCCCGTAGCAGCGAACGTCAGTTCGCTCTAACTTCAGCCGGCAATAATGAGCCGACTCACGTCGGCTGCTACTCAATACACCAGCACCAGCACCGCCGCATTCTGCGCCGACTTCACCACATCCTCAAACTTCCGGTCAACCGTGTTTGGCGCTTTGAGCTTGGCGGAAACCGCCGGCACCGATTCCAGGAAGCTCAACAGCAGGCTGCTCTTGACCGCGTAATTCACATTCTCCGGCAACGCCCCGCTCGCCGCCAGCGCCGCACCCGCATCCAGCTTGGCCGACACGATGCCGACCACGTTGCCCCGCTCATCCACCAGCGCCCCGCCCGAATTGCCCGGCTGCACCGGCGCGCTGATTTGAAAATACCGCGGGTCATCCCCCGTGCCGGACAGCGACGCGATTTCCCCCTTGGCCAGCTTGGGCGCGAACCCCTGCAATCCAATGTCGGGAAAATAACAATTACTCTTTTTTTGACGTTCAATACTCAAAAGTGTTAAGCCTAGGAAAAGATGAAAGGCTTTTTCGGCAATCTCTTTGGCAAACAGCCCGAGCCGGCGAAACACGGCGTGGCAAAGCGCACGGAATTTGAATTTTACAAGAAAGGTGACGTAATTGGCGGCAAGTATGAGGTTCTCGGCATACTTGGAAAAGGCGGGTTTGGCATCGTTTACCTTGTGCATGATCGAAGTATAAATGCGGTGTGCGCCCTGAAAACTTTCCGCGATGAATTACTGGTGGATAGCGCCGCTAAGGAGGCATTTAAGAAGGAAGCGCTTTTATGGGTGAACTTGGAGAGACATCCTTTCATTCTCGCCGCGCAGTGGGTGGAAGAAGTATTTGGTCGGTTGTTTGTTGCGATGGATCAGATAGCTCCCGATGCCCAAGGACGCGTAAGCTTGGCCGACCATCTCGCCCAAGCGAAAGGATCGCTTGATAGACGCCAAGTGCTGGAGTGGGCAATTCAATTCTGTTTGGGTATGGAACACGCCAACGCGCATGGAATCGAGTGCCATCGGGACATCAAGCCAGCCAACCTTCTAATCACACAGGGGAAGGCACTCAAGATCACCGACTTTGGGCTGGCCGCAGCGGCGGAGATGGCTTGGCGTAGAACAAGCGGCCAAGGCGGGTCGTTTGTGATAGGTGACGCAGAAGTTGGCTTCAGTCTGATGCAAGCTGACGGCAAGGTGAGGTGTGGCACGCCCGGTTACATCGCACCGGAAGTGTATCGCTACGAAAAGGCTGACATAAGAAGTGACATTTATAGTTTTGGATTGGTGCTGTGGCAAATGGTAGCGGGGAGCAGGGTTCCGCCGTTTATCGTGCCGTGGCGGGGTGACATGGAAAGTTACTTGCGCGCAATTTACGAAAAACAGATGGCAGGAAGTGTGCCTAATATGGGAGGATTGTTTGATCCAATTATCGGACGTTGTCTAAAACCAAAACCAGCAGAGAGGTTTGCCAATTTTCAGGAATTGCGCGCGGACTTTTTCACCCGCGCGAATTTGAAATTCGAGATTCCCCAAATTAGCACAAAGCCTGCACTTTTCTGGGTCAACAAAGGAGCGTCATTTCTAGCCCTTGGCCGGCATACAGAGGCGATTGATTGCTTTGACAAGGCCCTGGCGATTGACCCGAAAAACCGCGACGCTTGGAGCAACAAAGGCATCGCACTTGATACTCTTGGCCGGTTCGATGAGGCAATTGACTGTTATGATATGGCCCTCGCCATTGAGCCGAAGGCCGCCGCTGTTTGGCTTAATAAAGGTTTCCCGCTCGGAAAACTTGGTCGTTATGAAGAGGCAATCGGCTGCTACGACAAGGCATTAGCAATCGACCCACAAAAGTTATTTGCATGGATTAGCAGGGGCGGCGCACTTACATCACTGGGCCGGCACGCAGAGGCGATTACCTGTTACGATAAAGCGCTGGCTATTGACCCGCGAAATGCACACGCATGGAGTAACAAGTCCGTTTCGTTCCGGGCGCTCAATCGGCTCGACGAAGCCATTCGATGCCTGGATAAGGCACTGGCAATTGACCCGCAATTTTCGGACGCCTTGTATAACAAGGCACTAACAGAAGACTCCATGAAACGTTTTCGTGCAGCGGCAATCAATTATCAGAATTTCATCAAGGTGGCATCACCGCTGAACGCACAACAGATTGCGCACGCCCGGCAGCGGATTCAAGAGTTGGAATCGAAATCAATGCCGCTTTGATCATAAGGAGTAAGTCTTACAAATATCTTTTGCGACCGAATCCAGTTCGGGAAAAAGAGATGCTTGATGAACACCCAGACGCCGCAGTTCCGGCTCAAGTGTTTCTTTAGCCAAAGCAGGAATCTCGTATGTGCTCCAAGATTTGTAACCGCCGACATCTTCTTTTTCAAAATTGAGCTTTTCCGCATTTGGTCCGTGCAGTGTGAAATAAGATGCTTGCTGTAAGCCCGCGGCCTTTTGGAGGACCGGGCATTTGTTCGGCTCGCTTTAGGAAATTTTGGCGCAAAACACCCGGCAGAGGATCGTCTTCTGCGTCAGGTTGCCCACGAAACCAAACCCATTCGGGATTGTGGGGTTCAGGATGCGTCTTTTCCCATTCATCAACTATGTCTAGTAAATCGTGGAGACTGTTAATGGCATTTTTATATTCCATGCAAATCCGTAATACAATGACGAAAGTTCACGCATTTTTGACAAAGAGTTTAGGCGGCCAAAGCCATCAGTTTTTCCACATCTGCTTGGCGCGCAGCCAAGAGCGCGGTCACGATCTGCCGACCCTGTCGGGTGAGTTGGTACCGGTAGCTGCCGCTGACTTTTTTGATAATCCCGTGTGCCCGCAGACGTGCCAGCGCCCGCGTAACTCGTCCGCTTTGGCGATGGGCCTCAGTCGCATCGGCCTGGCCTGGATACAACGCTGCTCGCACGTCCCGGTTGCGAAAACCACTCACCGTCCATTCGCCCCGGCTGAGGACCTCCAACGGCGCTGCGTCCGGCTCCGACCACGGGTTGAGCGCGCGATGTCGCCGCCCGGCCTTCTCCACCGGCTGGCACACCGTTCGCGCCACTTCGCCCGCGCTCTGTCCGGCCCGAACGCTAGCCAGGGCTTCCAAGTAGCGGCCGTTGATCGCTTCGCAGATTTCAGCCCGCCGGTGCAGGTCGCCGATGCTCTTGCGCAACACTTGCCAACGTTTTTTGCCTTCGGGGTCACGCTCACTGGCACGAAAGACGCGAAATTGATGGGGCTGATTGAGCGTGGTTTCGACGCGCAGCACGCTGCCTTGTTTGTCGTAGAGTTTGATCGAGTTGCCGCCGGCTTGGTGTTTGAGGCGCAACCCTTCGGGCCGATGCTTGAGGCTGCTCAACACTTCGCCTTGATGATTGCCATGCACCCGTCCGTTGGCTTGGGTCTTGTGGCCCAGAAAGCGCAACACGTCGGTGCTGCCGAAGTGCCGGATGCCTTGCTGGATCAGCGCCGGATAGAGCCGGGCCAGCGTGGCGGGGCTTTTGAACATCACGTCGGTGGCGTATTCGCTTTCGGTCACGCTCCAGTAGTAGGTCAGGGCCAGCGGTTGGCAAAGCTCTGCCGCGTGAGGATGGCACTGCTCCACCAAGGGTTGCAGCAGAGTCGGCCAGCGACTTTGGAGTTGAGCACGGGCCAAAGCTTGGGCTTTGGCCACGTCTTCAATCCAAGTGAAACAGTTCTCTCGCTGCACGTAACCGATGCCCGCCTGGTCGAGTTGGCTGGCCAGCCAATGGCGGCCGTTGATACAGGCGTGGAGGGCAAAGGGAAACCAGGTTTGCAGACGCAGGTGCGACAGGCCCAGTTGTTCGTGCAGAAAATAGAAGTAATAGTGCAGACACTTGCCCGGTTCCAGGCGCAGCACCAGTTGCTTTTGTGCCCGATCCCGCCGCACGAAATAAGTCAAGCAAGGTTCGACCACGCTCCAAATACCGATGAGTCCGCTGCTCAGACCGTCGCGGCGCGCCAACGCGCGCGCCAACAGTTCCTTGCGCTGGGAACTGCCATGCAGGCAGGTCAGTGGGCGGCCCGATTGCTCCGCCAGTTGATGGGCGGCAGCACGCACCCGCTCGGTCCAACCGGCAGCAAAGGTGGCGAAATGCTTAAGCAGGATGCCAGTGCGGCTCAGATACCTCATCATGAGGCTGGGCTGATACAGTGGGCGCAAGGTGGCCATGAGACGCAGTCGGTCAAAGCCGGAAAGAACGCCGATGACATCGGCAGCGTGTTAGGTTACAAAGGGCGACGGGGCGTCGCTGGTTTTGGTAGTGACTTTGATTTTCACACCAATGTTCTATCGCACTGGCGGCGGCCTGTCTGCTCATCGTTGTGGTTGCGGCGAAAGCCGCGTTAGGTTCATCGGTGTTTATTCGTTTGTGAAATTCAACCGCCAATTGCCCCAA
>CAVSSU010000004.1:0-110966 GCA_963730565.1 uncultured Gammaproteobacteria bacterium
AGGCGGCATTGCCACCGGCGTTGGTCGACACGAGACCGCCGAGGGTGGCGCTATCGCGGGCACCGAGGTCGATGCCCGGCGCGAGGCCATGGGCGGCGGCGCGCTCGGCGAGCGCAGTCAGTGTCGCGCCTGCCCCGGCCACGGCGGTGCGACTCACGGGATCAAGTGACTCAATGCGGTCGAGGCGATCGAGTGCCACGACGATCTCGCCGTCGCGGGATTCGGCCCCGCCCGCGAGCCCGGTACGCCCGCCCTGCGGTACGACGCCGAGGCGAACCGAGTTGCAGTAGGCCAGCACCCGGGCCACTTCGTCGGTCGCGCCGGGACGCACCATGAAGCCTGCTCCGAAATTGCTGGGGTCGACACCCGGATCTCGCGTAGCAAGATCCTTGGCGGTGCGCACCGCCCCGGCCCCCACGATGGCTGTCAAATTGGCTGCGTGTTCCGCCGATAGGGGCATTTGAGCGCTCGGCGCGATCGCGCCTGCTGGGGACGCGTGATTGTGCCGGTCCGGTCGACCGGCTTCAAGCCGGCCCCCCGACAGATTCCACCCCTATAATCGGGATCCCGATGCGCCCCACCAGGAGAACCGCCATGGCCGATGCAGCCAGCACGCCGACCAAATTCTCGCGAACCGACCTGAGCGGTCACGACAAACCGAAGTGTCGCGTCATCATCGCGCCAGTAGAGGGCGGTTGGTCCGAGCCGGCGGTATTCGAATGGGAGTTGACCGCCGAATCGTGGACCGATGAGCATCCGCACAGCGAGTACAACTTCGTGATCGAGGGTCAACTGTTCGTGGAATCCGGCGGCGTAACCGTCGAGGCGCAGACGGGCGACATCGTGCGAGTTCCCGCCGGCGCGGTGGGCAGGTACTGGGCGCCAAAGCATGCCCGCCTGCTTGCCATATATGGACCCAGCCAAGGCGGCTCCAGCAGAGCCTTGGGTTACGAGAAACTGAGCGATCGCTAGACCCGATGCTTGGGATTATACGAGCCGCTTCTTGGCCTCCCGCACCCGCTACTCGCTAGCCGTCATCGGATGACCGCGATCCCCGCGCAAGTCGCGAATGGCACCGGTATGGAGATCGACCGCGTAGGCGACGCTGCCGAGCAACGTGGCCTTGATTTGGGTGAGCAACAACCCCTCAGCGCCGCCGTAAGGTTCAGTCTCGACGCCGTACTTCTCCGTGACCTGGGTCACTCTCCGTGCGATCAGGCAATCATCGATGGGCTCGCAGCCGACCTTCGCGAGAATCAATACCATCCCGGGCTTCATCTCGCGCAGCACGGGATAGTCGAGCACTACGATCACGTCGTCGTGGGAATTCTCGTCGGAGGAGAGGATCGAGCCGACCCTCAAGAGCGTGCCGCGACCCGCCAGGGCGAGCGCCTTCGCGCTGTCGACGGCAGCCAGCGCGGTCGACACATCGAGGCCGCTCTGCGTCGCGCCGGCTGTCCCCGACATCCAGAGCCCGAGGGCAAACATCGCTGCAATGTGGGATTTCATCACGTGTCATCCTCGCTCGGTGGGTCGTATCCAGGATTGCCGCGGGTCACATAAATGGCATCGGCCCCGATCGTGAAAGCTTTACGTGAGCAATGACCGCGCGCGACGAATTTCCCCCGGCGAAAAAATCCCTGCGGTGCCGCAATATCGCCGCCCTACGTTCCCTACCGGGCGATGCGCTGATCGCAAGGGGTGCGTGGCATGCTCGGGTAGAATGCCCAGATACGGCACCGCCGCCATCCATTAGGAACACCCACCATGAGCACCGAGGCGCTCGAGCAGCTTGAGACCAAGATGGCATTTCTGGACCATGCAAACGCTGTGCTGAGCGACATCGTGTCGCGCCAGCAGCGCGACATCGACGCTTTGCGCGATCGGCTCACCGCCCTGGCGGCGCTCGTGCAGGCCGGTCGGGATTCCGATGCCACGCCGCGGACGGCCGCCGACGAACGGCCGCCGCATTACTGATCCGAACGACGGCAACGAGCGGGCGGCCCCACATCGGCCATGCGTCCCGTCAATTGAGCTTGCGCCGCAGGAAGTCGAGCACCAACGCGTCTGCCTTGCGCGGCGCCGCGAGCGTGAGATTGCCATTGAAGGTTCTATGGATGATGCCGGAGCGCCAGGCATCGAAAACCGCCGGGTTGATGTAAGACTTGCGACATACGGCAGGCGTGTTCCGCAATTCCGACGCCACCCGCTTGACGACCTTGACGATTTCACTCTTGAAGGCCTGTTCGCTGGGCTTCTCCGGCAGCGCGGTGCATGCCAGCAAGGTGACCGCTTGCAGGGTCGCGCCCCAGGTGCGGAAATCCTTGGCGGTGAACTCCTCGCCCATGGCCTCCCGCAGGTAGTCATTGACCTGGCCCGAATCGATGGGACAGCGTTCGCCGGAATCCGTCACGTACTGGAACAAATGCTGGCCGGGGAGTTCCTGGCAGCGCCGAACGATCCGGGCGATGCGCTTGTCGTCGATGAGAACATCGTGTTGCACGCCGCCCTTGCCGCGGAAATTCAACGCGGCCCTGCCATCGCGGATGAAACTGACGTGTCGGTTGCGCAGCGTGGTCAGGCCGAAGCTCTTGTTGTCCCGTGCATACTCGCTATTGCCGACGCGCACTCTCGTGGTGTCGAGGAGAGTGACGACGACCGCCAGCACTTTTTCGCGCGGCAGGCCCGGCAGCGATAGATCGCGCCTGAGCTTGCGCCGCAGCTTCGGCAGCGCCTCGCCGAACATCACCATCCGATCGAACTTCGCGCTGTCGCGCACCTGCCGCCATTGCGGATGATAACGATATTGTTTGCGGCCGCGTGCATCCCGGCCCGTGGCCTGCAGATGACCGTGCGGCCTCATGCAGATCCAAACGTCTCGGTAGGCAGGCGGCACAGCCAGGCTTGCGATGCGCTTCAGCTCGTCGGCCCGCTCGAGGCGGCGATTATCGGGAGTGAAGTACCTGAATCCCTTGCCGACCCGCCGGCGGCGAATCCCCGGTTCGTCGTCCGACACATAGACGAGACCGGCGTCCAAAGCCATCTGCGCAGCCTCCAGCGCAACGCCGGCTATATTGTCGGTTCCTGGTGAAACTCGCAGGTTCATGGCGCCCGGATTGTTAGCTGATCGGCGCGCTGCCCGCTAGGGCCATCCGCTCACAGCGGCGTAGGACATCCCGAAAATCCTCATCAGTTCACATCCCGGAGCGGCCGAATGTGCGCCGCATCGCGCCTTCCTCGACGTGAACTTTCCCCCTCTCCGGCAGTTCTTATGGGTAGCTTCATTTACCGCTCCTGGCCGGCGCGAGGGTATTTCATGGACCGTCTGACCTCATCCATGTCCGCTGGCGTGGCGGCTTTGCTCCTGCTGGCAGGTTGCGGCTCCGGGATGGGGGGTGGCTCGTCAACGGCACCCTCGGCACCCGGATCCTCGCCGCCCCAGCGTGGCCAGCTGCTCACCAGTCCTCCCACTCTGGTCGCGAGCTTCGACACCACGGAGCTCCTGGGACGGCTCAGTCTCGACGCGCTCGGACAGGAGCTGCTGACGCTCGCCTACTCGCCGATCTGCACGGTAAATGTCTATGAGTTGTCTTACGAGACGATTGGGGCGAAATCCGAGCTCACCACGTCGACCGGCGCGCTGATGGTGCCGAGCGGAGCGGCCGCCAACTGTCAGGGCCCGCGGCCCATCGTCGAATACGCTCACGGCACGACGCCGATCAAGAATTACGACATGGCGCAGCTGACCGGGTCAAACGCCAGCAGCGAGGGACTCATCCTAGCGGCGCTGTTCGCCGCCGAGGGTTACATCGTCGTCGCTCCGAACTACGCCGGCTACGACTCCTCCACGCTGAGCTACCATCCGTATCTGGTCGGTGCGCAGCAAGCGGCCGAGATGATGGACGCGTTGACCGCGGCCCGCAGCGCGCTGCCGGTCGCGCTCGCGCCGACGGCCTCGGACAATCAGAAGCTCTTCGTCACCGGTTATTCGCAGGGCGGCTACGTGGCGATGGCCGCGTCCCGCGCGATGCAAGCGGCTGGACAGACCGTGACCGCCTCGGCGCCGATGTCCGGCCCCTATGCGCTCGCAGCGTTCGGCGATGCCATCTTCCTGGGGCAGGTGAATGGGAGTGCCACTGAAAACGTGGCGCTCCTCGTGAACGCCTATCAGAACGCGTACGGAAATCTCTACTCGGAGCCGACGGAGGTCTTCGTCTCACCCTATGCCAACGACATCGCCGGATTGCTGCCGAGCACGACGCCCATCAGCACCTTGTACTCGGAAAACCTGCTGCCGAGCAGCGCGCTATTCAGCAGCACGCCGCCCGCCCCCCAATACGCCTCGATCACGCCGGCGACCACGCCGTCCAACCTCGCGACCGTGTTTGCATCGGGCTTTGCGCCCGGCGACTACCTCATCCTCAACAGCTACCGCCTCGCGTACTTGGAGGATGAGCAGGCCAACCCCGACGGAGGCTTTCCGACGGTGACCACAGGGCTGCCCGCGGCGTCGCCGAAAAACACGTTGCGGCAGGACCTCAAAACCAACGATCTTCGCAATTGGACGCCGACCATGCCGTCGCTGCTGTGTGGCGGCGACGGAGATCCTGAAGTGTTTTTCTTCAACACCCAGCTCATGCAAGATTATTGGTCCAAGAATGCCCCGGGCGCGCCCGCAACCGTATTGGACATTGCGTCCGCGCCGACGGCAGGTGACCCGTATGCGGACGAAAAGGACGCCTTCAGTGCCGCGGTCACCGCCGTGGAGGTGGCCGCCGTCGCCGGTGGCGCCACCGACGGCGGACATGCCGCGGTGCTCGCGGACTACCACGCCCGTCTCGTGCCGCCCTTCTGTCTGGCCGCCGTGAAATCCTTTTTCGACGGGCACGGTGGCTGACCCGGAACCCGCAGCTCAGATCACGCCTCGCTCCATCAGCGGGCCGCCATCAGGCACATCACCACGGCGCTTTCATCCTCATGATAAGCGGCGCATATCCGATGATAGCCATCGGCGACGATGAGCGGCGCCACCTTGGAGGCATCGCCCTGCACCAGCAGGATCGGGGACAGAGATTTGCCCTTCTGAATCTTCTTCAAGTCTTTGGCGACCGCGGCGTCCTCCGGCGGGAGCAATGCAAGACTGCTTGCGCGCAGCAAATCCTTTGCCGCTCTCTTGATTGGCCGCGCATTGCGCAGGTGGTTCACCAGCCGTCTGGCCTGCGGAGCCGGGTAAATCAACTCCAGATAATCGAGCGCGGCCGCATAGTCTTCGCTAATCGGTCGCTTGCTCCATCGGATGGCATTTTTGGACATCGGCGAATTCTAACGGAAACTTTACTTTGACGGATCGCGGGCCGGGGCCGTCGAGACCGGAGCTCCCGCACTGGGATTTGGGTGCACCACTCGTCGGATCGACGGCCGAGACGGTTCCGCAATCCGCAGGCATCTTGGTTCCAAGCGATTCAACGTCGGGTCGTCCGAATCCGCGCCAAGGCGAATTGCATCGCTCAATAGGGAGCGATAGAACGGCAGCCTGCGCGCGCCTGAGCCGTTGCTCACTCCATGGCGACGTGGTGCTGCGCCGGGTCGATCGGGTCGAGCAGTTCACCGCGCATCAGCGCGAGCGGTGATTTCCAGTAGATCGCGACGTTGTGAAACGGGTCGGTCAGGATCTTCATGGCCCAGGCAAGGCTCCACGCCGGGCCGCGCAGGAAATACAGGTGCACCGTTCGGAAAATGACGCCGCTGACGCCCAGAGCCAGCCACAGAAGACCGACATCGTGCACGAAGCCTTCGAAGCCCCGTCCGGGCTCGATCAGTCCGAACAATCCCGGGCTCAGGCCCAGCACCACGGGCACCGAGAGCCATACGCCTATCAGAACAGCCTTGCGGCGCATGTTGTAGCCCACTTTGATGGACTCTTTGTGCTCATCTGAGGCGCCGTTGATATGATCATAGCCGCGCGGCTCGAAGAATATATGCCCTGATTGGCGCGTCACCATTCCGACGAGCCAGCCTGTCAGGCCCGCCGCCGCAGGATCGATGAACAGCAGCCCGTAAGCGGCCAAGAAACTGAATGCGCTGATCAAGTGCAGCGTCTGGTTGATGCGCGACTGATGATAATAGCGATGGTCGTCCCACCGCAGAATCTCCATCTTCTTCGTTAGCTCACGCATGCAGGATTCCTTGAAATATGGGCCGAGCAGCGACTCGCCGGCAGGCCACCAGGCAAGCGTTTTGCGAACCTATCGCGAATAATTGAAGAAGATTCTGAGCTGGATCAGATTTCCTTCAATCAGTGCGGGAAATCACCCACAGCCACGTCAGGAAGTCCGGCAAGCGTCGGAGGACTATTTCTTCGCGCCTCGAACCACGCCCACGGGTAGCCGCTCCAATCGCTTCATCTCGTCGTCCGCAAATGCGCCGGGATCGCGCAAGTAGTCGAGCGCCATGTCGAAGCCATCGAGACCCCAGAACGCCTCTTCACCGATTACCAGCGTAGGAACGCCGAAGATTCCACGGCCAATGGCCCAATCGGTGTTTTCTCTGAGCCGCATTTTTGTTTCAGCGCTGCCCAGTTTGGATCGATCTTCGATGCCGAGCTCGCCAGCCAGTGCCTGGATGACCTCAGGGTCCTGCACGTCCCTGCCCTCGCCGAAAATCGCGTTGAACACCGTCTCGACGGCCCGGGCATCCGAGCCGGTTCTCTCCGGTAGCTGCACATTGTCGGATCAGCTGGACGGCCGAGTCCCGGCCCTTGATAGTGTGCATAACCTCATCCAGATGCGCCACGCCCTAACCCTTCCATGAAATCCTCGCTCTTCCTCGGCGTTGTCGCCGCCCTGCTGGCCGCATTGGCGTGGTCCTTGAACTTCATCGTTCCGCTGGTCATCGGCGACTACTCGATCTTCGATCTGGCGCTGTTCCGCTTTCTCATCTCGGGCCTCATCGCCTTTGCCTACTTGCTATTCCATTGGAACAACGTCCGCACGCTCACGATCGGCGACTGGCTGATGTCGCTCGCTCTCGGATTGGTGGGCTACTTCGTCTATTTCCAATCGCTGGCCGGCGCCGCACTCTATGCAGGTCCGGTGATTGCTCCGGCGTTCCTTGCCCTGGTGCCGGTGGTGCTCGCCATCACCGGCAACTTGCGGTATCCCACCATCGCCTGGCGAGATCTCGCCCTGCCCATCATGCTCGCGACGATCGGACTCATCCTCGTCAATGCGGGAAGTTTCGATCAGGCTGCCCTGGCCGATGCCCCCTCGCTTCTCAAAGGCATCCCGCTTGCAATATTAGCGGCGGCCTGTTGGATTTGGTTCGGCCTCGCCAACCAGAACGCTCTGGCCACGCGACCGCAGATGCCCGCAGGGATTTGGACGGCTCTCATCATGGTAGGCGCCAGCCTCGGGATCATCGCCTTTGTGCCGATCGGTCTCTACCTCAACGTGTTCGCCTCGCCCCGACTCGGACTCGCCTGGCATGCCGCGTCGTCGCTTTACATCTGGGGCATCCTGCTCGCACTCACGGCCTCACTCGGCGGAGCATTGGCCTGGACCTTCGCATCGCAACGCTTGCCGGTCGCCGTCTCCGCCCAATTGATCACGATGGAAACTGTCTTCGGAGTGGTCCTAGGCCTGCTCGTCCGGCATCGTTGGCCGACGGTCACGGAAGCGGCGGGAATGCTGGTGCTTCTCGCCGGCGTGGTGATTACCATCCGCATTTCCCACGGACGCCCAGCGCGCGCCGGGAATACGTGAGCTCACGCGATTTCGAAGGCGTTCCACTACATCGCGTGTCTCGCTTTTCCTACACGACGCGCTCGGTCGTATGGCGATGATCGTGGCATGTTGTATTGCGCACTCGCCTCCGATTACGACGGCACGCTCGCCACCGACGGCAGGGTTGACGCCGCGACGGAGCAAGCCCTCGAGCAATTCAAGGCGACGGGAAAAGAGCTCATCCTGGCCACCGGCCGGGAGCTCGAGGATTTGCGTGCAGTGTTCAAGAGCGTCCGACTCTTCGACATCGTGATCGCGGAGAATGGGGCCGTTCTTTATTTCCCCGTGACGCAGGAGGAGCGTGCGCTCGCCCCTCCCCCGCCGGAAGAATTCGTCGCCGCGCTGCGCGCCAAGGGTGTCGATCCTCTGTCCGTCGGCCGAAGCGTCGTGGCGACCTGGACGCCCAACGAAGGCATGGTGCTCGATGCGATTCGTGAGCTCGGGCTGGACTGGCAGCTCACCTAGCCCGAATAGCATCACTTAGGACCGTTGATTCAGTGGCGCGCCCGGAGAGATTCGAACTCCCGACCACTTGGTTCGAAGCCAAGTACTCTATCCAGCTGAGCTACGGGCGCATGCCATCAAGTTTAGCTGAATCTTCGTTCGACCGGAGCGCCGAATCGACGGCCGCCCGATCCGCCTTGAGTTCCGCGATACGTTGCGTGAGGAAGCGCCGCTCGGGCTCGAGCTTCGCCCCCTCGAGCGCCATTCGGTAAGCCGCAGCCGCTTCGCTCCGTCGGCCGAGCTGGGCGAGGAGATGGGCCCGGGTCGCGTGCAGCAAGTGGTAATCGGACACCTCGCCCCGCGCGCGGAGCGACTCTACGAGATCGAGTGCGCGCACCGGACCATCGACCATTGATACGGCGACCGCATGGTTGAGCTCCACCACCGGTGTTGGATGCAGCCGCAGCAGCACCTCGTACAGACCGACGATCTGCGGCCAGTCCGTTGCGCTCTTGTCCGCCGCTTGCGCATGAACGGCGGCGATCGCCGCCTCGACCGCAAATCGCGTCACCTTGGTGGGGCTTTTTAGCGATTGCTCAACGAGTTCCAAGCCCTCTGCGATCTTCGCCCGATCCCAGCGGGCCCGGTCTTGCGCGTCGAGCAAGACCACGTCTCCCAGCTCCGAGGTGCGCGCGGCACGCCGCGCGTCGTGGAGCAGCATGAGCGCGATGAGCCCCAGGACCGCGGCGTTCCCCGGCATCAAGGCGTCGACCACGCGCCCCAGCCGAATGGCCTCCAGGCAAAGGCCGTCGTTCGTGAGCGCGTCTCCGGCGGTCGCCGCATAGCCCTCGGTAAAGACCGCGTAGATTACCGTGAGCACCCCGTCGAGCCGTTCATCGAGCGTCGAGGAATCCGGCGTCTCGTAGGGGATCCCAGCGTCGCGAATTTTCCTCTTGGCGCGCACCAATCGCTGCGCCATGGTGTCTTCGCGCACGAGGAAAGCGCGTGCCACAGCCTGCAGCGTGAGTCCGCACACGGCGCGAAGCGTGAGGGCAATCCGCGCCTCGAGATCCAGGGCCGGGTGACAGCAGGTAAAGATCAATCGCAGACGATCGTCGCCGAAGACCACGTCGCCTTCGGGCTCATCCGTGAGCCCCGCTTCGCACTCGATGCTCGCTGTTTCGCGCTGCACTGCATGGCGGTGGAGGGTCTGGCGGCGAATCCGATCGATCCCCTTGTTCCGGCCCACGTGGATCAGCCACGCGCTGGGATTTTCGGGAATACCCCGCACCGGCCACCGTTCGAGCGCGGCGACGTATGCTTCCTGGCGGGCCTCCTCAGCCAAATCGAAGTCCCCGAGGAGGCGGATCAGGGTCGCGAGGACCCGACCCGCCTCCCGGGAGATCACTTGGGCGATGCTCGGCTCAGTGCCGGACCGGGCCGGCACCCCGGGCGAGCTCACGGCTGCCCAAGTACCCAGATGGGGCGGACCTCGATGCTCCCGTGTCGCGCCGTCGGGAGGCGGGCTGCAAGCGCCAGCGCTTCATCCAGATTCTTGGCTTCCACCAGGTAGTAGCCTCCCAGCTGCTCCCGTGTTTCGGCGAATGGCCCGTCCGTGACGACCACTTTGCCGTTTCTCACGCGCACGGTCGAGGCGGTCGCCACCGGCCTAAGCCTATCGCCGGCTTTGAAGTTGCCGGCCTGCACGATCGATTTGGTGAATTCCGCATATTCCTGCGACATCGCGGTCAGGGCGGCCTCCCCCAGCGAGGCAGTTTCCCGTTCGTTCGCGTAGACCATCAATAAGTACTGCATGAGCTCTCCTCAGAAGGTTGGTATGCCGTCTGGTAGTCGAGCGGCCCGGCCGCGGATCGACACCGACCCGCGCTAATTTTCAATGGGGACTCGGGATTTGCCGGCCTGAGCAAACATGAACGCCGTGCATATTACCCATCCAGGCCGGCCCCGGCCGCCTGCGAATCCCGCCCGCCGCGGGAACCAAACCGCTCCCCAACGCTCGAATGAGACAATAATCAGCCACTTACATGATTTCCGCCAACCGCTGGCGGGGCTCCCGCTGTTGGCCGTAAGATCGCAGTGGACCGATAAACATTCGCACCGATAAATAGAGGATTCCCGATGAAGGCTTGGATACCGCTCACGCTGGTTTTCGCACTGGGTTCCGCCGCTCACGCACAGGCGGATTGCACCTATCCCCGGGCGCCGGATCACATTCCCGACGGCAACACGGCATCGAAGGAAGAGATGATCGCCGGCAAGAACGAGGTCAGCCGCTACAACACCGAGATGAATGCGTACCTGGACTGCATCAAGCTCGAGATCGACGCAGCCACACCCAAGGATCCGTCCAAGCTGTCGAAGGACGACAAGGCGAAGGCCGATCAGCAGCAAAAGATCCTCACGCAGAAAAACAATGCGGCGGTGGACGAGCTCCAGGCGATCGTCGGCAAATTCAACGAACAATTGAAGGCCTACAAGGCCAAGCACGCGGCTTCCTGAACCCGAGGCGGCGGATGCACTCCGCCGCCATCTTTTGATATGCAGGCTGGTACGCTCATCACCCCGCGTCTGGCCGAAGAGGCGATCAACTCTCGGCTGACGTGTCTGCCGATCGAATCACTGCCGCTCACGCAGTGTGTCGGCGGAACGTTGCGCGAAAACATCTACGCGGAGCGCGATCAACCGCCCTTCGACCGGGTCACCATGGACGGCGTAGCGGTCGACAGCGAGTCGCTGCGCCGGGGCGTGCGCCGTTTTCGCATCCAGGCGACGCAGGCGGCCGGCGTACCGCCGTTGAGGCTCGGGCGCGACGAAGCCATCGAAGTGATGACCGGCGCCATCCTGCCGCAGAGCAGCGACTGCGTCATCGCGCTGGAGCAATACGACATCGTCGACGGCTTCGCGGTGTTGAAGCATGCGGCCGCAACCGCGCCGTACCACAATGTTCATCGCCGCGGCAGCGATACCCGGCAGGGAACGCTGTTGCTTCAGAGTGGAACTTTGCTGCGCGCGCCGGAAATCGCGGTGGCCGCTTCCGCAGGGATGGCCCGCGTCCGTGTCTCAAGCCAACCCGCCATCATGATCGTATCCACCGGCGACGAGCTGATCGAACCCGGGGATCCCATCGCCGATTACCAAGTGCGCAGGTCGAATGCCTACGCGGTCGCTGCGACCTTGCGCCGCAGGGGCTTCGCTCGAGTCGGGGACGATCACGTGGCGGACGACGAGACCCAGCTGCGCGAACGATTGGTTCTGCATCTGACCACTCACGAGGTCTTGATTTTGAGTGGTGGCGTCTCCATGGGTAAGTTTGATCTGGTGCCCAAGGTGCTCAAGAGCCTCGGTGTGCAGCAGGTATTTCACAACATCGCGCAGCGGCCAGGCAGGCCGATGTGGTTCGGAGTCGGCCCCCAGGGTCAATCCGTGTTCGGCTTGCCGGGAAACCCCGTGTCCACGCTCATGTGTCTGATTCGCTATGTGATTCCGGCAATTGCCGAAGCGATGGGAACCCGGCGGCGGCCGCCCGAGCGCATCGCGTTGGCGGAGGAGGTCATCGTCAACCCGCCGGTCGCCGTCTTTCTGCCCGTCGCCATCGAGTACGACGATTGGGGCCGGCCTTGGGCATCGCCCCGGCAGACCAAGGGCCCGGGGGATTTTCTCGGCCTCGCAGGCACCGACGGCTTCGTCGAGCTGCCGCCGGGCCCCAACACCTATGCGAAGGGATTCGTTACCGGCATGTATCGCTGGTAATCGAGGATCCATGGCCAGCTCCAACGTTCACGACATACAGGGAAGCAGGAATCCGCTCGACCAGCGCGGGCGGCCGCTGCACGACCTGCGCATATCGGTCATGGACCGCTGCAACTTCCGCTGCCCGTACTGCATGCCGAAGGAGAAGTTTCACGAGCATTATCAATTTCTGAAATCGCAGGAGCGTCTGTCGTTCGACGAGATCGTGCGGTTGGCGCGGCTGTTTACCCAGCTGGGCGTACGCAAGCTTCGCCTTACCGGCGGCGAGCCGCTGCTGCGGACCAACCTTGCGGATCTGGTGGGCGATCTGTCCGCGCTTCCCGAGATCGAGGACATCGCCTTGACCACCAACGGCGTGCTGCTCGCGCGCCAGGCGGTCGAATTGCATGCGAACGGTTTGAATCGAGTCACGGTGAGCCTCGATACGCTCGATCGGGAGATTTTTTCCCGCATGAGCGGCGGCTTTGCGGCCCTCGATCAGGTGTTGCAGGGCATCGACGCCGCGATCGCCGCCGGCCTGGCGCCGATCAAGGTCAACACCGTGGTGGAACGCGGGGTGAACGATCGCACCGTGCTCGACCTCGTGGAACACTTCCGCCGGCGACCCGTGATCGTGCGCTTCATAGAGTTCATGGACGTGGGCAACCGCAACGAGTGGCGTTCGGACCTCGTCGTGCCCTCGCGCGAGCTCGCGGCGCGCATCGCCGAGCGTTGGCCGATGCATCCGGTCTCGGAGAATTATCTGGGCGAAGTGGCCCAGCGATGGCGCTTCGACGACGGCGGGGGGGAGATAGGCTTCATCTCGTCGGTGACCCAGCCGTTCTGCGGCAACTGCACCCGAGCACGGCTGTCTTCCGAGGGGAAGTTCTACACCTGCCTGTTCGCAACGCACGGACTCGATCTGCGCGCAGCGATGCGCGGCGGCGCCTCGGACCCGGAAATTCTCGAGCTGATTCGCGGCACCTGGCGCAACCGCACGGATCGGTACAGCGAGCTGCGCCAGGGACTCCAGCAAGATCGGAAGGCCTCCGCCGAGAAGAAGATCGAGATGTACTACATCGGCGGATGACCCCATGACATTCACTCATCTGGATGCCGAGCGGCGCCCGACCATGGTCGACGTGAGCGACAAAGCCGCCACGCGGCGCACCGCGGTGGCCGAGGTGCGGGTTCTGTTTCCGCCCGCGGTGGCCGCGGCGTTGCGCGAGCAGGGGTTGCGCTCGTCCAAGGGGCCGATTTTCGACACCGCCATCATTGCCGGCGTCATGGGTGCCAAACGCACCCATGAATTGATCCCTTTCTGCCATCCGCTGGGAATCGAGAACTGCCGGATCGAGATCGGCCTCGAGGGCGACGCGGCGCTGATTCGTTGCACGGTGGGCGTGCACCACAAGACGGGCGTGGAGATGGAGGCGCTCACCGGAGCCAGCATCGCCGCACTCACCGTATACGACATGTGCAAGGCGCTGTCTCACGACATCGTGATCTCCGATCTGCGCCTGATCGCGAAGGACGGCGGCAAGAGCCGCTACTCACGCGAGGCGTCACCGTGAACGTGGAGGTGGGTGCGCCCATACGGGGCCTCGTGCTCGCCGGCGGCGCGAGCGAACGGATGAAGCGCGACAAGGCGACACTGCTCTATGAGGGTCGGACCCAGCTCGATCGAGCCGTGGAGCTGTTGGCCAGGCACGTGGACCGGGTCTTCGTCTCGGTGCGCGCCTCGCAAGGCAGCGATCCCGCCCGTGCGCGTTACCCGTTGATCGTCGACTCGGTCCCGGGCCACGGCCCCATCGTCGGAATACGCTCGGCGATCGCCGCCCATCCCCAGAATGCATGGCTCGTCGTGGCTTGCGACCTGCCCTTGCTGAGCGACCGGGCATTGAGCCAATTGCTCGCCGAGCGCGACCCGGCGTCGAGCGCCACCGCTTTCACCAGTGTGCATGATGGGTTGCCCGAGCCCCTGTGCGCGATATGGGAGCCGAAAGCCGCCGCGCAAATCGATGCGTTCGTGGCCAGAGGCAAGGACTGCCCGCGTAAATTCCTCATGAATCATGCCGTGCGCCTCCTCGAGCCCGAGGATCGACGCGCGCTCGACAACGTCAACACACCGGAGGAGTACGTTCGCGCGAGCGCCACGACCGCACACGCTATGCAACTCAAGATCCAATATTTCGCGCTGATGCGCGAGCAATCGGGCCGTTCCGAGGAGACCATCGAAACGCTGGCGTCGACACCGGCGGATCTTTACGCCGAACTCCAGGCGCGCTATGGCTTCACACTGCCGCGAGAACAGCTCAAGGTCGCCGTCAACTCCGAGTTTGCCCCCTGGTCGTGCCGACTGGCCGCCGGCGATGCCGTGGTATTCATACCTCCCGTGGCCGGCGGCTGATGCGCTTTCGGTTCACCGACTCGAGGATCGACACCGCTGCCGCCCGGCGTGAGCTGGTCGATCCCGGCGCGGGCGGCTACGCGAGCTTCGAAGGATGGGTGCGTGATTTCAACGAGGGCCAGGAAGTCACGAGTTTGGAATACGAGGCGTTCCAGGAGCTCGCGCTGAAAGAGGGCGAGCGCATTCTCGCCGAGGCCGCCGCTCGGTTCCCGATCAAGCACGCGCTCTGCATCCACCGGGTGGGACGTTTGGGCTTGTCCGATATGGCGGTGTGGGTGGGCGTGAGTTCGGCGCATCGCGGCGAGGCCTTCGACGCCTGCCGCTTCATCATCGATGAAGTCAAACACCGCGTACCGATCTGGAAGAAGGAGCATTATCGCAGCGGCGATTCCGGATGGGTGAACTGCGAACGCTGCGCGGCGACGCCCGGGCACCGGCACGATCACGCCAAGGCCCACGATCACGATGCAGCCTGACTATTCGCGGCAAATCCTGCTCAAGGAAGTCGGCGCGGCCGGCCAGGCGAAGCTTGCAGCGAGCCGGGTCCTGGTGGTGGGTGCCGGGGGGTTGGGGAGCCCCGTCCTGCAGTACCTCGCGGGCGCCGGTGTCGGCTTCCTCGGCATCATCGACGCGGACACGCTGCACGAGAGTAATCTTCACCGCCAGCCGATTTATGCCCTGGCCGAGTCCGGCCAGGCCAAGGCGGCCCTCGCCGCCGCCGCGGTCGAGAAGCTCAATCCCAGCGTTCGAGTCGAGACCCATGGCGTGCGCTTCGACGCGGACAATGCCCTGCGCCTGGTGCGCGCTCACGACGTTGTGGTGGACTGCTGCGATAATTTCCGCACCAAGTTCCTGATCAATGACGCGGCGGTGCTCGCGCGGCGCCCTGCGGTGTTCGCGAGCGTCTATCAATACGAGGGGCAGATCCAGGTCTACCGGCCCGCGGCCACTCATGCGTGCCTTCGCTGTCTTTGGCCCGACGCGACCGCGGACGGCGCCGTCGGCAATTGCGCCGAGGCCGGCGTCCTCGGCCCCGTGCCCGGAACTTTCGGATGCCTGCAGGCGCTGCTCACGCTGAAGATCCTGCTCGGCATCCCGGGCCAGCTCGACGGCGAGCTCTTGCTGATGGATTTCATGAGCTTCGGCAGCACCCGGATCAAGGCGCCGCGGCGTGCGGAATGCGTCACGCCCGACTGTGCCCTGATCCGCGATCTGCCTGGCGAGGAACGGGACATCGAAATAAAGCTGTCCTCGCTCGCCGCCGCGGCGCGGCGCTTCGAGCTCGTCGATGTCAGAACCGCCGAAGAGTTCTCGGCGAGGCCGACGCCCTCGCGCCACATGCCGCTGGCCGCGCTGCTCGCGGACTCGAGCGCCTTGGCGCCCGGGGCCAGCTATCTCCTGCTCTGTGCAACCGGCAAGCGCAGCCTCACCGCCGCGCGGGAGCTGCGAAAGCGGGGCTTCGACGCGCACTCGCTGGCGGGTGGCCTGCAGGCGCTCGAGGCTGCCGAGCACGCGTGAGCGTACCCGCCGACATGCGATTCGACAGCAAGTTGCCGGACGTCGGCACGACCATCTTCACCGTGATGTCGCGCCGTGCGATCGAGGAAGGGGCCCTCAACGTCGGCCAGGGATTTCCGGATTATCCGATCGATCCCGACCTGGCGGCTTCTCTGGTCGAATCCATCGCCGAAGGCCACAACCAATATGCGCCGATGGAGGGCGTCATCGCACTGCGCGAGCTGATCGCCCAAAAGATCCAGGCATCCTACGATGTGGCCATCGATCCGCAGGCCGGGATCACCATCACCTGCGGCGCGACCGAGGGGCTCTATGACGCGATCCAGGCGGTCGTCGGGCCCGGCGATGAGGCCATCATCTTCGATCCGGCCTACGACGCCTACGAGCCGGCCATCCGGCTGGCCGGGGGGCGGTGCGTTCGTATTCCGTTGAGCCCGCCCGCCTTCGCCGTCGATTGGGACCGGGTGCGCGCGGCGTTGAGCGAGCGCACTCGACTCGTCATCATCAACAGTCCCCAGAACCCGAGCTGCTCGGTCTTCGATCGAGGCGATCTGGATGCACTCGCCCGGCTGGTCCGCGACCGCGCCGTCACGATCTTGGCGGATGAGGTGTATGAGAACGTGATTTTCGACGGGCGGCGGCCGAATTCCGTGCTGGCCCACCCGGAACTGCGCGAAAGAAGCTTCGCCGTATTCTCCTTCGGGAAGGCGCTGCATGCCACGGGTTGGCGGACCGGCTATTGCGTGGCGCCCCCCGCGCTCACGCGGGAGCTGCGGCGGGTGCACCAGTTCAACACCTTCAGCATCGCCGCGCCCCTGCAGCACGCCATCGCCCGGTATCTGGCGCGGCGCCCCGATGCATGGACCGGCCTGTCGGCATTCTTCCAGGCGAAGCGCGACCGGTTGGCGGACGCGCTCAAGAGCTCGGGCTTCGAGCCCTTGAGGGCCGCGGGCACTTATTTTCTGCTGGTGGATTACGGCGCGCTCAGCCGATCGGGCGACCTCGAGTTCGCCGACCGCCTGATCCGCGAGGCCAAGGTCGCGACGATTCCATTGTCGCCCTTCTATGCCTCGCCGCCCGCCATGACATTGATCCGCCTTTGCATCGCGAAAAAGGACGAAACGCTCGATCTGGCGGCGCAACGGCTGCGCGCCTTCGCCGCGCGCGCTTGATGGACGGGGCGAACGCCGCGGGTCAAGTCCCGAAGCGCCCGAACCTCGACCTGACCGACGGCAGGCTTTGGCGCTGTCGGATGCGGGCGGCGTCCATCAGCATGCGGCCCGCCCACCGGTACACATTGTTCTCCTTGACCGTACGCCGCATCAGGCTCATGCGGTCGCGGCGCTCTTCGCGTCCCATGCGCATCGCGATCTCCATCGCCTGTGCCGTCTCGTTGACATCGAAGGGGTTGATCAGCACGGCCTCGGCCAATTCGCGCGAGGCGCCCGCAAAGGTGCTCAAGATCAAGACGCCGTCCTCGTCATCGCGCGAGGCCACGAATTCCTTCGCGACCAGGTTCATCCCGTCGTGCAGACTGTTGACCAGACAGAAATCCGCGGCCCGGTACAGCTCGAACACGCTGTGAGGCTCCTGATGCTCGCCGATGAGCACGATCGGCCGCCAGTCCCCCTCCGCGAACTTGGCGTTGATGCGCTCCACCTCCGCGTGGGTCTTTTGCTGCAAATCGCGGTATGCCGGCAATTGGCTGCGGGACGGCGAAGCGATCTGCAGGAGCGTGATGCGGCCGCGATGCCGCGGATTTCTCTCCAGCAGCGTCTCGAGCGCTTGGAAGCGCTCGAGGATGCCTTTGGTGAAGTCCCAGCGCTCGACGCCGAGGCCGATGACCACGTCCGCGCCGATGCGGTGCCTCTGGCGGACGGCCGCGCGGCACGCCGCCGCATCCGGCAGGTATTGCAGCCATCGGGGTGGCCATTCGATCGAGATCGGATAGGCGGCCACGCGGCACACCCGGCCCTGAAGCGTCACCGTCATGTGCTCGCGGTCGATCTGGCATTCCACGAACCGATCGACGGTGTCGAGAAAATTCTGGCAGTGATAGCGCGTGTGAAATCCGAGAATGTCCGCCGCCAGCATGTGCAGCAGCATCTCCCGCTTCCACGGGCAGACGCCGAAGGTCTCCGCATTGGGCCACGGGATGTGCCAGAACAGCGCGATGGTCGCCTTCGGGATCCTGGCGCGGATGAGCTTCGGCAACAGCGCGAAGTGAAAATCCTGGATCAATACCACGGGGCTGTCCGTGCTCGCCTCGGCGGAGACCACGTCGGCGAACTTGGCATTGACCTCTTCGTAGGCGCGCCAGTCGCTCGGCCGAAACGCCGGGCGCACGTAGGCCAGATGACACAGGGGCCACAGTCCCTCGTTGGAAAATCCGTAGTAATAGCCCTGTTCCTGCTCGTCGGTCAGCCACACGCGCCGTAGCGTATAGGACGGCTTGTCGGGAGGAACCGCGATGTGATCGAAGCGGTCCACGGTCTCGCGATCCGCGGCTCCGGCGCCATGCGCCACCCACACGCCGGAGCACGCCCGCATGATCGGCTCGAGCGCGGTCACCATGCCGCTCGCGGGCACCTGCACGACAGGCTGATGATCCGCGTTGTAATTGTGAATGTACGGTTCCCGGTTGGAGACGATGATCACCTGCGAGGAATGCAGATGGTCCTTCACCACCTGTCGCAGGGCTTGCGGGGTCCAATTCTCGCGGAAGTCGATCTCCAGGCGCTGCTTCTCCTCGACCTCGGCCAGGACTTGGCGAACTTGGGAGAGGATCGGATTGGATGCCCGCGGCGATCGTGCGTCGTCGAGAAACCTCTTGCCCCGGATGTCGCCGATCAACACGTTGACCCAGCGGCGAAGCTGCAGCCACGCCACGAGCACCACGAGCAGTGCGAGCAGCAGCACCGAGATGCCGATGAACACCAGGACGAAATCGCGCGCGGTCCGCTGCCGGCGATCGACGAAGCTCAGGTCGTACAGCATCACGATCCGAAACGGTACGGGCTGGGCGGAATCGAAGTCGAAACGCGAAACCTGCACCGAGCCGGACGGCAGCTGCACGATCCGCGCCGACGAGGAAGCGGCGCCGGCGCTCGCATCGCAATCGATCGCGCGCGGCAACCGCTCGGTCTTGGCGATGAGGGTGCCGTCCGGCCGGCACACGAGGACGGCGAGCAGGCGCTCATCCGCGGTCAATTTCGCCAGATAGCCGTGAAGCCGCGTCTCATTGCCCTGTTCCACGAGCTCCGTCAACGGCGCTTCCATGGTGTGCATCACCAGCTGCGCGCGCAGCTCCACGTCCGCGGTGAACCATTCCGCGAGCAGCCGCTGGATATACGGCAGGCCGAAATATGCGACCACGCACGACGCGAGCGCCACCGGCAATACGAAACGCAACATCACCGAACGAAACACCACACCTCCGCGGGAGAGCTCCCCATTCAAAGTACGCCGCTTGGCGGCAAAATACCGAAAATATCCCGACCCGTCTCCCGTACCGAACGGGTGCCGTCATATTTCGACCGCGAGCGTCGCGCGCATGTAAAATTTACACGTGCGCATGCCGCCAACCATGGCGGCCGCGGCACGAATGGGCTATGGTCGCGCGAAATGAGGAATGCCGCTCCTGCGCCCTCCCCGGAGTGGTGCCTGTTTCTGGACGTCGACGGAACGCTGGTGGAGATCGCCGACACACCGTCGTCCGTCGTGGTGGATCCGTCGCTGAACACCCTGATCAGCGGCGTGGCACAGCGCCTGAACGGAGCGCTCGCCTTGGTGAGTGGCCGCAGCATCGTGACGATCGACCAACTGTTCGCACCGCTGAAGCTCCCCGCGGCTGGACAGCACGGCGCCGAACGCCGCGACGCCTGCGGTGTTTTATGGGCGGCGGATTCCGGCCCCGATGAGTCTCTCGAAGGCGCTCGAGCATCGCTTCGTGCCTTCGTCGCATCGCATCCCGGCACCTTGTTCGAGGACAAGGGCCGCACGATCGCCGTTCATTATCGGCTCGCTCCCGACTTCGAGGCGAGCGTTTGCCGCGCGGTCGCGGCAGCGGCCGCCCCGCTCGAAGCGCGCTACGAGGTGCAGGCCGGCAATAAGGTGTTCGAGCTCAAGCCCAAGGGCTTTTCCAAGGCGACCGCCGCCGAGGCGTTCATGAGCGAGTGGCCGTTCGCAGGCAGAACACCCGTATTCGTCGGTGACGACCTCACGGATGAGTCCGGTCTTCGATTCGTCGAGCGGGCGGGTGGCGTGTCGATCGCGGTGGGCGATCGCCTCACGGGGCAATGGCGTCTCGACGATCCGCAGGAGGTTCGACGCTGGCTTGCCGCCATCATCGCGCTCGACCAGACGCCGCGCGGGAACGTCGGGAATCGCCCCCCGCCCTCTCAGCCGCGCAGCTGACCCGAGCCCCTGACGATGTATTTGTAGCTCGTCAGTTGATCGACACCGACCGGGCCGCGCGCATGAAACTTGTCCGTGCTGATGCCGATCTCCCCGCCCATGCCGAACTCGCCGCCGTCGGCGAACTGCGTCGAGGCGTTATGCAGCACGATGGCGCTGTCGACCCTCGTCAAAAAGCGCTCCGCCGCCGCGGCATCCTCGGTCACGATCGAGTCGGTGTGCTGGGATCCATAGCGGCGGATGTGCGCGATGGCCGCGTCCACTCCGTCGACCACGCGCACCGCAATGATCGCGTCCAGATATTCGGTGTACCAATCCTGCTCCGTGGCCGGCTTGACGCGCGGATCGGCCTTGAGCGCCCTATCGTCTCCGCGCACTTCACATCCCGCCGCGAGCAGCGCCTCGATCAGCGGCGCAAGGTGCGTGTCTGCACACCCACGATCCACCAGCAGCGTCTCCGCCGCGCCGCAGACACCGGTGCGACGCATCTTCGCATTGAGCACGATGTTGCGTGCCATCTCCAGGTTCGCCGTACGCTCGACGAATACATGACAGACGCCCTCGAGATGCCCGATGACCGGAACGCGGGCGTCTTTTTGAACGCGTTCGATCAGGCTCTTCCCGCCCCGCGGCACGATCACGTCGATGTATTGCGCCATGTCGGCGAGCATGAAGCCGACGGCCGCGCGGTCCGTGGTCGGCACCCGCTGGATCGCGGTGGCCGGCAGGCCCGCAGCGAGCAGTCCCTCGACCAGGCACTGATGGATGAGTTCGCTCGACCGGGCGCTCTCCGAGCCTCCGCGCAAAATCACCGCGTTGCCGGATTTCAGGCACAACGCTCCCGCATCCGCGGTGACGTTGGGCCTGCTCTCGTAGATGATGCCGATCACGCCGAGCGGCACCCGGCGGCGTTGAATGTGCAGCCCGTTGGGCCGGGTCCATTCGGCGAGCACCGTGCCGATCGGATCGGGCAGTGCCGCGATATCCTCGAGCGCTCGCGCCATGGCCTCGATGCGACTCGGGTCGAGCTTCAATCGGTCGAGCAGCGCGTGGCCGGCACCGCTCGACGCGGCCCCCTCCATGTCCCGCTCGTTCGCGGCCAGGATCTCGCGGCTGCGTTTGCGCAGCGCTGCAGCAGCGGCGCGCAGCGCACGATTCTTTTGGTCCGTCGAGGCAAGCTCGAGGGTCGGAGCGGCGTCCCGGGCGTCCCGGCCAATCGCCGTCATGATCTCGGCCACGGTCGTCTCGTGCCCGGCGGAGCTTGCCGCTTCCTGGGGTTTCGTCGTCACGTCGCTCTCATCAGCACCAGGTCGTCGCGATGAACGATTTCATCGCGGCCCCTGAAGCCCAATAGGTTCTCGATCTCGGTGCTTTTCCTGCCCATGATGCGCGCCGTATCGCTGTCCGAGTACGCACAGATCCCGCGCGCGACCTCCAGGCTGTCCGGGCCCACGATGCTCACCGTGTCGCCGCGGTCGAAGCGGCCGACGGCACGCGTGACGCCGGCCGGCAGGAGGCTCTTGCCCTGCAACAGGGCGCGCACCGCACCCTCGTCCACACTGATCGCACCGGCCGGCCGCAAGCTTCCGGCGATCCATTGCTTGCGCGCCGCCGAGGGCGTGGATGAAGGCACGAACCAGGTGCAGCGCGCGCCTTCCTCGATGCGCTTCAAGGGATGCTGGGTCGCTCCCCTCGCGATGCACAGGTGACAACCCGCCCCGACCGCAATTTTGGCGGCCGCGATCTTGGTCTGCATGCCACCCGTCCCGAAGCCGCTGGTGGTCCCGCCGGCCATGGCCTCGATGGCCGGCGTTATGTCGAGGACCCGCGAAATGAGCTCGGCCTCGGGATTCTCATGCGGGTTCGCCGTATACAACCCGTCGATGTCCGATAGCAAGACCAGGCAGTCGGCGCCCGTCATTTGGGCAACCCTCGCCGCCAGCCGGTCGTTGTCGCCGTAGCGGATCTCGGCCGTGGCCACGGTGTCGTTCTCGTTGATCACCGGAACCGCCCCGAGCGACAGCAGCGTCTGCAGGGTGCCGCGAGCGTTCAAGTACCGACGGCGTTGCTCCGTGTCGCCCAAGGTCAGCAAGATTTGCGCCACCGTGATCTCGTGCGCCTCCAAAAGCTCCTTGTAGGCATGCGCCAGGCGGATCTGCCCGACTGCCGCAGCGGCCTGACTCTCTTCCAGCTTGAGCGGACCCGCGTTGAGTCCCAGATGCCGCCGCCCGAGAGCGATGGCCCCCGAGGACACCAGAATCACCTCCTGGCCACGCCGCCTGAGATGCGCGATGTCCGCCGCAAAGCTCTCCAGCCAGGTGCGATTGAGACGCCCTTTCTCGCCATCCACCAGAAGTGCCGACCCCACCTTGACCACGACACGGCGCGCCTCGATCAGGCGGCGAGCACTTAATTTACGGTCGGCGACGTTCATACTGACTCGATTTTGCCATTTACTTAGCGGACCGGCCTCCCCTAATATTCGCCTGCCAATCAAACATTCGCCAGCCAACCGGCAGAGCGGCTCGAAAGAAGGACGAATCTTAGTGGGTAGAGAGTACGAACCGACTGTCGGTCAGTGGTATGACGATCTGGAGAACGATGAGACTTTCCAGGTCCTTCGCGTGGACGAGGACCGGGAAATCGTCGAGATCCAGCATCTCGACGGCGACATCGAAGAGCTGGATGTCGACGATTGGGCGGAGCTCGACCTCGAGCTCACCGAGGAGCCCGAGGGCTGGTCCGGGTCGAAGTCCGAGAAAGACGAGGACGAAGACGACGATGAGGACTGGGAGGAGGACGAAGACGACGACGAGGATGACGAAGACGACGACCTCGACGACGAGGACGACGAGGAGCACGACGAGTACTGAGCGGCATTCGAGCCGCTCGGCGATTTAGATCCGCTGCAACCAGCCGTGGTTGTCGGGCGTTTCACCCTGTTGGATGGCGACGAGCTGCGAGCGCAGCGCGCGGGTCTGTTGCCCCACCTCGCCGCCGGCGACCCGGTGCTCGACGCCGCGGTAGATCAGCGTGCCGACGCCGGCGAGCACGGCGGCGGTCCCTGACAGGGCGGCCTCACCGGTCTTCACCCACTCCAGCATTTCCTTCACGTCGAACACGCGTTCGGACACGTTGAAGCCGCGATCCCGGGCCAGGGTGAGCAACGAGTCCCGGGTTACACCGTGCAGGAAAGTGCTGTCGAGCCCGCGCGTCAGCAGCTCGCCGTCGCGAATCAACAGAAAATTGGCCGCCCCGGTTTCTTGGACCTCGCCGCCCGGGCAGAACAGGACCTGGTCCGCTTGATACTTGGCGCGCGCGGCCAAGGTCGGTCCCATCGCCGCCGCGTAATTGCCGCCCGTCTTCACCACGCCCATCTGCGCGGCCGATCGTGTGTGCTCATCGTCGACGAAGATGCGCAGCGGCTTCATCCCGCCCGCGAAGTAGTCCCACACCGGGCTCGCCAGCACCAGCAGCATGGCCTCGGTCGCAGGCGTCGCGGCCGCGCCAATGTTCGGCGTGGTGCCGAACAGGATCGGCCGCAGGTACAGCGCCCCCGGCGCCTCCGGCACGGCGTCCCGGCAACGCGCTATCACGGCGCGAACCATGTCGCCCGCGAGGGCGGCTGGGGGCTCGGGCAGCACCAGCTGACGGGCGCTCTGGCGCAGGCGCTGAATGTGGCGATCCATCCGGAACGTGTGGACCGATCCGTCTGCATGTCGAAACGCCTTGAAGCCTTCGAAACAGGTGCTCGCGTAATGCAGCACGTGAGCCGCGGGACTCAGCGATATCGCCTCGACGGGCTTGATCTCGCACTCGCTCCAGCGCCCCTCACGGTACGTGGCGACAGCCATATGGGAAGCAAGCACGCTGCCGAACGGCGGGCGCGCGGATTGGGCCTTGGGCTCCGAAGTCACACGTTGAGGCTGCGCGGTCATGAAGGTACTACCTTGGAATGAAAATCATGGCGGGATGTTCGAGCAGCTCTTTCAGCGCTTGAATCATCGCCGCTGCATCATAACCGTCCACGAAGCGATGATCGAATGACGACGATAAGTTCATGATTCGGCGTATCCCCACCGCGCCCTGATGAACCACCGGCCGCTCCACCGCCTTGTTCAGGCCGATGATGGCCACTTCCGGGGCGTTGATGATGGGGGTAGATGCGATTCCCCCCAATTTGCCCAAACTCGTGACGGTGATGGTCGAGCCGACCAATTCCTCGCGGGACGCCTTGTTCGCGCGTGCCCGCTCGGTGACGCGGCGGATCTCGGCAGCGAGCGCCGCAAGCGTCAGCCGCTCGGCATGGCGCACCACCGGGACCTTCAAGCCGTCCGGGGTCTGGGTGGCCACTCCCACGTGCACGGCGCGATGGCGCACCAAGACCCCGCGCGCGGCGTCATACAGGACGTTGCACTGCGGAAACGAATTCAACGTGCGCACCAGGGCCGCGATGACGAGCGGCAGGTAGGTCCAGGACGGTTCGCCCCGGGCATTTTTGGAATTGAGGTGCTGACGGAGCGCCTCCAGTTCGGTCACATCGACCTCTTCGACGTAGGCGAAATGCGGGATGTTGCGCTTGGCCTCGCTCATGCGCTCGGCGATCAGGCGTCGCACCCCGATGACCTTGATCTCGGATATCTCGGATATCTCGGACGTTTCCGCGGAAACGTCGCCGCTCGGACCGGAAGCCGCCGACGCCAGATCCTCCCGGACGATCCGCCCACCCGGCCCCGATCCCACGACGGTGGTCAAATCGATGCCCGCTTCGCGCGCTCGGCGCCGGTTGGCGGGCGAGGCCATGATCCGTCCCGTGGGCGCGGCGGCCGGCGCAGCGGGTGGCGTGGCCGGCGCAGCGGGTGGCGCGGCCGGCACCGATGGCGGCGCAGCGGCACTCTGCGCACTCGCCGGCATCGCGCGCGCGGCGGTCTTTGGCGCCTCGGTCTTGAGCGAATCGGCCGGTTTGGCGCCCGCGGAGGCCGCCGCGCCCACTTCGAACACGATCAGCGGCGAGCCGACCGCCACCTTGTCACCGGGGCCGCCGGTGATGGAAACGACCTTGCCGCTCACCGGTGCCGGCACCTCGACCGCAGCCTTGTCCGTCATCACTTCGACGATGGTCTGATCCTCGGCCACCGTGGCGCCCGGCGCCGTGTGCCACGCGATGATCTCGGCCTCGACCGTTCCCTCACCGAGATCGGGCATTTTGAACACGAACTGACTCATGCCGACTCCATCACGGCCTTGAGGGCCGTCGCGACTCGTTGTTGGCCGGGAAAGTACTCCCATTCGAATGCGTGGGGATAGGGCGTATCCCAACCGGCGACGCGCTGAATCGGCGCCTCCAGGTGCCAGAAGCACTCCTCCTGGATCACGGCGACGAGCTCGGCGCCAAAGCCGGAGAAGCGCGTGGCTTCGTGGGCCACCACGCAGCGTCCCGTCTTTCTGACCGAGGCAACGATGGTTTCCACATCCAGGGGCACGAGCGACCGCAGGTCCACGATCTCCGCATCCACCCCGAGGGCGGCAGCAGCAGCCTGGGCGACGAACACCATGGTTCCATAGGTCACGATGGTCATCTGGGTGCCCTTGCGCACCACCTCGGCCAATCCCAGCGGCACCTTGTAATGCCCCTCGGGCACTTGGCCCTTCGGGTGAGCGCTCCACGGCACCGCGGGCTTCCCGGGGTCGCCGTCGAAAGGCCCGTTGTACAAGCGCTTCGGCTCGAAGAAAATCACCGGATCGTCGTCCTCGATCGCCGTGATCAAGAGTCCCTTGGCGTCGTAGGGGTTCGACGGCATGAGGACCTTCACGCCACTGACGTGGGTGAAAATGCCCTCCGGACTCTGCGAGTGGGTCTGTCCGCCGCGGATGCCGCCGCCGCAGGGCGTTCGAATGGTCACCGGCGCGAAGAAGTCGCCGGCGCTGCGATAGCGCAGCCGCGCGAGCTCGCTGACGATTTGATCGAAGCCCGGATAGATGTAGTCCGCAAACTGGATCTCGGCGACCGGCCGCAGGCCGTTCACCGCCATGCCGATGGCGGTGCCGATGATGCCGCCCTCCGCAATGGGGGTGTCGAGCACGCGATGCTCGCCATACTTGCGCTGCAGCCCCTCGGTGGCACGAAACACGCCGCCGAAATAGCCGATATCCTCGCCCATGAGCACCACGCACGGGTCGCGCCCGAGCATGATGTCCATGGCGGAGTTGAGCGCCTGAATCATGTTCATATTGGCCATGGGATTAAGGTTCCCCGCCGGACGTGGCGCCCGCTGGGTGGGCCGCGGTGGCCGCATCCTGCGTGAGGGGGCGCTCCTCTGCGTGAGCCGCATCGCGCTCTGCCCGCATCTGCGCCCGCTGCCGTATCAAGTGCTGCGGCATCTCCTTGAACACATCCTCGAACATCAGGTCCGCGTCGAGCTTCGGCCCATCGCTCATGGTGCCGTAGGTCACCGCCTCCGCCCAACTCGCCGCGACCAGCGCCTCGAGTTCCGCGGACAGTGCCCGATGACGCTCTTCCGACCACTCGCCGAGCCTGATCAAGTACTGCTTGAGGCGCTCGATGGGATCGCCGAGCGGCCAATGTTCCTGGTCGTCCTTGGCGCGATAACGCGCCGGGTCGTCGCTCGTGGAATGCGCGGCAGCCCGATAGGTGACGAGCTCGATCAGGGTCGGGCCGCCCCCGGTGCGCGCACGCTGTGCCGCCCACTCAGTGACGGCATACACCGCCAGGAAATCATTGCCGTCGACGCGGATCCCGGCGATGCCGTACCCGGGCCCCCGTGCCGCGAAGGAGCGCTGCTCGCCGCCCGCATATCCCTGGAAGGTGGAGATGGCCCACTGATTGTTCACGACGTTCAAGATCACCGGCGCCTGATACACCGAGGCGAACAGGAGCGCGTGGTGAAAATCCGCTTCGGCGCTCGAGCCCTCGCCAATCCAGCTCGCGGCCAGGTGGTCCTCGCCCTTGAGCGCCGCTGCCATCGCCCAGCCAACCGCCTGGGGAAACTGCGTGGCGAGATTGCCCGAAATCGAAAACAGGTTCCCGGGACGCGAGTGGTACATCACCGGAAGCTGCCGCCCCTTGCACATGTCGCGCGTGTTCGACAGCAACTGGCACATCATGTCGACCAGCGAGGTGCCGCGGACGATGTGCAAGCCTTGATTGCGGTAGGACGGGAACAACATGTCGCCCGGCTTGAGCGCCATGCACTGCGCGACCGACACCGCCTCCTCTCCCAGGGAGCGCATGTAAAAAGAGATCTTGCCGGCGCGCTGCGTGCGCTGCATGCGGTCATCGTAGAGACGCGTGAGCAGCATGTGCCGAAGGCCCACCTGCAGCTCCTCCGGGTCGAGGTGCGGATGCCAGGGCCCGACGGCCTCGTGGTTGTCGTCCAGCACCCTCACCAACTCGACGGCGAGGGGACCCAGCTCCCGGACCTTGGCACTCACTTCGGGCCGGGCCACCGCCCCGGCGGGCGACAGATGGACATAGCTGAAATCGGGCTTTTCGCCCGGGCGCGCAGGCGCTTTGGGCAGATGCAGACGCGAACGTTTGTTCATTGGGGCACGTTACGCCGCTGAATGAGCAGTGTTGCATTCATTAGGGATGCACCCGATAATTTGGTATGTTCATTCCGATTTTTGCGGAATAATGCAAGATTCAGTTCATAAGGGCATCGACCGCCTCGACCTGCGCCTGCTCGACATCTTACAGCGCCGGGGCGCGCTATCCGTGGCGGAGGTGGCGGCAGAGGTGCGCATCTCCACCACCACCTGCTGGCGTCGCATCCAGCAACTCGAGCGCGACGGCGTCATCAAGGCGCGTGTCGCGCTCCTCGACCGCAACGCGCTCGGCCTCGATCTGACCATTTTCGCCCACGTGAAGCTGGCGACGACCGGGCGCGACGCGCTCGGCGAATTCGAGGCCGCGATCCGCGACCGCGCCGAAGTGCTCGAATGCTACACACTGACGGGTGAGTGGGACTTTCTGCTGAAGATCGTCACCCGGAACATCAAAGCCTATGAGGCGTTTTACCTGGACTACTTGTCGCGCATTCCCTGTGTGCGGTCGGTGAACTCCTCGGTGGCGGTGACCGTCATCAAGGAATCCACGGCGCTTCCGTTGGGCGTCGCCGGAGGCGGTTAGCCTCGGGCGGCCTAGCCGCGGGCGCTAGCCTCGGGCGGCCTAGCCGCGGGCGCTAGCCTTGGGCGGTTAGCCGCGGACCTAGGCCGCAGCCTGCGCGAAGCGGCGAATCCTCCCGCAGCCCTCACGCAAAGACGCCTCGTCGGTGCCGAAGAACAGCCGCACGAAGCCCGCGGTTCCCTTGCCGAATGCGCCCCCGTCGAGCACCGAGACACGTTCCGAACGGAACAGGCCGGTCATGAATTCGTGGCCCGACATCCCGCAGCCGCGCACGTCGATCAACATGAACATGCCGGCGTCGGGCGCGCAACATCGGATCCCCGGGACGCCGGTGAGCTCGCTCAGCACGAGATCCCGCCGGTTCGCGCAAAATTCGCGCATCCGCGCTTCGGCCGACGGTGCGATCTGGAGGGCGGTGAGCGCCGCTTCCTGAATGAACCCCGGCAGCCCGTAAAGCATCGCGAGCGCCAGCGATTCGGCATGCGAGACCAGTGCCTTCGGACCCACCAGCCAACCGGCGCGCCACCCCGGCATGGCGTGCGACTTGGACAGACTGCTGATCGTAACCACTTGCTCCGGCAACTCCGCGGCGAGGCTCGGAACGCGGCCGCCGGCGGCCAGGCCCGCGTAAACCTCGTCCGCCACGATCCAAAGCGCATGCCGGCGCGCGAGGCCGCCGATCACGGCGAGTTCCTCGGCGGCCAACACGTGACCGCTCGGATTGTTCGGCGACGCGAAGAAGATTGCCCGGGTTCGCGGGGTGATGGAGGCCTCGAGCGCGGCGAGATCCGGTCGGAAGCTCGCCGCTGCCGGCGCCGGAACGCGCACCATGCGCGCGCCCGATGCCTCGATGGTGGCGGGATACGTGGGATACAGCGGCTCGAACGCGATCACCTCGTCGCCAGGCTCGGTGAGACACAGGGCGGAAATCAGCAACGCGTTTTGGGCCCCCGCCAGAAAGATGGCGTTGGCGCCATCGACCGCCTGACCGCTGCGCTCACGATGGCATCGGGCGATGGCCTCGCGCAGCGCATCGCGACCCGCCACCGGCGTGTAATGGGTGTCGCCGCCCCGCAGGCATTCGATGGCGCGCTCCACCACCGGCGCCGGCGTCTCCAGGTGGGGGTCGCCGACGCTCAAGATGATGACGTCCTCGCCCCGAGCGCGCGCAGCGCCCGCCGCGTAGTGTGTAATCCAGGCATCGGCGCCTTCGCCGGCAATGCGCCTCACCAAATTCGAATACTTCATCCCGCCCCGAGCCTTTGCACGGCCGAGGGCCGGCCGATTTCACCAGGGGCGGATTCTATCGTGCCGCGGGTCGCGGCCACCACATCATCCAACGGAGACGCGGGCGGCCGACCGGCTTCGAGCCGGCCGCCGCCCGTCGCGGCCGCTACTTGCCGAAATCGAACAGATCGAACAGATCCCCGAGGGCGGGGGAATTCAAGGGGATATACGGATTGTCCTTGCTCACCACGGGATTCGGGAAATTGTCGCGGCTGCGCTGCGTGATCGTTCCCAGATTCCAGTTGCGGTAGCCCGAATCGTAGTAACCGCCGCCTTCGTCGAAAGTGATGAAGATCGCGGTGTCCTTGGCGTACGGCGAGGCCTGCACTTGCTCGACGAGCTTCTTCACGAAGCCTTCGAACAATTGCAGCTTGGAGGAAGACGGATGACCGTCCGTGTAGCCGCTCGGCTTGACGATCGACACCGCCGGCAAATGGCCGCCTGAAATATCCGCATACAGATTCACCGAATCCTGAATGTGCGCCTTGATCTGGTCGGGATGCGACATGATCGAGGTGTCGTATTGGAACGGATTACAGATGTTGCAGTACTCGTCGGCCTTCGGGCCGGCCGTCCCGTAGTTCAACTGGTACGGATCGTCCCCGTAGTTGTTCCATTGATCGCCGTAATATTTCCAGGAGATCCCATGCGCGTTCAGCGAGTCGCCGATGCTGGGTGTCGAGGACGGAGGAACGGTGAACGGGGTATTCGCCGGGTTCTGGTCGGTCGAGGCATTCTTGCCGTTGCCGAAGTACCCCGGATTGTAGTTGTTCAACAAATAGTAATGGCCTGGCTCGCAGCGCGGGTCGATGGGGCGCGGCAGGGTCGCCAGATAATCGAGAACGGCCTGGACTCCGGGCGCACTGGAATCGAAGCAATTGCTGTAGGAGCCGCCGCCCGAGACCGGCGAGGCGGTGTAGGGCGGCGGATAGCCGGCGTTGTAGCTGTTGCCGTAGCCGTCCTGCATGTACCAGTTGTTGGTGCCCGGCGCAGGGTTCGGATTCTCGATCTCGCTCACCAGGAGACCTTGGGGCCGCCGACCAACGGTGCGGACAGCTGGTCGCTGGGAAATTCTTCTTGCGGCGGGCTCAGCAGGAAGGGATCGGCACTGCCCTTGTCCGTCGCGGCGAGCTGATGTGCCTTTTCCCAGTTGGGTCCGGGAACCGCTTTGCCGGCGCCGTTCAGCTTCACGATGCCCTCGGACAAGAGATTGTTGATCGTCTCGCCCTTCTTCGGCAGGTAGGTCGCGAAGACATGGTCGAAGCTGCGGTTCTCACCGATGATGACGATGACATGCTGGATCGGCGTTCGGGTCGCGCCGCTGGCGCTGTCGGCGACGCTTGCGAGAGCGGCGCCGAAGGACATTTGCGCAACTGCCAGCGAGCAAAGCCCGATGCGTGCGCCGTCCTTGAGGCGCGCCGGTAGATTCTGCGGGTTCATTGGATACCTCCCGGAGAGAGAATTCGTTGGAGTTTGTGGTCTCGCGCGTCCGAGCGCAGCGCGCACCGTCCGTGCGCCCGCCAAGTTTTAGAAGAAGGTGATTGCAGTGATGTGATGCTTGCGTTAGGTCGAGCGCATGGTAATTTTTTCATGCGCCGACGCAGCGCGGCTGCAGTGCGGCGTCGATCCATCCATCGGCGACAATCAATCCGGGGGATCGACGCGGATGGTTCCCATCATTCCGCTGTCTTCGTGCTCGAGAACATGGCAGTGGTACACGAACGTGCCGACGATGTTCGGATCGCGAAAGTCCATCCTCAACCGAACGCCCGGATACTGCAGCATCGTGGCGTTGTAATACGGGACGTTGACGGTGTCGCGAAGGAATGGCTCGTTGACCGGCACGCCGGACCAGTCGAGCAGCAGGAAATGCAGCTGGTGGATGTGGAACGCGTGCAGCTCGGTGGATCGATTTTCGATGATCCAATCCTCGACATCGCCCTGATGGACCACGATGTCGGGCTGCGTCGCAGCCGGATCGAAGGGCTTGGGCGTCTGACCGTCGAGCGTGATGTAGAACTCCGTGGCGCTGTTGGGATCAGCCGGGTCCGAGAGTCTCTCCGAGAAATAGAGTTTGCGCACGCGCACGGGGGGGACGTTTCCCAACCAGGCACGCGAGCCGGATGCGAGAGCAGTCTTCACGGGCGGCAGCGTGGAACGCGGCTCGGCCGCGTCGCTGCGCGCGATCATCGCAGCCAGCGCGCGATTCGGATCGTTCTCGCCGCCCTGCCCCGTGTCGACCGTTCGCGTCACCAGGAGCCCCCGCACACCCGCCGGAGGAGCGTCGACGGTGAATTCCACGCGCCCTCCCGGCGGCAGCCCGATGTGATCGCGCCACACCGGGCCGTCCGGCATATTGCCGGCGGTGTTCAACGGGACACCGTCGAGCGCGATCAGGCCGAGCCGCTGTGGTGCCCTTTGGAAGATCACCGCGAGATTCAAATAAGTGATGGCCGAAGCATTCACCACGCGCCAGAGCTGGCGCTCGCCCGGTCGCATGGTGATCGAGGCGGGCGGATAATCCGGATACGGCACCGGCACGTAATTGATCGAAAGATCCTTTGCGGGCTTGCCGAAGCCGGTGCCGTTGTTGGCGGCGTCGCCGTCGCGGTCGATGAACATCTTCGGCACGACCGGCTCGTCCTCGGAGGGCGCAGCATTGGGATTCATCAGATCCTGGTCGCGAATCACCAGCACGCGCTCGGGCAGTCCCGCAATCTGCGGTTCGGCGCGTTCGATGCCTTCGACGATCAGCGCGCCCGAGGCGCCCCCCAGAACCTGTTTCGTGCTGAAGCCGTGGATGTGCGGGTGATACCAATACAACCCGGGAGGTTCGTCGGGAGGAATTCGAATGCGATATTCGAACGGCGCCTCACCCGGCTGGACCGAGGTGTTGAGCACGTCATCCTGATGGCAGACGGGAGGCACGGTGAGTCCGTGGAAATGCAGGTTGGTCGAGATCAACGACATGGCGCCGCCGGCGCACTCACGAGCGGCACGATTGCCATGCCTATGGGAACTCGCCGGCGGCATGGCGCCTGTCGGTCCGAGATCGCTCAATTGGTTTTCGAGCGTGAGCACGAGCGTATCGCCCGGCTGCAAGCGCAGCGTCGGCGCTTGCGCGCCGCCCCCGAGCAGGTAGCAATAGCGGATCGACCCGTCGCCCTCGCGATGATTTCTGAGCGTCAGTCGCAGCTTCAGCACGCCGTCCCGACTGCGCAAGTCCTCGGGCTCCGGGACTTCGCTGCCGATCGCCGGCCGGGTGCACGGGTCCCGCTCGTCCGCGGGCGCGGCGAGGCACCCACGGGAATATACGATCGCGGCCGCCGCGCCGATCCATGCCAACCCTGAAGCCTTCACGCCCATCGGGGCCAGCATATCAACGGATCGTTAACAGGCGGTGACCACCGCTCCCTCAACAGCCGAGGACGGAGCGCAGCGCGCTGATCTGGTGGCGGGTGTGGCGCAGAACCAAACGGCAATCGTCCGGCGTCAGGGCCAACCGGCCGAAGGACTTGATCATCACAATGTCCGCGTCGCGCACGCCGGAGCGATCACGCATCGCCTGGGCGAGCACCACCCCGACGATGAGCACATCCGTAGGGTCCGGGGACGACTTGCCGCCGTAGTCGTACACATTCTGATTGGCGACCGCGTCGGCCATCGCCTCACTGAAGCCCCAGTTTTCGAGAACGGCTTTCCCTATGGACGGGTGCCAGCCGTCGATCATCTGGAGGATCGAGTGGTCGATGCACACGGTCTGCGGAGCGCTGGCCGTGCGAACCATGATGTAGAGACGGCCAATCCCGTGCAGGAGCCCTGCGACAAAGGCCTCGTCCGGATTGAGCTCCGTGCGCCGCGCTACGACGTGGCAGATGGCGGCCACCGCCATGCTTTCTTCCCAGAGCGACTTCAGGGGCTCGCTGATGGAGCGCAGCGCCGGTGTGAGCCGCAGCTGCTGCACGGCAAAGGCCATGGCGGAACTTTGCACCAATCGGTTGCCGAGACGGGTGATGGCCGTGCGCAGCTCGGTGACTTGTTTGCCCGACGGATTGAATACGACGGAGTTCGCGGTTTGCAGCAGCCGGGCCGCAAGGCGGGGCTCCGCGCCCACGATACGGACGGCCTGCGACACCCGGGTGTCGGGATCTTCGAGCGCCTGACGAATACGGATCACCACATCCGGGAAACAGGGCAGATTGACGTTACCCTTGGACACCTCGGCGGCCAGGCTCTGCAGGAACGCATAGCCGCTGAGGCGCTCCGCCGGGCTCACGGTTCGGCTTTTACCATCAGCGACAGGCGGCGGCCGGGGATGCCCGGATAGGTTTCTGGTTGGCATGTGGGGGAAAGCGTTAACGCGCCGGTAATCAAAACGCGCCGGTAATCGACTTTTAAGGCAATCCCCGACATGTCGGCGCGCTGGAGAGGATCTTTAGCACCGAGGCATGATCGGTCGGCCGTCGTCGCCGGGGATCGAGCTTGATATGATGACCCGAAACAACGAAGGGGATACTCCATGACCAAGCTGATGAGTCGAGTGCTGGGATTGGCCGCCGCGCTGGCGGTGCTGCCTGCCACGGCGGGCGAACAGATCGTCGTCGTCGAGCGGCCGGTGGGCGAGACCAGCGTCGATCTGGGCGCGAAAGGCGACTCCGTCGGAGACATGCTGGTATTCGCGAACAAGGTTTATGACGCGGGGAACAAGACGCAGGTCGGGTCCGACCAGGGATATTGCGTACGCACGGTCGTTGGCAAGAGTTGGGAGTGTTTCTGGACACTGACTCTGAAGGCGGGCCAGATCACCGTCGAGGGGCCGTTCCTGGATGAGGGCGACTCGCTCATGAGCGTCACCGGAGGCACCGGCAAATATGCCGGCGCCAAGGGCAGCATGAAACTGCACCCACGCGACGCCACGCCGACCGGGTACGACTTCACCTACGACTTGCTCTGAGCCGCATGCCGTACACGGCGGAGCACGCCCTGCGCAGCAGGAAGGATTTCCCGGCGCTGCAAAAGACTCATGGGGCGTTCGAACTCGCTTACCTAGACGGCCCGGGAGGTAGCCAGGTGCCGGCCGCGGTGGTCGAGGCGATTGCGGACGTCTACGCCACCTGCAACGTCAACACGCACGGTAATTTCCCACCGTCGCACGAGGTCGACCGGCGGATGCAGGCGGCCCGCGAGACCGTCGCCGCGTTCCTCGGCGCGGTCTCGGCCGAGTGCATCTCGTTCGGCCAAAACATGACGACGCTCAATTATTCGTTGAGTCATGCCATCGGCCGAACCTTGAACGGCGGGGACGGCGACGAAGTGCTGATCACCCAGCTCGATCATGAAGCCAACCGCGGTCCCTGGCTTGCTCTTGGGGAACGCGGCATCCGCGTTCAAGAAGTTCGCCTGCTCGACAGCGGCCTTCTCGATTACGAGGACATGGCCGCCAAGATCACCCCCCGCACCAAACTCTTGGCTCTGGGCGCCTCATCCAACGCCCTCGGCACCGTCAACGACATCGCGCTCGCGCGCCGCTTGACGCACGAGGTCGGGGCGCTGTTGGTCGTCGACGCCGTGCACTATGCACCGCACTTCCCGGTCGACGTGACCGCCATGGATGCCGATTTCCTGCTCTGCTCGGCATACAAGTTCTATGGCCCTCACGTCGGGGTTTTGTATTCCAAGCCCGGCGCTCTCGACCGGCTGCCCACCGATCGATTGACAGTCCAGGAGCCGGCTTCGCCGTACCGTATCGAGACGGGAACTCTCAATCACGCCGCCATCCATGGCGTGCGGGCGGCCATCGAGTACATCGCCGCCTGGGGCGCGGGGTCGACGTTGCGCGAGCGCATCGTCGATGCGATGACCGGCATCGGCGAGTATGAGCATCGCTTGGCCACCGAGTACCACGACGGCGTGCGCCGCATCCGTGGCGTGCGCGTCTGGGGGCCGGACTTCGGCACGCGTGCCCGGGCGCCTACCGTCTCGATCACCCTCGATCAGCGTACGGCGGCCGAAGCGGCGGCCGTGCTGGGCGCGCAGGGACTCTGCGTATGGGACGGCAATTTCTATGCGGCGCGCCCCATAGAGGTGCTGGGGCTCGAGCAGCGCGGCGGCCTGCTGAGAACGGGCATCTCGATGTACACCACCGAGTCGGACGTCCGGCGCCTGCTGAGCGCGATCGAGCAGCTCTCCTAGCCGCTTTCCGCCAGATGCCGCGCGAGGCGCTCGGCGTGCGCCCGCAGCTCGGGCACGGCCGTGGCTTCCCAATGGTCGGCGCGCAGCAAGGGGCCGAGATAGAAGAGTTCCCGACTCGGTACGCCCTCCGCCGACAGGCACGCGCCGTTCGGCCCGGTGCGCAACCCGAGGTCAAGATCGTCCGCCGACACCAGGCCTTGGGCTCGCAGCGATTGGACCAAGGGATCGGAGGAACGCTTGATCGCATAATCGGGGCCGGTGGCGTTGATCACGGCGTCGACGGCGAACGATTCGTTCTCGCCGCGACCGCGCCGCCGCCACACGACCCGCAATTCGTCCCCTTCCGGCACCAGCTGGCGGATTCGCCCGGCGTAAATCTGAAGGCGACCGCTGCGGCGCATGTCATCGATGCGCTGCGCCATGTGGGGCGGCAACCGGTGGCGATGGATGTCCCAGTACGATTGGGCATGGCGCAGGAAGCGACGGCGTTCGGCGGACGGCAGAGCGCGCCAAAGCTCGGGAGCAAGGTGGCGGACGAAAGTCACCACCTCGCGCCAGTCTCCGCCCCTCTGCTCCATCTCGCGCGCCAGAGCGCGGGTGGCGGCGAACACGCGTCGAATCGAGGATGCATTGGAAAGCAGCCCTTCGCCGCTGCCCTGGACGGCGGTCGGCCTGAAGATCGTCTGCCCGAGCGGCAGCAACCCGTGGCGGGAAATCGCCCGCACCATCGGGACTTCTCCGCTCTCGAGGCTCAACGAGAGCGCCACGTCGACCATCGTGAGTCCGCTGCCGACGATCAGCACCGAATCCTGCGCCCGCAGCGATTTCGGCATGCGCCAGGGATCGTGAACGTAGGCGGGATGATTCGACAGGCCTCGCGCCCAGGCATGCACCGGCGAAGGCGGGTTTCCGAGCGCGAGCACCACGCGATCGGCCGGGATGGCGCGCCCATCCGCGAGGGTCGCCAGCAGCGGCTTGCCCATCGCGCCCAGCGTCGCTGGGCGGGAGATCGCGGTGACCTCACCGAACACTCGATGCAGCGTCACGTGCCAGGGCGCGGATCGTTCCGCTTGATCGAGCACTTCAAGCAGGTAATCCCCATACAGCGATCGAGGCACGAAATCCTCGGCATCGGCTTCCGGGTATACCTGCCTCACGAACTTGAGAAACTGCAGCGGATCCTGGGAGTCGGCCGAGAGCCTTCCAGCCGGGACGTTCAACACGTACGGCACGTCATGCGAGGCATAGGCTACGCCGCGGGCGATGCGCGTGCCGCGCTCGATCAAGATGATGTCCGTGGGACTCGGGGGCGGGTGACGCACCAAGCTCGTCGCCAGGACGCTCCCGCTGAATCCCGCCCCCACGATGACGATGGTCTGACGCATGCTGCGGAAAATGTTATACCAGGATCCTCACAGCCCGCCGGGGGCCCGGCTGAGAGGGCGGGATCAAGCGCCTGGCGCGTCGCAAGGCGGGTTGAACTTCATAAATCCGCCCTAATCTAACTTTTCAACGGCCTGAAAGGGCCATTTTGGGGTTAAACATGCGAAATCTCGTTGCTGGATCACTTGTCGCTGCCGCCTTGACCCTGGGGATGGCCGGCGTGCCTGCTCTGGCGGCGGACGCCGACCCGTCCGTGCAGCAGATCTATGAAGCTGCCCGAAGCGGTCATCTCGATCAGGCCCAGCAGATGATCGATCAAGTGCTCCGCGACCACCCGCAGAGCTCCAAGGCACATTACGTGCAAGCCGAGCTGTATGCGCGGGAAGGCAACCTCGGCCTGGCGCGCTCAGAGCTGACGCGTGCGGAACAGCTCGATCCGGGTTTGACCAAGGAAAACCCCCGTTCCGTTCAAGAGCTCAAGGCTCAGCTCGGTGTCGTGCGACGAAACGAAGGCTCCTCCTTCGGCGGGGTGACGACCGCTCCGTCGGCGCCCCACTTTCCGTGGGGCACCGTGGTGATTCTCGCCCTCGTGGTGGGCGTGTTCTGGATGTTGTTCCGTCGCCGTAGCACCTACCCCGCGCAATACCCGGCCGGCGCTGCACCCGGCGCCTACGGTCCCGGCGGTTACGCAGGCCCCGGCCCCGGCTATGGCCCGGGCGGCGGCGTCGCGGGTGGTGGTATTGGCTCGAACATCGCGGGCGGTCTGGCGGGCGGACTCGCCGCCGGCGCGGGCATCGTTGCAGGCGAGGAACTGGCACACCACTTCCTCGACGGCGATCGGCGTCAAGAATTGCCGCCGTCCGGCGATTGGGGCTCGGGCGGCAATCCGAATGCCGACATGGGCGGCTCCGACTTTGGCGTCAACGATCCCGGCTCCTGGGATGATAGCTCCGGTGGCGGTGGCGGTGATCTCGGCGGTGGCGGTGGAGACGACTGGACCTAGGAGCTGGCCGGAGCCGGTCGGTATCCCGCCCGGCTCGCGCGTCAATGTCCGGCGCGGTGAAGCGCGGCCGCGACAGCCTCGTGCAAGCTCTGCATGCCGTATGAGATGTCCTGAACCACGCCATTGACGAAAAACGCGGGCGTCGCGCGCAGGTGGCTGCGGCGCCCGCCTTCGGCATGCTCCCGGACTCGCTGCAAATAGATGTGGTCGTCCATCTCGGCGACGTAGCGCGCCGAATCCAGTCCCAGCTCGTCGGCATAGCGCTTGAGGTCCGCGTCCTTGAGATGGGCCTGATGAGCGAACAACAGGTCGTGCATTTCCCAGAATTTCCCCTGCCCCGCGGCAGCCTCGGCGGCCTCCGCCGCCGCCAGCGCATGCGGATGCGCGTCCTCCAGCGGGAAATGGCGGAAAATGAATCGTATCCGGTTCGGGAATCGGTCCAGCAGAAGTCTCGGGGTGGGCACCGCGACCTTGCAGCTGGGGCACTCGAAGTCGCCGTACTCGATCAGCGTGACGGGCGCGTGCTCCGAGCCCAGGATGTGATCGGTGGGCTGCGGTGCGACCGCCAAGGTTATCGCGTGCGCTTGCGGGTTCATGAGCACTGTTTACGCGTGTCAAGTCGGCAATTCAACCGGCTCGACGCGCCCATTGGCCCTCAGCTCAGAATGATCTTGGGCGCCGCCGACAGCCCCTCGACGATGAGCCGGTTCACACGGTGCACGAACGACACGGGATCCTCGAGCTCTCCGCCTTCCGACAGCATGGCTTGATCGTACAAAACGTGTGCGAGATCCGCGAAAGCTGCATCATCGGCGGCAGTCTTCAGGCGCTCGACCAGCGGATGCTTCGGATTGATCTCGAGGATCGGGAGCGTCGCGAACGGATTGCTCTGACCCGCCTGTTTCAAGATCCGGCCCATGCGCAGGCTCACGCCGAATTCACCGGCCACCAGCACGGCCGGCGATTCGGTCAGGCGGCCGCTGACTCGCGCGCTCGCGATCTTGCCGACCAGCACCTTGTCGAGCCTTTCCAGCGCTTCCTTGTATGCGGATTCCGCCGCCGCCTTGTCGGGCGTCTCGATGGCGGAGGCAACCTCCGCGGCAGCGCTCGCCGCATTCACCAACGACTTTCCCTCGAACTCGTGCAGATGCCCCGCGACCCATTCGTCGATGCGGTCGGTGAGCAGAAGCACTTCGAGTCCGCGCGACCGGAAGCCTTCCAGATGCGGACTGGTCCGTGCGGCGGCCAAGCTGTCCGCCGTCAGGTAGTAGATCGACTTCTGGTCCGACTTCATGCGCGACACGTAATCGCCGAGCGTGGCCTCGGGCGCCTCTCCCGCAACCGCCGTCGAGTGGAACCTGAGGAGCTTCGCGACGCGAGCTTTCTGGCCGGCATCGTCGATCACCCCTTCCTTCAGCACGACGCCGAACGCCCTCCAGAACTCGGCGTACTCGGCCGGCTTGTCCGCGGCGAGTTCCTCCAGGAGATCCAGGGTGCGTCTCACCAGCGCCGCCTTGATCTTTTCCACGGTCCTGTTGTTCTGTAGGAGCTCGCGCGACACGTTGAGCGGCAGATCGTCCGTGTCCACCAAACCGCGCATGAATCGCAGCCAAGGGGGCAACAGTTCCGCCGCCTTGTCCATGATGAACACGCGCCGCACGTAGAGCTGGATGCCGGCACGCTGTTCCCGATCGAACAGATCGAACGGTGCGCGCTTCGGCAGGTACAGGAGCGACGTGTACTCGAGATTACCCTCGACCTTGTTGTGCGCCCACGCGCGCGCGGGCTCCGAATCGTGGGTCAGGTGTTTGTAGAATGTCTGGTAATCCTCGTCTGTGAGCTCGGACTTGGGCCGCGTCCAGAACGCTTTGGCCTGGTTCAGCGTCTCCTGCGCATCCGCGGTCTTGAGCACGATGGGAACGCTCAAATGGTCGGAGTACTTGCGCACCAGCTGCTTGAGGCGCGAAGGTTCGAGAAACTCCTTGTCCTCCTCGCGCAGGTGCATGATCACCTCGGTACCGCGATCCGCCTTGTCGGACGGTTGGATCTGGTACGTGCCCTCACCGTCCGAATCCCAGCGCACGGCGGGTGTGGCGGCGGCGGCGCCGGACGCATCGGCGCGTTTGGAAAGCACGGTGACCCGGTCCGCGACGATGAACGCCGAATAGAATCCCACTCCGAACTGACCGATCAGCTGAGCATCCTTGGCCGCATCGCCGCTCAACCCCTCCAGGAATTTCTTGGTGCCGGAACGGGCGATGGTGCCGAGGTTGTCGATCACCTCTTCTTCACTCATCCCGATGCCGTTGTCCTTGACTGTCAACGTGCCCGCGGCGCTGTCCGGGATCAGCGTGACGGCCAGCGTATCGGAGCCGAGGAGCGAGGGGTTGGCGAGGGCTTCGAAGCGCAGCTTCTCGCAGGCGTCCGAGGCGTTCGAGATGAGCTCGCGCAGGAAGATCTCCTTGTGCGAGTACAGCGAGTGAATCACCAGACGCAATACTTGTTTGGTCTCGGATTGGAATTCTTTGGTCTGAGCTTCTGTGGTCATGGCTTTACGCTAGTTGCGGTTAACCGGGCCACCATGGGGGCGTTCGCCCCGCCATTCAAGGCCTCCCTCAGGCCGGCGGCCACCCTCAGGCCGGTGGCCTTCCTCATGCCGGCGGCCACCCGGCGCGGGCGTCGAACTTGAAATCGCGCTTCATGCGTTCATAGGCTTCCCGCGCTTCGCGAGTATCCGCGGAGGGGGCGACCAGTTTGATGACGACGAGCTGGTCTCCGTTCGGGGCCGCGGGCATGCCCCGGCCTCGGAGCCTCAGCTTCTGGCCGCTCTGGGCGCCGGAAGGGATGGTCAGCTCCACGGTCCCGCCGAGGGTCGGCACCGGCACTTTCGTCCCCAGGGCCGCCTCCCAGGGGGCCAGCGGCAGCTCGATCTGCACATCCTTGCCGCTCAGGGTGTACAACGCATGCGGACGCACCTTGATGCGGAATTTGAGCGCCGCGCGTGAAGCGCCACCGATCCGAATGGCCTGGCCGTCGGAGATTCCCGCGGGAACCTGCACATCCACCTGCCTGGGGCGCCCGGCCTCCAAGATCGTGACGCGGCGTCGCGCTCCCGCATAGGCCTCTTCCAGGCTGATTTCCAGGGTGCCGGCCTCCTCCTCCTGCTGGGCTTGCGCCTGGGCATGAGGACCCCCGGTAGGACCTCCGGCGGCGCCGCCGAAAAGACTCGAGAAAAAGTCGCTGAATCCGTTCAGGTCGGAGAATCGATGGGTGCCGGAGCGGCCGAAATGCTGCTCCCAGCCGGGCGGCGGCCGAAATTGCTGGCCCGGCCGATAATCGCGGCCCAACTGATCGTAGGAGGCGCGCTTTTCCGGATCCTTCAGGACCTCGTAAGCCTCCTGCACATCCTTGAACTTCGCTTCCGCGTTCTTCTCTTTGCTCACGTCGGGATGGTACTTCCGGGCGAGCTTGCGATAGGCGCGCTTGATCTCCTCGGCGGGGGCGCCGCGGCTCACACCCAACGTGTCGTAGTAGTCCTTGAATTGCATTCCATACCCTGAATTATGGCCCTCATATTACCGATGGCCGGTGATATCCGCTTCGCGGCCGCTCCCGATCGGTGGCTGCGCTCCCAAACCTTGCCGGGATGCTTGAAATTGTCTCGCATCGGCCTGACCATGACCCCCACGGCATTCCATAATGTGGCTGCATTGCCGAAACTAAAGGGCCTATGAAGCGCGTTTTCCTGTTCATCGTGACCAATATTGCGGTGCTGGTCCTGCTGAGCATCGTGATCTTCGTGATCGAACGTGTTTTCGGCGTGCGTCTCGCGCAGGGCGGCCTCGGCGGGTTGCTCGTATTTGCGGCAGTGTTCGGCTTCGGCGGAGCGTTGATCTCGCTGGCGCTTTCCAAATGGACCGCCAAGCGAATGATGGGCGTGCGTGTCATAGCGGCGCCCCAGTCGGATGTGGAGCGCTGGCTCGTGAGCACGGTTGCACGGCTCGCGGCCCAGGCCCGCATCGGCATGCCGGAGGTCGGCATCTTCGACGCCGAGGAGATGAACGCCTTCGCGACGGGCGCGCGCCGCGATTCCTCGCTGGTTGCGGTGAGCACGGGATTGCTGCGCAATATGTCCGCGCCCCAGGCCGAAGCGGTCCTCGGTCACGAGATCAGCCACGTGGCGAACGGCGACATGGTCACCCTCGCGCTGCTGCAGGGGGTCCTGAACACTTTCGTGATCTTCCTCGCGCGAGTCATCGGCGGTCTGGTCGACCGCGCGGTGTTCCGTAATGACCGCGAGGAATCGGGCATCGGGTTCTTCCTGACCACCCTGGTGGCGCAGGTGGTGCTCGGCATTCTCGCGAGCATGATCGTCAGCTGGTACTCACGCCGGCGGGAGTTTCGCGCGGATCACGGCGGCGCCAGTCTGGCGGGCCCGGCCAACATGATCGGCGCACTCGAAGCCTTGAAGGCGAGCCATGGCGAACCGATGCCGCCGCAAATGCAGGCATTCGGCATCAACACCGGGGACGGTGGAAAATTCCTTCGCCTGTTTGCGACCCACCCGCCTCTCGACCAACGAATTGCCGCGTTGCGTGCGCTGGGTACCTGAGCGCATCCGGGACGCCTCCGCCGCCGTACCTCCTCTATAGGAATCCAGATGACACCGGAAAACGAAATAATCCTGCCGCCGCCGACCGCTGAGCGGGTGAGCCGTGAATTGTCGCGCTGGTTCGACCACAGCGACTTCGCGTCCCGCGTAAAGGGGCCTGCGGCTGCCCAGGAGTCCGCCCGGCGCACCGACTGGGCCCGGGTTCTCCCGTTCCTGCTGATGCATGTCGCCTGCCTTGCCGTGATCTGGGTTGGTTTCAGCTGGAGCGCGTCGGTCGTTGCGGTCGCGCTCTACGTGCTGCGCATGTTCGCCATCACGGGGTTCTACCACCGCTATTTTTCGCACCGTACCTTCAAGACCACACGCTTGGGGCAGTTCATTTTCGGGCTGTTGGGCGCCTCCGCCGTCCAGCGCGGGCCGATCTGGTGGGCGGCACACCACCGTCATCACCACGTCTTTTCGGACAAGCCCGAGGACGTGCATTCCCCGATTCAGCATGGCTTCTTTTGGAGTCACATGGGCTGGTTCATGTCGCACAAGCACTTCGTCGCGGATCTGTCGCGGGTGAAGGACCTGCTGAAATACCCGGAGTTGCGCTTCTTGGACCGCTACGACGTGGTCGTTCCCGCCTCCCTGGGCGTCGGGGTGTTCCTGCTCGGAGCCCTGCTCGAGCATTTCGCACCCGGGCTCCATACGACGGGGTGGCAGATGCTCGTGTGGGGATTCTTCATCTCGACGGTCGCGGTGTACCACGGGACCTACACCATCAACTCGCTGTCCCACGTCTTTGGACGACAGCGCTACAGGACCGGCGACGGGAGCCGCAACAACCCCTGGCTCGCCCTCATCACCCTCGGCGAGGGCTGGCACAACAATCACCATCACTACCCGGCATCGGTCCGCCAGGGATTCTACTGGTGGGAGTTCGACATCACGTTCTACATCCTGAAGCTCATGTCCTTCGTCGGCGTGATTTGGGATTTGAAGCCGGTCCCGCTCGCGGTGCGCGAGGGCGGCGCCAAGCGCCTCTAGTCTGTGCTCCAGCGCGCCCCCGGCGGCGGCGCAGAGTATGATTCGGCGATGCGCTCCTCTGTGAAGCCCGAGACGCTCGCTGCATTGAAGGCGGCCGCGGGAGACGGCGGTTGGCTCGATTCGAACAGCGATCTGTCAGCCTACACCATCGATTTTCGGCGCCTGTACCGGGGCAGGACTCCGCTCGTGCTCCTGCCCCGCACCGTCGATGAGGTCGCGCGGATCATGGCGATCTGTGATCGCGACGGGGTGGGCGTGGTTCCTCACGGCGGAAACACCAGCTATTGCGGGGGTGCGACGCCGGACGAATCGGATTCGCAGGTCGTCCTCGCCATGAAGCGTCTCAACCGCGTGCGTCACATCGACCCCGCCAACGATTCCATGAGCCTCGAAGCAGGTTGCACACTCGCCGAGGCGCACGCCGCGGCGGAATCGCAGGATCGGATGTTTCCATTGACCTTGGGCTCGCAGGGTACCGCCCAGATAGGCGGGAACCTGTCCACCAATGCCGGGGGCACCGCCGTGCTGCGCTATGGAATGATGCGCGATCTGGTTTTGGGTCTCGAGGTCGTGCTGGCGGATGGCCGGGTGCTCCGCGGTCTCAAGAGCCTTCGCAAGGACAATACCGGGTACGACGTGAAATCGTTGTTCATCGGAGCCGAAGGGACGTTGGGCATCATCACGGCGGCGTCCCTCAAACTGTTTCCGGTGCCACGGGACTCGGCCGCGGCACTCGTGGGGCTCGAGTCCGCACGCCGGGCTTTGGAACTCTTGGCCCATCTCAAGAAGGCGGCGGGCGACGGGGTTACCACGTTCGAATTGATGCCGCGTTTCGCCGTCGAACTGACGGTCGAACACGTCCCGGGAGTCGCCAATCCGCTCGACCAACGGGCCGAGTGGTACGTGCTGGTCGAATTGACTTCCCCCAATCCGCGCCAGCGCCTCGCTGACCTGTTGAGCGACAGCCTTCAGGAAGCGGCGGCCCAGGGCATGGTGCTCGACGCATCGATCGCGACCTCCCTCGCACAGTCGCAGGCCATGTGGAAACTGCGCGAATCGGTCCCGGAGGCGCAGCGTCGTCATGGCGCCAGTCTCAAGCACGACATCTCGGTTCCCGTCTCGCGCATCCCCGAGTTGATCGAGCGCGGCGCGGAGCTGATTCGGCGGCTGGCGCCCGAAGGACAAGTGGTGAGCTATGGACACGTGGGAGACGGCAACCTGCACTTCAACGTCAGCCAAAGGCCGGGCACGCGGGACGATGCGTTTCTCGCCCGGGCAAAGCCTCTCGAGTCGGCCATGTACGATCTGGTCGAGAGTCTCGGCGGCAGCATCAGCGCCGAGCATGGGATCGGCCGATTGAAAGCGGCGGAGTTGGCGGCCCGGGCCGACCCGACCGAGTTGTCGGTCATGCACGCCGTGAAGCATGCCTTGGATCCGAAAGGCATCTTGAACCCGGGCAAAGTATTGGAATGAGGCGAGAGATCCGCTGAGCCGGTCCATGCGCACGCTCGAACTACCGATCCGAACGGCCCGGCTCAACCTGCGCGAGTTCGTGCGGGGCGATTTCGACGCCGTACACGCCTATTCGGCCGACCCGCGGGTGACCCGCTATCTCTTCTTCGGCCCGCGCGACGAGGACAGCACGTCGGAATATCTGGATGGCCTGCTCGCCTCGCAGAGAGAGGTGCCGCGAACCCGTTTCGAGCTCGCGGTGGAGGAGATCTCATCCGGGCGCGTCATCGGCGCCTGTGATCTTTCACTGATCGAGCGCGATGTGGTCGACTTGGGCTACATGCTGGGGACGCCCGATTGGGGCAAGGGATTCGCCACCGAGATCGCGCTCGCCTTGCTGGATGCGGCATTTTTCGATCTGCGCGCGAAGCGTGTGATCTCGACCGTCAACGTCAACAATCGCGCCTCGATCCGGGTGCTCGAGAAAATAGGGATGCGCTGGGAGGCGGTGTTCCGCAAGCACCGGCGCGCCAAGAACCGCTGGTGGGACTGCCACCTGTTCGTCCTGCCGCGCGAGGTTTGGGAGGCGTCGCGCAGGCCCACCTGACCGGCCCGGGACCGGCGCCGGCCATTTCGCTAATCGTCTTTTTCGGCCGCGTCCTGTGCCCGGGTGCGCTCTCCTGCCCGCTTGATCACATCCTCGCCCGGCATGCCGGCATTGCGGCTCGTGCGCAGCGTCAACATGAGTCCGACGATGACCGCCAACACGATGATCGCGATCAGTAAGACTTTCATTCCGCCACCCGCATCAGCCCTTCCTGCGACGTGCTCGCCACCAGTCGACCATCTTTGGAAAATATGCTTCCGCGCGCAAATCCTCGCGCGCCCGAGGCGCTGGGGCTGTCGGTAGCATACAGCAGCCACTCGTCCACCCGGGCGCTGCGATGAAACCACATGGCGTGATCGATGCTGGCCATCACGAGCTTGCGGGGAGCCGAGGGAAAGCCGTGCGGCACGATCGCGGTGTCGAGCAGATTGAAATCGGACACGTACGCCAACAGACATCGATGCAGCGCTTCGTCGGTGGGCAATCGGGCGACCGCGCGAAACCAGATGTACCTGAGCGGCTCGACCCTCTGCGGCTCGAAGATGTTCGGCGGCTTCACGGGACGAAACTCGAAAGGCCGCTTGCGCTCGAGGACACGGCGCAGTCCCGCGGGGAGCTCCGGCAGAACGGGGCGCAAGTGCTCATCGAGATCGGCGAGATCTTCCGGCGGCGCGACATCGGGCATGGGGAACTGGTGATCCAAGCCGCTCTCCACGGATTGGAACGATGCGGACAGGTTGAAGATCTGCGCGCCGTGCTGGATGGCGATCACCCGGCGCGTGGAGAAGTGATTGCCGTCGCGCGCCCGATCGACCTCATAAACGATCGGTGAATTGAAGTCGCCGCGGCGCAGGAAGTAAGCGTGCAGCGAGTGGGCGTTGCGCCCCTCGACGGTCGCCGCCGCGGCCATCAGCGCCTGTCCCAGCACCTGGCCGCCGAAGACCTGGGGGCTGCCGATATCGCGGCTCTCGCCGCGAAATAGATCGTGCTCCAGGCGCTCGAGCGTCATGACCTTGATCAGATCCCCCAGCAGCTGGTTCATCGGCGTATCAATGCGCATCCGCGGACGAATCCGCGCCGACGCCCAGTCGCTTCTGCATGATCGGACTGGTGGTCGTGTACTGGAGAAATTGCCGCTTCTCGGGAAACAGATGATGCTGGATCCCGAACGCCGCCAGCGCGGCCTCGTGAAAGCCGCTCAAGATGAGCTTCTTTTTGCCCGGATAGGTGTTGATGTCGCCGATCGCGAAAATCCCGGGCACGCTGGTCTGGAAATTCTCGGTATTGACCTTGAGGGCCTTCTTCTCGAGCTCCAAGCCCCATTCGGCGACGGGGCCGAGCTTGGGATGCAATCCGAAGAACGCCATGAGGTGGTCGGCGGCAACCTGCAGCGTCGTATCCCCGTGGTTTGCCTTGATCACCGCGCTTTTGAGCCGGTCATGTTCGCCGTGCAGCGCCACGACCTGACCTTCGATGAAGTTCATCTTGCCCGCGGCCACGAGCTCGCGCATGCGCGCAACGGTGGCCGGCGCGGCCCGAAACTCGGCCCGGCGGTGCACCAGGGTGAGCGAGCGGGCCTGCTCGGCCAGTGCCACGGTCCAGTCGAGCGCGGAGTCCCCGCCGCCGCAGATCACGAGGTCATGGCCGTGGAAAGCCGCCGCCGATTTGATGCGGTAATGAACGCTGTTTCCTTCGAATCGATCCACGCCTTCGAGCGCGAGGCGTCGCGGCTGGAAGGAGCCGACACCCGCCGCGATCACCACCGCGCCCGCGATGAAGCGCGTGCCCAGCGAGGTGACGACGTGGAACTTGCCGTCGGCATGGGGCTTCAGCTCGGCCACTTCCTGGCCGAGATGAAAAGAGGCGTGGAAGGGTTTCGCCTGTTCGAGCAGGCGATCGATCAACTCCTGAGCCCCGCAGATCGGCAGCGCCGGGATGTCGTAAATCGGTTTGTCGGGATACAGCTCGGTGCATTGGCCGCCCACCTGGGCGAGCGAATCGACGATGGCGGAGCGGATGCCGAGCAACCCCAGCTCGAAAATTTGGAACAAGCCCACGGGGCCGGCTCCGATGATCAGCGTCTCCACGGAATGGGCGGGCGCTTCGAAAGATTCCGACATGATGAGCACATTTCTCCGAGTGTTGTGAAAATTCGCGGCAAAATCGCCGCCGAATTGTAGCCGAACGGGCGCCCGAAGCGGGCACCCGATGAAGCGCGGCGATCGGCGGCCGCCCGGGCGGCGAGGCCATTGCGAAATCGCCGGTAGATGCGCACTCTGGCCGCGCATGCCCACCCTCGTCTGGTTCCGCCGCGACCTCCGGCTCGCGGACAATCCCGCCCTCGCCGCCGCGGCCGCCACCGGAGAGCCGGTGATCCCCGTGTACATCTTCGCGCCGGGCGAGGAGTCGGCATGGGGCCCGGGCGGGGCTTCACGCTGGTGGCTTCACCGGAGCTTGTCGCGGCTCGGCGAGGGTCTGCGGGCCATCGGTTCCTCGCTCTGCATCCGCGCGAGCGACGACTCGCTCGCAACGCTCGTGGAGCTCGCCCGGGAGTGCGGCGCGCGACGGGTGGTTTGGAACCGGCGCTACGAGCCGGCCGCGATCGAGCGCGACCAAAGGATCAAGGCGGCTCTGCGCGGAGCGGGGCTCGAGACGCAGAGCTACAACAGCGCCCTGCTGCACGAACCTTGGACGATCCACACCAAGAGCGGCGGGCCGTTCCAGGTTTTCACGGCCTTTTGGCGTGCCTGCAAATCGCTCGAGGATCCGTCCGAGCCGGAACCCGCTCCCGCGGTGCTGCGCACACCCGCGCGCTGGCCCGGCTCGCACCCGCTCGAGAGTCTCGAACTGCTTCCCAAGCTCGATTGGGCCGCCGGCCTCGAGGATTCCTGGACCCCCGGAAGCGATGCCGCGCACCGGCATCTCAACCGGTTCCTGAATGAGAGTTTCGACGACTACGGGCACCGGCGGGACCAGCCGGCGGTCCCCGGGACATCCCGCATGTCGCCGCACCTGCATTTCGGCGAGATCGGGCCGCGGCAGATCTGGCACGCCACGCGTCGCTCCGCGCTCGCGCGAGGGCGTCACAGCTCGTGGCGGGACTCGCAATTTCTCGCCGAGATCGGCTGGCGCGAGTTCGCCTATCACCTGCTGTTTCACTTCCCGAAGACGCCCGAAGAGCCGCTCCGAGCCAACTACGCCCGCTTTCCGTGGAGGTCGGACAGCGCCGCCTTGCGAGCCTGGCAACGGGGCGCGACCGGATACCCCATGGTGGATGCGGGAATGCGCGAGTTATGGGGTACGGGCTGGATGCACAATCGCGTGCGCATGATCGTGGGATCTTTCCTGGTCAAGGACTTGCTGCTGCCTTGGACCGAAGGCGCCCGCTGGTTCTGGGATACCCTGGTCGACGCCGATCTGGCGAGCAACACGCTGGGCTGGCAATGGGTGGCGGGCTGCGGCGCCGATGCAGCGCCCTTCTTCCGGATCTTCAACCCCACCGCCCAAGGCACCCAATTCGACCCCATGGGCGACTACGTGCGCCGATGGGTACCGGAAATCGCCGCGCTGCCGAACGAATGGCTTCACTGCCCGTGGGACGCGCCCTCGGAGATACTCGAGGCAGCCGGGGTGACGCTGGGACGAACCTACCCGCGCCCGTGCGTCGACCATGCGGTCGCCAGAAAAGCCGCCCTAGCGGCGCTAGCCAAGGTCAAGAACTAGGAGATTCCATCAAGATCGTGGATTTTAACCGATGATTGCCCGGCTTTCGGCGATGATCGCACGGCATTCGGCGCAAAATCCCCGCCGCCGCTATTTGGTCAACACCTTGCTGACGCCGCCTGAGATCAGCGACGTCACATCGAGCAAGGCCCCCGCCATGCCCAAGCCTCCCGGCGCGGCCAGGTAGCGGGGCCGCCAAACCGGCAAAAACTTCTCCTTGAACTTGCGCAGTCCTTCGAAGGGGTAGAAGGTCTCACCATAGCGCTGCACCATCCGCCCGAGCTTGTGCCATGCCGGCGCGAGCGCGTGCTCCTCGAGTCCGGAGAGCGGCGCCATCCCCAGGCTGAACCATTGGTAATGCTGCGCCTTGCCCCAAAGCATGCACTCCACCAAGAGGAAATCGATCACGCCCTTGGGCGCGGCGTCGCTGTAGCGCATCAGGTCGGCGGACAGCTCCGTGTCCGCCCCGGCGCGCAGGATGTTGGCGAAGGCCACGATGGCCCCGGCTCTGCGCACCACGGCGATGTCGAAGTGAGACAGATAGGCCTCATCGAAGAAGCCCAGCGAGAAACGCTTCTCGGCGGTGTTCTTGGCCGCTAACCAGGAGTTCGATACCGCGCGCAGCTCGGGCATCAACGGCGCGGTGGCAGCGCGCGGGACCACTTCGAACAGCGCCCCGTCCTTCTGCGCGCGCCGGTGCGGATGGCGCAGATCCGCGCGAGCCGCGCCTTCGAGCGAGAAGTTGTCGAGCGGCACCCGCGCCTCCTCGCCCAGCTTGCTGAGCGTCAGCCCGAGGTCGATGTACAGGGGAAGGTTATTGGGCGTAATTTGATAAAAGACCGGCTCGACCGCCATGCCGTCGCACTTCTCGATGAACGTCCACACCAGCGGCTCATAGAGCGAGGGAGGCCCCACCGGATCACCCATGGACACCCAGCTTGAGCCGGAAGCCTGGTACATGATGAATGCCGTGCGCTCGGCGTTGAACAAGAGATTCTTGTCGCCGAGAAGCGCGAGATTTGCCGAGGCATCATGGGCGTGCTCGATCAGCACGGCAGCCCGCTCGAGATCCGTCGGGCTCGGCGCCGAGATCGGCGGCTTGGACGGACGCAGCAGCCGCCAGAGCGCGTATGCCGCGGCCACCATGGCCGCGAGGAGCAGCGCCCTCAAGCTCCTCGGCGCCGGCGAGTCGAACGCGAATTCCCACCACAGGTCCCTGCTGTAGGGGACGTGCCGGTAGTCGAACAGCACGAGCCACACCGCCGCCCCGAGCACCAACAGCACCGCGATGACCCAGGACAGCGAGTAGCGCTGTTCGATCAGCGAGGCGCGCCTGCGGAAACGGCTGCGCGCCGAAATCAATCCGACCGCGACCGCCCCCAGGATGATCGCCTCTTCGTAATCGAACCCCTTGAGCAAAGACAGGAGTACGCCGGCGCACAGCAGCCACATGGTCATGTACCACGCGGCATCGAGCCGGCGGTAGAGACCGTGCGCCAGCACCAACAGACCCACCCCGACCGCACTGCCGAGCAAATGGGAGAGCTCGAGGACGGGGAGTGGAACGAAGTGACGCAGCCAGTCGACCCGGTTCACCAGACCGGGCGTCGAGCCGGAGAACAGCAGCACCGCTCCGGCCCCGAACACCGCCAACGCGCTCGCCTGCGGCGTCACGGTGCTGAGCCAGGTGCGCGCCAGCTGGCCGATCCGCACCATGGGACCGCGATGCGCCCAGAGCTCGTGCGCTCCGAGCAACGCGAGCGCCACGCCAAATGGAATCAAGTAATAAATGATGCGATAAGCGAGCAGCGCGCCCAGCAACTCATCGGGAGGCACCGTCCTGAACAGAAGCAGCAACACAGACTCGAAGACGCCGACACCCCCAGGGACGTTGCTGATGATTCCGGCGGCGATGGCGATGATGAACATGGCCGCGAAGGCGGGAAATCCGATGTGTGCCTGTACGGGGAGCAGCGAATAAAGCACGCCCGCCGCGCACAACAGATCGCCCGAGGCGACCCCGATCTGCGCAAACGCGATGCGCGGGCTCGGGATGGGAATCACGATCTTGCGCCAGCGCAACGGCTCGTGCCGGCTGCACGCCAGGATCAAGTAGGCGGTGACCCCCACCAGCAGCAGGCACCCCGCCAGCACGATGAGCGAGCGGTGCACGTGCAGGACCGATCCCGACAGGGCGGCCTCCGACAGCAACGACAAGCCGAGGAGTGCGGCCGATCCGAGCGCGAACGTCAGTGTGCCGAATGCGACGACGGTCGCGATCTGCTTGGCCGACAGGCCCAGCACCGAGTACGCCCGGAAGCGGATCGCCCCGCCGCTCAGGGTATTCATGCCCACGTTGTGCCCTATCGCATAGCCCATGAAAGAAACCAGGGCGAGGCGCGGATAGGGCAGCCGGACGCCCGCGAACTTCAGGCCCAGGGCGTCGTAAAGGGTCAGCACGCCGTAGCCGGCCGCGGTCAGGATGACCGCGCTACCGAGCTGGGAGGAGCGGATGGCCCGCATGTGCGCGAGGATGTCCTGCCACCGGTACTGGCCGATCACGTGGTGCAGCCACCAGAGGGCGATCCCGAACAGGGCGATCCCGAGCAGCGTCGTCCAAGCCGGGACCTTTCGAATTGTGTGTGGAAGCGTCAAGACTCGTATCGTATCAGGGCTATCGGGGGGCGAGGGGCATCCGGCTGCCCCGTTCGGGTCCTCCACTTTCCCGCGGAAACTGATAGGGTTATGTTCACAAATCTGCTACAGGAAGGTGAGGGCACATGAGTTCCGCGAACGATGGGCGTCAAGCCGCCATGGATCCGAGTCAGGTTTACCGCGAGGAGACCTTCACCGACCGCAGGGTCGGCACCATCCGGCGGTTGACTCCGGTGACCGCCGACGGAGCGGACGACGCCAGCCGGCCCGTTCTATTCGTCGGACAGGCCCAGGTCATGACGCCGATGGGAGCGGTGCCCATCAGTTTCGAGCTCGACGGGACGACCCTGAGCGCGGCGATCGCGAAATTCGGCGATGCGGCCGAGTTGGCCGTCCAGCAGACGGTGCGCGAGCTGCAGGAGCTGCGGCGCGAGCAAGCCTCCTCCCTGGTGATACCCGATTCGGCCGGGGGAGGCATACCGGCGCCAAGCGATCTCATGGGCCGGGGGAGACCGCGGCGCTGACGGCGCCGGATTCCAGAAGCGCCCAGCGCGCATAGGCCGCTTCTAATTGCTCCGCGTTCCGGCGCCAGCGCTCGGTGGTGTCGCGCGCCTGGTCGGGATTGCCCTGAAAGAATGCGGGATCGCTCATGGCCGTCTGCAGCGCTGCCTGCTCCGCCTCGAGCCGCTCGATGGCCCCGGGCAGCGCGTCGAGCTCGCGCTGGTCCTTGTAAGACAGCTTGGGCGGCTTCGAAGCGCCCGCAGCGTCGAGGGGCTTTGCGGTCTTCTTGGGCCGAGTTTTCGGGTCCGCGGCCTGGGCGCGTGCCTGTCTCTGCCTGACGGCGTCGCTGTACCCTCCCACGTATTCGCCGATGCGCCCTTCGCCCTCGAACACCAGAGTGCTGGTGACCACGTTGTCCAGGAAGGCGCGGTCGTGACTGACCAACAGCAACGTGCCCGCGTAGTCGGCGACCAACTCCTCCAGAAGATCCAGGGTCTCGGCGTCGAGATCGTTGGTGGGCTCGTCCATCACCAAGAGATTGCTGGGCTTGGCGAACAACTTGGCCAGCATCAGCCGATTGCGCTCACCGCCCGAAAGCATCGCCACCGGCGCGAGGAGGCGCTCCGGCGGAAACAGAAAGTCGCGCAGGTAACCCGATACGTGGCGCGGCATGTCCGCCAACGTCGACCATGTCGCCGCTGCCCGCGGTGACGTTATCCATGAGGGACGCCGCCGGATCCAGCGACTCGCGCTGTTGATCGAAGTAGGCGACCTTGAGCGACGTTCCCCGGTAAATGGAGCCGCGCTGCGGCTCGAGTTCGCCGACCAGGAGCTTGAGCAACGTGCTCTTTCCGCAGCCGTTCGGCCCAATGATGCCGATTCGATCGCCACGCATGATGCGCGCGGAGAAATTCGCGATGATCGGTGCGCCGCCGAGGTCGAAATGCACATCGCTCGCCTCGAACACGAGTTTTCCCGAGGGCGACGCAGCGTCGGCCTGGATCTCGACCTGGCCGAGAACCTCGCGCCGCTCGCGGCGCTCGATCCTCAACTGCTTGAGCGCGCGCACTCGGCCCTCGTTTCGGGTGCGGCGCGCTTCCACCCCCTGCCTGATCCAGACCTCCTCCTGCGCGAGCTTCTTGTCGAACAGGGCGGCGTGCTTGGCCTCGGCATCGAGCGCGGCGCGCTTCTGCAGAACGTAGGTGTCGTAATCTCCGGACCACTCCCGCAATTGACCGCGGTCCAAGTCCACGATGCGGGTCGCGAGGCGGCGCACGAACGCGCGGTCGTGGCTCACGAAGAGCAGCGCGCCCGCGAACACCGACATCAAATCCTCGAGCCACGTGATGGCCTCGATGTCCAGATGATTGGTCGGCTCGTCGAGCAGCAATAGATCGGGCTCCGTGACGAGCGCGCGTCCGAGCATGGCGCGACGCCGCCAACCGCCCGACAGCGACCCGAGCGCCGCGTCGCCGTCGAGCCCCAGCCGCGAGATGATCTGATCCGTGTTGAGAGCGGCCTGCCAATCGCCCTCGAGGCTCACTTGAGCGGCTTCCCGGGCGATCACCTCCCGCACGGTTTCGCCGCTCGCCGCCGACACTTCCTGGGCGAGACTCGCCACCTTCGCGCCGGGACGAACCCAGAGTTCGCCGCTGTCGGGCGCGATCTCGCGGGAAATGACCTTGAGCAGCGAGGACTTACCCTCGCCGTTGCGCCCGAGCACGCAGACTCGCTCGCCCTTGGCGACCTGCAGTCCGACGCGGTCCAGCAGCGGCTTGGCGCCGAAACTCAACGAGACCTTATCCAGGCGGACGATTTGCATGAGGCCGCGTATGGTAAGCGGCTTCGTCTGCGAACTCACGCTCAAATTCCAACTGGGACATGCCGCAATAGCCGCTTTGCGGCCCCTTTCCTGCGATGCAGGGTAGGATTACGCTGACTTGCTTTTTTTGGCTTTTCCGTCGACATTGAATCCGAGGCATTTCATGCTCGGCATTTTCTCTATGGACACCGCAATTCCTTCCCCGATCGAGCAGCGAACATGAGCCCGTCGCTCTCGGCGCTTGCCGTGATCCTGAATGTCGTGCTGATCGCCGCCGCCGCCGGCTTGATCTATCGCCATATGCGTCGGCGGGCGCTGCAGACTGAGGAACTGCTTAGCCAGAAGCAGCGCCTGGAGCATGAGGTCGCCGAGCGCACGCGAGAGCTTGCGGAGCTCTCGACCCATCTTCAAAGCGTGTCCGAACGCGAGAAGGCCGGTCTCGCGCGCGAACTGCACGACGAATTGGGCGGTTTGCTCGTTGGAGCGCGAATGGACATATCTTGGGCGGAACAGCACCTGCAACCGGGCGACGTGGACCTCAAACACCGTCTCAACCGGGTCCAGCAGAACTTGTCCGCCGGCATCGATCTCAAACGTCGCATCATCGAGGAGTTGCGCCCGACACTGCTCGACAACGTGGGTTTCATCGCCGCGCTTCGCTGGCAGCTGAAGGAGTCGTGCGTGCGAGCGGGGCTCGCCTGCAACGAATACTTCCCCGACGAGGAACCGAAGTTGAGCGCGGATGCGGCCATCGCGCTGTTTCGCATCGCCCAGGGATCGTTCGCGAACATCATCAAGCTGTCGGCGGCGAAGACCGTGGACGTGACCCTCGATATCGATGACGATGCGGTCGTATTCCGCACCAAGGACGATGGCCGCGGAATATCGGATCCCAGTTCCGAGAGCGACGTTCACGTGTTGGCGTCGATGCGCCACCGCGTCCGGGCACTGGGCGGCACGTTCGAGATGTCCACCACCCCGGCCGGCGGGATCCTGGAAGTACGGATTCCCCTGGCGCGAGCGTTGCGGCCGGTTGCCGAGACGGAGCTTTCTTAGCATCCCGTGCGGACCGCTGCGGCGTCAAATTGGGGGGCGGCGATGCTTTGCGCGAAGATGGGTTGCGTGGCGATGCTCGCAGCGGCGACGGCGCATGCGGGAGATCGGCACGCCCTTCAAGAAATCGTCCAGGAGCATTGCGTGATCGATTGGATCTCCCGGCACGATCCGGCGCCCTGCGTGCAGGTCGTGCTGCCTGATCCCGGCCATGCAGATTCGGGATATGCGGTGCTGGCGGATCGCAAAGGCGGCGCGCACTTTCTGCTCATCCCGACCCGCACCATCCCCGGCATCGAAAGTCCGCTGCTGTTCGAACCGGGCGCGCCCAACTATTTCGCTTTTGCGTGGGAGGCTCGCAGCCATCTGGCCGATGTCATCGGACACGATGTCCCGCGCGGCGCCGTCGGCCTCGCGGTCAATCCGCCGAATGCACGCAGTCAGGACCAGCTGCACATCCACATCGAATGTTTGGACACCCGGATGGTCCGAGCGATCGACGATGCTTCCGAACGCCTCGGGGCCGGGTGGGCGACCGTGCGCGTTGGCATCGTGCACTTCCAGGCGCGCCGTCTCATGGGCGAACGTCTCGAGAGCAACCCATTCGAGGTGCTCGCCCACGACTTACCGGACCCGCGGCGCACTCCGGGCGACTACACCCTCCTCCTCGCCGGCCGGCAATTCCAGGACGGGCCGGGGTTCGTGCTGCTCGCCGGCACCGAGCTCGGGGCGGAACTCCTGCTGGATTCGAGCTGTGCCGCAGCGAGGCAGACGGCATGAGCGACGAGCCGTCATGGCTCACCGTGGGCCGCGAGCTCAGATCCATCGCGCAGATCGGGCTCGCGTTCTGCCGCGACCCCTTCGACCGGCAACGCTACGAGCGGATTCAGGAACTCGCCGCTTCGGTGATCGCCATGGGCGCCGGACGGGCCGACCCAGGGCTTCTCGACTACATGCGGCACGATACCGGCTACGCGACACCGAAGGTCGACGTGCGCGCCGCGGCGTTCGTCGAGGGCCGAATTCTCCTGGTCCGGGAGGCGAGCGACGGTTCGTGGGCGCTGCCCGGAGGCTGGGCGGACGTGAACGATTCACCCGCTGAAGCGGCGATGCGGGAAGTGCTCGAGGAGTCGGGCTTCGAAGCGCGCGCCGTCAAGCTTGCGGCCGTGTTCGACTTTCGCAAGCGCAATCGGCCTCATCACCTCGACTCCATCTACAAGATGTTCTTCATTTGCGAACTCACCGGCGGCAAGGCCACCCCGAGCGTCGAGACCACCGAGGCGGCCTTCTTTGCGCCCGACGAGCTGCCGCCCCTGTCCACCGGGCGCACGACGGCGGAGCAGATTCGCCGCATGTTCCGACATGCGGCAGATCCCGGTCTACCGACCGATTTCGATTGACCTAACCGACCCCGCGCGTCTCCTCTGGCGTGCGATCCAGCTGTACAGGAGCGCGCAGCCGCCGAGCAGCACCGCGGCGATCACTCCCGAGCGCGGATCCTCCATCAGCGCCGCGATCAAGATCGATACGCAGCCCGCCAGCACGATCCCCGTGGTGAACGGATATCCGAAAGCTCGATAAGGTCTCGGCAAGTCTGGCTCACGCCGACGCAGCACGAAGACGGCCGCGTACACCGCGATGTACGTCAGCAGAAAAACAACCGCGGCGAGAGCGATGATTTGCTCGAAGGTACCGGTCAGTATCAAGCCGATCGCCGCAGCGCTCGATACGGCCAGCGCGACTCGCGGCGTACCCCCGGCGCTGACGCCGGCCGCTTTGGCCGTGAACAATCCGTCCCGGCCGATGGCGAGCAGAATCCGCGGCGCCATCAGCAGCACGGCGTTGACGAGGCTCAGAACCGTCAACAGCGAAATGACCGTCACCAGCTCCGCGCCGCCGCGCGGCAACACGACTCGAGCCGCATCCGCCGCGGGGAGCGAGGAGCCCGCCAGCACCGAGAGCGGCAATACGCGAAGCACCGCGGCATTGATCAGCACGTAGAGCACGATCAGCACGAGCGTTCCCCCGATGATGGCGCGCGGCAGGGTGCGCGTCGGATCGGTGCTTTCTTCCGCGAGATAAATGGGCGAGTACCAGCCATCATAGGTGACCAGCACGGCCCGCAGTGCCGTCACCACCACGGCCGCCATCGCCGTGGAGAGGAGCGGCAGTCTGGCGGCGCTCATCGCGAGTGGCGCACCGGCAGGCACAGCGGGAGCGAGGAAGCACGCAGCGATCAATATCAGCATCATGAGACCGATGGTCACGCTGATGAATCGGGTGGCCGCGCCGCCGATGCGGAGCCCCACCCAGTGCATCGCCGTGAGTCCGACGATGATCAGCACGGCTCCGGACTTCGCATATGCCGCAGCGGCCGGCCACAGCGTCGCCAGGAACACCGTCGCCGTCATCGATACGTATGCGAGCGAGGCTATCTGGTTGAACCAATCGCCCCAGCCGACCAGGAAGCCCGCGCCGTTGCCGAACGCACGGCGAGCGTACACATAGAACCCCCCGGCCTGCGGCAGCATCGCCGCGAGCTCGGACACGGATACGGCGCCGAGCAAGGCGTAGAGGCCGCCGAGTACCCAGAACAAGAGAATCGCGTGCGGATTACCGAGTGCGGCGGCGAGGGTCCCGGGCAGGCGCAAGATGCCGATGCCCACCGTTCCGCCGAATACCATGGCGAGGCCGAAACCCAGTCCCAATATCCGTCGCAGCGGCCGGGCGTTCGAGGGAGTTGACTCTGTGATCACGTTCTCACCGCCAAGATGATGTCGACGGCGGATAGTAGCATTCGGGGCTTCCAGCTATGCGCACCCATGGTTCCGTGTGATCCTGTCTGCAGTTTCACTGCCCTGCTGGTGGGGATGGCTTCCGTCCCGCACGCACAGCGTTAAAAATAGGCATATTCAAGTCACGGGTGAGAAAGGATGAAGTTCAGGCTCAAAGCATTCGGAGCGCATCTCCTGTGCAGCGCCATCGCGCTCACACTGGTGCTGGGCGCGCTGTACCTTGGTTGGTACCACTGGCCCGGTTGGCACCTCACGGAGGCGGCTCACGTGGTCGTGGTGATGGTGGGCGTCGATGTGGTGGTCGGCCCTTTGATCACCTTGATCATCGCCAACGCGCGCAAGCCGCGCCGGGAGTTCGCCCGGGACATCGCCATCATCGTGGCCATGCAATTGGTCGCACTCGGCTACGGAGCGACCACGCTCTGGCACGGGCGTCCCCTGTATTACGCGTTCTCGGTGAACTGCCTGCAGGTCGTGCAGGCGTCGGATATCGACCCCGAGGCGGCGCGCGCCGCCCGCGAGAGAAAAATTCCCTTGGCTCCTCATTGGTACAGCTTGCCCCGGTGGATATGGGCGCCCTTCCCGAAAGATTCGGCAGAAGCCGACAAGATCTTCCAGGGGCTGATGCAGGGCGGCTACGACATCATCGGATATCCGCAGTACTACAAGACCTGGCAGGAGGGGGCGCCGGAGCTCCGCACCCAGTTGCAGAAGGTCAACGACATCAAGTTCTTCTCCGCGAAGCAGAAGCCGCTGCTCGAGAAGCGGATGCAGGCGGCCGGATTTCCCACCGATCAGGCCAACGGCATAGCGCTCACCGGCAGAGGCAGCTCGCTGCTGGCGGTGATGGATCCGCAAAGCCTGAAGCTTCTTGCGATCATCGAGGCGCAGTAGCTCGGCACGTGACCCTCGTGGTGCAATCCGTCTCCATCGTCGGCTGCGGCTACACGGGCCTGCGCTTGGCCGAGCGGTTCCTGCGATCGGGTGCACGCGTGCGCGGGTTCGCGACGCGACCGGAAAGCCTCGAGCAAATCGCCGCCCTTGGCGCCGAGGCGTTGGCGCTCGACCTGGATGGCGCGATCGACTCCGTCGATTTCAGCGGGGAGCTGCTGTATTACTCGGTACCGCCCGCGCTCGAGGTCGGCGACCCGCGGCTGGCTCGATTTTTGGACGCGGTCGCGGGCACACCGAAGCGCCTGATCTATCTGAGCACCACCGGCGTGTACGGCGATCGCGGCGGCGGCCGAGTCGACGAGAACACGCCGCCCACTCCGCTCACGGAACGCGCCGTCCGGCGGCTGGCGGCGGAGAACGCGGTGCGTGCGTGGGGCGACTCACGCGGCGTCTCCTGGTGCGTGCTCAGGCTGCCCGGCATCTACGGACCCGGTCGCCTGCCGCTCGAGCGGCTGCGCAATGCGGTTCCCGCCATCGTTCCGAACGAGGCGGGACCCGGCAACCGCATCCACGTGACCGATCTCGTGACCGCGTGCATCAGCGCAGGCCGAGCGGAAGCCGCGGATCGGCGAATCTACAACGTGGCGGACGGCAGCGAGGACAGTGCCACGGAATTCCTCCAGCGCGTCGCGCGCATCGCGCGCTTGCCGCCGCCACCCCTCATCAGCCGCGCGGATGCCTTGCGTATGCTGTCCGCATCGGCCCTATCGTTTCTGGCCGAGTCACGGCGGGTCGACAACCGCCGCATGCTTACGGAACTCGGAGTGAGGCTCGAGTACCGGGATCTCGATGCGGGGATTAGGGCAAGTCTCGACAAGCCCTAGATCGACCTCGGAAAATTCAAACGTCTTGCTGTTGCGCGGCCGGGTTCGCTTCAAAAGCCGGCTGAAATCAGTGCGCCGTACGGCACCGAAACGAGATGAATTTAGAGAATGGCATGGTCACCTCCTGGCACGATGTCGTAATCCCACACCTCCATGAGGTGGTGGCTCCCCTACGAGCACCGACAGTTTGTCTGTCGAAGTGACGTTCTGAGGACTTCGGCAGGAAATCTGTGCATCTGCTTATGCGCAATGCGTCAGACTCGAATGACGCCGGAATGCCGGTTGAGAATCTCTTCGTAAGCCTCCGCGGCCACTCAGGGCAGCGGCGCTTTGACCGCGACCATGTTCAAACTAATCGGAATCCCCTTTACCCGCATGCGGCTCGTGTCCTGAAAAAGCCCGAAATCCGCAACCCTGCTCATATTCGAGAATCCTGATAACTGCAGGTAATAGGTAAGGAACTCCTCGTTCAGTCCTACGAGGTGATAATCGTACTTATCCATGTGCCCGCCGAAAATCATCCGCATGACGAGAAACCGCTCCTGCATAGACAGAAGCGAACGATCGACGAACATACGCGCGAGCACGTCAAGATCAGGCACGCTGACGTAAAGAGTTCCTGTCGGCATGAGCACACGCCACCACTGCTTCAGCGTATCTACGAGCTGGTTATTCTGGTAATCAAAGTGCTCAAGTACGTGCGAAGCGTAGATTTGGTCAAATGAGTTCTCTTCGAAGCCGCTGAGATCAGACGCATCGGCAACGTGGTCGACATGTGGCCCAGGATTGGCATCGAGCACTTCCCAACCGGGAGTTCTGACTTGCCCACCGACGTGGAGTCTGCGTGACATGTTGCGCTGCCCCTATCTGCGTCAGCTCATTCCCGAATATTCGAAGGATAACAGCCAAGATACTTCCACATCGCGAAACATAATAATGGCGTGCCCCTGGTTGTCAATCCAACAACCGACACCGGAGTTCGTCAAGGACCGCCAGCCGAATCGAGGAACCGCGCCCGCGTTGGTCTATGACGGAAATGCACTTGAGTAATGGTGGCGAATTCCCGAGGCCTTAATTCCAATCCAGGAATAAAGTTTGTCGCCAAGTCCTCGTGAAGCGGTTCTCGGAGCCATGAAATATCGTGAGCGAGGGGTGTCAAATCTGGCCGCAGGCACGCTAGACTAAATTCTGTAACGCTCTTGGGATTGTGGGAAGCTTTAGCTGTGCAGCGCGAGCTACGGTACGGAGCCTGCAAATGACTGATAAGATGAACTTTCCTATCACACCTGGAGCGATGACCGCCGCCGAAATCAGACAGCGCGTCGGAAAGGACGACCCCGTCATCATCGAGGTTGGCGCAAATTGCGGGCAAACCACCGTCGAACTTTTGAGAGCTATGCCAGGCGCGACAATTTTTGCATTCGAACCTGATCCCAGGGCCATCGCCAAATTTCGCAGCGCTATCGCTCATCCGAATGTTCATCTTTTTGAATGTGCGATTGGTGCGATGAACGGAAATGTCAGTTTCCATCAGAGCTCGGGAGCCGAGCATCTGGCTGAATACAGAGGAGGCTGGGACCAATCGGGATCGATCCGCCGGCCCAATAGCCATCTCAAGGTTTGGCCGTGGGTACGGTTTGAAAGAGAGATCACCGTGCAAATAATGAGTTTGGACAACTGGGCTGAACGGCACGGGATCAGTAATGCGGACTTCATCTGGGCGGACGTCCAAGGGGCAGAGAGCGATCTCGTCGAAGGCGCCACTAATTTCTTGAAATCCGCCCGGTATCTCTACACCGAGTACAGCAATGACGAGTGGTACGAAGGGCAGATCACCTTACCTGAGCTTCTGAAAAAGTTACCGTATTTTGAGCTGGTAACGCGCTACCCGATGGATGTGCTTCTTGAAAACAAGAAAAGAGCGTCCAAGCAAATTCGGAGTTTTTACCCGACTATCCAGCTTTGAAACAACAGTGGAAACACGAAGGCTGGGCCGCGTGATCCATCGCTTAAGCCAGCTGGAGCTTTAATCGTTGAGCCGGGCATTGAAGGTTCGCGATAGTTGCAATGCGATTCTACGAGTTAATACCAATTGTGGTTTCCATGCCGACATGATAATTCTTGGTGACATATCACACGAATTGGGATGCCTTGTTGGTCACGAACGGAAGCGACATCTCTTTCAGTGTGCGCCGGATAGCATGGAAGATCGCCATTTCAAACCTGCGTAGGCCATCTTCACTGATGATTCGGGGCACGGCTGACAGGTAAGTCGCCCACGCCGCACCGAGATCTCCGTTCGTCGCGATCGTCGGACCGTTGCTTCTGGTGCACTTGGAGGTTTCGCTCCCGCGTGCGCGCGCTGCGTTGCCGCACCAGTTGCTCGACACGATGTGGGCCCTGACTTGCGAAGACGCCCGATGTTCGCGGACGCCGGGCCTCTTGAGAGTTCGATACTAACAATTGGGAGAAGGGAAATGTTTCAGGGGATCGCTCGATTGTGGTGGATCGTCCAAGCAGCGGCGCTCGCGGCGGTAGCTATTGGCGCCGCCGACGCGCAACAGACCGAACCAACTGCAGAGCCGCCGGCAGCCGCCCAGCTCGAGGAGATCGTCGTCACGGCGGAAAAGCGCGAAACGTCGGCCGACAAGACGCCGATCAGCATCACAGCGGTCAGCGGCCGCGATTTGCAGGAGCGGGGCATCACGGAATTCAGCGCGCTCGCTGCCGAGACGCCGGGCGTCTCGATGAAGACCGAGGGTCCTGGGCAAACCGAATTCGAGATGCGTGGAATGTCCTCCAGCGGCGGTAACTCGCCCACGGTCGGCTTCTACTTGGATGATGTGCCTCTCACGGCGCCGGCCGCGGCACAAAACGGCAAGGTCGTCATCGATCCGAGCCTCTACGACCTGAATCGCGTCGAAGTTCTGCGCGGGCCTCAGGGAACCCTCTATGGCTCATCGTCCATGGGCGGCACGATCAGGCTCGTCGCCAACCAACCGAACCTGACGGAGTACCAGGGCAGCGCCCAAGTCATATTGTCCGGTACCGACGGCGGCGGGTTCAACCATGGCGAGAACGCGATGGTGAACCTGCCTCTCATCGACAATGTTTTGGCGCTCCGCATAGTCGGATCCTACGCTTCGACGAGCGGCTGGATCGATCGCATCGTGACCGGTGACTTCCCGCCGGCGACCACCACGGTTAATACCGGCGATACGCGCGGCAACGTACTGGCATCGCCCGTTATTGCCGACTACAAAGGCAGCAACGCCGAGACCATGCAGGGAGGACGCGTCGCCGTTACCTGGAAGCCGACGGACCGGTTGACCATCACGCCGTCCGTCTTCTGGCAGCTGATCAATCAGGACGGACCCAGCGACTACGACAGCGTTCCGGGCACGCTCGCGCATTATCAGCCCTTCGACATTGCCGAGCCCTATTCGGACACGGTTACCATCGATGCGCTCAACGTCAATTACCGCTTCGACGGGTTCGATTTGACATCGGCGACCTCCTACTGGCACCGGCAATCGGACATGATTCAAGACAACAGCGAAAACACACCCGGGTGCCCTGGCGGGTTCTGCGTCACCACGACCTCGAGTTCCTATTACGGACCCGATGGCACGGGACCGATCTACGCGTTCGAGGTCGACCCCTCTGATCAGTACAGCGAGGAGTTGCGCGTCGCCTCGACCAGCGATGGCCCCTGGAAGTGGGTCGGTGGGGGATACTTCAGTCGGTTCGAATCTGCGTGGAAGCTCTACCAGAACATTCCGCACCCCGTAGCCTTCGGCTCTCCGACAACCAACATATTCGATCTCGATCAGCCGACGGTGATCAAGCAGGATGCAGTGTTCGGCAATCTGACCTATTCGGTGACCGAGCAGTTGCACGTGACGGGGGGCTTGCGCTTCTACCACTACGATAGCCAGCTCGACATGATTTTCTCCGGATTCGGCTCGCCCACGGGGAACGATACCGCCGTCACGCAGCACGTGGTGCAGACGAACTCCGGCGTCAATCCGGCGGCCAACATCTCGTACGACATCGACGAGAACACGCTGGTGTATGTCTCGGCGGCCAAGGGATTCCGGCCCGGTGGCGGCAATCAACCGTTGCCCTCGAGCGGACCGAGCCCGATTGCACCAGGAATGCGGGCGGCGCTCATCGCACTCGGCTACACGAACGGCGTCGCCCCCAGCAGCTATGGACCGGATACCGTCTGGAGCTACGAAATCGGCGAGAAGGCAAAGTTCTTCGACAACCGCTTGCGCGTGAATTCGAGCGTTTACTACGAAGACTGGAGAAACATCCAGCTGGAGCAATTGCCTGAGGGCTATCCGCTGTTCGACAATGTGAATACCGCGCACATCTACGGCGGCGAAGTGGAACTTCAGACGGTCGTGACTCCCAGGCTCGTTTTCTCGACGAGTGCGGGCTACACCCATGCCAGGCTCGCCGAAACCGAGCACGGCTTCTTCGCCGGGCAGCGCCTGCCGGATGTACCGGAGGTCACCGGTACCGCAAGCTTTGATTATCGAGTGCCTCTCGGCTCTAAGTACGAGTTTGTTTCTCGGGTCGATGATTCGTACATCGGTAGTCGCGTCGGCAACGGCTCCGCTTTTGGGCTCATCAATCAGACCGATTCTCCGTTGCCCGCATATAACCTGGCAAATTTTCGCGCCGGCATCAAGGCGACGCTCGGTTGGAGCGCTACTTTCTTCATCAACAATTTGGCGGACAAGCACGCGTACTTGGAGAACGTTGCCGAGCTCGGCTTGACCAATGCAGCCTACAATCGCGTGGCGACGAACCAGCCCCGCACGATTGGAGTGGACCTGGATTACCGATTCTGAGTGCTCGCCATGTACATCCCAGCACAGTTCAAAAGCGATGATGTTGGCGCCGCCGTCGAGCTGATGCGCAAGCATTCCTTCGCGACCTTGATTTGCAATGACGATAACGGTCAGCCCTTCGTGACGTACCTGCCGTTACATGTGGACCTGCGCGAGCGCGACGGCCGGCCCTGGCCCGCCTTGCTCGGGCATGTGGCGCGAGCCAATCCCCATTGGAAATACCTGCGAGATCGGGGAACGGCTCTCGTGAGCTATCTGGGGCCGCATGCGTACATGTCGCCCACGGTCTATCCGGACACGATGCGGGTGCCGACTTGGAATTATCTCGCGGTCCAATGCAGAGTGAACGTGCGGCTGCTGAACGAGCGCGCCGAGATGGATCAGATGCTGGACAGGCTGATCGAGGACAACGAACCGAGCTATCTTGCGCAGTGGCGCTCGCTGAGCGAGGAATATCACTCAATGATGATGGCGATGATCGTGGGGTTCGAGCTCGAAATCACCGAGTTGCAATGCAAGTTGAAGCTGAACCAGCATCGCCCCGAGTCGCATGCCGCGTTGCGCCGGACCTTCGCCGCCGGGAGCGAAGCGGAGCGCGAGCTGCTGGGCTGGATGGATCGGTTGAAGATGTGATTTGGCTAAAAGGCGCTCCGAGTATTAGATGGCGCCGGATCCCCGACCGCAGTTAAGTTCTCGAGAGCGACTATGCGCCCGCAAGCATCCGCCCGGCGGCGGGTCGTTGCGCTCGATCGGTCGATCCCGCGTGGGTTGGCGCGCGCTGATCGGGCCAAAGAACTAAACCGCGCTGCGGCACTGCTCGATGGCCGAGCGGAGAGCTGAAGTCTGAGGTTCTGTTCCGTAAGTTGCGAGCTGCGGCATTGAGTCGTGAATGTGTATGCTAGCGAGATGCCACCTAAACCCGACAGAAACGCCGCGCGGGCCTCACGTCACGGCGTGGCGCGCGTCATCTCGAAGCTCGGCATGGCGTCGCGCTCTCTGGCGGCGAAATGGGTGCATGAGGGGCGCGTACGCGTCAATGACCAACCGGTCCGGGACCCCGACTTTCCCGTCTTGCAGGGCCAGGATCGCATCAGCGTGGACAAGCGCGACATTGCGGCGGCGGCGCGTGTGGTGCTGATGTTGAACAAGCCGCGCGGTCTCGTCACGACGCGCGAGGATGAACAGGGACGCGCGACCGTGTATCAGTGCCTTGCGGACGCACCGCTTCCCTGGCTCGCACCGGTGGGGCGGCTCGACAAGGCCAGCGAGGGACTCTTGCTGTTCACCAATGATTCCGCCTGGGCGGCGCAGCTTACGAACCCCGCGACCGGACCTGATAAAACCTACCACGTGCAGATCGACCGCGTGCCTGACGAGGCCCTGCTGACCAGGCTGGCGAGCGGTGCGCCCGTCGAGGGAGATTGGCTACGCTTCAAGTCCGTGTACTGCGTGCGTTCGGGTCTCAAGAACGCCTGGTTGGAAGTCATACTCGATGAGGGACGCAACCGGCAGATACGCCGCCTTCTCGAAGCTTATGACGTTTCCGTCCTGCGTCTGGTGCGAGTGGCGATCGGCAGGCTCGCCCTCGGCGAACTGCAAAAGGGGCATTGGCGCTTGCTGAGCGAACCGGAGATAGCCGCGCTATGAGCGAGGGCGGCGAGGACGGCGCGCCCTCCCCGCTATTGACGTTGCCGGTGAGCGAGGCGCTGCTTGCCGCTCGTGACGCGGGCACGAGCAGCCTGGAATGTTCGCTCGATCTCGGACTGTCATCGACCCGCGTCGATATCGGGCCGCTGTCATGGAACTGGAATCAACAACGGTTCCCATACATTGCGGGTTGCAAGGATCGAAGCGTCTATCGCTGGACCGGCACCAGCTTCGAGCCCATATCGCGTTACGGCAATGCACTCATCAAACTGGTGCCGACGCCCTGGGGACCACCGACATTCGAGATCGACGGCATCAAGATGCTGCCGACCGCTCGCGTCTCGCCCTACGAAGACGCCATGCACAAGGTCGCGCTGATCGAGCCTCGCGGGAAAGTGATTCTCGATACCTGCGCGGGCCTCGGGTATTTCGCCGCCTGGTGCCTTCGAGGTCGCGCGGCGCGCGTGTGTTCGTTCGAAAAGAACCCGGACGTGCTCTGGCTGCGAAGCCATAATCCGTGGTCACCCGATAGCCCCTGGTCGCACGAGCAGCGCGGCGCACTAACGCTCGTCCAGGCGGATATCACGACGGCCGTCCGCGATTTCCCGGCCGCGTCGTTCGATGCCATCCTGCACGATCCGCCGCGATTTGGTATCGCGGGAGAGCTTTACTCTCAGGAACTCTACGAGCAGCTCGCGCGTGTCCTCAAGGGACGCGGCAAGCTGTTTCACTACGTCGGCACGCCCAACAAGCTGAGTCGAGGCCGCGACCTCCAGCGCGAAGTGAGCCGCCGGCTGCAGCAGGCAAGGTTCGATACGGAGTACAGCGGAGATGGAATCCTGGCGCGGCGCGAGAAGTAGCGTTCATGATCATGCGGGGTCGGGGTCGGGGGTGATCCCCCGCCCTCTCTCTAAACAGGCAACGTAGCGCACGAAAAGGCATCAAACGCTACGTTTTCGCTACTGTGCCCCAGCCTCTTCTTGCGCCTGGCTATAGGACCGACGCGGGCACGCCTCCTGGACTGGAACGACCATGCCCCTACCTCTGTGAGGCTCGCAAGCGGGCTAGGTATCGCGCGTCAATCAACTTGGCAGGCTAGGCGAAATATGCCGGCGGCCATTACCTCGCCGGCGGCGAATTCAGCTTTGGCTCTTGCGCCAGTCCGTTCGGCGAAGCCAAATGTGGACGCCGTCACGTCGAATTTTTGCAATGAACGGGTCCTGTTCGTTGTGTACCGCATATGCGATCCGTTCCCGCCATTTTAAAAACATCTCCGCAGCTTCCGAGGGCTGGGACTCCACGGATGGCCCTTCCAGCGCGGAAGTACGTGGTGGGAGAAACGGTTGCGGCGATGGCTCAGGCCCGTCGTGCCCCGTGTCCAAAAGAATGTCGGGTAGGGCGACGACCTCCCGCCAGCTAAAGGTTCCGATCCCGGCGATCGACGTAGCCCCCAGGGGCGTAAGCAGCGACTGATGCAACCGGACCTGGCCGGGTCTAATTCTTCGGGCTGTCATGCGACCCGTCGATCCCTCTGAGCGGGGCGCTGTCGTACACTCGCCACAGATGCTGCACCCGGCTGCGTTATCTGTTAGCGTTGCGAACCGACTGGACAAATGGTCGATAGCGATCCGAATGAGACAGGTGTTCAAAACCTTAGGCCTCTTACTGTTGCTGATGGTGGCACAGCAAGGAGCCGTGGTTCACGAACTGAGCCATGTCGTCGATGCTGAGCATGTCGGGTTACGAGTGCAGACGGACACGGGGGCTGATAAGGCCTGTGCTTTGTGCCCCGCCTTTGCACAAGTCGTCACCCCGGCATTTAGCCATTCATTTCACATCCCGGTTCTCGTTCGACTGGCTCTGGATCCTTTATCCGAGCCTCAATATGCGGCGATCGATGCCGCCGTTCCCCGCCCCCGCAGCCGCGGACCTCCTTCCTTAAGCTGAAATCTGCCTCGTCAATTGAACCGCCCGAGTGATCGGCCGCGGTTCCATATATTTCAGCTTTTGCGGGAGTAATTCTAATGTCCGGATTCCCTACAGAACGCGCAGCGTCCGTCGCTGCGGCGTCGCTTCTTTTCATGGCCACGAGTTCCCTAGGACTCGCCGACCCAGCCGCCGATCCGTCGGCTTCTTCCAACTCCTCCACCTTGCAGGAAATTCAGGTGACTGCGCAGCGGCTGAATGAGGCGCGCACCACCATCGAAACGCAGACGGGTGCGTCGACTTACACGATCACCAGCGAGGCGATCGCGTCCATGCCGGGAGGCGAGAACGCCCAGCTCAATCAGGTACTCCTGCAGGCCCCCGATGTGGTCCAGGACTCGTTCGGACAGATTCATGTGCGCGCGGACCACAATGACCTTCAATACCGATTGAATGGCATCATCCTGCCTGAAGGCATCAGCGTCTTTAGCCAGACCTTGAGCCCTTGGCTGATTTCCTCCTTGAAGTTGATCACGGGAGCGTTGCCGGCGGAGTACGGCCTGCGAACCGCGGGGATCATCGACTTGAGCACCAATAGCGGATTGTTGCAGCCCGGTGGGGAGATATCGGTGTATGGCGGAAGCCATGGCACCTTTCAGCCCTCGGCCGAATACGGCGGTAGCGATGGCAACTTCACCTACTACGCAACCGGCGACTACAAGCAGGACAATCTCGGCATCGAATCCCCCGACGGGAGCTCCAATCCGCTTCACGACCACACCACGCAAGGACATGCCTTCGCCTACCTCGAGGACATCATCGACTCCAATGATCGCGCCTCGCTCATCATGGGTCTCTCGGACGACGAATTCGAGATCCCCAATCAAAGGGGTCTGCAGCCCTCGTTGGGACTTAACGTCAACGGTCAGACCAACTATCTGAGCGATAACCTGAACGAACGACAGCACGAGCTCGCGGAGTACGCCATTGCCAGTTGGCAGCACTCCGAAGGGGCGCTCAACTGGCAGACCTCGCTCTCGGTGCGTTACACAAGCCTGCACTTCGCGCCCGATTGGGTAGGAGACTTGTTGTACAACGGCATCGCCCAGGATGCATTCAAGAACGATACGGCCATCGGTTGGCAGACGGATGGCGCCTACAAGCTCGGCGATTCGCATACCGTACGCGCGGGACTTTATTATCAGCATGACAGCTCGAGAAGCGACACCACCTCGCAGGTGTTGCCCATCGATGAGACGACAGGAGCGCAAACCTCGAACGTGCCCCTCACCATCGTCGAGAACGGCACTCAAGTTCAACAGATTCAGAGCGTCTATCTGCAAGATGAATGGAAGGCCTTGACACCCCTCACCATCAATTACGGACTGCGCTACGATCACTACAGCGCCTATTCCAGTGGCGGCCAGCTGAGCCCACGCGTCAATGCGGTGTGGGAGTTCCCCACGGACACGACCCTGCACGGCGGTTATTCGCGCTATTTCACCCCGCCCCCGTTTGAGCTCGTCGGCTCCGGCACGTTCACGCAATTCGCCGGCACCACGGCCGTACCTCCAGGCTCGGTGACCAAGGACACAGCACCGATCGCCGAGCGTGCCAATTACTATGACTTGGGCGTTCAGCAGAAGCTTCTCGACAAGTCTTTGACGCTCGGCGTCGATAGCTATTACGAGCAGGCGCAACACCTGATCGACGAGGGTCAGTTCGGGGCACCGATCATTCTCACGCCCTTCAATTATCGCTATGGTCTGATCGGCGGTATCGAGGTCAGCGCTAACTACGCGATCAATAATCTCAGCGCCTACTTGAATACCTCTTGGCAGGCCGCGCATGGCAAGGGCGTCGAATCCGCCCAGTTCAACTTCGACCAGGCGGCACTCAACTACATCGCGAGCAACTATATCCACCTCGATCACGAGGGGCGGGTCGCAGCCTCGGGCGGCGTTTCCTATCTGTGGCTGGGTACTCGCTTCAGTGTCGACGACCTGTTCGGAACGGGACTGCGTGACGATCTCACGCTTCCCAATGGGGACGTTATTCCAAACGGCGATCACACCCCGAGCTACAACCAGATCAATCTGGGTGTGAGTCATGCCTTCGATATCGGAGGCCCCGGACCGCTCACGGCGCGCTTCGATGTGATCAACGTCGCCGATAAGAGCTATCAGATCCGAAGCGGCAGCGGCGTCGGTGTTTTCGCGCCGCAGTACGGGCCGCGACGAGGATTCTTCGGCGGCCTCTCGTGGAAGTTCTGAGGCTCTAATCGGCGACGGAGGCACGGGACTGCTCGAGCCGAGCAGTCCCCGCCCCCGCAACACCCTCGACAAATCCCAGGCGGCAGAGGCCGCGCTTAATGCAGGCCTGAACTGCGTATCCGTGAGCAAAAGCTGTCGTGAACGTCAATCCGGGAATTAAGGAGCACCGACAGCAGGTCGCCCGAGGATTCACGATCGCGTCGACCGCGAAGTGCGGCGGCAAAGAGGGTTTCGCTGTTTTTAGCGCGAAACTCGCTCTCGGCAAAATCTCATCGGGCGCTATAGTCAATACTGGAAAGGCATCGACACGATCGCTCGGAACCGCACATTCAAAACTCCCTGACGCGCGACAATGATATGGCGACTCGCAAAATCCATTCACTCTCGCGACCGAATTCTTTGCTGCCATCGAGCCAACTCCCGCTCGACTTCTCGAAGCCGTCACCCCAACGTCCACCACCGTCCATGGCCATCCGCAAACTTTCCTCCATCGCCGGACGCATCGAGCGGCAGTCGCCAAGATTGGTCGGAGACGAATCGTCGTGGGCCGAAAACGTAGTAAAAAATGCTACGTTTTCGCTACGGTCGGTGAATTGAGGAACGCCAATGAGCTGCAAGTTCTTGATTCATTGGCGCGCCCGGAGAGATTCAAACTCCCGACCTCCTGGTTCGTAGGCCGGCGCTCCGTCGGGCGTAAGGTGCTGAACCCTCACAGGAAAAACGGATGCTTGGTGTTGAATACTTTGACTGGCTGGCCGGCGGTAAGCCATTGATTGGTCAGGAAGGACGCGGATGATATTCAACATTTTGGCGCCAGGGGGTCCGTGGGCCGCCGCCCTCAAAGCAACTTGTGCAACTGCTCGCGCGTCATCTTGATGTGACGCAGAATGCTTGCCAAGAGTCCAGGGGCCACGCAAGGCCGCAATGAGATCCTTGCCCTTAACCGAGGGGAACGATGTCACGCGCCAACCGTGACTCGCTGCACTCCAATGAAATCGAGCGGCTCACCGGGGCTACCCTCAACCTCGAGGCAAAGCTCAATCGCCTCCTTGATCCGCGACATGAGCTCATCTAGTGACTTGGCCTGCGTATGGCACCCTGGCAATGCGGGGACGGTCGCCACGAAGTAGCCTTCCGAGTCCTTCTCTACTACCACGTCAAACTGCCGCGTCATACATAACCTCCGGTGATGATTGTACTCGCGGTTGTGTGAACCGGCGAGCCGCGGTCCCGCGGGGATCACATTCACGGTCCTACGGCTTTGCGGTTGGGTTTCGAGCGGTCCTTTAGCGTCTCTGATCGGCGCAAAAGCGGTACTTCATCACATAAGAATGCACGCCGTGAAGCTGCTGTTCGCGGCGAGCGGTACGCTAAGCGAATGGGAAAATGCAAATTTATTGCGATGAGCTGTCTCATTCTTGGGGCGTTAGCTCATAGATGCTGGCCCGCGTCTTTTGATTGCCAATCAGCACATCTCTCCGCGGTAGAAAAGGGAGTATGCGGAAATCAAACGCTTTCCGACCTTGATTCCAAGTTAGAGGCCTTCTACGCAACGGTAAAGGCCAATGCATCATCGACCCAAGCTGCCGAGTTGGTGGAAGCGCAGCGCGGCTGGATTAAACGACGCAATCAATGTCTCGACTATTCCTGCGTATTAGAAGCTTATAGAACGCGCATCGTCGAGCTTTCGCCGACGACAGCAGCGGGGGAGGCAGCAGACATATCCGCGGGAGGACCGCCAACAAGTAAGACTGTAGCCAAAGAGATTGCAGAATTCAGTGAAGTCCCGAAAGATTCGTTCTTTGTAGGCGGAATCGAATTCAATTTTGACGGTTCGGAGCTGTTGACCAGTCCGTTGGTAGCTCAAGGCGACACACACGTCTGGCACTGGCGCGATGAGCCTAAGCTATTGAATAGGGCGCTGTGGCCGACACCGTGCCCAGGAGGCGAGGCAGCACTGAATTCTTGCGCCACCACACGGAACCTTCTGGCGGCCAGCGCTGACGGCTCGCTCTGGGCCTTTGCTCGCGCTCCCCTGGGCGCTGAGGGACGGCATAAGGCAATCCGTATCTTCAATTCTCAGACCGGTATCGTGGTTCACGATTTCTTCGAGTCTCACGGAAACGACGGCGCAATGGCTATAGCGTTCTCGCCGGACGGCAGACTATTCGTCCAAGCGGTTTGGCGCGGTAGCGGCTCAAGCAATGAGCTACTCGTATACCGAACTGACACCTGGGCTCAGGTGCAAAGCTTATTGACCCGGCCATTTACACCGCGGGCGCTAGCGATAAACCCCGATAGCAAACAGGCAGCGGTGGCAGGAGAGCTTTGGACACCAAATCCCCACCCACAGATCCTAATAGTTGATCTTAAGAACGGGACAGTTACGAAGACCATTGATCACCCGTTCCCAGACGGAAATCAAGTTCATAGTCTTGCGTGGAGCTGTGACGGAACATCGTTATTTGCTGGCTCCTTGGTTTATAAGGGCCCTATTAGACCCGACGTTGTGAAAATATTTGACCCCGAGACCGGGACACAGATTAGAGCTGAATCCGCAGACGCCGCGAACGTCACGACCATGCGCTGCAGCCCAGACTCTCGTTATTTCGTCGAGGCGGCAATCAACGACAGCGTCAGAATCTGGGATGGGCGGCACACGACCCTCCTTCAGACAATTGAGGTTAGAAAAGGCCCCGCGAATGTCTTTTTTGGCATCTCGCGCGACAGCCGGTATTTGGCCATTGCCGACATGGGCCATATATCGGTCTGGGAGTTTCTATAGAGCGGAGGGAAATATGGGCGTCCCGTTTTTGCTGCCCGGAATGAGTCAGTCGCGTCCGACGGCTTGGGGTCGACTCCGGCCACGCGCATAGAGCGATTAGCTCAGCCAGATGCCATGGATTTACCGGTTGACACCGGTGTGCCCGGCCGCCCAACTGGCCAGATTCGCTTTAAGAAGCGCCTTGGTGTGATCGCGCATCGCTTCGCAAATCTTGAGCATCGCCGAAAACTCCACGCGCATCGAGCCGGGTAATTCTCCACCGCCGCTCACCGCCCTCGCGATCTGATTGATGTTGCGGCCGATCGCTCCCAGCTCGGCGATGCTGCGCTTGAGCGCCAAGAGCTCGTCCTTGGGCAGCGGCGTGAGCTGGCGCAAATGGGCGCGCAGGAGAACGGAAGCATAGGTCGCCGGTCGCCTTGCGCGGCTCTGAGATAATTCGCTTCGCGTGACAACTCGGCCCCGAACGACCGGAACCACACGTGGTGGGTCGTAGTCGTGATATTGGAAAACTCTGATGTCGAGCAGCTGACCGGATACGTGAGGTCTTCTGCGCAAGCGCGCTGGTTGCGTCGACACGGTTGGCGGTTTACCGTGAACGCACTGGGTGCGCCGGTCGTGGCGCTCGCCGAGTTCAATCGCCACATGGTGGGCGGGAGATCTGCGACCGCAGCACAGGAACCTGACTTCAACTGGGACGCCATCAATGGGACGGCGAAGAAAGCAGGATAAGCACCTGCCTCGACGAGTCTACCTCGTCCACGGCAGCTACTGGTTCAGGCCGAAGGATGGCCAGCCGGTCAACTTGGGCCGTGATCTCGCGGACGCGCTTGCAAGGTACGCGAGACTCATTGATGGCCGATGGGCGGGCCGCACACTCGGTGACGTCATTGACCGATACCGTACCGAAGTCCTCCCCCTGAAGCGTTCTGCGACGACGCGTGCCGATCAAGCCAAGCAGCTCGACCGCCTCAAGCAGGCGTTCGGCATCATGCTTCCGGACATCGTCACGGCAAGACACTGCTACGCGTATCAAGACGGGGATCTCGGACCGGGAAGCCCGCGACGCGCGCAGGTGACGCTCCCTCAGGTGGAAGCGGTCAAGAGCCTGGCAAGCGAACGCATGCGCATCGCCATCGATCTCGCCGTGTGCACCGGCCAGCGACGCGGCGACCTTTTGGCGCTGAAGCGCGAGCAGCTCACAGACGATGGGATCATCTTCCGTCAGTCCAAAACGGGCGCCGGGGTGCTGATCGAATGGAGCCACGACCTGCAAGCCATCGTCGCCAGGGCCAAGGCTCTCTCGCCACAGATCCCCGCCGATTACCTGATCAGGAAGCGTGACGGCCGCCCCTACACCGAAGACGGCTTCTCCGCGATCTGGCAGCGCTTAATGGCCAAGCACGTGAAGGCGGGAGGGATCCGGTTCAGCTTCCATGACCTTCGCAGCGTCTCCGCCGACGGCGCGGCCACGCCGGAGGAGGCGCGCGCCCGCCTGGGCCACGCGAGCGTCGTGACGACCAGGCGCCATTACTTGCGGGGGCTCACGAAAGCCAAGCCGCGAAGCTGAAATTTTCAACACTCGCGAAAATATTCAACACTTGGCGCGTGTAAAGTGGCGCGCCCGGAGAGATTCGAACTCCCGACCTCCTGGTTCGTAGGGAGAGACTCGATGGGGCGCAAGTCGATGATTTTCATCTCAAGTCCAAGGGCAAAGCATCTAATATCGCTGAGCGTTACGTTGCTGTAGGTGCCTGTTTGCCCTCGGTCCCAACATGCAGTATTAGACGCGACCGGTCATCAATGCAATCCACCGGTCGGCTCCAGACCGCCGCATATCGTTCAGGGGCGGTGATCGACGGCTAGTTGCGCAGGCCCTCAGACCGACGCTTTGCGGCCATCACCCTCACGCTGCCCCTGCGAATTGGGGGGTATCATCAGACAATGGGCAAGCTCGTTCGAGGCGCCGATGGCCTCCCGGCCGACGAAGTCGGCGAGTGGGTCGAGGAAAAGCACTTCGATATCACGCAATACGTGAAGCTTTCGCACGGTGCGCGCCGCCAGTTCCTCGGGCCGGGAAAAGCCGGCGCCACCTATATAGATCTCTTCTGCGGGTTGGGTCAGGCGAGAGTTAGAGAGTCGTCCCGTATTGTCGATGGCGCCGCCGTCGCCGCATGGAGGGTCGCCGATAGTCAAGGCTCACCCTTCAGCTCAATGTATATAGCGGACAAAGACTCAACGCGTCGGCAACACTGCGCGAGTCGGCTCCGAGCGCTTGGCGCGCCTGTCGTAGAGATTCCGGGTACCGCGAGTGAGGCTCTTCAATCACTGATCCCTAAGCTTTCACCGCAGGGATTGCATTTCGCTGTACTGGACCCCTACAGCCTGGGCTCTTTGAGATTCGATATTTTACGATCGCTTTCCACATTCCAGCGGATGGACATTCTCGCCCTCATCAGCGCGATGGACTTGTTTCGTAACATTGATCAACAGAGTACCGGTGAGGTGTCTGAGTTCGATGACTTCGCCCCGGGTTGGCGCGATCACGTCCCGGTCGAACTGCCCCAAACGGAACGGCGAAAGAAGGTTATGGAGTACTGGGCGGCGTCAGTCAGTGAAAAGTTGCAACTCGACGCGTCCAGCGAAATGCACCCTGTCAAAAACAGCGTCAATCGGCTTATATATTGGCTATTGTTGTTGAGCCGCCACGAACTCGCCCAAAAGTTCTGGAAAATTGTCCTCAAGGGACGACCACAGAGCACCCGGGAGATGTTTCCGCCTTAGGGTAAGCGTCCCAAGTGCGACCGCGGAGCATCCGCCCATTAGCACCCTTCGAGCGTGCAACACCGTCTGGGCCAAACTTGCCCCATTGCTTGAAAAAGAACGCGACGCGCGCAGCGTCGCACTGCCGCTTGACATTGTCGACCCATTGCGGCTGCATTGGGCGCGCCTGGTGCCCTGATTCTCCGCCGACGATTACCCAATGGATACTGGTAAGGTTGAGTTCACCTACGTCCTCCAAAAGGGGTTCAATCGATAGAAAGCGCACGCGCGCCTTCACCCGCCGCAGCTCGGCGATCCGCGGCGTGCCGCTTCGCTTGTTCTCCACTGACACGCCCAACCACGCGTTGCTGGGACATTCGCGCTGAGCGAAATACTGCGGCAGCCGGCGTGCGCGCTTGGTCAGAATTTGATACGTGTGCTGCGGAGTCGCGCGAATGACCTCGAACACACGGTCAAGGAACGAGTCCGCTACGTCCTTGTGGAACAGGTCCGACATCGAGTTGACAAAGTATACGGTGGGCCGCCGGCGCAGCAGGGGTTCAGAGAGCCGACTCGAGTGTAGTGCAAGATTGAATCCCCCCTCGTAACCGCGCGTGCCCATAGCGCGCAGGCGCCGCGCCATCACCTCGGCGTAGCAATGCGCGCAGCCGGCGGATATCTTCGTGCACCCAGTCGTCGGATTCCACGTCCGCTCGGTCCATTCAATTCGCGAGGTGCTCGTCATGCGATTAGCCTGCCACGCTGGAGGCATCTGAAGCAACGTGTCGATTATTGCCATGGCCTAAAGGCCGACCGACGTATAAGTCGGGAATACCGATCTACCGCCGGCCCCACCGTAGGCTCATAGCGATACGCTAAAGTCCGTCGTCGATGACCCCGCCGTTCGGCGCCGGATCGCGACCCGAGGCTGACGGTCGCCAGCGGCAGGTTTTCGGTCACAAAAGCGGGCTTATTACGGGCCCGCTCTCTCGCACTGCGTAATGTCGCGGATTTCACCCGAGAATAGACCCATATGGCCGTGACCTTCTGCTGTGAAGGTGCCGGTGACCAAAGCGTACCCCGAAGTGAATGCTTTATCGTGCCTGGTAGTCGTGAAGCATTTCGGGTGACTGAGCCACAGCGCGTTCGCAGTGATTAGCTGCTTATAGTCTTCTCGGTGGAGATAAATTGCGTTTCCTTCAAATTCTAGGTGAACGAAGCCGATTACGTGGACTACCTTTCCCTCGTAACGCTCCGGTGAAGCAATCAACTCGATCAGCGAGATGGGTACGAAATCCTCCCTCGTCAGTCCGGGCGTCCGGACCGGCGCCAGGAAGGCGAGAGCGAAGATTACGCAGAAGAAAGCGCGACGTTGCACAGGGCACCTATTGCGTCGGAGCAGATGACAACCCACGTAGGTACACGGGACAATCCAGCGTTTTCAGCCTGTCCGATTGGATTGGCACGTAATCGATGGGCCTAATCTCTTTCGGGAAGTACCTGACGTTGATGAAACCTTGGGATTTCATACCCATGAGTTTGCTGAATGGCGGACTGTCTGGATCAAAGGTCAGGGTCATCGTGGCGGGCAAACCATGATGGAATGCCTGGAATAGACTTAATTCGATCTGATTGTCCGATAGCTTTGCAGCCTTCAACCTGAGCGGTGTGGTGGTACTCCAAAAATCCACGCGTGGTTGAAAACTAGGCTTTTTGCCCTGAATCTTGGCGCACTCGTTTAGTGTAATGCGCTGCAGCTGAATAAAGACCCGATCGCCCGACACCTGAAAAAGGTAGACGCCGTGGGCTAACGTCTCGTCGCCTGCAGCCGCAGCAGCGAACTCCAGATCATGTATCCAGAATTGCTCATTACCTTTCGCATGCGAAACAAGGGTGCATGGGAAGAACGCAACAAGCGCTGCCGCCCGAATGAATACGAGGCGTGATTTTGTCATGTGACTTCGAGCATCCGGATCGCTCGCTGCGATGGGGTTCCGCGAATCCTAGCGCATGCATCGAACGTCCGCTAACCGGAGGTCAATCCGGAGGGTCGACGGTCCGGAGTTGGCCGACAACCGCCAGATGCGGACACGATCGGTCCATAAGCGGGCCGCAGCCCGTGATGTTGTGACGCGGACGGCAGTTCCAACCAAAACTCAGTCATGCAGCGGCTGGAGACGCATAAGTCTTCGCATTGGCTACCAAGAATTTTTACGTAGCGAATGATGGGTCTGGCCGCCTGCTGCCTGTCGCCACCGAGCGCCCAGCGACCGTCCGGGCTTGGCCCGGCCAACCGCCCGATACGTTTGACTTGGATCTATAACGTCAGCGGTGGGCGAAAGCGGGCCCGGTCCCCTTCGACAACCGCAAGTCGGCCGGGAAGAGATGCTACAAACCCTGGTTCCGACAGAAAGCGCTTCAGCGCCTTCGCGATCTCTTCGGCCACAGCGGTATCCGGCAAACGCAGCACGACAATACCTGAGTACCGATCAGGCGGATATCGACGTATATCGGCGAAATCCAGGTCCCGAGTAATAAGCGCGGCACTATATCGCAATGCATGTTGGGCGATTTGTTCGTCCGTCGCCGACGCCAGTCCAATATCGCGCGCGAACTCCACCTGATGCCCCAGGCTTTGCACCACGGCAATGACCGCACGCGGTAGGTTGGCGTCGATCAGAAAGCGCATGCCGAGCTAGGCGCTCGGTAGTGGATGAAACGATTCCTGCTCAGCCAGTTCCCCTACGAACCGGAGAGCAGCCCGAATATCCTCCGCGGTGACGTCGTACTCGCGCTGGACTTCCTCGAAGGTCATGCCCCCAGCCAGGCTACCCACCACGACTGTGACGGGTACGCGCGTGCCCCGAATGACGGGCTTACCGTGGGAGACGGCCGGATCGAGGACAATGCGGTTCGGGACGGTCATGGTTTGTCAGATGATAGTGATTTGACGGTACTTGTCGAGTGCGACCGCCGGATACTGTCTTCATCGCCCGGCAGGGCCGCCGCAATACCCGCATCATTCAGAGGTCGATTCGTGCGTTTTGCCGGATAGGCAAATTGCCGCTCGTGTCAGACGATGCTCGACATGGCCGCAAGTCCCTGCATCCAATGTCGCATCGATCCGCAGCTCAAATCGCGGCTACGGGCGATTGCGGTAGAGCGGGGATTGACCGAGTCCGCATTGCTCAAGCGCTTGGTTGTCGGCTCGATCGGCGTGGTTCCCACGACCGAGGCGAAGCTGCTTGCCATCGAGCCGATCGGGCCGCGCGCTCGCGTCTATGTCCGGCTGCGGCCAGGTGATCACGCGCTCCTTCGCGAACGCGCCGCCCGACGCGGATTGGCGTCCGCGACCTATGTCTCGATGCTGGTTCGGAATCACCTGCGCTTAGCGCCACCGCTCCCCGATCGCGAGCTCGCCGAGCTCAGGCGCGCCGCGGGGGCGCTGGGCGCGGTCGGTCGGAACTTGAATCAAATCGCCCGCGTCGCACACCAGACCGGCCGGGTGGAAGGGCTGACGACCGCAGACCTTCGAGCGATTCTCGCGGCCTTCGAAGCATTGCGGGCCTATTTCAAACGCCTGATTGAGGCGAACATAGTCAGCTGGGAGGCCGACGATGCCAAAGCGAGTCGTTGATCTGCGCACCGAGCGTCCCTTGCTCGATATCGCGAGCCTCGGCCGGCGCGGGCCGGAGGCGAGACTGACCCCGAGCGAGGTAGCCTCCATCGCAAGGACTGCCCGGCGAGTCCCAGAGGTCATGATCAAAGTGTCCGGCGGCGCTCGGACGCTGCACGGCGTCGGCGCCCATTTTGACTATATCGGGCGACAGGGTCTGAACGAAATCGAAACTGATATGGGCGAGAGGCTGATGGAAAGAGGATTCGAGAAGGATCTGATGCTCGGGTGGGATCTCGACCTGGATGTGCTGCGTCGCCATACCGATCGATCCGTCGCCCACGGCCGAAAGCCTCCCAAGCTTGTTCACAATCTCATTTTCTCGATGCCGAAAGGTACGCCGCCCGACAAGCTTGCGATGGCGGTACGGGCGTTCGCCCTGGACCGATTTGCGCTTCAGCATCGCTATGCGATGGCGTTGCATACCCACCAGGGCCATCCACATGTCCACCTCGTCGTCAGAGCGGTGAGCGAAAAGGGCGTGCGACTCACCATTCGCAAAGCGACGCTTCGCGACTGGAGACAACAGTTCGCGGCTCATCTACGCGAACAAGGCATCTCAGCAAACGCCACGGAGCGCGCCGTGCGTGGCGCAACGCGAGTTGCAAAGACAGACGGCGCCTATCGCTCCGATCAGCGCGACTCGTTCACCTGCGTTCAGGCTAAATTTGCATCGTATGCTCGTCGAGCCACCAATCAACCCGAAGCAGGTAAAGCGGCCCTCGTTGCAACCCGTCGCGAAGTGGAGCGAGGTTGGCACATCGTTCACGACATCCTCGAACGCGAAGGACACTCCGAGGTCGCTCGGGACATCCGCCGATTCCTGGCGCAGATGGATCCACCCCGGACCGGACGTGAGCAAATCATCCTGGACGGCATGGCCCAGCGAGAAGGGAAACATAACGATGCGCGGACCCGATAGCCGTGTTTTTTAGGCTGTGTTCCTCGCGGGGATTGCGGCCCGAGCAAAAACACAACGGACCGCGCGCCGCGCATAGACATCAGTATCCGCAAATCCATCATTTGACAGGCATTCGTCGCGGGTCTCGCACGAAACGTCCTATGGTCATGGCGAACGGCCTGCCGTAGCGTGCCAGTCTACCGATCGTGCCTATTCACCCGGGTTTCAGCACCAGCCACGCGGCCGATATGTTTCTCACGCCACAAGAACTGCAGCGGCTTACCGGCTATGCCCGGTCTAGCGCGCAGATCCGTTGGTTGCGCAAGAACGGTTGGCGGTTTACCGTAAATGCCCTCAGGGAACCTATCGTCGCGATCGCTGAGTCAGAGCGCAAGCTCGTCAGCGGCAAGGGAATGACCAAGCATCACGAGCCGAATTTCGGGGTGTTGAATGGGTAGACGGCGCAAGCAGGACACGCATTTGCCGAAACGCATGTACATGCGGCGCGGCGCGTACTATTTCTGTCACCCGGCAACGAACGAATGGCAACCTCTCGGTAAGGATATCGCTGCCGCGTTCGCAGCCTACGGGAAGCTCGTAGGCGGCCAATGGAGCGGCCATAACCTGGGCGAGGTCATTGATCGGTATCGAACCGAGGTCTTGCCGCTCAAGCGCTCCGCGAAGACGCGTGCCGATCAGGCGAAGCAGCTCGAAAAGCTCAAGGTAGTCTTCGGCGACATGCCGCCCGACAAGATCACCGCGCAGCATTGCTACAAGTACTTGGACGGCCGCGCCCAGCATCCGGTAGCTGCCCGGCACGAGATATCGTTGCTCGGCCACGTGCTCGCCAAGGCAATACGCTGGGGCGCGGCTACCGTGAATCCGGTGCGCACGCTCGAGCGCACGCCCAAGGGCAAGCGAACTCGATACGTCACTGACGCTGAGTACGACACCGTCTACGCGCTGGCCAATGAGCGGATGCGGGTCGCCATGGACATGGCGCTGCTGACCGGGCAGCGCCGCGGCGACCTGCTATCGCTGAAGCGCGCGCAGTTGACCGACGAAGGAATAGTCTTCAGCCAAAGCAAGACCGGCGCCGGCGTGCTGGTCGAGTGGACCGACGAGCTGCGTCGGATTACCGAGCGGGCCAAGGCGCTCAAGCCGCAAGTGCCTGGTGAGTACCTGCTCAGAAAGCGCAACGGCCGACCCTACACGGCTTGGGGATTCTCCGCGATCTGGCAGCGGCTCATGGACAAGGCGACGGCTCCCGGCAAAGGCGGCGAGGCGCCCGCGCTCGCCGAGCGGTTCACGTTCCACGATTTGCGAGCGAAGTGCGCGAGCGACAAGGATGGATTGGAGAGCGCCGCGGCGCTCTTGGGTCACGCAAGCTCGCAGACCACAAAATCGGTTTATCGCCGCAAAATGCCGCGAGCGACACCGCTTCGTTGAAAAATATTAGACGCGGCCCGGGATATTAGACAGCACGCCTTCAATGGCGAGGCTTAAGTTCTTGATTAATTGGCGCGCCCGGAGAGATTCGAACTCCCGACCTCCTGGTTCGTAGCCAGGCGCTCTATCCAACTGAGCTACGGGCGCTTGATCAAGAAAACGACATATCCTGGCGGAGAGGGAGGGATTCGAACCCGAGAGGACCCCGAGGCAGATCAGTAAGTTACTGATGTCTCGGAAATTCTAATCCCCTGCAATTCCCCTCGACCCCCGGATTTGACACTCGATTTGGCACTGGAGCATAGCCCATAGTGGCACTCACCGGTCCCAAACCGCACCAGAATCTTAGCACAATCGTCAGTATGGCTGCCCCCCAAATTGGGCGCGGCGAGATTCCCGCCCTGAGCAGCATCCTCACACCAGTATTTCGGGGTGGGGTGCTGGCGTCGTGTCTACTGAGCCTGCTCAGTCGAGTTAGCCAAGGCGCTTGGTCGCGATCCAAACTCTTGCTGGATGACGATTCCTAAGCAAAACTAAGGCGAAACATCCGTCGCAAGAGGTTCTCTACCACTTCCCGATACACCGCAATTTCAGAATCGCTGATTGCTGGAGTGGCTTGTTGATGAATGAGGTTACATCGCAGTTTGTAGTAATAGTCGATTTTTTTCTGTGTCGCGACGCTGAGCCTCAGACCCTTCGCGACTTCCTTTTGTACCTCCGCTCGATTCTGAGCAATCGCGTTGAAGCGAGTCATCCCAATCTTTTTCTCGTTTACAAGGTATTCCTTGTATGCGATCTCAACAGTGCTATCGAGGATTATCAGACTGATTCTGTTCTTTTGCGTCAACGGCATCTTGGAAATTGCTTCAGCGGCGATAACGCTTTCCAGTAACCCTACACTCCACGGCTTCTTGTCGATGACAGGCTTATTTGCCGCAGTAACTTTCTGGTGCCACCTCGGCTTACTTGCAGGCGGCGTTGGTAGGTAACTCTTTGGTATTCCCTTTATGTCCTCGAGCGCCTCCTCCAACACGTGTCCAGTCTTGTGAGAAAAAACCTCGGCGTCCCACTTTCCCTGAAGGCTTCGAGAAACCTGTGCGTAGAGCTTCGTTGCGTCAATAATACTTTGTTGGATAGCCTTAAATACCGGGTGTTTGGTATCGATGCCTGACTTGCTGCTATTCCAAGGCATGTCGGCGGATTGGCCTTTCAGTCGAACGATTGTTCTAACGAGGGAAATGTTGTAGTGCGGATTGCCGATCATTCCTGTGGAAAAACCAACTGAAAAGTCTGTGAGTGCACGGGCAATGAGCCGGTTGTTGCAGTAGACAAAGACACCGTAGGAGTCATCCGGATCCCCAGGATGGTCAATGAGGCCTGAGACTATTTCCGCTTCGACTTGTCGATCTTCGATCGGTATGGTCGCTAAGAATCGGGTCGGAAAAAGACTTGGGGGGTACGACCACTGATCGTCAAAACTGATTGCGGCAAGCTTCTGCCCATTTACCTTAATGACCGCTCCTCGGTCTATAAATTTGGCATACACCTCCCGGAGGTGCTTCTTCAGCTCTTCGATCTCCGCAGATGTAATCTGTATTCTCAGTCGGTTCAATTCGACCAAAGTGGTATACGGATCGAGTTGCCTGGTAGATTCGTCGTATGGGAGCAGCCAGCTCGGATCTTTCGTCACCCAATAATCGTCGAGCTTTACCACGAAGGGTTTTTCGCGTTCAAAGCGGGAGTGAATCTCGATGTCCTGCGATAGCGCGATTACGGCTCGCTTGCTTCCAACGCCGAAGTACCCAATTACCTCATCATGGACGTCGTTCGTTGTCTTGCCGGGACTAACGACGTGATCCAACTTCGATTCCTCTATTCCGCCAGCATTATCTTCGATGGAGATCGATTGCTGCCGTTCGTCGGCAACAATCCTTACTTCCAGGTCAGAACGTTTATTCTTCGCCCAAAGGTCAATCGCGTTGTCGATCAATTCGCAGATTGAACGTTTTAAGTCGTATTCAGGGATGATCGAGAGAAAAACTCTCTTCTCTGGCGTCGCGTTGAGTACCTTAGAATTCATGATTGTGCAGGCGTTCAACGTCCATGACTTGATAAGAGCAAATCCGTACCAAGCAAATCCCTAGTACTCAAGCATATACCCGTTTGTTGGATTTCCAGATATGGAGATGTGCTCAATCACTTCCGGCGATATCTTGTTTTGTGGCTGAGCCTATCACTCAATTCGAAACTCCAGGACAGATCCGATAGCAGATTTAAGGCAAATCCTCTCCTCGCGCTGAAATCGGAATCGCGAGTTGATTCTTCACGGCCGTGTAAAGATCTACGCTCGCCTCCGGTGCAACGATGGATACAACCAGCGCGTAGCGAGCCGATTGATTCCACCTTTGGTGCCGTTTGCGCTCCCTCCACCAGCCCATGGTCGGATAGACGGCGATTCGACCGCGCGCCGCCAGATCACTAGCCGGTCCTCGCCAGCGATCGCTGTGCAAGGACCCTCGATTTCGATTCATTGGCCCAATGAGCCAGCCGTCGTCGCTGGACGCATAGCTTCGACGCGCATCCTCCTCGGCCCGAGCTTTCAAATTGATGCGCTCCACAAAGTCCTCGTCGTCTTCGAAGGGTCGCTTGATGTCGAATCTGAGGCCGTGTGACTCATACAGGTATCTCTTGGTCCACCCTCGCGCGGATGGATTCGGCTCAATGAAATACGACAGCGTAACCTTCATCTCGACCTCGAGCGCACCCAGTCCCTCAAGTTCTTCTATTGGCCAGGGAAGACTGTGCAGATTCATTTCGCGAGCTCGTAAATACCCGACGCTACCTCGGCTGGTGGGCACTGCTTCAAACGGCGTCAGCTCCGCTTCCACCATGAGCGTCAGCGCATTGGAAGCGCTGTAGAGTGCGGCGGCTTCGGATGGCACCCCGTAACCGCACGTCTGAAGGAGTACCCGCGCGTTGTTGCGACTGACATCGGGGCGAAATCGTGCCTTCATCGCCGGAGTCCACTCGGCGGAGTGCACGAGTAGCGCCCGGACCGTTTCGTGCCACAGATTTGGATAGTGCGCCTGGATCCGGGCCGACAGACGGCCGGCCAATGCAGTCGCGGCACTCGTCCCCCACATTGAGGCGAGCAGCTGCTGCGCCGGTACGTGGTGGGTACTTAAGAGGTCTAGATCGACGAAGCCGCTGGGCGGTTGGCCCGTCATGGTAGCCATATTTCCGCTCTCTAGGACAATATCAGGCTTAAGAGGCCAGCCCTGCTCCCACGAGACTGAAGTACATGAATAAGGGCTGACATCTCCCGCAGGGGCAAGCGCATTCCAGCCAGGCGAGGTTGCCGGGTCTAGGTCAGTCTTGTACGTCACTCCTCCCACGGTCACTACATTCCAGGCTTGAGCTGGGTCGTGAATTGAATCCGTAACGTTTGAGGTTGGGTACTGATCGTACCGGGCGGGATTGGTGTTCCCCGCGCTGACCAAGATCAATCGTCGATTCTCATCTTCGGAACCTGCCGCCAATGCATCAAGCGTCGACGACCAACTGGATGGTTTCCCGCGATCCATGTCCTCCTTTGCGGTTACGGCGAGACATATTGAGCGTACGCGCTCTGGTGCCGCAATTTCGGCCCTTGCGATGGCCTCCCGGCAAAGGTCCCCATAAAGCGCACCCGCATTATCCCCGTCTTGATTCAATACTTTGACAGATTCGCCTCGATGCAAAAGCGCTTCCGGTGCCTCTGCGGCAAGAAATTCTGCAAGATCCCCATAAAGAGCTAGTCCCGCCATGAGCGAGCCATGACCGTATAAGTCGGACGATGACCATGCGGGATTCACCGATTGGACATCAGCGGCGGAAAAGGCGTTCTCGAGCAGCGGATGCGCACGCGTCACCCCCGTGTCGAGAAGACATACCGATGGCGCCTCCGATCCAGGTCCCTCGAGTCGTCGAAGTGCATCATCCACCCACTTGCGTTGCTCAGACAATCTTTGGTCGAGAAAGAAGCTGTTCGGAACCTTGAGCCGCCGCAGCTCTGCGACGCAATTCAGCAACAACACAGATCGAGTGAATTGTCGAACGCTTCCTCTCGCGGAAATGACGGTGCGTTCCAGAAACCGTAACTCTCGATCCGGTATCTCGAGTCCGATACCACTCCCGTGCTCACGAAATAGACGGACGAAGGATTCCCGATCATCTCCGACTCGCAACCAGACTTCCCACCAAAAGATGGAGTCTTCGTCAGCGGGATACAAGGCGGGATCATCCGTCCAGAGTCTTCGGACCGTCGCCAGACGAATGTTGGCGATGTTGTTAATGAGCTTCTCGTTGAGAGGCTTTCCAGAGATGCGGTGATTCTCCTCAAGGTAGGCCCTTACCTTGTGCTCGAACAAAACCAGCTTGCCCTCCGGCACGAAAACGGTGGCGTATTCGCTTGAGTCGGCTTTGACGACAGACAACAGTTCGATTCCGGACGCCTCTCGCTCCAAACTCTCTGCAGCCAGTTCGAATCCCGGTTCGCTCTCGAACTGCAAATAGACGCCGCTCGGAATCTCTTCGCTCAGCCGGTGTTGCTCGTCGATGCGCGCCTGCGCCAATGGAGTGAGCACGTCAAGCTGCCGCAGTAGCTCGCGACCATGCGCAGCACGAGCCTTTTCGGCTATCCGGAATCGGCCCCGAGCCGACTGAGAAGTGGAAAATGGGAGAGACTCTCTGAATCCCAGCACTTGCAAATGAGGGAGGCGTTCTCGCTCTGCCATGATGTAGTTTTCTTCGATCCCTGAAAGAACTTAATTACTGGTCGGATGTGGTACCGGGTTCCGGGGAGCCCTTTTGCTGCCTGCGATGAATGCGGCGTCTTTCATTGAGCCCTCGGACTAAGTCCGTCGGCATCACATGTTCTTTGTCCCCTATGATGCTTTCTTTGACCGCCTCGTCAGCCGCTCGAGTGAGATCAGCGTAAGACAGTCCCTGCGCCGCCGTCGCAAGGGTCGCCCAATCGAATCCCGCCGACGCCTTCTCCCCGATTCGCGCCTTCAACGTTTCCACGACCTGTTCCGGTCCAGGTAGCTCGTACTCGATGATGTCATCAAAACGACGAAACACTGCGTAGTCCAGGATTTCCGGGTGATTGGTCGCGGCCACAATGACACTATTCGATTCATCTTGCTCGATCAACTGAAGAAAGCTATTCAAGACTCGACGGATCTCTCCCACATCGTTTCCCAGACCCCGTTGCGATGCAATCGCGTCGAATTCGTCGAAGAAATAGACGGCCCGCGTAGACCGCACCGAATCGAAAATCAGTCGCAATTTCACGGCCGTCTCGCCCATAAACTTCGAAATAAGCCCGTCTAGCCGAACCTGAAATAATGGAAGATGTAGCTCACCGGCCATGACAGATGCCGTCAGCGTCTTGCCCGTTCCGGGTGGGCCTACTAATAGTACTTTTCGACGCGGTGACAGGCCGTGCTCGCGCAATTGCGCGAAGTGCATTTGTTCTCGAATAATACGCATCAGACGCTCGCGAATGTCATCGGCGACGACCATTGCCGACATTCGCTGGGATGGTTGATACGCCGTGATCAGCGACGCGAGCTCCCCGCGAGGCCGCGAGATAAATGTCGGCGCGCGGTCAAGCGGCGTCAGCTCTCGCGGAACTGACTTTGCGGCGTCGATCATTTCCCGAAGCTCCTCGGCCAGCTTGCCATGGCCCCGGCGCGCTTCGCTGGCGGCAACCTGCATTGCTACCGACATGAATTGCGCCTCATTCTGCTCAAAATGGGAGCGAATAAGCGCCTTCAGTTGATCGCGACTAGCCATTTCTGTCCTCAAGAGATGCCTTCAAAGCCGGCGTTTCACAACATAATACACAGGGTCCAAGCCATCTGAACGCCTTCCAAACCGATCACACAGATGCAAGGATATAGAGATTAGAGGCAACATGGGTTCCTTCCTGAGCATTCTTCACCCCTAGTTTCGATGCCACTTACGCCTGATACTTTCATCCGAATTTAGTGATTCGCCTCAACTTCCTGTAGTTACTCATATTCGTCGCGACCATATCTAGCGTCCTGCCACGCCTGGGTATCCACGCCGACGGAATCCTCGACCATCGTAAGTTCTTCCGGGTCATCGATCGGACAAAATAGCTTGCATGAGAATGCGAAGGATTGCGGAATCTCGGCCCCGTCTCCGCGTCGGATATCCGAATTTGAGCCGAATTGGAGGATGCAGTCGATCGACCCCTTCACCTCGATATGGATACATTGATCATCGATCGCCGTAACTTTTGCGCTCCCCACGCTAACTTCCTCAACACTGAAGTGAGAGGCAAGTTCATCGATTCCCACTAACGAATCACTGAGCACCTCGTCGACTGCCGCGGCATCAATCTCAGTTTCCATACGCTCGAGTATCCGTCTGCGACATTCGGCAACCGTTTCTAGTACGCCCGCTACTGCACATACTGTTTGATCGGTGAGGGATTCGACCTGCGGATCGGCGGTTCCTATCGTCGGGGGTTCGACATGCGTGTATTTGCTGAGTTCATCAACTGCGTTACCGAGCGCTTTGTGGAATCGCTCGACATCGAGGCCGAGCGACTCCTTTACATAGCTGTCCGCCAATCCACCTTGCACAGCAAATTGCGTACGCTGTTTTCTCGTTATTCCGCCTGGCTTACCGGTTTCATTCCGGTACCACGGGCAGCGTAGGACCATCTCATCCGGAGCGAGACGCTTGAGTACGTGCCGCACAGTTTCTCGGGCTGAGTAGGAAAAATTGTTGAACCGAAGTGGATTCGTCCGATCTTCCAGATTCTTGAGCGCAGCCTCGAAAAGCTTCGTTTCGAACCCTGGAGCGAGCCAAGAGCGAATAACATCAATTTTTTCGCGGTTCATTGAGCATTCCCTGCAGCTCTCAAATCTACCCTGGAATTTCAACTACTTTATCCCTGGCGCCCACAGAATTAGGAAGCCGCCCCATAGATTGACAAAACGAACACATCAGCGGGATACCGCATCGACTTCCCTCACGATTGGATACTCCCCGTCCCACGCAACCTCAAATTCCTGCCGTCGGCTCGACGAAAGATTGGAAGCATCAAGCGCAAGCTCGTAGCGAATTGCTTCGCCCCTGCGGACGTAGCCATCAAAAATATTGGGGCCGGCCCGCAAACGTGGCTCGAATCGCTCGGTACCCTCGACTAATCTGCCGAAGTCTAGGACTCGTTCCGTCGTAACCGTGATCAATTCGGGCCCCGGTTCCTCGCCAGACCAAATAAAGGGAAAAGGTACTGGGAATGCCAATTCAGCGTATGTGTCGTCCGCGCCTCGCCGGCGGATTGCGGTTAATAGTACTCTGCAGTTTTGCACCGAGAGCCAGGGCCGGATGTTCACCACTTTCAAGTGATAGTACCGCGCAGGCTTCCCTCCTCCGGGCATGTTGACTCCCGGTATTGTCATCAGAGCCGGCGTACCGCGAAATGTGTGAAGGCGCAACTCGAGCTTTGGCGGCGCAAGGCGGGCGCGAACCCTTTCGCCCCAAATTGCCATGACTGCAACAGCGACCGTGCCGATCGCGGTGGCTGCATCGATTGTAAACTTCGCGATATCCATTGAGTACCTACTCCCTGGTTCCCGGCGGGCTAGTACCTTGCCGCCGTCCGTCCTTGTTCCCCGATTTCTCAGTTACCGTTCTTAATACCTGACAAAGTCCGTGCCGATGAGCCACCGTTCTGCTGGCACTGGCTGATGCCGAGGGAACTCGTGGTCAGGATTAAATGCCGCAAGGTTAGCCTTTATATACTCTACGATTCGCCCGTCCATGCGGTCTCGGTCAGACTGATTGAGAGCATCGCGATAGTCCTCAAGAAAGTCATCCGCGAAAAAGATCTCAATCGGTCGCGAGTGCTTGTTCGGCCTGTCCTCAGTCGCGATCTCCCATTGAACCCTGTAGGTAAGTTCGTCCCCGGGCGACGGGACGTGCCGAAAATCTGCATCTTTCGAAAACAGCGGCCTCAGCATTGCCTCAAAGTGCTTTTCATACCCCATGCATGCCGGCTCCAAGAATGACGCCTTCAAGATTATGCCCCTAATATCCAGGATTCACGAGCACACAGCGCGACTCGGGTGCTACGGGAATACGATCGAGTCGTGGGAACGGCTGTCTCAGCGAGCCATTCATTGGCCGTCTGCGAGAACCTAGGCTACCTGAACATTTTTTGGAGTGGAGCAATGGGCAGCAAATGGTTTACGGGTGGCGTCTCAGCGCGACCCCGCGGACGAATCCAATTCGACTTTGTATTCGAGGGCGTTCGATATCGACCCAGTATCTGCCGTCCACCCTCCGAAGCGAATCTTCGCCTGGCGCGGGAGCGTCTGCGAGCGATCGAACTTCAGATCGAAGCGGGTACATTCTCTTTCTCCGAGGAATTTCCTGACTACCGCTATCTTGGGCGACTGACCGGGTCAGCGGCGGTCCGCTCCTGTGGGAAGGTATTCGATGAGTTCTTGGCTCACTGCGAATCACGCTTCGCAAGGCACGACTTGGCCGCCGCAACTCTCAATTCCTATCGCAGGATTCTGAACGCCGTTTGGCGTCCGGCGCTCGGCGCACAACTCTTTCATCAAGTCCGATTCTCGAAACTTGTGAGGATTGCCGACGCGAACATGTGGTCCAAGAAGACGTACAACAATACTATCAGCGTCGTACGCCGCGCCTTTGAGTTCGGCTGGCGTGACCATCCAGAGCAATTTAATCCGGCTACTGGACTGCGATGTGCGCGTCTGACGAAAAATGATCGACCGAAAATCGATCCGTTCGCAATGCAAGACGCGGAAACGCTCATTGCCGCCATTCATCGTGATTGGGGCGAGGCACAGGGCAACTACGATGAGTTCCGATTCTTCACGGGCCTGCGGCCATCCGAGCAGATTGCGCTGGCCGTGTCCGATCTTGACGTCGTTCATGGCGTCATTAGCGTCAATAAAGCGCGCGTGGCAGGCATCGACAGGAGCTCGACCAAGACAGGCAACGACAGACGGGTGGAGCTCTGCGCACGAGCGTTAGCGGTGCTGAAACGTCAACTTCGCCTGCGCGGGCAACTCGTGGCCGCTGGGAAAATCGATCACGACCACGTCTTCTTTCAGAAAACGGGAGAGCCGATCAGAAACCTTCAGTTTCCCCAGGTCAGATGGCGTCGGACGCTGACGTCGCTAAAGCTTCGATATCGAAGACCCTACGTCGCGCGCCACTCCTCAGTGAGTTGGAATCTGATGATCGGCAAGAATCCGGTCTGGGTCGCCAAACAGCACGGCCATAGCGTTGCCACGATGTTCCGCGTCTACACGGCCTGGGTCGACGGTGCCGTCGAATGCGACATCGCGGCCATCAAACGGGGGATCAGTCGCCGACCGTTTCACTTGGGGCGCCTCGCGAGACCCGAGCCTTCCGTGGTGGCGTGCGCGCTTGCGTCCATAGTCGGTTCCGTTGACGCACCCTGCCCGGAGCAACGCGGAATTTTGACGATAGCCCGAAGTTCTGGCAGCAAATCTGGCAGCACCGATTGGTACGGCGAGCTAAACCACGGAAATTCTTACGAAAACATTGGCGGAGAGGGAGGGATTCGAACCCTCGATGGGCTTTTGACCCATACGCCCTTAGCAGGGGCGCGCCTTCGACCACTCGGCCACCTCTCCGGATAGTGGCGAAAGGCCCATTACCCAAGGAGCGCCGGATGATACCCGCGTGGAGCAGTCCAGGTAAAGCCGTTAAACGCCAACCGCTTGTTTTTCAGGCGTCGTCGACGACCTTCGTGTCCACACTGGGGGCGCGGCCATCCTGGTCCTCTTCCCGCTTGATGCGCTCGTAGATTTCCTCGCGGTGGACGGCCACATCTTTCGGGGCATTGACCCCGATACGCACCTGGTTGCCTTTGACTCCCAGCACCGTGACCGTTACGTCGTTACCAATCATCACCGTTTCGCCAACGCGTCGCGTCAATATCAACATAAAGCGTGCTCCTCATCTTCCTTGGGCAATCTCAAGCGCGATGGACCGGAGTCGGAACCGAGTCGCGGTCGGACATTCAGGGATTCGAACGCCCGTTGCCAAATTTCCAAGCAGCCCATTTGGCCGCCGGGCAAGTGGGCAATCCTAAACGCAATGCTTGGTTCTTGCCACCCGAATTACTGAACCGTTCAATTAGAGAGCCGATTCCTTACCAGCGACTCGACGCTCGCGAGCGCCGCGGCAAGGTTCTCGGGCTGAGTTCCGCCGGCCTGCGCGAAATCCGCGCGGCCGCCGCCGCGCCCGCCGATCTGGGCGGCCACGGCGCCGACGATGTCGCCCGCCTTCAACTGGGCCACCAAATCCGCGGAAACGCCCGCCACCAGCACCACTTTACCGTCTTCGACGGTCGCCAGCACGATCACCGATGATCCGAGCTTTTGCTTGAGCTGGTCAATGGAATCCCGCAAAGCCTTAGCATCCGCACCCTCTATTTGTGCAGCCAAAACCTTAACGCCCCCGACAGCCGTCGCCTTGGCGGATATGTCGCCGCCCTGGCCGGTGGCGAGTTTTGACTTAAGCTGCTGCACCTCCTTTTCCAGCCGCTTCGAGCGCTCGACCAGCTCGCGGACCTTCTCGTCCGCGTCCTCGCGGCTGCCCCGCACCAAGCCGGCGATGTCCCGCAGCACGCGGTCCACCCGGACCACCCAGTCGTAGGCCGCCTGACCCGTTACCGCCTCGATTCGGCGGACGCCGGCCGCCACGCCCGATTCGCCGACGATCTTGAAGAGCCCGATGTCGCCGGTTCTTTCGACGTGGGTCCCCCCGCAGAGTTCCATCGAGAAATCCCCGAAGGAAAGCACGCGTACGTCGCTTTCGTATTTTTCTCCGAACAGCGACATCGCTCCGGAGGCGACGGCATCGTCGAGTGCCATGATGCGGGTGTCGGCGGGCGCATTTCGGCGGATCTCGGCATTGACCAGGGCTTCGATGCGCTGCTGCTCATCAGGAGTGACCGCCCCCGAATGGGAAAAATCGAAACGCAAGCGATCCGCGGCGACGAGCGATCCCTTTTGCTGCACGTGTTTACCGAGCACCCGTCGTAGCGCGGCGTGCAGCAGGTGAGTCGCGGAATGGTTGAGTGCGATCGCCGTACGGCGCTCCGCATCGACCTCTGCCTCGACTTCGTCTCCGACCCGCAGCTCTCCCGATTCCAACACGCCCAGGTGGCCGAAAGAAGCGCCGAGCTTCTGAGTATCGCGCACGCGAAATTGGGCAGACCGGCCGACCAGCATGCCCGTATCCCCGATCTGACCGCCGCTTTCCGCATAGAACGGGGTGTGGTCCAACACGACCTGTCCTTCCTGGCCGACCTTCATGACATCCACGAGCGCACCGTCGAACACCAACGCGGTGACGCGGCCGGTGGCTGCCAATCGGTCATATCCGGAAAAATCGGTCTTGCCGGAGAGCTTCACCGATTCGCGTAAATCCGCCGCCCCAAACTTGCTCGCGGCCTTGGCGAGAGCCCGCTGCGCGGCCATCGCCGCATCGAAGCCCGCCTGATCGATGGTGAGCCCGCGTTCGCGCGCCACATCGGCGGTGAGATCGAGCGGGAATCCATAGGTATCGTACAGGCGAAAAGCCGTCTCCCCCGGGATGACAGATGAGGTGAGCTCCGCCGTGGCTGCATCGAGGAGCGCCATGCCGGTCTCCAGCGTTTCGGCGAACCGCACCTCCTCCTGTGCCAAGACTTTCGTGGCCTGCGCCTCCCCGCTCACGAGCTCCGAATAATACGCGCCCATCTCGCGCACCAACGCAGGCACGAGCTTGTGGAAGAAAGGTTGAGTCTGGCCCAGCTTGTAGCCGTGGCGGATGGCGCGGCGGATGATGCGCCGCAGGACATATCCGCGGCCCTCGTTCGAGGGCACGACGCCGTCGATGATCAGGAACGCGCAGGCGCGGATGTGGTCGGCAATCACGCGCAGGCTCGACGATTCCAGATCCGTCGCGCCGGTGACCTCGGCCGCAGCGCGGATCAGCGAGCGGAACAGATCGATGTCGTAATTGCTGTGGACGCCCTGCATCACGGCCGCGACGCGCTCCAGGCCCATTCCCGTGTCGACCGACGGCTTGGGAAGCGGCGTCAGAATGCCTTCCGGCGAGCGGTCGTACTGCATGAAGACCAGATTCCAGATCTCCACATAGCGGTCACCGTCCTCTTCCGGCGAGCCGGGCGGGCCGCCAGGAATCTCCGCGCCGTGATCGTAGAAAATCTCGGTGCACGGGCCGCACGGCCCCGTCTCTCCCATCGACCAGAAGTTCGACTTCTCGCCCATGCGCGTGCAGCGGCTGGGACCGATGCCGATCTCTTCGGTCCAAATCCGCGCGGCCTCGTCGTCCTCCGTGTAGACCGTCACCCAAAGCCGATCCTTCGGTATGCCGAGCGTCCCGGTTATGAAATTCCACGCGAAATGAATCGCCTCGCGCTTGAAGTAGTCGCCGAAGCTGAAATTGCCGAGCATCTCGAAGAACGTGTGATGCCGCGCCGTATAGCCGACATTCTCAAGGTCATTGTGCTTGCCGCCCGCGCGCACGCAGCGTTGGGCGGTTGCCGCGCGCGAATAGTCGCGTGTTTCCTTGCCCAGAAACACGTCCTTGAATTGAACCATGCCCGCATTGGTGAACAGCAACGTCGGGTCGTTGCCGGGCACGAGCGAACTCGAGGGCACCACCGCATGGCCGTTTTTGCGGAAAAATTCCAAAAAGCTCGCACGGATCTCCGTGCTCGTCATCATCCTCAACTTGTCGCGTCTCATGGCTCTTCTGTCGTGTCTGCATTCAAATCGGTGTCGAACCCCAAGGCCGCCCGGATCTGGGCGCCGGTGAAGCCCCGGTATGCCAGGAATTTTGCCTGGCGCTGTCGATCAGCGTAATTGGTTGGCAGCGAAGTTCCAAACTTCTTTTGCCGCGTCCTTTTGAGGTGCGCAATCCAGTCCGGATAGTCTTCCAGGGCCGACTCCGCGTCCGAGGTCCTGAGCCCACGCTTGCGCAAATCGACGCGTACGCGATTGGGCCCCTGCCCGCGGGCGGCATGATAAGCCACGAAGTTCTGCAAATAGCGCCGATCGTCCAGCAACTTCTCGGTAACGAGACGCTCGATGAGCTCATCGACGAGAAGTCCATCGTACCCCTTGTCGGTCAGCTTTTGGCGCAATTCCGTGGACGCGTGGTCGCGCCGGGCCAACGCATCCAGCGCCGCGACCCGCGCGGCACGCGCATCGAGCGGCTCGACCTCGCGGCGGCCGGAAATATCAGGCCTCTTTGGCGTCGCCACCGCGATTCATGGTCGCCTTCTCCGGAATCAACTTGGCGCGAATTTGATCCTCGATATCCTTGGCAACTTCCGGATGTTGCTGCAGAAAGGTACGGGCATTGTCCTTGCCCTGGCCGATGCGCTCGCCCTTGTAGCTGTACCAGGAACCGGATTTCTCAACCAGGTTGTGCAGAACGCCAAGCTCGATGATTTCGCCTTCCCTCGAGATGCCGGTGCCGTACATGATCTCGAACTCGGTCTCCCGAAACGGAGGCGCCACCTTGTTCTTGACGACCTTGACGCGCGTCATGGAGCCGACGACTTCCTCGCCGCTCTTGATCGCGCCGATGCGGCGGATATCCATGCGCACGGACGAGTAGAACTTGAGCGCATTACCGCCGGTGGTCGTCTCCGGATTGCCGAACATGACACCGATCTTCATGCGGATCTGATTGATGAAGATCACGATGGTATTGGAGCGCTTGATGTTGCCGGTGAGCTTGCGCAGCGCCTGCGACATGAGGCGGGCCTGCAGACCCATGTGCTGGTCGCCCATCTCACCTTCGATTTCGGCCTTGGGCGTGAGCGCCGCCACCGAATCGACCACGACCACGTCCACCGCACCCGAGCGCACCAGCATGTCCGTGATTTCCAGCGCCTGTTCGCCCGTGTCGGGCTGCGACACCAGAAGGTCGTTGACCTTGACGCCGAGCTTTTCCGCGTACACCGGATCGAGTGCATGCTCCGCATCCACGAACGCCGCCGTGCCGCCATGGCGTTGCGCCGAGGCAATGATCGACAGCGTGAGCGTCGTCTTGCCGGAGGACTCGGGTCCGAAGATTTCGATCACGCGGCCCTTTGGAATACCGCCGACGCCCAAGGCGATATCGAGGCCGAGCGATCCCGTCGGGATCGAGTCCACCTCGTAGATGGCGCCCGCCTCGCCGAGGCGCATGACCGAGCCTTTTCCAAATTGCTTTTCGATCTGGCTCAGCGCAGCCGCGAGAGCCTTCTTGCGATTCTCTTCCATGGGGATTCCTCGACAACGTGTGGCGCTATTATTTCACATTCGCCGCCGCGCGCTCATCTCATATGCACCGAAACCGGCGAGTTTCGCGCGCCGTCGCCAACTATTTTCGGCTGCGCGACGCCGTATCCAGTAGTGGCCAAGTTCCGACCACTGTATAAACCGATCCGCCGGACGCCGTGACGGATGAGACCAGACTGAAGGCGCGAAACGCGCAGATGATTTCGGACACCTCCGGCAATACAGGCGCTTGCGCGAGTTTCCTCGCAACAGTTATATGCGGGCGCAGCGGCTTGTCATCGAAGGGGACACCGCGTTGCGCCAGTCCGCCGGCAAGCGCCGCCCGCAAACTCAACAATGATGGCGGGCGATCGGGGCTCGAGGCGACGACGGCGCGCGCGTCCTTCCAATATTCCCAGCGATCGAATCGCAGCGAGAAGCACTCGATTCGCTGCGCCTCGCCGATCTCGCAGATCGATGGAACCTGGGTGTCGGAAACCTCGCCCAGGAAAAGGATCGTCACGTGATGGTTCTCGGGCGGCAGATACCTTGGCGCGCCCTCAAGATCGAGCGCGCACGCCGCCGCTGCAAGCTTGCGGCACGTCTCCAAGTCCGGGAACGTAGCAAAAAATAGCCGCATGCCGCGCCTAGCGGCGAAGCAGCCCGCGCAACGCCGCCTCGACGGTCTTGCGCCGCACCGCCTCGCGATCGCCGCGAAAATTCCGGCGTTCCGCCGTGACGCGAACCCGGCTGCCTCGACGCTCCGCCCAGCTGAACCAGACCGTTCCCACCGGCTTGCCGGGCACTGCACCATCGGGGCCTGCGATGCCGGTGACGGCCACCGATACATCCGCGCCGGCTCGACTCAGCGCCCCTTCGGCCATGGCGATGGCCGCGGCCTCGCTGACCGCGCCGTGGCGCTCGAGAACCGAGCGCGAGACCTGGAGCGTTCGCGCCTTCGCCTCATTGCTGTAGGTCACGAAGCCCTCGCCGAACCACTGCGAGCTGCCCGGGACATCGGTGAGCGCCTTGGCGATCCACCCGCCCGTGCAGGATTCCGCGGTGGTCACCACGCGCCCCTGCCGCAGCAGCCGCCGTCCGACCCTGTTTGCGAGACCGAATAAGACCCGATCCGTCGTTGCCATCGTTATCCTTGGGTTGTGCCGCAGCTGCCTTAAGCGCGGATACCAAGAAAGCAGGGCCCAGTCAATTGGGTCGTCGCGGAGGCGCCGTCGGTCGGCCGATCATTGATCCGTTAACCTGACTAGACTAGACTAAGTATACTAACGAGAGGAACTTCTGATGACCGTCGTCAATATTTACGATGCGAAGACCCGGCTTTCCAAGCTCATCGAAGAGGCGGCGGCCGGAAATGACGTTGTAATTGCGCGCGGCGGCAAACCTGTGGCGCGGCTGACTCGGCTGGGCTCGCCCAAGCGCAAGCTGAAATTTGGCGTCCTCAAAGGCAAGGTCAAGGTCTCGGCGGATTTCGATGCACCGCTGACAAGCGAAGTCTTGAGGCAATTCGAGGGGCCGTGATGCGGCTGCTGCTCGATACCCACGTTTTCCTATGGGTTGTGACAGCCAACCGGCGCTTGAAGCCGACCACGCGTGAATTTCTCTCGCGGGCCGACGCCGTCTATGTCTCCGCTGCATCCATCTGGGAAATCGCCATCAAGGCACGTTTGGGGAAGATCGAGGCCGACGCGGCCATCCTCGTTGACGCGATCGACAGCAGCGGTTTTCAAGAGCTCCCGGTGAGCGCCCATCATGCGGCGGCGGTAGCCAAGCTGCCTCTGCATCACAGCGATCCGTTCGACCGCCTCTTGTTGGCGCAAGCCTTTTTGGAACCCCTACGCTTGGTGACCGCCGATCCAGCGCTCGCAGCCTATGGAGGCGCAATAGAACTGCTGTAGCGATCACGTATGCCAATTCGGCCGGGATACACTGAGAGAGCGCCCGGCACCGCCGCGAAGTTAGGAAATGATTCAAAACCCCACCAACGGTCCAAAGAACACGGCCGAACACACCCCGATGATGCAGCAATACCTGCGCATCAAGGCGCAGCATCCGAACGTGCTCCTGTTCTATCGCATGGGCGATTTCTACGAGATGTTCTACGACGATGCGCGAAGGGCTTCCCAGTTGCTCGACATCGCCCTCACCCAACGCGGCGCTTCGGCGGGCTCGCCCATCCCGATGGCGGGCGTGCCGGCGGTCACCGTCGATGCCTACCTCGCGCGCCTGGTGCGCAAGGGCGAGTCGGTGGCGATCTGCGAACAGCGCGGTGATCCCGGCAAGACCAAGGGACCGATGGAGCGGGAGGTGGTGCGCATCGTCACGCCGGGCACCATCACCGATGAGTCCTTGCTCGAGGAGCGGCGCGACAACGTGCTGGCGAGCGTCTACACGGCGCAGGGGCGTTTCGGCCTCGCGTGGCTGGATTTGTCGGCAGGACGCTTCACCGTCATGGAGCTCGACGGGGTGGATGCCCTGGAGGCCGAGATCGACCGGCTGCGGCCCGCGGAAATGCTGACCCCCGACGGCTCCCAGCCTCCGAACGCACGCCTCGCGGAACGCCCTTGGCGGAACCGGCCGCCCTGGCACTTCGATGCCGACTCCGCCACCCGCGCCCTGACGGAACAATTCGGTACCCGCGACTTGGCGGGATTTGGTTGCGCGGGAAAGCCGCTGGCGATCGCCGCCGCGGGTGCGCTGCTCGCTTACGTGCGCGAGACGCAGAAGGCGGCGCTGCCGCATCTGCGTGCCTTATCCACCGAGGAGCATGACGGCGCGCTCATCATGGATCCGCCGACGCGGCGGAATCTCGAGTTGGATGAAAGCCTGACGGGCAAACCCGAGCTCACGCTCGCGGGAATTTTCGATCGGACGGCGACCGCCATGGGTGGGCGCATGGTGCGCCGCTGGCTGCATCGTCCGCTGCGCGACCGCGGCACGCTGAAGGCGCGCTACCACGCGGTTGCGACGCTGATCGAAACCTCGCGCTACGCCGAGCTCGCGCAGTCGCTGCGCTCGATCGGCGACGTGGAGAGAATCCTGGCGCGCGTCGCGCTGCGCTCGGCACGTCCGCGTGACCTCGCGCAGCTTCGCACGGCGCTCGGTGCCCTCCCGATGCTCCGCGACACGCTCACCGGGTTGCAGGCGGCCGCTCCCTCGCCGCTCTTGCAGCACCTTAGCGACGAGTTCGGCGACCATGGCGAGGAATTTACGCTGCTGACGCGAGCGCTGGCCGAATCGCCGCCGCATCTGCTGCGCGACGGCGGCGTGATCGCCGCGGGGTACGACGCCGAGCTGGACGAGCTGCGCCTGTTGGGCGGCAACACGGAGCAGTATCTGTTGGAATTGGAACGCCGCGAGCGCGAGCGCACCGGGCTGTCCAGCCTGAAGCTCGGCTTCAATCGGGTGCAGGGTTTCTTCATCGAAATCAATCGCTCTCAAGCGGATCGGGTACCGAAGGAGTATCTGCGGCGCCAGACCGTGAAATCCGCCGAGCGGTTCATCACCCCCGAGCTCAAGGCGTTCGAGGACAAGGTGCTCGGCGCACGCGATCGGGCGCTGGCGCGCGAGAAGGAATTGTACGATGAGCTGCTCGACCGGCTGACCGCCCGCTTGCCGGCGCTGCAGGCCACGACGGCGGCCGTCGCGGAGCTCGATGTGCTCGCCTGCTTCGCCGAGCGCGCCACGACGCTCGATTGCGCGCAGCCGGAGCTCGTGGAGGAGCCCGTGCTGTGCATCGAGGGCGGGCGGCATCCCGTGGTCGAGCGCGCGAGCCGGGAGCCGTTCATTCCGAACGACCTCAAGTTCGACGACGGCCGGCGCATGTTGATCATCACCGGCCCGAACATGGGCGGCAAGAGCACCTACATGCGGCAAACGGCGCTGATCGTGATCCTGGCGCACATCGGCTGCTACGTACCCGCGAAGCGCGCCGTCATCGGGCCCCTGGATCGGATTTTCACCCGCATCGGAGCCTCCGACGATCTCGCGGGAGGGCGCTCCACCTTCATGCTGGAGATGACGGAGACGGCGAACATCCTGCACAACGCCACCGACCGGAGCCTGGTGTTGATGGACGAGGTCGGCCGCGGTACCTCGACGTTCGACGGCCTCTCACTCGCCTGGGCCTGCGCCGCGTTCATCGCCCGGCAGATCCGCGCCTTTACGCTCTTCGCCACCCACTACTTCGAGCTCACCAGCCTCGCCGCCGAAGCCCCGGGCGTCGCCAACGTGCACGTGGAAGCGGTCGAGCATGCCGAGACGCTGGTCTTCCTGCACAGCGTCAAGGACGGTCCCGCGAATCAAAGCTACGGCCTGCAGGTGGCTGCACTCGCCGGCATTCCGCGATCGGTGACGGCCGAGGCCCGCCGCTACCTGACGGAACTGGAACGTGAGCGCGACGCGCTGCGCGGGCACCTCTCGCCGCAACAGCCTCAGCTGTCGCTGTTCGCTCCGCCGCCTTCCGCCGTACTCGACACCCTGTGCGCGTTGGATCCGGAGGCACTGAGCTCCCGGGAGGCCTTGGACCTGGTGTTCAAATTGCGCGACGCGGCACGCGCCGAACGGGGCAGGAAATGAAGGAACCGGTCCGAATCCGTCGCTTGACGGCTCCGTCCGCGGCCGAGATCCATGGCCTTGCCGAGGTCTTGGTCGACTGCGTGCTGGGCGGCGCCTCCGTGAGTTTCATGAGCCCACTCGCCCTCGACAAGGCGGTCGCGTTCTGGCGGGGCATTGCCGGACAGCTCGCCGAGGGGCGCCGCGCACTCTTGGTCGCCGAGGACGATCAGGGCGTCGTCGGTACCGTGCAGCTGGTGTTCGATCTCCCGGAAAACCAGCCGCACCGCGCCGATCTGTCCAAGATGCTGGTTCACCGCCGCGCCCGGCGCCGCGGTGTGGGGGAGGCGCTTCTGCGCGCCGCCGAGGAGCTCGCGCGCGAGAACGCCAAGTGGCTGCTGGTCCTCGATACCGCGAGCGCCGATGCGGAGCGGCTTTACGCTCGAGCGGGATGGATCCGGGTGGGCGTCGTGCCAGGGTTCGCGCTGTGGCCCGAAGGCGGCCTCTGCGACACCACGTTCTTCTACCGCACGCTCAAGCCGGCGGTATCGTGATCAATCCGGCAGCGTATCGAAGCGACCTCTGAGCAGGAACGAGGCCGCTTGCCGCGCAACCGCGGCGGAGTACACGAGGGCACTGTGACTGGTCCTGAGCGTCAGGTGCTGCGTGGCTCCCGGCAGCCGGGTCTCCTCGACCAGCACCGTGCCGTCATTGGGCCCATCGAGGGGCCCCACCAATCGCCCCAGGCCCAGCGGTAAGCTGCCGGCGATCACCCCCAGATCGCGAGCACCGTTCCATCGCCGCACACGGGGGGCCACGAGCACTTCGTTCGCGGTCAGGCCCATGATGGATCTGCCGAATGGCAGCCGCGCGAGATGCTGCGCAGCGCTACTACCCTGTACCGGCGACCCCAACAATACGATTCGGCCCGGGGGCAGGAGCTTTCCGCTCGGGAGCCGTCCGTCAGCCGACAAAACGCTCTCGAACAGCTCGAGCAGCACGAGCCCTCCCAGGCTGTGACCCACGAGGTGCAGGGTGTCGGCGGACGTACGCTCCAAGTATTCCGCGAGCGCCCGTGCATTGGCGGCCACGCCCGCGCTGACCGATGGGTAGGAGAACGACGCGGTCTCGCATTGGAGCTCGCGCCCCAATCGCCCGCGCAGGAGCGCGGACTCCCACCCATTGAGCCAGAGACCGTGCACATACAGGAGCCGCGTGATCATCGGCGGGGCAACGGTCAATGCCGAAGCTTGAGGATGACCGCGCGGTTGCTGTCCGAGGACACGGTGGCGATCGCATCCATGGCGCTCAGCCATCGATAGCTTGCATGCTCCTTGTCGCTCAGGGTCACCGGCACGCGCCCGGGCAGCTTCAAGGCGAAGGCGTGCTCGAGATTGCGCGTGACGCCGGGCGCGTATTTTTTGCCGAACGAGGGGAGAATCTCGTAGACCTGGGTCCATTGCAGGTTGCAGAGCCGGCCTCCCGTGATGCCGGTCTCTTCGATGAGCTCGCGTCGAGCGGCATCATCCGCGGTCTCTCCCCACTCCAGGCTTCCCGTGACCGATTGCCAAAACCCGGGCGGTTTACGCCGCTCCATCAGCAGAAACTCCCCGCCGGCGGTGTAAATCACGATCAATACGGATTCCGGGCGTCGGAACGGTTGCAAGGCTACTCGACTTTGGGCGGAACCCTGACCCGGATGTGCAGCTCGCGAAGCTGCGCCTCGCTGACCTCCGTCGGCGCATCCATCAACGGATCCGCGGCCGTCTGAGTCTTCGGGAAGGCGATCACGTCGCGGATGCTGCCGGCGCCGGCCATGAGCATCGCCAGCCGATCCAGTCCGAAGGCGATGCCGCCGTGGGGCGGGGCGCCGTACTTCAGCGCATCGAGCAGGAACCCGAACTTGACCCTGGCCTCCTCCGCGGAGATCCCCAGCAGGTCGAACACCGTCGATTGGAGTTCCTGGGCGTGGATACGCACCGAGCCGCCGCCGATCTCGGAACCGTTCAGCACCATGTCGTACGCCTTCGCGATCGCCTCACCGGGCGCGGCCGCGAGCGCCGCGTAATCCAGATTCGACCGGACTCGTGAACGGATGATGCATGGCCGCCCAGCGCCTGGCCTCGGGGTCCCATTCGAACATCGGGAAGTCGACCACCCACAGCGGGCGCCAGCCCGGCTCGATGAGTTTCAGATCCTCGCCGACCTTCAATCGCAACGCGCCGAGGGCATCGCTCACCACTTTGGCGGAATCGGCGCCAAAGAAAATCAAATCGCCGTCGACGCGCCGCGGTGCGCTCGAGGATGCCGGCGATCGCCGCATCGCTCAGGAACTTCAAGATCGGCGATTGCAGGCCGTCGCGCCCCTTGGCGCTCTCGTTGACCTTGACGTACGCCAATCCCTTGGCGCCGAAGCGGGCCACATACGCCGTGTAATCGTCGATTTCCTTGCGCGACAGCCGGCCGCCTTGCGGCACGCGCAGCGCCGTGACGCGGCCATTGGGATCGGCCGCCGGACCGGCGAAAACCTTGAAGTCGCAGCCGCGCACGAGATCGGCGACGTCGACGAGCTCGAGCGGCACTCGAAGATCCGGCTTGTCGGATCCATAGCGGCGCATGGCTTCGGCGTAAGTCATGCGCGGCAGCGGATTCGGAAGCTCCACGCCGAGCACCTCCTTGAACAGATAGCGCACCAGGCCTTCCATGATGTGCTGGATCTCGGCCTGGTCGAGAAACGAGGTCTCGATATCGAGCTGGGTGAACTCGGGTTGCCGATCGGCACGCAGGTCCTCGTCGCGAAAACAGCGCACGATCTGGTAATAGCGATCGAACCCGGAAATCATCAGCAGCTGCTTGTAGATCTGCGGCGACTGCGGCAGCGCGAAGAACTTGCCCGGATGCGTGCGGCTCGGCACCAGATAGTCGCGCGCGCCTTCCGGCGTGGCTTTGGAGAGCATCGGAGTCTCGATGTCGACGAACCCCGCATCGTCCAGATACCGGCGCATGGCGCGGGTGATGCGATGCCTGAGCATCAAGCGCTCCCGCATCTCCTCCCGGCGCAGATCGATGTAGCGGAAGCGCAGGCGCACTTCCTCGCTGACGTGCTCGTCGAGCTGAAACGGCAAAGGGTCGGAGCGATTCAAGATCTCGAGCGACCGGCACACGAGCTCGACCTGGCCGGACTTCAAATGGGTATTCGCCGTTCCCGGCGGACGTGCCCGGACCACTCCGGTCACTTCGAGCACGTATTCATTGCGCACCCGCTCCGCCTTGGCGAACACATCCGCGGTATCCGGATTGAAGACGATCTGCAGCAGCCCCTCGCGGTCTCGCAAATCGACGAAAATGACGCCGCCGTGGTCGCGGCGGCGATGGGCCCAGCCGGCGACGGTGACGATTTGGCCGATCGATGATTCACCGACCTGGCCGCAATAATGAGTGCGCATACGTTTTAATCAGCTCTGGGAAGCGCGCGATGCTACGGCTAAGGGCGGGCGCGGGCAAGCCCGAAGGCGGCGCGAAGTCCCCTCGTCAGCGGCCTCGCGCCGGCTTGGCTGCCTTGCGCTTCACCGCCGGGCGCGCCGGACGCTTGACGGCCTTGCGGGCATTGGACTTATTCGAGCCCGAGCCCGCTGCGCGGCGTGAGGTCGCCGTGGCCGCACCGGCCCCCGGGGAGGGAGCAGCCTTCTTTCCGGAATCCTGAGGCTTGTCCGCCGCCTTGTCCGGGCTCTTCTCGCGGCTTCGCGGCGTCGGACGAGCTCGACGCCTCCTTGCTGCCGGAGGCCTCGGTCTTGTCTTTCTTGTCCTCTTTGGGCGCGTCGGCATCGGGCCGGTCGGCGAGATTGCGCTTGTTGTCCTGGTCCGACTTGAAATCCGTCTCGTACCAGCCCCCGCCCTTCAAGCGGAATACCGGCGCGGACATGAGCTTTTGCAGCTGCGGCTTTCCGCAATGCGGGCACTTCTTCAAGGGCGCATCGGTGATCTTCTGCATGGCCTCGAGCGTGTGGCCGCAACTGTTGCACTGATACTCGTAAAAAGGCATGTGTTTCCTTCATCCCGTCTTTGATCGATGGGCCCGGCTAAAAGTATAGCGAAGCCCGACTAGGAGTGTGGGCGGCTTATACCCCCACACTCCTAGTGCAACCGCTCCTTCTCGAAAAACAAGCCGTCGCGCTTCAGCGTGGCGACCACGCGGTCGCCGGCGATGAAATCGCCCCTGCAGGATCTGCTGCGCGAGCGGATTCTCGATCTGCTGCTGGATCGCGCGCTTCAGGGGCCGCGCGCCGTAGACCGTATCGAAGCCCGCCTCGCCGATGCGGTCGCGCGCCGCATCGTCCAGCCGCAGCTGAATGTCGCGCTCCGCCAAGCGCTGCCGCAGGCGACCCAGCTGGATATCCACGATGGAGCGGATCTGCTCGCGGCCGAGCGGATGGAACACCACGATCTCGTCGACCCGGTTGATGAACTCCGGACGGAAATGCTGGCCACCACCTGCATGACGGCCGCCTTCATCTTCGCGTAATTGGCCTCGCCGGCGAGCTCCTGGATGGTCTGGCTGCCCAGGTTCGAGGTCATGATGATGACGCAGTTGCGAAAGTCCACGGTGCGCCCCTGCCCGTCGGTGAGCCGTCCGTCGTCGAGCACCTGCAGCAGCACGTTGAACACGTCGGGATGCGCCTTCTCGACCTCATCGAGCAGCACCACGCTATAGGGCCGGCGGCGCACCGCCTCGGTGAGGTAGCCGCCCTCCTCGTAGCCCACATAGCCCGGAGGCGCGCCGATCAGGCGGGCCACCGAGTGCTTCTCCATGAACTCCGACATGTCGATCCGGATCATGGCCTCCTCGGTATCGAACATGAACTCGGCCAGGGCCTTGCAGAGCTCGGTCTTGCCGACGCCGGTGGGTCCCAGGAACAGGAACGAGCCGCATCGGGCGATGCGGATCCTGACAGCCCGGCGCGCGAGCGGCGGATGGCGTCCGCGACGATGCGCACCGCCTCGTCCTGGCCGACCACGCGCTGCTCCAGCGCCTCCTCCATGCGCAGCAGCTTCTCCCTCTCGCCCTCGAGCATCTTCGAGACCGGAATGCCGGTCCACTTGGAGACCACTTCGGCGATCTCCTCCTCGGTGACCGTGTTGCGCACCAGCTGATTGGGCTTCTGCTCGACCTCGAGCGCCTTGGCGAGCGTCTTCTCCAGCTCCGGGATGCGCCCGTACTGCAGCTCCGCCATGCGGCCCAGGTCCTGCGCACGGCGCGCCGTATCGAGATCGGGGCGCGCCCGCTCGAGCTCCTCCTTGATCTGGGCGGCGCCCTGCACCGCCGCCTTCTCGGCCTTCCAGACCTCCTCGAGATCCGCGTATTCCTTCTCGAGCGCCTTGAGCGTCTCTTCCAGGGTGGCGAGCCGCTTGCGGGAGGCCTCGTCCTTCTCCTTCTTCAGCGCTTCCTGCTCGATCTTGAGCTGGATGATGCGCCGGTCGAGCCGGTCGAGCGCCTCGGGCTTGGAGTCGATCTCCATGCGGATGCGAGCCGCGCCTCGTCGATCAGGTCGATGGCCTTGTCGGGCAGCTGCCGGTCGGCGATGTAGCGATGCGAGAGCGTCGCCGCCGCGACGATCGCCGGATCGGTGATCTCGACGTCGTGGTGCACCTCGTAGCGCTCCTTCAGTCCGCGCAGGATGGCGATGGTGTCCTCCACCGACGGCTCATCCACCAGCACCTTCTGGAAGCGCCGCTCGAGCGCCGCGTCCTTCTCGATGTACTTGCGGTACTCATCGAGCGTCGTCGCGCCGACGCAGTGCAGCTCGCCGCGCGCCAGCGCCGGCTTCAGCATGTTGCCGGCATCCATCGCGCCTTCGGCCTTGCCGGCGCCGACCATGGTGTGCAGCTCGTCGATGAAGAGAATGATCTGGCCTTCCTGCTTCGCGAGATCGGTGAGCACCGCCTTCAGCCGCTCCTCGAACTCGCCGCGGAACTTGGCGCCGGCGATGAGCGAGCCCATGTCGAGCGCCAGGATGCGCTTGTTCTTCAGCCCCTCGGGCACCTCGCCGTTGACGATGCGCTGCGCGAGGCCTTCGACGATGGCGGTCTTGCCGACGCCGGGCTCGCCGATGAGCACCGGGTTGTTCTTGGTCCGGCGCTGCAGCACCTGGATGGTGCGGCGGATCTCATCGTCGCGCCCGATCACCGGATCGAGCTTGCCCGGCTCGCGCGCGCGGTGAGATCGATGGTGTACTTCTCGAGCGCCTGGCGGTTCTCCTCCGCGGCCGGGTCCTCCACCTTCTCGCCGCCCCGCACCTCCTCGATGGCCTTGTCGAGCGCCGCCGCAGTGACTCCGCACGCCTTCAGAATGCGCCCGAGCTCGCCGCGATCCTCGAAGGCGGCGAGCACGAACAGCTCGCTCGAGATGAACTGATCGCCGCGCTGCTGCGCCAGCTTGTCGGTGACGTTCAGAAGCTTGTTGAGATCGTTGCCGAGCAGCACCTCGCCCGCCGACCCTTCGACCTTGGGCAGCCGATCGAGCGCGCGGACAGCTCGGAGCGCAGCTTCGCTGACATTGGCGCCCGCCTTCACCAGCAGCGGGCGGGCGGTGCCGCCCTGCTGGTCGAGCAGCGCCAGCATCAGGTGCGCCGGCTCGATGTACTGGTTGTCGCGGCCCACGGCGAGCGACTGGGCGTCCGCCAGAGCGCCCTGGAATTTGCTGGTCAGCTTGTCCATCCGCATGAATCTATCCCTCTGAATCGTTCGGAATGCTCATTAAGTGGGGCTTGCGCTCGTCAATTCAACGGGATTTCTACGCTAGATGCGGGGTCCAGCCACACCAGGGTGGCCTGCCGGCCGGTCTCGCCGTCGCGCCGGTGGGAGAAGTAGCGCTCCGGCCTGCGCATGGGTGCATTCGCCGCTTCCGTAGATCCGCGTGACGCCCAAGCGCTCGAGCCTGCGACGCGCGAGTCCCGGCAGGTCGGCCATGAACCGGCCGCGGGCGTTGGGTGCGAATGCCCCCGCGGCCCCCGGATCGCCTCGGACCAGCTCGTCGCGAACCTCGGGGCCCACCTCGAAATGCCCGGGTCCAATGGCGGGCCCCAGCCACGCGAGGAGCGAGTGCGGCGCCACCTTGAGGGCCCGCACCGCCGCCTCGATCACGCCCGCCGCCAGACCTCGCCAGCCGGCGTGCGCCGCGGCCACCGCATCGCCCGCCTCGGAGGCGAGCAGCACCGGCAGGCAGTCCGCCGTCAGGATCGCGCAGATGCGCCCCGGCACGCGGGTCACGGCCCCATCGGCAGCCGGCGCGCTGCCTCGAGCATTCCCCGGTGAGGCATCCAAATCAGCGATCCGCACGCCGTGCACCTGAGCGAGCCAGGAAGGCTCCGCCGGCAGAGCGGCAGCGACGCGCAATCGACGGCGATTCTCCGCGACCGCCTCCGGCGAGTCCCGCACATGGTCGCCCAGGTTCAACGAGGCGTATCGCCCGGTGCTGACCCCGCCGCCGCGCAGCGTCGAGAGCGCCCGGACCGCGGCTGGCGCCGGCCAATCGGGGGTGAGCCACTCGACCGGCATCAAGCCCTCCCCGAGCGGCCTCTGGGGCTGCGGCCGCCTGCCGCGACGCCTCGCGGGCGTCGGCGCGCAGCACCTCGAGCAGAGCCGCAAAGTCGGCGGGCACCGGCGTCTCCAGGGAGAGGCGTTTACCGGTGCGCGGATGATCGAAGGCGAGCTTGGCTGCGTGCAGCGCCTGATGCCCAAAGGCGCGCAAGCACTCGGCGAGTTCCTCGGTGGCGCCCCGCGGGCGGCCAAACCGGCCGCCGTAGACCGGATCACCCACGATCGGGTACTTCAGGTGCGACAGATGCAGCGCGGATCTGATGAGTCCTCCCGGTCGTCAGGCGCACGCTCAAGTAGCTATGGGCACGATACCGTTCGAGCACGCGATAGTGCGTCGTGGCAGGCCGGCCGTCGCTGCGCACCGCCATGCGCAGCCGATCGCTGCGGTGCCGGCCGATGGGCTGATCGATGGTGCCGCCCGAGGTCATGACCCCGACGCAGATCGCGAGATATTCGCGCGAGACCGACCGGGCCATGAGCTCGCGGGTCAGCGCCGTATGCGCCTCCGGCGTGCGCGCGACCATCAGCAGGCCGCTCGTGTCCTTGTCGAGCCGATGGATGATGCCGGCGCGGGGCAGCGAGGCGAGGTCCGGATCCCAGCCCAAGCAACGCATTCTGCAAGCGTGTGCCGCGGATTGCCGGCTCCGGGATGGACCACCAGGCCCGACCGGCTTGTCGACCACCAGCACGTCTCGGTCCTCGTGCACCATATTGAGCGGGATCGCCTCCGGCAGTACCCGCGTCGGATACGGCGCTCCGCCGAGGATCAGCACGTGCACGCGCGACCCCGCCGTCACCATGTCCCTCGGCTTGCAGGGCAGCCGACCGATCTGGACCCGCCCGGCCTCGATCCAGCCCTTGATGCGGGTGCGGGAATGCTCGGGCAGCAGCCGGGCAAGCGCGCTGTCCAGCCGCAAGCCGCTCAATTCCTGCGGAATTTCGAGCTCGAGAACTCGGAACTCGGCATTCATGGAGGCACTCGAAGCTAGCGGCGGGGCATCGGGTATACTGCCGCCGTCTTGGCAATCGCCGCCATTGTAAGGAATCGGATGTGAGACTGCGTGATCTAGTATCGCCGACGGCGCCGCCCGGCCGGCGCCATCTGCTCACCTCGGGATCGCCCTGCTTGGCGCGGGCTGCCGCAGCCACCGGGCGGACGATGCCAGATCCGGCCCGGAGACCTTTATGCCCGGGCGCAGAAGGCCATGAAGAGCTCGAGCTACGGCCAGGCGATCAAGCAGCTCGAGAGCCTGCAGTCGCGGTTCCCCTTCTCCGAGCCCGCGCACCAGGCGCAGATCGACCTGATCTACGCTTATTACAAGAACCACGAAGTCGATCCCGCCGTCGACGCGGCCGATACCTTCATCCGCGAGAATCCGACCAACCCCCGGGTGCGACTACGCCTACTACATGAAGGGACTGATGTACTTCGAGCGCCAGGCGAACTTCCTGGAGCGCTGGTTCAACGTCGACCTATCGCGCCGGCCGCCGATCAACGCCAAGAAGTCCTTCGACGCGTTCGACGATCTGATCAAGAAATACCCGCACAGCCAGTATGTCGGTGACGCCCGCCAGCGCATGATCTTTCTGCGCAACCGGCTCGCCGACTTCGAGCTGTACGTGGCGAGCTACTACATGAGACGCGGCGCCTACGTGGGCGCGCTCAACCGCGCGAAATTCTGCATCGAGAACTATGACGGCGCACCCGCGGTGCAGGGCTCCATGAAAGTACTCGTCCAGGCGTATACGGCGCTCGGCATGACCGATCTCGCGAAGAATGCGGAGTCGGT
>CAVSSU010000005.1:0-184256 GCA_963730565.1 uncultured Gammaproteobacteria bacterium
TGATGTTGCCGTTCGACAGACGTATTGCTAGCCCGTCGCGCGTCTTGAGCTCGCGCTTGAAGCGGCGCGTCGCCAGCCACAAGAGCGCACCGAGCACGAAGGTCGCGAACCCCGACAAGAGAACGACCAGAGCGCCGGATCGAATTCCCAGACCGCCATGATCAGCGGGAGCGAGCATGGTCACGGCGAACACCATCATGACCATGGCGAACACGTGCGCGACCGGCAGCAGAATGTCTTTCACAGAAAAGACGCGGAGCCTTGGAAGAGCTTTTCGACCGCTCGATGTGGCGCCGGTCGGTGAGGAACAGGATCACGTGGTCGTCGGCTGCAGATGGTGTCATGGTGCGCCATGATGACATCCTCGCCGCGCACCACCGCGCCGATGCTGGCGCCCTGCGGGCAGCGTCGACTGTCTCCGAGCGGCGGCCGACGACCTGCGAGCTGTCCTCATCGCCGTGCACGACCACCTCGATCGCCTCGGCCGCGCCGCGCCGCAGCGAGTGCACCCGCACCACGTCGCCGCGGCGCACGTGCGCGAGCAGCGAGCCGATGGTGATGGTCTGCGGCGAAATGGCGATGTCGATGCTGTGGCCGCTCTCATCAGCTCGGCGTAGGACGGCCTGTTGATGAGCGCCATCACCTTGTGGGCGCCGAGCCGCTTGGCGAGCATGGCGGACAGGATGTTGGCTTCCTCGGAGTTGGTGAGCGCCGCGAACACGTCGGCGCTGTCGATGTTCTCCTCGAGCAGCAGCTCCTCGTCGGCGGCATCGCCGATGCAGCACGATGGTGCGTTCTCGAGCAGCTCCGAGATCCGGCGCGCGCGCCGCGGTCGCGCTCGATGAGCTTGACCTGATTCTTGTTCTCGAGCTCGCTCGCGAGCCGGAAGCCGATGTTGCCGCCGCCGGCGATCACCATGCCGCCGCGCCGGATCCTCGCTGCGGCGCAGCTCGCTCATGACGCGGCGGATATCCTCGCGCGCGGCGAGGAAGAACACCTCGTCGCCGTCCTCGATGACGGTGTCGCCCGTCGGGCTGCACGCTCGTTCCGTCGCGATAGATCGCGGCGACGCGCGCCTCGGCAGTCCGGGAATGTGCTCGCGCAGCGTGCGCAGCGCCTGGCCGACCAGCAGGCCCTCCCTGCAGCGCGCGCACGCCGACCAGCCGCACCCGGCCGTCGGCGAAATCCAGCACCTGCAGCGCGCCGGGATAGCGAGATGCAGGCGCGCGACGTACTCGGTGACCAGTTGCTCGGGGCTGATCCACACGTCCACCGCGAGCGCGTTCTCGCCGAACAGCTGCTCGCGCGTCGGTGTACTCGGCGGACGCGGACGCGCGCGATCTTGTTCGGCGTGCGGTACAGCGTCCAGGCGATCTGGCAGGCCAGCATGTTGACTTCGTCGCTGTTGGTGAGCGCGACCAGGATGTCGGTGTCGGCGATGCCCGCGGCCTCCAGAATCCGCGGGATGGCGCGCGTTGCCGCCACCGTGCGAATATCGAGCCGGTCCTGCAGGTCGCGCAGGATGTCCTCGTTCGTGTCGACGACGGTGACTTCGTTGGCCTGTTCGCGCGAGAGGTGATACGCCGCCGTGCGGCCGACCTGTCCGGCGCCCAGAATGATGATTTTCATCAGCGGCGCTAGTCTACACACTTCGAGATTCGCATAGTGACAGCATCAGCCACTTGGTGCCCTGCCGCTCGAAATTCACCTGGATGCGGGCCTGCGGGCCGTTGCCCTCGAAATTGAGCACCACGCCCTCGCCGAACTTGCCGTGGCGCACCCGGCTGCCCAGGCGCATGGCGGCCGCCGGCGTCTCGTCGAGCGTCGCGCGACTCGCTTGACGAACATCGGCCGGCGACACCTGCAGAGCGCGGCCGGACCTCCTCGATCAGCTCCGGCGGCAGCTCTTGAATGAAGCGCGAGGGCTGGCCGTACTGATCGACGCCGTAGCAGGCGGCGCTGCTCGGCATAGGTGATATACAGCTGCCGCATGGCGCGCGTCATGCCGACGTAGCACAGCCGCCGCTCCTCCTCGAGCGCCGTCGAGGTCGGACGCCGAGCGCTGATGCGGAAACAGACCCTCCTCCATGCCGGCCAGGAACACCAGCGGGAACTCCAGGCCCTTGGCGCGTGTGCAGCGTCATCATCTGCACGCAATCCTCGAACAGGCGTCCGCCTGGCCCTCGCCCGATTCGAGCACGGCGTGCGCGAGGAAGACTCGAGCGGCTGCATGTCGGTCTCCCCTCGGGCGAGAACCCGCGCGCCGCGCTCACGAGCTCCAGCAGGTTCTCGACCCGCGCCTCGCCGCGCTCGCCCTTCTCCTTCTTGTAGTGCTCGATGAGGCCGCTCGACTTGCATCACGTGATCGACCTGCTCGTGCAGCTGCAGAGCCGCGGATTTCCGCGGCGAGCTTTTCGATCAGTCTGCAGGAAGCCGTGCAGCGCCAGCGGCCGCGCGCTGCGCGAGCCCGGACTCGGCGCAGGTCCGCCGGCGGCGCTGCCACAGCGAGGTGCCGTTCGCCGCGCGCGGTTTCGCGGATCGCATCGAGCGTCTTCGCGCCGATGCCGCGGGTCGGCAGGTTCACGACGCGCTCGAACGAGGTGTCGTCGCGCGGCTCGCGACCAGGCGCAGATACGCGAGCGCATCCTTGATCTCGGCGCGCTCGAAGAACCGCAGGCCGCCGTACACCCGATACGGCATGCGCGCATGATCAAGAACGCCTCTTCGAACACGCGCGACTGCGCGTTGGAGCGGTACAGGACCGCGACCTCGCTGCGCAGGCCCGCCGTGCTCGACCCAATCGCGAATGCGGTTCACCACGAAGTCGGCCTCGTCGCGCTCGTTGAAGGCGGCATAGAGCTTGACGCGCTCGCCATCCGCGCCGCTGGTCCAGAGCGTCTTGCCGAGCCGGCCGGAGTTGTTCGCGATGAGGGCATTGGCGGCTTTCAGGATCGTGCCGGTGGAGCGGTAGTTCTGCTCCAGCTTGTACAGCGCCGCCTGGGGATAGTCGCGGCGGAACTGGTGCAGGTTCTCGACGCGTGCGCCGCGCCAGCGGTAGATCGATTGGTCGTCGTCGCCCACCACGAACAGCTGTCCCTCCGGGCCCGCGAGCAGCGTCAGCCACCGATACTGGATGGCATTGGTGTCCTGGAATTCGTCGACCAGCACATGGCGGAAGCGGGTGCGGTAATGCTGCAGCAGCGCCGGATTGTCGCGCCACATCTCGAATGCGCGCAGCAGGAGCTCCGCGAAATCGACGACGCCGGCGCGCTGGCACGCCTCTTCGTAGGCCTGGTAGATCCTGATCAATTGGCGCCGGGTCGGATCGCCGTCGTCCTTGATGTGCTTCGGCCGCAGGCCTTCGTCTTTCTGCGCGTTGATGAACCAGAGGATCTCGCGCGGCACCCAGCGGGTCTCGTCGAGATCGAGCGCCTTCAAGCACCTTGCGCAACAGCCGCGCCTGGTCCTCGGAATCGAGGATCTGGAAGCTCTGCGGCAAGCCCGGCCTCGCGCCAGTGCAGGCGCAGCAGCCGATGCGCGAGGCCGTGGAAGGTGCCGATCCACAGCGCCCCGCCCGGAAACGCCCAGCAGAGTCTCGATGCGCCGGCGCATTTCCGCCGGCGGCCTTGTTGGTGAACGTGACCGCGAGGATGCTGTGCGGGCGATGCGCCCTCGACCTGGATCAGCCAGGCGACCCGGTGCACCAGCACCCGGGTCTTGCCGCTGCCGGCGCCCGCGAGCACGAGCGCGGAGCCGAGCGGCGAGGCCACCGCCTGCGCGCTGCGCGTCATTCAAGCCGTCGAGTAAGTGCGATACGTCCATGGGGGCGCGGATTGTACTGTAGGCGCCGAAGGCCTGGCGAGGCGACTGGCGGGCGCTGCTGGCCGACTCCCAGCGCCGGCTCGACCGGCCGACGCTACCGGGGCCCGGGCCGCCTCGCCTCGTTGCCCGTCTCCTCGGCAAACTCGATCAGCGCGAGCACCAACGACAGCACCACGGGGCCGACGATGATGCCGATCGCGCCGAAAGCGGGAATGCCGCCCAAGACCCCCACGAAGATGGCAAGCGCCGAAATGCGCGCACGGCCCGAGATCAATACCGGCCGCAGCACGCTCTCGAGTCCCGAGGTCATGAGTCCCCACGCCAGCATGAAAATCGCGAAACCCCAGCGTCCCTGGTACATGAGCCACCCCACCGCGGGAACCCATACGAAAGCGGCCCCGCCCATCGGAAGCATGGCGAGCAGCGCGACCACGACGCCGAGCACCACCGGCGAGGGGAGCCTCGCAATGGCGATGCCGATGCCGATGAGCACGCCCTGGATCAAGGCCGTGAGCGTCGTGCCGAGGACGATGGCGCGTGCCACGCCCGAGAGCTGTCGAAACAGCCGATCCTTGCGATGCTCGTCGAGCGGAATCAAGCGGCGCGCGCGCTCACACATGGCGTCGCCGTCGCGCAGAAAGAAGAACAGCAGCACGAGCATGATCGAGAACCCGATGACGGAGCCGAGGGCACCCAGGAAGAACGAGCCCGAGATCCCGGCGGCGTGCTGCAAGAGGTCCTGCGTCGCCGAGAGCACCCAGCTGCGGACCTGGTCGGCGGAGATCGAGGTATGCGCCTGAAGCCATGTGTTCGCGCGGGCGATCAGCGGAAACTGCTGCAGGTCCGAGAAGCTGTTGATATCGAGCTCGCGCGCCCGCTGCTGGATCGTGCGTATCAAGCCGGACACTTCCGCGACGAACGCGATCGACAGCGCGGAGAGGGGTAGCAGGATGACGATGGGCGTCAGCACGGTGAGTACACCAGCCGCGCGGCCCTTACCGTGGAGGTGCCGTCGGAATCGCAGATTGACCGGATACAATAGAAAGGCGAGGAACGCCGCCCAGCTCAGCGTGTTGAAAAAGGGCGTGAATATTCGCCAGAGCGCGTAGCCCAGAACCGCAGCCACCACCAAGGAAAATACGCGCGAATAAAAAGCAGATCGATACACGGCGCCATCCTACCATCCGCTACAACGGGCGAAGACTCGTGTAGGATAAACCGCGCTCAAAGGAGGCGGGATGTCTCGCATAACCGTCAACGATAAAACGCTCGACATCGACGCATCGGCCGACACGCCGCTGCTCTGGGTGCTGCGCGATCACCTGGCCATGACCGGCACGAAGTACGGCTGCGGCATGGCGCTGTGCGGCGCCTGCACCGTCCACGTCGATGGCGCCGCCGTGCGCTCCTGCGTGCTGCCCCTCGAGGCGGTCGAGGGCAAGCGCATCACCACCATCGAGGGGCTGTCGACCGATCGCCGTCACGCCGTGCAGCGCGCTTGGATCGAGCTGGACGTCCCGCAATGCGGATATTGTCAGTCGGGACAGATCATGTCCGCCGCCGCGCTGCTGAAGGACCATCCGCGACCGAGCGACGCCGAGATCGATGCGGCCATGGCGGGCAACATCTGCCGCTGCGGAACCTACCCGCGGATCCGCAAGGCCATCCATCGCGCGGCCGAGCTATTGACGCCGGATCAGCCTCCTTGAAGGATCCGGGCAGGCGCGAATTTTGCCGCGGCACCGCCTTCGCCGGCGGCGGCCTCGTGCTCGCGATGGTGCTGCCGGCATTCGCGGGACGCGCGCGGTCCGGAGCGGCCGACTCGCGCGCCGCGCCCGCCGTGTTGAACGCGTGGCTCAAGATCGGTACGGACGATTCCATCACCGTGCTGGTGGATCGATCGGAGATGGGTCAGGGCGTGTACACGGCATTGCCCATGCTGCTCGCCGAGGAGCTCGAGATCGATCTGGAGCGGATCGAAGTGGTCGCCGCGCCGGTGGGTGACGCCTATGTCAATCCATTGAACGGCGGCCAGGTCACCGGGACGAGCAACAGCATTCAAGATGCCTGGGAGAAGCTGCGCACCGCGGGCGCGCAGGCGCGCCTCATGCTGATTGCCGCGGCCGCCAGGAGGTGGCGTGTGGATCCGGCCGAATGCAAAGCCGCCAACGGCCGCGTGACCCATGCGCGCGGAGCTTCTTTGCGCTACGGCGAGCTCGCCGAGGCCGCGTCGAGGCTTCCGGTGCCGAAGGATGTGCAGCTCAAGCCCGCCGCGCAATGGCGGCTGATCGGCAAGCCTCAGGCGCGCCTCGATACGCCCGCCAAAGTCGACGGCACGGCGGAGTTCGGATTGGACGTGAAGCTGCCGGGCATGTTGTACGCGGTGATCGCGCTCTCTGCGACTCTCGGCGGCAAGGCGGCCGCCGTGGATTCGACCGCCGCCGAAGCGATGCCGGGCGTGCGGCGGGTGCTGTCCACATCGAGCGGCGTGGTGGTCGTGGCCGATCACTTCTGGCAGGCATTGAAGGCGCGCGGCGCGCTCAAGATCGCCTGGGATCCGGGCCCGAACGCGCATCTGGACAATGCCGCCTTCTGGGCGTCTCTCGATCACGCGGCCGCCACCGTGCCCGGCCTCTCGGCCAAGATGACGCGCGGCGATACGGCGCATGCGCTGAAGGACGCCGCAAAGACGCTCAGCGCGGTTTACGAGCTGCCGCTGCTCGCGCATGCGACCATGGAGCCGATGAATTGCACGGCTGACGTGCGCGCGGATCACTGCGACCTGTATGTGGGCACCCAGGTGCAACAAGGCGCACAGGCCGCGGCGGCGGATGCCGCGGGCCTGAAAGCGGAACAGGTCACTGTCTGCACCACGCTTCTGGGCGGCGGATTCGGCCGCCGCCTGGAAGTGGATTTCATTCCGGCGGCGGTCGAGGCGTCGAAGGCGCTCGGCGTGCCGGTGAAGCTCGTGTGGACGCGCGAAGACGACATGACCCACGATTTCTTCCGTCCGCCGGCCCGTGAAGAAGTCAGCGCCGGCGTGGATGCGCACGGCAACCTCCTCGCCTTCAGCCTGCACATCACCACCCCGTCGGTCACCGCCCGCGCATCGCCCTCGACGCTGGCGACCGACCCGTTCGATTCGGTGATCGAGTACGCGCAGAATTTCCCCTATGCGGTGCCGAACTATCACCTGAGCTTCTCGCGCCAGGAGATCGGCATCGACGTGGGCTATCTGCGCTCGGTCAGCCATGCGCCGAATTGCTTCGCCATCGAATGCTTTGTGGATGAGCTGGCGGCGGCGCTGTCCAAGGATCCGCTCGAGCTGCGCTTGGCGCTGCTCGCCGGCAAGCCGCGGCACATCGCGGTGCTTCAGGAGGTGGCGCGGCGGGCGAGCTGGGGACGGCCTCCCCCGGGACGCTTCCAGGGTCTCGCGTTCATGGAGGGATATACCTCGCACATCGCCCAGGTGGCGGAGATCTCCGTGGCCGGCGGCGGCGTCAAGGTGCACAAGATCACCTGCGTGATCGACTGCGGCCAGATGGTCAATCCACGCATCGTCGAGTCGCAGATCGAGAGTGGCATCGTGTACGGCCTCTCGGCCGCGCTCTGGGGCGACATCACGCTGCGCGCGGGCCAGGTTCGCGAGACCAACTTCAACACCTACCGGGTGCTGCGCTCGAACGAGGTGCCCGAGCTCGACGTGCATCTGATTCCGAGCGACGCGGCCCCCGGCGGGATCGGCGAGGCCGCCGTGCCGCCGGTGGCTCCTGCCGTGTGCAACGCGCTGTTCGCCGCCACGGGAAAGCGGCTCCGGCGGCTGCCGATCGCACCCCAAACATTCGCCTGAGCGCCGCAAAAAAGTTACATAACTTCAATAACTTGTGTGCGCGCCCGCGACCGTATCCTGGAGCAGCGGAAGCGCTTCGGCGTGACGCTCAGCAGCATCAGTCCCCGGCACCGGGCGGTCTGCCTAGATCGCGATCAAGGCGTAGTGATCGACAATCAGGGCCGCGAACAGCAGCATCAGGTACGTGATCGAAAACCTGAAGGTCTGCATCGGCAGCTGCGGCCGCTCGCCGCGCTCGCGGTTGAGTTTGAGCACGTAGTGCAGAAAGCGCGCATTCAAGGGGATGGCCGCCAGCAGATAGATCACGCCGCTCATGCGCGTGAGCACCGGCAGCAGGGTGCTCAACCCGAGAAGAATGGTGTACAGCACGATCTGCAGGCGCGTGAACGGGATGCCATGCGTGACCGGCATCATCGGGATCCCCACCTTGGCGTACTCGTCGCGGCGCGCGATGGCGAGCGCCCAGAAATGCGGCGGCGTCCAGGTGAAAATGATGAGAAACAGGAGCAGGGCGTGAGGATCGATCGTGTTGGTGACCGCGGCCCAGCCGAGGACGGGCGGCGCCGCTCCAGCCGCCCCGCCGATGACGATGTTTTGCGGAGTCGCGCGCTTCAGCCACAGGGTGTACACCACGGCGTAGCCGATCAAAGAGACGAAGGTGAGGATCGCCGTGAGCCTGCCCACCGTCGGCCACAGGACCAGCATCGAGCCGGCGCCGAGCACGCTCGCGAATATCAGGGCGTGACTCTTCGACAGATGTCCCGTCGGCAGGGGCCGGCGGCGGGTGCGGGCCATTTGCTCATCGATCCGCCGATCGAGCACATGATTGAACGCCGCAGCGGACCCTGATGCCAGGGCGATGCCGAGTGTCCCGAACAGGAGGGCAGGCAAAGGCACCATGCCGGGCGAGGCCAGCACCATCCCGACGATGGCGGTGAACACGATCAACAAACTCACCTTGGGCTTGGTGAGTTCCAAATAGTCCCGCCAATTCTCCGTGCGTACGGCCGCAATGGGATTGTCGGGAACGGTGTTCACGTTGCAAGGTTACCACGCGGGTCCGGCCGGCCGACCCGCGTGCCCTGCCCGGGAGTCGGGGGCCAGAGCGCGTGCAGCAACGTCACCATGACCAGCACCAGGAACGCGGCGCCGGCATTGTGCATCGTCGCGATCGAGAGCGGCACCCCCCAACGTACGGTCGATACGCCGAGCGAGATTTGTGCCAGCACGGCGACGATCAGAACGCCCCCGATGATCTTCAGCCGGCCGCGTGCGCGGGCCGCCACCATGACGCCCAAGCTGAGCAGCGTCAGTCCCGCGACGACGGCTCCCAGCCGGTGAGTGACGTGAATCGCGACGCGGGCGGGGTTGGCGAGCACCCCGCCCTCGTAGTCGATGCCGAGACCGCGCCACAGCACGAAAGCGTCCTTGAAATCCATGGTGGGCCAGAAGGAACGCTGACACGTGGGCAGATCCGGACAGGCCACGGCGGCGTAATTGGTGCTGGTCCAGCCCCCAAGAAAAATCTGCAGCGCGAGCACCGCGAAACCGACCACCGCAAATGGAGCGAGCCCCCTCTCGGCTTCGGTGAGCCGCCGCCGCTCCCGCGGAAGCGACAGCCAGCGCAGGATGGCCAATGTGGTCAGGCCCCCGAGGAGATGCGCCGTCACGATCAGCGGCTCGAGCTTGAGGGTGACCGTCTGCATCCCGAGAAGGCCCTGCAGGCACACCACTGCGAAGAGCACCGCCGCCGGCGCCACCGGCTGATCCGGATCCCGTCGATTGACGAGCGCAAGCAACAGCAAGCCGGCGATGATCAGGCCCAGGCTGGAGGCGACGTAGCGGTGAACCATCTCATGTACGGCTTGGGCGAAATGATGCGTGTTCCCCGCCGGGAATACGTGCCCATAGCAGCCCGGCCAATCAGGACAGCCGAGCCCCGCATCGGTGAGCCGCACCCACGCGCCCAACACCACGACGCTGAAGGCCAAACACGTGCCGGCGAGCGCCAGGCGTCTGAACCATAGGATTCTCGGCTCGCGCATGGGACTCCTGGAGAAATTCAGCCGCTGCCCGCGAGCCCGTCGGGTGCTCAGTGCTCCAGCTTGAGAATCAGCTCGGCCGCCGGGATCGCGACGAGAATCACGATGAGAACCGGGATGACGGTCCAGAGGATCTCGATCTTCGTGCTGTGCAACATCCTGTCGGCGTCCGCGCCCTGCGACCTGCGGAACTGGACCAGCGAATAGATCATCGCGCCGACCACGACGATCGCGATAGCCACGCAAAGCCAGAACGCCTCCATGTGCAGGGCGGAGATGTCTCGGCTGATGGCACTCTCGGCGATGCGCTGTTCCATGAGGCGAAGAATAACTCAACGCCGCCCGCGCTTGGACCCCAATTGCCTCCTCATGTCCTCGAGCGAGACCGTGTTGGGCGAGCCCGCCGGCCTCAGCGATTCAGACGGTGCCCACGCCTGGCCGAATATCACCTCGTAGGTGGCGGGGAGCCGCCCATCCCGGCGGTGCGCCTCGTAAGCCGTCCGCATGGCGGCGAATTTTCGCGGGCCGGTCAGTCCCCGGGAGCGTCCGGCGAGCGCGTTCACCTCGCCCAGGGCCTTGAGATCCGCCGCGAGGCGCGGGACGTCGGCGTATTCGAGCGTATAGCGCTCCACGTCCAGCACCGGCTCGGCGAAGCCGGATCTCACCAGGGCATCGCCGAGATCGTGCATGTCGATGAAGGCATGCACACGGGGGTTTGAGTCCACGCTCGCCCAGGCGCTGCGAAGCTCGCGCAGCGTATCGGGGCCGAGCGTCGAGAACGTCAGCAACCCGCGCGGCGCCAGCACCCGGCGAAACTCCGCCAACAGCCGGTCCGCGTCGCTCCAGGGCAGCAGAAAATTGCTGAAGATGAGATCGACGCTCGCTTCCGGGAGCGGCAGGCGCGCCGCATCCGCGCACACGCGCGAGAGCGGACGCCACCAGGATCCGCGCGCCGCGGCGGCGCTCAGCATCCGCTCGGCCGAGTCCAAGGCGAGTACCCGAGCCTTGGGATAGCGGCGCTTGAGCTCGCGGCTGGCGATTCCGGTGCCGGCCCCCGCGTCCAGGATGAGGCGCGGCTCGAGGACGGTGAGCTGCAGGCGTTCCAGCAAGAGGTCGCGCACTTCGCCCTGCAGGACCGCCGCGGCATCGTAGCTCCGGCTCGCCCGGTTAAACGCGTGTCTCGCGAAAGCCGCATCGACGAGATAAGCGTCGCCCTCGTCAGTCACACGGGCTCAATGCGCGAACTGGTAGTTCAAGAGAATGCCGATGAACACCGAGAGGCCGAAGTAATGGTTGTCCAGGAATGCCCGGAAGCACCCCTCGCGGTCGCGATTTCGGATCATCCAGAGATGGCGGATGAAGAACAACGCGCCGGCGATCAGGCCTGCGTAATACCAGCCTCCCATGTTCAACCGGCGGCCGGCGAGGTAGAGCGCCAGGATCGTGAGCGCCTGCAATACCGCGATGATGTGCCGGTCCGAGTCGCCGAACAGAATGGCCGTCGAGCGGACGCCGATCTTCACATCGTCGTCCCGGTCGACCATGGCGTATATGGTGTCGTAGACGGTGACCCAGAGCATGTTGGCGATGACGAAGAGCCAGGTCACCAGCGGCACGTGGTCGAGCTCGGCCGCGAAGGCCATCGGAATGCCCCAGCCGAACGCGATGCCGAGATACATTTGCGGCACTGAGAGAAAGCGCTTGATGAACGGATAGGTCACCGCCAGAAATGCGCCGCCCAGGGCGAACAGCAGCGTGAGCTTGTTGAGCTGCAGCACCAGCGCGAGGGAGGCGAGCGCCAGCACCCCGAACAGAATCAGCGCTTCGGTGGTGGTGATGCGCCCCTCGGCCAGGGGCCGGTGGGCGGTGCGCGCGACGTGAGGATCGAAGCTGCGGTCGGCGTAATCGTTGACCGCGCAGCCCGCGGAGCGCATCAGCACCGTGCCGGTGACGAAGATGACGAAAATGCGCGGATCCGGCTTGCCGCGGCCGGCGATCCACACCGCCCACAGGGTGGGCCAGAGAAGCAGCCAGATCCCGATGGGGCGGTTCAGGCGCGTGAGGTCGATGTAGTCGCCGAACGTGCCCAGGATCCGGGGCAGCTCGTTCGTCGTCCATGGATGAAAGCGGACCCGGAAGAGGAACCAACGCCAGCGCTCGGCAATCCGCTGCAGCAGTTCGGGGCCAGAGCGCGGCAGCCGCACGGCCGGTGATCCTCAGAACCCTACGGCTATGTGGCCCATCGCGGGCAAGAACGCCTCCTGCGAGAGCATCGGCAAGCCCCGCAGCGAAATCCTCGATCGCCGCGCCCACAACCCCGAGGGCGAGAGGTCGGTATCGCGCAGCGCCCGGGCGGTCAGCGGATGCGCGGCCGGGAGCCACGCATACTCGTAGGAACTGCGCTCGATGCCGGACAGATCGCTCAGGATTTCGCCCACCGCGGAATCGCCCAGCTCGCCGAGCCAGGGATGCACGCACAGGGTCGAGTCCGGCACCACCGTCTGCGCGAACACCCAGACCTGCCCGCCGCAGGCCAGCTCCTCGTCGCGGAACAGCCCGGCCGAATCGCCGACCTTGAGGCAGGCCTTGTGGTCGCCGCCCAGAAGGCTGGTCCATTGATCGACCAGATGAGCCGCGTACTTCTCGCCGCAGGCGGCCCTCATGCGAGCGCTCAAGAGCCCCTTGCCGATGAGCCACGGGCGCATCCGGGCCTCGATGTCGAGCTGGCCGAGCCGCTCCGCGGGGAGCCATTGGATCGGATCGTGCTTGCGTGCGTTTTGCGAAGTCATTGCGCCATTCTAACCGACGCGGCCGTATTGCTCGCCATGTCCGACCCACCGTCTTACCAACGGCGTCACGTTCGCGCTCCAATCCGCGAGCATGCGCTCCGCCGCGATCTGCACGCGCGGCAGCAGATCCGCGTCGCGCGCGAGATCCGCTACGCGCATCTGCGCGAGCCCGGTCTGCCGGGTGCCGAGGAATTCACCCGGCCCCCGCAGTTCGAGGTCGCGGCGCGCCACGACGAACCCGTCGTTGGTGTCGCGCATGACGGCGAGCCGCTCGCGGGCGAGAGGGGACAGAGGCGAGCGGTACAGGAGCGTGCAGGAACTCGCATGCTGCCCGCGGCCGACGCGGCCTCGCAGCTGGTGCAGCTGAGCGAGGCCCATGCGCTCGGCGTTCTCGATGACCATGAGCGTGGCATTCGGCACGTCGACGCCCACCTCGATGACGGTGGTCGCCACCAGGAGATGGATCTGGCCCTCCTTGAACAGCCGCATGGCGCGCTCCTTCGCCGCCGCCGGCATGCGCCCGTGAACCACCGCGACTTTGAGCTCGGGCAATGCGGCCTTGAGCGCCTTCGCGGTCTCTTCGGCGGCCTGATAGGGCATCTCCTCGGACTCGTCGATCAGCGGGCACACCCAATAGGCTTGCCGCCCCGCCAGGCAGGCCGTGCGGATTCGCACCACCACTTCATCGCGGCGCGTGTCGGAGAGCGCCACGGTGGTGGCCGGCGTGCGGCCGGGCGGCAGCTCGTCGATCACCGAGACGTCCAGATCCGCGTACGCTGTCATGGCGAGCGTGCGCGGGATGGGCGTCGCGGTCATGATCAACTGATGCGGCCGATGCCCGTCGTGCGCGCCCTTCTCGCGCAGCGACAGGCGCTGATGCACGCCGAAGCGGTGCTGTTCATCGACGATGGCGAGCGCCAGCGACGCGAATTCCACGCCCTCCTGGAACAAGGCATGCGTGCCGATGACGATGGAGGCCCCGCCCGCGCGGATGTTCGCGAGCGCCGCCGCGCGCGCCTTCGCCGCAAGCCGCCCGGTGAGCAGCGCCTGCGTGATCCCGAGCGGATCGAACCATCGGCGGAAATTCTGCGCATGCTGATCGGCGAGCAGCTCCGTGGGCGCCATCAGCGCGACCTGGCGGCCGCTTTCGACGGCATGGGTCGCGGCGAGCGCCGCCACCAGCGTCTTGCCGCAGCCCACGTCGCCCTGGATGAGCCGCAGCATGGGCTTGGCGAGCTTCAGATCCGATTCGACCTCGCCGAGCACCCGTTCCTGCGCCCGCGTCGGCCGAAACGGAAGCGCCGCGATCAGCGCGGCTTTGAGCGACCCCGCGCCGGCCAGCGGCCAGCCGGGGTCGTGTTGCACCCGGGCGCGCAAGAGTTTGAGCGAGAGGTGATGCGCGAGCAGTTCCTCGAAGGCGAGCCGACGCTGGGCGGGGTGCCTTCGATCCATCAAGAGATCGACCGGCGCGTCCGCCGGCGGTCGATGCACGTATTGCAAGGCTTCGCGCAGGCTCGGCAGATGCGAATCGGCGAGCACTGCCGGGGGCAGCCAGTCCTCCAACTCCCCGGCGGCGGTCTGATCGAGCGCGAGCCCGACCAGCTGCCGCAGGCGCCCCTGGGTCAACCCCTCCGTGCCGGGATAGATCGGCGTCAGGTGCTCGTCGTCGGCGCCGGCGGCCGCGGCCGGATCAACGCGGCGATACTCGGGATGCACGATCTCCAGGCCTTGGGGTCCGCGCCGTGCTTCGCCGAAACAACGGATGCGCGTCCCGCGCGCAAGTCCTTGCTGCTGCTGCGCCGTGAAGTAGAAAAATCGCAGCGTCAGGAAGCCCGATCCGTCGCCGATCCGGGAGAGCATCTGGCGCCGGCCGCGAAACGCGACTTCGGTGAGCAACACCTCGCCCTCCACCACCGCGCGCTGCCCCGGCAGAAGCTCGCCCAGCGGCACGACCTGCGTGCGGTCCTCATAGCGCAGCGGCAGGAGGAACAACAGATCCTGGATGGTTTCGACGCCGAGCGCGCGCAGCCGCTCGGCCTGGCGCTCCCCGACTCCGCGCAACGCCGTGACCGGCTTGCCTCCGCTCACCGGGCGTGTCGTCGTTTCGGGAACGCCGCTCAAGGAAGATCGATCAGCGCGCGACTCAAGATCAGCACGCGACTCAAGATCAGCACGCGACTCAAGATCAGCGCGCGACTCAAGATCAGCGCGCGACGATGCATTCCACCTCGACCTGGGCGCCGCGCGGGAGCGAGGCGACGCCGACCGCCGCGCGCGCCGGATAGGGTTCGCGGAAGTACTCCGCCATGATCTTGTTGACCAGCGCGAAATGCGACAGATCGGTGAGGAACACGGTCGCCTTCACCACGTCGTCGAAACTCGCCCCGGCCGCCGTGACGATCGCTCTCAAGTTCTTGAACACCTGATGGATCTGCGCGTCGATGCCGCCCGGCACCAGCTCCTTGGTCGCGGGATCCAGGGGGATCTGCCCGGACACCCAGAGCGTGTTGCCGACCTCGACCGCCTGCGAATAGGTGCCGATGGCCGCCGGTGCATCGGCGGTGGAAATGATCTTTTTGGCCATGAGTTTCCGTTCCTGATCGATGATTATTCGTTGCCGCCGCCAGTTCAAGCGAGCGTGCGATAGACCCGTTGCACGTCCGGCATGCGGCGAATGGTGCGGATGACGCGGGCCAGGTGCTTGCGGTCGCGCACCTGAAGCTGGAATCTGAGCGAGGAGCTGTTCACATCGCGCTCCTCGAGCGACACCTGATCGATATTGGTCTCCGTTCCTGCGATGGCCGAGGCCACGGCCGCGAGGACCCCCACGCGATTGTTGATGTCGAGCTGGATCTCGGAGCTGAACAGCTTGCCTTGAGCTCCCTCCCACCCCACCGAGAGCCATTTCTCCGGCTGCTTGCGGTACTCGGCGAGGTTACCGCAATTCTGGCGGTGGATCATCACGCCGCGCCCGGCCGAGAGGTACGCCATGATCGGATCGTTGGGAATGGGGAAGCAGCAGCGCGCATACGTCACCAGCAGTCCTTCCGTCCCGGCGATCATCAAAGGCCCGGAGCTCCCGCTCTGTTCCCCCTCGCGCGCGGGCTGCAGATGCCGCGCGACGAGCGGTGCCAAGCGCTCGCCGAGGCCGATTTTCTCGTAGAGCTCGTCTGCGTCCTTGAGATTGAGATCCTTCACCACGGCGTCGATCTCCGCCGCGGAGATCTTCTTGATATTGAGCGACATCTCCTCGAGCGCGAGCCCGAGCAGCCGCTTGCCGAGCTCGACCGCCTCGCCGCGCTTCAAATTCTTGAGGTATTGCCGGATCGCGGCGCGCGCCTTCGCCGTGACCAGGAAGCTCGACCACGAGGGATTGGGAGTCGCGCCCTTCGCGGTGATGATCTCCACGGTCTGCCCGTTGCGCAGCGGCGTGCGCAGCGGGACGAGGCGCCGGTCGACCTTCGCGGCCACGCATCGGTTGCCGACATCGGTATGAATGGCATAGGCGAAGTCGACCGCCGTCGCGCCGCTCGGCAGGCGCAGGATCTTGCCCTTGGGCGTGAACACGTACACCTTGTCCGGGAACAGGTCGACCTTGACGCTTTCGAGGAACTCCTCGGAGCTTCCGCCCTCCTGGATCTGCACGAGGCTCGCCAGCCACTCGCGGGCCCGGTCGTGCTCGATGCCGCCGAACGCGTCGCCCCCGGATTTGTACTTCCAATGGGCGGCGATGCCCGATTCGGCGACCCGATGCATCTGCTCGGAGCGGATCTGCACCTCGATCGGCACGCCATTCGGCCCGAACAACGTGGTGTGCAGCGATTGATAGCCGTTGACGCGCGGAATCGCGATGTAGTCCTTGAAGCGGCCGGGCATGGGCTTGTAGACGCCGTGCACCAGCCCGAGCGCCCGGTAGCAGGTATCGACGGAGTCGACGATGATCCGAAAGCCGTACACATCGACCATTTCGTTGAGCGAGATGTGCTTGTTCTGCATCTTTCGGTAGATGCTGTACAGATGCTTCTCGCGGCCTTCGACACCGGCGGTGATCCCCGCCTTTTGCAACGCGCTCTTGAAGGTCTCCTCGATCTTGCCGATGAACTGCTTCTGATTGCCGCGCGCCCGCTTGATCTCGCGCTCGAGCACGCGGTAGCGGTACGGGAACAGGGCGCGAAAGCCCAGATCCTCGAGCTCCAGTTTCACGGTGTACAGGCCGAGTCTCTCGGCGATGGGAGCGTAGATCTCGAGGGTCTCGCGTGCGATGCGCCGCCGCTTGATCGTCGGCATGGCGCCGAGCGTGCGCATGTTGTGCATGCGGTCGGCGAGCTTGACCATGATGACGCGGATGTCGCGCACCATCGCGAGCAGCATCTTGCGGAAGCTCTCGGCCTGGGCTTCCTGGCGGTTCTTGAACTGGATCTGGTCGAGTTTGCTCACCCCGTCCACGAGCTCGGCGACCACCTGCCCGAACATGGTCGCGATCTCGGCCTTCGCTGTGGGCGTGTCCTCGATGACGTCGTGCAGGATCGCCGCCACCAGCGTGTCGGCATCGAGCTTCAAGTCCGCCAGAATGTCGGCAACCGCGACCGGATGGGTGATGTAAGGCTCGCCCGAGACCCGCTTCTGGCCCTGATGACGCTCGGCGCCGAAGTCGTAGGCCTCGCGAACCCGCTCGACCTGCGCGGGCGGCAGGTAAGTCTCGAGCTTGTCTAAAAGCTGGCTGATTCCGGTGGAGCGTCTTCCACCGGGTAAGAAACCGAGTATGGAAGACGCATAATCCATCGGACGCTTGAGGTCGGACTAATCCCCTAAGCCGAGCTGCGGCGCGCGGAAATCGGACGGCAGATCGAGCTCGCTGGCCGGCGGTTGCTGCTGCTGCACCGGCTCTTCGGGCTCTTCGAGCATCTCGATGGTGATGTTTCCGGCGGCAATCTCGCGCAGCGCCACGACCGTCGGCTTGTCATTCTCCCATTCGACCGTCGCTTCCGCGCCGTTCGCCAGGCGCCGCGCGCGCTTGGCGGCGAGCAGCACCAGATTGAAGAGATTGGGCTCGTTCTGCAGGCAGTCTTCGACCGTGATCCGCGCCATGGCTTAAGGGGTTCCGTTACGGGGGATGTCCATCATAGCAGAGGAACGGTCCTTCAGGCCAGGCTCGTCGCGGCCCGGCCTCGAGGCCCGGATCAGGTCTGGAGCAGGTCCGCTGCCAAACGCTTGACCTCCGGACGCGACGCAACGAGCGGATCGCCGCGTTCCCGGACGATGGCGTGCAAGTCCTCGAGCGCTTGATCGAAGCGATCATTGATGACCACATAGTCGAACTCCGTCCAGTGATCGATGTCGCGCTGGGCGTCTTGCAGCCGGCGCTGGATCACCGCGGCGGAATCGGTGCTGCGCGCATTCAGCCGCTGCTCGAGCGTCTGGCGCGTCGGCGGCAGGATGAAGATCGTGCGCGCGTCCGGCAGGCGCTCACGGACCTGGCGGGCGCCCTGCCAGTCGATCTCCAGAAGCACGAGGCCTCCGGCCGACAGCGCATCGCGGACCGCCTGGACGCCGGTGCCGTAGGAATTGTCGAACACCTGGGCGTGCTCCAGAAATTCGCCGCGCTCCACCATATCCTGGAATCGTGCGGGCGTGATGAAGTGGTAGTCGCGGCCGTCGATCTCAGTGGCTCGAGGCTTGCGCGTGGTGTAGGAGACCGAAAATCTGAGCCGCGGCTCGCGCTCCATCAGCGCCTTGACGAGACTGGTCTTGCCGGCGCCCGAGGGCGCGGCAATCACGTACAAGCGTCCGGGTTCGGCCGACATTATCCGATGTTCTGCGCTGGCGCGCGAAGGTTTGGCATGGCGGATCGATTATCGCATCACTTTCGCGGGCTGTGCCGCCCGGAGACAGTGATGGCGGTCGCAGTGCATCTGTTGTATGAAGGCGGGGATCCTGCCGGCGCGCCTTCGGGGCACGCGGCATCGACAACAACAAAGGCCCGGGGGACGAGATATGAACAGCCCTGCCACATCCGCATCGTCCGCGACCCCGCCGCGCGCCGAACTGACGCTGCGCGGCTTGATCTTGGGCGTCCTCATCACGGTGGTGTTCACTGCGGCCAATGTCTACTTCGGGCTCAAGGCGGGCCTCACCTTCGCCACCTCGATCCCGGCGGCGGTGATTTCCATGGCGGTGCTGCGCGGCTTCAAGGGCATGACCGTCCAGGAAAACAACATCGTGCAGACCGTCGCCTCGGCGGCCGGCACTCTCTCCTCGATCATCTTCGTGCTGCCGGGCATGGTGATCATCGGCTGGTGGACCGGCTTTCCGTACTGGGTCTCCTGCGCGATCTGTGCCCTGGGCGGGATCCTGGGCGTGATGTATTCCATCCCGCTGCGCCGCGCGCTGGTGACGCAGTCCGATCTGCCCTACCCGGAAGGCGTCGCGTGCGCCGAGGTGCTCAAGGTCGGCGGCGGCGAGCACGCCGATGCCGCCGCGGTCGAGGACAGCCGGGCCGGCCTCGCGGCCGTGCTCTGGGGCTCGATCGTGTCGGCCGCGTTCGCCTGCATCGTGGCCACGCGCATCTTCGCCAGCGACGTGGCGCGGTATTTCCGCTTCGGCGGTGAGCGCGGCGGCGTGACCGGCTTCGATTTCTTGTTGTCCTTCGCGCTGTTCGGCGTCGGCCATCTGGTGGGCCTGTGGGTCGGCGTGGCGATGTTGGTGGGCGCGCTGATCGGCTGGGGCTGGGGCGTGCCGCACTTCTCGGCGCTTGCGGCAAGCACCGAGCCGATGGCGCAGCTGGCCCAGCACACCTGGAGCCATCAGGTGCGGTTCGTCGGCGCCGGCACCATCGGGGTGGCGGCGGTTTGGACACTCGCGAAACTCGTGGGGCCGGTGGCCGCCGGCCTGCGCTCCGCCATGGCGGCCTCGCGGGCGCGCGCCGCAGGGAACGCCGCACTGCTGCCGCGCACCGAGCAGGATATCCCGATCGGCTACGTCGGCCTGATCTCGCTGGCGTGCATGGTGCCGATCGCCGCGCTGATCGCCAACTTCGCGGCCGGCAGCGGTCTGGGTGGGCACATGCTGGCGACGGTGGCCGGGGCGGTCGTCTACATCGCGCTGATGAGCTTCTTCGTTTCCGCCGTCTGCGGCTATATGGCCGGGCTCATCGGCTCCTCGAACAGTCCCCTGTCGGGCATCGGAATCCTGGTGGTGATCGGCGCGGCACTGCTGCTCGTGCCCGGCATCCGCGCCGGCCTGCCCGCCGGCGGCGATACGGCACTCGTGGCCTATGCGCTGTTCGTCACCTCGGTGGTGTTCGCCGTGGCCGCCATCGCCAACAACAACCTGCAGGACCTCAAGACCGGCCAGCTCGTCGACGCCACGCCCTGGAAACAGCAGGTGGCGCTGGTCATCGGCGTGATCGCCGGCGCCGCCATCATTCCGCCCATCCTCGATCTGCTCAACCATGCCTACGGCTTCGCCGGCGCACCCGGCCCGCACCACGAGCACCCGCTGCCCGCTCCCCAGGCCGGGCTGATCTCCGCGCTGGCGCAGGGCGTGATCCAGCACAATGTGGATTGGAGTCTGATCCGTATCGGTGCGCTGGTCGGCGTGCTGGTCATCGCCGCCGACGAAACGTTGCGCCGCGTCACCCAGTCCGCGCATCTCTCCCCGCTCGCCGTGGGACTCGGGATTTACCTGCCGACGCAAAGCACGCTGATGGTCGTGGTCGGCGCGGTCGTGGGCTGGTACTACGACCGCCGCGCGGAGCGCGCATCAAACCCTGCGGCTACCAAGCAGCTCGGTGTGCTGCTCGCCTCGGGCATGATCGTCGGCGAGGGGCTGGTGGGCGTCATCATCGCCGCCTTGGTCGCCTTCTCGGGCAAGGATTTTCCGCTGGCCCTGGTCGGCGACGAGTTCGCCGACAACGCCGCGGTGTGGATCGGGAGCGGCGTGTTCGCGCTGACGGTGTTCCTGTTGTATCGCTGGTCGGCGCGCATGCGGCCTTAGCGCCGGGGAGACTTTCATTGCGGTACCTCGAAGTAGTCGCGCTTATCTCCGGCATTTTATTTGCTACGCGACTCTTCGCCGCCGATCAGGCGACCGACCCCGTGAGCGTGTTCGTTCGTACCGAAATGCAACACCAGCACATCCCAGGCTTGGCTCTGTTGGTATCGAAGAACGGCAAGCCGATCCGGACCGAGGGATACGGATTTTCGAATCTGGAATTGAACGTTCCGGCCAGGCCGGAAACCATTTTTCAGTCGGGATCGGTGGGTAAGCAGTTCACCGCGACCGCCGTGATGATGCTGGTCGAGGCCGGCAAGGTCGGATTGGAAGACCCCCTCACCCGGTATTTTCCCGAAGCGCCTTCGTCGTGGAAGCAAGTGACGGCACGGGAGCTCCTGAGCCACACCGCCGGCTTCACCGATTATCCGAAAGGTTTCGACGAACGAAAGGACTACACGGAAGAGGAGCTTCTCAAGATCGTCGAAGCGATACCGCTCGCCTACCCTCCCGGCACGAGCTGGAGCTACAGCAACTTGGGCTATCTGACGCTCGGCATTCTCATTCACAAAGTGAGCGGCGAATTCTACGGAAACTTCCTGCAGCAAAGAATCTTCCAACCACTGGGGATGTCAACGACGCGCATCATCAGCGAGGCGGACATCATTCCCAATCGATCGGCCGGATACCGGCTGGTCCACGGCGAAGTGAAAAACCAGGAATGGGTGTCCCCGACGCTCAACACCACCGCCGATGGCAGCCTGTATTTCTCGATCCTGGACCTCGCCAAGTGGGACGCCGCCCTCTATACCGCGGGGCTTCTGAAGAAATCCAGCCTGGCGCAGATGTGGACCGTGGCTCCGCTTCGGAATGGACAACCGAATTCCGGTCATTACGGCTACGGCTGGTTCATCGAAGCACAAGACGGGCACCGCCTGATCGAGCACGAAGGAGCTTGGCAAGGCTTCGAGACCCAAATCTCCCGATACGTGGATGACGAGCTCACCGTCGTCGTCCTGACCAATCTGGCCGAGGCAAAGCCGGATCTGATTGCCCACGGGGTTGCACGCATCTATCTCGAGAAGGGAGCCCCGCAAAAGCCGTAATTCCGTTTCCCAGATCGGCGTCCGGGCGGGTCAAGATTCAGGTCGGATCAACAGCGGACGCTACGAGTGTTATCACACCCTGCATTGAGGCTGAGGCCAGAACGGCCGCCAGAAATCCTCTACACCAAGACAATCCCCGTCTACCCGGGAGGAACTGCGACTCCGCAAAACCGAAGTACAGCGCCCAGATCATCAGAGAGACAAGAGCGACGGCGGCCGGGTTGCCGGGATGGAAAATGTACCAGAAGGGAATCACGATCAGAGTGGCGAGGAGCACGCGCATGCCGGAGGTATATGCCGCAAGCACGAGATGCTCGGCGAGATTGAAACGACCGCGTATGTTGAGAAGACGCGAGAAGGCGGCCAGCAATGGAAAATCGGCGAAGATGAGCAGGTTTATGTGGCCCTGGAGAAAATCGACAACGATATTCGCGCTGTTCGCAGAGACGACGCGGAATCCCGTGATCGCGATTACCGCCGATGCCGCGGCTACAATCACCACAAGAAAGCTGAACGGTCCGAAGTAGCGCTTGCGCTTCCCTTGGACGTAATCCAGGGCGACCGTCCCCGGACGTACGAGCAGCATGTAAACCAGGGATAACGCGCTTCGGTCAACATGAATGAAAGCGTGCAACAGATCGTGACCGATCTCATGCAGCGTCAGCCGCTTGGTTGCGTATTTCTGCCCACAGCTCCCGCAGTAGACCTGTCCCAACGCAACGTCGGCGTCGCAATTTCGGCACCGGTCTGGCACGTCTTCCGTCAACTTCACGAGGGTTGCTCGATGTTCCGTGAGGATGCACCGAACTATATCCCGCGCTCAACCCCTGACCAAGTCCAAGCCCTCCAGATGATGACCGACGTGCATACAGTTTCGATCGTTGCGAAGGACAAATACTCGGGAAGAGCGGGCGTCCGGGCACCGACAAGAGGCGGAATGAAGGTCAGGATACCGTTTACAATGAAACACATCGGCAAAATGACGCCGAAGGTATGGCATGGTCCAGATGCAATCCACGCCGGAGCTGCCGCTTTATCGCCTCTACGTGCTCAGGGCTTCGTTTCTCCTGATTGGTTTGGCGCAGGGCGCTCGAACGTGGCCCGCTATCCTGCATCACACGCGACCGTGGGATTTCTGGCAGAGCATCGGGACGAGCTTCTTTGGCGCGCTTACGCTGCTCAGTCTCCTCGGCGTGCGGTATCCGGTCAGGATGATGCCGCTGCTGATCTTCGAATTCACGTGGAAGCTCATCTGGGTGCTCGCAGCGTGGCTTCCCCCGTACCTGCGCCACACGCTGGATCCGGATATCGCCGATTCGTTCTCTGGCATCTTCCCGGGCGTCGTGATCGTGCCGCTCGTGCTTCCGTGGGGATACCTCTGGAAGACGTACGTAACCACGCCGGGCGACCGGTGGCGGTAGCTATTTACAGTCCCGGTGGGCCCCAATGGCCCCGGCAGCTACCCGATGTTCTGCACCTGCTCGCGCGGGCGAGGCTACATCGGTGGGGCGGCGGTGCCGTCTGACCATTTACCCACCGGTACCAAATAGACGAATATCGGCGGGAAGGCTTTAAGTTGCGGATAGGCCTCGGTGGACATCGACCAATAACTTACGCCCATGACCGGAGAGTTGGTAAGGTTAGCGCCCCAGGCTGTGCCGTCTTTCCCTGTCTCGTAGAACATCAGGTGAGGCATGTCGTGATCGCCGTCGTCACCCAGGTAAGCGGACTTGGACATCATGTAGCAGATCCCGCGCTCAAGAACTGGTAATTCTTTCTTGTCAATGGCGGCTTTAGTTGCGGCGATGACTTCTTCTTTGGAATTTCCGCGTCGCGGCCCATGAGATATTCCTCGATCGGCGCCATCTTCGGATACGCTATTGCAGCATCCTGCGCCATCGTGCGGCCTGCAGTGCCGAACGCAGCAAGCAGCAGCGCGAAGCCTTTGATTGCGATTGCGGCTATTGCCCTTTTCACGTCTCTCTCCTGTTCGTCTCGAGGCTTTGCGTAGATGACGAACCGCCGGATTGGAATTCGACAAATTGCCACAGAATTTTTCCGGACCGCGTTCAAATGAAGCGGACCTGATCGACGCCGTCTGCGACCCGAAGCCGCCCAACAGCCGGCCCGCGATCCGGCTGTGGCATCCTTGTGTGGATGTTTACGTTTCGAACCCGCAGGCGACGGTGGTGGCTCGGAGCGATCGCCACGGCGCTGGTCGTAAGCCTGGTCGCGCTGTTGCTGAGGTCCATGCTCGAGCACGCGGTGCGAGCGCGGATCGAGTCTGCGGCCGTGCGCCATGGCGCAGTCGCCCGAATCGGGCTGGTACACGTCGGCGTCTGGCCGTTGCTGCGGTTAGAGGGATTCGATCTCGATTTCGGTCATGGAGTGCAACTGCATGCCGACATGATCGCGGCCACCTGGCCCGGCCGTTTGCGACTCGCAGTTCGCGCCGCCACTCTCGCGGGGCCAGCAGGCGTCAGGGTCAGCTCGGCGGCCACTGCCTGGGACATGACGGGAATTTTCGGCGAGGACCTCCGGCTCACGCTGGTGGAACCACAGACCGGCCTGTCAATCCGCAAGCTGGCGTATCCGGTGGGCAGCGCGTGGAATATCGAGGCGCGTGGGCTCGACGTCGGACGTCTGCTCGACGTGCGGCGCGACGCCCACCCGCTGCTCGATGGTGGTATCGCGGAAGGCCGCGTGGACCTTCAGGCCAGTACCGATGCGTTCCGTTTCCACGTGGGCATGGGGGCGCGCGGCGCGCGCTTGGGAGCGCTGGCGGATAACGCCGCCGACGAGCCGCTGCTCGGCGATCCGACGGACGTTACCATACGATTCGATGGCGCCTGGCGCCGGACCGGGGGCACGATCGAGATCCCCGAGATCCACGGGACGGTGGCCGGTGCCGCCCTATCGGGCTCGATCACACTGCGCGATCTCGACACCGATCCTTTTGTCGATCTCGCACTCGGCATGCAGCATCTGGACTTCGCGCAATTGCTGGGTGCATCCGGGCTCGCGGTGCCCGAAAGCTTGGGAATGGCGCCCGGCGCCGGTCGTGACCTTGGCTCGGCCACGATCGACGTGCGTGTACGCGGACGCCTGGCGGACCCTGCCTCACTCTCGGTGAGCCAGAAGATCGACTTCAAGCCGCCACGTCAAATGCCGCCGGCAATCGCGCGCCTGCGCGGCGATTTCATCTTCAGATCCGAAGACGGCCCCGGGCCGCACCGCCCCATCGATGTTTCGCTCGCGTCCCCCGACTTCATCGCCCTGAACGACGTTCCGCCGCTGTTTGTGCGCACTCTGCTGCTTGCCGAAGACGCAGGTTTTTACGGACATCGCGGCATCGACCTGCGCGAACTACCCGCCGCGCTGCTCACCAACTGGTCGCGCGGCGGCGCCGCGCGCGGAGCGTCGACAATCACCCAGCAGCTGGCCAAGAACTTGTTCCTGTCGCGCGACAAGCAGCTCGGACGCAAGCTGCAGGAACTGGCGATCACGTTTCTGCTCGAGTCGGCGCTCGGCAAGGATCGTATCCTCGAGATCTACCTGAACATCATCGAATGGGGACCGGATCTGCGTGGCCTGCGGCCTGCGGCCCGCCGCTATTTCGGTCGCGAACCCCGGGCGCTGACGCCGGCCGAAATGGCCTTCCTGGTCGCGATCATCCCCGGGCCGATCAAGTACCAGAGTTCATTCGCGCACGGCACGCCGGGGCCTGGGCTGCGTTCGCTGATCGACGAGCTGCTGGCGAAGCTGCGGTCCGTGGATGCGATCGGCGAGGAGGAATATCGGCGAGCGCTCGGCGAACCCATCGTCGTGGCCAGCGGCAGGCCGCCCGGATGATCGGTGGCGAATGGAAACGGGCGCCGGGGGATCGACAAACTCCCCTTATAGTTCAGGCTGTATCGCACTCCCGTTGGCGTCATATCGGGAGTCATCGTCCGCCAGCTTCGTTCGAGAAAGACCATGGGTCGGTTGATCCACAGCTCACGGCTCGCCTCGAAGCTCTCTTTGCCCGGTGAGGATCATCCTCGATTCCGGCGCGATCATCGCTTCGGAGCGCAACGATGCGACGTTGGCCGCCATACTGAAGGCCGCGCGCAAGAATCGAACACCGATCCTGGTACCCGCGACCGTGGTTGCTGAAACTTGGCGCGGAGCCTCGGCCCATGCACGGGCCGCGCACCTATTCGGCTTGGTCGACGGCTTCCCGGAGCTCAACGAGCAGACCGCCCGACAAGTGGGTGCATTGCTCGCGTTCTCCAGGACGGCCCAGATTGTTGATGGCAACGTCGTTGCGATTGCGCTGCGCCCCGCGACGATCGTGACCTCCGATGTAAATGACATTTCCCATCTGCTGCAGAGCGCGAAAATACCGCATGCCCTGTTCGGTGCACGCGCGTCAGCAACTGCTCAAGTCACCATAATTCGCGTCTGATTTTTAGACGCGCACCCAAGCCCGGCCTCTTTGAAGACTACCTGTGAAACAGATCCCGCAGATTGCTGAAAAACGAGGGAGAGCGCAGGTGTTTCAAGGTCGCCGTCCATTTGTCTTCTGCGAGCAATTTTCGTTGGAGATCCGCTTCTTCTCTTTTCATTAGTTCTAAGACTCTTGTGTCTTCGTCGTCATCCAGCCAGTAGCCATGTTGGTTCGGACAGAACTCCATCTCCAGATCGTAAAGCCTGTAGCTGAACTTCTGCAGGAGAGCGGTACATTCCGGGCACTTGTGAGTCGTCGCGGCTGAATCGAAAACCAAACTTCCCTTCCAGCGATCGCCGAAGTCAAAGACCTCATCCTCCAGTTCTTCGAGTTCATCATGCTCGAGCCACATTCCCTTGCAGGACGGACAGGAGTTAACCTTGATCTTGTGCCGTATCGTTGGCAGCAGGTCCACGCCACATGTAGGACATTTCACATGAGCCTCCGCTTCGTTCGCTTCCTGGCCTTGAGTACGCAACTTATATGACATCGTGAGGATGCTCAAGCCCACCGACGATCGACCAAGCGCAAACGCCGCGCTTATGATATCAGCGTCATTCCGCCGTTCTTCGCCGCGCCACGATCGAACGTCATCGTCTTTGCGCAGCCGGCTGTCTCTGCTGAGCAGGCGATCAGGCTGTCGGCAAAGTCTCCGCCGGAGCGCTGTAAGAGGCGAAGACCTTTCCAGACGATTTCCCCGCGCTCGACCACAAGTTCCTTGGTCCGAAGGAGTGCCTCAAATGCTTCTATTAGCTGAGATCGGCTCAGCTCATAGGCAGATGAAAGCACCCAAGCGAGTTCCACGATCGCAACCAAAGGTACGAAACCCGGCGACTCCGATGTAAGTGATTCGACTATTCGAATAGCCAGCGGCGACTGCTTGATATCATCTTGCATGATGTAGCGGACTAGCACGTTGGTATCGAGCCCAATCACTTTGCTGCAGCTCCCCGCCGGGCGATTGCCGCATTCATGTCGTCAATCGAGACGGCTTTGCGGGGTTTACCAAACATTCCTTTCAAGGCAGTTACCGAGCGTGTCGCGGCGATAAACTCATAGCGCCCAGGTGCAACCTCGACAAACTCCACGCGGTCCCCGGCGTCCACGCCAAGGGAGGCACGCACCTCTGCCGGGATCGTGATCTGCCCCTTGGTCGTCAGCGTTGCAGTAGTCATGAATTTCCCCTGATAAACGTTCCTTACATTATAGTAAGGAACGCGAAAAAGCAATCGCAATTAGTTAGCGAAACTCTCAAATTCCGCATTTTAGAGCACCAGGAGCGGTCATCCCGCCGGTGCGCGCTGAGCTTTCCAAGCCCGGTGGGGCTTGGGGCTCGCGAAGATCCGCGGTGAAGCCGATAGGCCGGCGTTTCGGGCTGGGCGGGTGCATGAGCTGGCGGATGGCGGAGAGGATGGCGGCGATGGCTTCATCGTGGATGGTGAGCTTTTTAGCGCTTACGGTGGCGGCGCACCTGCTGGTTGCGGGTCACCTACATGGAAGCCCGGCAGCCCACGCTACCGCCGGCTCCGCGATCGGGGCCGGAGCACATCGCTCGCGAGCATCCCTCGCTCGATGAGTATCTGGTCCTCTATCGACGCGTCGGCGAGCCGCTGCGCTGGGATCAGCGCTCGTTGATGCCTGAGGAGGAGCTGCGTTCCCTGCTCAACGGCGGCCCACTTCGCATCCACGTGCTGAGAAATTCACAAGGCGACGCGATAGGTCTCTGCAAGTTCGACCACAGCGCGTTTCCAGACATTGAGCTCAAGAATTTCGGCCTGATTCCCGCGGTCCAAGGCGCAGGCCTCGGACCGTGGCTTCTGACGGTCGCACTGCACGAGGAGTGGAAATTGCGTCCCACGCGAATTCCCCAAACAGCTCCGGCGCCTACTCGATGTACTGCACCTGTTCGTGGGTACGGTGCGTAACCGCTTGATCTTGCGGCGATTGAGGCTTTGCGGCTGCGGCGTAGCTACGCGGCTAGCCACGCGGCCGGAGGCCGTCGGCGTCGGTGCGCCTGCCTGCGCCGGCGGCACCCTACCGGCTCTGCACCTTCTCCTGCAGCCACACCTTGATCAGCGACTGATACGGAACGTCCCTCGCATTCGCGGCCACCTTGATCGCGTCCAGCAAGTGCTGGGGTAGCCGCAGGGAAATGGTCTTCGTCGACGGCTTGAGGTTGGGGAAGGCGGCGGGTCGTGCCTTTCCCCAATCCAGATACTCCGTGGAATCGTTCACCTCCCAAAACTTTCTCTCAGCCGCTTCGCTTGAGAACTTAGGGATGGTCTTTTGGCGCTTGCTCATAAACTACCCTTTCCTTCCTCGACATCTCCCGAGCCGATATCACTCGGATTGCCGTGCCCTCACGCCGCAGCGTGAAGGATAGATGCAGACGCCTACCGGCTGCCGTGACACCGAGCGCATGGTACCGAGGCTCCTCCTGGCTGTGAGGTTCATCATCGAGCAGCAGAAGCGGTGTGGAGAAAAACACCTCCTCTGCCTCGCCTGCAGAAACTCCGTGACGCTCGCTCTTGCCGGCGTTCCCCGCGTCCCAGTCGAACTCAGTGATCTTCGATAGGTCGATCAACGCTGTATATTACCGTAATATACAAAATACGGCAAACCGCCCGGGGGCCGAGGAGCCGGACCTCATGGCGCCGCACGTCGGAAGACGACCGGAAAGGTCATAGTCCAAGCGACTTTATCGAATTTGCCCATATCACCAACCTACACCTACCCCCACCGCTTTAGCGGACGCCTCTTGCACCCACGGACTCGTCACTACCCGCTGTCGCCGGATGCGAACGGCAGCTTCGGAGCATTGAAACCGCCAACCCTAATTCAAAAGGAACACTACGTATCCGCGAAACCACGGGTTCCGGCTCAAATCAGAGGGGAAATTCCAGATACCCCCTTGAACGAGTCCGATTTTGAATGGCACTGACAAACGGCTGACACGGGGAACATAATCGGCGTAATTTGGAATGGTGCGGCGGCCTTGATAGGTTTGAACCACAATTTCATCCACAATCCCGCGCAACTGATTCACTTGTTCCGAGTCAACCCGGCCAGTCCAATCCAAGAGACCGGTAATGCTCAATTTGAAGTCGCTCGGCAGCTTGCCGCGAAACCTTCGCAGAAAATCTAAATATTCTCCCAAATGCAGGGTGTGCGCATCGAAATCGATTTGTACTCCGACAACTCGGTCGCCGGCCGAGCGAGCTCTACGCAATTGCGCTAAAACAATCGATTCGATCGCGGGAGACCAACGCAGCGTGTGTACTCGGTAAACCAGCCATTCATCGGCATCACTCCGCTGGGGCACCGCCGCATGCTGCTCGATGATGCGTACCCCGGAGTCCTCGCCTCGTACTGGCTCAATCTGCCCCTTGAGAACGTAAAGGGTTCGCGCTTGAGCGAGCACCGGCTGTGGCGCCACAGCTGCCCATAGCCAAAAGGCATCATACTCACGGGGATCCACAATCCCGGTCGGCGCCTCTGCTTGGACAGATACCATTAGCAGCATCCCGATGATGGGCACCCATGCCCAGCGCATCGAGGTCACCAATAGTACTTTTGCTGCTGGCCCCACTTGCTGTTGCCGTACTTCAGCTTGAGATCCCTAAACCACCCTTTGCGTTTGGACAAGGGGATATCGTCCTTACCGCACCCGTTCGCACCATCCGGTGCAAAACAGTTGACCGCTCGGTATAAGGCGAAAGCTCGCGCATCCGGATCATTGTGGTCGCCGTTAATTACCTTGAGGTACGCATCCATACGCGTTGACGAAGACCCGGCAAATTGTGACGGAGCCCCTCCTAACTCGTCGGCCGCTGGTCGTGGCTCGGCGTCTAGTACGGAAGGGTTGAGTCTGACAAATTCGGCCCAGCAGTTGAGGGCATGATCATCGCTGGGGTGATCCCGCAAGGAAGCAGCAATATCGCGAGGAAGGGGACACGGATATTCGGACTCGCTTGCGTCCAGGCTCGATATGAAAGGCGCAAAGGAGGTTTCAGGCGAGGCAGGCAGTAGTGCAAGGTCATCGACAAACGCTTGGTACTGGCCATGGGTGAATTCACGAGAGAGAAGCGTATGTAGGGCGGCATCGAGCTGCGTCTGCGGTGCCGTCTTTTCTTTGACCAGTTTCCGCAGCACCTCCGCACTGGCGGACCGCTCGATCAGTGTGATGCGGATTCCCTCATCAGTGATCGGCGAGTTGGCCGCGAAAACTTTCTCGATCTGCTTCGATCGCTCTTCATTCATGGCCAGCGCCAATTCCAGTTGCTCATGCTGCAGGGGTAATTTGGCGCCGGACAATAGGCGAAGCCACAGTTGTTGGGCGTCTGCTGCTCGGCCGCTATCTTCCAACGCGAATCCACGCAGAGTTTGCTCGCTGAAAGCCAAATAGCTCGTTGGTGCGCCGGTGGTTGCAGGCAACAGGGCTAGCACTTGCGAATAATCGTGGTCCTTGTAATACCGGTATGCCGCCAGAATATAGGTGTACAACTCGGGAATAGTCGCGAACCGGACTTTCTGAGCCTGGAGTGACTCCCACGTGAGCGTATTATCTTGGGCCACGCCATCAAATGTTCGACGCATTTGCATCAGGTCCATGCTTGCAAGCATCTCGGGGGACTCTACCTCCTCGAGCTTTGAGGCGCTCATTACAGTTTTGTCCGCCTCAAAGACCACCATCTGCAGCGTGACGTTGAGAGGCAACGTCGGTGACTTGCCGAATAGGATATCCGCGTAATCCCCGGCAAGCTTGGATCGATCCCCACCGAGCCAGTCGACTCTGCGCAACAATCCGAACGCGGATGCCGTATATAGTCCGCGTGGGTACTCGTGGAGGTACGACAGGAACGCGTTTTTTGCTGCCTCCAGCGCGGATTTGTCGACTTTGTCGACAGCCAGCCCCTCACCATCGAAGGCCATACGGCCTGCGTCGCTCAATTCAGTGCGGCCCACCATGTAACGGGCAGTTTCCTTAAGCCAGGGATCCGCCGCGTCACGCAGTCCCTCAAAGACGCCTGCGGCCGCGCTGAAGTCACCGGCATAGAATGCATCGGCACCTCGAATATAGGCTGCGAATTGGATCCCCTTCGACGAGTGAATGCCATCAGGTACGGTCCATCGGGTGCTGCTCTTCTCCCCGCAGCTATCGGCTAGATTGTTGCGCTCTGAGAGCAATATTTCGAGTTCCTCCTTCGGGATATCTTTGGCGGCGGTGGCAGCAGTCCCGAATTGCGCGGCGCCCGAATGTGCGCTAAGGCAACGGCTACCTTCCCCTTCCGCATATTCATAGGATTCCCCGCTCTCGCTCGTTGGGCTCGGATCTCGGCCTGTCATGCCCGGTTCCGTGACTCTCCATTGCTCGGGAAAATTAAAGGGTATTTGGGCACGAATTGACCTATCAAACTTGGGTGATAGCAATGGCGCCACTTGCAATTTGCCCCGGTCCAACATCAGCAATTGCAAATTGAGTCGAGAATCATTGGAAGCGCTCAGAAACGGCACTCCACTGCAGCTCCTTTCTGCGCTCCTAAGATTCGTCGACTGCGGTCCGCAATCGTCATCACTGCAGGCATTGGCTAACCGCCCGAAGAGAACGCATGTCAGCATCATGCTGACCAGAACCACCCGTGTCATAGCAGACTCCATGTAGATGCGCGAATAAGCACTCGGATACTCATATTCTGACCTGCAGTACGCCCATGAAACAATGAATCGATCTCATTTCAAGCGTCGCCCACTACGTAGCAAAATCGTCAGCTGATTGTCATGGGTCGCCCCACAGTATCTTTCGCAAAAATGGCATCGCTATGGCAACCTCCTGCTCAATTGTGGACGAAATTACCGGGCGTCTCGAACGTGAGGAAACAGGCGTCGATTTCGGCCCACGGAGGGGCCGCAGTTGGCCGGGGGATTGTCCCGCACGTCCCGCTCCACAGCTGCCGTTGGGCTGACGTCAACAGGACCGACGGTCCAATGAGCAATGGCGACCCGTTTCTGCCGGTCGCGAACGGCGGCTTCCCGGCATCAGATCCGCGACCGGCGCGACCGGTTGATGTCGTTGCGGCCGCCAAACGTCAAAAGAAAACGAGACCGATCACGATCAGCGCCAGCACAAGAAGCAAGGCGACCAACTCGCGGGCGATGAGAAGGCGGCGTGATCGATCTACTGAGGACGAACTCTCAAACAAGAGAGGCCAGATCAAGAGGTAATCCAAGAACGACCGCGGCTCGCCACGCGTGGACGCCCGCCTTTTAGACTGGCGATACGCCAGCACCAATCCGCAAGCGCCAACAATGACCGCCAGCAGAAGAAAGCCATGTCGCGCGAGGGCATCACTCATAAACTACGTTTCCAACCCAGAGCGGACCGATGCGAACGGCAGGTTCCGAGCAAAAGTCCAAATCCATGCGTAGCTTCTTACGCTCACCTCGATGGATTTGAGTCGTCTACCGCTTTTGCTCGAACAACATCAATCCGAACTCTGAGACTCGTTCCGGGCCAATAGATTGTGGCCACATCGCCGCTGCGACTCACGACAGGAGCGGGCAACGGAGTATCCCTGGTAATTCCCTGTCGATGTCCGAAGACGCGTCCGTCACTGGATTTCTCTTGCGGATAAATGCGGTACCGGTACAGGGATTTTTCATCTTCAAAGAAGACCACCGTAAGCCCTGTGCCTGGCAATGCAACGCGCGAAACCTCATGTTCCAAGCTGCATGAGGCGAGAATAATTGTAGCGAAAAATATTGGTCGTAAATTCATCGGAACGGCAAGCTATCGAGACGCTGCAGACACGAAGCCTTCGACATGCCCATCATCGGTTAAATCAGAGAGAGACTGGCGTAAGTGCATCTTATCCTTCATCCGGTTACTCACCTAGAATCTCCACTAATCCCTCAATCACCTTCGTAACAACCGCCGGCGGTATCCGGGCCAGTCGCTTGCCGATCCGCTCCACCGACAAGGTTCGAATCTGACTAATCTTCGCCCACGTGGGCTTGCGAAGTTCGGCTACCTTTAGTTCCAGCGTCAATGGGAACCCAGCTTTCTGCGGTTGGCTGGTCAACGCAACGGCAATGACAGTGCCGGATCGTGCATTGAAGATATCGTGGCTGAGGATGAGCACCGGACGCTGACCGCATTGCTCATGGCCGCGGACCGGATTCAGATCCGCCCAGCGAATCTCACCTCTTAGAATTCTGGCCACGCAGCCGCATCCACGCCTAGCCCTTCATCGGCCAGCGACTGCTCGAATTTTGGGTCCAGCTTGGCGCACTCAGCGGCCAGGCGATTACCTTCCACGCGCTCAATCTTTTCATGCAGCGCAATTTGAATTGCGCGACTGCGGTTTTGAAATACCCGACGCGCCACCAGGCTATCTACCTGGCGCAGAGTTTCTTGCTCGAGTGTTATTGCGACCTTGACGCTCGCCATGGTTTAGCCTCCAGTATGATGATTTATCATACCACACTTCGACGCCTCGTGGCAGAACTGTTTACTTGGCCATGAACACAAACGGGGGAGTTCCGGCGTACGCCGTGGGTCTGCATCCCGCGCAGTTTACCGCGCGCCGGGAATGACGGCTTTCCGCCGTGCATTTTCGGCAGTCGAATGACCGGTTCTGGCCGATGGACTAAACCGCTCGCGCGGTAGGTGTAGCTTCGTTTCTGGGCCCCGAGGTAGCTGAGGTCTTTGGCTTCGTTTCGTATGTTGCACGGTGGGGCGATCCGCCTCGCTTTATGACAGGAACCACAGCCATGACCGACTCTACCCAAGGCACCTCTGTGCTGCGTCAACGCATGATCGAAGACATGCGGATGCGTAAGCTCTCACCGAAGACCCAAGCCACCTACATCCGCTGCGTACGACAGTTAGCCGTCCACCTCGGCCGCTCTCCCGATACTGCCACGGTCGAGGATTTGCGCAACTACCAGTTGCATCTGGTCGATCAGGGCACCTCTCCGATCACGCTCAACGCCACCATCACGGGGCTGAAGTTCTTTTTCGACGTGACGCTCGGTCGCAGTGACTTGATGGCGAAGATGAAGCCGGTGTTTGTGCCGCGCACGCTCCCCGTGGTCTTGAGCCGCGAGGAGGTCGTGCGCCTGATCAGCGCATGCAGGAACTTGAAGCACCAGACGGCCCTCTCGGTTGCCTACGGCGCGGGCCTTCGCGCGAGCGAAGTGGCCGCGCTCAAGGTCGGTGATGTGGATGCTAAGCGCATGACGCTGCGCATCGAACAGGGCAAGGGCGCGAAGGACCGCTACGCCATGCTCTCGCCTGTGTTGCTGCAACGGCTGCGTACCTGGTGGCGAGTGGCTCGGGCTCAGGGCAAGATGCTCGAGGGCGGGTGGCTCTTTCCGGGCTTGAACCCCGTCGAGCCCTTGAGCGCGCGACAACTGAACCGCGCGGTCCACGAGGCCGCTCTCGCAGCGCGCATCGACAAGCGCGTCTCGATGCATACGCTGAGGCACAGCTTCGCGACGCACTTGCTCGAGCAGAAGGTGGATATCCGGGTGATCCAGGTACTGCTCGGACATAAAAAGCTCGAGACCACGGCGCTCTATACCCAAGTGGGCACCGAGATCTTGCGCCAGGTGATTGGTCCGTTGGAGTCAGGCCCCGCACCGTAAGCGCACGTGCACCGTCCCGCCCTGGAGGTCGCGGATATCTTCCGCGCCCACGGGCCCGCGTGGCGAGAACAGCAGCGGGGCCACTTGGGCCTCGGCCAGTTGAAGGTCATGTCGGCCATCGAGCAGTGCCGCAGCGCCGCCTTGGGCGGCCATTCGCTGCGCTGTTCGGCGTGTGCCGAACCGCAGATCGCCTACAACTCGTGCCGTAACCGGCACTGTCCCAAGTGCCAGAGCAGTGCCGCGCAGCGCTGGCTCGAAGCACGCCAGGCGGACCTCTTGCCCGTGCCGTATTACCACGTGGTGTTCACCTTGCCCGCGCCGATCAGCGCGATCGCCTACACCAACAAGGAGATCATTTATGGCTTATTGTTCGACATCGCCGCCGAGACGTTGCGCACGATCGCCGCCGATCCGAAGCACTTGGGTGCCCGGATCGGAACCACCCTGGTGCTGCACACCTGGGGTTCGGCGCTGACTCACCATCCGCACGTGCACGGCATCGTGCCCGGCGGCGGCCTCGCGCCCGATGCCGACCGCTGGGTACCGTGCAAGCCGGGCTTCTTCCTTCCGGTGCGAGTCCTGTCACGCCTGTTCCGGCGTCGCTTCCTCGAAGAGCTCGAGAGCGCTCATCGTGCTGGCCAGCTCAAGTTCTTTGGCGAGCACATCGATTTGTCCGACGCCGATGCGTTCGCGGACTGGCTTAGCCCCCTCCGTCAGTGTGAGTGGGTCGTCTATGCGAAGCGCCCGTTCGCAGGCCCTGAGCAAGTTCTCGCCTATCTGTCGCGTTACACCCATCGGGTGGCGATCGCCAACTCGAGGCTCCTCGCACTGGATGATCGCGGCGTCACCTTCCGCTGGAAGGACTACCGCAAACACGGGCGTACGCGCTACAAAACCATGACCTTGAAGACTGACGAGTTCATGCGCCGCTTCCTGCTGCACGTGCTGCCCTCGGGCTTTCATCGCATCCGCCACTACGGCTTGCTCGCCAACGCCAACCGCAAGTGTGACATCGCCGCCGCTCGCGAACTGCTCCATCAGCCGCTACCCGAACCGCCCGCAGCCCCCAGCGATGACAGCGCCAGCTCCGTCCGCCCCGGTTCGTGTGCCGACACTGCGGTGCGCCGATGCTCATCATCGAGACCTTCGCGCGCGCTCAGCACATCCGCGGGCCCCCGGGCTCATCGATCTCACCATGATCGATATCGCATCAATCAACCGAACTTCCCCGGCGGCATGCGCCTCAACGATACCGCCTCAAGCTCCCATTGCCTTGTCCTGCAAATCGCGCCGGCAAGGCCACCTCCATCGCCTCTTGCACGCCCGGTGCCGCTGCGTACTTGGCACGCCACCGACACACACAATCACGCAACCCCGACTATCTCCGCCTCATCGGCCCCTGCCGACGTTCAAATCCCCATAGCTCCGCGATCCCGCTGATCGGCATCAGCACGTCCCCGCGGTTTCATCCCTCGGCGCTTGCTCGACGCCTGCCCTCACACCTCAGCGCGCATGCCGGCATCTGCGTTCAGGGGCAGGCATCGAGCAACCCTTAACGAGACCTGCCCGTCGCACCCCGACGCATTATGTTGCACCCAATGCGGCGCACGACGGAAGCAGATTCTCGGCGACGGAACTAGCCAGTATTCGTCCGCCAATTCATACGAATCATCGCCTTATCCGAGTCCAACCGGTAGCTCATAGTCATGTGGGTGACTTAACCGGGAGAACTCGTCATGGATCGTGCGTTGTATTCGATCGAAGAGACCCGAGCGCGTCTCGGTGGCATTTCGCGCAACAGCCTTTACGCCATGTTGAGGGCAGGCAACCTGCCGAGCGTCGTCATCGGTTGCCGCCGCTTCATATCGGCGGAGGCGATTGCTGCGCTCATCACCGATTCCACGACATCGATCAGCCCATCTCAGGACGCGGTACGGTCACGGCGGCCTCTGGTCAATGTAGGCCAGGGGCTTCGTTCGACCGCTCGACCCAGCACTCATCCTCGGAAGTCCGACGCCGAGTAAGTATTCGGACCGGGCGCAATGAGTTCGTGGATGCACTCAGGACTACGCTGTCGTCGCTTACATCGAGGGGCGTTGTCGGGTCGGTATTGGAGTGAGGGCAGGATAGCGAAGGTGTCCGCGTTCTGCCGCAACAGGCGTTGGCGCGCAATGACCGACAGCACGCTGAAATCGACCGCCCCATCGATCACGGCGAGGCCGACGGCGCAGGAGAAGCGCTCGTTCGCCGAGGTCGCTGCGAAGCTGCGAGTATCGGAGTCGGCGCTGGCGCTGATCGCCATTCGGACATTGCTCGCTTCGGATGTCCCCGACTTACCGCCGCGGACATCGAGCAGCGAACCAGCCGTGGATCGGATCACGATCCGTTTGCGGCCGGGAGATCGACTTGCGATTCGGCATCGAGCGGCTGAGCGCCGCATGAAGGACTCAGCCTATATTGCCGCCCTGGTCCGGGGTCATGTGGCCGCCAACCCGCCGCTGGCAGCCCAGGAGCTCGCTGCGCTCAAGGCGGCCGTGTCCGTCTTGGCGGGTGCCGGTCGACTTATGGCACGGACGGCTCGGGAAGCCGCGCAGGCGGGTGTTCTGCCACGGAACCTCCAGCAGGACCTCGACCGTACCCGGTCTCTCGTGGCGGACGTAGAGCGGCGCCCGCACGAATTCGCCCAAGCAGCACTCGTCACCTGGGAGAGCCGCGTTGACTAGACGGGTCGTTCGCCTACCGTCGGATGGGCCGCGATCCTTCGAGGTCGTGAGCTACGGGCGCGCCGGTCTGCAAATGCCCGGTCGATTCAGCCGCGCGCAGATCGCCCAAATCTCGCGTACCGTCAGGCATACGCCGGAGGTCATGGTGAAAGTGACCGGCGGAGGAACCAGCAGGGGTGCGGTTGCGGCGCACTTCGCGTACCTCAGCCGCCGAGGGAGCCTGGAGATCGAGACGGACGAGGGCGAGCGCATCGGACGCCCGGCAGAGCAAAGGCGGCTCATCGATGACTGGCACCTGGAGCTCACGGCCGGACAGTACCGGACTCAGAGGGACGGCGCTCCGGCGCGGCGGCTCACGAAGCTGGTGCACAACATCGTGCTGTCCATGCCGTCGCCCACGCCCCCGGACAAGGTTTTGGCCGCCGCGCGGCAATTCGCCCGCGAGAAGTTCAGGCAACACCGCTACGCTATGGTCCTTCGCACCCACCAACAACACCCGCACGTGCATCTGGTCGTGAAGGCCGAGAACGAGCTCGGCCGGCGGCTGCACATCGACAAGCAGCTGTTACGGGACTGGCGCGAGCACTTCGCGCAGTTGATGCGCGAGCAGGGTATCGCGGCCAACGCCACCCCTCGGGCAATTCGAGGCGAAAACACAAGAAAACGCAGCGAGGGGGTTTTCCAGGCACGGCGACACGGGAGGTCCACGGCGATGCGCGACCGGATGATCGGGATTGCGATAGAGCTGGCACGCTCCGGGACGATCGAAGAACCGGCGCGCGCGATTTTGCTCGAGACCCGCGAATCTTTGGTATCGAGCTGGATCAGAGCCGCCGAGGTGCTGGATGCCCAAGGCGAGGAGGTTCTGGCGGGCGAGGTCCGGTACTTCGCCAAGCACCTCCCGCCCGTCCTCACCGACCGGCAACAGCTTGCAGCGAAATTCCTTCGATTCACGGGCCAACAGCGGCGGCGCGTTCAGCCGGAAGGCCCAGCGCAAGGCTACCCAAAGGACCAGGAACGGACTTTGTAGCTCAGCGAGCAGTGAGCGGGGGATCGGCCGAACCGTCCCGTAGGTCCGCGCGCCCTCGGCGCGCCCGGAGATCAGCTCGCCGCCTTGCGTCTGATCGGCGTGACCTTCTGCGCGCCGCTTTCGATGTCGAGCAAGAGCGCCGTCCACGCTTCCAGGGCCGCGCGGCGCTCGTTGAGGTAATCGTGCGTGTTGTAGGTGCCCTCGACTCCGCGCAGCTTGTGACCCAGACAGCGTTCGGCCACTTCGCTGCGGACGCCGAGGGACGCGAGGTGGGTCCGCATGGTCCGGCGCAGGTCGTGCAGGGTGAAGTGTTCCAGTCCGTGCTCGACCGCCGCAAGCGCGGCGTTCAACGTGTCGATTCCCAGGTGCAACGCGCGTTGCCGCGGGTCGCGCCGGCGCTTGGGGAACACGAACGCGCTGCCGCCTGCAACCTCGCGCAGCGATTTCAGCCAGGATGCAACAGCGGGCACCAGCGGAATCGTCAGCGCCTCGCCCGTTTTGGTGCGGCTGGCCGGCAGGCGCCAGGTTGGCGCTGCGCTCTCGAGATCGAACTCGCTCCATTGGGCACCCAGCAACTCGCCCTTGCGAACGCCCAGGGCGAGCAGCAGCTTCACCGCCAGGAGGTTGGCGCCGCCGAAGCTCGGGGAGTCCCGCAGCGCCTTGAAGAGCCGCCCCAGCTCCTCCACGCCTAAGGCGCGTTTGCGCACGCGTTCGGGGCCGCCGGCATCGCTTTGATCGAAGTCCGCCACGGGATTGCTGGCGAGCACGTGGAGGCGCACGCCGAAGCGGAACACGCGCCGCATGAAGCGCAGCAGATCGTTCGCTGCGGTGGGCGCGCTCTTGCGGACTTGCGCGAGCAGCCGCGCGGCATCGGCCGCGGTGATCTCGGCGGGTACACGCTCGCCGAAGGCCGGCAGCAGGTATTTATCGAGGTAGCGCCGCGGCACCTTCGGGTGCTTGAGACGCCTCGGGTCGATCTCCGTGCGGTACCAATCCTCCGCGAGATCGCGAAACGTCTGCCGCGCCTTCTGGGCGGCGATCGCGGCGCGCTGCGCTTCTTCAGCCTCTTGCTTGGCGAACAGCGGATCGCGCCGCTTGTCGAGCATGAGGCGCTTCTCCCGCGCCTCGATCCGCGCCGCGGCGAGGCTCATGTCGGGATAGTTGCCGAGGGTCATCCAGCGCTCGCGGCCGGCGAAGCGATAGCGGAACATCCACGCGGCCCCCTCGCGTGTCTGCTTCCTGAAGTAGAGGCCATCACCGTCGCTGAGCAGCTGCGCCGGACCGCCGAAGCGGTGCGCGCGCTCGATCGATAGGGAGTTGAGCTTTCCGGACGCCATGTGCAGACCCCCGGGTGCGTAGCGAGATTGCGTAAAAACCGCGTAGCTAAGACGCAAGCCGCGTGGCTAGAACATGAGCCGCGCTGCTAGAAAATCTAGCTACGCATTTAGCTACGCACCCAGCCCCAACGGTAGTCCAGACGACCGAAAACGTCCAGAGACAATAACTGACGCAAAACCCTAGTTTTGTAGGGGTTTAACGCACTTCCAGAGGACGCTCCGCGACAGCCGACGACAGCCCAAAACACTATTCGATGTTCTGCACCTGTTCGCGCATCTGCTCGATCAGAACTTTCATGTCCACCGCCGCACGGGTCGTCTCGATGTCCTGGGACTTCGATGACAGCGTGTTCGCCTCTCGATTCAGTTCCTGCATCAGAAAATCCAGGCGCCGGCCGGCCGGCTCCTGGCCGCCGAAGGTCTTGCGAACCTCGGTGACGTGACCGCGCAGCCGGTCGAGCTCCTCGTCCACGTCCAGACGTTGAGCCAGAATGGCGAGCTCCTGCTCGAGCCTCTCATGGTCGACATCCGTGCAGAGCTGCGCGATGCGCTCCTTGAGCTTGGTTCGGATGCGTGCGCGCACTTCCGGCAAGCGCGCGGCGACCAGCGAGGCGAAATCGGCGAGGCCCGCGCAGCGCAGCTCGAGCGCCTCCTTGAGCCGGCCGCCCTCGCTGTCGCGGAACCGCGTGAGCTCGGCCAACGCCTCCTCGAGCAGGGCATGGGCGGCGGCGATGAGCGGTGCGGAATCCTTCGGTGGCTCGCGCACCACGCCGGGCCAGCGGAGCAGGTCGGTCACATCGATGCGCGCGGCGGGGCCGGCCTGCAACGCCGCCTGCTGTGCCCGCTGGGTGAGCGAGGCGAGCAGATCGGCGTCGACCTCCAGCGTGGTCGAGGCCGTCACCGGCCGGAAATGCAGCGACCCGTCCACCTTGCCGCGCCGCACGGCGCCGGCGATGGTCTGGCGAAAGTCGGATTCGGCCGTGCGAAAATCTTCCGGCAGCCGGCAGCCGATTTCGAGAAAGCGGTGATTGACGGTCTTGAGCTCCCAGGCGAGAAGACCCCACGGGATACTGGCGCTCGCGCCGCGCGAAGCCGGTCATGCTGCGAATCATAGGGTCTTGAAAGCCAAAATCGGCCATAATCGATATCTTTGGGCCGTCTTACGGCGTTTCAGTCTATCGGAAAGGGTCAGGAGCTGTCATTGCAGATCGAGACCGCGGATGTGAGCTTGATCGGCCATCGCGAGGAGAATCAGGACCGCGTGGCGGTGGCCGCTGCCGAGCAGGCGGTGCTCCTGGCGGTGATCGATGGCATGGGCGGCCACGCCGAGGGGGCGCGCGCCGCCGAGACCGCGCTCGCAACGCTCTTCGAGGCATTCTGGCAGATCGCCGCATCCCGATTTTCGATCCGCTCGGCTTTTTGCATCTGTCGATCGGTCGGGCGCACGAGGAGGTCGTCAAGCTGGGCGTGGGACTGTCCGTGGAGGCGCGTCCGCGCGCCACTTGTGCCGTGTGCCTGGTGCAGGACTCGGCGGCCTATTGGGCGCATGTCGGGAGATAGCCGGGTGTATCAATTGCGCCGGTCCCAGGTACTGGAGCGCACCCGCGATCACAGCCACGTGGAGGTGCTGCTGCGCGAGGGATTGATCACCGAGGCGGAGGTGCACGGTCACCCGATGCGCAACTACGTCGAGTGCTGCCTCGGCGGCGACGCGGCGCTGCCCGAGATGAGCATCTCCACGCGCCGGCGGCTCAAGTCGGGCGACGTGCTGCTGCTCTGTACGGATGGCATGTGGGCCAATCTCAAGGACCAGGATTTCGTGCGCTTCGCGCAGAATACGGGCAAGCCGCTGCGCGAGACGCTCACTGACCTCGGTACTCAGGCGGTTGCCGCGTCCGCGCCCTACAGCGACAACACCAGCGCCGCCGCGCTGCGCTGGAGAGCGGCATGAGCGTGCGGCCGAGCGGGCGTGCGCCCGATGAGCTTCGTGAATTGTCCTTCGCCCGAGGCTACACGGCACACGCCGAAGGCTCGGTGCTGGTGGGCTTTGGCGCGACGCGCGTGCTGTGCACCGCGAGCGTCGAAGACGGTGTGCCGTCCTTTCTGCGCGGATCCGGACAGGGATGGGTCACGGCGGAGTACGGCATGCTTCCCCGCGCCACTCACACGCGTTCGGCGCGCGAGGCGGCGCGCGGCAAGCAGTCGGGACGCACCCAGGAGATTCAACGATTGATCGGGCGTTCGCTCCGTGCCGTGGTCGATCTCAAGGCTCTGGGCGACCGCACCGTCACTCTCGATTGCGATGTGCTGCAGGCGGATGGCGGAACGCGCACCGCCGCGATCACCGGCGGCCTTCGTCGCGCTCGCGGATGCCATCGACAAGCTCATGAAGAAGCGCGCGCTCGCGGCGAATCCGATCCACGGCCAGGTGGCCGCCGTCTCGGTGGGCATCTACCGCGGCGTTCCCGTGCTCGACCTCGACTATGCCGAGGATTCGAGCGCCGAAACCGACATGAACGTGGTGATGAACTCGGGCGGCGGCTTCGTCGAGGTGCAGGGGACGGCGGAAGGCCATGCGTTTCGGCGCCACGAGCTCGACAAGCTCCTCGATCTGGCCACGCAAGGAATCGCCCGATTGCATGAGGCCCAGCAAACCGCTCGCGCCGCTTGAGAAGGCTGATCATCGCCACGGGCAATCCCGGCAAGCTGCGCGAGTTCCAGGCGCTGCTCGAGGGGCTGCCCTTCGAGCCCGTCACCCAGGCCTCGGTGGGCGTGGTCGCGCCGGAGGAGACCGGCGCGACTTTTCTCGCGAACGCGCTGTTGAAGGCGCGCCACGCTGCGGCGACCACGGGCGAGGCCGCGATCGCCGACGATTCGGGCCTCGAGGTGGATGCGCTGGGCGGGGCGCCGGGCGTGTACTCCGCGCGCTACGCTGGCCCCGGCGCGGACGACGCCGCGAACAATGCAAAGCTCCTCGCGGCGCTTGCGGGGATCCCTCCGGGCGGACGGCGTGCGCGCTATCGATGCGTTCTGGTGTACCTCGAGGGACCCGACGACCCCGCGCCGCTCAGCGCCGTCGGCACCTGGGAGGGATGCATCCTGGACGCGCCGCGCGGTGCGGGAGGGTTCGGCTATGACCCGTATTTCTGGCTGCCCGACCTCGAGATGACGGCGGCCGAGCTCGATCCCGGTGAGAAAAATCGGCTGAGCCACCGCGGCCGCGCCATGCGCAAGCTGCGCGCCAAGCTCGAAGCACGCACGTGACGCCGGTGCCGCTGTCGCTCTACGTGCACATGCCCTGGTGCGTGCGCAAGTGTCCGTACTGCGACTTCAATTCCCACCAGCGGGGCAGCGCCGCTGTGCCGCCGGGCTACATCGATGCGCTGATCCACGACTTCGAGCGGGAGCTGCCGTCGATCGGCGAGCGCACGATCGAGACGATCTTTTTCGGTGGAGGCACTCCGAGTTTGTTTGCCCCGGACGAGTTCGCGCGGCTGCTCGAGGCGCTGCGGCGGCTGGCCCGCGTGGCCCCGGATGCGGAAGTCACCCTGGAGGCCAATCCCGGCACGGTGGAGCGAGGCCGCTTCGCCGGTTATCGAGACGCCGGCATCAACCGTGTTTCGCTGGGGGCGCAGAGCTTCGCTCCCGCGGCGCTCGTGCGGCTGGGGCGCATTCATGCGGCCGAGGACACCCATCGCGCGGTCGAGGAGCTGCACGCGGCCGGGCTCGCGAACTTCAATCTGGATCTGATGTACGCGCTTGCCGGAACAGACGCTCGAGGAGGCGCTCACCGACGTGCGCATCGCCTGCGATCTGAAGCCCGCGCATATCTCCCACTACCAGCTGACGCTCGAGCCCGGCACGGTATTTCACGCCCGGCCGCCGCCCTTGCCGGATGAGGATGCTGCGTTCGCGATTCTAGGGACTGCCGGCAATTGCTGGCCGCCGAGGGTTTCGAGCAATACGAAGTGTCGGCCTATGCGCGTCCCGCCGCGCGCTGCCGCCACAATCTGAACTACTGGACCTTCGGCGACTACGTGGGCATCGGCGCCGGCGCTCACGGCAAGCTCACCTTCGGGGCGCCCGACGAGATCGTCAGAACCGAAAAGCCGCGCCAACCGCGCGACTATCTGGAGCGGCTCGAGGCCTCGGGGAGCGCCGGCGGCGCCAAGCCCTGGGGAGCGCACCGCCGAGTCCCGCGAGGGGAACTGCCGTTCGAATTCATGCTGAATGCGCTGCGGCTCAATGACGGCTTCACGATTCGCGAATTTCGAGCAGCGGACCGGGCTTGAGGTGGGGATCATCGAACCTGCTCTCCAGCGCGCCTGGGGGCGGGGACTACTGGAGAAGTCCGCGGCCGGGTGGCGGCCGACCGAGCTCGGTTCACGGTTCCTGAACGACCTTCAGGGCGGTTTTCTGGAATGAGCTTATACACATCGGCTGCCGGACCTCGGCCGGAGTGGCACCTACAGCATATTGCGCCTGCTTTTAGATCAGATGGTGCTCCTAACCTTATAATTATATTGAAGAAACACGCTTGTCTATTTTTTGACCAAGTTAACATTTATGCGAAAATCCTCTGTGACAGTTATGCGAACGCCATTCCGTCCACAGACTTATCCACAGATATTGTGGACAAGCTTGCCGAAGGATCGACGACAGGTCTGCCCCGCGCGGAGGCCGAGGGAGAATTTTCCGACATCCCTTGTTGAACAGAAGGCTTTGAGCTAAGGTACGCGACCCCGTTTTGGGCGGGCCGATTGGCGTGGCGGCGGTCCCTTGAGAACCGTCGATTCTGCCTCATAAAAGATTACAGAGGTTTGCACCATGAAAGCCGGCATTCATCCCGAATACAACGAGATCAACGTGACCTGCACCTGCGGGAACACCTTCAAGACGCGCTCGACCATCGGACAGGATCTGCAGGTGGAAGTGTGCTCTAACTGCCACCCGTTCTACACGGGCAAGCAGAAGGTCGTGGACACCGGCGGCCGGGTGGATAAGTTCCGTAAGAAATACGCCGCCGCTGCGGCGAAGACTTAAGCCCACGCGGGCGCCGAGGCGCCTGCTCGCTGGCGTGTCAACCGCGCCTCGCTGCTGCGTTCCTCATCGAATCGATCCTTCGCGGTCGGCTCGCGCTTAGCCGCGGAGCCGACCGTCATCATGACGGATCGTCGGCAGGTCGCTTGATTCCGCCTCACTACCGTGCAAGGCTTCCGGGCCATCGTCAATGAACCCATTCGAAGCCGGAAACGCGTATGAGCACGAAGTACGAACTGAAGAACCTCTCCACGGGCAAGACCGGTGAATTGACCGCATTGTCCGGAACCGTCGGCCCCGAAGCCCTCGACATCTCGCACCTGATCCGCGACTTCGGCGTGTTCACCTACGATCCCGGCTTCATGGCCACCGCGAGTACCGAGAGCAAGATCACCTACATCGACGGCGATGCGGGCGTGCTCCTGTACCGCGGCTATCCCGTGGAACAGCTGGCCGAGAAATCCAGCTTCCTCGAGGTCGCTCATCTGTTGATCCATGGCGAACTGCCGAACAAGGCGCAGCTTTGCGGGTTCACCCACTCGATCACCCGTCACACGATGATCAACGAGCAGCTATTGAGCTTCTTTCGGGGCTTTCACCACGATGCCCATCCGATGGCCATGGTGTCGGCGGTGGTGGCGTCCATGGCGGCCTTCTATCAGGACTCGACCGACATCAACGACCCGCGGCACCGCGAGATCTTCTCGCACCGGATCATCGCGAAGCTTCCCACGATCGCGGCGGCGGCGTACAAGCACACACTCGGGCAGCCCTTCGTGTATCCGCGCAATGATCTGCGCTACTGCGCGAACATGCTGAACATGTTCTTCGCGGTGCCGTGCGAGCCCTATGCGATCGACCCGGTGGCGGCCGAGGCGCTCGACCTTTTGTTCATTTTGCATGCCGACCATGAGCAGAACGCGAGCACCTCGACGGTGCGTCTGGCGGGCAGCACGGGCGCCAACCCCTACGCGGCGATCTCCTCCGGCGTCTCCGCGCTCTGGGGCCCGGCCCACGGCGGCGCGAACGAGGCGGTCCTCGACATGCTGGACGGCATCGGCTCGGCCAAGAACATCGACAAGTTCCTGGCGCGCGTGAAGGATAAATCGGACAGCGTGCGTCTCATGGGCTTCGGACATCGGGTCTACAAAAACTTCGATCCGCGCGCCAAGATCATCCGCGAGATGTGCTATCGGGTGCTGGAGAAGATGGGCGTGGGCGTGAACAACAATCCGCTGTTCGAGCTGGCGCTCAAGCTCGAGGAGGTCGCCCTCAAGGACGAGTATTTCGTGTCGCGCAAGCTCTATCCGAACGTCGACTTCTATTCGGGCATCATCTATTCCGCCCTCGGGATTCCGCGCTCGATGTTCACCGTGCTGTTCGCGATCGCCCGTACCGCCGGCTGGGTGGCGCACTGGCAGGAGATGGTCTCCGATCCGCACATGCGCATCGGCCGGCCGCGGCAGCTGTACACCGGTCCCACGCAGCGAGACTACAGCCTGCTAGACAAGCGCTGAAGATGCCTGCGCCCGTCCATGCCAGATCATCCGCGTCGGCTGCGGTCACCGCCGCCGCGATGTTTGCGTGGGGGGGCCTCGCCGCAGCCCAGGCCCCGCCGCCGCCCGCTCCGCCCGCCGACGCGGCCGGCGCTGCGCCGGGGGCACAGATATTTTGTTCGGAGCCCCCAAGCCCGGTGGCCCTTGGCAGCGCCCAATGGAACGGGTGGGGCCACGGGATCGAAAACACCCGCTATCAGCCCGAGCCCGCCATTCGGGCGACCGATGTCTCGCACCTCGCGCTGAAGTGGGCATTCGGATACCCCGGGGCGAGCACCGTCTCCGGCCAACCCACGATCGTCGACGGACGGGTGTTCGTTGCTTCGGCGGGACACGTGTATGCGCTGGATGCCAAGAGCGGCTGCACGTACTGGCGCTACGATACCGATGCGCACGCGTTCAGTGCCATCTCGATCGCAGAGCTCGGCGCGCTGCGGCAGGTCGCCAAGCCCAAGAAAGCCAAGCGCGGACGCATCGACGCGCACCTGGACGTGCTCAAGCCGCCGAGCGCAGCGTTCATCGGCGACGACAAAGGCGCGGTATACGCATTGGATGCCGAGCGGGGCACGCTTTTGTGGAAGACCCAGCTCGAAACAGATGGCTCCGCGCGCATTCTGGGCGCGCCGACCATCTACCAGAACCGCCTCTATGTCGCCGTCGGCTCGAGCGAGTCCGGCGAGGTCCGCAATGCGACCACTGCCTGCTGCACCTTCCGCGGAAGCGTGGCGGCACTGGACATTGCGACCGGCCGCGTTGCCTGGAAGACCTACCTGTTGAGCGGGGAACCGCGGCCGATCGCCGGGGCCGCGGGAGCGCAGCGATTGGGGCCTGCGGGAGTCGCGGTCGCGGGCGCGCCCACTGTGGATAGCGCGCGGGACCTCGTCTATGTCGCCACCGGCGATTCCTTCAATCCAGCGCTCCAACCGACGGCGGACGGGGTCGTCGCGCTCGATCTTTCGAGCGGCCAGGTGCGCTGGTCGAAGCAGCTTTCGCCCTCCGCTTCCGAGGGCGCCGGCGCCGCGGGCGAATTCACCTCCTCGCCGATCCTGCGACCTTTGACGGGCGGCCGACAGATCCTGCTGGTCGGCCAGCGCTCGGGAGAGGTGTACGGGCTGGATCCTGAGCGGTCCGGAGAGGTGTTGTGGCAATGGAGCGGCGCCGAGAACAAAGCCTTGGGGGGAATCGAATCCGGCATGGCGGCGGACCACCGCAGCGTCTATGTCGCGATCTCGGGATTGAGCGCCGAGCCCTCGAACCCCACCGGCAGTCTGGTCGCCATCGATATGAAGACGGGTGTGAGGCATTGGCAGACCCCGGCGCCCTCCGTGGCGTGCAGCTGGCCGAGCGTCTCGACTTGCGCCCACGGACAGGCGCAGGCAGTCACCGTGATTCCGGGTGCCGCGTTCTCCGGGTCGATGGACGGTCACTTGCGCGCTTATTCCACCATCGACGGCAAGATCTTGTGGGATTACGACACCGCCAAGGACTTCGCGACCGTCAATCGCGTGAAGGCCGGGGGCGGTTCGCTGGATCAAGGCGGCGCGACCATCGTCAACGGAGTCGTGTACGTCAACTCGGGCAGCGAACGGGGCGACCCCGGGAATGTGCTGCTCGCCTTTTCCGTCGACGGCAAATAGGACCTCTCATGCCAGTTCTCAAGCGGATTTTCCGGGCTTGCCTTGCGCCCTGTCTCGCCTTTTCGACCACGGCCGTGTTTGCCGCCAATCCACGTCCCGCCGCGCCCGCGCCGGCCATCGAAGATTCGGTGGTGAAGGTGTTCGCCACCGTGCGCCATCCCGATCCGTTCAAGCCATGGACCAAGCAGGGCCCCACCGATGTGACCGCCTCCGGCGTGGTGATCGACGGCAAGCGCATATTGACCAATGCGCACGTCGTGCTCTACGCGACCCAGGTGCAAATCCAGGCCAATGCGGCCGGCGACAAGGTCCCTGCGACCGTGATCGCCGTCGCTCCCGGCATCGACCTCGCCGTTCTGCAACTCGACGATGCGAGCTTCTTCGATACCCATCCGGCGATCAAGCGCGCGAGCGAGCTTCCGCAGATCAAGGATACGGTGCTCGCCTACGGATTCCCGACCGGAGGCACGTCGCTCTCGATCACCAAAGGGATCGTGTCGCGGATCGAATTCGTGCCGTACAACTTTCCGGTATCGGGACTGCGCATCCAGGTGGATGCGGCGATCAACCCGGGAAACAGCGGTGGACCGGCGATCGCCGGCGACAAGATGATCGGCCTGGCGTTCAGCAAGCTCACGGGTGGGGACACCCAGAGCATCGGCTACATCATTCCGAACGAGGAGGTCGATCTGTTCCTCAGGGACATCGCCGACGGCCACTACGACGGCAAGCCCGCGATGTACGACGAGCTGCAGACGCTCGAGAATCCCGCGCTGCGCGATTACTTGAAGCTCGACAAATCGGTCGAAGGCATGGTGGTCCATCGACCCTACAAGGACGACGCGTCCTATCCCTTGAAGGAATGGGACGTGATCACCCGCATCGGCGATACGCCCATCGACAACCAGGGCATGGTGAAGATCGACAAGGATCTGCGCGTGAGCTTCGGCTATCTCATCCAGAAGCAGGCGAAGAACGGCGAGCTGCCGCTGACGGTGGTGCGTGCGGGCAAAGCGCTCAAGGTGCAGTTGCCTGTGTCCACGGAGCGTCCGTCGCTGGTCGTCGACCTGCGCGGCTCCTATCCGCCGTACTTCATCTACGGGCCGCTGGTGTTCTCCAAGGCCACCTGGCAGATGGTCGGCGCGGTCGAAAGCAATGTCGGCATGTTGCGGGCGCTCGGTTTCGCGAAGAGCCCGCTCATCACCCGCGCTCTCGACCCGCCGGATGCAAACCTCGAGGAACTCGTGGTGATCTCCTCCCCGTTCTTCCCGCACAAGCTTTCCACCGGCTATTCCAGTCCCGCGGGCTCGGTGGTGTATTCCGCGAACGGCACGCGCATCAAGAGCCTCGCGCATCTGGTCGCCGTGCTGCGCGACCTCAAGGATCCTTTCGTCACGTTCGAATTCGATCAGAAAGGCGGGGAGGCGCTGGTCTTTCCGCGAGCCGCGATGGTTGCGGCCACGGAGGAGATCCTGACGGACAACGGCGTGCGGGCGCAGGGCTCGGCGGACACGTTGGCGGTATGGCAGGCGAAGGCGGCGAACTGAGCGGCGTCGCCTATTTCACGCCGAAGGTCTCATTCACCTTAGCTGTGAGGGCATCCAGAAACGGGCGCCCAACCAGGTCCGGCCGCTCGCCAAGGCGCTCGTGCGCATCAACTTCACAGCCGTGACACCGAAGCTCATGCTATCCCCCTGATCCCGACGTATCGTTCTTTTAAGCGCTCCTATTGCCGTTTTGACGTTGTCACAGCCATGCCACATCCGAAGGAGGTCATGCTCAATTTTAAGGAGAAAGTATTCAGTGATTGGTGTCCAAAAGCGACCATTCGCCAATCTTGATCCGCGCAACAAGTCGCGCCGCGCCGCGTCCGTCGGGGTGAAGGATCAACGCTTCCCCGTCCGCGAGCCCCTCCGCAGCTTCAGGATAGGCTTCGATGATATTGGGAAGATGCGTCACGATGAATGTGTTCTTTCCCGGCGCCGGAGGCTCCGCTGTTCTCGCTTTGAGCCAGGCCGCGCGATCGCCGGTCTTATCGGCCATCATGCTTTGGCCGGAGTCGCCGAGTTCTGGGAAGGCGGCCGCTTGACCGAGCTGGGCGAACTTGATCGTTTCAAGAGCGCGATACGTCGGGCTCGAAAAAACATGACCGATGGGGATATGCCAACGTCGAAGCGCTTCGCCCATCTGACGGGCAGAGGATCGCCCTGCCTCGTCCAATTGTCGCTCGAGACGTGGGTTGTCCGCGTTCGCCGCCGCGGCGTCGGGCGGGTTGAGCGGGGAACTCGCGTGACGCATCAAGATGACATATCCGCCGCTGCGCAATGCTGCCAGCAGAGTCTTTCCCAACAAGACCTCGCTATCCGCCGGATTTAGCAGCAAGAGCAGCAGCAGCGGGAATACTCTCGAATAGATCTTTGCCATGGATACGACTTCTCCATTCAGCGGACTTAGGGAATCGACGCGACACATAGGTGCAGCCTAGGTGCTGAGGTCTCAAAGCCCAAGCTCTCCCTGGGTCGTTGACTATAGCTCTGTACGAAAACGTACAGAGAATTGCGCGATGCGTGAGTAGCATTGTCCGCCGGTCCGACCTTGGGCCAAGGTTTTGAGCAGGCCGATGAGCGACTAGTCGACCCAGGCGGAAGGGCTCTTGCGGGGGTGTAATCCCTAAAGGAATTGCTGTGTGCTTTAGTGATTGCGCCACTGTCATACGCACGCGCGGCCCCCGCGCCATCTTGTTTTTCTTCGCCATCCTGCTTGCCGCCTGCTCCGGCTCGAACGGAGCACCGGGCGCCGACACGGGCTCGATAGCGGGCACGGTCGTAGACGCGAGCGGTGCTCCACTCGCGGGGGCGTCGGTCAGCACCACTCCCGCGAGTACCACCGCGCAGACTGGGACGACAGGGACCTTCACGCTCGGCTCTATCCCCATCGGGGCCTACACCGTGACGGCCTCGAAGAGCGGCTTTCAGAGCGCGCAACTGACGGCGGTCGGAGTCGCGGTGGGTTCGACCGATCAGGTGACCATCACCCTCACGCCGTCGCCGAACGCCCCGGGCTCGATCGCCGGAACCGTCCTCGGACGCGTGGGGACCAACCAGCCTTCCAGCCCGGTATCGGGCGCAACCGTTTGCGCAGAAGGAACCACTGGGCTGCCGTGCGCCACCTCAAAGAGCGACGGCACGTTCGCATTGGCGGGGGTCGCCCCGGGGCCGGTGTATCTCACCGCCCAGGCGACAGGTTTCCTGGAAGGCGAGACCACGACAGCGGTTAGCGTGGCACCGGACGGCTCGGCGACGGGTGTCTCGATCACGTTATCCGGCTCACCGAGCGCCACTGCCACCTACGTCGGAGCGGCCCGCTGCGTCACCTGTCATTCACTGTTCGATACTGCCCTCACGGCCGGCTGGCAACATTCCGCGCATGCGACCACGGTCGATCACACTCTGAATCAGCTTGACCTTACTGGTTGGCCGGCCGCGCCCGCCACGTGTGCCGCCCCCAATATCGTGAACTCGCAAGTGCAGGCCACCGAGCCGGTGAGCGGCAACCAGGAGAACGTGCTGCTGGTTCGATGGGCGGCCAATTGCCCGGGCGAACCCCAGTTCTCCATGGCGTTCGATGCCAATGGGAACGGCCAGGTCGATCCGGGGGAAACGGTGATCCCGGTGCAAGGCACTCAAGGAGGCATCGCAACAGACGGTGGCCAGTGCGGTCAGGGCGGGCTGCTGCCGCTCACTGCTTACAATCAAAATGTCACGCCGGCGCTCGTGTCCACAGCCTGCAACGCTAACTATCTGGGCTCCGGCCCGACCCTCGCCCAGGGATACTGGCAGCAGGAGTATCTGGTCAACATCGGCCCCGGTGCGACCAAGCCCACCTGGGTCACATGGAACACAGCGGGCACGCCCAAAGACATGCTGGCGCTGCCCCTCGCCTGGAATCAGCGCACCCAGTACTGGGCACCGGCCCCGGACTACAACCCAACCCAGGGCGGCACCTTTGCCAAGGTGTGTGCCGGATGCCATGACACCGGACCGAGTCTCACGGTCGATGCCAATGCCAATGTGACGACTTACGTCGCGGGCTCGCAGAGCATTGCCTGCGAGCGTTGTCATGGACCCGGCTCCGATCACGTGGCGAACCTCGATGCCAAGTCGATCATCAATCCGGCGTACATCACCGCTCAGGCGCAGAACGAGATGTGCGGCCAGTGCCACTCGAATGCCATCGCCTCGACGCACCCGGCCGGCGGCTTCGACTTTGCCTGGAACAACCAGGTGACCGCGGGCGGCGGCAATTTCATCCCCGGGGTAGACCAGCTTGCCAATTTCGCCGTGCTGCCGCTCTACGGCGATCCGACGAACTACTGGCCGGGCGGCGTGTTCCCGAACCTCGATCACATGACATTCATCGATGTGACCGCCAGCATCCACAACACGAATCCGTATCAAAAGGTGACTTGCATCGGCTGTCACGATCCACACGGGATCCAGGGCGGCCCCACCCAGATTGCCCAGAGCAACACGCAGACCGGCGATAAATATGTATTCCAGAATAACGCGGCCGTGCTGCGCAATGACGTGATGTGTCTGAGCTGCCATGCGACGCAAGGTGATTTCGCCGCGGTGGCTCTCGCGGATGTGGCGAACTATCATCTGTCGCAGGGCGGCGCGGTGCAGAAGAACGGCGCGACGTATTCGCCGTCCTCCACCGCTCAGTCGGCGTCCGAGACCGTGGTGGCGAACGCCGTCATCGCCCACATGCAGGGCCAAGCGGGAATGCCCGCCTACTTCGATCCCACGGGCAGCATCAATGGGCAGCCGGTCGGACGCTGCTCCTCATGTCATATGATGAAGACCGCCTGGACCTCGAACTTCCTCTTCTCCGGGCCCGATGCGAACGGCAATACGGCCGACATGAGCGGCGATGTGAGCTCGCACAGCTTCCAGGTTGCGACGGTGCAAGCGGCTGCGCTGGGAGTGCCCGGCGCGACTTCGTGGCAATCGATCATGCCGAACGCCTGCGGCTCGTGCCACGCGGAGTACCGGTTTGGGTTGTAAAGCTCTTGCTGTGCTAACTCTCTAGCGGCGGCGGTATGGCAGGCGAAGGGCGCCAACTAGCAGCCTGTCGGGCTGCTAGCGCGCCCTTCGCCCGCCGCACTATTTACCTCAGAACCGGTAGGTGCCCGTGACTCCCACGGTCCGCGGGGCATAGCCGCGGCCGAAGTAATTGGTGTCCAGATTCGGCAGGCCGTACACCGGCGCATTGAAGTCGCGCGACACGAAGATCGGCGTGTGGTAGTTGAGCGCGTTGTTCGCGAACAGCGAGACATCGACGCTGTTGAGGCGCACGCCGGCGCGCAAGTTCAGGACCCGGATCTCGGGCAGCCCCGGCAGCGTCGCATCGGCATTGGGATTGTTCGCCGGGTCCGTGTAGGGGATGAGGCTCTTTTGCGGGGTCGCATACTGATAGTCGAGGCGCAAATAAGGTTTGACGTCGTTCGCGGTCCAGACGTACTCCCCGGTCAGGTCGACGTTCCAGGGCGAGGCTTGCAGGTGGTCTCCGCTCGTGACGATCCTGTCACTGGTCCCGAGTACGACATTGTCGTCGAAGGAGGAGTCGGTATACGAGGCGGTGAGGCCGAGCGTGAGAGCGTCGAGCGGCCGCCACTGGACCTCGAGATCGCCGCCTTTGCCCGTGACTTCACCCGAGTTGTAGTCGAGGCCGAGGCCGCACGCCAGATAGATGAACTGCTGGATGTTCTTCCACTTGATGTAGTAGACCGCGGCGTTGACGGTCAGGTGATGGTCGAAGAGCGAATTCTTGGTGCCGATCTCGTATTGCCACAAGGAATCCGAGGAAAATGGCGCTGCCGCTGCTGTCGGCGAGACTCCTGTGCCGGCAAAACAAGTGCTCGGGAGCGTCGTGTTGATGCCGCCCGGACGGAAGCCCTTCGCGGCGCTGGCGTAAATCAGGTTGTCGACGGTCGGCTGATAGTTGAACACGAAGCGCGGTGTCAGCGGTCTCGAGCTGCCCGAGCTGGGCGTGTTCACGTTGAGCGTGCCGAACAGCCCCTGCTCGACCTCCTGCACCACGCCGTAGTATTGAAGATCCGAGTAGCGGAGCCCCGCTGTAAACTTCAATACATCGGTGAACTTCCAGCTCACTTCGCCGAATATTGCCGCTTGCTTGTCGAGCATGGAAAAGCGCGGCTGCAGATAGGTCTCGGCGCCCGCGGGAAATCCCGGTGCGCTTATAGGACAGGTGTTGCCGGCGCAGGCCGCGTCACTGACGACGTACTCCGTCGAGTCTTCGTTGGTATGGGTATAGAAAAGGCCTGCGGTCCACTGCAATCGCGAGTTCGAATCCACGGAGCTCGCCCGGATTTCCTCGTTGAAGTTGTTCTGGTGGTCGGTGAAGTAGGAGCTGTTGATCTCTCCGGCGGGCGGGTACTGGTTATAGAAGAACACCGTGTCGAACCACTGGGAATAGTCCGAGACCGAGTGTTGCTGACGCGAGAAGTACGAGGTGTTCGAGACGATATTCGCCCAGGGCTGGTTCCAGCTCACCTTGATCGCGCCCAGGTACCACGGATCGGTGCTCGGATCGCGCTGCGCGTTGCCATTGTTGTAGACGTTGTTCGCCGGATTCGACATGTTGAGCCAGTACGCCCCGGTGTCGTTGATGTGCAGCGTTTGCACATACAGGGACGGGTCGATCGACAGACCATCGATCGGTTGCCATTTCAGGGCTACGCGGAAGGTCTGCGTATCGCGCCAATTCGCATTCTTTTCGGTCGTGCCCGTGACCACGGGGTCGCCGCTATAGAGCGTCGCGCCGCTCGCCGGATCGACCGTGCTCGGCGGAGAGTTGTAGGTGACGCGATTCACCCAGCCGCCATCCTCCTGGAACGAGGCGCTGACGCGAAAACCGAGCACGCCATCGATGATCGGGCCGCCCACCGCGGCGCCGGCCGTATAGCTGTTGCCGCCGTCGTCGATCTTGCCGTACTCCGCGCGGGCGTAGCCCGAGTAACTGGTCAGACTCGGTTCCGGCGTGATGAAGCGTATGGTGCCGCCCTCCGAGCCTGCGCCGAAGAGGGTGCCCTGCGGACCCTTCAAGACTTCGACCCGATCCAGGTCGAACAGGGCGGGATAAGGGTTGACCGTACCGAAGTTGAGGTGACGGGTCTGGATTGGCGTGTCATCGACATAGATCCCCGTGGTCGCCGTGCCCGCAGTGGAGTCGATGCCACGGATCGAGATATCGGAGTCCTCGTCGTTGTAGTTGCCGCTCGAGCTCATGCCGTTGCGTATGAAGGTAACGCCGGGCGACACACGGGTGAGGTCGTCGACCGAGCGCACGCCCTCTTGATCGAGACTTTGCTGGCTGAAAGCCTGGATGCTCATCGGCACGTCCTGAAGCCTTTCGCTGCGCCGCTGGGCGGTTACGACGATCTCGCCTAACTCGCCATTGTCCGCGGGAGCATCCGCAAATCCCGGAAATGCCGCTAGTACGCTCAATAATGCGGCGGCCGCGGCCATTTTCGGCGGGGCCGATTTCCCGCTTGTAGTCGCCCTGCTGCCGCTGGGATTCAATTTCATTCTGGCATCCGAACGCATCCCGCACCCCATACTTTATAAAGTGTTGCCGTTTCCCCACATCTCGGACCCACGGTTGGATGGCTCTGCTGGCCATTGCGTTGCGTACGTGTGCTGGTCTCGCGCGGAGCTTAATACGCCGCTCGATGGCTGTTCAACCGATTTACTGAGAATTAAGCGAAATTGCGTAAAGGGTAAGGGATCTTGCTAGGCCCGCCCTGCTCAACCTTCCTCGATCAGCTCCGCCACCTCGCGCGCGTCGGCGCGCTTCATCGGCCGCCCGTCGACGGGCGAGTAGGGCGACTGGCGGATACCGTCGATCGGAAACACCGTGGCATCGACGGTGCGCCCGCTTGCCTCGAATCGCAGTGCGGGGTGGCCCACGATGCGCTCGGCATCCATCTTCACCCGCCGCTCATAGAATTGGTGTGGCACGCCCAGGTCGATCAGGCGGATGGCCACGGACTCCGAGCGGTCGGCGAACAGATGCAAATTGATGTCGCTGTAGTTGGTGGCCGTGCCGGTCAGCACCGATCCCACCAGCCGCGGTTTGAACTCCTCGAGCAGGCGCATGGTGTCGAGCGCGATGCGCCTAAGTTCCTTCAGCGTATGGTCGTGGGAATCCCGGCCGAAAAGCCGCTGATGGGCGCGAAGCGCCGCCTCGATCTCGACGTTCTTGGGCAAAACCGCGACATCGTGCACGCCCAGGCGATCCGCCGCCTTGCGCTTGGCCTGCAAAAAATCCTCGATGCCGTGCTCGGCCATGATGCGCGCGGCTTCCTGAGCCAGCGCGCGGCGCAAATCCTCGGCGCGCTGCGAATATTTCTTCGGCATACGGGGATACTCGCACAGGAGTGCGGCTAGAACAGCGGCTTTTCTCCATCGTTCAACGGATTCTGATTGCCCGGCGTCTCGGAGGCTTCCGACTTCGGCAGGTTGCCCTCCATGAACTTCTCCATGATGGCGTTGGGATCGTCCGCGCTCGCCAAGAGACCGGTGGTGGGCGATATGCGCGCGGTGACGATGCCATCCGGCGCCGGCAGCTTGTAGCGGGGTGTCCCGGCCAGGGCCTGGCGCATGAAGAAGATCCAGGTCGGAAGCGCCGCGCGGGACCCTTGCTCGCCGTCGCCCAGGGAGCGGTCCTGGTCGAAACCCGTCCACACGGAGGCGACCAGATTGCCGTTGAACCCGTTGAACCACGCATCATGCGCGTCGTTGGTGGTGCCGGTCTTGCCCGCAATGTCGTCGCGGTTGAGCACCAATGCGCGCTGCGCGGTGCCGTGCCGGATCACGTCCGCCATCATGTCCGAGAGCAGATAGGCGATCTGCGGCCGGATGATCTGCGGCGCCAGTTCCTTCTCCGGGATCAAGGTCTTGCCGTCGCTCTCGCCGCGGTCGAGCGAGTTGTCTCGCGCCGCCCCGGCGGCGACATTGTGGGATTCGGCGTGGGTGCCGGGCGCGGGCTCGGCGGGCTCCGAGGCGTGCCCGCACTGCGGGCAGGCCAGCAGCGGCTGCGCTTGGAACAGCGTGTTGCCCGCGGCGTCCTGGATGTGGTCGATGTAGTAAGAACTCACCTTGAAGCCGCCATTGGCGAAGGTGGAGTAGGCGGTGGCCATCTGCAGCGGGCTCAACTCCGCGGTGCCCAAGGCCATGGTGAGGTCCTGCGGCAACTGGCTCTTGTCGAACCCGAACCGCTGGACGTAGTTCCAGGTGTAGTCCATGCCGATGTCGCGTACCAGGCGCACCGACACCAGATTGATGGAGTGGGCCATCGCTTCGCGCAGGCGCACCAGCCCCTCGAACCGGTCCGTGTCCTCCTTCGGCCGCCAGGCCTGCTGCATGCCGGCCTCGTCGATGACGATGGGCGCATCCAGCACCACGCTCGCCGGCGTGTAGCCCTTGTCGAACGCCGCGGCATACACGAACGGCTTGAAGCTCGAGCCCGGCTGCCGCCGGGCCTGGGTCACGCGGTTGTACTTGCTCTGGAAATAATCGAAGCCGCCGACCAGGGCGACCACGGCCCCATCGTGCGGATCCATCGCGACCAGCGCGCTCTGTGCCTCCGGCACCTGCACGAACTGCAGCGAGCTTGGCGTATTGCCGACGGTATAGATCACATCGCCTGGGCTCATGATTTCGGAGGCCTGCACCGGGGCGCGGTCGACCTTCTCGTCGGGCAATTCGCGGCGCGCCCAGGACATCTTGTCCCAGGGCAGCTCCACGCGGCCGAGATCCTTCACGTAGATGCGCGCGCTCTTGCCTTCGACGCTCTCGACGATCGCGGGGCGCAGGCCCCCCACCACCGGAAATTCCTCGAGCTCGGCGTCGAGGCCGGCCTCTCCCTGGACTTTGGACGGATCGACCTTGGCGGTCGCCCCCCGCCACCCATGGCGGCGGTCGTATTCGAGCAGCCCGGTGCGCAGCGACACCGTCGCCGCGGGTTGCAGACGCGAATCGATGGTCGTGAACACCTGGAAGCCCGCGGTATAGATGCTGTCCCCGTACTTGGCCTGCATCTCGTTGCGCACCATTTCCGCCACATAGGGCGCGTCGACCTCGATGGAAGGGCCATGCAGCCGGCTTTCCATCGGCGTCGCTTTGGCGGCTTCGTACTCCTGCGGGGTGATGTAGTGCAGCTCGAGCATGCGGCCGAGCACGTGCGTGCGCCGCACGGTCGCCGCCTGCGCGTTGGCGACCGGATTGATGGTGGAGGGAGCCGTGGGAATGCCCGCGAGCGTTGCCATCTCGGCGAGGCTCAATTGATCCAGCGTCTTGCCGAAGTACACCTCCGCCGCCGCCGCGACGCCATAGGCGCGCTGGCCGAGGAAGATCTTGTTCACGTACAGCGAAAAGATCTCTTCCTTGGTGAATTCGGCCTCCATCAACAGCGAGATGTAGACCTCGCTCATCTTGCGCTTCATGTCCCGATGCGGGGTGAGGAACATGTCGCGCGAGACCTGCATGGTGATGGTGCTCGCCCCCTGGCTGATCCGCCCAGCGCGTGCGTTGGCGAGCGCCGCACGCAAAATGCCTTCCCAATCAACGCCATGGTGGCGGAAGAAGCGATCGTCCTCGGTCGCGAGGAACGCCTGGATGAGCTTCGGGGGGAGCTGGTCGTAACGCACGGGGATGCGCCGTTGCTCGCCGATCGAGGCGATCAGCCGCCCGTCCCGGGTGTAAACACGCAGCGGCACCTGCAGCTGCACCTCGCGGATACTGTCGACGTCGGGCAGGGCGGGCTTCAAATAGACATAAGCACAGACATTGGCGAAGGCAATCAGCACGATTGCCGCCGAGAGGACCACGCAAATGCGCGATATGAGAACCAGGTAACGTTTGGCCACAGAAAACCGTTCTAACTTATTGCGCCGGCGGACACAGGGCTGGCATATTACCGAAGCTTACATGGGCATACTCATCGAAAGATGAGGACGCAAAGCCACCGGTCTACGGGTTCGACACCTAGGACAGCGGGGTTGCCAGACCAAGCTTAACCAATCGCCTAGGGAGAGCATAGGCGAGTAGAGGTCTGAATGGATGAGTCGATACCTTCCGGGAATCCCTTAAGCGGGCGCCTTTGTTCGCCTGGGCTCGTGTCTGCGACGCCTAGGTGGCGTGGTTCGCAATTTTGCGACGCCCGTCCGTCTTCACGGCCATTACCGTGAGTAGTTTCACGTTCCATTTAACAGTTTCTTGATAACTTGCCCCCGCATGGCTACTCTCGTGCAGCCCGACCTCGCGCCCAAGATATTGAGCGAAAAGGAATTTTCTAGTGCTATCGCTAGGTAAAAGATATCGCCCGCTACTGGGGCTCGACATCACCACCTCGTCAGTGAAGCTGATCGAGCTCACCATGTCGGGGGGGCAGTACCGCGTGGAGTCTTACGCGGCCGAGCCAACCCCGCACAACGCGATCAACGAGAAGGCCATCGTCGACGCGGAAGCGGTCGGTGAAGCGATCCGCCGCGCCGTGAAACGCTCGGGCGCCAAGAGCCGCCTCGCCGCCATCGCGATTTCGGGCGATGCGGCCATCACCAAAGTCATCCAAATGCCCAAAAGCCTCGGCGAGAACGAGCTCGAGGGCCAGGTCGAGATGCAGGCCGACCAGTACATCCCCTTCCCCATGGAAGAGGTCAGCTACGACTACCAGGTCGTGGGCCCGTCCGACAAGGATCCGGACATGCTGGATGTCCTCCTGGTCGCCACCCGCACCGAGAACGTGGAGCAGCGCCAGGCCGCCGTGCAGGCTTCCGGTCTCACCGCCCACATCGTCGATGTCGAAGCCTTCGCGCTCGAGAACGCCTGCGCCCTGATGCGCCATCAAATGCCCGACGGCGGCATGGACCGCACGGTGGCGGTGGTCGACTTCGGCGCGAGCAGCACGACTTTCAGCGTGCTCCGCGACATGAAGGTCATCTACACCCGGGATTTCGCCTTCGGCGGGCAACAGCTCACCGAAGAGATCATGCGCACCTACGGCCTGTCCATGGAAGAGGCGGGGCGCGCCAAGAAAGAGGGCGGGCTGCCGAGCAACTATCAACCCGAAGTGCTGGACCCGTTCATCGACGACATGACTCAACAGGTGAGCCGCTCGCTGCAGTTCTACCTGGCTTCCGGCAGCGGCCGCTCGCAGCCGGATCAGATCCTGATCTGCGGCGGTTGCGCCAACATCCCCGGCGTCGCCGAGGTGATCTCGAGCCGCGTCGGCGTGCCGGCCGACAAGGGCGACCCGCTCGGAAACATGAAGGTCTCCTCGAAAGCCAAGGCACAAGCCGTGAACCGCGACGCCACCGCGTTGCTGACCGCCTGCGGCCTCGCGCTGCGAAGCTTCGATTGAAGGGGGCACGCCATGCCGCGCATTAATCTACTTCCCCACCGCGAACAAGCACGCAAGGTCCGCCGCCGCGAATTCATGGTCGGCGCGGGCGGTGCCGTGGTGCTCGCCATCATCGTCGCCGGTGTCGGCAAGGTCGTCTATCAGACCTGGATCGACGCGCAGCTCGAGAAGAACAACATCCTCAAGAAGGAGATCGTTCAGCTCGATTCGGAAATTGCCGACATCCAGGACCTCGAGGCCCGCAAGCAGCGCCTCGTGGCTCGCATGGACATCATCGAGAAGCTGCAGCGCAAGCGCCCGGAGATCGTGCATCAGTTCGACGAGCTGGTGCGCACCGTCCCCGACGGCGTGTATCTCACCGGAATCAAGCAGAACGGCAAGAAGCTGGAGATTCACGGCGTCGCCCAGTCGAGCACGCGCGTCTCCACCTTCATGCGCAACATCGATTCGTCCACCTGGATGGACAACCCGGAGTTGCAAGTCGTCGAGGCTGCCAAGGACTCGGCGTCCGGCGCGGGCTCCAATTTCACGCTGACCGCGCAGACCGTCGGCGTGAATCTGGAGGACGGCGGTGAAACTACCGTGAAGAAAAAGGCGGCTGGCAAATGAATCTCTTGGATGAATTGCGAACATTGGATCCCAAGGATCCGGGGCGCTGGCCGCTGCCGATCCGGGCGTTCTTCGTGGTGCTCATATTCATCGTGTGCACCGGCGCTGCCTGGTACATGCTCGTCTGGAACGAGGACCGCCCGGTGCTGCAGAAAGCCGAGGCCGATGAGGCCGATCTTCGCAGCCAATTCGAGAACAAGCAGCAGCGCGCGGCCAACTTGGACGCCTACAAGGCGCAGCTTGCCGAGATGGAGCGCAGCTTCGGGGCGATGCTGCGGCAGTTGCCCGGCAAGACCGAGGTTCCGAATCTGCTCGTGGACATCTCCCAGACCGGTCTCGCCGCCGGCCTGCAGGAAAAGCTGTTCCAGCCGGGCACGGAGAAGAGCAACGGCTTCTATGCGGAACTGCCGATCAAGATCAAGCTGGTGGGCAGCTACCATCAGTTCGGCGCCTTCGTGAGCGGAATCGCCGCGTTGCCGCGCATCGTGACGCTCGACGACATCCAGATCTCGCCGGTCGATGCGAAGGGCGGCTACGACAATTTGACCATGGACGTTACGGCCAAGACGTATCGCTACATGGAGGATGACGGCAGCGCCAAGCCGGCGGCGCCGAAGAAGAAAGCAGGAGGCGCGACGTGAAGCGTATGTCGTTTGCGCGCATCATCAGTGCGGTCGCGCTTGCGGCCTGTGTGACGGCGGGATGCTCCGGGGGTCAATCCGATCTGAAGAAATGGATCGCCGAAACGAAGAAGCGCCCGGGCGGCCGCGTTCAGCCGATACCCGAGGTGAAGCCGTACGAGACCTTCGTCTACGCCGCGAACAACCTGCGCTCGCCGTTCCAGCCGTTGAGCCCGAATCTCGCCAACGGCGCGGGCGTGCGGCCGAGCGCGCGGCGCAACCGCGAGTTCCTCGAGGGTTTCTCGCTGGACACGCTGAAGATGGTGGGTACCTTCAAGGTCGGCAAGAATTTTTACGGACTGGTGCAATCGAAGGACGGACTGGTGCACAAGGTTCAGCCCGGCAATTACATCGGGCAGAACGACGGGAAAGTGACTGAGATTACGGGCAGCAAAATAAGCGTCGTTGAAATCATACCGGATGGTCTCGGCGGTTATATCGAGCGACCGGCCTCGTTGGCATTGGCTAATTGAGGCCACAGGGAGAGCAACGCATGATCAGATTCAAGATACGAACGGCGACGATCGGGGCCCTGGTGCTCGCGGCATTGTCGGCGTTCACCATTAGGGTCCACGCGCAAGGCGCAGACTCGCTCAAGCTCGAGAGCATCGATGTTCAGACGACGGGCCAGCAAGTGCAGCTCAAGCTTCACCTGAGCGGTCCGGCCCCCGAGCCGTTGCCCTTCACCATCGATAAGCCGGCGCGCATCGCGTTCGACCTGCCGAACACCACGCTCGCGCTCGCGTCTCGTCGCATCGACGTGCGTTCGGGCGGCGTCGATACGGTGCTCGCGGCCGAGGCCAATGGACGCACGCGCCTGGTGGTCAACGTCGACTCGCTGATCCCCTACACGACCAAGGTCGACGGCAACAACATCATCGTGACCCTGGGGCGCCAGGTCGGCGATGCGTTGGCCGGCAGCAATGCCGCGCCGCGCCCGGGCTCCGGACAGAGCGCCGCCCCGGTCGAGCGGTCCATCAAGACCATCGATTTCCGTCGCGGCGCGGACGGCACCGGCCGTGTGATCGTGCAGCTCTCGGATCCGCGCACGCCGGTCAACGTGCGCCAAGAGGGCAATCAAGTGGTGGTGGATTTCGCCGGCACCCTGATGCCCAAGAACTTGATGCGCCGCTACGACGTGATGGATTTCGCGACGCCGGTGCAGTCCGTCGACGCCATCCGGGTCGAGGGCAGCTCGCGCCTCGTGATCACTGCGCAGGGCGACTTCGAGCAGCTCGCGTACCAGTCCGACAATCAATATACGGTCGAGATCAAGCCCTCGCTGAAGCGCAACGCGGCGGCGGATGAAAAGAAGGAATACACCGGCGAGCGCCTCACCCTGAATTTCCAGGACATCGACGTGCGGTCGGTGCTGCAGCTCTTAGCCGATACCAGCGGCCAGAACATCGTGGTCAGCGACTCGGTCACCGGCAATCTGACTCTGCGTCTGCAGAACGTTCCCTGGGACCAGGCGCTCGACATCGTGTTGCGCACCAAGGGCCTGGACAAGCGGCGCCAGGACAACGTCATCATCATCGGGCCGACGGAAGAGCTCGCCAACCGCGAGAAGGCCGAGCTCGCCGCGCACAAGGAAGTCCAGGATCTGTCCCCGATCCGATCCGAGTTCATGACCGTGAATTACGCCAAGGTGGCGGATCTGGCCAAGATGATCCGTCCGACCGGCGGCGCCGCAGGCGGCGGCAAGAACACCCTGCTGTCCAACCGGGGCAGCCTCTCGATCGACGAGCGCACCAACACCTTGCTGGTGCAGGATACCGCGGAGAACCTCGCCGAGATCCGCCGCCTGGTGCAGACCCTCGATGTGCCCGTGAAACAGGTGCTCATCGAGTGCCGCATCGTGGTGGTCAGCGACACCTTCGAGCGGGATCTCGGCGCCCAGTTTGGCGTCACCTCGGCTCAAGCCAACGGCAACAATGGGCTGCTCGCCATCACCGGCTCAGGGACCGGCGCAGACACGATGGTGCAATCGGCGTTGACCAATTTGAGTTCCGGCTTGCCCGCGACGCCGGTCGTCACCCCGGCGCTTGCCAATCGCTACATGGTCAACACTCCGGCCGCGAACACCAACGGCAGCATTGGCATCTCCTTGCTCGGCGGCAGCTATCTGGTTGATCTCGCGCTGTCGGCCGCGGAGAACGAGGGTAAGAGCGAGACGATCTCCTCGCCGCGCGTCATCACCGCTAACCAGAAGCAGGCGGTTATCCTGCAAGGTACCGAGATTCCCTACCAGGAGTCGGCCTCGAGCGGCGCGACCACTACCCAGTTCAAGAACGCGGTGCTGTCGCTCAAGGTGACCCCGCTGATCACGCCGGATAATCGCGTGATCCTGGACCTCGACGTGAGCGACGACACCGTCGGTCAGCAGGTCACGAGCGCCACCGGTGGCACGGTACCCTCGATCGACACGCGCCAGATCCAAACCCAGGTACTGGTGGGTGACGGCCAAACCGTGGTGCTCGGCGGCATTCTCGAGACTACCAAGTCTTATTCAGCCAACAAGGTTCCCTGGCTGGGAGACATTCCGATCCTGGGCAATCTCTTCAAGAGCACGACCAACATCAACAACAAGACGGAACTCTTGATTTTCATCACGCCAAAAATTCTGCGTGAAGGATCCAATCTGTACTGACGCCGACTCTAGTCGGGCGAGGGATGAACGACATGGGTAGATTATCGATCATGACCGTGGTGGCTGTGGTGCTGCTCGCGGGCTGCAGCGGCAGCAAGAACTTTGGCGGCAGCGGCTCGAGCAGCTCCACCGGCACGGGCAGCACCGGCACCGGAACCACCGGGACGACCACTTATGAGATAGGTAACGGCAGCGGCAGCAGCTTCCAATCGGGCATGATTGGAATCTCGAGCGCCAGTGTTGCGGCCGGTGGGACGACGAGTCTGACGGTCAGTATCGTCGATCAGGCGGGAGCGCTCTACACAACTGCGGCGGTCACCGTCACGTTCAGCTCCTCGTGCATTTCCCAGGGGCTGGCCACCATCGCAGCGTCGGGAACCAGCACCGCGGGAACCACCGCAAATACGGTGGCCAGCACCACCGGAACCATCGAAGCCACGTACACAGCGAAGGGTTGCAGTGGTCCGGACGTGATCACCGCGAGCGCCACCGTGGCCAGCACGAACCTGACGGCGACCGGCACCGTGACCGTAGCGGCAGCCGCGATCGGCTCGATCCAGTTCGAGTCGGCGACGCCGTCCTCCATCGGACTCAAGGGCACGGGTCTCAACAGAACGTCCACCGTGGTGTTCAAGGTGGTCGATTCGAGCGGCGGCGCGCGGCCGGGCGTCACTGTGGGCTTCAGTCTGAATACCACCGCCGGTGGATTGAGCGTCGCGCCGTCCACGGCGATCTCGGGCGCCGACGGCACGGTGCAGACCGTGGTGAGCTCAGGTACCGAGCACACGGCGGTGCGCGTGACCGCGACTATCGCCTCCCCGGCGCTCAGCACGCAATCGAGCGCGCTCAGCGTTACCACCGGATTGCCGGCGTCGGGAGCCTTCTCGATCTCGGTCGGGGCGCCCAGCTACACCACCCTCGCCTGCCCGAACGTGGAGGCGTACGGCATCGACCTGATCGCGGTTCCTGTCACGGTGCAGCTTGCCGATCGCTATAACAATCCGGCGCCCGACGGCACCACGGTCGCGTTCGTGACCAACGGCGGGCACATCCAGGGCAGCTGCACGACACCCTCTTCGTCGGCAACTCCGGGCGACGGCACGTGCTCGGTGAGCTGGACCAGCGCCAATCCCCGGCCTACGACCAGCAGCACCCCGCCGGTTTACCGCAACGGCCGTGCGACGATCCTGGCCACGGCGATCGGCGAGGAGTCCTTCGACGACGTTCATCAGACCGGCTACTACGAGGTGGGAGACCCGTTCTCGGATCTCGGCGAGCCCTATCTCGACGCCAACGAAAGCGGCGCCTATGTGCTGGGCGATTACTTCCTGAATTTCTACAATGCGCCGCAGTACGAAGGCCCCAGCGGCACCTTCAAGGGCATCACCTGCTCCGGCAGCACGTGCACCGCCACGACGCTCGCCATCGGAGAGCCGCACCTCATCATCATGTCGACCTCGACGGCGCAGATCGCTTCGAGCACCAACGCGGTCGCAATCAACGTCTCCGGCAGTGCAAATGGGCCGAGCTCCGCGAGCTTGAACTATACGGTGGCCGACCTAAACGGTAACACCATGGCCGCGGGCACGACGATCACCGCGACATCGAATGTCGGGACACTCTCCGGACCCGGAACCTCTTGGACGGTCGGCTGCTCCACGGCAGGCGGTCCGGCCGATGGGCCCGCTTCGAACCTGTTGGCGGGCGGAGTTACGCTGCCGCTGACGATCGCGGCGAGCACCACTGCGGCCGCCGGCGCCATCACCATCACCGTGACCTCGCCCCAATCCAAGTCGGTCACCGAGGCGATCATACCAGTCACGATCTCTCCGTGACCTGAACCTCGAGTCAACGAACTGCGCGGCCGCCTTCGGGCGGCCGTCTTCTTTATGGCAGCTGCTCGCGCCGTGTATGCTGCCCGCCCATGCTCTCCAAGCCCAACATCTTTCTCATCGGCCCCATGGGCTCCGGCAAGTCGGCCGTCGGCCGCCACCTCGCGCGCCTGCTGCGTTTTTCGTTTCACGATAGCGACGCGGACATCGAGGCGAAAACCGGGGTCGATATCGCCTTCATCTTCGAGAAGGAAGGCGAGGCGGGGTTCAGGCAGCGGGAATTGGAGTCGATCGAGCGCCTGACCCGGCTCGACGGGGTGGTCGTCGCGACCGGCGGCGGAGCGGTGATCCTCCCCGAGAACCGGCGGCTCCTGGCCGATCGGGGTACCGTCGTCTATCTGGAGACTTCCCTGGCCCAACAGCTCGAGCGCACCCGTCACGGGCGCCATCGGCCCCTGCTCAACGATACCGACCCCAAGGTCAAGCTCGGGGAGCTGATGGACCAAAGGGCGGCGCTCTATGCGGAAATCGCCGACTTGACAGTATCGACGGACGGTCGCCGGGTGCAGCTCGTCGCCGACGAGATCCATCGGGAGCTCGAGCGCGCGCGCGGCCTCGCGTAACGAACGTATAATCCGGGGCGTGCAAACGCTCCAAGTCAACGTCGGACACTCTCGGTATCGCATCACGATCGGCCCCGGATGCTTAAGCGATCGCGCGCTGCTGGCGTCCGAGATCCCCGCCAGCGACCTCATGATCGTGACCAACACCACCGTGGCGCGGCTGTATCTCGCAAAGCTGCGCGCGGCGCTTGGCGAGCGAAACGTTTCCGAGTGCATCCTCCCGGACGGCGAACAGCACAAGACGCTGCAGACCGCAGGGTGGGTATTCGACGAGCTGGTCGGCAAGAAGCTCAATCGGGACGGCGTCATCCTGGCGCTCGGCGGCGGCGTGGTCGGCGACATCGCGGGCTTTGCCGCCGCGTGCTACCAGCGCGGCATCGGCTGCGTGCAGCTCCCGACCACTCTCCTCGCGCAGGTGGACTCTTCGGTGGGCGGCAAGACCGGCGTCAATCACAGCGGCGGCAAGAACCTCATCGGCGCCTTCCACCAGCCGCTGGCGGTGATCGCGGACACCGATACGCTGTCGACCCTGCCGGACCGGGAGCTCTCGGCGGGGCTCGCGGAGGTCATCAAGTACGGCTGCATCGCGGACCCGCAATTTCTCGATTGGCTGGATTCGAACATGGAGGAGCTCCGCGCGCGGGACGTGGAGGCGTTGACCTACGCGATCTTCCGGTCTTGCGAGATCAAGGCGGCCATTGTCGGGGAGGACGAGCGCGAACAGGGACGGCGTGCGATCTTGAATTTCGGTCATACGTTCGGTCACGCCATCGAGGCCGCCACCGACTTCGAGCGCTATCTGCATGGCGAGGCGGTCGCGCTCGGCATGCTGATGGCGGCGGATTTCTCGCGCGAGCTCGGTCTGATCGATGCGGCCGCCCAGCAGCGCATCGAGGGCCTGCTCAAGCGTGCGGGGCTGCCGACGGAGGCGCCGAAGGTGGGCGCCGCCCGGGCGCTCGCACTCATGCGCATGGACAAGAAGGTGCTGTCGGGCAAGGTGCGCCTGGTGCTGCTCGAGCGGCTCGGCTCCGGGATCGTGGTGTCCAAGTATCCGCAGCGGGCGCTTGAAACGACGCTCCGGGAGCATTTTGCATGAGCGCTCCGGCATGAGCGCTCTGGCCGCTTACGCGGCGCACGAGGCGGACTCGCGCGGCCGACGTCAACCGGAGCCCGCTCCGGCTTACCGCTCGGAGTACCAGCGCGATCGCGACCGCATCGTGCACTCCACCGCGTTTCGCCGCCTCGTCTACAAGACGCAGGTGTTCGTCAACCACGAGGGCGACCTGTATCGCACACGGCTGACCCATTCGCTGGAAGTCGCCCAGATCGCCCGCACCATCGCCCGGGCGCTCGGGCTGAACGAGGTGCTGTCCGAGGCCATCTGCCTCGCGCACGATCTCGGCCACACGCCATTCGGTCATGCCGGGCAGGATGCGCTCAATGCCTGCATGCGCGAGTTCGGCGGGTTCGAGCACAATCTGCAATCGCTGCGCGTGGTCGATGTGCTCGAGGAGCATTACGCCGAGTTCGACGGGCTGAACCTGACCTTCGAATGCCGCGAGGGCATCCTCAAGCATTGTTCGTATGCCAATGCCGTCCTGCTCGGCGACGTGGGCGAGCGCTTCATCCGGCGTCAGCAGCCCGGCCTCGAGGCACAGCTCGCGAACTTCGCCGATGAGATCGCTTACAACAACCACGATGTGGACGACGGGATCCGGGCGGGGCTCATCAGCGTCGAACAATTGCTCGCCATTCCGCTGTTCGCGCAATACCAGGCCGAGGTTTCGCGGAAATACCCCACGCTCGCGGGCCGCAAGCTCGTGTACGAGATCCTGCGCCGCATGATCAACCGCCTGGTGACCGATCTGATCGACACGTCGGCCTCGCGCCTGGGCGCCGCGGGCGTGGCGACGGCCGCCGACGTGAGGTCGCACACCGCCCCGTTGATCGGCTTCAGCGACGAGACCCGCGAGCTCAACCAGGGGCTCAAGACGTTTCTGCGCGAACACGTCTACAAGCACTACAAGGTCCAGCGCATGACCTCGAAAGCCAAGCGCGTGATGACCGCACTCTTCGATGCCTTCCTGGCGGACCCGCGCCTCATGCCGGAGGAACACAGCTCGACCGCGCAGCGGCTGGAGACGGACCAGGGAATGGCGGGCCGGGCCCGGGCCGTGGCCGATTACATCGCCGGAATGACGGATCGTTACGCTATCCTGGAGCATCGGCGCCTGTTCGATCCCAGCGAACGGACGTGACCCAGGAAACCGACCGCAAGCACATGACGGCCCCTCTCAAGAACGATTTGCTGCTTCGAGCGCTGCTGCGTGAGCCCACGCCGCGCAGGCCCGTGTGGCTCATGCGCCAAGCCGGGCGATATCTGCCGGAGTACCGCGCCACGCGGGCGCGGGCGGGAAATTTCCTGGCGATGTGCACCAACCCCGACATCGCCTGCGAAGTGACCCTGCAGCCGATCGATCGATATCCGCTCGATGCCGCCATCCTGTTCTCCGATATCCTGACCATCCCGCATGCGATGGATCTGGGCCTGAATTTCGAGGCGGGCGAAGGTCCGAAATTCGCGCGGCCGATCCGATCCGCCGCCGATATCGACAAGCTTCGGCTTCCGGACCCCGCGCATGAGCTCAGGTACGTGGTCGACGCGGTGGCGCTGATCCGGCGCGAGCTCGCCGGGCGCGTGCCGCTGATCGGATTCGCGGGCAGTCCCTGGACGGTCGGCACGTACATGGTCGAGGGCGGCGGCAGCAAGACTTTCGGGATCATCAAACGCCTGATGTACGAGGCTCCGGCCGAGCTCCATCGGCTGCTCGCGCTGCTCGCGGACGCGACGATCCTGTATTTGAACGCGCAGATCGCGGCCGGCGCCCAGGCCGTCATGCTGTTCGACACCTGGGGCGGGGTACTGACCCCGGGGCAATATCGCGAGTTCTCCCTGCACTACATGGCGAGGATCGTCGCCAGCCTCACGCGCGAAGCCGAGGGGCGCCGCGTGCCGAACATCGTCTTCACCAAGGGCGGAGGCGCGTGGCTGGCCGAGATCGCGGCGATCGGCTGCGACGCCGTGGGGGTCGACTGGACTACCGGGCTCGAGGAGGCCCGGCGCGCGGTCGGCGGCCGGGTGGCGCTGCAGGGCAATCTCGATCCGTCAGCTTTGTTCGCGCCCCCGGAAACTCTGCGCGCCGAGACCTTGAGGGTGCTCGAGAGCTTCGGGCCGGGTGCCGGTCACGTGTTCAATCTGGGACACGGCATCACGCCGGACGTCGATCCCGAGCGCGTTGCAGTACTCGTCGATACGGTGCGCGGCTACGTGCCCGGCTGAGCTTTCGGGGGCGCGGCCGGCGCCGCGGCCGGCCGCGCGCTCTTCAGCTCGTCGCGAAGCGCCCGCCGCAGAATCTTGCCGACGTTGGTTTTCGGTAGTTCCTGCCGGAAGTACACATGCTTCGGAACCTTGTAGCGCGTCAAGTCGCGGCGCGCGTACTCGATCAGCGCCTCCGCGGTGAGGGCGGGGTCTTTCTTGACCACGAAGATCGACACCGCCTCGCCTGAGGCTTCATCCGGCTCCGCCACCGCCGCGACCTCGAGCACTCCGGGATGGGCGGCGATGACGCTCTCGATCTCGTTCGGGTACACGTTGAAACCGGAGACGAGGATCATGTCCTTCTTGCGATCCTCGATGTACACGAACCCCTGGGCATCCATGCGGCCGATGTCGCCGGTTCTGAGCCAGTCCCCGAACATGACCATCTCGGTCTCGTCGGGCCGGTTCCAGTAGCCGCGCATGAGTTGCGGGCCGAAGACGCAGATTTCGCCGACCTCGTTGGTCTTGAGCTCGAGGCCCGCGTCGTCGCGGATGGATACGTCGGTGGAGGGGATGGGCAATCCGATCGATCCGTTGAAATCCAAGCCGATGGGATTGATGCATGCCGCGGGCGACGTCTCGGTGAGCCCCCAGGCCTGGGTGAGGACGTTGCCGGTGACCTTTTTCCAGCGCTCGGCCACCACCGCCTGAACCGCCATGCCGCCGCCCAAGGTGATGCGCAAGGCGGAGAAATCCAGCGATTCGAACCCCGGCGTGTGCAGCAGCGCGTTGAACAGCGTATTCACCCCGCTGATGAAAAAGAACTTGTACTTCTTGAGCTCGGCGACGAACGCCGGGAAGTCGCGCGGATTGGCGATCAGCACGTTTTCCGCCCCGAGCCGCACGAACAAGAGGCAGTTCGCGGTCAGCGAGAAGATGTGATAGAGCGGCAGCGCGGTGATCACCACGCGAGAGGCGGAGGAGTCGAGCGCCGGCCTTATCCAGGCGCCTGCCTGGAGCACGTTCGCCACCATGTTCCGGTGGGTGAGGACCGCCGCCTTGGCGACCCCCGTCGTTCCGCCGGTGTATTGCAGGAACGCGATGTCCTGCGGACCGACCTCCACGGCATCGAGCTTCAGGCCGAGTCCCGAGCCCAACACGCTCTTGAACGTCGATGCGCCCGGCATCTTCCAGGCGGGGATCTGCTTGCGCACGTGACGCAGCACGAAATTCACGATCATCCCGCGCGGAAAGCCCAGAAGATCGCCGACGCGCGTCACCAGCACGTGCTTGAGGCCCGTCCTCGGCAGCACTTGCTGCAGGACGTGGGCGAAATTCTCGAGGATGACGATGACCTTGGCGCCGGAGTCCTGGAGCTGATGCTCGAGTTCGCGGGCGGTGTAGAGCGGATTGACGTTCACGACCGTCATGCCCGCCCGCAGGATGCCGAACAGGGCGATGGGATATTGCAGGACGTTCGGCATCATCACGGCGACCCGGTCGCCGTGCGCCAGCCCGGATTTCTTCTGCAGCCACGCCGCGAACGCCCGGCTCAGGGCGTCGAGCTGCGCGTAGCTCAGGGCCGCGCCGAGGCTCCGGTAGGCGATGCGATTGCCATGGGCCGCGCAGGCTTCCTCGAACACGTCCCGAAGCGAAGCGTACTGGTCCGGGTCGATGTCGGTGGGCACGCCGGCCGGATAATGCTGTAGCCAAACTCGATCCACGACCGCTCCTGCTTTTGTCCCGCGTGTATAGCACCGGTTCAACTCGCCAGCAACGTCGGCGGCTGACGGAGTATGCTTGGCTCAGGAAATCGGAGTGTGTCGGGAGTGCGTCGAATGAGTCGATGGCGGTGGATGATCGTGTGCGCATGCTTGGCGGCCGCGGGCTGCGTTCATGGATACGGAGCGTGCCTGTGGGTGCAGCCCGTGAAACATACGCTCTCCGGGCGTGTGCAATTTCGCACCTACCCGACCGATACGGGCGTGGACAACGTGCCGGTCCTGGTGCTCGACAAGACGGCTTACCTCTACGCGCCGGCGCAGAGCCTGATGTGCCAGTCCGCCGACGAGCTGCAGCTGGTCGGCGTGTCCGAGTTTCCGCAGAACGTCGTGGAGAACTCGCACGTGAGCGCCCAGGGGAATCTGTTCAGCGCCGCCTCCGCCCACGACCACACGCGCTTTCTGATGAATGTGATCACGTTGTTGCCCGACAACCCGAATCGTAGCCAACTCGAGGAGCAAAGCCGATGAAAGCCTTTCCTCTCGTGCGACTGATCGTCCCGTCCCTGGTCCTCGCGCTCTCGAGCTTCGCCATGCAAACCGCGGGCGCGCAGGCTGCCGCCGCTCCGACGACCTGCAAGGACGGCACCACCTCGAGCGCGACCGGCCGCGGGGCGTGCAGCGGCCACGGTGGGGTCCAGAAAGCGGCCTCGTCGGGTAGCGCATCCTCCTCCTCGACCCCCGCCGCGACCCCACCGCCTGCCGCGCCGAGCACCACTGCACCGAGCACGACCGCTTCCAAGTCCACGTCGGCCGCCCCCAAGTCGGCCGGCAACACGGACCCCACCGGCGCCACCGCGAAATGCAAGGACGGCACCTACTCGAAGTCCACGCACCACTCGGGCACGTGCTCCAAGCACGGCGGCGTCGATCAGTGGCTGGACGGCTCCAAGTGACGGGATTCTTTCAATAGCGGCACCAGGGCGGGCCAGACGTTCTCGACCAGTCGAGGCTGGCCCGCCTGATTCGGATGGATGCCGTCGGACTGCATGAGATCGGCACTCAAGGCGATGCCGTCGAGCAGGAAGGGCACCGCGGGGATGTGACGCGTCTGCGCCAGGTCGGCGAACACCTGGCTGAATTGCGCCGTGTAGGTCGGCCCGTAGTTGGGCGGGATGCGCATGCCGAGCAGCAGCACCTTCGCGCCGGCGGCGCTCGAGAGGTCGATCATCCGCGACAGATCGGAGCGCATATCGGCGATCGGCAGCGCGCGCAATCCGTCGTTGCCGCCGAGCTCCAGGATCACGATTTGGGGATGATGCAGGGACAGGGCGCGCGGCAGCCGGGCGAGGCCGCCCTCGGTCGTTTCGCCGCTGACGCTGGCGTTGACCACGTCATAACCGTACCCTTGTTGCCTGAGCCTCGCCTGCAGCAACGCCACCCAGCCTTGCTCCACGCGCGGCAGCCCGTAGCCGGCACTGATGCTGTCGCCGAACACGAGGATCACCGGCGCATCGGCGTGAGCCGTCGAGAGCGCCGCCAACCACAGTACCGTCAGGGCGAGCAGCCGCTTCATTTCACTCCCGATGCCAGACAAAATCGTTCTCGAAGCCAAGAGCCTCTCCAAAACCGTATCGAGCCCGGAGGGCCCGCTCGCCATTCTCTCCGATGTCACCGTCGCCGTGCGAGCGGGCGATACATTGGCGATCGTCGGCGCCTCCGGCGCGGGAAAATCGACGCTGCTCGCTCTGTTGGCGGGCTTGGATTCGCCGACCAGCGGCCGCGTCAGCATCGCGGGCGTGGATATCACCGACCTCGACGAGGACGGACGTGCGGCGGTGCGCGGCCGCTCCGTGGGGTTCGTGTTTCAGTCCTTCCACCTCATTCCCTCGTTGACGGCGTTGGAGAACGTGATGCTGCCGCTCGAGCTCAAGGCCCGGCGGGATGCGCGGCAGGCCGCCGCGCAGGCGCTCGAGCAAGTGGGCCTCACCTCGAGAGCTCAACACTACCCGAAGCAGTTGTCGGGCGGGGAGCAGCAGCGTGTCGCGATCGCGCGCGCGTTCGTGACCGAGCCCGCCGTGCTGTTCGCGGATGAGCCCACCGGCAATCTGGATACCCATACCGGGCAGCGAATCACGGATCTGCTGTTCGATTTGAATCGCAAGACCGGCAGCACCCTCGTGCTGGTGACGCACGATCGGGCGCTCGCGCAGCGCTGCAACCGCACGCTCGAGCTCGATGCCGGCCGCGCGGTCGCCGGCCGGACGGTGGATTGACCCCATGCAGGTGCTGCGCTTCGCCTTGCGCAATCTGTGGCGCGACTTGAAATCCGGCGAGCTGTCGGTGCTGCTCCTGGCGTTGAGCGTGGCCGTGCTGTCCTTGACGGCCGTGGGCTTCTTCACCAACCGGATTGCCCAGGGCGTGCGCGCCCAGGCGGCGGAGGTTCTGGCGGCGGATCTGCGCCTGGAGTCGCCCAATCCCATTCCCGAGGAATATTTCGCCAAAAGCCGCATGCTCGGGCTCGCGAGCGCGGAACTGTTGACCTTTCCCACGGCGATCTTCAACGGCGACTTGAGTCAGCTTGCGGCGCTGAACGCGGCGACGCCCGGCTATCCGCTGCGCGGTCGCATCAAGATCTCGCATACGCCGTTCGGCGCCGCGAGCGCCACGGACCGCCTCCCCGCGCGCGGCGAGGCCTGGGTGGACGCCCGGATCGTCGCGCATCTGGATATCGCGCCCGGCGCCTCGATCCGCATCGGCGCCGCCTCGTTTCGGGTCGCGGAAATACTCGACTATCGTCCGGACCAGGGCACGGGCTTCGTCAACCTCGCACCGGCCGTGCTCATCAACTACGGCGACGTGGCATCGACCGAGCTCATCCAGCCCGGCAGCCGGGTGACCTACGCGGCCTTGTTCGCCGGGCCGGCGCCCGCCGTCGCCTCGCTCCGGGAATACCTGAGCTCCGTCAAGACCGGCGGTGAGCGGCTGCGCGAAGTGGACGAGTCCAGCCGTCAGTTGAACTCCGCCATCGACCGCGCCAGCCGGTTCCTGAACCTCGCGAGTCTCGCCTCGGTTCTGCTGGCCGCGGTCGCCGTGGCCATGGGCGCGCGGCGCTACGCGGCCCGGCACCTCGACACGGTGGCGTTGATGAAGTGCATGGGAGCCTCGCAGCGCTTCGTGCTGTCGATCTCGGTGATCGAGCTCACGCTGCTCGCGCTGGCCGCGGTCGCCGCCGGGGCCTCGATGGGCTACTTCGCGCAAAGCGGGCTCGCCTGGCTGCTGCGCGATCTCATCCGCACCGATTTGCCGCCGGCTTCGCTGGCTCCGCTGGCCGTGGCGCTGGTGACGGTGACCGCGATGCTGATCGGCTTCGCGCTGCCCTCGCTCCTGCATCTCAAGAACACGCCGCCCGCCCGGGTGCTGCGCAAAACGGCGACGGCGCCGCCGCTCAGATTCGGCATTGCCTACGTGTGCGCCGTGGGCGCGCTGTTCGCGATTCTGTGGAGCCTGGTGCGCGATACGGAGCTCGTGGTGAGCGTGCTCGGCGGCGTGTTCGGCGTGGGCGCCGTACTGGCGCTCGCCGGGTGGGGTCTCGTCCGGCTGACCGGGCGCCTGCGGGGCGGCGTCGGTGTCGCCTGGCGATACGGGCTCGCCAACGTCTCGCGGCGCGGAGGCGCGAGCGTGGTGCAAATCGTGGCGTTCGGGCTCGGGCTCATGATGCTCTTGCTGCTCGCGGTCGTGCGCGGCGATCTGTTGGCGGATTGGCGGCGGAGCCTGCCGGGCAACGTGCCCAACAACTTCCTGGTCAACATCAGCCCGGATGAGCGCGCGCCGCTCGGCGACTTCTTGAGGTCGCACGGGTTCGGCGAGCCGGCGATGTATCCCATGGTTCGTGCCCGCATGACCGCCGTCAACGGCGTGCCGAGCGACTCGATCAAGCTCGCGGGCGACCGGGGCCGGGGCTTCCTCGAGCGGGAGCAGAATCTCACCTGGAGTTCCGCACTCATGGAGGACAACCAGCTGGTCGCAGGGTCTTGGTGGACGGCCGATGAGATCGGCAAGCCGCTGGTTTCCATATCGACCGAATATCAGGAGGCGCTCGGCTTGAAGCTCGGCGACACGCTGCAATTCGATGTCGCGGGCGAGAGCCTCTCCGTGCGGGTCGCGAGCATCCGCAAGATACGCTGGGACAGCTTCCGGCCCAATTTCTTCCTGGTCTTTCCGCCGGGCCTGCTGGACGGCGCCGCCGGGACCTACATGACGAGCGTTTACCTCACCGCGGCGCAGCGTCCCGCACTGGTCGATTTGGTGAAGCAGTTCCCGACGGTGTCGGTGTTCGACGTGGATGCCATCCTCAAGCAGATTCGCGACATCATGGATCGTGCGTCGCTCGCCGTGCAGTACGTGTTTCTGTTCACTCTCGCCGCCGGCGTCGTCGTGCTGCTCGCCGCGGTGCAGGCGACCCGGGACGAGCGCCGCTACGAGAGCGCCATGTTGCGCACGCTGGGAGCGAGCCGGATGACCGTGCTGCAGGGAGTCGCCGCGGAGTTTTCGGCCCTCGGATTCTTGTCGGGCACGCTGGCCGCGGTGGGCGCGAGCGGTGTCGGCTGGATTCTCGCGCGCCGCATGTTTTCGCTGGAATATACCTTCGACCCGTGGGTCTGGGTGTTCGGCCTGGTGTGCGGAACGGTGCTCGTCGGCGTCTCCGGGACGCTGGCCACGCGCCGCGTGGTGAACACCCCGCCGGTCGTGACCTTGCGGGACGAGCCGTTTTGAATCCTGGCTGCCTGCCGGCTGGTCTACTGCACCTGGAGCAGCAGCCAGCCTTCGGGAATCGGTGATCCGCTCATCGGCAGCGCCTCGATGCGCACGCGATAGAGCCCGACCGCGATTCCGGTGGTGTTCAAGGTCATCCGGATCTCGTTGTTCGAGTCCTTGAGCACGTTGTTCATGATCAGCGCGCGTCCCTGGCCGTCCTTGTCGACGGTCACCTTGAATTGCATCAATTTCTTGGTATAGGACATGTCGATGTGCAGGTCGACCAGCTGCGGAGCGGCGCTGCTCACGACGATGCGCGCATGGTCGATGCCCGGCGCCCGGTCGGGCGCGACGTATTGTGCCGTCGAGACCGCCGGCTGAACCAGCGAGCCGCGCGTCACGCGCACCTTGGCCTCTTCCAGTTCGCCGCGCAGCAGGCTGTACTTGCCCATCAACGCCCAGAAGGCCAACAAGCTCACGAACGCGACAGCGGCCGATGCGATCGGCACATACGGCGACTTCCACCAAGGCGCGGCCGGCTCGCCCAGATCCTGAGGTTGGCCGCTCGCTTCCAACAGCTTCAGGCTCGCCTGGGTGCGCTCGGGCAGCTTGAGGTCGTTCAGATACTCGGGATGCGCCCGGCACCACGCCTCGAGGTCGCGGGCGCCTTTGGCGGGCAGCTTGTTCTCGAGATAGCGCTCGATGAGCTTGTGCTCTTCGATGAACTTGGCGTCGAAGCGGCCGGGTAAGGCGGCTTTCGGGGTGTCGGCGGGAAGAGTTCGGGCGTTCATGGACGGCGATCCTCGGAGCATCTTAGCCGGGACTCGCAGCGGCAATATGTGAAATGTTCGGCAAAAGCACCCGGGTAATGCGCCGGATTCGTCGCAATTAGCCGCGAAACAACCGCAATCGGCTTACCTATCGACCGGCTGGCGCGCCCCGCGCTACGCCAGCGATTGAGCCGAGGTGGCGGCGGTGCCGGGGCGGCCGCCGTCGAGGTCGGCGAGGACGGCCTCGCGCTGCGCCGAATCGAGCCGCCGCCAATCGATCTTGCCGGCCTCGGCGGAGCGCAACTGCACATCGTCGAAGCGCCTCAGAGGCTCCCGGCACGGGGCGAAGCGCCGCGGCAACGCACAGCCGCCATCGCCGCGTAGCAGCGTCACCACGGCAGCGATGATGGCACGGTTGTTGGCGAGCTCTCCGTGGACTTCTTCGGCGAAGTAAGTCTCGAGCGCTGGCAGCATCGCGAGGTTGACGGGTACGGTGCCGTCGCCATTGCGGCTGACGCCGTATTCGAATCCGGCCGGCGTGCGCCGCACCGAGACCACCGTCTCTCGATTGACTCCGACGATGTGCGCCATGCGGGCATCCGCGCCCGCCATCCGGCTTCGAACCCGGGCCACCCGTCCGAGCAGCGCCGGATCGGGCGCGGGGCCGCTGTCGGGCCAGGAGCAGTGATCGAGCAGATCGATCTCGCCCCTCGCGGGTGCTGCGGGAAGCAGCTGATAAAGGCTGGGAAAGGAGCAGAACACGCGGGCGGCCAGATCTTCCGGCGAATGTTCGAGGTCGAGCCGGGATAACCGCACCACGAAAGGGTAGGTGCCGCGCAGCGCGAGGACCGGTGCGAACGCGCCCCGGTTGGGGGTTCCGAGCATGACGAGGCGTTCGATGAGACGCTTGGGCAGCTGCTTCGCCGCCATTCGCGCCACCAGGCCGCCCATGCTATGGGCGACCAAGGACACCGGGGTGCCCCCCGCGCGGATCGCCGAGGCGAGCGCCTTGCCGATGTCGTCGATGCCGAGTCGCCAATCGTAGGCAAAGAACCGGGCGTCGAAGCCCTCGATCGCGAGCATCAGCTTGAGCCTCGCGTAGGCCGGCAGCAAGGCGCCCCCCGCGCGGATGGAACCCGGCCCCGGCCCGGCCAGCCTCAGGAGCTCGAGGTGCCCGGCAGCGATGCGTGCCGGGTCGACCCATAACGCCTTCGACCGAGCGTCGCAGAGTCTCGATCCCATCATCCCGGGAACGATCAATACCCGATGGCGGCGCGCATCCCCGCGTTTGCGAATCCGCGCCCTCCTGGCGGCGGCGGCAAGTCCGCTCAATTCCTCGAACGCCTGGGTGCCGAAATACTCGCGCAGGCTCGCCGTATGCCGGCCGCGCGCCAGCGCTTCGAAGACCGCCGCATTGGTCGCCTGAAATGCCCAACCGGATCCACCGGGGCGGCGCGTTCTTAAACTCGGCCTCATGGCGGGAATGGTCAGCTTTTGGCGGACATCACGTCGTGCACCACGTCGCAGACCGCATTGATGGCTGTTGAGCGCGTGCTGGTCTTGCGCCACACGGCGCCGACGGTGCGCATCGGAGTGGGCTTGACGAACGGTCGCACCGTCAATCCGCGTTGCGATCCGAACGGCGGATCGAGCGCGAACTCCGGCATCAGCGTGATGCCGAGCCCCGCCACCACCATCTGCCGCAGTGTCTCGAGGCTCGTCGCGCGAAAATCCTCGTGCTCGCGCACCTGGACGCGGCTGCACACCTCGAGCGCCTGATCGCGAAGGCAATGCCCGTCCTCGAGCAAGAGCAGCGTCTGGTCCTTGAGGTCCTGCACCTTGATGGTGGACTTGCGCTCCAGCGGGTGATTGCTGGGGAGCGCCACCATGAAGGCCTCCTTGTACAGCTCGCGCGACTCCAGGCCCTCCTCGTCGACGGGCAGCGCGACGACGCCCACATCGAGTTCGCCGTCGCGAAGCCGCTTCAGCAGATTCTCGGTTTGATGCTCGTACAGCATGAGTTTCAAGTCCGGCATCGCCTTGCGGATCTTTTGCATCACCCGGGGCAGCAGATAAGGCCCGATGGTCGGGATCAGCGCGATCTTGAGCTTGCCGCTGAGTGGATTGGTGTTGTCGCGGGCGAGCGCGACGATTTCGTCGCCCTCGTTCAGCATGCGGCGCGCGCGCACCACGATCTGCCTGCCCACGTCCGTGAGCTGCACGTTCTTCGGCTGGCGCTCGACCAGTTTCACGCCGAGGTAGTCCTCGAGCTTCTTGAGCTGCGCGGACAGGGTCGGCTGGCTCACGAACGTGCGCTCGGCCGCCCGGCCGAAATGCCCCGTGTCCGCAAGCGCCACCAGATATTTGAGGTCCTTGAGATTCATGAATTCGAACCGATATTTCCGATAGAGGAATTCTATCAAATGGATTCAGATAATCAATTTCACTAATCGGGGGCCGCGATGCATCATGGCTCCAGTTCGGAAATATCCCCCAAATGACGAGGAGCCATCCATGTCTCTGATCAATACTGAAATCAAGCCTTTCAAGGCCACCGCCTACCACAATGGGAAATTCGTGCCGATCACGCACGAGGACCTCAAGGGCAAGTGGTCCGTGGTGGTGTTCTACCCCGCCGACTTCACCTTCGTCTGCCCGACCGAGCTCGGCGACCTGGCCGACAACTACGCCGCTTTCAAGAAGCTGGGCGTGGAGATCTACGGTGTATCGACCGACACCCATTTTACCCATAAAGCCTGGCACGACACCTCCGACACCATCGCCAAGGTGCAGTACCCGCTGGTCGGGGATCCCACCCACACCCTGGCGCGCAATTTCGGCGTGCTGATCGAGGAGGAGGGCATCGCCTACCGGGGCACCTTCGTGGTCGATCCGGGCGGCCGCATCAAGATCGTCGAGATCAACGACAACGGCATCGGCCGCGACGCGAAGGAACTGCTGCGCAAGGTCCAGGCCGCCCAGTACGTGGCATCGCACCCGGGTGAGGTTTGCCCGGCCAAGTGGACGCCCGGCGAGCGGACGTTGTCGCCGTCGCTCGATCTGGTCGGCAAGATCTGAAGGAGAGGACCCATGTTGGACGCCGCGCTCAAGACGCAATTGAAGGGCTACCTCGACCGGCTCACCCAGCCGGTCGAGATCGTGGCATCGCTCGATGACGGCGATGCGTCACGGGAGATGCTCGAGCTTCTCGAGGACATCGTCGCCTCGTCGGCTCTCGTGCGGCTCACGACCCGGCGCAACGGCGGCGAGCTCTCGCCGTCGTTCGCCTTGCAGCGCGCCGGCCACGAGGCACAGGTGCGTTTCGCAGGGCTGCCGCTTGGACACGAGTTCAGCTCGCTGGTGCTCGCGCTCCTGCAGGTCGGCGGTCATCCGCCGAAGGCCGACGCGGCGGTCATGGATCAGGTGCGGGGCCTCGAGGGTGAATTGCGCTTCGAGACGTTCATTTCATTGAGCTGCCAGAACTGCCCCGATGTGGTTCAGGCGCTGAATCTCATGGCGGTGCTGAACCCGAACGTGAGCCATACCATGATCGACGGCGCGCTGTTCCAGGGCGAAGTCGAGCGTCGGGGCATCATGGCCGTGCCCGCCGTGTTCTTGAACGGTCAGCCGTTCGGGCAGGGCCGCATGTCGCTCGAGGACATCGTCTCGAAGCTCGATTCCGCGGGCGCGGAACGCGAGGCCGAGCGCTTCTCGGCGAAGCTCCCTTACGATGTGCTGGTGGTCGGCGGCGGACCCGCGGGTGCCGCGGCGGCGATCTATGCGGCGCGCAAGGGAATCCGCACCGGCATCGCGGCCGAGCGGCTCGGCGGGCAGCTCCTGGATACGGTCGGCATCGAGAACTTCATCTCCGTGAAGGAGACCGAGGGCCACAAGCTCGCCACCGGCCTCGAGCAGCACGTGACCACCTACGATGTGGACGTGATGAATTCCCAGCGGGCCGCCGCGCTCATCCCGGGCGGGCTGACCGGGCCGGACGGCCTGATCGAGGTGAGACTCGAGAACGGCGCCACACTCAAGGCGAGATCGGTGGTGCTGGCCACCGGGGCCCGATGGCGCGAGATCAACGTGCCGGGCGAGCGCGAGTATCGCAACCGGGGCGTGGCCTACTGCCCGCACTGCGATGGGCCGCTCTTCAAAGGCAAGCCCGTCGCGGTCATCGGCGGCGGAAATTCCGGCGTCGAGGCGGCGATCGATCTGGCGGGGCTCGTGAGCCACGTCACGTTGATCGAATACGACCATGCGCTGCGCGCCGATGCCGTGCTGACGCGCAAGCTCGGGAGCCTGGCCAACGTCACCGTGATCACGAGTGCGCAAACCACGGAGGTCATCGGCGACGGTCAGCGGGTGACGGGGCTCGCCTACAAGGATCGCCAGGACGGCGGCCTGCATCGGCTCGAACTCGCCGGGGTTTTCGTGCAGATCGGGCTCGTACCGAACACCGATTGGCTCAAGGGCGTGGTGAAGCTGTCGCCACGCGGCGAGATCGAAGTCGACGCCCGCGGCCGAGACGTCGGTGCCCGGCGTGTTCGCGGCGGGCGACTGCACCATCGTGCCCTACAAACAGATCGTCATCGCCATGGGCGAGGGTGCGAAAGCCTCCTTGAGCGCGTTCGACCACCTGATCCGCTCTCCGTTGTCGGCGGCGGCGTAACTCGAGGAGCGGCATAAAAGCGCGGCTCTCCGGGGTACAATCTGCCTCCATCGGCGTCGTCGAGCGTTTCTATGCCAGAAGTCGCACCGCCCACGCGGCTCTCCGCCGGCGTGGTGATCGTGAGCGTGGTCAACCGCAGACTGAGATTCCTGCTCCTGCGCGCCTATCGAAACTGGGATTTCCCGAAGGGGCTGGTCGAGGCCGGCGAGGAGCCGATCGACGCCGCGGTCCGCGAGGTTCGCGAGGAAACCGCGCTCGATGACATCTCGTTCGACTGGGGCTTGGTCTACATGGACACCGGCCCGTACAACAAAGGCAAGATCTCCCGGTACTACATCGCCCGGAGCAAGGAGACGCATATCCTGCTTCCCGTCAATCCGGAGCTGGGCGTGCCCGAGCATCACGAAGCGCGATGGATGGACTATCACAAGGCCATCAGCATGGTGTCGCCGCGCCTCACGCCCGTGGTGCGCTGGGCCTATCGCATCGTCAATCACGGACACGGGCCGGACCCGGAGGCCTAGAGCGTGATCGATCCAGCGCCCACCTCGATGACATCGCCGCCCACGCGGATCCGGCGATCGGCGGTCACCTCGAGGTACAGCGTGGACGGGCGCCCGGCGAATTCACCCTGGGAGATTTCCAGCGCGAGAGGCAGCGGCCGGTTCATCGCCAGGCACCAGCCTCCGAAGTTGGCGGTGGCCGAGCCCGTGGCGGGGTCCTCGAGCATCGCCGGCCCGCTCGGAAAGAAAAAGCGTGCCAGTACCTTGGCAGGGGCGCTCGGCGCGAACACATAGGCCATGCCGATGCCGTCCTCGCTCTTGAGGGCTTCCATGGCGCTGGCTGACGGCGACGCGCGGCGCACCGCATCCGTCGAGCGCAAGGGCACGATGAGCTGTTCCCTGCCCGCCTTCACCCAGAGAGGCCGCTCGTCGATGTCTGGCTCCTCGAGCCCGAGCGCACGCGCCAGGACGCCGCGCGGCACGTCGATGTCCCTGAAGGAAGCCTGCGGCGCGGTCAGCGTCCAGCGGTCGCCGTCGGCCTCGACCGCGATGATGCCCGCCTTCATGTCGAGCTCCAGCGCATCGCCCCCGAGCCCGAGCGCCCTGCACACGTGCGCGGTGCCCAGGGTCGGATGCCCGGCGAACGGCATCTCGTAGTTCGGCGTGAAAATGCGCACGCTCGCGGCGGCGTGCGAGGAGGGCGAGATGAACGTCGTCTCCGACAAATTGAATTGCCGGGCGAGCGCCTGCATGGTTGCGGTGTCGAATCCGCCGCCCTGCTCGAAGACGCAGAGCGGATTGCCGGTCAACGTCTCATGACGCTGGGTGAACACATTGAGGATGCGGAATCGGTGGGCTGCCATCCCGGCGGATTATATACGCAGGGGGATCGGGTGCCGCCGACGCGGTCGGCCGCACCCCCCATTGGCTCCCCGTGAGCACTCGCGCTTCAGCGGACCACCACGACCGGGGCCGGCGCGACCACCGCGACGCGGGGGCCGTACCATCCGCGATGGTAACCGTACGGCGCCACCACGCACCCGGACATCGCCAGGATGCCCAGCGGAATCATCGACAGCATCAATCGCTTCATGACATTTCTCCTGAAAATCCCAGCCTCCCATCGATCAACGGGCGGCGGTTGGGAGGGATGACAGGATGACGAACCCGTAACAATGAAATCGGCCAGCCGGGGGCCCGGTGGGCGGCAGCGGTTCACGCCAGGGTGTGGAATACCTTCTGCACGTCCTCGTCCTGCTCCAATTTGTCGATCAGCGCCAGCGCTTCGGCGGCCTGTTCTTCCGGAAGCTCGGTCGACATCGAGGGAGATGTACTCGTGCTCGGCCGACAGGGGCGTGATGTGACGGGCCTCGAGCGCCTCCTGGAGCTTGCCGAAATCGTTGAAGGCGCAGCGGATCACCAGCTGCGGCTCGCCCTTCTCGCCGGTGCTCTCGCCCATCTCCTCCAGCCCGTGGTCGATCAGGTCGAGCTCGAGCTCGTCCTGATCCTTCACGGTCGAGGGGTCCAGCCGGAATACCCCCATCTTCTTGAACAGAAAGCTCACGCTCCCGGCGGTGCCCAGATTGCCCGCGTTGCGCGTGAAGATGTTGCGCACGTTGCCCACGGTCCGGGTCGGGTTGTCCGTGGCGCATTCCACCAGGAGCGCAACTCCGTGCGGCGCGTAGCCCTCGTAGATGATTTCCTGGTAGTTCTGGGCCTCTTTGCCGGAGGCGCGCCGTATGGCCGCATCGGTCTTGTCCTTCGGCATGTTCACCGCGCGGGCGTTTTGCAGCACGCGGCGCAGCGTCGAGTTCGAAGCCGGATCGGGCCCCCCCGTATGCACGGCAATGGCGATGTCCTTGGCAATTCGGGTGAATTGCTTGGCCATGCGGTTCCAACGCGCGAACATCGCGTGTTTCCTGACTTCGAATATGCGTCCCATGTCGCGCATGGTAGCAATACCCGGCCAAACCGCTAGACTTGCGAACTACTCCAACAAGGCATCCCCATGAGCGCATCTGCAACCGGCGACGTACCCGGTCCGGTGGCTTTCCGTGATCTGGGCCTCGGCGAACCGCTCCTGCGGGCCCTCGCCGAGGTCGGCTACGAATCGCCCTCTCCCATCCAATCCGCCACGATTCCGGCGCTCCTCAGCGGCGCCGACCTCCTCGGTCAGGCGCAAACCGGCACGGGAAAGACGGCCGCATTCGCGCTGCCCGCGCTCGAGCGCATTGATCTGTCCGGGCGCGAACCGCAAGTACTCGTGCTCGTCCCGACCCGTGAGCTCGCTTTGCAGGTGGCCGAAGCCTTCCAGCGCTACGCCTCGCATCTGAAGGGCTTTCACGTGCTGCCGATTTACGGCGGTCAGAGCTACCAGCCTCAGCTGAATGCGTTGAAGCGCGGCGTGCACGTGGTCGTCGGAACCCCAGGGCGGATCAGCGACCACTTGGAACGGGGCACCCTCAAGCTCGACTCGATCAAGATGCTGGTGCTCGATGAGGCGGACGAAATGCTGCGCATGGGGTTTCTCGAGGCGGTCGAGGCCATTCTGCAAAAGACGCCGCCGAACCGGCAGGCCGCCCTGTTCTCGGCCACGCTGCCGGCGCCGATCCGGCGCATCGCCCAAAAACACCTGCGTTCGCCCGTCGAAATCACCATCCAGAGCAAGACCGCGACCGCGGCCAATGTCCGCCAGCGCTACTGGCTGGTGAGCGGATTGCACAAGCTCGACGCTCTGACCCGGATCCTGGAGACCGAGCCTTTCGACGGCATGCTGGTGTTCACCCGCACCAAGCAGGCCACGGTGGAGCTGGCGGAAAAACTCGAGGCGAGGGGGTTTTCCGCGGCGCCGCTCAACGGCGACATCCCGCAACCGCAGCGCGAGCGCACCATTGCCCGGCTGAAAGCCGGCGACGTCGACATCGTCGTCGCCACGGACGTCGCGGCCCGCGGCATCGACGTGGAGCGTGTGGGGCACGTCGTGAACTACGATGCGCCGTACGATCCGGAGTCTTACGTGCATCGCGTCGGCCGAACGGGCCGTGCCGGGCGCAAGGGCGAAGCGATCCTGTTCATCGCGCCGCGCGAGCGCAATCTTCTGCGCGGCATCGAACGCGCCATGCGTCAGCAGATAGAGCCCATGAACCTTCCGACCGTCGACGCGGTGAACGCCCGGCGGATCGACAAATTCAAGGCCCGGATCATCGAGGCGGCCGCGAACGAGGAGAGCAAGCGTTACCGGCCGATCCTGGAACAGCTCGAGGCGGAGACGGACCTCGCGCCGATCGACATCGCGGCCGCGCTCGCGAGCCTGGCGCAGAGCTCCACGCCGCTGTTGCTGGGCGGCGCCGCCGATTCGCGCCGGGATGCGCCGCGGCCCGACGCAGCCCGGCAGGAAGCACCCCGGCGCGACGCCCCACGCGCGGACGCCCCGCACCGGGATGCGCCGCGCCCGAAAGCGCCGCGCGCCGACCCTCCCCGTGCAGATGCGCCCGATGCGCATACGGCCCGTGACGACGCGCCGGGCGCCGCCGCGGCCGCCCGTGCCGATGCGCCCCGGCCGCCGCGTCGTCGCGACGAGCCCGGAGGTCGCCCCGCGCGCACGGAAACTTTTCGCATCGAGGTCGGGTCAGTACACGAGATCAAGGCCGGCAACATCGTGGGCGCGATCGCCAACGAGGCAGGCCTCGATGGCGTCTATATCGGGCGGGTGGACATCCGGGAGGACCACAGCTTCGTCGATCTGCCCGAAGGCATGCCGCGGGAGATCTTCAAGACGCTGAAAAAGACGCGCCTGGCGGGCCGGGAACTCAGGATCACCAAGGTCCAACGCAGGGACGAGGGGCGGCCGCCAACCGCCGCGAAACACCCGGCGCGAAGCGCCGATCGCGGGCCGCCCAAGCATCGGGCCGCGAAGCATTGATGATGTTCGTCAACCTGAGGAGCGAGTCATGAGCAAAGGCATGGAACGAAAGCGGGAAGAAAAGAAAAAGCCGGCCAAAACCCTGGAGGAAAAGCGAGCCGCCAAGAAGGCGAAGCGCGCAGAGCGCGGCTGAGCGCCGCGCGGCCACCGGGGCGCGGGGCACCCGCGCGGGCAGCCCCCGCGCGCGGTCAACAGGCGCGGCGGGAACTCACACCACCCGCCCGCGCCGCCCGCCACCCAGAAAATCGCGGATGTTGGCGGCCATCTCGTCGAGGCAACGCTGACGCGCCTCGAAGGCCGCCCAGGCGATGTGCGGTGTGACGATCAAATTGGGAATGCCTGGGTCCATCAGGGGCTCGCCCTCGCCCGGGGGTTCGACGGGGAGCACATCGATGCCGGCGCCCCCCAGCCGGCGCTCTTTGAGCGCACGGGCGAGTGCAGCACCGTCGATCAAGGCGCCTCGGGCGGTATTGATCAACAGCGCATCGGGCTTCATGTGGGCAAGTTCGCGCGCACCGATCAGGCCGCGGGTCGCGGGCGTCAACGGACAGTGCAGGGACACCACGTCGGCGGTTGCGAGCAGCTCATCGAGCGACACCCGTCCCTCGGTGCGCGCCGCCCCGGGCCGATTGCAGACGATGACCCGCATGCCGAAGGCCTCGGCGGCGCGGGCGACCGCGCGCCCCAGCTCCCCCCAGCCGACGATGCCGAGGGTGCGGCCGGCGAGCTCGCGGATCGGATAGGCGAGCTCGTTGAATTCACCCCGCGCCCAGGAGCCGTCGACGGCCAATCGGTGCCAGCCCGACAGATGCTGGGTGAGGCTCAGGATCAGGGCCCAGACGTGCTGCGCCACCGAGGCGCTGCAATAGCCGCGGACGTTGCACACCGCGATGCCGAGCTCCCGGGCCGCCTCGAGGTCGATGTTGTCGGTGCCGGTGGCGGACAAGGCGATCAGTTTGAGGTGGGCCGCCGCGGTCAAGTGCGCGCGCGACAGCTTCACCTTGTTGAGCAGCACGATGTCCGCCGCGCCGAGACGCTCGGGAATTTCCGAATCCTCGGTGAAGTCGCAGTAGCGGACCGTGCCCGCGGCCGCGTCGATCGCGGAGTGGTCGAGGCTCGCGTCCGCGCTGCGCACGGTCTCGTAATCGAGGAATACGGTTCGCATGACGCTACAATGACCGCCTAATCATGAAAAATACCGCCGTTTTCTGGTTGATCGCCGCCAATGTGGCGGCCTATGCGCTGCAACTCCTGCTCGGGGATTCGATCGAGATATGGTTCGCGCTCTGGCCGGTGCAGGCGATACCCGAGGTCGGGCAATCTCTGTTCCATTTCTGGCAAATCGTCACCTACGCCTTCCTTCACGACCCCCACAATTATTCGCACATCCTGTTCAACATGCTCGGGCTTTTCATGTTCGGCGCCGAGATCGAGCGCTACGTGGGGCCGCTGCGCTTGCTCGCCTGCTACTTCGCATCGGTGGTGACGGCGGCGCTCACCCAGCTCATCGTGCCGCCGCTGATGGGCGCGCCGCTCGGGCCGACGTTGGGAGCATCGGGCGGCGTGTTCGGGCTCCTGCTCGCCTACGCGTTGATGTTTCCCCATCGCAAGGTAGTGCCGCTGATTCCGCCGATCCCCATGCCCGCGTGGCTGTTCGCCACGCTCTACGCAGGAGCGGAGCTCGCGTTCGGCGTCACCGGGAGGCTCGCGGGAATCGCACACTTCGCCCACCTCGGCGGGATGATCGGCAGCGCGCTCGTGGTCATGCAGTGGCGGCGGCCCCGTACCCAATAGACGCCGAACCGGATAGGCTACGCGCCCATGAAGCGTGCGTTCTCCCTCTCGACGATCTTGGCCGCACTTCTCTGTGCCGCATCGCCGGCCCACGCCGAATGGGTGCGTCGCGTGACCGACGGCATCATGGGTACGCGTATCACGGTGGAGGTCTGGGCCGACGATGCGGCCAAGGGCAATCAGGCCATCGATGCGGTGCTCGACGAAATGCGGCACATCGACGAGACCATGAGCACCTACAAGCCGACCAGCGAGGTGTCGCAGGTCAACGCCAAGGCCGCGGACGGCCCGATGCACATCAGCAAGGAGCTGTTCGACCTCCTGACCACCGCGAGGCAGTACTCGGAAATCACCGATGGCGCCTTCGACATCACCTACGCGAGCGTGGGTTACCTGTACGACTTCCGCAAGCACGTCCGTCCCGACGACGCCCAGATCGCCCAAGCGCTGCCGGCGATCAACTATCGGCACGTGATCCTGGATCCGGCCAATCAGACGGTGCGGTTCTCGCAAAAAGGCGTGCGCATCGATTTGGGCGGCATTGCGAAAGGCTATTCGGTCGACTGCGGCATCGACGTGCTGAAGGGCTTGGGCTATACGCGGGCCTATGTCGGTGCGGGCGGAGACAGCCGCATCATCGGCGACCGTTTCGGCAAGCCCTGGATGGTGGGAATCAGGGACCCGATGAAGGGTGAGGGCAACGTCATCGCCCGCATTCCCCTGGTCGACGCCGCGATTTCAACGTCCGGGGACTATGAGCGCTTCTTCGAGGAGAAGGGCGTGCGCTACCACCACATCATCGACCCGCACACCGGTCATTCGGCGAGCAAGGTGCGCAGCGCCACGGTGATCGGGCCCTATGCGACCCGCACCGACGGGTTGTCGAAGACAGCGTTCGTGCTGGGGCCGGACAAGGCCCTGGAAATCTACAATCGGCTGAAGGACATCGACGCCATCATCGTCGAGCTCGACGGGACGGTGGTCACCACCGACGGGATGAAGCGGGGGAAACGGCCGGAGTGAGGGCGGCGGGCCGCGCGGGGCGCAACCCCGCGATCAGTCCCGGAAGTTGTTGAACTGCAGCGGCACCTCGAATTGTCCCTTGCGCAAGGTTGCGATGGCTTCCTGAAGGTCGTCGCGCTTCTTGCCGGTGACCCGGACCTTGTCGCCCTGAATCTGCGCCTGCACCTTGAGCTTCGAGTCCTTGAGAAGCCGGGTGACCTTCTTGCCGGTGTCCTGATCGATGCCGTGCTTCAGGATCACGAGCTGTTTGGCCACGGCGAGGTTCACCAGCGGATCCTGCACGTCGAGGCATACCACGTCGATGCCGCGCTTGGCGACCTTCAGCTTCAGGATCTCCAGCATCTGGTTCAGCTGGAATTCCGACGGGGCGAATAGGGTCACCGTCGTCTCCTCGAGCTCGAAGCGGGCGCCGGTATTCTTGAAATCGAAGCGCTGCGACAGCTCGCGGCTGGCCTGATCGACGGCGTTGGTCAGCTCGTGGGAATCGATCTCGGATACGACGTCGAACGAAGGCATGGGGTCAACGATACCCGCGGGCCTGCAAGGTGAAAAGCCTCGCATAGCGTCCATCGAGCGCCATCAGCGCTTCGTGGCTGCCGCGCTCCACGATGCGGCCGTTCTCGAGGACCAGAATCTGATCCGCCATGCGCACGGTCGAGAAGCGGTGCGAAATGACGATGGCGATGCGGTTGTGCGTCAGATCCCGGAAATGCTCGAACACCTCGGCCTCGGCGGCGGCGTCGATGGCGGCGGTGGGCTCGTCGAGCACCAGAATGTCGGCATCGCTGCGCATGAAGGCGCGCGCGAGCGCGATCTTCTGCCACTGGCCGCCCGACAGCTCACGCCCGTCCTTGAACCATTTGCCGAGCTGGGTGCGGTAGCCCGACGGCAGCCCCTCGACGAACTCCGCCGCCAGGCCTTGGGCGGCGGCGCTGCGCCATCGCCCTTCGTCGTCGAATGCGCGCACGTCGCCCGCGCCGATGTTCTCGCCGACCAGCATCTGATAGCGGGCGAAGTCCTGGAAGATCACCCCGATGCGTTGCCGAAGCGTCGACTCGTCCCACTCCTGCAGGTCGAGACCGTCCAGCAGAATACGGCCCCGGGTCGGGCGATACAGCCGGGTTAGGAGTTTGATCAACGTGGTCTTGCCGGAGCCGTTCTCGCCGACCAAGGCCAGGCTCTCGCCCGGCTTGACGTGCAGATCGATGTGCGACAAGGCGGGCGAGGAGGCATCGGGGTAGACGAACTCCACGTCCTCGAAGCGGATGCCGTCGCCCGGGCGGGGCCCCGTCGTGAGAGCGCCGCTCGAGCCGCGCACCGGCTGTTCGAGGTACTCGAACAGATTTGACAGATAAAGGTTGTCCTCGTACAAGCCCGAGATGGCGGTCAGCGCGGCGCTCACCGCGGCTTGCCCCTGCCGCAGCAACATGAGGTACATGGTCATTTGACCCACGGTCATCGCTTCCGCCACGGTCTCGGCGGCGATCCATGCGTAGCCGCCGTAGAGCGCCCCGGTCCCGACCAGGCCCAGACCGAATCCCCAGCTGTCGCGGCGTATCGTGAGGTCGCGGTCCTCGCGGTACAGGCGGGTGAAGATGTCCCGATAGCGGTCCAGAAACCGCGGGCCCAGCTCGAAAAGCTTCACCTCCTTCGCGCTGTCCTCCCGGGCGAGCACCGACTCGAGGTAGATCTGCATGCGCGATTCGGGCGCGCGCCAGCGAAACAACCGAAACGCCTCGCCCGAGAACCGGGCCTCGGCGAGGAAGGCCGGGAGGCCCGCCACCACCAGGAGGACCACCGCCCAGGGCGAGAACCGGACCAGCAGGCCGCCGAAGGAGATCAGCGAGACGGCGTTTTGCAGCAGCCCGAAGGTGCGCATCACCAGGCTCAAGGGGCGGCTCGAGGCCTCGCGGCGCGCGCGCGTCAGCTTGTCGTAGAACTCCGAGTCCTCGAATTGCTGCATGTCGAGGGTCAGCGCCTTTTCCAGGATCATCACGTTGACGCGCTGGCCGAGCTGCGCGCGCAACAGCGATTGCGTGAGCGAGATGCCGCGCTGCGCGAGCGAGGTGGCGGCAATCAGCGCTGCCTCGCAGCCGACCAGCAGGAACACGTGGGAGAGGCCGATGGTGCCGGTGCGGTGATGCAGATCGGCGGCGCGGATCACGGCGTCGACGATCAATGCACCGAGGTACGCGATGCCCGCCGGCAAGACGCCCGCGAGCAGCGTAAGCCCGGCCAACGCGATCGAGAGCGGCCGGTTGGTGGTCCATACGAGCGTCAGGGCGCGGCGGCTGTATTCGAACAACCCTTTGAGGCCGCGCCCAAGCGTGCCGCCGGCCGCGATGCCGTCCGCGTCGCCCGAGGGCAGGGGAGGAGGTTTGGAACGGGGTGACAAGCGGAATCCCGGCACGGGCTTATAATTGCCCGATACCGGTATGGCGGAGTAATCGTGAAATTCAAGTCCTTGCTCGAGCGATGGAAAAAAGATGCCCCGCCGGTGCTGACGGCGCGGGAATACACGGTGCGGCTGCCGCTCGACGACGCCTCGCGCCTGCATGCCCTGACCGAGTTGTTCCCGGGGCGGAGCGTGGAGGAGATCATCACGGACCTGCTGCATGCCGGGCTCGACGAGATCGCGGCGGCGATGCCCTACGAGGCCGGTCCCACCGTCATCTCACGGGACGACCAGGGCGACCCGGTGTACGAGGACGTGGGCCTGACCCCACGTTTCGTGGAGCTGACGCGCAGAATCAAAAAGAGCCTGCAGGCCCCTTGACGCTGCCGGCTCGCGGCGGCGATACTCATCCAAGATGTTGATAGCAAGCAAAAATGGCAATGTCCGCTGGTGGCGCACTTCCCCGAAGGAGTGGGCGCTGGGCGCTTAAGTTTTAATTCACGTTCGATATCCAGAACCCATCTCCGCCTCTTGACGGTGATGGGTTTTTTTTTGGTACTCAAGGATTGGGAATGAAGCCGCCGTTCGACATTGCCGCCGACTTGGACACGCCGGTCTCCGCGTACCTCAAGCTCGCGCCATTTCGCCCTCGATTCCTGCTGGAGAGCGTGGAAGGCGGCGAGCGGCTGGCGCGCTATTCGTTCATCGGATTCGGCGACTGCCTGGAAGTGCGGTTGGACGCATCGGGTCTCACGGTCGGGGGACGGCGGATGCCGCGGCCGAGCGGGCGGGAGGGCTTCTTGAATGCCCTGAGAGATGCCCTGGCCGAGGCTCCCCAACCCAAGCCGCAGATCCCCGGGGTGCCGCTGTCCGGGGGGCTGGTTGGGTACACCGCCTACGACGCCGTGCGGTATTTCGAGCGTCTGCCGGGACGCAGTCTCGATGCGACGGTGGCGCCGCACGCGCATTACGTGGCGCCCCGCTCGTTGCTGGTGTTCGATCACCTGACGCGCAGCGCCGCCCTGCTGCATGACGGGACCGACGCCGAGCGGGAGTCGCTGAGGCGCGAAGTCATGCTGGCATTGCGGGGCGCCGTGCCGACGCTGCTCGCGCCGGGGACGTTCACGCCCGCGGTGCCCTCGTTGACCGAGAGCGCTCACGCGGATGGCGTGCGACGCGCGAAGGAGTACATCTCCTCGGGAGACGTCTATCAGCTGGTGCTCGCATCGCGCTTCGAGGGGCGTCACGCGCTGGCCCCGTTCGAGGTCTATCGGGCGCTTCGGCTGCTGAACCCCTCCCCTTACATGTATTTTTGCGAGCTCGGCGATATCACGGTGGTGGGCTCCTCGCCCGAAGCCCTGGTCAAGTCGCATGGCCGCCATGCGCAGCTGCGGCCCATCGCGGGCTCGCGTCCCCGCGGAAGCGATGCGCTTGCCGATGCCCGGCTCGAGGCGGATTTGCTCGCGGATCCCAAGGAGAATTCGGAGCACGTCATGCTGGTCGATCTGGCGCGCAATGACCTGGGCCGCGTTGCGACCGCGGGCTCGGTGCGGGTCGAGCCTTATCGGGTCATCGAGCGCTACAGTCACATCATGCACATGGTGAGCGGTGTCGGCGGTACGCTCGCGGCGGACTTCGACGTGTTCGATTTATTCGCGGCAACGTTCCCCGCGGGCACCCTCGTGGGGGCGCCGAAGGTTCGGGCCATGGAGATCATCGATGAGCTCGAGCCGGTGGGACGACAGCTCTATGGCGGAACCGTCGGGTACTTTGGACGTCATGGCGACATGGATCAGGCCATCACCATCCGGACGCTCGTGTTTCGGGGCGACACCTACAGCTACCAGGCCGGAGGCGGAATCGTCGCCGACAGCTCGCCCCGGGCGGAGTATGAAGAAGTCATGGCGAAGAGCGCGGTGTTGCGCCGCGCGCTCGTGATGGCGGCGGAGGGGTTGTGAGCTCGCGCGCACGGATATTGCTGATCGATAACTACGATTCCTTCACCTATAACCTGGTGCAGGCGTTTCTGATGCTGGGCGCTCTAGTGGATGTCCACCGCAATGATGCGATCACGGTCGAGGACGCGCTTCGCCAGGGGCACTCGCACCTGGTGATCTCGCCGGGGCCCGGCGCGCCGCGTGATGCGGGCGTCTCGATGCGCATGATCGAGGCCTTCGCGGGCCGCATCCCGATCTTCGGCGTGTGCCTCGGCCATCAGGCCCTGGTGGAAGTGTTCGGCGGCAGGGTGGTGCGCGCCGCACGGCTGATGCACGGCAAAGTGTCCCCCGTGCAGCACGATGGCAGGGGCGTCTTTTCGGGCATGGCGCAGAATTTCCAAGCCGGCCGCTATCACTCGCTGATCGCCGAGCCCTCGAGCGTGCCGGAGGTTCTGGAGGTGACGGCTCGAACCGATCAGGGAGAGATCATGGGCGTGCGCCATCGCACGCTTCCGATCGAGGGAGTGCAGTTCCATCCGGAAAGCGTGCTCACGCCGGAGGGACCGGTGCTCATGGGCAATTTCCTGAAGACCTCACGGGCCGCGCCGTGAAGCCGATGATGAGCCCCCGTCAGATGCTCGAGCATCTTCTGCAGGGCGAGGATCTCGGGGAAGCCGGGGCGGCCCGCCTTCTCGGCGAATTGACGGCGGCCGAGCTCGCCCCGGCGATGGCGGGCGCGCTGCTCGCCGCGATGCGCGCCAAGGGCGTGACTGCGGCGGAAGTGCGCGGGTTCGCGGGCGCCATGCGCGCGCTCGCGCGTCAACCCGCGTTGCCGCTTTCTCCCGACGCCATCGATATCGTCGGCACGGGCGGGGATTCGTCCGGGAGTCTCAATCTCTCGACGGGCGCGGCGCTGCTGACCGCCGCCTCGGGCCTCGGGGTGATCAAGCATGGCAATCGCTCCATCACCAGCCGAAGCGGCAGTGCCGATCTCGTCGAAGAGCTGGGGCTCACGCTCCCGCTCGACGAGCGGCGCGCGGCGGAGTGCTTTGCGGCCACCGGCTTCACCTTCTTGTTCGCCCCCTATTACCACCCCGCGATGAAGGCGCTCGCCCCCATCCGGGCGGCGCTCGGCGTGCGCACCGTGTTCAATCTCCTCGGCCCGCTCACCAATCCGGCCGCTCCGCGTTTTCAATTGATCGGCGCCTACGATGAGACCACGGCGGAATTGATCGCCCATACCCTCGTCGGCATGGGAGGCGAGCGGGCGTGGGTGGTGCACGGCGCGGCGGGTTGGGATGAAGCCACGCCCATCGGGCCGTTCGTCGCCTTCGACGTGGCCGCGGGAAGCGTTCGCCGCGAGCGAATCGATCCGCGAGAGCTCGGCCTGCCGCGGTGCTCGGCCGCGGATCTCAAGGGCGCCGACGCCGCCGCCAATTTCGCCGCGCTGCGCGCCGTGCTCGAAGGTCGGGATCGGGGTGCGCACCGTGCCGCGCTCGTGCTGCAAAGCGGACTTGCGCTGTTCATTGCGGGTCGCGCGGGCTCGCCGGCCGCGGGCATCGCGCTCGCCGGCGAGACCATCGACTCGGGCCGCGCGCAGGCGTGGCTCGAGCGTCTGCAGCAATTCGCGCGCGCCGCGCGCGAGGAGCATCCCGCATGACGAGCCTGCTCGACGAGATGCGTGAATCGAGCATGGAGCGCGTGAGACAGGCCAGGCGGCGCGAGTCCGCCGCCGAGCTCGAGCGCCGCGCGGCAGAGGCGCCGGCCGCGCCGGCGCTCGCGCTCTCCTCGTCGGGGTTCGATGTGATCGCCGAGCTGAAGCTGCGATCGCCCGCGGCCGGCGTGCTCAAGGATGCCGCGCACGATTGGCGCGCGCGCGTCGCGGCGTATGCCCGCGCGGGAGCGGCGGCGGTGTCGGTGCTCACCGAGCCGACGCGGTTCGACGGCTCGCTCGAGCACCTCGAGCAGGCCGCCCGCGTGCTCGCGCCGTTGGGCGTGCCGGCCATGCGCAAGGATTTTCTCGTCGACCCCTATCAGGTGCTGGAGGCGCGGGCCGCCGGCGCCGGCGGGGTGCTGATCATCGTTCGAATGCTGAGCCAGCCGGGCGCTCTGGCGCTCCTCGATGCGGCCGCCGAACTCGGCCTGTTCGTGCTGCTCGAGGCGTTCGATGCCGCGGATCTGGAACGCGCCCGGCTGCTGCTCGAGGGTCGGGAATCGCGCCGCGGCGCGGTGCTGGTCGGCATCAATTGCCGCGATCTGGTCAGCCTGCGGGTGGACCCACTGCGCTTTGCCGAGCTTGCCCCGGCGCTGCCCAGCGCGGCCGTCGCGGTCGCGGAAAGCGGCGTGGCGACGCCGGCCGACGCGGCGGCGATGCGCCGCCTCGGCTACGGCGCCGCACTCGTCGGCACGGCGCTCATGACCCGTGATGATCCCGCGGCGCTGCTCGCGGAAATTCTGTCGGCGGCGCGGACAGTGCAACGCTAAATGGCTACACTCGGCACCATGTGGATCAAGATTTGCGGCATTACCACTGCCGACGCGGTCAGCGCCGCCGCCACCGCCCAGGTGGACGCGATCGGCTTCGTGTTTGCGCCGAGTCCGCGGCAAGTCACGCCCGGACAGGCGGCGCAGCTTGCGGCACTCGCGCCCGCGGGCATCCTGAGGATCGCCGTCGCTCAGCATCCGCTGCAGATGAAGGTGGACGAGATCTGCCGCATGCTCAAGCCCGACTACTTTCAAACCGACGTTGAGGATTTGCGGGAGCTCAAGATCCCGCCGCACATCAAGGTGCTGCCGGTCGTGCGATTCGGGCGCAAGACCCCGAGCCCGCTGCCTGCGCGCATCGTGTTCGAGGGGCCGACCAGCGGAATCGGCGAGCTGGCCGATTGGGGCCGTGCCGCGGAGCTCGCCCGACAGACGCAAGTCATTTTGGCGGGCGGCCTGTCCGCGGAGAATGTGGCCGAGGCGATCCAGGCGGTGAGACCGTTCGGCGTCGACGTGAGTTCGGGCATCGAATCGGAACGCGGCGTCAAGGATCCGGTCAAGATGGCCGAGTTCGTGCGTGCGGCGCGCGCCGCGGCCGCGCTGCTGACGGGCGACACGTGAGCGCGCCTCCCACCCCCCTGCCGCCGACGGGCGCGGCCATTGCCGGCGCGGGCCCCGATGCGAAGGGCCGATTCGGCGCATTCGGCGGGCGCTACGTGCCCGAAACCCTGGTGCCGGCGCTCGATCGGCTGCAGGCCGGCATCGACCGTTATCTGGCGAGCGAAGATTTCCAGGCGGAATTCCACCATGAGCTCAAGACATGGGTCGGCCGCCCCACCGCCCTGTCGCACGCCCCCACGTTGAGCGCCCGCTGGGGCGCCGACGTATGGCTCAAGCGCGAAGACCTCGCGCATACCGGCGCACACAAAATCAACAATGCCGTCGGGCAGACGCTGCTCGCCAAGCGCCTCGGCGCGAAGCGCATCATTGCCGAGACCGGCGCGGGGCAGCACGGCGTTGCGAGCGCCGCCGCCGCCGCCCGGTTGGGACTGCCCTGCGTGGTCTACATGGGCGAGGTCGACGTTCGAGCGCCAGGCGCCGAACGTCGGGCGCATGAAGCTCATGGGCGCAACCGTCGTGCCGGTGAGCTCCGGCGACAAGACGCTGCGCGCCGCGATCGACGAGGCGCTGCGCGACTGGGTGTCCGATCCGGACGGCACGTATTACTCGTTGGGTTCCGCCGTGGGACCGCATCCGTATCCTTATCTGGTGCGCGAGCTGCAAGCGGTGATCGGCCGCGAGGCGCGCGCGCAGATGATGGCGTCCGCCGGCGGACTGCCCGATGCGGTGGTCGCCTGCGTGGGCGGCGGCTCGAACGCGATCGGCTTGTTCCATCCATTCCTCGGCGACGCGAGCGTCCGGATTCTCGGCGTGGAGGCGGGTGGCCGCGGCGCGGGGCTCGGCGACAATGCCGCCTCGCTGACGTTCGGCACGCCCGGAGTGCTCCAGGGCAGCTATACGCTGATCCTTCAAGACGCGTTCGGCCAGGTGCGCGAGACGCATTCGGTGTCGGCAGGGCTCGATTATTCGGGCGTCGGTCCGGAACACGCCTTCCTCAAGAGCTCGGGCAGGGTGGTGTATGAGTCGGCGACCGACGACGAGGCGCTGGACGCGCTCAGCGAATGCGCGCGCTGCGAAGGGATCCTGCCGGCGATCGAAAGTGCACACGCGCTCTTCGGCGCCCGCCGCTACGCGCAATCCCATCCCGGCGCGCGCATCCTGATCGGATGCTCGGGCCGTGGCGACAAGGACATCGGCATCTTGCAGCGGACGATTCTGCGCTGAACGCCATGCAACCCCGCGATACCATCTCGACCGCCATCAGCGCCGCCACCGCGCGAGGCGCGCCCGCGCTGGTGGGGTTTCTCACGGCCGGTTTTCCGACGCGCCGCGGGTTCCGGGAGAATTTGCTGGCGGTCGCCGAGTCGTGCGATGTGGTGGAGATCGGCGTCCCCTTCTCCGATCCGATGGCGGACGGTTCCACCATCCAGCGCGCGAGCTTCGCCGCGCTGGCCGAGGGAGTGAACCTTCCCTGGATCCTCGGGGAGCTGGCCGCCCTGCCCCGGCCGCTGGCGGCGCCGATGCTGCTGATGAGCTATCTGAATCCGCTGCTCGCGTTCGGGCTCGAGGCCCTGCCACGTGCCGCCCGGGAGGCCGGCGTCGCCGGATTCATCGTGCCCGATCTTCCTCACGAGGAGAGCGGCGATCTCGCGGCGGCGCTGGAGCGCGAGGGGCTGGCGCTGGTGCAGATGGTGACCCCGGTGACGCCGGATTCGCGCCTTGCCATGCTTTGCGCCGCCGCTCAGGGGTTCGTTTATGCGGTCACGATGACCGGTACCACCGGAAAGTCGGTGGAAGTACCCGACGAGGTGCTCGCCTACATGGACCGCGTCAAACGCTACTCCAAGGTGCCGGTGTGCGCAGGCTTCGGCATCCGATCGCACAAACAGGTCACGCGCTTCGCGAAGCATGTCGACGGTGTGGTGGTCGGCTCCGCGTTGGTCGAGACGCTGGAGCGCGGAGGCGACGTGCGCGCCTTCCTGGGATCGCTGCGCGGATAGGCCCACGGGATCACCCGCCGTGAAGCGCGTTTACCGGGCCGCCTCGCTGTTGCAGGTGGCGCACGCGCGCAACGTGCTGATCACCTCCGGCGTCCGCTGCGAGCTGCGCAACGTCTTTCTTTCCGGCGCCATGGGCGAGCTGCCGATGATGGAGACCTGGCCGCAGCTCTATGTCGACGACGCGGATGAGGGATACGCACTCGGTATCCTGGCGCGCGCGGCGAAGGCCCCGGGCGGCGCCCCCTGGATTTGTGAAGGATGCCAGGAGAGCCTCGAGCCGCAGTTCACGTCCTGCTGGCGGTGCGGGCGCGAACGGGGTGCCGGCGCCGCCCCTTGAGCCGGCGGTGTTCATCGAGGTAGGCCAAGCCCACCGCGTCGGACAAACACCGACACGAATTCGCCCAAAGTCTGAGCGAAGGTTCAGCGGGTATCCATGGCGACCGCCCCCTGCACGGGTTACAAATTACCCGAGTATGGAATGTAACGATTACACGAATGAGCGCGGTCTGGAGGGTATCGAGTCATGAGCGTCGTGAATTTGCATCAAGAGTCCTTCCCGCGCGCCGCGGCCGGTCCCCTTATGGGGCTGTCCGCCGCCATGCAGGAGGTATTTCGCCTCATTGACCGCGTCGGGCCCACCGAGGCGAGCGTCCTGTTGACCGGCGAAAGCGGTTCCGGAAAGGAGCTCGCGGCGCAATCGATCCATGATCGAAGCCTTCGCCGGGGAGGGCCGTTCCTCGCCATCAATTGCGGCGCCATCCCCGCCGGATTGATCGAGGCCGAGTTGTTCGGGTACGAGAAGGGCAGCTTTAGCGGCGCCGTCAGTGCCCATGCCGGGGTGTTCGAACGCGCCGATGGGGGCACGCTTCTGCTCGACGAGATCACCGAGATGCCCATGGAGATGCAGACGCGCCTGCTGCGCGTGCTCGAGACCCGCCGGTTCTATCGCGTGGGTGCGAACGTCGAGCTGTCGTCCGACGTGCGCGTGATCGCGGCGAGCAACCGCTGTCCCTTGCAGGCGGTGCGAAGCGGTCAGCTGCGCGAGGAGCTGTTGTACCGCCTGGCGGTGTTCCCGATCGAGCTGCCGCCGCTGCGCAACCGGGGGAACGATGTGGAGCTCCTCGCCGGGCATTTCCTCGACGAGTTGAACGCCCAAGCGGGAACTCACAAACAGCTCACCGCGCATTCGCGCATGACCCTGAAGCAGCACAGCTGGCCGGGGAATGTGCGCGAGCTTCGAAATTGCATCGAACGAGCGTTCATCCTCGGGGATCAAGCCCTCGAGCTGGCGCCCCTCATCCAATCGCAGGCCTCCCGGGCCGCGGGAGCCGATGATCGGGAGCGTCTGGAGATCCGCGTCGGGTCCAGGATTCACGACATGGAGCGCTCGCTCATCGAAGCGACGCTCGATTATTTCCAGGGCAATAAGCGCCGCGCGGCGGACGCCTTGGGATGCAGTTTGAAAACATTGTATAACAAGCTCAATGGCTATTCGCAGAGCCAGTGCGCCAGCAGCTGACAACCAGTAGACGGGAGAGCCAAGACGTGTCACGAGTATTGATTGCCGACGACCATGCGGTTGTCCGGGCAGGATTCAAGCAGTTTCTGGAGGCGGATCCCACCATCAACGCGGTCGGCGAGGCCGCAAGCGGCAACGAGACGCTCGACCTGTTGCGAAAACAGGATTGGGACCTCGTCCTTCTCGACATTCACATGCCCGACCGCAGCGGTCTGGACATATTGAGGCACATTCAAACGGGCCACCCGGGCGTGAGAGTGCTGGTCATGAGCGGTCTGCCGGAACAGCAATACGCGGTCAACGTCCTGCGCGCCGGAGCGAGCGGCTATCTGTCCAAGGACAGCGCGCCGGAAGAGCTGATGAAGGCGGTGCGCACGGTGCTGTCCGGCCGGCGGTACGTGAGCGCGGCGCTCGCGGAGATCCTGGTGGCCGATCTGGACGGCGATCCCGACAAGCCGCTGCATGCGCGACTGTCGACGCGCGAATTCCAGATCTTCTGCAAGCTCGCGGCCGGCCGCGGCGTCTCCGACATCGCCAACGAGTTGAGCCTGAGCGTGAAGACGGTGAGCACTTACCGCTCGCGAATTCTGGAAAAAATGAGCTTCAATGCCAATGCGGACATAACGTCCTACGCGCTGCGCAACGGGCTCATCCAATAACCGGCACCCGTGGGAACTCTCCTACACAACGAACGGTTCGGCGACCGTGCATGGGTTGCGCCTGCAGGCAGTACAGTGTGGTCATTGTGTGTGCAACTACCGTGGAAAGGATGACGATGGCTCAGGGCCTGCGAGTCTTGCTGGTGGAAGACTCCAAGGTCCTCACCGAGCGGCTGACCGAAGCGATTCGGCAGATCCCGGACGTCGAGCTGATAGGCACTGCCGACACGGAGGCCGCGGCGCTTGCGGCCGTAAGGCGCGATTCCATCGACGTGATCATCCTGGATCTGCATTTGAAACAGGGCACCGGTTTCGGAGTGATGCGCGCACTCGCCACGACGCAGCTGAAGCCGCGCATCATCGTGCTCACCAACTACGATCTCCCCGAGTACAAGAACGCGGCCATCGCGCTCGGTGCGACGCATTTCCTGGACAAGGCTCGCGACTACGGCCGGCTTCCGGAAGTGCTGCATGAGATCTGCGAAGCGCACGTCGCCAAGCACTAGTTGCCAAGCACTAGATCGCGCGCCCGCCCAGCTGCATCTCAGTCAGCAAGCACGGAAGCTGTGATCTTGCTTCGAATCCAGGCAGCGTGAAGTGAACACCGCCGTCCAGCAGCGAAACGCGGCCTCCCAACAGGCGGCGGATCTGCAGGCCGAGCTCGACCAGATGAAGGCGAAGCAAACCAATCGCGGCATCGTGCTGACCTTGGGGGACGTGCTGTTCGACACCGGACGCGCGGAGCTGAACCCGGGCGCCGCCGCCAAGATGGATCAATTGGCGCAATTCCTCACCCAGCATCCAGACCGGCGCGCGGAGATCGACGGTTTTACGGACAGCCTGGGCTCGGACGCCTATAATGAGGATCTATCGCAGCGCCGCGCCAACGCCGTCAAAGCCGCGCTGGTGACGCGCAGCGTCGATCCGACCAACACCCAAGGCTACGGCAAGGCCTACCCCGTTGCGAGCAACACCGACTCCGGCGGCCGCCAGCTGAACCGCCGGGTGGAAGTGGTGATCGGCGGCACCGACAATGCTCCCATTGTGCCGAGGGGTTGATGGGGGTAGATTCCCACCGACTTGAGGAGATCGATGCATGGAAACAACTTATGAGCGCGCAGGCGACGTGAACGCCTCGGGGCATCGCCTGAAGGAAGACGCGGCGGATGCGGCCGGGCACATCAAGAGCGTTGCCGCCGACGAAATCAGGAATCTGATCGCCGACGTGGAGGACCTGATCGCCCGCCTTGCGGATATGAACGACGCCGATGTGGCGACGATGCGCAGCAAGGTTCTCGCGACGGTGGAATCGGCCAAGGAAACCTTGACGGACGGGGCGGATGCGCTTCGACGACAAGCGCAGAAAGCGGTCAGCGGCGCGGACGGCTATGTGCGCGAGAGCCCCTGGGCCGCCGTCGGCCTCGCGGCGCTCGTGGGCGCCGTCGTCGGCATCCTGGTCGCGCGCCGCTCTTAAGGCCGTAGGTCCATGCGGGTGCTGTGGTCATTGCCGAAAGCGGCGCCTGCGCTGTTGCGCCATCTCGGGGCATACGCCGAATTGGCGGCGCTCGATCTCGAGCGCGCCAAGCGCGATGCAGTCAGCGGGATCATCGTCTCCCTCGTCATCCTGGTCTGCTCGTTGTTCGCCATCCTGATGGGGTGTGCGGCGGTGATTGCGGTGACCTGGGATACGCCCCATCGGCTCGCCGCGATTGCCTGGATGGGCGGTGGCTTCGTCGCGCTCGCGCTCATCGCCCTGATTTACCGATCCAAGACCGCCGCCGGCGAACCTCCCTTCCTCGATTCGGTGCGCCGGGAATGGAAGGAAGACAGCGTGATTCTGGAACGGATCCTCGCGGACGACGACACATGACGCCCGGCGACTCATCGGAACGTGACGCCATCATGGCCCGCCTTGCTGAGTCGCGCGCCGAGATCAGCCGGTTGCTCGAACCCCCGCCCGCGGAAAGCGAGGGCGAAGGCCCGGGGCCCAGCGGCGTGGCGGGCGGATTTCCGCGCAGCCGCACGATGCGCGCATTGATGACCGGTCGCGGGATCGGCGCCGTCGGCGCCCTGGCGGGCGGCCTGCTGCTCGCGCGGCCGCGGATGGCGTGGCGGCTTCTTCGGATGCTGCCGGCGGGCGCGGTGACCCGGATGGTGGTCGGGCGCCTGATGGGCGCGATGCGCCGCAAGCGCTAGGGCTCCGTTTACCCGGGAGCGCTCGCTTCACCCGAGGGTGATCCGCGCGTAATGATAGGTCCCATCATCCGTGAGTGAGATTTCGCAGGGCGCCGCCGCGATATCGCTGCCGTCGAGCGCCGCTTTGACGACGCCGCGGCTCACGCCTTTCGGATTGTCCACCGCGATGTGAAAGCGCGACGAGCCGTGCTTGTACGTGACCTCGAAGCCGGGCCAGCTCCGCGGGATGCAGGGATCGATGCGCAATTTACGCCCGCGCAGGTTAAGGCCCAGTATCCCCTCGATGGCCGTGCGGTACATCCAGCCCGCCGAGCCCGTGTACCAGGTCCACCCGCCCCGCCCGATGTGAGCGGGCGCGGAATACACGTCGGCGCACACCACGTAAGGCTCGACCTTGTAACGATGAATCGCGGAGCGTGTGCTCGAATGGTTCACGGGATTGGTGAGCGAGAACAATTCCACGGCCCGATCGCCGTCGCCGAGCAGGGCGAAGGCCAGCGTTACCCACATGGCGGCATGGGTGTACTGGCCGCCGTTCTCGCGCAGGCCCGGGGGGTACGCCTTGATGTAGCCGGGGTCGCGCGCCGTGCGGTCGAAAGGCGGAGTGAAAAGCTGCACCAGGCCCTCGCTGCGGCTCACGAGTTGGGCGTTGACGGAGGCCATGGCGCGCAACGCGCGTTCGCGGGGAGCGGCGCCGGAAATCACGGCCCATGACTGCGCCACCGAATCGATGCGGCATTCCTCGCTCGATACCGAACCCAAGCGGTGTGCCGTCGTCGAAATAGCCGCGGCGATACCAGTCTCCGTCCCAGGCTTCGCGGTCGATGGCGGCCTGAAGCGTGAACGCATGCTTGCGCCAGGCGGAGGCGCGCGCCGCATCGCCGCGGCGTTCGGCGGTGCCGGCGAACCGCATCAGCGCGGCGTGCAGGAACCAGCCGAGCCAGACGCTCTCGCCGCGACCCTTGATGCCGACCCGGTTCATGCCGTCGTTCCAGTCGCCCGTGCCGAACAGCGGCAACCCGTGCGAGCCGATGGCGAGGCTCGAATCGAGCGCGAGCGCGCAGTGATGGTACAGGGAGGCCGTCGCGGCGGGCTTGGCCGCCTCGAACAATTCCTGCTGGTCCTCGGCGAGCGGGCCCCCCTCCAGAAAGGCGACGGGCTCATCGAGTATCGCGAAGTCCTCCGTGACCTCCAGATAGTGCGCGAGCACGAAGGGCAGCCAGATCCGATCGTCCGACACCCGCGTCTTGATGCCTTGCTGGGTCACCGGCAGCCACCAGTGCTGCACGTCGCCGGCCTCGAACTGCCGCGAGGCGGCGCGCAGAATGTGCTCGCGCGCCACCCGGGGCTGGGCGACACATAGCGCCATCACGTCCTGAAGCTGATCGCGATAGCCCCATGCGCCGCTGGCCTGGTAGAAGGCGGTGCGTGCCCACAACCGGCAGACCAGCGTTTGATAAAGCAGCCATCCGTTCAGGATCACGTCCATGGAGCGGTCCGGCGTCTTCACCTGGACGGTGCCCAAGGTTTGGTCCCAGAAATCCGTGACCTCCTTGAGCGCGCCATCGAGATCGAGCGCCCGGTATTTCTTGAGGGAGGCCAGCGCATCGGCGCGGCAGGCCTCCTGCCCGAGGAACAGCACGACTTCGGTCTCCTCGCCCGGGCCGAGCTCGAATCGGGTCTGCAACGCGCCGCAGGGATCGAATCCTCCTCCCGCTCGATTGGACAAGGCGGCGTTGCCGAGGAGCGCGGCCGGCTCCGCCATGGAACCATACTCACCCAGGAATTCCCGCCGGTCGCCGGTGCTCGTCTGTTGCCGGCCGGCCATGTCCATGAATGCGACGCGTCCGGGAAAATCCACGCTCCAGGGATTGCGCGCGAGCAGCGCCCTCGAGTCCGGGTCGATCTCGGTCACGACGAAGGGTGCCATCCGGCTGCGCTGATTGCCGAGCACCCACTCGGCATAGTGGGTCACCGACAGACGGCGGACCTTGTTCGAGCGATTGGCGAGCTTGAGGCGCGCTATCTTGACGGAATCCGACCGGGGCACGAACTGCAGGAAATCCGTGGCGATGTCGCGCGAGGTGTGCTCGAAACGGCTGTAGCCGTGGCCATGGCGCACGACATAGGAGCCAGGCTCGCGAATGGGCAGAGGCGTGGCGCTCCAGAGATCGCCCGAGTCCTCATCGCGGATGTAGGCGACTTCCGCCGGCGGGTTGGCGACGGGATCGTTGGACCACGGCGTCAACTGATTCTGTTGAGCATTGATGGACCAGGTGGTCCCGGTGCCGTCCGCCGACACCAGGAAACCGAAATCGGGGTTTGCAATCACATTGGTCCAGGGCGCCGGCGTCCATTCGGCGTCCTTGAGAACGGTGATGTACTCGCGGGCGGCAACGTCGAACCCTCCCATCCCGTTGAAGAAGTCCAGCGATGGAAGATCTCGTGGCACCGCGCTTCGGCCGCCGCCCCTATGCCTGAGCGTCGGACGCGGCATACGCGCGGGCTCCTGCCAACCCGACAATTGATCCCTCAAAGCACCGCCCCGGCCGTTGAACAGGGCGCGGGCGGCGGCCTCGAGGGCATCCCGGGCGGCAGGGTCGAGCGCCGCGTCCTCGAGCGTGAACACGCCGCCGCGCACGCTCGCATCGGCGCCGCGCGAGCGCGCGGGGGCTTCCTGGATCGCGGCCTCGAGCGCTGAGCCGAGCGACGCCGAATCCGCCGCCATCGTTCACGAAGACGAGATCCGCGGACACCTGCTTCGAGCGCCAGTATTCGTGCGCCCTTAAGAATTGCCCGACGAGGCCGATGTCGTCCTCCCGCTCGATCCGCACCAGCACGAGCGGCAGATCGCCGGAAATTCCGTGTGCCCAGAGTGCCGGGGGACCGGACTGATTGCGCGTCAGCAGTTCGCGCGGAGCGCGCAGCGAGGCCTTCGGGCACAGAATGGCGCCGGCGATGCGCTGGAAAAGCCGCGCCTCGTCTGCATCGATCGCCGAGACTTCCGAGGCTCACCTGCGCCCGATCGGCGGCCGATCGCTCGATGCGTTCGAAAGAGGCGCCGTCACGGTACTTGCCGGCAACCGCCAGAGCCTGCGCACGGCTCGCCGCCACGCCGCTCCAGAAGGCGACGCGCGCGGTGGCTCCGGGAAGTATCCGCACCCGGCGCCGCAGCGCCACGATGGGATCGAGCACCGTGCCCGCGGTATCCGACAGCGGACGCGCGTCGACGATGCAGAGGGCGTTGCGTAGATCCCGTCCCCTGCCGAGGAACCTGGCTCGGTCGGTCTCGAATTGCAGCACCCCGAGCGTCTCGCCTTCGACCACGCTGACGTGAAACATCCAGAGCGGGCGTTCCGCCGGCTCGCGGCTGCGGCGGGTGGCGAGAAGCGTGCCGGGAGTCGGCGTCGAATTCGGTCTGCACGAACATTTTCGAGAACGCAGGGTGGGCGGCGTCGGCGCCGGGCGCCGCCAGCACCACTTCGGCGTAGCTCGTCACCTCGATCTCGCGAGTGCTCTTGCCCTCGTTGGTGATCGATATCCGGCGCACCTCCGCATCGTCGTTGGGCGCCACCAGGATTTCCGTGTCAGTACACGAGCGGTCCATCGCGACGGACGATCCGCGCCCGATCCTCGCTGAAGGAAACCTGGTAATGCTCCGGTTCCCGGCCGATGGGCTGGTAGCCGGCCGACCACACCTTGCCGTTTTCGACATCTCTCAGGAACACGAAGAAGCCGAGCGCATCCGCGGTCGGATCCTCGCGCCAGCGGGTGACGGCGAGGTCCCGCCAGCGGCTGTAGCCGGTTCCCGCGGCGGACACGAAGACTCGAATAATTGTCGTTGGCGAGCAGGTTCGTGGCTCATTGGTTGAGCCGCCAGATGCTGAAGTTCAAGGCCGTGGCGAAACTCACCCATAGGAAATAAGGCACGAGGAGCAGGGCGGCGGCGCGCTGCACCGAGAAGAATTCGCGGATGGTCCAGCCGACGGCGAGCCACAGCGCGACGATGTCGAACAGACCCAAGCCGGGATTGCGCGCGCCGAAAAACAGAGGCGCCCAGGCGGCGTTGAGCAGCAGTTGAACGACGTACGCGCCGAGGGCGACGGTCTGTTGGCGGTGATAGCGCTCGCGCGACACCAGCCAGGCCGCAGTGCCCATCATCACGTACAGCGTCCCCCACACCGGACCGAACCAGCTGTTCGGTACCACCCACGGCGGCTTGGAAAGTCCCGCATACCAGGCGCCGATCGACGCCGAGCGCGCCGGAGACACCAGCGCGCCGAGCGCCCCCGCTGCGACGGCCGACGCGATGAATCCGAGCAGCGCGATCCAATTCGGACGCGCGTTGCGTCCCCGATAGCTCGTGGTGTTTTCGACGGGGATTCTCATTTGGCCTGCCATTTCAAGGAACGATACAAGGCGAGGAAGACCGCGGCCGCTGCCAGCTGCGCGAAGGCGAGCCAGCGGTACTGCGGCGCCGCCGCCAGCCACACCGAGCCGGAGAACCAGAGCGCGGCGGCGGCGAGCGCGAGGTCGCGGCGGCGGGCGGACTGCTTCAGCTCGCGGCGCAGCTCCGCGAGGCCCCGGTTCTCGATTTGAAGCCGGAACCGCCCCTCGGAGGCGTCACGCACGGCCGTTTGAAACAGTGCGGGAAGCTCCTTCAGGCTTTCGATGGTATCGGGCAGCTGCGCACGCATCCGCTTCAGCACCGCGCGCGGGCTCATCCGCTCGCGCATCCATTGACGCAGGACCGGCTGCGCGGTCTTCCACAGATCGAGCTCGGGATAGAGCTGGCGTCCCAATCCCTCGACATTGAGCAGGGTCTTCTGCAGCAGGACGAGCTGCGGTTGTATCTGCATGTCGAAGCGCCGGGCGGTCTCGAACAGCCGCAGCAGCACCTGGGCGAAGGAGATCTCCTTCAGCGGCTTGTTGAAGATCGGTTCGCAGACCGTTCGCACCGCGGACTCGAGCTCGTCGACCCGGGTGGTCTTGCGGAACCCAGCCCGATTCCACGTGCAGCGCGGCGACGCGCGCGTAATCGCGATCGAAGAACGCGAGGAAATTCGAGGCGAGGTAATGCTGATCGCGCGGATCGAGGGTGCCGACGATGCCGAAGTCGATCGCCGCGTAGCGCGGATTTTGCGGATCGTCGACCTGCACGAAGATGTTGCCCGGATGCATGTCGGCGTGGAAGAAATTGTGGCGGAACACCTGCGTGAAGAAAATCTCGACCCCGTTCTCCGCGAGCCTCGCGAAATTGGTGCCGCGTGCCCTGAGCTCCTCGATCTGGCTGATGATGATGCCGTGGATCCGCTCCATCACCATGACGTTCGACCGGCAGTAATCCCAATACACGGCGGGCACGTACAGAAGCGGGGACCCCGTGAAGTTGCGCTTCAACTGGGCGGCATTGCCCGCCTCGCGCATCAGATCGAGCTCGTCGAGGATGGTCTTGCGGTATTCGGCGACGATCTCGATCGGACGCAGGCGGCGCGCATCGCTCCAGTATTCGTCGGCGAGCCGCGCGAGCGCCTCCAGCACCTCGAGATCCCGCTCGATGATGTCGTGCATGCCGGGCCGCAACACCTTGACCACGACTTCCTCGCCGCTTCGCAGCCGGGCCGCGTGGACCTGCGCGATCGATGCCGCGGCGAGCGGCTTCTCCTCGAAGCTCTCGAACGAGTCGGCGAGCGGCCGCCCGAAGCGCCTGCTCGATGGCCGCAGCGGCTACGGCGCTGTCGAAGGGCGGTACGCGGTCCTGAAGCTTGGCCAGCTCATCGGCGATATCGGCCGGAATGAGGTCGCGCCGGGTCGATACCGCCTGGCCGAACTTGACGAAGATCGGCCCGAGCTCCTCGAGCGCGAGGCGCAGCCGCTCGCCGCGGGTCACGCCGGCGCTGCGCTGAAACCAGGTCCACGGCGAGAGGTAGAACAGGAAGCGGAACGGCCGATACAGGTGCGTGGCGCGCACGAAATCGTCGAGCCCGTGGCGGACCAGGGCGCGCTGAATCTGGAGGAGGCGCGTGGCGACGCGATACCGCATCACCGCTCCTCCCGCATGCGCTGTTCGATGCGCGCGAGCCTCGCCTCGACGCGGTCCGCGGTGTCGCGCACCCGGTCGACGCCCTGCAGGAATTCCTCGACTTCGGGCTTCGCGACCAGATCCCGGCTTTCTTCCTGAAGATATTCGCTCAGGTTTTCGCGGACGGTGCGGCCGGCCCGGCGCATCCAGCCGAGGGCTCCTTCAGCGGCGAGGGACAGGCGTCTCGCAGGCAGATCGCCGACGAGCCGCGACAGCTCCTCCTCGAGGTCCGGCCGGGCCAGCGCAAAGAGCTCGCGGTATCGTGCGGCGATTTCCGCGTCGCCGGCGACGCGCGCCCCGGCTCGGGTGCTGGTCGGGCCCGAGGTGCCGCCGGCGCCCTCGCGGATGAGTTTCAACAGCGCGAGTGGCGACCCCGATATGAGCGCGTCCGCGTCGATGTCGCCGCCGGTGCTGAGCGCGAGGCGGTCCGCGCACACCGCGGCGCGGATCCGCGCGAGCCCCTCGGCGTGCACCTGCAGCGAGGTGCCGTTCAACCGGCGCGCCGCGGCCTGTGCCTTCTGCGAGCGCCCGATGCTGCGGTTCAAGATGGATTCGACGGCCGCGATCCAGGCGGGTGTGGCCGGCATGTTAGACATCATGTCCGGGCCTACGGTTTGAGGCTCGGCGGACTTGTGAGTGGAGTGAAGTGGTCTGTCTCCCATATCGTGGGTTGCGTCGTTGCGGACGCCGAGCCACATGCACAGACCCGTGAGGGTTCGAAGTGCCTAAACCAGCGGGAGACAGACCATGAACGAGATTACCACTTCCTATATTGGGCTGGATATTCATAAAGATTCGATTGCGATGGCGATTGCCGAAGCGGGGCGTAGCGCGCCGCGCTTTATCGGTACCATGACGCCGGAGCCGGCGGCGTTGTGCAAGGCACTCACGCGTTGCACCAAGCGCAGTAACACGCTGATCGTGTATGAGGCGGGCCCGTGCGGCTACGGCTGGGCGCGCTATCTGAGCTCGCAAGGATGGCGATGCGAGGTGATCTCGCCCGCTCACATCACACGCAAGGCCTCCGAGAAGTTGATCAAGACCGATCGCCTTGATGCGCTGTTGCTCGCTCGGGAGTCGCGCGCTGGCAACCTCGTGAGAGTCGTCGTACCCGATGAGCGCGATGAGGCTATCCGTGATCTCGCTCGCGCTCGAGAGGATGCCAGCGCCGCAAGATTGCGCGCCAGACTGCAGCTCAAAGCGATGCTGCTGCGCCATGGACGCGCTTATCAGGGCAAAACGTCTTGGACCGCAGCCCACGAACGCCATCTCGCCGGCATCAAGTTCGAGCTGCCCGCCCAACAAATCGCCTTCGATGAGTATCGTCAGGCCGTCAAAGATGCCCACGAGCGCCTTGATCGGCTCACTCAGGCCCTGCGCGAACAATGCGAGCACTGGCGCATGAAGGGGGTCGTCAAAGCTCTGATGTGTCTGCGCGGCCTGGAGCACTCCTCCGGCAACACTCGCCGTCAAGGCCCGATCACCAAAGCAGGCAACAAACACGCTCGGCGTATCCTCGTCGAGGCGGCCTGGACCTACCGCTTCAATCCGCGTGTGAGCCGAGTGATCGAAGTGCGCCAACATGGCCAGCCCAAGGCTATACGTGACATCGCTTGGCGAGCGCAGCTGCGCCTCGCCTATCGGTTCCGTAAGCTCAATGCCGGGCGGAAAATGACACAGAACAAATGCTGCGTCGCGGTCGCCCGAGAGCTCGCCGCCTTCATCTGGGATATCGCTCGACAGGTTCAGATCTCCGCTTAACAGCTCCCTCCTCACACCAATCGAGCCCAGGAGGTCGCTCACCCAACTCAACTCACCACAAGCTTCCACACCCAAGCGGAAACGCGATGCGCGAGACCGATGAGGGGAATCCTCGGCAAATTTTATGTGGGCACCTTCGTGGTGATCCCAGCTCTTAGAGCGAGGCAGCCCCGCGAGGAAGAGATGAAATGCGGTAGCCAATCCGCGGATATCAGAATGATCCATCGTCGCAGCCATCTCTCGCGCGTCGCGTTCCCGCTTCGGTGTCACGCTCGCTTCCCCAATCGCCTCAGACAATCGCGCCCGCGCGAGAAAGGACCGTGCCTTCGCTTGACCTTACCGGACATATCAGATTTTGTATCCGCGGTGGACGGCGACGATGCCGCCCGTGAGGTTGTGATAGCGCGTCTCGCCGAAGCCCGCATCCTTCAGCATGCCGAGCAGGGTCTCTTGATCCGGGTGCATGCGGATCGACTCGGCGAGGTAGCGGTAGCTCGCCGCATCCCGGGCCACGAGCCGTCCCATCAGCGGCAGCAGATTGAACGAATAGGCGTCGTACAGCGGCTTCAAGCCCGGCGCGACGGGCGTGGAAAACTCCAGCACCAGGAGCTGGCCGCCCGGCTTCAGGACCCGGTACATCGAGGACAGCGCCGCGGCCTTGTCGGTCACGTTGCGCAGTCCGAACCCGATGGTCACGCAATCGAAGCAGGCGTCGGCGAAGGGCAGGCGCTCCGCGTCGGCGACGAGGCAGTGGACGTTGCCCGCGTAACCGAGGTCCAGGAGGCGGTCGCGGCCGGCCTCGAGCATGCTCCGGTTGATGTCCGAGAGGACCACCCGCCCGGTCTTGCCCACCTGGCGTGCCAGCCCCCGCGTGAGATCACCGGTGCCCCCGGCGACATCGAGCGCCGATTGGCCGGCCCGGAGGCCGGTGAGCGAAAGGGCAAATTGCTTCCAGAGGCGATGGACGCCGAACGACATGAGATCGTTCATGACGTCGTATCTGCCCGCCACGGAGCTGAACACCGCCCGGACGCGGTCGGCCTTTTCCGCCCATGGGACCTTCTCGAAGCCGAAATCGGCCGTGGGTTTCTGGTCTGTCATCGCGTCCTCTCGAGTAGAGGCGCATTGTAGCCTCCTTGAGGCTTTGCGGCCCTCAGCCGCCCGTGGCGCGGACAATTCCGGCCGCGGAGCACCGCTCGAGGTAGCGTTTCCAGTTGGCGTCCCGGCGGCGACCCAACTCGTGCAGCAGCGTCCAGGAATAAAGCCCGGTGTCGTGTCCGTCGTCGAACTTCAAGCGCAGCGCGTAGTTGCCCACCGGTTCCACGCCTGAGATTCCCACATGTTCCTTGCCCACCTGCAGGATGCCTTCGCCGACCGAATGACCGGTCACCTCGGCGGACGGCGAGAACACCCGCAGGTATTCGAATGGCAGCTCGAAACGCGAACCGTCGTCGAAGCGGACCTCGAGGATTCGCGATTGCGTGCGAAGCTTGATGTCGGTGGGCTGGGGCATTCCCTACAGAATGTACCGCGAAAGGTCCTGATCGCGGACCAGCTCGCCGAGATTGCTCTCGACGTAGCCCCGATCGATGACCACCCGGGTACCGCTCCGGTCCGCGGCGTCGAAGGACACGGTTTCCAGCAGCCGCTCCATGACCGTGTGAAGACGGCGTGCGCCGATGTTCTCGGTGTTCTCGTTGACCTCGAAGGCGACCTCGGCGATGCGCCGCACGCCGGATTCCTCGAAGGCGAGCTCGACGCCTTCGGTCGCCAGCAGCGCCGCGTATTGCGCGGCAGAGCGAGGCATCCGGCTCGGTCAGGATCCTGACGAAATCCCGGACCACCAGCGACTCGAGCTCGACCCGGATCGGGCAGCCGTCCCTGCAGCTCCGGAATCAGGTCCGAGGGCTTGGACATGTGAAACGCGCCGGAGGCGATGAACAGCACGTGATCGGTCTTGACGGCCCCGTACTTGGTGTTGACCGTGCAGCCCTCGACCAGCGGCAGCAGGTCCCGTTGCACGCCTTCACGCGACACGTCCGCGCCGGCGGTCTCCTGGCGACGCGCAATCTTGTCGATCTCGTCGATGAACACGATGCCGTTTTGCTCGGCATTCTCGACCGCGCGGACCTTGAGCTCCTCCTCGTTGATCATCTTGGCCGCTTCCTCGTCCACTAGAAGCTTGAGCGCCTCCTTGATCTTCAGCTTGCGCGTGCGCGTGCGGTTGCCGCCTCCCAGGTTCTGGAACATGCCGACTGCAGCTGCTGCTGTCATTTCCTCCATGCCGGGGGGAGCCATGATCTCCACGCCGACCGGCATGGCGCGGACTTCGATCTCGATCTCCCGCTCGTCGAGCTCGCCCTCGCGCAGCATTTTTCGAAAGCGTTGCCGGGTGTCGTTGTCGCGCGGCGGGCTGTCCGCGACGAAGCCCGCTTGGGCGCGCGGCAACAGGATGTCCAGCACGCGGTCCTCGGCGGCGTCGCGCGCGCACGATGGCGCACCTTGGCGATTTCCTCGCTCGCGGGTCATTTTCACTGAGATCTCGACAAGATCGCGGACGATCGAGTCGACTTCGCGGCCGACATAGCCTACTTCGGTGAATTTCGTGGCCTCCACCTTGATGAACGGGGCCTTCGCCAGGCGCGCCAGGCGCCGGGCGATCTCGGTCTTTCCGACGCCCGTGGGTCCGATCATCAGGATGTTCTTCGGGGTGATCTCGGGACGCAGGGCCGCATCCACCTGGCCTGCGGCGCCAGCGGTTGCGCAGAGCGATGGCGACCGCGCGTTTCGCGGCCCCCTGGCCGACGATGTGCTTGTCGAGCTCCTCCACGATCTCGCGGGGAGTCATCTGCGACACGGCGCTACAACTCCTCGATGGTGAGATTGCGGTTGGTGTAGATGCAGATATCCGCGGCGATCCCCAAGGAGCGTTCCACGATGTCGCGCGCGCCGAGGTCGGTCGCTTCGATCAGCGCCTGCGCCGCCGCCTGCGCAAAGCCGCCGCCGGAGCCGATGGCGATCAAGTCGTGCTCGGGCTCGATCACGTCGCCGTTCCCGGAAATCACGTACATGCTTTCCAGGTCCGCCACGCAGAGCAGCGCCTCGAGCCGCCGCAGGCTCCGATCGCTGCGCCAGTCCTTGGCGAGCTCGATCGCCGCCCGCGTGAGATTGCCGAACTTCTCGAGTTTGCCCTCGAATCGCTCGAACAGGGTGAAGGCATCGGCGGTGCCGCCGGCGAATCCCGCGAGCACCTTGCCGCCGTACAGGCGCCGCACCTTGCGCGCGTTGCCCTTCATGACGCTCTGCCCGAGGGTGACCTGCCCGTCGCCGCCGACCGCTACGCGGCCATTGCGCCGTACCGCGAGGATGGTCGTGCCGTAAATCCGATCGGGATCGTGCTGCGGGTGGGGCGTCGAGGGCATGGAACGAACGTCATGGGGGCTTGCCTGCTCGTTTCAAGCGGGTCAGCGACCCCCGCTCGGACGTTTCCGCGGAAACGTCACTCCCGTCACCGCTCGCTTTTCCTGAGCACGCGCTCGCCGGCTCGAACGGGAAGGGACAGGCTGTCGACGATCGCCAAGGCGGCCAGAGCGGCGATCAGCCAGAAGGCGAGCCGAAAATCGGCCGCCGAGACGGTATCCGTACCGCCGCGAAGCAGCGCGGCGATCGACAAGGCAAGTGCACCCACGGCGATGCCCATGCCGGCGTTCATCTGCTGAAGTACCGAAAATAGCGTGGTGGCATCTCGCATGCGCGCCTGCGGCACGTCCGCGAAACCGATGGTGTTGAGTGCGGTGAACTGCATCGAGCGGGCCATCCCACTGAAGAACAGCAGTGCGGTGACCAGCCAGCGCGGCGTGTCAGCGGTCAGCAAGGCGCAGGCGGCGAACCCGGCGGCCACCAGCATTCCATTGACGATGAGCACGCGCCGAAACCCGAATCGGTTCATGATCCAGGTGGTCCCGGGTTTCATGCAGAGATTGCCGGCGAAGAGCCACAACAGCAGCACGCCGGCATCGACGGCGCTGTAGCCGAAACCGAGCTGGAACATCAGTGGCAGCAGAAACGGTGCGGTGCCGATGGCGGTACGGAAGATCGAGCCTCCGACCGCGGTGACGCGAAAGGTGTCGATGCGCAGCGGCGCCAGATCGAACAGCGGATGCTCCACCCGGCGCAGGTGCCGGGCCGAGAGCAGCAGCAGCAGCAGGCCGGACAGCAGCATGCCCAGGGAGAGCGACAGCCGGATGTCCGGGCGGCTGGCCGCCTCGATGCCGCTCATGAACAGACCGAAACCAAAAGCGCTCGTCAGGAAGCCCGCGATGTCGAAGGCACGGCGCTCGGATGCGCCGTTGCGCACCAGGATCAGCGCTGCAATCAAGGCCATAACGCCCAGCGGCGCGTTGAGCAGGAAGATCCAGCGCCAGCTCCAGTGCGTGCTGAGCCAGCCGCCCATCGGCGGCCCGAGTATGGGCGCGACCAGCGCCGGCCAGGTCAGGATGGCGATCGCACGGACGATGCCCTCCTTGGGGGTGTCCCGCAGCACCACCAGCCGTCCGACCGGCACCATCATCGCCCCACCGAGGCCCTGCACGGTGCGCGCGACCGTGAAAGTCCAAAGGCTCCCGCTGGCCGCGCACAGCAGAGACGCGAGCGTGAAGACCACGATGGCGGCTGCAAAGATCCGCCGGGCCCCGTAGCGCTCGGCGGCCCAGCCGCTGACGGGAATGAACACCGTCAGCGCGACCAGGTAGGCCGACACGCCCACCGAGAGGTGCGCGGCCGCCGTGCCGAACTGCGCGGCTATCGCCGGCAGAGCCGTGGTGATCACCGTCGCGTCGAGGTTCTCCATGAAAAACACCGCGGCCACCAACAACGCGGTGGCGGTGCGGCGGTTGCTCGAATTCATCTCGTGCAGGCGCGGACGCCAGAAGCCCGGCAGCGTCCTTCAGGCGCTGCGGGGCCGGCGCCGTGCGCGCGGGTGGGAGGCGTCGTACACCTTGGCGAGGTGCTGAAAATCCAGATGCGTGTAGATCTGGGTCGTGCCGATATCCGCATGCCCGAGCAGCTCCTGCACGGCGCGCAAGTTGCCGCTCGACTCGAGCAGATGGCTGGCGAAGGAATGACGGAACATGTGCGGATGCAGATGCACGCCGAGCCCCTGGCGGCGCGCCCAGAGCGTGACGCGCAGCTGCACCGCACGGGTGGTCAGCCGGCGTCCGGCGCGGCCGACGAACACCGGCCCGTCGAGGTCGGCCGCCGCGGCGGCACCCAGGAGGAGCGAGCGTTCCGAGAGCCATCGACGCAGCGCCTCGACGGCGAACCGGCCGATCGGCAGCACCCGGGACTTGGCGCCCTTGCCGAGCACCCGCACGGTGCGATCGGCAAGGTCCAACGCGGACAGATCGAGCCCGACGAGTTCCGATAACCTGAGGCCCGACGAATAGAACAGCTCCATGATGGCCTTGTCGCGCGCGGACAGCTCATCGTCCGCGCGAAATGCCAGCAGCCGGCCCATCTGGTCCGCATCGAGCGTGGTGGGCAGGCGCTTCTTGAGCTTGGGGGCGCGCACGTCCTCGCCGGGGTTCGAGCTCGAGCAACCCTCGCGCATCAGGAACTCGAAGAAGGTGCGCACCGCGGACAGGCGGCGCTGGACGCTGCGCGCGGCGAGTCCGCCGGCATGGCTGGCGGCCGCGAAGCTGCGCACGTGGGCGTTGCCGAGCGCACTCCAGGGCGCGATCTTGCGCGTCTCGCAAAATTGCTCGAGCTCGCGCAAATCGTGAAGATAAGCGGCCACCGTATGGCCGCTCATCCGACGCTCATGCGTGAGATGCGTGGCGAAGCGATCGATCCATCCGCGCATCGTCGAATTCATCGAAAGCCCCGATCCCCGGCCGCGGCGCGGCGGCTCAGCGTGTCAGCGCGTAGGTGACGAGCTCGCCGATCCGCGACAGAAATTCCGTGCTCATGCCCGGATGGAATCGGTCCACGTCGCTCGCACCGATCGCGAGCAGTCCCAGCGCGCCTTTCGCGCCGAGGGGCGTGAGCGCGACCGAGCCGATCTCGACGGAATCCTTGCCGAACAGATAGTCGCGCTGCGCGTCGCGGACTTGGCCGCATCGCGGTTTGCCGGATTGCAGCAGCGACTCGAAGCTCTTCATCTCGGGATCGGCGGCCTCCGCCGTGCGCAGGAACCGGCCGTGCTCGTCGAGCGTGCGGGCACCCTCCATGAAGAGCACCAGAACCGAGTTCCTTGCTTCGAAATCCTCCCGCAGGCTCGTCTCGATGGCGCTCACGGTGCCGCTCAGCGTGTGGGCGCGGATCAGCCGCTGAGTCAGGCGATGGATGCGCTCCGCGAGCCCGTCGTTGGCGCGCGCGACATCCACGAGCTCCTTCAGCTTGCGCTCGAGCGTCTGGTTGCGCTCACGCAGCACTTCCACCTGGCGCTCCACCAGGCTGACGGTCGCGCCCGCATCGCGCAAGTGCGGCAGGCGCAGCTTCGCGAGCAGGGCGCCGTTGCGCTCGAAGAAATCCGGAGAGGCCTGCAAATACTCGCCGACGCTCGCGTCATTGAGCGTATCCGGTTTGACGCCGCGTGCGTGACCCTGAGTCATTGATCTACCCCCGATGATGTCTCGTTGAATCTAAGTGTCGATGATGCCGGTAAAGACGGTCGCCGCCGGGCCGGTGAGCCAAAGATGCTCGCCCGGCCCCGGCCACGATACATGGGCCGTGCCGCCGGGCAAATCGACCCGCACCTCCGCCTCCAGAAGCCCCTGGCGCCGCCCGACGGCCGCGGCGGCGCACGCACCCGTGCCGCACGCCAGGGTCTCGCCGACACCCCGCTCGAACACGCGCAAGCCGATGTGATGGCGGTCCACGATCTGCATGAAGCCCACGTTGGTGCGCCGTGGAAAACGGCGGTGGCGCTCGATGCGCGCTCCGAGGCGCTCCACGGGCGCGCTTTTCACGTCCGCCACCTCGAGCACCGCGTGCGGATTGCCCATCGAGACGGCGCCGTATTCGACCGTTTCGCCCTCGACGTCGAGCGAGTAGCGGAGCGCCTCGGCGGGCGCATCCATCGGCAGCGACCGCGGATCGAAATTGGGCTCTCCCATGTCGACGGACACCAGGCCGTCTTGGCGCACGCGCGCATGCACCGTGCCTCCCGGGCTTTCCATGGACAGCTCGCGTCCGAGCTCCGGGGCTCTCGCGTAGAGAAGCGCCGCGATGCATCGCGCGCCGTTGCCGCATTGTTCCACTTCCCCGCCGTCGGAATTGAAGATCCGGTAGCTCGCCCGGTGCGCCGGGTCGCGCGGGGCCTCGAGCACCAGCGCCTGATCGAATCCGATGCCCAGGTGGCGGTCGGCGAGCGCGCGTACCGTGTTCGGATCGATGCCCGCGGCGGCGGCTTCAGGGGCGTCGAAAACGACGAAATCGTTTCCCAATCCCTGCATCTTCGTGAACTCGATGCGCATGGTGGGCGAGCATAGCCGAAGCGGTTGCGCTAGTCTTGAGTGGGTCGATAACAACAAAGTCGGGGGATTATGCGCCATGTAATGGTTCTGAATGCCAAGGGCGGCTGCGGCAAGAGCACGCTCGCGACGAACATCGCGGTGTATTTCGCCCGGGAAGGCCACGAGGTCGCGATCGCGGATTACGACCCTCAGCGCACGAGTCTCGACTGGCTGGCGGGCCGCCCGGCGGATCTGCCCAAAATCACCGGCGTACCGGCCTACGAGGAGGGGCTGCGCAACGTCGCCCGCTCCACCGAGATTCTGATCATCGACGCGCCGGCGCGCGTGCATGGCACCGAGCTCAACGAGCTCGTGCGGCGTGCGGAGACCATCGTGGTGCCCGTGCTGCCGTCCACCATCGACATCAAGGCCTGCGGTCACTTCATGGCGGAGCTTTTGGAGCTCGGCAAGGTATCCCGCAAGCAGGCGCGTCTCGCGGTGGTCGCGAATCGCGTGCGCGAGTACACGTTGATCTTCGAGGAGCTCGACCAGTATCTCAGCAAGCTCAAGATCCCCTATCTTGCGAGTCTGCGCGAGGCACAAAACTACGTGCGGGCGTACGCGCGGGGCATGGGAGTGCTCGAGCTTCCGGAATATCTGGCGTGGCCCGATTGGAAGCAGTGGGAACCCATCATCGAGTGGCTCGACAGCAAGCGGAGCCAGCCGTAGCGTGCCGTGCGCGTCAGAGTCGCGAAGTCCGGGCGCAGTTTCGGCATCGACCCCGACCAGTCGGTGCTCGATGCGGCGCTCCGGGCGGGACTGAACCTTCCGCATAGCTGCAAGAGCGGCAATTGCGGCTCCTGCCGCGCGCGGCTGCTCGAGGGCGAGGTGCGGTATCCGAACGGATCCCCCCTCGGTCTCTCCGAGGCGGAACGCGCCGACGGGCTCGTTCTGCTCTGCCAGGCCCGGGCCGGGACCGATCTCATCATCGAGACGTTCGAGCCGGCTACGCCCGAGGAAGTGCTCGTCAAGCGCCTGCCGAGCCGCATCGAGCGCATCGAGCAACTGGCGCCCGACGTGGTCGCGGTGTATTTGAAGCTGCCTGCAGCCGAACGTTTCGATTTCCAGCCCGGCCAATACGTCGATGTCCTCTTGTCCAAGGGCCGGCGTCGCAGCTTCTCGATCGCCTCCCCGCCGCATGATTCGCGCCTGCTCGAGCTGCACGTCCGGCTCGCCCCCGGCGGCGAGTTCACCGGGCCCCTGTTCGCCGGGCGCATGGCGGGCGCGCTGCTCGACATCGAAGGACCACTCGGACACTTCGTCTATCGGGAACCTCCGGCGGGCGTGGCGCCGGCACCCATGCTCCTGGTGGGCGGCGGCACCGGATTGGCGCCGCTGATGAGCATCGTGCGCCACGTGATGGAAGTGGGCGTGGCGCGCGACATGACGCTCTACTGGGGGGTGCGCACCGAGCGCGATCTGTATGCGCACGCGAGTCTCGAGCGCCTGGCTAAGCGCGAGCAGGGCTTGCGCTACGCGCCCGTTCTGTCGGAGCCCTCGTCCGGCTGGCGAGGCCGCGCGGGTCTCGTGCACCAAGCGGTGCTGGCCGACGTGGGCGATCTCGCCCGTCATGAGGTGTATGCGAGCGGGCCGCCGGCCATGATCGAGGCGGTGCGCCGGGAATTCCCGGCGCGGGGCGTCGAGCCTTCGCGGCTCAAGTTCGATTCTTTCGATTACGCGCCCGACACGCTGGATCGCCACCGCACCACGGCCGACACCAAGTCCTGATCCTCAGCCGAGGCCGCCCGCAGTATCGGCGCCGCGAGTCCTTGCTCGCGCAGGATGTCGGCCACCCGCGCGCCCGGCACCACCCAATGCGCCGCGTCGAAATATCGGCGCAGCGCCGGACTCGCAAGCGCCAAGAGGTTGCGTCCGATCTCGGCGCTCGTCGCGGTGATCACCTGGATCTCCCGCCGCGCGAAACGCGACTCGAGGGCGGCGAGCTCGTCCGCCGTCGGCGCCGGACATTCGCGCCGATACACCTCGGCCAGGGTCACCGAGGCGCCTCGACGCGCGAGCTCCTGTTCCAGGAGCTCGCGTCCGCCCTGACCTTTGACGAGCAGGACGCGGTGGCCCGCGACCGAGACGAGATCCGGGTGGCTCAACAGGCTTTCCGAGTCGAAGCCGCCGGCCGGCCGGACCGAGACGCGATAGCCCGCCTGATTCAGCGCGCGCGCCGTCGCCGGACCGATGGCGGCGAGCGGCAGGTCGCGGCGCTCTTCCAGCAGCGCGGCGCCGTAGCGCACTGCGTTGGCGCTCGAGAAGATGATGAGGTCGAAATCCCCGAGTGCGCCGAGCGGCGCGGCCCCCGCACGGCCCGCGGCGAGCGGCCGGATGTCCACCGCGGGAAAGCGCGTCACGACGGCGCCCTCGGCCTCGAACAGGCGGCAGAGCGGAGCCGCTTGCTGCGAGGGCCGAGTGATCAGGACGCCCAGGTCGTGGAGCGCGAGCACGTACGTCCCTCGAGCCGCGCGTCAGGCGCGCGCCAGCCGTTCGAGCAGCTCGCCCGCACCGGCCTCGAGCACCCGCTCCGCCAGCGCGTCGCCCAGCGTCTCGGCATGCGCGGCGCTTCCGGCGATGCAGTCGCGGATCAGCCGCGCTGCCGTCGGGCTCGGCCACCAGTCCGCGCAGCGTGAGGCGCTCTTGCGTCTCGAGCTCGGCGAACGCCGCGATCGGGGATTGGCAGCTGCCGCCGAGCCGCCGCGCAAAGGCGCGTTCCGCGGATACCGCGGCGTGCGCCGCTGCGTCGTTGAGCGCACGCACGGCAGCGCGCGCCGGCAAATCGTCCGACCGGCACTCGATGCCGATCACACCCTGGCCGACCGCCGGCAGCGACACGCTGGGATCGAGCAAGGCCGCGATGCGCGATTGCAATCCGAGGCGCGTGAGGCCTGCGGCGGCGAGCACGATGGCATCGAGCTCCCCGTCGTCCAACCGCTTGAGCCGCGTCTCCACGTTGCCGCGCAGGGTCGTGATGACGAGGTCCGGCCGTATCGCCAGGAGCTGCGCTCTGCGGCGCAGGCTCGAGGTGCCGAGGCGTGCGCCGCGCGGCAGGTCGCCGAGCTCGCGCGCCGCGCGCGTGATCAAGGCGTCGCGGGGATCGGCGCGCGGCAACATCGCCGCGAGCGTCATCCCGGCGGGCAGATCGCCGGGAACGTCCTTCATCGAATGCACGGCGAGATGGGCGCGGCCGTCCTCGAGCGCCGCTTCCAGCTCCTTGATGAACAGTCCCTTCCCGCCGATCGCGGCGAGGCTCCGGTCCAGGATCCGGTCGCCCTTCGTGGACATCGGCAAGAGCTCGACGGTGAGGCCCGGATGGGCTTCGCGCAACAGCGCCGCCACGTGCTCCGCCTGCCAGAGTGCCAGCTTGCTCTTGCGCGTCGCGATGACGAGCGCGGGGGTCGTGGTCATGAGGAGGTGGTCGCCTTGCTCTCGGGAAACAGCGCCGAGCTGAGCCGATAAACCGCCGAGATGTCCTCGTCTCCGTATCCCTGGACGATCAGTTGGGCGTACTGCTTGAGAGTCGACTCGACCACCGGCAACTCGGCGCCGCGTTTGGCCGCCATGTCGCGGCAGATGCGCAGATCCTTCGCATGCAGCCGCACCTTGAATCCGGCCGGAAAGCTGTTCCTCGCCATGAACGGCGCGCGATTGACGAAGTACCAGCTCGAGCCCGCGCCCTTGCCCAAGGTCTCGATCAGCCGCTCGAGCGGCAGCCCTTCGGCGTGCGCGAACGCCATCGCTTCGCCGACCGCCTGGATGATGCCGGCGCACATGATCTGGTTGGTGGCCTTCGCCGCCTGGCCGGCGCCGCTCGGGCCGAAGTAGGTGACGGTCTTGCCCAGCTTCTCGAGCACGGGCCGCGCCTGTTCGAAATGTTCCTCCTCGCCGCCCACCATGATGGCGAGCGTTGCCGCGCGCGCGCCCTCGACGCCGCCGCTCACCGGGCAATCGAGAAATCCGACGCCGAGCGGCGCGAGCCTCGCATGCATCTCGCGTGCAGTTCCCGCGCCGACCGTGGAGCAATCCATGACGATCATGCGGGGACTCAATCCCGGTTCCAAGCCGGCGACGACCTGACGCACGTCCTCATCGGCGGACACGCAGATGACAACCGCCTCGCAATTCGCCGCGAGCTCCGCCAAGTCCTTGAAAGCATGGCAGTTGAGCTCCTTGGCGAGCGCGGTCGCCTTGTCGGCGGTGCGGTTCCACACGCCGTTCAGCAGTCCCGCGCGATGCAGGCTCCGCGCCATGTGCGCGCCCATGGCGCCGAGTCCGACGAAACCTGTTTGCATACCGGAGGATCCTGAAGAAGGGAAAGAACGATCGGGTCAGGGCGCTAGCCTAAGGCTTTGCGTGGCACGCGGCAAAAGGTGACCCGGGGAGCGCGAGAGCCGCCGCTTTGCACAGGGCGCGGGGCGCGGGGCGCGGGACAGGGCGCGGCACCGGCGGGCCGCCGGCGGAAGACTCGACTAAGGCTCTTGGACCGCTGCGACGCTTGCCGCCGCTGCGGCGCTCGCATCGCTAGGTGGCGCTGTTGCAGATCTCGTCAACGTCGTGCTTCGCATTGAGGCGCTCGGAGTCGATTTCGTCCGAGGTCAAATACTGGCGCTCGCCGTTGTCGCCGGTCTTGTACAGGCGCCGGCCCTCGATGAGCTTCTTGTAGCGGTCCTGCGCTTCCGCGCATTGCTTGTCGCGGGCCTGCGCGACGTCATTCTCCACCGCTTTCTTGGTGTCGGTCGGAGCCGTCGCCGCCGGCTTGTCCCCGTTCGCGGTGACGACCGAATTGCTGGAGGAACGGGCGGCATGAGTGCCGAGCAACTCCACCACCTCGGCGTGCACGCCGTCCGGGGGGGTGTCGCCATACTGAACTTTTCCCTGGGCGTCGACCCATTTGTAGACCACCGCCGAGGCCATGGTCGACCAACCGATCAACAGCGCGCATAAAAGAACGCGTTTCATTGAGAGAACCTCATTTGCGAACCTATAGGGCGCGCGAACCCGCCTCTCCCGTCCGAATGCGCACCGCTTGGCCCAGATCCAACACGAAAATCTTGCCATCACCAATCTTGCCCGTGCGAGCGGTCTCGATGATCGCTTCCTGCACCCGCTCCACCTGGTCGTCGTCCACCGCGAGCTCCAGCTTCACCTTGGGTAGGAAATCCACGACGTATTCCGCGCCACGATAGAGCTCAGTGTGACCTTTTTGCCGTCCAAAACCCTTGACCTCTGTCACGGTAATGCCCTGTACGCCGACCTCCGCCAGCGCCGCGCGAACATCGTCGAGCTTGAAAGGCTTGATGATGGCAATGACCATTTTCATACCGGGGACTCCTTATCGATGAAGGATGCAGCTTAACAGTGCAAAATGCACGAATTGCTGCGACGCATCATAGGAAGCATCCTATAGCTGTGCTCTATGTTTCTGTTGTATAACGGCAAGGCATCTTGCGCCGGCCGGAATTAAAAAACGGTGCGGTTCCTTTTCAGGAACCGCACCGGCGGGATTTCGCACCGACGGGGGAGTTGGCTGGCTTGCCGGCGCGAGATGCTCCAAAAACGTTTTTTCAAACTCATCCTGCTCGCTCATTCGCGAGCTCGGGTCCACTCCCAAGGCCCCTAGATGGCGTCCGTTCCGGTCTCGCCGGTGCGCACGCGCAACGCCTGCTCGAGATCCAGTATCCAGACTTTTCCGTCGCCCGTTTTTCCTGTCCTGGCCACGTTACACACTGCTTCCATCACCTGTTCGGCGATCGAATCATCGACCGCGAGCTCTATCTTGGCCTTCGGCAGGAAATCGATACGATATTCCGCGCCTCGATAAATCTCGGTGTGTCCGCGTTGGCGCCCGTATCCGTGGACCTCCGTGACCGTAACCCCTTGAATTCCGATATCCGCAACGGCCTGTCGAACTTCATCCAACTTGAACGGCTTGATGACGGCGGTGATCAGCTTCATGCATTTATCCCCGCTTACAGCGTTTAATTGGACGGCCTCCGGCACCCGCTCAGCGTACTATTGCTACAACCAATGCAGCTTCCATGCCAGCCTCCGGTTCACGGTATATCAATGGCTTGCGCCGGTGGGGCCGGTGGGAGTGCATCGCTTTGGCGCGCCGGCCCTCGCGTCGTGCGTTATCAGAGTGCGCATCGGGGGTCGGGACCGCTTGGGAGATAGGCAATGAGCTTCATGAATTCTTCGGCTCTGGATGATCTGGCCCGCCGGCTGGCCGAGGCGATACCTCCGTCGCTGCGCAATCTGGGACAGGACCTCGAGACCAACTTCAAGGCGGTGCTCCAAGCGCAACTGGCCAAGCTCGATCTGGTGAGCCGGACCGAGTTCGACGTGCAGGCGGCGCTGCTGTCGCGCACACAGGCTGCCTTGACGGCCATGGAGCAACGCCTGAAGGATATCGAGGCGAAGCTCCCCACACCGCCCTAGCGGAGCGCGGTGCGTGGCTAAACGTCGTGCCGCGCGGTCCGTGTGTGTCGCTTTGAGCCGGGCGCCGGCAGGCCTCAAGGCCCCTTCCGTGCGGGTCGAAGTGCACATCGGATCGGGTCTGCCGGCCTTCGCTCTGGTGGGATTGCCCGAAACGGTGGTGCGCGAGAGTCGTGAGCGGGTCCGCTCGGCGCTGCTCACCTCCGGCTTTGAATTTCCAGCGGGACGAATCACGGTCAATCTGGCGCCGGCCGATTTACCCAAGGAGGGCGGGCGTTTCGATCTGCCGATCGCGCTCGGCATCCTCGCGGCCAGCGGTCAGCTGCCGGCACGGGCGCTGACCAACCGCGAGTTCTATGGCGAGCTCGCGCTGTCCGGAGAGCTGCGCGAAACGCCGAAACTGCTGCCGTCTCTGGTCGAGGGGGCGCGCACCGAACGTGAATTGGTCCTCCCCAGCGCCAACGCCGACGAGGCGAGCTGGGTCGCGGGCCCCCGAATCAAGCTCGCCGGCCATCTGCTCGAGGTCTGCGAAGCGCTGCGCGGCGCCGCGCCCTTGGCGGCGGCCGGAACGCGGGCCGGATCAGCCGGGTGTGTGCCACCCGATCTCGCGGAAGTGCGCGGGCAGTTCATCGCGAAGCGCGCGCTCGAGATCGCCGCGGCGGGCGCTCACGGCATGCTCATGATCGGGCCGCCGGGGGCGGGAAAGACGCTGCTCGCCCAGCGATTGCCGGGACTTCTGCCGCCGCTCGAGGGCCAAGAGGCCTTGGAGGTCGCGAGCCTCGAGTCGGCCGCCGGCAAGCGACCGAGCCTCGGGTTCCGGCGGCCGTTCCGAAGCCCTCAGCACACGGCCTCGGTGGCGGCATTGATCGGCGGCGCCTCGTTCGGCGGCGCATCGCTCAGGCCCGGTGAGCTCTCGCTCGCACATCTCGGCGTGCTGTTCTTGGACGAGCTGCCGGAATTTGCACGCAACGCCTTGGAAGCGCTGCGCGAACCGCTGGAAAGCGGCGTGGTCGCAGTGTCCCGTGCGCGGAGCTTCTGCGAGTTTCCGGCGCAATTTCAGCTGATCGCGGCGATGAACCCCTGTCCGTGCGGCTATGCCGGCGAGCGCAGCGGCCGCTGCCGATGTACGGCGGATCAGATGGTCCGTTACCGCAATCGAATCTCGGGACCGTTGATCGATCGAATCGACATACACGTCGAGCTCGCCGCAGTGCCCGTGGAGCATTTGATCGGCGACGAGCCTTCGGCGGCTGAGAGCTCGGCGACGGTGGCCGCGCGAGTCGCTGCGGCTCGGCGGCTGCAGATCCGCCGCCAGGGAAAGCTCAACGCCCGGCTGACGCCCACCGAGGTCGGCACCCTCTGCCGCTTGGATCGCGACTCGCGTGCGCTGGTCGGGACCGCGGTTGCGCGCCTCGGGCTGTCGGCACGCGCCTATCACCGGATGCTCAAAGTGGCGCGTACCTGCGCCGACTTGGCCGCCGAAGACCGCATTCGACGCGAGGATGTGGCGGAGGCGATGAGATTGCGGGCCCTCGACCGGTCGTCGAGAGCGGTTAGCATCAGCGCGGACTTCGAGCGACAATGATCCTCGATGGAATTCGCATTTGACATGACCGAGCTACAACGGGCCGCGGAGCTCGTGCACGCCGTCATGCCTGCCACGGCGCAGTATCCTTGGCCCAAGCTCCGCCGGCGCGCCGGCTGCGCGGTGTGGGTCAAGCACGAGAATCACACGCCGACCGGCGCGTTCAAGGTGCGCGGCGGACTCGTCTACCTCGACCGCCTACGCCGCTCGCAAGATCCGCCGCCGGGCCTCATCTCTGCGACGCGCGGCAATCACGGCCAATCGATAGCCTTTGCCGCCGCCCGCGCCGGGGTTCCGGCCACCATCTACGTGCCGCTCGGCAACTCTGCCGATCAGAATTCCGCGATTGCGGGTGCCGGAGCCAAAGTGGTCGAATTCGGACGCGATTTCGACGAGGCGAAGCACGAGGCGTTTCGCGTGGCGGCGGCGCAAGGTTTGCATTTCGTGCCTTCCTTTCACCCCCATCTCGTGCTCGGCGTGGCAACCTACGCCCTCGAATTGCTGCGCGCTGTGGAGTCGCTGGACGCCGTGTACGTGGGTGTGGGGATGGGATCCGGGATTTGTGGTCTGATCGCCGTGCGGAACCTGTTGGGTTTGAGCACCGAAATCATCGGCGTCGGCGCCGCCAAGGCGCCGGCGACCGTGCAGTCTTTCGCAGCGGGGAAGCCGGTCCCGGCGGCCTCCGCCCGCACCTTTGCCGACGGCCTCGCCACCCGCGAACCGCACCCCGATGCCATCGCGATGCTGTGCCAGGGTGCGGCGCGCATGGTGGAAGTCGCGGAGGACGAGATCGCGGAGGCCATGCGGATCTATTTCGACGACACTCATCAGATTGCCGAAGGGGCGGGCGCCGCGCCGCTCGCCGCTTTGCTCAAGGAGCGTGGCCGCATGGCGGACAAGCGCGTTGCCGTCATCCTGAGCGGAGGAAATATCGAACGCGCGCGCTTTCATCAGGTGCTCGGGGGTGCCACTCCGTCGGTGGGCTAGCTCAAGGCCCGGAGCTCGCGGCGACATCTTGCTCGACTATGCGCGGCATTTTGGTTTGCTCTTATTGTTCACAGCCGCTCTCGCGACCGTGGGATCGCGCGCAGGACTCGGGATCGGTGGCCAATTCGCTCTGTACGGGGCTCTGCACGCCGTAGCGCTGGTCTTGTCCATGGACGCCTGCGCCGGTCTTGCACCCGGCCGACGGCTCCTGTTCATTGCGCTTGCCGCACTGCTTTCGCTGTCGACCGCCCGGCTGGGTTTGTTCGCGCTGCATGCGCTGAGCGCGGTCGGCGGCTCGTCCGGATACTTCGCCGTGGTTGCCGCCTGCGCGGGCTTGGGCGCGCTCGCTTACGGTGCGTTGATCAGCGCCGTCCTGGCAAATCGCCGATCGAGCCTGGCGTCCTTCGATCCCGGCGCGCTCGCCACGAGCGCGCTCGGCTGCGCGGCCGCGACTTGCGCCTCCTTCGCCATCAGCCGCGCACTGCACGAGGCTGGTGTCCTTTGGCTGGCAATCCCCTGGTGGTTCGCCTTTTCGGGCTTGCTCTGGTACGCGGGGCGCCGGCGCGCATAAAATGACGATCCGATATGAGCGAATCGGCCCCAGAGACCCCGCACGCCGACGGGATATTACAAGGCCGCCGAGCATTGGCCGGAGGCGAGCCTCGCACGCTATGCCCATCTCAAGTCAAAATCGATAATATGACCCTCATGAAGTCGCTATTCGTGGTGGTCGCCTGGTGTCTGCTGTTCGTCCTCTGCTGGCCGCTGGCGCTGGCGGCCCTCGTGCTGTGGCCGGTCGTGTGGCTGTTGTCGCTGCCGTTTCGCACAGTCTCGATCTCGCTCGACGCCGTGTTCGCGCTGCTCAAGGCCGTCCTCTTCCTCCCGGCCCGCATGCTGGGCGGCGGCCGCGCGCCGTTGGGCCGCTGAGCTTCCCGCCGCCCCGCGGCGATTGACACGCAAGGGTATCGATGGTCTCCGCCCGCGACGCGCTCGCTCTTCTCCGCGACGGCAATCGGCGATTCGTCGCTGATGTGCGCAGCAGCGACACCTTGCCGAGCCGCGCCCGCCGAATAGAGCTCGCGGCCGGTCAGGAACCGTTCGCGGTGATCCTCGGCTGCTCCGATTCGCGCGTGCCGGTCGAGATCGTCTTCGATCAGGGACTCGGCGATCTGTTCGTGATCCGTGTCGCCGGCAACATCGTCGCGCCTTCCCAGATAGGCAGTGTCGAGTTCGCCGCCGAACAGTTCGGCACCCGGCTCGTCGTCGTGCTCGGCCATTCGAACTGCGGCGCCATCGGCGCGACCCTCGAGCAGCTGCAGCGGCCCAAGGAAAATCAGTCCCGGAATCTCCGCTCCATCGTCGAGTTCGTTCGGCCCTCCGTCGAGAATCTGCTCGCGACCGAGCTGAAGCATGACCTCCCGACACTGTTCCGCGAGGCCGTACGCGCGAACATCCGAACCTCCGCGGCGCACCTGCGGCATGGGTCGGAGATCATCGAGAACCTGATCCAGAACGACGGCCTGATGATCGTCGGAGCGGAATATTCGCTCGACACGGGCCAGGTGGATTTCTTCGACGGAATCGTGGAGCACGGCCCATGAACGGCGAATCGGATGCTCTGAAGAAGTGGAACGAGCGCGGGGTCGGGAAGCTTCCCGGCCATATGGGCATTGTCTTTACCCGCGTGAGCCCTGCCGAGGTTCTCGGCGAGTTCGCGGTGAAGCCCATGCACATGGCGCCCAACGGCTTTTTGCACGCCGGCAGCATTGTGACGCTGGCCGATACCTCCTGCGGCTACGGATGCTTCGCGAGTCTTCCGCAGGAAGCGACCGGATTCACCACCATCGAGCTCAAATCCAATCATCTGGGCACAGCTCGCGACGGCACCATCGCGAGTCGCGCCACGCCCCTGCACGTCGGCAGGACCACGCAGGTGTGGGACGCCGTGGTCACGCACCGAGAAAGCGGAAAGACTCTCGCGATGTTCCGCTGCACGCAGCTGGTGCTTTACCCGAAGTAGGCATGTCGGCGGCAGGCGGCGCCCGGGCTCCGGTGCAGCTTGCCCCGGTTCAGCCGCCCCGAGTACTATCGCGGCCCGGTTCAAGCGCCCGTAGCTCAGCTGGATAGAGTACTGCCCTCCGAAGGCAGGGGTCACTGGTTCGAATCCAGTCGGGCGCGCCATATCAACCGCGGTCTTCCAGAGAGGACCGCTGCAATGAGTGCAGTAACCCGCCGGCTGCGCCTTGGGCCGCTGCCCAAGACCGATACCGTCAAGCTCACCTTTTCCCGCATCCCGATCCAGGTCGATGTAGGCTTTGGCGATGCGATCACCCCTGGTCCTATCGAGATAGACACTGATCGAAGATGCGGAAGGGGACTGGCGCTGGAAGCCGCGCACCGGGTGGATTCAGGGAACACCGAGAGCGTGAGCTTCACTACAGCTCTACTTCAAGACTCTGGAACATGAGTTGAGATCGACCTGCCGGGCCGAATTCAACGAGTGACACACGCCAAGAAAGACTGCCGGCGCTTTCCGCGGCCGTCACTGAAAGTGATGTAGGTCTCAGCCGCAGCCGTACCCGGCGGATAGATTATGTGCTAGTGGCATGGATCTAGTCGCGAGGTCGCTATGGCCGGGTTGGACGCCAGATTGCAACGGATCTGGTCGCAGGGCAGGGTGCCGGTTATCCTTCGGCGACGCGCGGGCAGGCCGCTTGCCGTCCGGATGCCTTATGCCCCTGACAACCGGGACTGGTTGCGGGGTGATGGCCGGAATCAGCCCAAGCGGCTTTCGGACCCTAACAAGAAATACTGGAAAACTCCGCAAGCGTGGTTCAATCGACTCGTCGACCAGGCGCTACAACGCTACGGTGAGGTCTACGTTGTCCAGCTCTATAAGGAGCAGCAGAAGTGCGCGCCGGCCTGCTGGAATGCTCAAGGACATGACTGTGAATGCTCTTGCAGGGGCGCCAATCATGGTAGCGGCCATCCCGGCGGACGCTGGCATGAGGTATCCGAGACCTTCGCCTTCCAATGGGGGGCCGACCCAGTATGCTTGCCGACATCTGGCACGTCCTCCCCACCGGACTCGATAGCATTGGTCACTCCTGGTCACTCCGCGCGTGCACACGTCGCCCGTGGTGCGGGTCATCACCCCCCGATTCATCGCCTGACGCCGGCACTCCGGCCCCGCTCGGCGAGTAATCTTGTCGAGATAAACGGTTAGTTGCTTCTCACCCTAGGTGGCGAGGGCCTTAGTCGATTACCAGCACCAGCCTGCCTCGAACGTGCCCGCACTCACTGACGCGATGCGCTTGCGAGATTTCCTCGAGCGGGTAGGTGCGCTCGACAGGAAGCCAAAAGCGTCCGGCTTCGATGAGCGTTCCTATCTCGGTAAGCGCATGAAAGGCGTGGCCTTGAAAGCCGCTGCTGAAGCGCACATCGTGCTGTTTCGCCCCGCCGATGTCGGCGAGTGTCACCACGTTCTGGGGGCCGCCGGCGATATCGATCAACTCGGGTAGCACGCCACTTCCGGCGACATCGAGCGCGGCGTCGACACCTTCGGGCGCGAGGGTACGGACCCTTTCTGCCATGCCTTCGCCGTACGTCACGGGCTCTGCGCCGAGGAGTCGAAGGTAGCCGTGGTTGGCGGCACTGGCGGTGCCGATCACGCGCGCGCCGCGGGCGACGGCGAGCTGAACGGCGGTGCTGCCGATCCCGCCTGCGGCGCCGTTGATGAGCAGGCTGATTCCACGACCGACGCTGAGTGCGTTGAGGCTGCGCGTGGCCGTTTCAAGTGCCACGGGAAGCCCGGCCGCATCCACAAAACCGAGCGACAGCGGAATCGGCGCCCGATGGGTCAGCAGCGCCAGTTCGGCCGCTCCGGCGCCATCGTCGGAGACACCGAATACCCGGTCCCCGACAGCGACATCTGTAACACCCTCTCCGACCTCATCGACGATGCCCGCCACATCGCGCCCCGTGGTTTGCGGCAGCCCCGCGCCGAAGCTCAACAGGCCCTTGCGCAGCTTGCAGTCGGTCGCATTGATACCGGCCGCGTGCACGACGATCCGGATCTGTCCGGGTCCGGGATGAGGGTCGGGAAGATCCACGATTTCGAGGACCTCGGGACCTCCGAACCGGCTGAATTGCGCTGCCTTCATCATGTCCTCACTTTCGGCGCAAGGTGTGTACGCCGTTCATCTCGCCCCTTTTCAACACCCTCTACCCTTTGTGCGCCAGTCTCCGAGCGAATTACGACTGCGCCGGCAACGACAGGGACTGAAAATCGTCTGCAAAGCGGCGCATCAGCCGCGCCAGTTGTTGAAGATCGCGTTTGTTCCACCTCGCAAACAGTGTGGTGGCCATTCGTTCGCGCGCTGCATCAATGGCACTGGTCATGTCTTTCCCTTTGGCGGTGATGGAGAGTTCGCGCATGCGACTGTCGGTCTTACAGGTGCGCCTCTTGATTAGGCCGAGGCCGCCGAGTTTGGCGACCTGGCGGCTTACGGTCGTGTAGTCCCTTCCAACCAACTCACTCAAATCGACTACACCAACAGGGCCTTTGCGCTCGATTACGACCAGCAAGGGAAATAGGGCTCGGTCGAGTGAAACCCCCGCTTCCTGAAGCAATGCACTGTCGCGCTGTGGCCTGTTCATAAGGCCGACCAGATCAACAAGCGTGTGGTGAAGCTCGCGAATTTCTTTATTCATGACGCATTTCCCGGCGACGCCACGGCGTTTATATGTGTAAGATACACATATAAACGCACAGGAGCAACCGATATGAAAGCCGCAATTGTGGTCGAAGCGGGCACAACGCCTCTCTATGGCGAGTTCAAAGAGCCGGTACCAGAAGCCGGAGAAGTGCTGGTCACAGTCAACGCCGCCGCGCTCAGCAATGTGGCCAAATCCCGGGCGTCCGGCACTCACTATAGCTCCTCCGCTGATCTGCCTTTCGTTGTTGGGATTGACGGGGTGGGCCACCTCGACGACGGCCGCCGTGTGTACTTCGTGCTTCCCAGAGGGCCGTTTGGAAGCATGTCGGAGCGGACGGTGATCCGACCCTCTCATTGCGTGTCACTGCCGGACGGCCTGAATGATGTGACCGCGGCCGCCATAGCGAATCCTGGCATGTCGGCATGGGCTGCGTTCAAAGAACGCGCCAGGCTCACGGCAGGGGAGACCGTCCTTGTCAATGGAGCAACAGGCACGGCGGGCCGTCTGGCCGTTCAGATCGCCAAGTACATGGGCGCACGGAAGGTGGTGGCGACAGGCCGAAATGTGGAAGCGCTGAACGCGCTGTCTATCCTGGGGGCTGATGTAACCATTCCGCTCGGTGACTCAGGCGATGCGTTTGAGGATGCCCTGAAGGAGCAATTTGGCGGCGATGGAATCGATGTCGTTCTGGATTACCTCTGGGGGAAAAGCGCCGAACGGGTCATCATTGCCGGAGCCAAGACGGGAAAAGACGCGGTGCCGATCCGCTTCGTGCAAATCGGCTCGGTAAGCGCACCGAACATTACTCTTCCTGGCGCCGCCCTTCGTTCTTCGGCTATTACGCTCATGGGAAGTGGTATAGGCAGCATCACGGTGGACAGACTGGTGAGATCAATCGGCGAGTTACTTCAGGCTACCGTCCCGGGCGGCTTCGAAATCGCGACCAAAACCTTTCCACTCTCGGAAGTGGAGCATCTGTGGGCGGCGGCTGACGGCATGCCGCGTACCGTCTTCAAGATGCCGGATAGCCCGCTTGCCGGGGTCTCGCCCTTTTAGCTGCACCATGACCGGACCATTGGCCAGACGCTGTTGGTGAGCAGCAATGGGTCCGTGCGCTAAGTGTTGCTACTCGCGGCCGAAGCGTCGGACTCTCAAGGAATCGCCGACATCCCCGAATGCGGCAGCGCAAGCGCGTTCGCCGGCTTACCGGCCGTCGAGCCCCCCGAGCGGGAAAAGCTTCGAAGCACCTGAGCCGGCGACCAGCGATCGAGCAGCCCGCGCGTGGCGCCGCCTCGATTCATCAAACGGCTGGTCCATTGCAGCGAGGGGTCGCCTTTGTGGTTGGTCTGGATCGACACGTTGCTCGCCGCGGACTCCCATAGCGTCATCACGCGGACTCTGTCGCGGGTGCGGTATTCCTGCAGCCGCTGCCACACCGTTTTATCAACCATCAAACGGTCGTTGGCATTGGCAATGCGGGGATCCGTATCGAAGATCGAATGCCCGCGCGGACGGAAATCCGTGCTCGAGAAGGCGTGGGACTCGGCTGCCGGGGGCAGCGAATAGTCGCGCGGAACGGGCCGCAACGCCGGCGGCAATCCGAAATGCTCGTCACGCACCGCCGCGACGACGGGATCGGAGAGGCCCGCGCCCATGCTGCCGCTAAAGGGTTGTGATGCAAACGGCTGCGTGTGCAACGGCGCGCTTAGCGCCGCCGGCGGATGCGCTTCGTTCGAGTTCGGCCGCAGGGCCGGGACGGTCGCCGAGTCGGCCGCCAACGCCTCGGTGGCGCGAATCAGGGTAAAGGCCGCAACCCCAAGAAAAAAGCGCTTGCGGTCGCCGTGCATGCGGGCGCCATGCATGCGGCCCCCGTCGCGAGTGGCCGCAACCTTCCTTGGAACTGTGGGCGGGCAGAGGTCCGACATGGGGTTCGATGCTACGTGCCGATCGGGGAATATGCCGATAGCATCCAACAATTCCGATCGGCGACCGCGTGATGCCCGTCACATAATGCTCGGCACGAAGAGGATGGCGGGAGGGTTCGCTACATAACGTCGCGGGAAGCCGACATATGCCGGCGCGTGCGCCCGTCGTCAGCCGTGCGGCGCCTGCAAGGTGTCGCGCGCGGCCTCCCATTCGCGTCCGTTGAACGGCGCCACCGACATCGATTCGATCGTGCCGGCGTCGAGGCAGCGTGCGTTGACGCTGAATCCGTCCGGGTGCGAGCGCGGCACGTAAAAAGACTTCACGCCGCACACCGAGCAGAAGTGGTGCTGCGCGATTCCGGTGTTGAACGTGTAGGTGGTCAGGGAGTCGCGACCGCTGATCAGCTTGAATCGATCGGCCGGCACGATCAGGTGCAGGTAGCCGAACTTGCTGCAGACCGAGCAATTGCAATCGGCGACTTGGATGCTGGCCGGCGCCAGGACTTCAAAACGTACCCGCCCGCAATGACAGCCGCCCCGATGCGTGACCATATCGTCCGGTTAGTGCTTGTGTTCCTGCGCCGAGAGATCGCTGACCAGGGTCAACAACCGCTCGGGACCGGCGGCCGAACGCACGTCCGCGAGGTACTTTCCATTGATCACGAAGGTGGGCACGCCGTCGATTCGGTAACGCTGAACGAGTTCGTCCGCTCTTTGCAGGCGAGCCTCGACTCCCATCGAGTGGTAGGCAGCCTTGAACGCGCTCTCGGAGATGCCGTGCTTCACGGCGAATGCCGTCTGCATGCGCTCGGTCTGCGCCTCATTGGTCGGGTCGGTGGCCACCAGCGGATCGCTGTTGACCTGGATTTCCTTGAACACTTCTTCGTGCAGTGGGTCCAGCTTGCCCAGGCTCTCGAGGGTGTAGTACAGCCGGGCAAGCGCGCGGTGGCCCTCGCTCCAGGTGACCGGCACCGGCACGAAGGTGATGTACGGGGGTTTGCCCTTCTTCCAGGTCCCGACCAAGGGTTCGAGCGCATAGCAATGCGGGCACGCATACCAGAAGAATTCGAGCACCTCGACCTGGCCTGCGGGCACGTCCGTCGGCTGGGCGGGCACGAGCCGGGTGTAATTCACGCCCTCCTGCCACAGGGTCGGCCCCGCGGTAACTTGCGCCGACGCGGTGGGAGTGGCCGCCGCGACCGTGGAGGCGACCGCCGCCAGCAACAGGTTGTGCGCGCCTGAGTCACCGGTCGCTTCCTCGACGGTTTCCGATCCGTCGCGATTGAGCTTCGAAGTCTGCGTCGCCGCTTGAGCCGCGGGGGTACCGGGTGACGAAGCGCCGGCCGCGGCCCTTGCCGGGCGAGCCGTCTGGGCCGGCGCGGAGGCCCCCGTGGGCGGACCGCTGGCCTGATGCTTGCTGCACGCAGAAAGCGCGAGTGCGATGCTCAGCAGGAAAACGGCCCGTACAGAGTGCATGTCAGCGAAGCCCTTGCATGTAACAGGAAAGGTCGCGGATGTCGTCCGCCGAGAGTCGCTTGGCAATGGTGGCCATGATGCCGCCCGGCCCCGGTGGCCGCGTGCCGGCCGCATAGGCGGTCAACTGCTCGGTGACGTACACCGAGTGCTGGCCGCGGAGCGACGGAAACTTTGCCGGCTCGTTGCCGGCGCCCGACGGACCGTGACAGGCCATGCAGGCCGGTATGCCGCGTGCCTTGTCGCCGCCGCGATAGAGCCTTTCGCCTGCCTGCTGGTAGGCGGGATCCGCCTCCAACCCCGTGTTCGCCAGGGTGTCGAAATAGGCGCCGAGATCCTGCATGTCTTGGCCGCTCAGCGGGGCAGCCATCGGTTGCATGATGGGATTCGCGCGCTTGCCGTCCTTGAAATTCTGCAACTGTTCGGCGATGTAATCGGCACCGAGTCCCGCGAGGCTCGGCCACTGCGGGTTGGCGCTGTTGCCGTTGGCTCCGTGACAGGCCTGGCACACGGCCGCTTTCGCTGCGCCGTTTTGCGCATTGCCGGCCGGCAATGCCGGATTGCTGGCGAAAGCGCAGGAAACCACCGCTGCGGAGATCCAAAACCGATTCATAGCGCTCGTGACCCCATGTTCTGCGGAACCCCTCCCGGCCGCAAATTGTACACTACGCCCCACGACATTTTTCCTCCAAGCAGGTCGCACCCACCGATGTCCCTCTATCCCCATGTGCGATTCTTGACGAGCGCGGCCCAAGCCGGCCAACTGGCCGCCGACACGGGGCGTGAGGTCGCCTTTGCGGGGCGTTCGAATGCCGGCAAGTCGACGGCCATCAATGCGATCGTCGAACGCTCGGGACTTGCGCGAGTCAGCCGTACGCCGGGCCGCACTCAGCTGATCAATTTCTTCGAGCTCGTTCCCGACCGGCGGCTGGTCGACTTACCCGGATATGGATACGCGAAGGTGCCGGAGAAAGTTCAGACCCGGTGGCTCGAGCTCATGGAACATTATTTCAACACACGCGAGTCCCTGGTCGGGTTGGTGTTGATCGTGGACAGCCGCCGCGGGCTCGGCCAACAGGATGCCACCATGCTCGAATGGGTGTTGGCGCGCGGTCGCCGCGCTCACGTGCTCTTGACGAAGTCGGACAAGCTCAACCGGCAGGACGCGACTCGCGTGCTCAAGGAGACCAACGAGTCTTGTCGCGATGCGGCCGTCAGCACGCAGCTGTTCTCCGCGCACGCGAAGCAGGGATTCGATCAGGCGCGGAGCGTCCTCGCCCAATGGCTCGACGGGGATTCGACCGCGGCTGGATGATAGCGACGCAACCCGGCAGCCCTGTCGTCGGCAAAAAAAAGCCCCGGTGGGCGCTTGCGCAACCACCGAGGCAGACCAACCCGGCATGGGGATGACAAACCGGGTCTTACCCGCTCAGGGAGAAGAGCGGGGAGCATGTTTCCACGCTCACTGGATTAGATGGGGGTGCCCTTTGAAAGTTCCAGAGCCGCGGGGCAATTAATTCGCGAGCCGCGGCCGGTGCTCATTCCGCCGCTCAAATGGCAAAAACAGCCAAAAAACCGCTGAAAATTCGCCCATCCTTAACACACTTTAACAAATAGTTAACCTGATTCGGCCGCATCGCGTCACCCAACAGGCCTCAGTGTGCCTCATCCCAGTTGCGACCTACTCCTACATCGACCTTGAGCGGCACCGCAAGTTCGGCAGCCGCGATCATATGTTCCCTAAGGCACATTGCAGTGCTCTCGACGCAATCGTCGGCCACCTCCAGGACGAGCTCGTCGTGCACCTGCATGATGATCCGCGCACGGGTCCGAGACGCTCCGAGCCACGCGTCCACCTCGATCATCGCGCGCTTGATGATGTCCGCCGCGGTGCCTTGCATCGGTGCGTTGATCGCACTGCGTTCCGCGTACTGGCGCCGCGCCGCGTCGCGCGAGCGGATCTCGGGGAGATAGAGGCGCCGGCCGAACACCGTTTCGACGTATCCGAGCTCACGCGCCTGAGCGCGGGTCTCGTCCATGTAGCGCTTCACGCCGGGATAGCGCTGGAAGTACAGGTCCACGTAGCGCTGGGCATCGCCGCGCGAGATGCCGAGCTGGCGGGCGAGACCGAAGGCCGACATGCCGTAGATCAATCCGAAATTCACCGCTTTGGCCGAGCGCCGCTGATCGGCGCTCACTTCGCCGGCGGTCAGTCCGAGGACCTCCGCGGCGGTCGCCTGGTGAATGTCCCGGTCCTCGGCGAACGCCTTGAGCAAACTCGCATCGCTGGAGAGATGCGCCATGATGCGCAACTCTATCTGTGAATAATCCGCGGCGACGAGCGAATAGCCTTCCGCGGCGATGAACGCCTGGCGGATGCGGCGCCCCTCGGAGGTGCGGATCGGAATGTTCTGCAGATTGGGATCGGAGGAGGACAAGCGGCCGGTCGCCGCCACCGTTTGTTGATAACACGTATGAATGCGGCCGGTGCGCTCGTTGATCTGTTCCGGCAGCTTGTCGGTATAAGTGGATTTGAGTTTGGACACGCCGCGGTATTCGAGGATCAATTTCGGCAGCTCGTACGACAGGGCCAGTTCCTCGAGCACATCTTCCGCCGTGGATGGCTGTCCCGTCGGAGTCTTGCGCACCACGGGAAGTCCCAGCTTGCCGAACAAAATCTCCTGCAGCTGCTTGGGCGAATCCACGTTGAACGAGCCGCCGGCCGCGGCGTGAGCCTCAATCTGCAACTGCGCCATGCGCGCGGCGAGCTCCGAGCTCTGTGCTCGAAGCAGGGCGCGATCGACCAGCACGCCGGTCCGCTCCATCCGGTACAGAACGGGCGATAGAGGCTGCTCGATGGTGTCGTACAGTTTCAGGAGCCGGGGCGCGGCCTGGAGCTGCGGCCAAAGAGCCTGATGCAGCTTCAGCGTCACCTCGGCTTCTTCACCCGCGTAATCCGCCGCTCGCTGCACGTCCACCTGGCCGAATGCGATCTGCTTGGCGCCCTTGCCGGCAACGTCCTCGTATCGGGTGATGGCGGTGCCCAGGTATTTCGCGGCGGTCGACTCCATGTCATGGCGAGTCGCGACGCTGTCGAGCACGTACGACTCGAGCATCGCATCGTAACGCTGTCCTTGGAGCGTGATGCCGTGGTTCGCCAGGATGTGGGCATCGAACTTGAGGCGCCGGCCGACCTTGGCAAGCTGAGGATCCTCCAGCAGCGGCTTGAGCGCACCGAGCACCCGATCGAGCGCGAGCTGCGTCGGCGCGCCGGTGTAGTCATGGGCGAGCGGGATGTAGGCCGCGTCGCCCGGAGCGACGGCGAACGCCAATCCCACGAGACGCGCGTGCATGTAGTCGGGGCTGTTGGTCTCGATTCCGATGCAGACGAGGGGTGCGGCCTTGAGCTTCGCGATCCAGGCGTCCAACGAGGCTTCCGAGAGCACCGCCTCCTGATGACGCGCGGAAGGGGCGCCGACCGTGGGCTCTGCGGGCGGTCCCCCCGTGTCAGATGTTGCGGTCCCCGCATCGGCGGACGGCGAGAGCGCGTCCAGCGACTTGGCGAGCGCCCGCAGCTCCAGCCGGCCGTACAGCTCGCGCAGCCGCTTCTGGTCGGGGTTTCCCGCGACCAGATCCTCCGGAGTCACCGCGAGCGCCACCGCCGCGTCGATGGTCGCGAGCTTTCGCGACAATTCGAGCGCAGGCAGCTCGCCGCGCAGATTCTCTCCGACTTTGCCCGGGATGTCGGCCGCGCGCGCGATCAAGGCGTCCAGGGTTCGGTGCTGGTTGAGCCATTTGGCGGCGGTCTTCGGCCCGACGCCCGTGATGCCGGGGATGTTGTCCGAGCTGTCGCCGACGAGTGCGAGGTAATCGACGATCTGTTCGGGGAACACGTCGAACTTCGCTTTCACGCCCGCACGGTCGAGTCGCGTATTGCTCATGGTGTTGACCAGCGATATGCGCGGATCCACGAGCTGCGCCATATCCTTGTCGCCGGTGGAGATCAGCACGTCGAACCCGGCGGCGGCACCCTGTACCGCCAGCGTGCCGATCACATCGTCCGCCTCGACGCCGGCGACCCGCAGCAGCGGCAGACCGAGCGCCGCCACCGCCTCGAGCAAGGGAGGCAATTGCGAGCGCAGGTCGTCCGGCATCGGCGCGCGATGCGCCTTGTACTGATCGAACAGCTCGTCGCGAAACGTCCTCCCCGGCGCGTCGAACACGACCGCGACCCGATCCGGCGATTCTTCCTTCATCAACTTGTTCAGCATGTTGATGACGCCCAGGACCGCGCCGGTGGGCTCCCCCTTGGAGTTCGAGAGCGGCGGAAGCGCATGGAAGGCGCGGTATAGATAGGACGAGCCGTCCACCAGCAGGAGCTTTCGGGCGGGCATGAAGCTCAGCTCTGCGGCGCGGCGTCGGGCGGCTTGGGAGCTGTGGGCTGGGCGGGCGCCGCCGATTTCGGCGCCGCCGGGAATTTCAGCTTCTTGCGGGGGTGCTCGGCATCGGGAAGCACCAGCGGGCCCTTCTGCCCGCAGCCCGCAGCCGACCAGGCCAGAGCGATGAGGATCAAGACGGGCGCCGCTTTCATGGGCCAATTATACCCGCAGAGACCGTACACTAGGTCTGTCCCCTAACGGGGTACCGGAACTTCTGGCGTCGGTCGCCTGTCCGAAGGTGCAGTAGCAAAACTGGAGAATTCGATGAATCGACTGTCTGCCGTCTTGTTGGCCGCCGCCGCGCTCGGCGCCGCCGGCGTCTCGACGCAGGCCGTCGCGGACAATCCGCTCGGAGCGTACGTCGGTGTCGGCGTCGGTCAGTCGAATGTCGGGAGCAGCAGCTATTACGACTACGGCTATTACGGCGGCTACCATGACCACGATGCCACCTGGAAGGTGCTCGCCGGCATTCGTCCGATTCCCTTCATCGGGGCCGAGGTGGAATACATCGATTTCGGCAGCGGCAACGGCGATAACGGTTACTACGGCAGCAATTATTTCTATTCCAACGCGAGCTCGCATCCCAAGGCCACGGTGCTGTACGGCGTCGGATATCTCCCGCTGCCGATGCCCTTCCTCGATGTGTACGGCAAAGTCGGCGTCGCCCGCCTGCAGAGCGATATCACCACGTACGCCTATCCGGCCGGATATTGCGCGCCGCCGTACAGCGCCTGCAGCGCACCGTCGGTGTATCGCACCGATCAGACCGACACGAAATTCGCGTACAGCGCAGGCGCGCAGTTCAAGTGGCAGGATTTCGCCTTCCGTGCCGAGTACGAGCGCATCAGCTCGCAATTCGGCGACCCGGCGGCCGTCACCGTCAGCGCCACCTGGACCTTCTAGCCGCTTCCCCGGTTCCGGCGTCGACTTAGGCGCCGCGCGGCGCGCGGTATAATCGCGCATGCCGCACCTCAAGCGCTCGAAAAAAAACCTCGCGTTGCTCGCCGTGGCGAGCCTTTGCGCATGCGCCACGCAGGCGGTCGACACCGCGCCGAAAGCGTCCGCGGATCCGATCTCGCGCGCGTTGCGCGCAAAGGTCTCGACCATCGTGGTGATCTACGCCGAGAACCGCGCGTTCGACGACCTATACGGCAACTTTCCGGGCGCGGAAGGCCTCGCCCAGGTGGTCGGCCCGGATGGACGCCCGCTGCCCGCGTATTTTCCGCAGCGCGACCGCGATGGGACCGTGCTGCCGACCTTGCCGCAGATCTGGGGCGGAGTGACCGCGACCGGCTACACGCCGGTGGTGACCCAGGCCGAAAGCGCCGGGCTGCCGAACGCACCGTTCTCGATCGAGCATGCCTTCACCGCTCAATCCGGCGTGACGCTCACCACGTCGGTGGTGACTCGCGACCTGTGGCACCGGTTCTTCGAGCACCAGATGCAGATCGACGGCGGCAAGAACGACGGCTATGTCGCCTGGGCGGATTCCGGCGGTCTGACCATGGGGCATTACGACTACAGCGGTTCCGCCTTGTTCACGCTCGCCCGCCGGTACGTGCTGGCGGATCACTTTTTTCAGGGGGCGTTCGGCGGCTCGTTCTTGAACCATCAGTACTTGATCTGCGCCTGCGCGCCCGAGTATCCGAACGCCGATACCGCGCCCGCGAAGCCTTCGATCGCGATCCTGGACACGGATGCCACGGGTCACTATCTGCCGCGCCTGAAGCTCGCCGCCGGCGCACCTGCCTCCGCGCTCGATGGACCGCCGAAGTTCGCGAAGAGCGGCAACATCGCGCCCGAAAACTACTTCGGTGACGGCAAGTTCCGCGCGGTGAACACCATGCAGCCGCCGTATCAGCCGAGCGGCAACCCCCCTGCGTCGAGCGATACCGCCGGGCTGTACGCGGATCCCGCCAAGCACACCACCCTGCCGCCGCAGACGGATCCCACCATCGCCGACCGCTTGAACGAGAAACGGGTGAGCTGGGCGTGGTATTCCGGCGCTTGGCAGGCGGCGCTCGCCGACGGGCGCCAGCCGGCCGCCACGGAGCGCCGCGTCATCTATGCGCCCGAGACCCCGGCCGGCAGCCCCGACTTCCAGCCGCATCATCAGCCCTTCAATTACTACGCGGAGTTCGATCCGGCGACGCATGGCGCCGAGCGTGCCGCGCACCTCAAGGACTACGATCAGCTGGTCGCCGACATCGCGGCCGGCCGATTGCCCTCCGTGGCGTTCTACAAGCCGCAGGGCAACCTCAATCAGCATCCGGGATATGCATCCATCGCCGACGGAGATGCGCACATTGCGGATCTGGTGGCGAAGCTTCAGGCCGGCCCGCAGTGGAACAACATGATGATCGTCATCACCTACGACGAGTTCGGCGGAGCGTGGGATCACGTCGCGCCGCCCACCGGGGATCTACTGGGCCCAGGCGCCCGCATACCGGCGTTGATCATTTCGCCGTTCGCCAGGAAAGCGAGCGTCGATCACACCCCGTACGACACGGGCTCCATCATGCGGCTGATGATCCGGCGGTTCGGCCTGGAGACCCTGCCCGGCATCGAGCGCCGCGATCGTTCGCTGGTCGAGCACGGCGCGCCGCCCATGGGCGATCTGACGAACGCCCTGGACCTCACGCGCTGATACAGCGGCAGTCGATTACTGCGGCTTGGGTGTCGCCGCCCCCGGCTTCTGCGGCACCGGCGCGGCCTGCTTGGGCTTCACGCTCAACACCTCGATGTCGAATACCAGCAAGGAATTGCCGGGTATCCCGGGACGGGGATTCGCCCCGTAGGCGAGTTCGGGCGGGATGTACAGGGTCCATTTCGCGCCCGGCTTCATCAGCACCAGCGCTTCCTGCCAACCCTTGATGACGCCGCCGACGGGTATGTCCAACGGCTTGCCGTGCGACTCGGAGCTGTCGAACTCGCTGCCGTCAAGCAGCTTCCCGCGGTAGTTGACGGTGACCTCATCCTCCGCGGTGATCGCGGGAGCTTTGGGATCGCCCGCTTTTTCGACCTTGTACTCGAGTCCCGAGGCCGTGGTCTTCACGCCGTTCTTCTTGCCGTTCGTGGCCAGGAATTCCTGCGCGGCGGTCTTGTTGTGCGCGGCCGCCGCCAGCATCACGCTGTGCACGTATTCCTGGATCTGCTGCCGCTCGGCGGGCGTGGCCTTCTTGCCCTGGAGACCCTCCTTGAAACCGCGCGATACGCCCTCCGAGGTGACATCGCTGCCGATGCCGATGCTGTGCAGCTGTTCCCCGAAAGTCAGGCCGAACAGATAGCTCGCCTGGTCACTGGAGATCGACGCCGGCGCGGCTGGCGCCGTGGCGGCCGGCCCTGCGGCGCCCGGGCCTGGAGCGGGCGGTGTGGAGGTGGGCGATTGGGCGGCTAGCCAGGGGGCAACCGACAGCATGATGGCGCCCGTGCAGGCGCTGCGAATGGCACGGCGGGTGAGTGTTTTCATGGCGCGCACGATACGCATTCGGTGTTGCAAATGCCAGCGCGCCGTGTTGCCCGGGGGAGGGACCTAGGGCTGTCCGGCCTCCGGCCGTTGGATGACGGCGACCGTGAGTCGCGAAACGCAGATAAGGGCGCCGGAATCATTGACGATATCGATGCTCCAGACCTGGCTGCGCGTCCCCACGTGCAGGGGTCGCGCCGTACCGGTCACGCGGCCCGACCTCACCGACTTCAGGTGATTTGCATTGATCTCCTGACCGACGCAAAGAAAGCGGCTGCTGTCCACGCACATGTTGGCGCCCATACTGCCGAGTGTTTCGGCGAGGGCGACCGACGCTCCGCCGTGCAGCAGCCCGTAAGGCTGGTGGGTGCGGGCATCGACCGGCATGGTGCCCCGCACGAAATCCTCGCCGATCTCGGTGAATTCGATCCCCAGAGGTCCCATCAGCGTGCCGGCGCCCCCCGCATTCAGGGTCTCGAGGGGCAAAAGGCTCCGCCAGATGCTCACGGTCGCTGCCTCATGGCGGGTCCTTGAGCTTCGCCGCCACGCGTTGATACGCCTCGCGGAAGGGGATGTTCTCCTTCGTCACCAGCGCATTCGCGGCCGCGGCGGCGTGAATCCCGGGATCCAACCGGATGCGATCGCGCCGGAAACGCACGCCTTCGAGCGCGCTCGGCAGGATGTCGAGCGTCTGGCGGCAGGAATCGATGCCCCGAAACAGCGGTGGCTTGATCAGCTGCAGATCGCGGTGGTAACCCGAGGAGAGTTTCTGGGTGATTCCGAGCACCTCGTTGAGTGCTCCTTGAGCCACCGCGCTGCGGCCGCGCATGAGCTCGAACACATCGGGATTGCGCTTCTGCGGCATGATCGATGAGCCGGTGGTGAATGCATCGGGCAGCGCGACGAAGCCGAACTCCTGGGTGTAGAACAGCAGAAGGTCGGCGGCGAGGCGTCCGATGTCCTGCGTCAGGAGCGTGATCTCGAAAAGCAGATGCGCCTCGGCCTTGCCGCGCGACAGCTGCACCGCGGTGACGGGCTCGTGCGTGACGCGGAATCCGAGGCCGTGCCGCGTGGCCTCGCGGTCGATGTCGAGATTCGGGGTGCCGTAGCCGGCCGCGGAGCCGAGCGGGTTCTTGGAGGAGCGGCGCTCCACCTGCGAGATCCCCGCCGCGTCGTCGCGTATTTCGGCGGCGAATCCGAGTGCCCACAGCGCCACCGTGCTCGGCATGGCCTGCTGCATGTGGGTGTAGCCGGGCAGCTCGATGGCGCCGTCGCGCACCGCCAAAGCGTCCAGCGCCTCGGCGACGGCCACCGCACCGTCGTGCAGCGATCGCGCCGCATCCTGCAGATACAGCCGCAGCGCCGCGAGCACCTGATCGTTGCGCGAGCGGCCGGGGTGCATTCGGCCGCCGGCGGCGCCGATCCGTTCGGTCAGGCGGCTCTCGATCGCCGTCTGGCAATCCTCCTCGTCGAGCGTGATGCGCCATTGGCCCTGCGCGTGCTCCTCGCCGATGGCGGCGAGTGCGTCGCGGATCGCCCGAGATCCGCCGCCGACAAAAGTCCCTGCCGGGCGAGCATGTCCGCGTGCGCCGAGGAGGCGGCGATGTCGTAGGGCACCAGGCGATCATCGAGCAGGTAGTCCTCGCCCGCGGTGTAGGCGAGCACGCGCTCATCGAGCGGCGCGCCCTTGTCCCACAGGCGGGTCATGAAGCCGCCGTGCTGTTCGGCCGGGGAGAGCGCGTTCAGGTCGGCGACGACCAACGTGCCGGTGCCCTCGTTGGTGAACACTTCCGCCAGGAGACTGTCGGTGGAGTTGTACGAGATCACGTGCACGCGGCGCACGCCGCCGCGGATCGCGTTCTCGATCGCCTGCGCTTTGGGCAGCATGCCGTCGCGTGAGGCTGCCGCGCGCGCGCAGGCGCTCCAGGCCCGCGAGGTCGGTGTAGGAGATGATCGAGCTTAAGTCGGCGGAGTCGCTCCAGAATGCCCGGCGCGCCGGTGCACAGCACCAGCTTCTCCGCGCACAGCGCGCCGCCGATCGCGGCCGCCACCGTGTCGGCATTGATGTTGAGCAAGCGTGCCGTTCGCATCCGCCGACAGCGGGCTCACGACCGGCATCAGCCCGATGTCGAGCAGCTTCTCGATGACGGTGACATTGACCGAATCGATGTCGCCGACGAAGCCGTAATCGATGGACTCGCTCGACCCTGTGCGAGACCGGCACGGGGCCTCGCTTGTGGGCGCGCACGAGGCCGGCATCGACGCCGCGATAGCCCGACGGCCTCGATGTCGAGTGCGCGGCAGATCGCGAGGATGCGGGTGTTGATGAGCCCGTTGAGCACCATCGAGGTGACGTCGATCGACTTCTGGTCGGTGATGCGCCGCCCCTTGACCATGCGGGTTCGGCACGCCGAGGGCGCCTGCAGCTCGGTCGAGCTGCGGCCCGCCGCCGTGCACCAGCACCGACGCGCACGCCGAAGTAGTGCAGGATCGCGATCTGCTCGACCAGCGCGCGCGTCGAGGCGGCGTCGTCGAACACGCCGCCGCCGGCCTTGATGACGAAGATCTTGCCCTTGTACATGCGGATGTAGGGGGCGGCGCTGCGCAGCGCGCGCATGGCGATGGAGGGTCGGTCGGCTGCTGATGCATCGATCATGTGGCGTCCGTGAACTCGGTGGTCTCTCGGAGCAGCTGCGGTAGCAGCACGGCCATCTGCGCCGGCAGGCGGTTGTAGGCCTCGACGCCGCACGACGCTGCGCGCGGCCATCGAGCACCTCGTCGGCGATCGCGACGTTGCGCCGCACGGGCAGGCAGTGCATCAGACGGCACCCGGCGCGGCGCGCGGCGAACCAGGCGTCGGCGCACGCACCAGTCCTTGAGCCCGGCGCGCAGCCGCGCATCCGCGGCGGCGTCGCCGTAGCGCGCGGTGGCTGCCCCATTCCTTGGCATACACCACGTGCGCGCCCTCGAGCGCCTCGCGCGCGACGCGGTCTCGCGCACCGAGCCGCCGGCGCGCTGCGGCGGCGCGCCGCGCCTTGTCCATGATGGCCTCGGGCAGCGCGAAGCCCTCGGGCCGCAGCACGACCACCTCCATGCCGCGCATCGCCGCCATGTGCACGGCGGCGGCCGGCACCGCCAGCGGCAGCGCGCGCGGATGGTAGGCCCAGCTCAGCACGAACTTCGCCCGCCGCGCGGCACGCCGAGCTCATCCAGGGTCTTCCAGTCGGCGAGCGCCTGGCAGGGATGGTTGACGGCGGACTCGAGGTTGATCAGCGGCTTGTCGCAGAGGCTCGCCATGGCGTGAACAGTGCTCTCGGCCAGATCGCTCTGCAGGTTCTTGCCTTCGGCGAACGCGCGGATGCCGAGCGCATCGCAGTAGGAGGCGAGCACCGGGATGCCTTCGCGCACGTGCTCGGCCGCTGCGCCGTCCATCACGACATGCGCCGCGTCTCGAGCTGCCAGGTGCCCTGGCCGGGCGTGATCACGAAGCGAGGTGCCGCCGAGGCGCGCCATGGCCGCCTGGAAGGAGGCCAGCGTGCGCAGCGACGGATTCAAGAACAGAAGCCCGAGCACCTTGCCCGCGAGCGCGCGCGGCTCGCGGCCTGTCGCTTCCAGGCGGCGCGCGAGCTCGAGCAGCGACAGCATCTCCTCGCGCGTGGAAGTCGCCGAGATCCAGGAAGCGTTTCATGGCGACACGGGCCTCATGCGGAAATGGCCGGCAGCGCGTCGCGCAGCAGGTCGACGTGCTCCTCTTCGAGGATGTAGGGCGGCAGCAGCCGCAGCACGTGCGGATCGGCCGCTGGTGCCGGCGAGGATGCCGCTCTCGAGCAGCGCCGATTGGATCTCCTTCGCCGGACGCGATGGTGCTGCAGCCCGACCAGCAGTCCCGCGCCCTGAAAGCCGGTGACCGGGCCGACCAGGCAGCTGCGCGCGGATGTACGCGCGACACCTGCCGCACGCGCTCGAGCAGCCGCTCCGACTCGATCGCGTCGATCACCGCCTCGATCGCCGCGCAGGCCATCGGGCCGCCGCCGAAGGTGGTGCCGAGTGTCTCGGGTCTTGAGCGCGCGCTCGCGATGCGCCGCGACAGCAGCAGCGCCGCGCACGGGAAGCCGTTGCCGAGCGCCTTGGCGGTGGTGAGCATGTCCGGGCGTGCACGCCGTAGTAGTTGGCCGCGAACGGCTCGCCGGTGCGCCCCATGCCGCACTGCACCTCGTCGAATATCAGCAGCGCCCCGACCTCGTCGCAGCGCGCGCGCAGCGCCTGCAGGAAGCGGCGCGCCGAGATCGAAGGCGCCGCCGAGCGCCCTGCACCGGCTCGACGATCACCGCGGCCGTGTCGCGCATCGATGGCGCGCTGCCGCGGCTTCGCTGTCGCGCCGCGGCGATGAAGCTCACGTCGAAGGGGCGTGCGCGGAAAGCCGTACCACTTCGCCTGCGCGCCCCAGGTCACCGCGCCCGCCGCGGCGGTGCGGCCGTGGAAGCCACTGCTCGATCGCCGCCGACGTGCGCGCGCCCGCGTCATCGTGAAGCGCCAGCTTGAGCGCGTTCTCGTTGGCCTCGGCGCCGCTGTTGACGAAGAACACGCTGTCGAGGCCGAGCCCTGCGAAGCGCACCAGGCGCGCGCGGCCGCGCGCTCGCGAATCGCCATGGCACCGCGTTGCTCTGGAACGCCAGCTGCCGCGCCTGCCGGTCGAGCGCGGCCGTCCAGCGCGGGATGCCCGTAGCCCAGCGCGGCCACCGCATGGCCGCCGTAGAGATCGAGCACCCTGCGGCCGTCGCGCGTGTGCAGCCACACGCCCTCACCGATGCGCGACCTCGATGCGGGTATTGCGCGAACACCGGCGCAGAAACTCTTGCGGCTGCCGACGGATCGGACGGCGTGGCATCGGCTTCCATCGCGCTCAGGTCCAGCCCGGGGCCGGTGCGGTGAGCCCCGCGGTCTCGGCGAAGCCGAAGATGCGGTTCATCCATTGCACGCGCGCCGCCGGCGGCACCCTTGTTCAAGATTGTCGAGCGCGCACATCACCGCGACGGTGCGGCCGTCGGCTGACGGCGGAGAGCTGCGCGTAGTTGCTCGCGGCCACGTCCTTGACGCGCGGCGCCGTGCTCGGTGACGCGCACGAAGCGGCAGCCGCGGTAGAACTCGCGCAGCGCCGCCGAGCACGCCCGGCGCGTCGAGCGCGGCGCGCGCAGCCGCGCCTGCACGGTGACATGGATGCCGCGCGCGAACGGTCCCGAATGCGGCACGAAGGCGATCTCGGCCTGCGACCCCCGATGCCTGCGCGCGCGCAGGCGGTGATCTCGGCGCAGTGGCGGTGCGCGAGCGCGCTCGTAGCTGTAGAGGTCGCCGTGCCGCAGCGGATGGTGCGTGCCGTCGACGGGCTTGCGTCCCGAGCCGGTGCTGCCGGTGACCCCGGCGATGAACAGCTCGCGGTTCGGTGAGCTCGAGCGCCAGCAGCGGCACGCGGCGAGCAGCGACGCGGTGGCGAAGCAGCCCGGGATGGCCACGTGCGGCGTCGGTGCAGGTCGCTCAGATGCTCCGGCACCGCGCAGGTGAACTCCGCGAAGGCGCGCGGGCGCGCCATGCGCGTGCTCGTAGACCGCCTGCGTAGTCCTCGGCCGCTCGCGTAGCGGAAGTCCGCCGAGATGTCGACCACGTGCGTGTGCACGTCCGCGCGGCCTCGGCCGCGCCGAGCAGCCGGTCGATGAGCGCGGCGGCGGCGCCGTGCGGCGCGGCCGAGAACAGCGCGCTGACCGCGGCTTGCGCGCGAGAGCCGCTCGATCTCATCGGCGCCCGAGAAGTCGAGCGCTCGGGATACGCGCTCGCCAGATGGCGGGAACGCGGCGCGCGACCGAGCGCGCCCGGCTGGCTGTCGGACATGATGGCCGCCAGCGCGAAGGCGCGGATGCCCGGCGATCAGCCGCAGCAGCTCGCCGGCCACGTAGCCGGTGCCGCCGAGCACGAATGCCGGCAGGGTGTCTGCAGTCCGCTCGATCATGTGCCGGCCGCTTCGGCCTCGCCGACGTTCTGCACGACCGAGCGCCTCGATGACGTGATCGCCGAGCTCCGCGGCGATCGCTGATCGCGTTGAAGGCCTGCGACGCCCAGCTGCTCGCGGATGATCTCGACGCCCACCTCGTTGTCGGTCGCGGGCCCGGTGACCACGGCGGGCTCGATCGAGAAGCGCTCGCGCAGCAGCTTCACGCCGCCCCAGGCGGCCACCGGATCGTTCGCGGACAGCACCACGGCCGGTGAGCGCGTCGCGTGATGTCCGGGCGCTCGAGGATCGCATCGACGCCGTAGGTGCCGAGCAGGCCGTCGCCGAGCTCGAACACGATCACGTCGGGCTTGCCGGCGGCCAGCTCGGTGAGCATGGTGCGGGTGAGCGCCGGACCGCTGCGCTCGGTGGTGGTGACGATGCCGAGATCGGTGAAGATCATCGTGCGCCGCGCGCCGGCGTCCTCGAACGCGAGGATGTCGCGCCGCAGCGAGACGCCCGGTGGCCTTGAAGGCATCGACGGTGAGTCCGCGGTGCCGCATGCGCGCGATGATGGCGCGAGGCGGCCGCAGTCTTGCCCGCCTCCATGCAGGTGCCCGCCAGCGCCACCACGGGCACGCCGCGCACGTCGAGCGGCGCATCGTAGTCGAGCCGTTTGTAGCCGATTCGCGCCGTCACGCCGATGCGCTCGCCGAGATACGGGAAGGTGAGCACCACGCCGAGCACGCTTGCAGTCGAACGGCTTGCCCTTGTCCGGCGTCGCGGAGTCGCAGATGCCGAGCACGCCGCCGATGTTGAGCATCTGGATCACATCGCCCGGCTGCGAGCGCCTCGGGAATGTGGCCCGAATAGCCGAACAGCGCCTTGCGGTGGCCGAGGGCGCCGACCACGATGTCGCCGCTTGCGCGACCTTCGCCATGCGGCCGCTGGTGAGCTCCAGCGTGTTGTAGGTCGATTTGTTGTTGAGCACCTCGACCACGACCACCACGCCCTCCTCGGCAGGGAATGTCGGCCGCGATCCGGATCTCGTGCGACGAGACCGCAGCGCCTGCGTGACCGAGGCGATCTTGTCGACCACGATGCGTGCGCATGGCGCTCACGAGGTCCGCCCCGTTCGCGCCCGCCCCGGCGCGCTGATGGAAAATTCCCGGCAGCGCCAGCATCTTCGAGAAGCCGAGCGCATCGGCCGCGCGTCCACTCGCCCGCGGCCTCGCCATACACGCCCTTCGAGGCGGCCATGAGCGAGAACGGCGAGTCGACGCCCTCGATGAACACCGAACCCGGAGCGCAGCAGCACGTGCACTTCGCCGCTGACGCGCGCTTGCGAGGACAGCAGCAGTGCCTCGATGTCGCGGCACACCGGATCGAGATAGCTGCCCCTCGTGCACCAGGTCGCCGTACGGCTGCGCCACGCGATTCCTTGATGCGCTGCTGCCGCGCGGTGAGCACCAGCTTCTCGAGCTCCCGATGCGCGGTGAGCAGGATCTCGGCCGCAGGCGCCTCGAAAGCGACGCGCCCCTTGGTGCCGATGATGGTGTCGCCGAGATGAATGCCGCGGCCGATGCCGAAGGGGCCGCCAGCGCCTCGAGCCGCTCGATGAGCTCGACCGGCGGACGGCCGCGCCCGTCGAGGCTCGACCGGGCATGCCCGGCGGTCGAAGCCGCACGGTGTGCCGCTCGGGCGCGCGGGGATTCGATGAAGGCGCTCCGCGGACAGCACCCAGGCGCTCTCGGGAATGCTGCCCGCCGAGGTCAGGGTCTCCTTGCCGCCGATGGTCACGCCCCACAGCCCGCGGTTGACCGAGTAGGCCGCCCCGTAGGGCGGCACCGGCAGGCCGACGCTGCTTCAGGTACTCGAGCTCCTCGGCCGCTTGAACGCCCGGTCGCGCACCGGCGCCAGCACCTTCAGATCCGGCGCGAGCGTGCGCAGCGCCACCTCGAAGCGCACCTGATCGTTGCCGGCCGCGGTGCAGCCGTGCGCCACACATCGGAGCCGAGCGACGCGCGCCATCCGCGCGATGGTCTGCGCCTGCATGACGCGCTCGGCCCCGACGCACAGCGGGTAGAGCTGGCCGCGGCGCACGTTGCCCATGATCAGGAAGCGCAGCACCTGCTCGAAGTAGGCGGCGCGCGCATCGACGCTGGCGGTGCTCGATGGCGCCGAGCGCGCGGAGCGCGTCCGCGAGCGTCGCGGCCGCCTGCGGCATCGATGCCGCCCGTGTCGACCGTGACCGTGATGACCGGGCGCTGGTAGGTGCTCCTTCAGCCACGGCACGAGGAACGAGGTGTCGAGTCCGCCGGAATAGGCCAGCACGATGGGCGCGGCGCCCGTGGTGCGGATGTCGGCTGCATCGGATCTTAAAGTCCGGAAAGAGCGCGTTGCAGGCGCTCGATCAGCTCGTGCTGCTGCGCGCGCGCTCGGCGGTGGCGATGAAGATCGTGTCGTCGCCCGAGATGGTGCCGACCACCTCGGGCCAGTCGGCCTTGTCGATCGCCACCGCCACGCTCTGCGCGGCGCCGATCGTGGTGCGCAGCACCGTGAGGTTGGTGCCGCGCGGCGCACCGCGCGCACGAACTGCTTGAGCGTCGAGAAATCGTTTTTCACCGCGCTCGCCGATTCGGGCAGCACGTAGCGGTCGCCCTGCTTCGCGACGCCGAGCTCGCGCAGATCGCGGCTGACGCTCGATTGGGTGGCCGCGTGACCGTACTTGCGCAGCATGGCGACGAGCTCCGCCTGGCGTCCCACGGCCTGTTCGCGAATGATTTTCGCGAGCGCCATGCGCCGCGCGGGCGCGCTGGATGTGTCGGTGTCGCCTCTCAACATGGGAGCATGGGCCGGAGGGGTTGCATAAAGTTGCGCGGATTCTGCATAAAAATCCAGCTCCAGTCAACCACGCGGTGCAGGATTTTTGCAGGCCGGTTCTTGTAGGCTAGCGGCTTATGCTGCAAACCATCGAAATCGAGACCGCACCCAACCCGAACGCCGCCATCGTCTGGCTGCACGGCCTCGGAGCCGACTGCCATGATTTCGAGCCGCTGGTCCCGGAAATCGTGCCCCGCCGCGAGCGCGCCTGGCGCTTCATATTTCCCAACGCGCCGGTGAGGCCGGTGACCATCAACGGCGGCATGAGCATGCGCGCTTGGTATGACATTCTGGGTTTCGACCGGCTCGCGGCCGAGGACCTCGCCGGCTTTCGCGACACCGACGCCCGGGTCGCCGACCTGATCCGCAAGCAGATCGAGCGCGGGATCCCCGCCGGCCGCATCGTGCTCGCCGGATTCTCGCAGGGCGGGGCGGTGTCGCTGTACACGGGTCTGCGCTACCCCGACCGGTTGGCGGGCATCCTCGCGCTTTCGAGCTACCTGCCGCTGGCCGGCGCCCTGGCCACGGAACGCGCGTCCGCCAACGCCGGGGTGCCCATCTTCATGGCGCACGGTCTCGATGACGGCGTGCTGCCCATCGGCCTGGGGCTGGCCTCCCGTGAGCAGTTGAAGGCGCTCGGTTTCGGCGTGGAATGGCACCAGTACCGCATGGCGCATTCGGTCTGCCAGCCCGAGGTGGCGGACATCCGCGAGTTCCTGTTTCGCATCCTGCCCGATCAGTCGCCGTGACAGGCCGCGCGGCCGCGATTAAGCTCGATGGCCCTGGAGCAGAACCGGAGCGAACCGTGGCAAAAATTTCTTCCGTGACGCGGCTGAGCACCGAAGCCCGAAAGGCAGTGGAACGCGCCGACGAGGCGAGAGAACGGGTGCGCTCGGCCAAGGCGCAACTCAAGAAAGCGCGCAAGCTCGCGAAGCTCGCCAAGAAGGCCGCGAAGCAGGCGCGCAAGAAAGCTGAGGCCGCCCAAAGCGCCCAAGCCGCGGAGGCGGCGCGCAAGAAAGCCGCCTCCACGAAGGCCGCCCAGCCCGCGACCCGCGACGTGGCGTCCGCCGCCAAGCCCGCCGCCAAGCCCGCCGCCAAGGCCGTGGCCAAGGCCGTGGCCAAGCCCGCCGCGGCGTCCAAGCCGAAAGCCAGGAAGCGCTCGCTCGACAAGAAGGGTGCGCTCAAATCGGTGCCTGCGGCCAAACCGCCCGCGGCGAAGGCGACACCCGCGGCGAAGAAGGCCACGCCCGCCGTCAAGCCGGCGCGCGCCCGCCCGCGGCGATCGTCCGCGGCGGCCGTCGCCCGAGCCGTGATCGAGCGCATGGGGAACGAGCCTGCCGAAGCCGCTCGGGAAGCCGCGCGGGAGCCCGTTCGGGAACCTGCTCAAGAACCTGCGACGAAGTCCCCCGCGACCGCCGCCGGATGACACGCGGCGGTCAGGGCGCCGGAATGAGCGTCGTTACCATCACGGCGAGGAACAGGGCTGCGAGAAATCCCACCAGCTGTCCGAGCATCCAGATGCCGAAGGCCTTTCCCGTCGTGACCTTGAGGATTTCGCTGAACCCCATCACCTGAAGCACCACGCTCCAGATCATCAGCAGCACGGAACTGATGAACTGCACGCTCAACAGGATGGTGATGAAGCCCTCGTCCTCGGGGCGGGGCGTGGACAGGAAGGTGGCGTCTGCGGCGATGAGCGCCGTCAGCACCCAGATGCCGAGCGATACCGCCATCGGCACGGCGCCGTAGGCGAGGACGTGGATCGTTTGCCGCTTGAGGCTCGGATTGGCGTTCCCCGCCCCCGAGACGCGCGTAGATGGTGCCCATGACATACAGCCCCACGATTCCCAGAACGGATCCGCCGATCGCAGCCGCGCCGAATATCTGGACCAAGCCGTAGCTCGCTCCGGCATTCTGGAGGCGCAACAAGACGAGGAAATTGCCGATGCCCTGCGCCGCTCCCAGCAACAGGTCCCACCGTCCGACGGGCTCCGCGGCGAGTTCCCGGAACACTCGTCTCGGCCTCAGCCAGACATCGTTCAAAGGACGGATCGGGTCGTTGGGCATCACGAGGGCAGCGTACGCAATCCCCATCCTCGACTCCAGCACCGCGCGCAGATGACAGCGGACTTTTTCGGGGCTACTCTCACGATGACCGGATTGACCCCGAGGAGAAGACTGACCATGGCAAAGAAGAAGGCTAAAGGGAAGAAGCGTCCGCAAGCGAAGGCCAAGCGTGCGGTCGTTAAGAAAAGCGTAGCGAAGAAGAAAGCGCGCCCGGCTCAGAAGGCGAGCAAGGCGAAGGTTGCCAAGAAGACAGCGGCGTCGAAAAAAGCCGTGGCGAAGGCTGCACCGAAGAAGGCTGCGCCGAAAAAAGCCGCGTCGAAAAAGGCCTCGCCCCGAAAGGCGGCACCGGTGAAGGCGGCTCCGAAGCCCGTCTCCAGCTCGATCGCCCGACCGAAGCCGGTCGCTCCGGTCGTGCCGGCGCCTGCACCCGCGGCTGAGGTGACGCCGAGCACGGATCTCGGGCATGCGCCGTTGGCTCCCGAGGCGTCGTCCGCGACCACGGATCCGTTCGCAGGGTAGGACAGTCTCCGAGGAACCTAAGCGCGGATCAGCCCTTCGAGGGCCCGCGCTTGGGTGCTGTCGGGGAACACGCGGGTGGCGAGTGTCTTGGCGTCAATGCGCAAGTGCTCGCCGAGCACGGCTTTGAACACGCTGCGCAGATCCAAGGTCGGCCGAAGATCCCGGTCATCGAGGAGCGATGCGGGGCTGAGGCCCGGCCAATCCGCGATGACCCGTCCGCCGCGGACGGCGCCGCCGGCCAGGAAGGCGCAACCGGCGGTGCCGTGATCCGTGCCGCGGGCGCCGTTCATCGCCGCCGTGCGCCCGAATTCGGTGACCACCAGCACGGCCGTACGGCTCCAAAGGGGACCGAGATCGCTCCCGAGAGCCCGAAGCGCCGCATCCAGGCCGCGTAGGCGCTGAGCCAGCGCACCCTTCGCGCCGCCCTGATTGGCGTGAGTATCCCAGCCCGTGGCCTCGAGCACGGCCACCTCTGGGCCACCCTCGATCCTCATGACGGCGGCTGCCATCCGCGCGGCGGCCGTGGTGCGATCGACGGCCTTGGCCGAACTCATCATCGGCGCAGTCGCCTGCGCATCGCTCGGCGCGTCGCCGAGGTGCTCCGATTGAAGCGCCTCGCTGAGCCGCGCAGAAAGCCAGTCGTCCTTCGAATAAAGATCCTGGAGACGGGCGAGCAATTCCTCGTCCACGTCCGGCGCGGCCATCGGCGATTTCGACAGGACCGGCGCGCCGCCGCGCAGGATCAAGGGCACGTTCTGGGCGATCGCGACCGCCCGTTCCGGCGCCGCAACCCCGGCCGAGGATGGCGACGTGCGCAGTGCGCCGATGGCGCGGTTGAGCCATCCGTCCGCGCTGCCCAGCGGCTGCCCGTAGCCGTTCTCGAGCACGTTTTGCCCGTCGAAGTGGGAGCGGTCACGGTACGGTGATGCGGCGGCATGGAAGACGATCAGCTCGTCCGCGGCGTAGCGTTCGTGCAGGAACTGCAATTCGGGATGCAGGCCGAACGTTGCGTCGAGGCCGAGTGCGCCATCCGCGGACCCGGGAGGTGCGATCGCGAGCTCCCGATGCAGCCGCGCGTAGTCCGGGTCTCCGTGCGGCGGCGCCGCGGCGAGGCCGTCGAGCGCGCCGCGCAGGATCACGACCACGAGCCGCTCCTCGCCCCCGTTCCGCGCGAATAGAACGGACGGCAGCACGGCGCCCGCGGTGAGCGCGCCAGTGGCCTGAATGAAGCGACGGCGTGAAAGCCGGGACGTCTGCGTGCTCATCTGCGTTGAAACTCCGGGCTCATCAATAAGAGCGCCAGGGCCTGGGCGCCTGAAGTCGCGCGCTGCATCGCCGTGCTGGTCTCCGGACGCAACAGGGCCCCGAGTGCCGCGCCGGCGACTTCCGCCGGACTGGTTCCTCCCGGATAGCGGCCGGCCGTCTGCGACGCCCAGAGCACTCGATGCATCAGCGCGTCCGAGCCATCCCAGCTCGCCGCCGTATCGGCCCAACCGGCGGGCGACCCGGGGGTGTACTGGCGCTGCCCCATCAGGTCGAAGGCGTGAATGACCTCCTGCGGTGCGCTCGGGGTCAGCTCGAGCGCCCGCAGCGTCGAGAACACGAAGTCCTCCGGTGTCTTGAATTTGCGCGGCTGGGGCTCCCAGGCTTCGGGCGATTCGATCAGCGCCGCGTACACCTGCGGCAGATCGCCGCCGGATTTCAGATACGCGCGCGCGACGCGTTCCACGGCCTTGGGCGGCGGATCGTCGGCAACGAAATGCCTCACCAACTTGGTCGCCAGGAACCGGGCCGTGGACGGATGGGCGGCGAGATCGGCCAGCACCGCCTCGCCTTCGGCCTGACCTTGCTCCGCACAGCGCTTGCCGAGAAGCGTTTTCGCACCGGGCTCGTGCAGTTCCCCGCGAAAATAAAATCTCCCGGGATCGCCGCCCGCGAGCCGCCCTCGGCCTCCCCCGATCGACCAGCCCGTCAGTATCTGCGCGAAGCTCGTCACGTCTTCCTGCCGGTATCCGCCACCGACACCGAGGGTGTGAAGCTCGAGAATTTCCCTGGCGAGGTTCTCATTGATGCCGAAGCGCCGCCTCTGCCGACCGGCTGAAGCGTCGGGACGCGCGGCGGCGCGTCGTGCCGCCGGCGAATCCGCGCCCACGGAGTATTGATTGTCGAGAAAGGCGATCATCGCGGGATGTTGCTCGACGGCCGTGAGGAGTTGCACGAATCGCCCGTTCACGTGCGGCCGGATCGCTTCGTTCTCGAGCGTCCCCGCGAGCCCATGGATCGCGCCCTTGTCCGCCGAGACCGCGAAATGATTGGCCCAAAAGTGGACCAGGCGCTCGCCGAAGGGCCGCGTCGTGACGGCGGCGCTTTCCGCGCGGGCCAGTACCTGAGCGCGATAGTGGGGCTGGTATGCCTCGCGCAGGATCGCCCCCGCAGCCTTCGCTTGTTCCGGAGTGGCGGCCTCGAGCCGCTCCTCGCGGCGTTCCGCGCGCGCGGCCAGCACCGCCTCGAAAATCTCGTTCGACGGAGCGAGCGCGGTCACGCCGGCGCGCTCTGCGGGACCGCGCGTCTGCGCACGCAACCAGGCGCGGGGATCGGAAGCCGCCGCGGCAAGGTCTCCCGGCCGGGCGCCCAAGCCGAATCGCAAAACGGCGATTTCCGGTTGCAGCATGATGAGCGGACAACGAGGGCCGCGCCGCACGGTTGACCCGCATCCGATCGCTCCGCCGGATTGACTGAATTTAATGGGAGACAGGTCGCAACTTCGCGCAGGAGGCGTAATCTTACATAGTGGGCAACGCGCGGTCGGACCGCAGGCTTGGGGCGCACAACATTATGGTAACTAGGGAACGCGGTGAGCGCGGCTCGGCGTCGAGCGGCAAGCCCACCATCGATTGGATCGAGCGGCTCTCCGGCATCGACCTCCTGGACGATGCGGCGGGCCCGCTGATCGCCTCGCTGCTGCGATGCAATGCTGCGGACGCGCCTGCCTCTCTGTCCGAAGGGCCACTGGAACAGTCACCGGAACCGCGCAGCCGGACCTCGACCAAAGCGCAACTCGAGACCTTGAGGTCGATCAACGCCCGGTTGCTTCGCGAAATCGACCTGCTCAAGGAGCGCGAAGCGCATGCGCTGAAGCTGGCTGACCGGGACGGCCTCACCGGTCTTTACAACCGAAGACGGATGACCGAGCTTCTCGACCAGACCATTCTGCAGGCGGCCGCGCATCAGCACCGATTCGCCGTCCTGTTCATCGACCTCGACGGCTTCAAGCGCATCAACGATCGCTTCGGGCATACGTTGGGCGATGAGCTGTTGATGACGGTCGCGGGTCGCATCGCGACGCGGGCGCGCACGGGTAACGTCGTCTGCCGATATGGCGGCGATGAGTTCATCGTGATCCTGCCCCGCGTGCCGAGCCGACGCGCGGCGGAGGATGTGGCGGCGGCGATCGGCCGCTTGGTCGCGCTACCCTGCCAGCTGTCGGGCGAAGAGCTTCGAGTGACCGCCGCCGTCGGCGTCTCGCTGTATCCCGACGATGGTCGGAGCGCTGCCGAGCTGTTGGGGCGGGCGGATCGGCTGATGTACCGCGCGAAGTCGAACGTCGCGGATGCCGGCGCCATGCTTACCCTCGAGCTCAACCGCCGCAGCGAAGATCGATCCAAGCCTCGGGGATAGATGGGCCATGAAGCGGCTCTTGTTGTCCCTCGCCGCCGCATTGTCCACGGCCTCGCTGCCGGCCTGCGTCGTTGCGCCCGATCAGCGTCATTATGCGGACGGCTTGGTGCTGGTCGCCCCGCCGGCGCCCCAGGTCGAGGTGATCAGCACTCCCCCGCAAGCGGGCTATCTGTGGGTGGGGGGTTACTGGGACTGGGTGGGCGGACGGCACCAGTGGGTGCCCGGACATTGGGTGGCGCCGCGGCCCGGCCACCACTGGGTGGCGACCGAATGGGTGCGGCAGGGCGACGGTTGGCGCCTGCGACGAGGTCACTGGCAGCGGAGCTGATCCTCAGCGCTGCCCCGGCCAGGGCGCCGGCGTCAACAAGGCCTTGAGCGGCCGATCCGAGACCGCGTCGAACCAATGTTCGATCAAGCGAAACGAGATCGAGAGCGGTGGCGGCAGCTTCGGCGTGCCGCTCTCGATGTCGGCGCGCGTGAACCAGCGCGCATCCTCCAGCTCCTGATCCTCGAGATGCACTTCATGGGTCATCGCCTGCGCCGTGAATCCCAGCATCAGCGAGCTCGGGAACGGCCACGGTTGAGACGAGTGATATCGCACTTGATCCACCCGCACGCCGGTCTCTTCGGCGACCTCGCGCACCACGGCGTCCTCCAGGGATTCTCCCGGCTCGACGAAGCCCGCGATGGTCGAATACCGGCCCGGCGGCCACGCCGCCTGCCGTCCCAGAAGGACGCGCGGCCCATCGCTCACCAGCACGATGATCGCCGGATCGATGCGCGGGAACTGTTCGTGGCGGCAGGTGGGGTTGGTGCACACGAGCACGTGGCCGGCTCGTCCCGGCACCGTGCCTGCGCCGCACCGCCCGCAGTGGCGGTGCATGCGCCGCCAATGGATCATCGCCCGGGCGTATCCGAGCAGTCCCGCCTGATCCGCCGGCATCAGAGCGGCCACGGTGCGCAGGTCCTCGAATCGCGCGCCCTCGGGCACCGCGGCGCTCTCCGCGCCCTCGATTTCATACGCAAACATCGGCGCGCCGCCAAACCTGCCGAGCAAAATGAGACTCTCGCTGTTGCGGCGCTCCGCCGGGATCTCGGAGAGCTCCAGAAGCACGGCGGCGGGCCCGTCGGCGATGAGGCTGCGCGAGTCCCATAGGGGCACGACCCGGCTGCGGGCGTCCGACAGCGCATCGTCGAACCAAGCGGGGTCGGTGCGCAAATGCGAGACCCGCTCGAGATACGGTCCGGCAAACACGTTTCTCGTCTGCATCCGAGAATTCTAACAGGGCGCGGCCTCGGCGGCCGCCGGCAGCGGGGCTCCTGGCGGCTCGCAATTCGCGCACGCGGATCGTCGCTTGGCCAACAGGTCTTTGAGACGCACTCCGCCGCACACCGCGCATCGGGCCGCGCCGATCTCCTCGCGCCGGGCGAGCGCCATGAGCAGGAACCAGGCATGCTCGAAGGAGATGCGCACCGGGGCATGCAGTTCCGTGTAAGCCTCGTACGCCTGGCAGAGCAGCGCCCCTGAGTCGAGCGAGCCGACCCGATACCGCGATTCGAGCCCCAGAGTGGTGGCGCACAGCAAGCCATACGCGATGAACAGGCTCGCGAGCTGCGATGCCTGGAAGGAAAGCTCCGGATTCCTGAAGAAGAACGCGCTCTGCCGCGGGGATTTGCCTCGATGGCGCAACACCGAGTTCGACTCGCTCGCGAGCACGTAGCTGCGATAGAGCTTTCTGATGCGATCGTCGCTCAGCCCGGTCCATTGACGGATGGTGAAGGTGCGGGCCTCGTGACGGATCAGGCGCAGAGCGAGATCCAGCCGTTCTCGATCCCGGGTGTAACGGTCGTCGGACACTCTCATGGCGTACTCCTTTGGCATGCAATTCGCGGTTTTCAGGGCACAAAAGAATTTGACTAAAATTAATCACAAAGCTAGCTTGGCTGCCAAGTGGTTTTTTACCGCGATTGACGATGGATTCGGGGCGAAATGCGGCATGGTGGCGGTAGCGGCATGGTGGCGGTAGCGGCGTGGAGGCGGTATGCACGAGGCGTTCGTCGGCGGTTGGTCGGGGCAAGCGAGCTTCTCGGTCGAGGTGCTCGCCCCGTTGCACGACTTGAACTTGAGGTTTCTGGACCTGGTCGGCTCGCACCAGGGCGGCGCGGGAAGCTGGCGGACGGCCGGCGCTCTCGACCTGCCGGGCGGCGCATCCGGGCGGCTCAGGCCCATGACCGCCTCGCAGAGAGCCGCCGCGGCGCATTGTCCGTACGCGCTTTTCGATCTGCGCTTTCACGACGAGGCTCATTGGAGTGCGCGCCTGCAGGGCGCCGCGCAATGGCGGGTCGCGGACGAGGGCACGGAGGAGGACATCGCGAACTTCGTGCGCCTTGCGCTCTTTTATGCATGGCACGTCGCCACCACCACGCGTCATGCCGCGCGGCTGCTCCTCGGCATGAGCGAACGCACCGCGGGCGCGTTTCGCGCAACGACGCTCAACTGCCTTCCGACACTGGTCGCGAGCGAAACCGCGAATCTGTCCGTGCGATTTCTGGAGAGCGGCGCGTATTGGAGCGCGTTGGTGAGCGCCGCGGTGCGCCGGGACGAGCAGAAGCTGCGCAGGATCCAACTTTTCGGGCTGCAGTTGGCGGCCGCCGCGCAGTTGCCGTGACGCGCCGGTCCCCAACGCGCCCGCCCCAACCGCGCCCGGCGTCGAGTTGCGGCCGGCGGCCCCAGGGGTTTAGTCTACGCGGCTCCTATGAACGCCCTCGTGTTACGACAGCTCACCAAGGTCTACAAGAACGGCATGAAGGCGCTGAAAGGCGTCGATCTGGAGGTGACGCAGGGCGATTTCTTCGCGCTGCTGGGTCCGAACGGCGCGGGCAAGACGACGCTCGATCGGCATCATCACCTCGCTGGTCAACAAGACCGCCGGCAGCCGTCGAGGTGTTCGGTTACGACCTCGACCGCGAGCTCGAGATGGCGAAGTCCTGCATCGGCATCGTGCCGCAGGAAGTCAACTTCAACATGTTCGAGTCGCCGTGATCACCATCGTCGTGAATCAGGCGGGCTTTTACGGCATTCCGCCGGCGGCGCGCCAAAGCGCGCGCCGAGAAGTACCTGAAGCAGCTGCAGCTCTGGGAGAAGCGCCGCAATTCCGTCGCGCGTGCCTGTCGGGCGGCATGAAGCGGCGCCTCATGATCGCGCGCGCGCTGATGCACGAGCCGAGGCTGCTGATCCTGGACGAGCCGACCGCCGGCGTCGACATCGAGATCCGCCGATCGATGTGGGACTTCCTGCGCAAGATCAACGACGAGGGGACCACCATCATCCTGACGACCCACTACCTGGAGGAGGCGGAGAAGCTGTGCCGCAACATCGCCATCATCGACGGCGGCCGCATCATCGAGCGCGACCGCATGGCGAACGTGCTGCGCAGCTGCAGACGGAGACGTTCGTGTTCAACCTGAGCGACCCGCTGATGCGCTCGCCCCGACGCTCCCCGGCTACACGACGCCGCTGATCGACGATCACACCCTCGAGGTCGAGATATCGAAGGGGCAGAACCTGAACGACATCTTCGCGCGAGCTGTCGGCGCTCGGCATCGAAGTGCTGAGCATGCGCAACAAGGTCAACCGCCTCGAGGAGATCTTCATGCGCCTGGTCGACGACAGTGTCCGCGCGGCGGAAAAGGCATCCTGAGCCGACATGGGCAATTCTCTCGCGCGCATGCAGTGGATCGGCTTCAAGACCATCGTGATCCGCGAGTACGGTCGCATCGTGCGCATCTGGGGCCAGACCATCGTGCCGCCGATGGTCACGGCGACCCTGTATTTCGTGATCTTCGGCAGCCTGATCGGCCGGCGCGTCGGGGCGGTCGGGCGGCTTCGACTACATGCCAGTACATCGCGCCGGGACTGATCATGATGGCGGTGATCACCAACTCCTACGGCAACGTGGTGTCGTCGTTCTTCGGCGCCAAGTTCGGCAAGCACTCGAGGAGTTGCTGGTGTCGCCGCTCCCGAACTGGCTGATCCTGTCGGGCTACGCCGCCGGCGGCATGGTGCGCGGGCTGCTGGTGGGCGCGGTGGTGACGATGGTGTCGCTTTTGTTCACCCGTCTGCCGTGCAGCACCTGGCGGTGATCCTGGCCGCGGTGCTGCTCACCTCGCTCAGTCTTCTCGCTCGGCGGCTTCCTCAATGCGCTGTTCGCCAAGAACTTCGACCAGATGAACTGGATTCCGACTTTCGTGCTGACGCCGCTCACCTACTTCGGCGGCGTGTTCTATTCGATCGCGATGCTGCCGCAATGGGCGCAGCGGCTGTCGTTCGTGAATCCGATCCTCTACATGGTGAACGCCTTCCGCTACGGATTCCTGGGGTCGACGGATGTTGATTTGAGGCTCGCCTACGGCATCATGATCGGATCGGCGGCAGTCATGTTCACGCTCGCCGTGGTGTTGTTGAACAAGGGTGCGGGCATACGGGAATGACGGACACGCCCGTTGTCGTGTATCGTGGGCATCGGCTGTCGAGATTATTCCTAAGGAGTCGAGTGATGAACGAAGAAAAGCAGCAAAAGTTCACCGCCAAGGTTCGCCGCGGTCTTGTATGGATTCACTCCGTCGCCGGCGCCGAGCTCGCGAAGAAGAAAGCCGAAGCCACCGGCGTGCGCATCGAGGGCTTCACCGCCTCGGAGCTCGCGGACGTGGAATCCGCCCTGACGTGGATCAGTCAGAACAAAGAATCGAGCAGTTCCACCCCCGCCTGATATCGGCGGCGCATCATTCGATGTTTCCATTTCGCGACATGCGCCGCGCCTCTCCGTGTGCCCGGGGCGCGAGACCAGCGACTGCTTAGCGGCGGCGCGGACTCGGACAGGGAGTGGGATACACTATTGCCATGGGTCAGAAGCGTGCGTTAGTCGTCGACGATTCGAAGTCGGCTCGCGTCATCTTGAGCCGGATGCTCGAGAAGTACGACATCGAAGTGGACATGGCCGAATCGGCCGAACAAGCCATCGAATATTTGAGGCACGATCGGCCCGATGCCATCTTCATGGATCATCTCATGCCGGGCATGGACGGTTTGCAGGCCGTGCAGGCGATCAAGAGCAACCCGCAGACCGCCATGATCCCGATCATGATGTACACCTCCCAGGAGGGAGAGCTGTACGTCGGTCAGGCTCGCGCGTTGGGCGCCATGGGTGTGCTGCCCAAACAGGTGCGGCCCGTCGACGTCTCGAAGGTGTTGTACGAGCTTCATTTGCTGCCCGACCGCCGCGATCTGACCGAGCCCGCACTCGTGCCGGTCGAAATCGGCGGCGAGCCCGGCGGCGACAAGACCCAGGTGGCGGCGAGCGCGGGTTCGCCGGCGCCGCACGCGTCGCAGTCGCAGCAGGCGTCGCAGGATTGGGGCCGGCGCATCGAGGCCGCGGTCAAGCAACAGTCGGTCGATCTGCGGCGCTTCGTGGTGGCGAGCCTCGACAGTCTCGCGGCCCGGTTCGAGTCCGACTTGCGCAACGCCGTGCCGGGGCCCGTCGCAGTGCCCACGCCGGTGGCCGAGGCGCCTCAAGCGCCCCGGCGTTCGGCGTGGCCGTGGATCTGGGCAGCGGCCGCCGTCTGCCTGTTGGCGGGATTGTCGACGTTCCTCTGGATGTCGACGCGCGATGATCTGGCCAAGGCGCACGTGGAGCTCGCCGAATTGAAGGCCGCCGACGCGGAGCTCAAACAGACGAGCGATCGCCTCGCCGACGCGGTCAAGGATCTCACCGCGGCCGTCGCCGCGAGCGCGGCGGGCGGGGCGGGCGCGGCGCAGGCCTCGAGCGCGCCGGGCGCCGGAGCCGGCCTGCCGCGCGCGGAACAGGTGCCCTACGGCGAGCTACCTTTCGATCGCGGCCGCCTGGACGTGCTGCGCGACGTGCTCACGAAACTGGAAGCGCAGAATTTCCGCGGCGTGCTCAAGGTCACGAGTCTTCCTGGCATGTTCTGCCTGGCCGGCAACGCCTCGGATGGATTCGCGCCGGCGCCCGCCGCGTTGCCCGCGAGCAAGTGCGACCTGGTCGGGAATCCCTTCGAGGAATCCCTTTCCGGTCAGCAGCGTCAGTCGATCGCCTTCGCGAACCTGGTGGCCGGCGTGAGGCAAAGAACCGCGGGCGCCATCACCGTCGCCGTCGAGAACTCGGCATCGCCCCGGGCGGCAACCCCGTATCCTGCGCGCACCGATTCGCTCACCGCCGGCGAGTGGAACCGCGCGGCGGCGGCCAACAACCGCGTGGAGTATGCCGCGGAGTCCGCGCCCTAGAACGCAACTCTGACGAAGAACTCCGGTCCCTTGGTGTTGAAGTCGAACAAGCCGGAGTCGTCGGTTTTCACCGAGGCGAGGTGCGCCTTGACTTCCGTGTAGCCGAGCCCGAAGGAGACATTGGGCCGGAACCGGTAAAGCGCGTCGAATTCCGCCATCCCGAGCGAGCCGTCGAGGTCCTTGACGTGCAGACTCAGATACTGCACCCGGCCGTCGAAATAAAACCGCTTGCTCACCGCCCAGGTGGCCGCAATACCGGGGGTCGCGAACGGGCCCGCCTCGTCCTCGGTTTGATCGAGATGCACGGCGTCGGTGGTCACCTTGGCGGTCGCTTGGATCTGCACCGCGGAGATGCCCAACGTCGGCGGCGAGCTCGACCTTCTCGCTGTGCCAGAACGAGTAGCCGTAGGTCAGGGTGAGCAGACGCAGGTCGAGTTCCGACTGGAGCGGATCGCCGGGCTGGATCACCACGTCGCGGAACACGATTGGTTCCGCGATGACCGCGCTCCCCGTCCGGTCGAGCGTGAAGTAGTCGAGCCAGAGGCGGTTGCGCTCTCCGGCCCGCACCATGACCTGAAACTTGGGCTCGAAGTCCGACGGATCCAGGCCGAACTGGTTCTCGCCGGCGACCGTCGTGCCCTGCACGCCAGTGCTCGAGTCGACCCGCAGCGTGGTCTACGATGACACGTGCATCGCCCCCAGAGTCACGCGCACCCGGTCGTCGGCCGGACTCGCATAGTCCCCGTCGGCGTGCGCGACGCTCGCGAGCAGCGCGAGTCCCAGCGCGGGCATGGCGGACTTGATCATGTGGCTCTCCTCAATACCAGCTCATCCGTGGCGGCACGCCGGGGCTTCGCGGCCAGCGAAGGACCTATCAGGTTCAGAACTTGCGCCGCAGCGGCGCGCCAACCGGTGAGTTTGCCGCCGTAGATGCCGAGAACGCGCGGATGCGGATCACGGTCGGTGGTAAAAATCGTCTCCCGCGACCGGTCGAAGGCCTTTTCGGAGGCCGCGGGCAGCACCCGCAAGGCCCGCGAAGCGCTCGCGGATGTCGGCCCGGGTCATGCCGGCCGGCCGAGGGAAAGTAGTGCCGCGCGACGTTGAGCAGGTACTCCTCTTCTTCGGGCAGCGGCCGCACCTGGTCCGGATCTCCCTTGTAGGGCGTCTCGGTCGTGCCGATCAGCGTCTCGCCCTTCCACGGCATGATGAAGATGGCGCGGCCGTCGGCGGGGCCTTCGACGTAGTAGATGCCGGCGCTGACCCGCATCGGCAGGACGATGTGGGTGCCCTGGACCAGATCGACGTCGGGGACCTGGATGGCCGGCCTCACGGCGCGCGCGACCTGGGTCGCCCAGGGACCGGCGGCGTTCACGAGAACCCGCGCGCGGCACGCGGCTCTCGCGCCGCCCTGGTCGAATTCGAACCTCGACGCCCTCGTCGTCGAGGCTCGCGCCGAGGAAGGTCGCCGGCATGACCAGCTCGCCGCCGAGCGCGCGCGCGGAATCGACCACCGCGCGGGTGAGCGCCGCATCGTCCGTTTGCGCGTCGTAGTAGCGGATCACGGCATCGAGGTTGCGGGTTTGAAGCCCGTCGAGCTGCGGCCAGTCCCGCTTCGGCAACGCTGCCGAAACCCGTGCCGCGTCCGAATCCGCCGAGCAGGGCGTAGAGCGCGAGCCCGAGCTTGAGCTGCCACGGGCGACGGCGGGTATCGGCATACACGGGAATGAAGAAGGACTTGAGCTCGACCAGGTCGGGGGCGATGCGCAGGTGCACGGTGCGCTCGCGCAGACTCTCGCGCACCAGGGAGAACTGGCCGGATTCGAGATAGCGCAGCCCTCCGTGGATCAATTTGCTGGATCGGCTCGAGGTGCCGCTGGCGAGAGCGCCCTTCTCGATGAGGAGCGCGCTGTGCCCGGCCGCCGCGGCGGCCTGCAAGACGCCGGCGCCATGGATGCCGCCGCCGACGATGATGACGTCGTATTCTTTCATGTGACTCGTGTGGCGTTTAGATAAGGATGAGGTAATGCACGCGAACACACAAAATATCGCATCCCTGTCGCCATTCACTAACAGCTTGGAGGCGCCGGGCCGCCGCGCGGACGCGCGCAGCTCCGAAGGCGCTCTCTCAAGGGTCGTTGTTGCGCTTTTCTTCGAATTCCAGCAGCGGCTCGCCCGAGGTCACCACGATGTCGCCATCGACGATCGCACCTTTGGCGATCGCGATCGTGCGTGCGCTGACGCTACCGCGGATCACGGCGGTATAGCCGATCTCCAGTTTGCCTTTGACCGCGAGCCCGCCCGTGATCTTGCCGGCGACCACGGCCTCGAGGGCTTGAATGTGGCCGTTCCATACCCCGGTGGCCGCGAGATTGAGTCCGCCGCCGAGCTCTCCATCGCCGTGAACCTCGCCCGAGATCACGTACTCGCCGACGCCGCGCAGGTCCCCGATGATGACCGATCCCGCGCCGATCACCGTGGGGGGCGCCGAATGGAGATCGAAGAAACGGCGCTTGGGCTCGCTCATGATTCGGGTTTTATCCTAACCAGCCGTGAGCTGATGTGACGAGCTTGGCGTCGCCGACAGACACCGTAAATCGAAGTAGAATGGCCCTTTCGGCGAACCGTCCATTCCGAGAAGGGAAAATGCTCATCAACAAAACTGTTCTTGCGATCTGTTGCGCGGTATTGATTGGGATCGGGGGCTGCAGTCGGCAGCAGAGTGATTGGCAGAAGACCCGCGAAGCGAATAGCACGGACGCCTATGAGCAATTCCTGAAGAAATATCCGAGCGGGGAGTTCACCGCCCAGGCGCAGGCCCGGCTGAAGGAGATGTACGAGCAGCGCGATTGGGAAAAGGCGCGCGATGCGGACACGCCGGAGGCCTATCAGGCCTTCTTGAAGCAATACCCCGAGGGGAAATGGACCGAGGAGGCCCGGATCCGGGTGGAGAATTTCACCCTGGCGCAGACGCCCGCGGGGTCCGGCGCGGCGCCCGGCGCCGCCGGTGGCTCAGCCGCGAACGGCCCCGCGATGACCGGCGGCCCACCACCGAGTGGTCCCGCCATGACCGGGGGCCCGCCTCCGAACGGCCCCGCCATGACGGGCGGCCCAGCGCCCGGCGCGGCGGACGAGGAAAACGAGGCTCCCCCCTCGGCCCCCTCGGCCGCCCATAAGCCGCATGGCGTCCCGCCGCCGGCGTCCTCGACGCAGGCTCCGGGTGAATCGGGCAGGTACGCCGTACAGCTCGGCGCTTTCAAAACCGGTCACGCAGCGGCCAAGAAACGTTGGGAACACCTGCAAAGGGAATACCCCAAATTGTTCGCGGGCTTGTCCTCTAAGGTGCTTCCCAAGAAGACCGGAGGCGGGACGCTGTACCGTCTGCAGGTGGTCGACTTGAGCGAATCGCGTGCGCACAAGATCTGCAAGGCGTTGAAGGCCAAGTCACCGCCTTGCGTCATCATCCGCCCCGACCATGGCCGCAGTTCGTCACGCGACTGACAATTCTTGTCAGTCGGACGCGGGTCGGTTTAGCTAAGTAGCTGAATCCATTGGGGTCCGGCGGCTGGCATGCCGATTGCTACATTGCTCTTGTCGAGCTTGCTCGCAGGACGTTGGAACTTAAGGATGCAATCGGTGGTGATCGGGATGTTGATGCCTGAAGGCAGCTCAGGAGCTGCCTTGCTGGTCCGCCGCTCCGACGGTCAATTTGCGGTCGAAAGAATCGACGTGCGAGTGGCCTGCGCCGCGCGCGCCGCCGCTAGGTGGTCGAGCAAGGGCGCAGCCGGTGCGGATTCCTGGTCCGCATCGACGGGGCTCGAAATGACGTTGCCGATGTCTTGATGTTTGTGTTCTCCCTTTTGGTTGTAACTTAGGCGCCGCGATTAAGCTTCCCCGCTCGCGGCGCCTTTTTTTTCAATCGAGCCTTGTTGTTCAATCGAAAATGCCGGCCTGTGACAGGATGAAGGCATACTCCATCGCCGTCTCGCGGTAGCGCTCGAAGCGTCCCGATTTTCCGCCGTGCCCCGCGTCCATTTCGACGTGCAGCACCAACAGATTCCCGTCGGTCTTTTGTGCGCGGAGCTTCGCCACCCATTTGGCCGGTTCGTAATACTGCACCTGACTGTCCCACAAGCCCGTGGTCACGAGCAGCGTGGGATAGCGCTGCGCACGCACGTTGTCGTAGGGCGAATAGGACAGCATGTAGCGGTAATATTCCGCCTTGCCCGGATCGCCCCATTCGTCGTATTCGTTGCTCGTGAGCGGGATGCTGTCGTCGAGCATGGTCGTGACCACATCGACGAACGGCACCTGCGCGACGATGGCGCGATAGTCATCGCCGCTCATGTTGGCGACCGCTGCCATCAGCATTCCTCCGGCGCTGCCCCCCATGGCGAAGACCTTGGCGGGGTGCGCATAGCCGCGCGCCACGAGCTCGTGGGTCACGTCGATGAAATCGGTGAAGGAGTGCCGTTTGTTGAGCAGACGCCCGTCGTCGTACCAGGCTCTGCCCATTTCCTGGCCGCCGCGGACATGCGCGATGGCGAATACGAGTCCGCGGTCGAGAAGACTCAATCGCGACGCTGAAAAGTAGGGATCCATGGACAGACCGTACGCGCCGTAGGCGTATTGCAGGAGCGGTGTCATACCGTCGCGCGCGACTTCCTTGCGATACACGATCGATACCGGCACGCGCGCGCCGTCGCGAGCCGTCACGAAAATGAATTCCGTCGCATACTCCGCCGGATCGAAGTGCCCGAGGACCGGATCGCGCTTCAAGAGCGCCCTCTCACCGGTGATGATGTCGTAGTCGTACACCGTCGCCGGTGTGGTCAGCGAGGAGTAAACGTAGCGCAGCACGTGGGTGTCGATCCGCGGGTTCACGGAAAGGCCCATGGTGTAGGCCGATTCGTCGCTTGCGATGAAGAACTCGGGGACCGCCTGGGACCCAAGCGGGTGAATGCTGATCTTCGAGAGGCCGCCCGAGCGCACCGACACCGCGAGGAACCGCTCGAACACATCGAAATCCTGGATGAACGTGTCGTCGCGATGCGGGATCACATCGCGCCACGCTGAGCGATCGGCCGTCCTGCCGATCGGAGCCTCCATCAGGCGGAAATTGCGCGCCTGCCAGTTGGTGCGGATGATGAAGCCGTCGCCCAGATGATCGATCTGATACTCGTGATCGCGCTCGTGGGGAAGAAAAACCGTGAACGCGAGCGCCGGATCGTCTGCGTGCGCGTAGCGCCATTCCGAGGAGACGGTGCTCTCCATGCGGATGAAGACGAACCGGTCGGACTTGGACTTGTCGACCCCGGTGTAAAAGCTGGTATCCGTTTGAGTGAACACCGTGGGATCGAATTGCGGGTCCTGCCCCACGCGATGCCGCTTCACGTAGAGGCCGAGCAGGGTCTCCAAGTCCTTTTCGACGTACAGGACCGTCTCGTTGTCGTTGGCCCAGGCGATATCCGATTCGACGTTGACGATGGCATCCTCGAGGATCCGTCCGCTCGGCAAATGCTTGAAGCGCAATTCGTACTGGCGGCGGCCCACGAAATCCTCGCAAAACGCCGCCCATTCCGAGCTCGGCGAGATTTCCAGCGAGCCGATCTGATAGTAGTCCCGTCCCGCCGCGCGTCCGGCCGCCGCCCGCTCATTACCGTCCAGGACGATCTCCTCCGGTGCGTCGCGCGTGCCCCGATGCCGCACCACGATGGGGTGCTCCTTGCCCGGCTCGAAGCGGGTGGCGTACCAGTAGCCGTTCTTGAAGTAAGGGACACTGGCATCGTCCGGTTTCAGGCGCGCGATGATTTCGCCATAGAGCTTCTCCCGCAGAGCCGCGGCGGGCGCCAGAGCCCGTTCCTTGTAGGCGTTCTCGGCGTTCAGGTAGGCGAGAACCTCCGGATCCCGGCGTTCGTCGTCCCTCAGCCAGTAATAGGGGTCGGTCCGCTCGCCGTGCGGCGATGCGACAATGTGGGGCCTGACGGCGGCTCGGGGCGGGTCGCCCGGAGGGGTGGTGGACGCGGCTTCGCTATCGTCTGGCATGTCGCTATCGTCTGGCATGTCGCGATCTTGTCCTGGCCCGGCGCGGGAGTATAGTCAGTGAGGCGTCGAACCTTGGGTATTTGCCGGAATTGATGGGGGGTGTCTCGTGCAAACCGTGAGTCAATTGCTGCTCGGCAAAGGAAACCAGATCTACTCGGTGGCGCCGACCGATTCGGTGCTCCGGGCGATCGAGATCATGGCGACGCGCCATATCGGCGCGCTTCTGGTCATGAACCAGGGGACTCTCGCCGGCATCATCTCCGAGCGAGATTACGCGCGAAAGGTCATCCTGAAGAATCGGTCTTCCCACGACACGCCGGTGAGCGAGATCATGACCGCGCCGGCGACCACCGTCGGCCCGAAGGACACCGTGCACCACTGCATGCAGGTGATGACCGAGGGCCGCTTCCGGCATCTGCCGGTGGTGGAGTCCGGCCGGGTGGTCGGCATCCTGTCGATCGGCGATCTGGTCAAGGCCGTCATGGAGGAGCAAAGCGCCCAAATCGAACAGCTCGAGCGCTACATCGCCGGTTGAGCGACTTGTTGACCACACCCCGCGCGCCGTATCATGGCGGCATACACAGGCACGCCTGACGGCGCTTGCCCCACCGGCGCGAGTTTGAGGACCCGCCCAGAATGCGGTGGGAACCGGCTTTAAGTGATTGTTTTACGGACATCTCTGCGCGGGAAGCACAGGGTACGGCGTTCTACGGGCGTGTGATATGGCGAATGAGGCAAATACAGTGGTGGATCCGCGCGCCCAGGATTGGGGCCTGTACCGCCGCGGGTACGAGCGCGACTCCTGCGGCTTTGGACTGATCGCGAGCCTCGACGACACGCCGAGCCACTGGCTGGTGCAGACCGCCATCACCTCCCTGAACCGCCTGACCCACCGGGGCGCCATCGCGACCGACGGCAAGACGGGCGACGGCTGCGGACTGCTCCTCAAGGAGCCGGCGGCGTTCTTGCGCGCGGTCGCGCAGCGAGGCCGGCATCACGCTCCGTCCGCAGTTCGCCGCGGGCCTGGTGTTCCTGCAACCGCGACCCGGCCAAGGCGGCCGAGGCGCGCGCGCCGTGCTCGAGGCGCAGCTCGAGCGGGAAGGGATGCAGGTCGCCGGCTGGCGCCGCGTGCGTGAACATCGGCCCGAGCGCCTGCGGCGCCGAGGCGCTGCAGGACGCTGCCGCACATCGAGCAGCTGTTCGTCGAATGTCGGGCGCCGATATCGACGAGGCGACCTTCAACCGCCGGCTCTTCATGGCGCGGCGGCGGTCGCCGAGAAAGCGCTCGGCGAGGTCGACCCGGCGTTCTACGTCCCGAGCCTGTCGGCGAGCACCATCGTCTACAAGGGCATGGTGATGCCGCAGCACCTGGTGGAGTTCTACCCGGATCTGGCCGATCCGCGGCTCGAGGCCTCGGTGGCGGTGTTTCACCAGCGCTTCTCCACCAACACGTTGCCGCAGTGGCGGCTCGCGCACCCGTACCGCTATCTCGCCCACAACGGCGAGATCAACACCATGCAGGGCAACCGCTACTGGGCGGTGGCGCGCGGACCGTTGCTGCGCTCGCCGCTGCTGCCCGAGCTCAGGAGGTGCTGCCGCTGGTGTCGCTCACCGGCTCCGACTCGCAGAGCCTCGACAACATGCTGGAGTGCTGCTGATGGGCGGGCTCGATCCGCTGCACGCGATGCGGCTGCTGATCCCGCCGGCGTGGCAACGGGTCGACACGATCGATCCCGGACCTGCGCGCCTTCTACGAGTACTACTCGCCGCACATGGAGCCCTGGGACGGCCCGGCGGGCATCGTGCTCACCGACGGCCGCTACGCGCTGCTGCACGCTCGATCGCAACGGCCTGCGCCCGGCGCGCTGGGTGCATCACCCGCAACCGGCACATCACCATCGCCTCCGAGAGCGGGCGTGTGGGACTACCAGCCGCGAGGACGTGGTGCAGGAAGGGCAAGCTCGGGCCCGGCGAGATCATCGCGCTCGATCTGCAGACCGGCCGAGCTGCATGGACACCAAGCAGGTGGACGACCTGCTCAAGAGCCGCCATCCCTACAAGGTCTGGCTCAAGAAGGGCGTGCGCTATCTGCAGACCGATCTGATCGACCCGCGCCTCGCCGCCGAGCCGATCGACCGCGACACGCTGGCGCGTCTTTCAGAAGATGTTCAACGTCTCGGAGGAGGAGCGCGACGACATCATCCGCGTGCTCGCCGAGGACGAGAGCGAGGCGGTGGGCTCGATGGGCGACGACACGCCCATGCCGGTGCTGTCGCATCAAGGTGCGCTCGCTGTACGACTATTTCCGGCAGCAGTTCGCGCAGGTCACCAATCCGCCGATCGACAGCCTGCGCGAAAGCATCGTGATGTCGCTGCAGACGCAGATCGGTCCGGAGTGCAACATCTTCGTGCCGATGCCGCAGCACGCCGAGCAGATCGTGCTGAGCTCGCCGGTGCTCTCGCAGCGCAAGCTCCGCCAGATCATGGGCCTCGAGGATGCGGGGGTTCCGCACGAGTTCATCGACCTGCAGGCGGACTGAGGCGTAGATCTGAAGAGCGCCATTCTCGCGGTGTGCGATCAGGCGGAGACCGCGGTGCGCGACGGCAAGCTCGTGCTGCTGCTGTCGGACCGCTATCTCGTGAAGGGCAAGGTGCCGATCCACGCGCTGCTCGCCACCGGCGCCGTGCATCACCGCCTGGTCAAGACGGGCCTGCGTTGCAAGTGCAACATCCTGGTCGAGACGGGCACCGCGCGCGACGCGCATCACTTCGCCTGCCTGCTCGGCTACGGTGCGACGGCGGTGTATCCGTATATCGCGTATCAGACGCTGTTCGACCTGATGCGCAAGGGCTCAATCTCCGACTCCGATGCGCGTCAGGAACTCGGGCGCAGCTATCGTCGCGGCATCCGCAAGGGTCTGTTCAAGATCATGTCCAAGATGGGCATCTCGACGATCGCCAGCTACCGCAGCGCGCAGCTGTTCGAGATCGTGGGTCTCAGATCGGAAGTCGTGTCGCTGTGCTTCGAAGGTTCCGACAGCCGCATCGAAGGCGCGGATTTCGCCGATCTCAAGGCGGACGCCGACTACCTGGCGGAGCGCGCCTGGGATCCGACGGAAGGCGTGAGCCAGGGCGGGCTGCTCAAGTTCATGCACGGCGGCGAGTACCACATGTACAACCCGGACGTGATCGCCACGCTGCAGTCGGCCGTGATGAGCGGGGACTACGAGCAATACCGGGAGTACGCCGCGCTCGTGAACGGGCGCCCGGTGTCCTGCATCCGCGACCTGCTCAAGCTCAACTCGGGCCGCCCGCCGATTCCGCTGGAGGAGGTCGAGTCGGAGACCGCCATCCTGACGCGCTTCGACAGCGCCGGCATGTCGCTCGGTGCACTGTCTCCCGAGGCGCACGAGGCGCTCGCCATCGCCATGAACCGGTTGGGCGCGCGCTCCAACTCCGGCGAAGGCGGCGAGGATCCGGCGCGCTACGGCACCGAGAAGAATTCCAAGATCAAGCAGGTGGCATCGGGCCGCTTCGGCGTGACGCCGGAATACCTGATCAACGCCGAGGTGCTGCAGATCAAGATCGCCCAGGGAGCGAAGCCCGGCGAGGGCGGACAGCTTCCCGGCCACAAGGTGAACGAGATGATCGCGCGGCTGCGCTTCGCGCGGCCCGGCGTCGGCCTCATCTCCCCGCCGCCGCACCATGACATCTATTCGATCGAGGACCTCGCGCAGCTGATCTTCGACTTGAAGCAGATCAACCCGCAGGCGCTGGTGTCGGTGAAGCTGGTGGCCGAGCCGGGCGTCGGCACGGTGGCGGCCGGCGTCGCCAAGGCCTACGCCGATCTGATCACGGTCTCGGGCTACGACGGCGGCACCGGCGCAAGCCCGCTGTCCTCGATCAAGTATGCCGGCACGCCGTGGGAGCTCGGGCTCGCCGAGACGCATCAGACGCTGCGCTCGAACGAGCTGCGGCATCGCGTGCGCCTGCAGACCGACGGCGGGCTGAAGACCGGCCTCGATGTGATCAAGGCCGCCATCATCGGCGCCGAGAGCTTCGGCTTCGGCACGGCGCCGATGGTCGCCCTCGGCTGCAAGTACCTGCGCATCTGTCACCTCAACAATTGCGCCACCGGCGTCGCCACCCAGCACAACATTCTGCGGGCCAAGTATTTCATCGGGCTGCCCGAGATGGTGATGAACTATTTCCGGTTCGTGGCGCGGGAATGCCGCGAGATCATGGCCTCGATCGGCGTGCGCAGCATCGCCGAGCTGATCGGAAGCACGCAGTTCCTCGAGATCCTGCCGGGCGAAACCTCCAAGCAGCGCAAGCTCGACCTCACGCCCCTGCTGGCGAACTCGGCGCTGCAGTCGGCCGAGCCGCAGTACTGCACCGACAGCCGCAATGCGCCCTTCGACAAGGGCGTGCTCGGCGAGCAGATGGCCCTGGACATGCGGCGGGCGATCGAGACCCAGTCCGGCGGCGAATTCGCGTATGCGGTCAGCAACTTCCATCGCTCCATCGGCGCGCGCGTGTCCGGCGAGATCGCCAAGCGCTGGGGCAATGCCGGGATGAGCTCGGCGCCGCTTGATCGTCAATCTCAAGGGCTCCGCCGGCCAGAGCTTCGGCGTGTGGAATGCGGGCGGCCTGCATCTCCTCCTCGAAGGGGAGGCGAACGATTACGTCGGCAAGGGCATGGCCGGCGGCAAGATCGTGCTGAAGCCGCATGCGGCCTCGAGCTTCGTGGCGCGCGAGACGGTGATCATGGGAAACACCTGCCTGTACGGGGCCACCGGGGGCGAGCTGTATGCCGCCGGAACCGCCGGCGAGCGCTTCGCCGTGCGCAACTCCGGCGCGCTCGCGGTGGTCGAGGGCACGGGCGATCACTGCTGCGAGTACATGACCGGAGGCGTCGTTTGCGTGCTGGGGCGCACGGGCGTGAATTTCGGTGCCGGATTCACCGGCGGCTTCGCGTACGTGCTCGACATGGAGCGCGATTTCGTCGACCGCTACAACCACGAGTTGATCGACATCCACCGCGTGTCGCCCGAGGGCATGGGCACTCACGTGCAGCATCTGCGCGGATTGATCGAGCAGCACGTCGAGGCCACCGGCAGCGTCTGGGGCACGCCAGCTTTTGAACGATTTCCGCACCTACATCGGCCGGTTCTGGGTGGTGAAGCCGAAGGCGGCCGCGATCGCCTCGCTCCTCGTCAATCTGCGCCGCGCCGCCTGAGCCGCGGGCAGCGAGGACAAAAGCCATGGCCGACAATCACCTGCAATTCCTGGATATCCCGCGCCGCGACCCGGAGAAGATTCCGCTGGAAACGCGCATGCGTCGAATTTCGCGAGATCTATTCGCAGTACGGCGCAGAGACCGCCGCCGAGCAGGCGGGCCGCTGTCTCGCCTGCGGCAATCCCTTCTGCGAGTGGAAGTGCCCGGTGCACAACTACATCCCCAATTGGCTCGCGCTCGTCAACGCCGGCAAACTGTTCGAGGCAGCGGAGCTGTCGCATCAAACCAATTCGCTGCCCGAGGTGTGCGGCCGCATCTGCCCGCAGGACCGGCTGTGCGAAGGCGCCTGCACGCTGAACGACGGGCTGGGTGCCGTCAGCATCGGCTCGATCGAGAAGTACATCACCGACGAGGCGCTGAAGCGCGGCTGGAAGCCCGACATGACGCACGTGGTGCGCACGGGCAAGCGTGTCGCGGTCGTCGGCGCCGGCCCCGCGGGGCTCGGCGTGCGCCGACATCCTGGTGCGCAACGGCGTGACGCCGGTGGTGTTCGACCGCTACTCGAAGATCGGCGGACTGCTCACCTTCGGCATCCCGCCGTTCAAGCTCGAGAAGGACGTGGTCGAGAAGCGCCGCGAGATCATGCAGGGCATGGGCGTCGAATTCCGGCTCGGCGTCGACATCGGCCGCGATATTCCATTCGCTCGCCTGACGGAGGAGTTCGATGCCGTGTTTCTCGGCATGGGCACCTACAAATACGTGAAGGGCGGTTTCGCCGGCGAGGATCTGCCGGGCGTGCACGAAGCGCTGCCGTATCTCATATCGAACATCAATCGCGAGCTCGGCCTCGAGCCGCGGATCGCGCGGGCTTCATCGACATGCGCGGCAAGGAGGTGGTCGTGCTCGGCGGCGGCGATACCGGGATGGATTGCAACCGCACGGCGGTCCGCCAGGGCGCGAGCAGCGTGACCTGCACCTATCGGCGCGACGAGGACAACATGCCCGGCTCGCGGCGCGACTACAAGAACAGCAAGGAGGAGGGCGTCACGTTCCTGTTCAACCGGCAGCCGATCGAGATCGTCGGCGCTGACCGCGTCGAGGGCGTGAAGCTGGTCCAGACCCGGCTCGGGCCCCCGGGCCCGCGCGGCCGCCGCATCGCCGAAGTCGTTCCCGGCACCGAGGAGACCATCGCCGCCGACGCGGTGATCATCGCGTTCGGATTTCTGCCGAGCCCGCCGGACTGGTTCGAGGGCCAGCGGATCGGCCTGCACCCGAACGGGCGCGTGCGCGTCTCGGGCCTGTCGCCCATGCAAGTTTCAGACCACCAATCCGAAGGTGTTCGCGGGCGGCGACATGGTGCGCGGCTCGGACCTCGTGGTGACGGCGGTGTTCGAGGGGCGGGAGGCGGCGCAAGGCATCCTGCGCTTCCTCGGGGTGCGCAAAGCCGACAAGCAATAGAGCGGGCCGCCGGCCTTTACTACATATTGACCAGCCCGAAGTTCTAAATTGAAACCGCATCACGCAGACGGCTTAGGCTAAGCGGCTACAATTCTCCGATGACGCTGATGCCGCGATTCCCTGGTCTGGCCTGCACCGCGCTTCTGACCGCCGGATTGCTCGCGTCGGCGCCGTCCGGCGCCGGCCCCTATGCGGACGATCTGGCCAAATGCATGGTGAGGACGTTGACCCCGGCCGATCGCGCGGAGTTCGTCAAATTCCTGTTCAGTGCCATGGCGCAGCACCCGGACGTGGCATCCATGGCGAACATTCCTGCGCGGCAGATGGAAGCCACCGTGAAAGCGAGCGGTGAGTTGATTCAACGGCTGCTGTTGCAGTCCTGCCGATCGGAGACGCAGCAGGCCATCCGCTACGAGGGCATGGAGGCGGTGTTTTACGGCTATCAATTCTATGGGCAGGCGATGGCGGCCGAATTGTTCGGCAACCCGATCGTGGCGGCGAAGATGAAAGATCTGAACAATTACCTGGACGCGGACAAGTTCAAGGCCTTCGCGGAGGCGGCGGCGGCCGGTCAGACTTCGGGCACCGTCGCCCCCGGCGCCGGGTCGCCGGCCGGGCCGATCGCAACGCCGCAGCGACCGGCGGCGAAAGGGCCGTAGCCCGGAATTCGGGCGCCGCAAGGCGCCATATATCGAGGTCCGAAAATGGCGAGTATTGGTCGCCCGGTTTGGCTACTCTGGCGCCATGCTCCTCGACCCCGAAGCCTGCTATCGCGCCGTCCGCTCCCGCGACCGTCGATTTGACGGGCGCTTCTTCACCGCTGTCACCTCCACGGGCATCTACTGCCGGCCGATCTGTCCGGTGCGTCCGCCGAAGCGCGAGAACATGCGTTTTTATTCGAGCGCGGCGGCGGCGGAGGGCGCCGGATACCGGCCCTGTTTGCGCTGCAGGCCGGAGCGTGCTCCGGGGCTCGCGAGCGTGGATGCGGCGAGCCGCCTCGTCGGGGCGGCCATCGCCGGCATCGAGGAACACGCGGTGTCGAACGGCCGGGTGGGCGATCTCGCCGCGTCTCTCGGGGTCACCGATCGTCACTTGCGTCGCGTCACCGAGGCCGAGCTCGGTGTCTCGCCCGTGGAGCTCGCGCAAACGCAGAAGCTCCTGCTCGCCAAACGGCTGCTCGGCGAGACCTCGCTCAAGCTGACCGACATCGCGTTTGCCTCGGGATTCGGCAGCGTGCGCCGCTTCAATGCGCTGTTCAAATCGCGCTATGGTTTGAACCCGCGGAGCTTGCGGCGCGCGGCCGCCGCGACGCGCGGCCTCACCTGTCAGCTCGACTTCCGGCCTCCGCTCGCGTGGGACGATGTACTCGCCTACCTGAGACTGCGCGCGGTTCCGGGCGTCGAGTGGGTGGATGCGACGCATTATCGGCGGACGGCGGCGATCGGCGAGCACCAGCGGCTGGATCGGTGTGTCGCTCGCGAAGAGCGGAACGGCGCTCGAGGTCGAGGTGTCGCCCGACGCTCGCGCCGGTGATCGGTGCGGTGATCGTGCGCGTCAAGCAGCTGTTCGATCTCGGCGCCTCGCCCGATGCGGTAACGCGGTGCTGTCGCAGGATCCGATGCTCGCAGCGGCCGTGCGACGGCTGCCGGGGTTGCGGGTACCGGGAGCGTTCGACGGGTTCGAGCTCGCGGTGCGCGCCGTCCTCGGTCAGCAGGTATCGGTGAAAGCGGCGACCACTACTGGCCGGACGTTGGGCAGCGGCTTCGGCGCGCCCATCGCGACCCCGTATCCCGAGCTCAACGGTTCAGCGCCGAGTGCCGCCCGCATGTGCAGGTCGGCGCCACGAAATCGGCGCGCTCGGCGTCGTGGGCAGCCGCGCGCGCTGCCTGGTCGCGCTCGCGCAGGCGGTGGCGGAGCGGCGCGTCGTGCTCGGCCTCGCGGCGAACGTCGAGGAGCAGATCGAGCGCTTGATGGAGCTGCCGGGCATCGGCCCGTGGACGGCACAGTACATCGCCATGCGCGCGCTGCACTGGCCGGACGCGTTTCCCGGCGGCGGATCTCATGCTGCTGCGGGCCGCCGGCCCGGGCGAAAGGAATTGCGCGCGCGCGCCGAGGCCTGGCGGCCGTGGCGCGCCTACGCCACGCATTATCTCTGGCAATCATTAGGAGTCATCCATGAACAGCTATACGTAAGTCGACAGCCCCATCGGCCGGCTTATCCTGAAGACCGACGGCGAGGCGCTCGATCGGCATCTATATGACGCTGCCCGACGTGGCCCGCCGCGCGAGCTGAAGGGACTGGACCCGCTGAGCGCGACGCGCGGCGCCCTTGCCCGAGACGGCGCGCCAGCTCGAGGAGTATTTCAGGCGGACGAGCGGCGCGAGTTCGAGCTGCCGCTGCGCTCGCAGGGCACGGAATTTCAGCGGCGTGCCTGGCGGAGTCTGATGGAAATTCCCTACGGCGAAAACCCGTTCAGCTACGGGGAGCAGGCAGAGCGCATCGGCAATCCGAAGGCATCGCGCGCGGTAGGCCTCGCCAACGGCCGCAATCCCATCCCGATCGTCGTGCCATGTCACCGGGTGATCGGCGCAGACGGCTCGCTCACCGGATTCGGCGGCGGAATCGCGCGCAAGCGCTGGCTGCTCGCGCATGAACGGGGCTACATCGGCGACAGGGCCGCGGTGGTGGGACAGAGCCTCGAATTACTGGCGCATGGGGCAGCGCATTAGATCATGGGCAAGGAGACTCGGAACGCCGCGCCCTTCCCATCCGGACGGTTGACGGCGAGCGCGTTGCCGCCGTGAAACTCGGCGATCAGCCGCACGATGTAGAGGCCCAGGCCAAAATGCGGCCGTGTCGGGATCGCGATTGCCGCCGGGCGCGATGCCGAACAGCGACTCGAACAGCCTGCCGTGCATGCGCGGCGGCAATCGAACGCCCGTGGTTGTCGACCTCGAGCTCGTCGTTGCCAGCTCGAGCTTCAGGCGCACGGTGATGGCGCACCCGCGGCGGGAGAAATCCACGGCGTTCTCGACCAGCTTGTCGAGCATCTGCGCGATGAGATCCGGCGCGCCACGACCAGGCACCGGCTCGGCGGGCGCTCGAGCTCGAAACGGCGCTGCGGAAAGGCGCCACGATAGGCCGCCACGGCGGCAGCGAGCAGCTGGCACCAGGTCGAGCTCGTGCGCTCCGCCGCTGTGATGCCTCCTCGACGCGGCGTCGCCGCCCCGAGCGCGATGAGGATCGACTGCAGCCGCGACGCTGCCCTCGCGGGCGCGATCGAGGTAGGCCGCGTGGTCGGCGCGGAGCTGCGCCTCGGATTCCAGGTTCTCGAGCGAGGAGCGCACGATGGTGAGCGGCGTGCGGAGCTCGTGCGCGAGCTTTCCGGCGAGCGTGCGCAGATAGCCGCGTGTACTCGTTGAGGCGCGCGAGCAGCGTCGAGAAGCTGCGCGCCACGTCGCCGATCTCATCGCGCGCGCCGGATCGGGCATCTCGGTGAGGATCCCGGCCGCGTTGCCGAGGGCCGATATCGGCGGCCGGCGCAGCCGCCGAGCCGCAGCGCGATGACAGGTGGCGAGGCTGAAGGCGAACACCGACGAGGCGAGCGCGGGTCGCCAGCGGTGAGGTTCAACAGGCGGGTCGAGGGCGCGGTCGCGCAGCGCCAGCAGCTGGTCGCCCGCCTGTTCCAGGATCACGGCGCCGCGGATGGCCGTCTCGCGGTCTAGATCGGCGCCGCGGCTGTCGACAAAATCCTGCGCCCCTGGGCCGCAGCCACTCGGCCGCCGGTTGACCGGCGAGCGCGGCGGCGACGCTCTTGCCGGTGAGCGATCGGGAGGACGCCATCAAGGGCCATGACGAGTATCGACCGTAACGAAGCGGCGGTACCAGGTGGCATCCGCATCGGCGTCAGCCTCGTGGCCGGCCTGGGTCGAGGCGTCCCGTGACGCCGAGCTTCAGGCCGTTGCGTCGACCACGGTCGCGCGGGTGCCGGCGCGAATGAGCGCGGCGAGCAGTCGCCGAGCCCGGGCGTCGCCATGAACAGGTCGACCGCCGTGCGGCGGATCGGCACCTGTGAAGCCCGAGGGCTTGCCCGCACGCTGGTCGCGGGCCTGCGACCCAGAGCCGGCGTCCGCACGAGGATCGAAGCGGCACGCGCGCCTCGAGCTGGTAGCCGGCGCCGCGTCGCAGCCAGGAGCCTGGATGCGCGGCTCGCGGCGCGGCACGCACGATGCCGTCGTCCTGCCTTGACCGTCTCTGCGCTTGAATGAGCCCCTGCGCGCCGGAGGCGAAGAAGTAGGTGTCGAGCGACGCCGTCCTCGCGCTCGAGCGTACGAGATCCACCCGGTCGCGATCGAGGCTGGACGTCGGCGGGTCGGCGACCGAATGCGGATCGTGGACGCTCGAGATAAACGAAAAGATAGCGATCGGTGCTGGCGAGCAGCAGCCTGCGCCTCCGATCCGCCCGCGCTCGGCAGCGCCGCGGGATCCGCCGCGATATCCCAGTCCTCCCGATACCCGTCGAGCAACGGCTGGCACGTGCAACGGATACACGTACAGGTCGCCGTCCTGTTCCGACGAACGGCTCGGTGTCCTCCGCGTCGCGGAACGACCCGCTGCGGTTCCGCGGCGAGCGCATGCGCGATCGTGTCCGCGCTCGCTTCGCAGCGGCGCTCTCCTGCGCCATCCGCAGCGTGCTCTCGAGCTCGCGAGCGTACTGGCAGCCCGCCCACGGCAGGATCAAGGTGGTCAATGCGACGATCAAGAGTTGTAAGCGGATGCTCACTCGACCCAGCGATAGCCCATGCCATACACGGTCTGAACGGCATCGAAGGTCGGATCGACCGCCATGGAATTTGCGGCGCAGCCGCTTGACGTGCGAGGTGATGGTGTTGTCGTCCAGCACCACGTTCGCCGCGTCCATGAGCTGCTGGCGGTTCTTCACGTGGCCGGGATTGCGGGCGAGCGCGTGCACGATCCAGAACTCGGTGAGCGACAACGTCACCGGCTTGCCGTTCCAGGTGGTCTGCATCTTGCTCGGCATCGATGACGAGGGCGCCGCGGCGCACCGTCTCGGCGCCGCCTCCCGGCCGGCGCAATGCGTCGATGCGCCGGAACAGCGCGGCGACGCGCGCCGCCAGATGCGGCAGGCTCACGTCCTTGGTGAGAAAGTCGTCCGCTCCGAGCCGCAGGCCCGAGACGGCATCGAGCTCGCTGTCGCGTGCGGTCAGGAAGATGATCGGCAGCTCCGCCGAGAGATTGCCGCAGGTCGCGGCACAGGTCGAAGCCGCCTTCGGCCTCGTCCTCGAGCGAGATGTCGATGATGGCGAGATCGGGCAGGCGTGCGCCGAAGGCCTGCATGGCGGCATTGCGGTTGGCGTAGGTCTTCACCTGGTAGCCGTGCCGCGCGAGCGCCGCGGCGTAATTGTCACGGATGGCCGGCTTCGTCCTCGACGATGGCGATGTTCTTCTTCACGGGCCCGATCATAGCCGATGACGGTAATTTCAGGCGTGGCCACGCCCGCAAACCGGCCCCCGCCACAATTGGTCAGAATTCGCCCGGGCCGCGCCTGAATTCGTCCGAGGTGACGCAAGAGTTCGAGGCCATCCTCGATCCCACTGGATCACAACGAGGAGCCGCTCATGCGCACGACGAACCCTTCGGGAAGCCCATCGGGAAACCCTTCGGCGAACACTTCATTCGGAATGCCGTCCGCGCTCTGGACCGAGCGTCGCGAGGCCTCGCTCAACTGGCTGGCGCTGGGACTCTTGCTCGCGGCGTGGAACGCGGTCGATGATTCCGACTCGCCGCGGCGGCGACCGGATTCCTTGCGCGCTCACTCTCACGTGACCGTGCGCACGATGGCGCGAATCGGATCGGTGGATTCCTCGCGATCGAGCTGAGCGGACTCGGCAGCAGCATCGAAAGATGTAGTTTCTCCACCAAGGGTCACAAAAGCGTCAAGGAATTGTAAAGCTTGGTATCTCTAATGGCGCGGCGTCTATGCTCGCCACCGATACCAATAAACAGATACTGAAACAGATACTGATCGTAGATCGGGATGTGGTTTCCGTCGAACCGCTCCGTCAGAAACTTTCTGACGAGGGTTTTGCCGTGCGCGCCATCGCCGACGGCGATGCCGCCCTGCTCGCGATATCCGAGCGGCCGCCGCATTTGGTCATCGTCGACTGGAACATGCCCGGCCTCTTCGCCCTGAACTTGATCAAGGGCTGCGCGGGGTACGACCGCCGCAAGCGGTGCGGCTCATCATCCTCTCCTCGTTGTCGGAGGAACAGGACGTGGTCAACGGGCTCAACCTCGGAGCGGATGACTACATCGCGAAACCATTCTCGCTGCGCGAAGCCGTCGCGCGGGTCGGCGCTCTGCTCCGATCGCATCCCCTCGATCGCCAGCAGCCGGCGCTGTCATGCGATGAGCTGGTACTGGACGCCACCACCAACCGGGTCACCGCGCGCGGCAGGTCGGTCAACCTGCGCGGCGTCGAATACCA
>CAVSSU010000006.1:0-271792 GCA_963730565.1 uncultured Gammaproteobacteria bacterium
TTCGGAAGCAAAATGACAGCCAGGGCGACCAGTGCCAGGCACGCCGCCACGGCCAGGGTTACCGCCAACTGGCGTCGTCGTATTCTCGTGATCGAGTGGCGATGGGCCTCCTGTTCCAGCAGCGCAGCGGGCGCTGATCCATTTGCGTCGGCACCCACCTTCAAGGCATCGAGGTCGCGCCAGTCCGTCTGGAAGGCTTCGAACGCCACGAGGTTCTCCGAATCCTCATCGCACCAACGAAGCCACTCGTTGACGTCCTCTTCGGTACGTGACGGAGTGTCCATTCTCAGCAGCCATTCGCTGGCTTGCTCGAGGCGGTTGAGCCGGGCGTCCTTGCTCGTCTTTTCATCGGTATTCATGACTGCACCTTGTCCCAGGCATCCTTGGCCGAGTGGCCCTCCCGCCGCAGACGGATGTAGATCAGCGCACGGGTGATGTATTTTCGAACCATGCGTTCCGAGAGTTGCATGAGGCTGGCGGCCTGCGGGAAGGAGTGATCCTCGAGCTTGATCAGGCGGAACGCCTCTCGGTATTTGTCGGGAAGCTCCGCGACGGCCGCCTTGAGCTGGGCGAGCTCCTGGCCCGCCAACACGGTCCGTTCGGCGAGAGCTTCCTGAAACAGATCATCCATCGACGTGAGCTGATCGAGACGCGAGCGGGAATATCGTTGTCGAATCCGGTCGACGGCCAAATTCTCCGCGACCCGGAACAGATAGTGGCGCAGGAAGCTGGCCGTGCCGGGGCAGCGGTCGAGCTGCAACATCTTGACGTAGGCCTCCTGCGCAATCTCGTTGGCCTCCTGTTCGTTCCGCAGACGGGCGTTGATGAACCGGACCAGCGTGCGGTTGTGCTCACGGAACAGGCTGGACAGCGCCGACGCGCGGGTCTGCTCTGCGGCATCGTCGGCCTTCGCTTCGGCGTTCAACGGCTCGAATTGTTTCACTCGGAGGCACCTATCGCTTACTGACGCTGCCCAGTCTTTCCCTTCTCTCCATTACGAGTGAGCGACGATTTCTTGAACTCTTCAATGAGATTCGACCGGGCGCGCGTGCAGGTATCCGACCCTTGCGGTTCCGGAACGTGGTGTGCGTGGGTCGGCAAGACGCAAGCGGTTGATTTACAAACCGCTTTAACTCTCGGCGCCCCCTAACGATCTGCAGCGGCAGTGTCGTGAGCGGAGCTGCGCGTCGCTACGGTGTTGACCCGGAGACCGCGCTCGCGTGTGCAACACGCAGGTCACAACCTCGCGCGCTCACTGATCCCCCGACGGCGGCGGATCGGACAGCATCTAGAGCGCCTGTAATGCACCGGTCCCTGAAGATTCAACCCCTCGTACCGAACTAGTCAACGCGCGTACGTAGTAAGGCATGAGCTCGAGGCGCCGTTTGCGGGACTCTCGGATGGCCAAGGCATAGTATCCCACCTGATGGTAATACGTGATGCGTGCGCGAATTTGCGCGTCCATCCCCCTGAAACCCAAATCCATAAATATGCGTTCAAGGATCGCGATCCTCTTCTGATCGACCGACTCCACCACCTTTAAAACGGCGGGCGAGGTACGCGCCCAGTCTCTCACCGCACCATCCCATTTAGGGTCGTATTCGCTTTCATCGATCCAGAGCCGGATGAGCGCCTGGAGCTCGCTAAGACCGTCACATTCCTGACTTTGCAGCACTTGCTCGAAAAGATCGTTGCTGGTCTGTGCCCAATAAGCGAGCAGTTCCTCGAGCAATTGCGCGCGGTTCTTGAAAAACCAATAAAACCCACCCCGAGTGACTTTGAGGCGCTTCGCGAGCTTATTGATCTCGACCCCCGCGGTGCCTTCCTCGATGAGCGCTCGGCGGGCGGTGTCGAGCCAAATCTGGCGCCCTAGCGGCTGGCGCTGCTTGCGAGGCTTGGCAACCTTTTTGGAGATGTCCATATCCAATTCTACCCAATGATTGACCCTAAACCGCCATCCTGCGCGGATACTCGTCTGGCCCGGTACTCATAGAAGCATTTCGGGACAACGCGGCTGGGGGCCGGTGGCGAAGACCACGGCTGCTGCACGACAGCCGCTGCGCGACGTTGGCTTATCCGGGGGAGGGGAGTGACTAACGTCGACATTGACAGCAGCTTAGCTATGCCTTACAAATGTCCATACACTAGTGTATCTAGTGTACAAGTCAAAGAGCGCGACAACGGCTGTTGGGCGTAGGTGCCATGGTCCTGGATTGTTCCGATGCCGCTGCGGGTAGACACTCCACTAAACTGAGTGCGCTCCATGAGCGCTTTTCGCTCCCGCTGAAGCGATTCTTTCGCAGCTATCGACTCAATGCAGCGGATGTCGAAGACCTGGTCCAAGATGTGTTTGAGCGCTTGGCAGGTCCTGCCGCTGAGGCCGATCTGCTCAAGCCGGACGCCTTCGTATTTACCCTTGCGCGCAACTTGGTGCGCGACCGCGCCCGCCGGTTGCATATCAGGGCACAGGCCAATTCCGTTGCGATAGACAAGATCGATCTGAGCTGCGAGCGTCCTAGACCCGATCGTTCCCTCGAGCTCACACAGTTGGTGCAGCAAGTCGAACAGGCATTAGGGTCGCTGAATCCCAACTCGCGTAGGGTGTTCCTATTACACCGGCTGCACGGCATAAGTTACGCGCAGATCGCGATGCACATGAAGATCTCCATTAGCATGGTCGAGAAGCACATCATGTCCGCGATCTCTGCACTGCGCAGCGTCGAAACCTTCCCGTACCAACGTCAACCTCCCGGCGTCGCGCTACTCGATCAAGAACCTTTGGCTAGGTTTGAAAACGCGTGAATCAGCCGACGATCCGTTGCGCGCGTCCTGTGAGAGGCGGTTGGTTGAGGGACTCAGCAGGTACTGCGTCAGTTCTATAAGGGTATCGCAGCTGCGGTTGCGAATAATTAGGGATGCTCAGTCAAAAATGGGGTCGCACAGCATGACACCGATCTTTTGCCAGCCTTTCATCAGGGTTACTGTCCGTTGCATCTTGACGATCGCACCGGTACTGCTCGCCGCGCACGCAATGGGGGCGGACACCTCCGCTCCAGGCGCGACAGGCGAGGGGACCAACTCCGGATTGGAGGAAATCATCGTAACCGCGCAGAGGCGCGAGGAAAGTCTCGATAAGGTGCCGATCAGCGTCACGGCCTTTTCGCAGAAAACCATGGACGATTTGCACATCGAGAATTTCCAGGATCTCGCTAGCATCGTACCGGGTCTGGTCTTGTCAACGCCCGTTGGCGGTCTTCAGGACATTAACGACGTGGCGATCCGCGGCATCTTCAGCGGCGGCAATTCGCCGACGACGCAGTTCTATATTGACGAAACACCCGTCGCGGTCCGAACATTGCCAGCCGCCGGCCCTTCGGCGAGCCCGCATCCCCTGATCTTCGACCTGGATCGAGTCGAGGTGCTGCGCGGGCCTCAAGGCACGCTGTTCGGTTCCAGCGCCATGGGTGGCGCGATCCGCTACATCACTCCGCAACCGGCCTTGAGCGATTCAAGCGGATACGCGAAGGTGGATCTGTCCTATACGGATCGAGGCGCCCCGAGCTACGAAGCGGGCGTGGCGTATGGCGCCCCGGTCGTGAGCGGCACCGCGGGATTCAGGGTGAGCGCGTGGTTCCAATCGCTAGGGGGCTTCATTGACAAGGAGGATCCCTACACCGGACAGATTTTGCAACGCAACGCGAACGCGGCGAACTCCTACGTCATTCGTCCCGCTTTTACGTGGGCCCCCGCCGAGGGACTGACCGTCACTCCGGCCCTATTCATGCAGCATGTTCACTCAGACGACCCTAATTCCTATTGGGTTACCGACCTGCCTTACTTCGAAAGCGGCGCGCACGTGTCAGGAGCAATCGACGAGCCGGCGAATGATGACCTTAACGTGTGGAGCCTGGCGATCAAATACGACTTCTCGGGAATCTCATTCCAGTCCGACAGCTCCTTTCTGGATCGAAGAGCCGTGACGATCGACGATTTTACCCATGCGTCGGAATTTCTTTACAGCGGCAACGCGTTTGTTCCGGGCCTGTCCCCATCCTGGCACAATTATTTCAATGACAGCACCTATACACGTGCGGAGCAGCAGGAATTCCGGCTCTCCTCGCAAGATCCGGCGGCGAGGATTGCCTGGGTCGCCGGCCTCTATTACCGCCACGCGCTGCAAGGCGTGGTGCAATGTCTCCCCGGCAGTTTAGATCCGCTGACCGAAGCAATTGCCGGCGAAAATACCCTGCAATTCACCGGTTTCCCCGACTATACCGAGCCCGACGGGCAAGTTTGCAATGCGTATACCAACTTTCACACCATTGACATTTCGGAAGCGGCATTTGGTGAAATCACGGTCGCAATCATCCAGGGTCTGAAAGCCAATGTCGGCGTCCGATACGAGCATGCCGTGGTCGAGCATCAGAGCCAACTTTCCGCTGGCCCCCTCGACGGACTCAGCTATGCCAATCAAAATTTGCCGGATCAAGTGGGAAATCCGGTGACCCCACGATTTGGTCTCACCTACCAATACACCGACCAGGACATGGTGTATGCGAGCGCCGCGAAAGGCTATCGCTCGGGTGGCGGCAACGGCGCAACGGCGATTGGCAATCCCTTGTGTACGCCCTCGCTCACGGCGCTTGGGCTCTCGACGGTCCCAACTTCGTACTCGGCCGACAGTCTATGGAGCTACGAAATCGGTGCGAAGGACACGCTGTTCGATCGACGACTCGCCATCCAATCGAGCGTCTTCGTGATCGATTGGAGCAACATTCAAACGTCGGTCACTCTGCCCTCTTGCTCTGAAGTATTCACGGCCAATCGAGGGAAAGCCATCAGCCGGGGATTCGACCTGCAAGTGGCTGCCATCATTACCGACGGCGTGAAAGCGGGCGCCACGGTCGGTTACACGGATGCGTACTACCCCGATGCCGCTTACGGTGCTCCCGCCGGGGGGGTGACTCCGCTCCTCAACGCGGCGGGTGACAAGCTCGCGAACGTCCTTCCCTGGACGGCCGCGGCGAACGTGGAGTACTCCCACGACATTAGCCCGCTCTGGGGCAACGCGCACTCCTATATTCGGATCGATTATCGATGGTTGAGCGCGGCGAACGCGATAAATCCGGCAACCGCCAGCTACGATCCGGAAGTTAGCCCGTACCAAAATCAAGCTTACGGTATGCTGAATCTGCGTCTCGGCGTCGTGCATGAAGGTCTCGACGCGTCGATCTACGTGAATAACGCGACCCAGTCGGACCCGCGTCTCGGCTACGCACATGACATCATTGGCGATCCCATTTTTTATGGCACCGCGATTCGTCCAATGACCATAGGCTTCACTGGATATTATCGATTCTAGCGCCCGTGCGCGACAGCGACACCGTCAATGATGAGAACAGGATGATGAGGATAAACCATGCATATCGTGGCTGAATTGGCTGGCATGCGGCGCACCCCTCGCCGCTTGGGATTTCCAATGCTGATGTTTGGATTCCTTTGCGGACCTGCGATCGCCGAAACCGCGGCGATCCATCGCTTCGATGAAATCGCCTTGTCTCAACTCGGCGATCAAGTTGCGAGCATTGAGGGTACCGACGTAGAAGATTCGAACTCGCCAGGCCCTGCCACGATCTTGCTGCGCTCGACCAAGCCGGGCGCGGCGGCTCGCCCTGTCGACGACTGCGCCGACTGCTCGTTCAGCGGGTTGGCATTTTCGCCTGCCGGGGACCGACTGGCCTATGTGCGCTCCGATCGGAAGGGCCACTCGGCGCTCATCGTGTGGGACAAGTCCGGACCGCAGACGCTCGTCAGCGTCGATGGCATCGCGGCGGAGCCGAAATGGGCGCCTGACGCCCGTTCGCTTGCACTCCTGGTCACGCTGAATGCGCGCAAGCAGAGTGGGCCCCTTGAACCCGGGGTTCGCCAGATCGGGGAAATCGGTGAGAACGAGGATCGGCAGCGGATCGCGGTGGTCTCTCTGGAGACGCACGAGCTTCGCTTGATCTCGCCGACCAATCTATTCGTATTCGACTACGATTGGATGCCCAATGAGTCCGGCCTCGTGGCCTCCGCGACCGAAGGCAACGGCGATGACAACTGGTACATCGCCAAAATTGTTTTATTTGACGCGCAGTCCGGCGCGGTCCGGGAAATTGCTGCACCCCGCATGCAGCTGTCATTCCCGCGTGTCTCGCCAGACGGTACCAAGGTGGCGTTCATCGGTGGGCTGATGAGCGACTATGGCTGTGTCGGTGGGGACCTCTATACGGTGCCCACCGCGGGTGGCGAGCTCAAAAATCTGACCCCAGGGTTCGATGGCTCATTTACGAGCGTCGCCTGGGCGAAGGGGTCACTTCTCGCCACGGCTGTTCGCCAAGATCAGGTGCAAGTGTCGAGGATCGATGTCGCCAGGGGCATCCGCCAGTTGCTTTGGTCGGCGCCCATCGATATGACCACTCAAAAGGACTGGGCGGGTGCCTTCTTCTCCGCACGTGGCGATCGAATGGCCGCCATATCGGACGGGTTTGATCACGGAGCTGAAATCATTGCCGGAAGTGTCACCGGTCCCGTCAGTCTCACAAGAGACAACGGCGCGATGAAAGCGACCGGCACGGCCAAAAGCATCACTTGGTCGAATGAGGGTTATAACGTCCAAGGCTGGCTCATCTCACCGACCGTCGCCGACACCGGCGCTAAGCACCCCATGGTGGTGGATATCCATGGCGGCCCTGCTTGTCGTGTACATCCCGCCGCGATCTGGAAGGGATGGCGCAAATCGCTCCTGGAGAAGGGCTACTTCTTGTTCCTACCCAACTATCGAGGGAGCCTGGGTCAGGGCGAGTCGTCCAAGCGATCGATCGTGCTCAAATTTGGTAAAGGAGAACTTCGAGACATCCTAACCGGCATCGACGCGGCCGAGCGCGTGGCCCCGATCGACGATGACCGATTAGGCGTCACCGGTCACAGTAACGGGGGCTACCTCACGATGTGGGCCGTCACTCAGACGGCGCGGTTCAAAGTGGCTGTGGCTGCGGCTGGACTTGCAAATTGGACGAGCTACTACGGGCAGAATGGCATCGACAAGTGGCTGCTGCCCTATTTTGGCGGATCCGCCTATGACCAGCCCGAAGTGTACCGAGCGGCCTCGCCGATTGAATTCGTCAAGCAAGTGAAGACCCCCACCTTCATGTATGTGGGCGAGCGTGATATCGAATGTCCTCCCGCTCAATCGATGGAGTTCTGGCACGCTCTCAAAGAACTCGGCGTTCCAACCAGCCTCGTCATCTACGAGGACGAGGGGCACGAGCTACAAGTGCCCGAGCATCTGCGCGACGTGGACAAGCGCATGGTGGGTTGGTTTGACAAATACCTTAAATAGAGCCAGTCCAAACTCGGTCGTTTGGTCGTCGCGGCTCGCCGTGTATCTCGGGACGGCAGGCGCGGCGGTCGGTCTCGGCAGTATCTGGCGTTTTCCCTATCTCGCCGGCACCAGTGGCGGCAGCGCTTTCATTCTGGTCTTCGTGCTCGCCTGTGTGCTCATTGCAACCCCGTTGCTGGCGGCCGAATTTGCCTTGGGCCGCCGCTCACGGCGCAGCCCGCCGGAAGCTGCGGGCGCGGTGGCGCTAAGCGCGGGACTCAGCTCACGGTGGAATGCCATCGGCGTTCTGGGATCCCTGGCTGCCTATCTCGTCTTCTCTTATTACTCGGTGATTGCTGGGTGGGTGCTCGCGTACGCCTGGAAATGCGCCGCGGGTGTCCTGTCGGTGGCGGGCCCGAGCCATGTCGCGGCACTGTGGGACCGTTTCCGCTCGGCGCCCTTGGAAGTTGCGGCATGGCATGCGACCTTCATAGTGCTTGTCGTCGTCATCTCGGGGCGTGGCCTGCAACGCGGCATCGAAGTCGCCAACAAGATCCGTGCGCCGGGGCTCCTGGTGCTGTTGTTGGTTCTGGTGCTTTATTCTCTGTCCACAGGCGACGTGCGTCGCGGCCTCGCGTTCGCATTCAGGCCAAACTTCGGCGCGATCAACGCGCAAGTTGTCCTGGCGGCGATTGGTCAGGCGTTCTACGCTACCGGCGTCGGACAGGCCATGATGATTGCCTACGGCGCGTACATCGAACCCGGCACCTCGCTGGTACGCACCTCGCTGATCATCACCGCTTCGATCCTCCTGGTTTCATTGTTGGCGACCTTATTGGTCTTTCCTCTGGTGTTTGGCTACGGCATGGACCCGGCGCAAGGGCCGGAGTTGGTTTTTGAGGTGCTGCCACGCGTGTTCACCGAGATGCCGGGCGGCCGGCTCATTGGGACTCTCTTCTTTGTTCTGCTCGTACTAGCTGCACTCATGCCCTCGATCGCGCTGCTCGAGCCCGCGGTGGCGTGGCTGATACAGCATTTCGGATTGAAGCGACTGCCCGCCGTAGGCGTCGTGGCGGGCACCTCGTGGCTGCTCGGGCTCGGCTCGGTGTTTTCCTTCAACCTGTGGTCCGGATGGCATCCCCTGGGATTTTTACCCGCCTTCGCCGACAAGACCGTTTTTGGCATCATCGACTATGCGTCCTCGAACATCATGCTGCCTATTGGCGCTTTGCTGACCAGTATTCTCGTCGGGTGGCGCCTCAACTTCGGCTTTACCAGCGGCGAACTCGCGGAGAGTTCGCCCGGGGTTCGCATCGCATGCCACTGGCTGCTGCGATACCTTTGCCCCCTGGCCATTGTGGCTATTTTTGTCGCGAGCTTGATTTGAAACAAACCACGATACTCGGATCGGTGATCGAGGCCATTGGCGAAACGCCGCTCGTCGATCTCCGCCGTATAACTCGCGGGCTCGACGGCCGCATCCTCGCCAAACTGGACTACCTGAATCCGGGTTTTTCCAAGAAAGATCGAATAGCCAGACAAATCATCGAGGATGCCGAAGCGCTGGGCACGCTCGCGGCGGGCCAGGCGGTGGTGGAATTGACGAGCGGAAATACCGGGACCGGGTTGGCGATCGTCTGTGCGCTCAAAGGACACCCATTCATTGCGGTGATGTCCAAGGGGAATTCGGTCGAGCGGGCTCGAATGATGTCAGCGCTCGGGGCCGAGGTCGTTTTGGTGGATCAGCTGCCGAGTTCGTTACCCGGCCAAGTCTCAGGCGGAGATCTCGAGTTGCTGGAAGGCGTGGTCGAGGAACTTGTTCGAAGCCGCGGAGCGTTCCGCGCCGATCAGTTCCAGCATAAGGGTAACCTGCGCGCGCATTTTTTGCACACAGGTCCCGAATTTCTGAGACAAGCGGATGGAAAATTCGATGCATTTTGCGACTTTGCCGGGACAGCAGGTACCTTTGCGGGCTGCGCGAAGTCGTTCAAGGCCTACAACCCGGCAATTCAATGCTTCCTCGTGGAACCCGAGGGTGCCGAGTCGCTCGCCGGCGAAGCGGTTACCCATCCGAACCATCGCATCCAGGGCGGGGGCTACGGCATGGCGCACCTTGCGTTGCTGGATCGTGGGCACGTCGACGGCTACCTGAAGGTGAGCGACAGCGAAGCCATTGCAAATACCCGCCGTCTTGCTCGCGAGGAGGGAATCTTTGCCGGGTTTTCATCGGGAGCCAATGTCGCCGCAGCCCTCCAATTATTGAAAGGGCCACTGCGTGGCAAGACCGTCGCCATTATGATGTGCGATTCGGGTCTCAAGTATCTGAGTACCGATCTCTGGCCTTGAGGCCTATTTGGGGGATTGTTCCTGTTGAGCAGACTCGTGCTGCTGCGCTCGGTACGCGATCCAGCTCTGCTCGATCAGGTAGGCATAAATGTCATCGACCTCCGCTTCGCTCAGTAGGTCATCGAAGCGTTCCATTCCAGCCGGTGCAAGCATGCCCTTCAGCACGATATTCTTGAAAGCCGCACGCATGCCGTCATTGAGCTTGCGCAGGTCAGGCGTGATGCTCGGCCCCATCACATGGCAGCGCGAACACTCTTGGACGAATTTGATCTCGCCAGCATCGATCTGTGATCGGGTCGCAGTTTGCATGGGCGGCCTGGCGAACGGCTCCTCGATACGCGGCGCAGGAGTAGGGACTTCACCCCCGCCGAGCTTAAAGGCAATGATGCGGTTGGTGTTTTCGTATCTCAAAGCGGCGCTGCTCGGTGGAAATGGTCCCATGGTGAACCCGGCCCCGCCATACCCGACTTGAACCGCTACATATTGCTCGCCCCGAACTGAATAAGTCATGGGTGCCGCCATGATGTGACTGCCGGTGTCGATGACCTTCAGGACGTTACCGGTGACGGCCTCGTACACCCATAGTTCGCCGCTCCCGCGCCCCTGAAAGACGAGGCTGCCCGCCGTGGACATCACGCCGCCGTCAAAGCCGCGTATGCCGCTCGAAGTCTCGCGTTCCCACACCGTCTTCTGCGTGACCGGATCCCATGCCCGCAAGAGTTCGCGCACCGGCTTGACGTGGCGTGTTGCCTGAATCGCCTTGAGGTCCGGAACGGGGCCGTAGAGCCGCTTCAAGTCTGCGGCATCGTAGGTGTCGTCAGGAGTTATCCCGTTCACGGTGAAGGTTCCGTCGATGTATTTCACGGTGCCGCCGTTATGGGGCATATCGACCCAAACGACCGGAACGTCCAGCACCGGGATGTAAACGAGATGTGTCTGTTGACTGTAAGACATGGGATTCCACGTGTGCCCGCCGGCCGCCGACGGATAGACGGTCTTTGGCGAGACGTGCCAATCGGCGTTCTTCGTCAGCACCGGTCGCCCCGTCCTCATATCGACATGGGAGGCCCAGTTCACGTAGGTATAGTTGCTTGCCGAGAGCAGCTTTCCGGTCTCACGATTGAGGACGTAGAAAAATCCATTCTTCGACGCCTGCATGATGACCGGCTGGGACGTGCCGTCGATCGTCAGATCCGCGAGAATCAACTTTTGCGTTGAGTCGTAATCCCAGCTATCGCCCGGTGTAGTCTGGTAGTACCAGGCGAGGCGCCCGCTGTCGGCATGCAGGGCAACGATCGCCGCCGTGTACAGACTGTCCCGCACTGCGCGATCTCGTCCGCCTCGATCGTAAGGTGCCGCGTTTCCCGTGCCGAAGTAAACGAGATCCGAATTCGGGTCATAGGCAAAGCCATCCCACGCCGTTCCGCCGCCACGGTACCGGGCGCCGCGATTCGGGTCCCAGGTCTTTTCAGCCGCTGCAAGTTCCGGATTCTCGAACGGCTGGCCAACGCTGCCCGGGACCGTGTAGAAGCGCCATTTGAATGCTCCAGTGTCCCGGTCGTAGGCGGAGACATAGCCTCGCACGGCGCCGCGCCCCATGTCAGCGCCGCCATTGCCGATGATCACCAATTGCCCCGCGATCTGCGGCGCGCCCGTGCTGGAATACGGCAGCGCGTGATCGATGATGGTATCCGCTTCCCAGATCCTCTGACCGGTCTGCGCGTTCAAGGCATGCAGGCGCCCATCGGTCGAGGCCACGTAGACCTTTCCCTTCCACACCGCCACACCGCGGTTGACGAGGTCGCAACACGGATGCCTCCCCGTGAAAGCGTTCGGGTGGGGGTCATAGCGCCATAGCTCGCGACCCGTCGCGGCATCGACCGCATACACGTAACCCCAGGTCCCGGAGGTATACATGACGCCGTCGATGACGATGGGGGTCGCCTGTTGGCCGCGGCGAGGGCTCCCCAGATCGTACTGCCACGCGAAGCCGAGCTGCTTGACGTTCTGGGTATTGATGCTCGTCAGAGGAGAATAGTAGGTGCCATCCTGGTCGCGGCCGCCGGTGAACCAGTTCTGGGGCTCGGAATCCGCGGCCTGAAGACGCGCGGCATCGACATCGCCGGGGGTACCCGCGGCGCTCGCGCTTGGAGCGGGCGCCGCCATCGCCGCCACCGCAAAGCCGCACAGCATCAGGCCCGCGTGGAAAACTGTGCGAGCCGGCGCCTTCTGGCGCAGCAAGTTGGAGTTTCCCCTCAAGCGGCCTAGGTCTCGACCATCGCGGTATTTCTAAACGCCGTATGCTGCTTCACACCATGTGGGTGAAAGCGGTCAATCCAGAAAACGGGGTAATCGACACCATAGCCGACGCCATCGGCCCCGTCGTTCTCCGGAAGCTGCATGACCCGACGCAAGCCGAGGGCGCCCAGAGCCGCATCGTAAAATGCTGCGGACCGGGCGACGTTCGCGACACCGATGCCCGTATGGTCGATCATCATGAAGCTCCCCACTTAACGACTGACTGTCGGCCTCGGAGCCGAGGTCGGGAACAACCCCGCGCCCCAATCTTAAGGCTGGACCTCAAGCCCAGACTAGACCGAGTTTGGGAGCCCCGACAACGGGGAGGGCAGTCCCTGTTCCACATTGCCGCAATAGTTTAGCCAAAGACTCGCGCGAAGTGGGTGTCATCCCAAACCGGCGCACAAGAAAACGGCCGCGCCGGTGAGGCGCGGCCGAGTGGTTAGCTCAACTTGAATCGCGGGCGCTTATCGAAGCGCCACCCGCCGTCGCCCGCGCACGGCCACTCCCAGCAGCGACAGCGCCGCCAATTCCCAGGGCGTGATTGCGCCGCCGCCGCTCTTGCTCCCTGCGGCCGCTGCCACGCTCAAGGTCGTGGTGGCGCTTGCGCTGCCGCCTGCACCGGTGCATGCCAGCGCATAGCTTGCGGTCCCGCTGGCGCTCGGCGTGACGCTCAAGGTGCCGCTGGTCGCTTGCGCGCCGCTCCACGAGCCGCTCGCGGTACACGAGGTGGCGTTGGTCGAGGACCACGTCAGCGTTGCGCTCTGGCCTACCGTGATGGAGGTCGGCGCCACTGCGATGCTGACCGTCGGCGCCGGCGCCGTCACCGTCAGTGTCGCCATGGCATGGGCGGTGCCGCCCGCGCCGGTGCAGGTAAGCACGTAGCTCAAGCTGCCCGCCGCCGTGGGCGTTTCGCTCATCGTACCGCTCAGCGCCTTGCTGCCGGTCCATGCACCGCTCGCGGTGCACGCGGTTGCGTGGGTGGAGGACCAGGTCAGAGACGCCGTCTTGCCGAGCACGATCGAGGCCGGTGCCGCACTGATCGTGACCGTCGGCGCGGCCGCGGTCGCGGCCGTCACCGTCACGCTGGCCGCGGTTGAGGTGGAGGCGGCATTGGCCGCATTGCCGCCATAGACGGCGGTGACCGAATACGAGCCGACGGCCAAGGTGCTGGTGGTGTACACCGCGATTCCGGTGCCGTTCAAGGTCATCGATCCCAACGTCGTCGAACCATTCTTGAACGTGACGGTTCCGGCCGGCACGCCGGTGCCGCCGATCTCGGCCACGGTCGCCGTGAAATTGATGGCGGTGCCGACGGTCGCCGACGTGGGCGCCGCATTCAAGGTCGTCTTGGTCGGTGTTTGCACCACGATCTTTGCCACGAAGGCATCGGAGACGCCGCCGCCGTAAGACGACTGGAACGCTCCCGAGGTTGCGGCAGAACCCGGCGGGGAGCCGACACTGCCTGCGACATAGATGTTGCCGGTGGTGTCGAGCGCGAGCCCGTCGACATCGGTCTGGGATTGGCCGCCGGTGCTGAACAGCGTGGAGAACAACAGCGTCGTCAGGCCCGAATTGAGCTCCGCGACGAAGGGCGAGGTCGCACCCCCGGTGCCATCGTTGGTACCCAGCGAATTGACTTGTGGCAGATCGTTCGCGGCGACCCCAGCGATGTACACATTGCCGGCGGCATCGAGCGCGATCGGGCCCATCGAGGTGACGTTATCGGCAATTCCGTTTGCCCCGCCGTAATAGCCCCCGAAATAGGTGCTCGCCAAGAGTGCAGTGCCGCTTGGGTTCAGCTTGGCGATGAACGCAGAACCACACTCCGCATCGGTGTTGCCATTGACCCCGTACTGATTGCAGGTCGTCTGATAGGCACCCGCGGTGGTGGGAAACGTGGCTTGGTTGGTATAGCCGCTGATATAGGCGTCCCCCGCCGCATCGGCCGCGATGCCGGTCATCAAATCCCCGTACGCGCCGCCCACCGTATGGCCGAGGTAGGTGCCATAGATCAGGCTCGGCGTGCCACTGCCTACGGGGGAGAATTTGGCCACAAAAGCGCAGTTGAGCAGCGTGTTGTTCGTCACCGTGCCGCAGCTCGATGCCTTGGCCTCATACGCGCCGGTGGTGGTCTCGAGCGAGGCGTCCTCCGAGGTCCCCGCCAGGTAGAAATTGCCTGTAGCGTCGACGGCCACGGCTTGTCCCACCGTGAAACTGGCGCCCTCGAACCCCGCGCCGGCGTTTGAAACTTGGGGTTCTCCGAACAGCGACGAGTAGAGCAACGTGCTCAAGGTCGGATCGAACACGCTGATGAAGGCATCCTGCTGCGCACTCAAAACGTTTTGATACCCACCACCGCCGGTCGAATAAGGCGGCGTGGTCAATACCGCGCCGGCCGTGGTCGGAAAGGGGATTTGCTGGTTTGCCCCGATGCCGGCCGGCACGATCGCACCGGGAAAAGTCATTCCCGCCACGTACGCCCGCCCGGTCGTGTCCACCGCCACGGCGTACGCAGTGGTGTTGGTGTTGGAACCGCTCAGGAAGGTGGAATAGAGCAAGCCGCCGCTCGGACTGAATTTGCTCACGAACGCCGCGATGCCGCTGCCGCCCGGACAGTTCGGTACCTCCACATTGGGGCCGCTGGTGAACTTGGGGTTGCACACGGTCTGATAGGCACCGGAGGTGACCGGAAAATCATTGGATCCCGTGGTGCCCACCACGATGGCATTGCCGCTCGAGTCGACGGCAATACTCGTTGCCTGATCCGATCCCACCGTGCCGCCCAGATAGGTCGAGAAGATCACCGACTTGCCATCGGGGGCGAACTTGGTGACGAACGCCGATGCCGGGGTGCCGCCCTGCACTTTGGCCGGCGCGGTTTCATAGGCATTTTTGACGGGAAAGTTCGTTGACTCCGTGTATCCGGTGACATACAGGTCGCCGGCTCCGTCGAGTGCCGCTGCTTGTCCGGAGGTATTGAAGGGACTCCCGGTCGGAGTCGCGATGCCCGCGCCGTCGTAACCGCTGCCGCCCAAATAGCTGAAGTACGAGAGCACCGGATCGATGATCAGCTGCTTGGAATGATCGTACCCGCCCACCTCGAAGCGCACCTGGTTGCCATGCAGACGGTAGCGTGCCGCCACCGGCGCGCGTTGCCCCTGCCCGTTCACTTGGTAAGCAACCGGTCGGCCGAAGGCAATCTCACGGTCGCGCGTGCGGATCCTAAGATCCCCTCGATCATCCAGGCGCAGGCCTCGGGCGCCCTCGAAGTTGAGCCCAATCCTCTCCGGCGCCGCCCCGGGGGCCACGGCGAAGTCATATTCGAGTTTCCCCTGCGTGCCGTAGTAGATGAGGTCGATGCCGGGGTACACGCCGGCAAAGCGGACCTTGTGGTAGGTGGGGATATTCGTGTGCCACCCGGAAGGATCATTGCCGATAAAATAGTTGACGCGTCCGGGGAGAGGGTCCTCGGCCGTCGCCATCGCGGCCTGACTTGCGCGGTGCACGCGCAATCGAATGACCTCCGGCGACTCCGAAGCGCGGGTGCTGCGTCCAAGGGACAGCGCGGCGCCCTCCTCGGTAATGGCAATCGCGTAGGCTGGACCGTGCGCGAGAAATTGCACCTCGCCCGGCGCTTGCCCCGAGTTGGGTTCGAAGTTGAGCGGCAGCCCGGCGATGCTCACCGACTGTGCCGCCGGGCTCGTCGGGGGTGCGGTCGGCGCTTGAGGGGCGCTGTGCGACGCGTGGGCCAGCGCACCCATGAATAAGGCTAAGCACGCCTTGCTGCCGTGCGATCGGATCGTGCCTTGCGGCCCCAAGATGCGTTTCATCTGTTTATCTCCCTAGCCTTTAGGTTGCGGAGCCGCGAATACGGTCCCTAGGGAGAGAGGCGTAACCAGGGGAGATTTCGTATCACGCGCTCCAAAGAATCGCGCATGACAGGCTGTCTATTCAGTGCAGAAGCTTGGCGTTCCAGCGGGCGGCGTCATCGGCTTTGCCCATCGCGGAGTACAGATCGTGCAGCGCGCGATAGCCGTCCTGAGTTCGATTGAAATGGGGACCCCGCGCGGCTTCGAGTCCCGCAACGGCCGCCAGCAGGGTGGCTTCGGATTCGCCGTACTGGCGCATGTGGATCTGGCATACGCCAATCCCCAGTTGCGAACTGTAAATGACCCAGGTTCCCGGCGGGTACAGCCGCTGCCGGGCGGCGGCCACGCGTTTGAGGGCGGCGAGACCCTGGTCCTCTTGGTGGCTGCCGCAGGCGGCGCCGCCATAAAAGTTCCACGCGCTCAAGGCATAGAGATTATCGGCGCCCAGCAGCGCTTCGAGCGAGCGCGCCACCGGCAACGCGGTGGCCGCCGCCTCCTCATCCCGGTGTTGATCCACCAGGTCCGCGACCAGCGCAAGCCTCGTGAGCAGTGTGTGCTTGTGATCCGGCCCGAGCACTTTCGTCTGTGCGGCAATGACGTGGCGCAGCAGCGGCTCGCCCTCCGCACTGCGGTGGAGGGTCGTGAGGGTGTTGGCATACGCCGTTTCTATGTTGAGCACGCTCGGGTTATCCGCCGGCAAGGTTTCGCGCGCCGCAGCCAAGGCTTGGCGGCCGTATTCCGCGCTTTCCTGATAGCGCCCCAGATCGACCAGCAAAACAGATAGCCCAAATAACGGATTCATCCGCTGCGCGCGCAGCTGCGCATTGCCAGCCATCTCGATGGCGAGCTCCTCGTGAAACATCGCCTCGCCCGCCTTTTCTTGATCGGTGTTCGCCAGCACCGCTCCGAGCGTATCCATGACACTGCATAGATCCAAAGGCACGTGCAGCGGCTTGAGCAGCGCCACGGCCTGTTGCAGCGGCGGCAATGCGTCCGACCACTTGCCGAGTTCCCGCAGGAGCGAGCCGCGGGTCCCGAGCGCGCGCCCCAGTTCCAATGCGCTCGCGCCATGCGCGCGAAGCATGGCGAGCTCACGATCGCTCGCCGCCAGCGCCTCCGGATATCGGCCCATGGCGCCATCGGTGTTGGCGATCATGCCCAGGATCGAGGCCTCCACCAGGGGCTCACCGCCCAGCTTCTGATCCAGCTCCTGCGCCGCCGAGTCGAGAAGCGCCGCCACGGTCACGTTGGGCTTGTCGCTGGTGGGATCGACGGATGACAGCAAGTTCTCGATGAATTCCGCCCGGCGCGCCGCCACCTCCCGCGCCTGCTCCGCGCGGTGACGCTGCAGTTCCACGAAAGTCGCACCGACGATGGCGCCCACCACCAGCAACGCGGCCAGACCGACCGCGAGCGTATTGCGGCGGACGAATTTTCCGAACCGGTAGAAAATGGTCGCGGCGCGAGCCTTTACCGGGCGGCGCGCCAGATAACTCTGCAAATCCTCTTGCATATCGAGGGCGGAGACATAGCGGCGTGCGGGATCCCGCTCCAGCGCCTTACAGAGGATGGCATCCAAGTCCCCCTTGAGCTGGCGCGCCTCGATCGGGCGGCCCGCGTTCAGCGCCGCGCGGCTCGGCAATTCCACATCCCGTTGCGAGAGGGCCAACATGTAAGCGAGAGGATCGACCGCGTCCGGAAACGTCGGGCGTCCGGTGAGCAAGCGATAGGCGAGCGCACCCAATCCGAACACATCGGTCGCCACCGTGACCGGGCCGCCATTGATTTGCTCCGGCGCTGCGAACCCCGGCGAGAACAGTCGGCCCACCCCCACGGTCGCCGGCCCACCCGGCAGCGCGGCGCCCGCTTCTTGCAACGCCCTCGAGATGCCGAAGTCGATCAGCTTCGGCACCCCCTCGGCCGTGACCAGCACATTGGCGGGCTTGATGTCGTTGTGGACCACCAGCATGCGGTGCGCGGCCGCGACCGCACCGGCGAGTTGCACCAGCAGCGCCACGATGTCGCTCGAACGTAGATTCTTGGCGCGACAGTAGTCATCGATGCGCAGACCGTTGACGAACTCCATGGCAATCCAGGCACGGCCCCGCTCCACCCCGGCATCCACCAGCCGCGCGACGGCGGGGTGTTCGATTTGTGCCAATAACTGCGCCTCGCGCTCGAAGCGGACCTGAGCGGCATGGCCTACGGTGGTGGAGATGAGCTTGATGGCGACCGACTGCTGCACGCCATCCGTGCGCTCGGCGCGGTACACAACCCCCATGCCGCCTTCGCCGATGCGCGTCGTCAAGCGAAAATGCCCGTATATTTGCCCGGCCAAATCCTCGGCGAAGCGTCCGGGCGAGCTCAGCAGCGTGCCGGTGGCGGCGGCATCGCGGGTCGCGATCATCAGCAAGGCGTCGATTTCGGCTCGACACGCAGCGTCGGCCCCGCACTCGCGCCGCAAGAATTGCTCGCGCAACTCTCCCTCGTAGTCCAACGCCTCGGCAAACAGCTGGTAGGCGCGCAGCTCATCGCCGCCGCCGGTTATGCCTCCCGGGTCAGTTGTCGAGCCAGCCACGCTTTGCCCGTCACCCAGCGCCGATTGACCGTCGCCACGGATAGTTTCAACACCTCGGCCGCTTCTTCGATCGACAAGCCGCCGAACACTCTCAGCGACACGATGTCGGCGGCCACCGCGTCGAATTGCTGCAGCTTGGACAGGAGAGTGTCGACATCGAGCGCATCGTAGGCCGCCTCGTTCACGCCCAGATTGGTATCGCTCAAAGTCACTGCACGGCCGCCGTCGCGTTTCTCCGCCCGCCGCCGCCGCGCCTCATCGACGAGCGCCTGACGGGTAACACGGGCCGCCATCGATAGGAAATGCGCGCGATCCTGCCACTGCATCTGACGCAATTCCGAGAGCCGCACGTACACTTCGTGCACGAGGGCCGTGGGCCTGATGGTGAGATAGCGTTCACGGTGCAGCTGCCGCACGGCAATGGCGTGAATATCGGCATACAAATGGGTGAGCAACTGGTCGTAGGCCTGGCGTTCGCCCTTCGACCACCGTTCCAGCAGCGCCCCAATCCCCAACGAATCCGATTCGGTCGAGTCCGTCATTGATTGAAAACTTTACCATGCGGACAAGCCCCCGGTTGGCCGATGCGACAGAACTCCGCGTTAAGCGGCCTATGGGTTATAGGCGCAGTCGGGGGCGAATTCGTGTCAAGAAAGCCCGGCGCGTTTCATCCAAGACGGCTCCCGCGGCGGCAGCGAAGCTGGGACGCACGACTCGCCGAGCCGCGAAGGGGTGTATTTGCCCCCCTTGCCTACTGTGGCAGATCGGCCAGCACTTTGCGTTCCGTGCATTCGTCCGATCCGAACCGTTTGGATCGAATTTCCCTCAACACATCCTCCAACCGGTTCAGCACCTCCAGCAGTTGCGGCGTCGGGATGTTCAGCGCCGGCTCCAGGCGAATGGTGCGTGCCTTCGAATAGGTTCCCGCAACCAACACACCGCGGCGGAACAAGGCCGCAGCGCAGTCGTAACCGATGGAATCCGAGGGAAATTCGAGGCCGATGAGCAGCCCCTTGCCACGGACGGCGGTCAATATCGAGGAATACCGGGCATGCAGTTCGGCCAGTTCCGTCATCAGCAACTCGCCCTTGGTGGCAGCTTGACCCGGCAGGTCCTCTTCCAGTGTCACCGTGATTGCCGCGATGCCCGCCGCACACGCGATGGGGTTGCCGCCGAATGTCGTTGAGTGAATGACGGGGTTCGGAATCAGTGCCTCCCATATCTTGGGCGTCGACACGAACGCGGACAGCGGCATCACACCGCCGCCAATCGCCTTGCCGAGACACATGATATCGGGCACCACCTCAGCGTGATCGACACCCCACAGACGGCCGGTTCGCCCCATGCCCGTTTGTATTTCGTCCGCGATGAGCAGGGCGCCGTATCGGTCGCACAATTCCCGAGCCTGTCTCAAGTATCCCGGCGGCGGAACCACGGCGCCCGCTTCGCCTTGAACGGGTTCCACCACGAATGCAGCGATTGGCGTACCGACCGCCTCCGCCTTGGCGAACTCCGCCGCTAATGCGTTGGCATCCCCATAGGGAGCGAATCTAACGTCCTGTAAGCCGCCCCGAAACGGCTCGCGGAACGTGGCCTTGCCCATCAGCGACAACGAACCCATGGATTTTCCGTGAAATCCGCCCAGGGTGGATAAAAACGTATTTCGGCCCGTATGCAGACGCGCCAGTTTGATCGCACCCTCGACTGCGTCAGTGCCGTTGTTGATGAAGAAACTGCATGCCAACTCACCCGGCGTGATGTCCGCGATCAATTTAGCCAGGGCCGCACGCCAGGGCTCCAATAGCTCCTGACTATTGAGGGCCATGCGGCTCATCTGGTCGGTGACCGCTTTGACGATGCGCGGATGATTGATGCCTGCGCTGAAAATTCCGTATCCGCCGAGGCAATCGATGTATTCGCGCCCCATCAAGTCGGTAACGATCGAACCATGCCCGGTCCATTCCAGCGCCGCGAAGTGTCCCGCCTCGGTCACTGACTTGCGGTAGGTGATGAACCCACGATTGACATGCTTCTCATAGGAACCCACGGTCTCGCCAATGAACGCATGCATTTCGGGCTCGTTCATCCGCCTGCCGGCGATGAGGTCGAGATAGCGTCTAGAGTCGGCCAGAACGGCTTGATTGGACAATCGCATACATTGTGCTCCTGCTGTTCGATCCTTTCGGGGAAGGATCCAGTTCCAACGGCTACGCAATGCGCCATCAAATCGGTTCTGCCGATTCGTTGGGCGCCGGCCGCTCACGCGGCCTACCGCAATCGTTAACTGGCCAACTTGAGCAAGATTTGTCGCCCGGACAGGGAGATGTCGGGGCCTTCGAGACGAACGAGCGGAGCAGCACGTTTGGTTACTTGAGAGGAAATGCAATCATCAATGTCGGCCACGAGGCGAAATCGGCGCGCCTCGAGAAAAATACGGCTGCGTGCGGTGGGGAAATGGGCCGACATGATTTTTAGATTGTTTTCGTAAGACGTATCCGTGATGAAACCAAACGCCCCTGAGCCGAATATAAGAGCTAAATCTGAGTGGGTCAACCAAGCCCCTGTTTATCGATCGGCGAGCACCACCAGGCAACCCCATGCGCCGCCGACGGACGCCGGCTGCGGAAAGCTCGCGGCGAGGGCCAAGTGGACTGCCGGGATCCATTGGTCACCGATGGTCAGGCGCGTTACCATATTTTGCAGCGACGCATCCCAGCCGGCGATGTGACTAAAAGGGCGACGGGGGAAGACTCCAACGGAACACGGTGGCGGTGACTTCCGCGATGCCCCAGATCGCGGATGCCGTCACCAACAATATCCCGATAACATACAGGACAAAAACAAGCGCTCGTGCCCAGGCAGTTTCGACATTCGTCAACGCATACTGAGTTCGAAGCGCCGCCATAGTGAGTGCCGCCCCCTGTTGCGGAGCCGTACGCGTCCTCTTCGTCTCTTCAAGCGGCGTGCCGCTCTCGATCTCGCCGCACCGCAGCTTGAGATCCCGGCGTAGATCCTCCGAGCAGAGCCACTTGAAGAACGATGGGCGGCGCGTCTCGATCTCCATCAGCGTGGTGGTGAGCGCTGTCCACTTGGTGTCCAACGCGAACAGCTCGTTCACTTCTCGTGCGTAGTCAATTCCATCGGCGTACTTCTTCTGCGGCAAGGGACAGAAAAAACCGAATAACGCCGTCGCAATTCCAGTGCAGGTGAGTCCGTAATAGATAAGCACGAAGCGCCATGCGTGGGTATGCATGAGCGGGACTTGGCCGTGCGGCGGAGCCAAACCCGAATTCTCGAGAAACCATGAGTTGAGGATGAGCAGATATCCGAGCAGCGGCATGACGATCGTCGCTTTCGCAAGGGGTGAAGTACCGAAGGCGCGCAGCGTCGACCAGCCGAGTAACTTGCTTCCCAAAATGGTTCTCGAAACACGCACCGCTGCGCACTCGCGCGGTACAGCTGGCGGCGCAGGCGCGACGGACGGTGCGGCGGGTGTGGCAGCCGTCATGTCGCCGAAGGTGTGCCCCGTGCCAGTTGATCGAGCTGGGCGATGAGATCGGCGACCGTGGAACTCTTCATATCAAGATCTATCCGCTCATCAAGCGTATCCAATGCATTCGCCAACTCTTGAGGTAAATAGCGATCGAAGAGCTTTCTTACCTGAGGGCCGTTGCCTCCATGCAGAGAGAGCGAGAACCGGTGTCCGAGTGTGATCGGTTTGATATAGGCAGCGGGTCCCAGCAGGCCGTCTCGCAGAGATTGAGGTCCTGATCCCAGCGGGCCACGCAACCGCCCGGGCAATCGATTATGCATCCCCGACCCGCATCGCATCGCATGTGTGACACCCCCCGCCCAAGAATAGTAATTCCGCCGAAGCGCCCCGGCAAGGTCGAGTTCTGTATGCCAGGCGCGGCCATCGGGCTTCCTGTGATTTCCCACGGCTACGTCGGGCACGGCGCTGTCGACCAAAATCCCGAGCGCAGACCGGAATTGGGATGCGGTCGAGCCGGGATCCTGGATTGCACCTGTAACACGATTGCCAAATTCGGCAATCGATGTCCAAGTGAGCCGCCACTTCGCGTGCCGAATGACCGTACTTCCACATAAGCTCGATGATGTTCTCTTCGGTCTTGGAGGCGGACCCGATATAGTGCAAATAGGGTGAAATTGGTCGAAAAACGTTAGCCAGGGCCCCAAAAGTGCGATTGTGCGAGAGTTTGGGAGCTCAAGATCGGCAGCGCGGGGCCGCTAAGATGATTGACGCGTATCGACGCACGGATGAGTCAAATGCTCGGCCAACTCAAGAGCAAACTAAAAGCGTCCGCGAATTTTCCCAGCCCGCCGGCCATCGCCCAGCAAATCATCGCCCTGGCGTGGGATCCTCGTACCGATATCTCGCAGGTCGCTAGGGCAATCGGGCGGGACCCCGCTCTTGCGGCAAGGTTGTTGCGGGTCGCCAATTCTGTGCTGTATGCGAGGCAGCGTAAGAGCACTAATCTGCGCCAGGCGCTGATCGTGCTTGGACTCCAGGGCGCAACCACGCTGGCACTCGGGTTCTCGCTCGTCGGTACCTATCGGGGCTTGATGAGCAACGGGGTGGATTACGAGCGCTATTGGCGGCGCGCGATTCTGGGCGCGTCGGCGGCGAAGTGCTTCGGCGCGCTGCAGAACACGAGCTCGGTGGACGACATATTCCTCGCGGCCTTGCTGCAAGATATTGCAATCCTCGGTGTCGATCGCGCTGCGCCGGAGTTCTATCGCGAGCTGCCGCGGAGCGCGTGTCACCGTGAATTTTCGGCGCACGAGATTGCGGGGCTTGGGATCGATCACGCGGAGCTCGGCGCATGGCTTCTGGAGTATTGGAAATTGCCTGAGTCGCTGTGTCGTGCGGTGGCGTGGAGTCACGCGCCGCCGGCGGCGGATCGCTCGACTCCGACGGGAATGACAGCGTGCTGCGTGGCACTCGGCAGCGAGTGTGTGGAGATTTTGCTGGCGCCCGCGGCGGCGGCGGATTTCGAGGCATTGGCTGCGCATGCGTGGGACTGGTTGGGCGCCGACAGGGCGCAGGTTGCGGAGGTGATGGGCAAGATCGTCGGCGAGATACCGGAAATCGAGCGATTGTTCGAGACGGTGTTGCTGCAGCCCGACGCGGCGAGCCTGATTGTCGAGCAAGCGCGCGACTTGCTGATCCTGCGCAATCTTCAGGCGCAGGCGCAGGGCCAGGAACAGGCGCAGGTGGGCAGCTTGCGCGCGCCGAATCTGAAACCCGAGGCGCACACGGCGGCACTGCAGGATGAGGGGCGGTGCGATCGGCTCACGGGACTCTTCAACCGGGGGTATCTCGATCTGATGTTGAGGCGCGAATTTCAGGCGGCGATGATCGGGGAGTGGCCATTGAGCGTGGTATTCGTCGATTTGGACCGATTCGAGGGAATCCGTGAGGCTCATGGGCAGGAGGCGGGCGAGTCGGTGCTGGTGAGCACGGCGAGGTCGATTTCATCGGTGGCGAGGGACACTGACTGCGTTGGCCGCTACGGCGGTGCGGAATTCGTGATTGTGTTGCCGGGGCTCGCGCTGGGCGGCGCGGAGATCTTTTGCAAGCGCCTGAGCGCGAGCCTGCGGGGCATCGTGCATAGCATTGGCGGCACGGAAGTGACCGTGACGGCGTCAGTAGGGCTCGCGACCCACGATCCGGAGAAGCCCTTTCATCGCGCTTCGGACCTGATCAGCGTGGCGCAGGGTTCGGCATGCTTCGCGAAGAAGGCGGGGGGCAGTCGGCGGTTGCGGCATAAATCGGGCGGTCCGGTGTCGGTGGCGAAGGTGTGATTGCGCAGGGGATGGCGGCGCGTAGAAGCGGGCGCGTGATATTTCGCAAAGCGTTAGGCGCGCAAGCCTGAGCGGCGCCTGAGTGAGCCATCTCATCGGGCGGCCGCCAAGGCGGTTTCGAATGCCGCGCTGAAGTACGCTACCAGCGATGGGAGGGTCTGCGGATCGATGAAGGCGTCCGGCTCTCCGGCCTCGCGGCGCGCCTCGCGCTCGATCACATCCGCCATATCAGGGTGGCTGGGCAGCACGATGTCGGCTTTCATGGTCTCGAGCTTGCGGAAGGTCGCGCGATAATCGGAAGCGATCTCGGGATAGGCGTGGTTGTCGACCAGGATGTTGCCGGCTACCGTGATACTGCAGAGGAAGAGGACGTTCAGCTGTCGGCCTCGGTCTTGGACCGTCGTGCTCCAGCTGGTGCAGCCCGGCGTATGGCCCGGCGTCAAGTGGGCGGTGAGCGTCACGTCGCCGAGATGAATCGTTTCCCCGTCGCGAACCACGCGATCGATCTTGATCGGCGCAAAGGGTTTGGGGTTATAGTCGGTGTCGCCGCGCACGCGGCCATGCTCCAGGGCCCACCTGTCTCCGGCGCTGGCCAAGAACTCGGCGCCGGTGTCCTGCTTGATCTGCGCCAGGGCGCCGACGTGATCCTGGTGGGCGTGGTCGCTGATCAGTCGCTTCACGTCATGCAGCGGGACGCCCACCGCCTCGATGTTGCGCTCGATCAGCGGGGCGTTCTCGGCAGTGGTTCCATCCAGCAGGATGGCGCCTTGATTGGAAACGATGAGGTAAGCGGCCAGCCCTTTCGTCCCGACGTAGTAGACGGTTCCCGCGATCCGGAAGGGCTTTACCGGCGTAGACCATTCCAGCGGATCATCCGCGGATGCCGGCGCGGAGATTCCTAAATCAGCCGTCAGCGCCAACGCCGCCAAGGCCAAGGCCACCAGGGCCAACGCCACCCGCGACGAGTAAATCCTGTGGTGAGTGCTCACTGAAGCATCCCGATCGTCTTAAGCCATGTCTCCACCAATGGAGGCCACCCAGACACGGGCAGCTTCGAGGGCCTGAGGCCAAATGCATGACCGCCTTGCGCATAGGCGTGTAACTCCACGGGCACGTTGGCCGCTTTCAGTCCCATGTAATAGCTCAGTGCGTCCTCGATGCGATCCACGTGATCGTCCTCATTTTGCAAAAGGAATGTCGGCGGCGACTGGGGGGTGATGTGACTCTTGATATTGGGATTCAGCGCGATACTGTTCTCGGACAGGGCGAGGTGCCCGGGATAAATAGCGATGGCGAAATCCGGACGGCTGCTTTCCTGGTCCGCCGCGTCTACGGGGGCATACAGGCGAGTCTCGAAGTGGGTACTCACCTCGGCCACCAGATACCCGCCCGCTGAGAATCCGATCACTCCCACCTTGTGTGGATCGATGCGCCATTCCGCGGCATGAGAGCGGACCAGCCTCAAGGTTCTCTGGGCGTCCTCCAACGAGGGCGTCGATAGCGACCGATTGTGAGGACGGCAATCGCAGCGCCAAACATAAGGCGCGCTCGGCACACGATATTTCAGCAACACGCAGGTGACGCCTTTGGACGCGAGCCAATCGCAAACCTCGGTGCCTTCGAGATCGATGGCGAGCATCTGGAAGCCGCCGCCCGGAAACACAACGACCGCGACGCCGGTGTTCTTTGCGTTTGGGGCATAGACCGTCATCGTGGGCCGGGTCACGTTGGTCACCGCCCCCGGCGTTAGGGTTTCGGGCCCCGGGACGGATTGCACATCGGGGGCGACGCCCGGCCAGATCGGGATCTGCGTATGGCCTCGCGATGGCTGCCAAAGGGCCGGCTCCGCGCCAAGAGCAGTCTCCTCACTGACCGACGTGAGTAAGAGTCCCGCCAGCGCCACGGCGCAAGAAAACTTCATGATGCTCAATGCTCCTCTGAGGTTTAGGGAACGTTGTCGCCGACCACGTCGCCCCCGTCGCGTTCCTGTGAGCAGGACGTATCGTTTTTCCTCATGCCGTAGTGGCGAAACACATGGGTATTCGCCCGGCTCTCGAAAGACCGTTCAGCGAACTCGCAGGAATTTTGCAGAACATCGCCTTCGGCACAAACGATGAAATTTGTCAGAAGCCATAAAATAAACTAATGTCCCCGACATGGACAGATCGCGGCTTCCCCTCAATGCGCTCCGCGCTTTCGAGGCGGCCGCGCGACACCTCAATGTCACGCGCGCCGCGCTCGAGCTCTGTGTGACTCAAGCCGCCGTCAGCCATCACATCAAGCTTCTGGAAGAGCAGCTCGGCGCACCTCTCTTCCGCAGGCTCCCTCGCGGCCTGATTTTGACGGACGAAGGGGCGGCGCTGGTGCCGATGCTCAACGATACCTTTGATCGCATGGCGGCCACGTTGGAGCGGTTCGCCGGGGGACACCTGCGGGAAATCGTCAATGTCGGCGTCGTCGGGACGTTCGCCACCGGATGGCTGCTTCCGCGCCTGCCGGAGTTCGAGGCGCTCAACCCCTACGTTGATCTGAGGATCATGACCAACAACAACCGGGTGGACCTCGCCGGCGAAGGGCTCGACTTGGCGATTCGCTATGGTGACGGCGCCTGGCACGGAACCGAGGCCATTCCCATCCTGGATGCACCGATGACGCCGCTCTGCGCGGCGGGCGTGGCGCGGCGACTCACGAGACCCAGCGACCTCGGACGAGAGGTGTTGCTGCGATCCTACCGTCCCGATGAATGGAAACTCTGGTTCGATGCAGCCGGCATCGCCACACCGCCGATCCGCGGGCCGATCTTCGACGCCTCGCCCACCCTTGCGGCGGCGGCGGCGAGCGGCGTGGGCGTCGCCCTGCTGCCCGCGCGGTTATTTGAACAAGATCTCGCGAGCGGGCGATTGGTGCAACCCTTCAACCTTTGCGTCGATGCCGGCCGCTATTGGCTCACGCGGCTGAAATCACGTCCCGAAACGGTGGCGATGGCGGCGGTCAAGGAATGGCTTCGCTAGAGCAGGCCCGGGGCCTCATCGCGCTGTTCATACACACGGAATCCGGCGCGCTCGTAGACGCGAATCGCCGCGGGGTGATCCCACGTGTCCGTGTGCAACCAAATTCGGGTGGGGCACAATTTCCACTCCTCGTGCAACGCGACCGTCAGAAGCCACGGCCCGAGGCCTGCGCCTTGAGCCGCGGGAATCAGGCCGAAATTCTTGAGCTCCACTTCTGGAAACGCGCTGTGGTCGAACTCGCAGAGACCTATCGCAGCAGTCTGTGAATTTCTCAGTACGTGGATACGAAGTGACTCGCCGTCGAGCAGGGAACGCAGCTCCTCCTCGGGCATCATCAATCGCTGATCCCAGCGCAGAGGCTCGCCGACGCTTCGATAGAGGCTCAGATACTCTTTGAGCGAGGGATGCTCGCGGGCGATGCGCTCCGGGCCCGATCGCGGCGTCGGTGCTGGCGAGGGCCGCCGGGCTTCCATGTAGGTGACCCGCACGACGGAGTTGTCCGACGCACTCATGGACGAATCATGCACTATTTTGTGCGCGTCACACGGCCCCGGACGGACGGGGCGTGCGGATACGGAGGATCGCGCTCGATGGGGAGGCCGAGTTCGGCGCGGGCGGATTGGAGCTCTCGGAGAGTGACGTAGCCCCGCAATGATTGTGGTATTCGGTCGCCAATCGAAGGAGGAAAGGCGCACGCCGGAAACTTTGCGCGCATCACGCTATTATCGTGACCATGGAGCAAAAGGAACACACAGGATGATACCCAACCGACACACAGTAGCCGAAAGCCCGATGATGTTCCGGGTGGTTGTCGCGCGCGTGTTCGTGGCGGTGCTGCTCGCTTCGGCCTTGGTCGCCCGGCCGGCCCCGAGCCGCGCCACCGACCGGCCGGCATCATCGACCGGCATCGTCGTCATCCGTGCCGCGCGGCTCATCGACGGTCGGGGCGGTGCGCCCTTGACGCCCGCCATGGTGTGGATCGACGGCGATAAAATTACGGCCGTTGGCACTGCGCTCGAGGTGCCTGCGGGGGCGCGCGTGATCGATCTCGGTGACTCGACGCTCCTGCCCGGATTCATCGATCTGCATACCCATCTCACCGGACGGAGCGACGTGCATTGGGAGGATGCGCTCACCAAGACCACGCCTCCCGAAGATGCGCTCTGGGGAGCACACTGGGCGCTCGTCACGCTGCTCGCGGGCTTCACTACGGTGCGGGACATGGGCCCCGAGTGGCCTTATACGGACGTCGCCCTGCGCAATGCCATCGAGGCCGGCGCCGTGCCGGGACCGCGCATGCTGGTCGCCGGCGCCTACGTGTCGTCCACGGGCGGCGCAGGCGATGCGCTGCAATTCTCCCCCTATGTTCAGGTGCCCTTGGTCCATAATCTCGCGGACGGCCCTGAGGAGATCACCAAGGCGGTGCGCGTCAATTTCAAGAACGGTGCAGACTTCATCAAGATCCTGGCAACGGGAGCAGCCCTCTCCAAGGGCATCCCGCCCGGCGCTCAGCAGTATTCCGACGAGGAGATCCGCGCCGCGGTGGTCGAGGCGCAGCGCTGGGGACGCGACGTGGCCGCTCACGCGCACGGAACCGAGGGCATCAAGGCCGCCATCCGCGCGGGTGTGCACACGATCGATCATGGCTCGGGCCTGGACGACGAGGCGATTGCCATGTTGAAGGCGCGCATCGGGGTGACCTATTACGTCCCCACACTGGCGCTCATGACCGTCAATCTCGATGAGAAACACGCCAACGTCTTTCCGCCTGCGGAGCTCGAGCGCATACGCCAGTTACGCTCGATGGCCGAGGCCGGTTTTCGGCGCGCACTCGCCGCCGGCATTCCGATCGGACTCGGCACCGATGCGCCGGTAATTCCCCATGGCATGAATGCGCGCGAGTTCGGCACTCGCGTGGCCCTCGGCGAGAGACCCATGGCGTCGCTCGTTTCCGCCACTCATATCAACGCGCAGATCCTCCACCTCGACGATCGCATTGGCACGATCGAAACCGGAAAGCTCGCCGATCTCGTCGCGGTGCCGGGTAATCCGCTCGCCGATATCACCGTCACTGAACGGGTCGGCTTTGTGATGAAGGGCGGCGTCATCTACCGCCAGGAGCTGGCGAGGGCGGGGCGAGGGTCAGTGGTCCCGTCGGATTGATGAGACCACGAACGATGCGGCCAGCGCCCACCTTCAAGGCATCTCTCCGGCGTACTGACAGCACACCTGATGGACATCAAGATCTTCGTGGCCGGCGCGCCCTGTAGGCCTGGCCTAATCTGTGAGCCTAGTAGGCGGCGGCGCCAAGCACACCGCCCATGCCGGACGCCTGCACGATGATCGCCAGTCCGTCATCAGGGGTATTGAGGGGCGGCAACTTGAGAGTGCCGGGTGCGAATACGCCCAAGCGTCGGATGTGCGTGACGTTATTATAAGTCTCGAGCGTCCGCCCGCCATTCTCGCCGCCGCGGATCCGTGTCGCCGCATGCCTCACGTAGCGCACTTCCCACACCTCCGCGCCGATCGCTGGCCCCTGAAGGCTCAATGCAAAGCCTCCGTCCGGTTGTTTTGCCAAATCAGCCCGCACGGGAAATGCATCCTTATCCATCGCCTCCACGGTCCGCTTGATCGCGCCTTCCTGCGAGCCGATCAACGACACCCTTCCATTTACAATCGCTTGGGGGGTGAATACGGAATGCTCTCCCAAGGAACGCGCGTAGGCATTCTGACGGTCGGTGCTGCCTTGCGAGCTAAACGGATCCCTCCACCCAAGACCATCCCAATAGTTGACGTGAAATGATAGGACGAGCAATTCGGGGACCGTGCGCAGGCGTCCAGCAACGGCGTCAGCCGGCGGGCATGAAGAGCAGCCTTGAGACGTAAAGAGTTCGACAACGGCGCGCTGTGCACCCGTCGCGGGCGAATCCGCCATCGTGGCCGGCGCGCACAGGAAAGATGCGGCGATCATGGCCCAAAAAAGCGGCGCCTGCGCTCGATCTGAATTGCTCATGAAGATTGCATTCCGCCCCTCCCGTAGACCGGGCTTCTCCGAGGGTTATTTCACGAGCAGGGCCGTGGGGTCCCTGATCCGAGCAACGCCTATAAAATCAAGACGTTGCGCGGTGGCGTGGCTCTTTACGTCTAACTGACACATTTGTGCGGGACGATTCTTCGTTATTTTCGCGACGAAGGGGGGATCGATTTGGGCACGCCACCGTTCGAGCACGACGAGATCGTGCGTCGCATCAGCCGCGATCTGGTCGATGGCTACGATGAAGAATTGGAGATGGAGATCGAGGACCGACACCCGTTGCCAGGCGTGTCGTTGCCCACCGATACGGGCGCTGAGAAGGACTATCGGCAAGCTTATTTCGAGCAGTTGTTTCGGCTCCAGGCCGAACTCGTGAAGCTGCAGGATTGGGTGGTCGCCTCGGGGGAAAAGGTGCTGATCCTTTTCGAAGGACGGGATGCCGCCGGCAAGGGCGGCGCGATCAAGCGCATCAGTCAAAAGCTCAATCCGCGGGTTTGCCGCGTGGTGGCGCTGCCGGCACCCAATGATCGCGAGCGCACGCAGTGGTACTTCCAGCGCTATGTGACGCACCTTCCGGCAGCCGGCGAGATCGTTCTGTTCGACCGCAGTTGGTACAACCGTGCGGGGGTCGAGAAAGTGATGGGGTTCTGTACGCCGGAGGAGTACGAGGAGTTCTTCCGCTCCGTGCCGGAGTTCGAACGCATGCTCGTTCGCTCGGGCATCAAGCTGCTCAAGTACTGGTTCTCGATCACGGACGAGGAGCAGTACCTGCGGTTTCTCGGTCGTATCCACGACCCGTTGAAACAATGGAAGCTGAGCCCGATGGACCTCGAATCACGCCGCCGCTGGGAGGACTACACCAAGGCGAAGGAAATCATGCTCGAGCGATCGCACATTCCGGAGGCGCGCTGGTGGGTCGTGCATGCCGTCGACAAGAAGCGCGCGCGCCTCAACTTCATCGATCATCTATTGAAGCAGTTCCCCTACACCGTCTCGCCGAGGCCACCCATCGTGCTGCCGCAACGGGAGCATCACGAGCATTACTCAAGGCAAGCGGTGCCGGCCGATATGCTCGTGCCGGAGGTGTATTGAACGGCGCCAAGGAAACGAATCTGCGCCGGCGGAGCGTGTCCGTTCAGCTCGTTTCTCACGGGTTCGTCGAAAGCGTGAAGGCTGACAAGGTGTTGCCGGCCGGCACCACGAGCAGACCGTCGCCTGCCGACAGTCCCGAAATGACGTTGATCCCTGTGGGCGGGGCAATCGGGGTGGTTGCGATGGTGGGAATGGGCACGCCATTCGGGACAGGAGCGCCGCTTGGGGACGTGACCGGGCTGCTGCCGCCTCCGCCCCCGCAGCTGGCGACACCTACGGCGAACAGAAGAATTGCGGTGATCCGGGCAAACGCGGCAGCTAACATTGAAATCCCTGTCTCTACTGCTCTCTAGCAATCACTTTCTCATACTCGCCGCTGGCTGGCTACGACGGCGATCTCCACCCAGCTTTTCCCGCCCTTGACTCATCTTTGCGGGCATTGAGTAGGCGCGCCCTTTGAGTGTGGCGTTAAATGCTCCAGATGGAATTTGCGCCGATTGAAAACCGGCGCACTAGCTGAGGAGATCGACGCATGAAAGCCGCCACACTCTTGGTTCTCTCCGTTCTCGCTGCGACAGGTTGTGCAACCCTGGGCCCCGTTCCGGGCAACTCGGGTAGCACCGCGTCTGGTTACCAGGCCGGGGCCGCCTCGCCGGCGATATCCGATCCATTTCCACCGCAAGACAATACCTCGCCCCGCTTGATCATCCCGGTAACCGGCGGTCCTCCCGTCATCGGCATTCCGGTTGGCGGCAATCTGTTCGTGCCGGTGACCGGCGGCCCTCCCGTGATTGGAATTTCGACCGGTCCGTGACCCGGCATCGGGTGACGCAATGCGCCGAAGGGGGCGACCAGCGGCTGATTCTGACGCCGGTTTGCGTTTTCCTCCCGTACGTTTTCCCAAGTGCGCCTCGCAGCATCGGCCTGGGCAGCGAGGGAATCCGCCATGCGTAATTCTTCTTATGGACTTTGCGCCGCTTGCCGGATTGATTGCAACGGCCGGTAATCCGGGGGAGCAGCTACTAAAACGATGGCGGCAGCGTATGGGCCGGGCATAAGGCCGCACTTCGACAATTGGCAGCGCCCGTCAGTCTTTTGGCACGAAATCGTAGCTTCGAAGGCGGTCGGGAAAAATCATGGACAATTTGTCGAATCTCGCTCCCGCAATTCGTCGAGCTATTCTGAAGGCCCTTAGAGGAGATCTTGCAGCATGGCTAAGCTTATCTTCGGATTGTCGCAGTCCTTGGACGGCTACGTCGACCACCTGGAAATGCGGCCAGGACCCGCGCTCTTTCGTCATTTCGTGGAGCACGTGCGCGAGTTGGCCGGGTGTGTCTATGGGCGCCGCACGTACGAGATCATGCGCTATTGGGACGAAGACCTGCCCGACTGGGACCAGGAGGAATTGGACTTCGCGGCGGCGTGGCGGAGGCAACCGAAGTGGGTCGTGTCGCGTTCGTTGAAGTCACTCGGCCCCAACGCCACATTGGTCCAGAATGACGTTGGGACCGTGCTGCGAGACCTTAAGGCTCGGCTCGTCGGGGAGATTACCGTCGCCGGACCGGACCTGGCGCGAAGCCTGACCGACCTCGGTCTTATTGATGAGTATCGACTTTACCTCCGCCCCTTCGTGCTCGGTCACGGGACCCCGTTCTTTGCAGGCCCCCGGTCGCCGCTCCGGCTTGTGGCCAGCGATTTGATTGGCGAGGACACGATCAGGTTGACGTACATTCCGGCTTAATCACGCAACTCGCTCGACGGACGGCGCCGACGTGTCCACCCTGGAATGGCCGCCACAATGCAGCCGTTCGCCAAGCGCGCTAAACTGAATGCCAGGGTACGTAGATGGATGACCCTTAGGGGGCAAAGTGATCGTCACAATGCTTGTGCTGGCGGCAGTCCTACTAGCCATATTGGGACTCATAGTTTCGCTTGTTCCACCGCACCTGGTTGGAGTCGATGAAGGCGGTATTCATACTGCCGAGGAGTTGGACGCCGCGGTGGCGATCCAGCGGTCGATGCGAATTACGGAATTGCGGCGACGGATTGCGAATAGAGATTACTGGTCTTACGCACTTTTTGGCTTAGCGTTGCTAATGCAGATGATTGCGTTCGCAGTTGATCATTTCGTGCATCCCTCGATTGGGCGCCTACTTTCTGTTTTCCACACCGCTCGACCTGTCGGCGGAACGGGGTGCGATCGCGGAGAGCGAACAGGCCTTGCGCCGGCAGGATGACCACTCGGCGTAAATGGCCGACGCGGTAGGAGTCAAATTCGCAGTGCCAAGATGTTCGTGCGAGGCTTCCGGGAGGGGACCGCCGTCCCTTCGCTGGAGCATCGTTCAGCAGGGCTTCGCGGATGACCCTCAAAGGCGGTTCGAGAGGGGGATGAACTGGTCCACAGCCGGATTTATCGCGCCGTCCGGGGTGGAGAAGCCGCCCGTTCGGTCTATTGCGGGCTCAGAGAGGACAATGGCGCATCTCCCGCGATCGCGCGCTCCTCGTCAGCGACCCCGACACGGTCGGCGCGTTCATACGTGCCGATCAAGCAGCCGACCGCCACCGCACGATTCAGGATCACCTCGATGAACTCCCTCCGCCCGGGAGGGCTGGGGAAGCTCGGTCCCGGCATCAGCGCAAAGACTTGGAACACATATCGATGTTCGCCGTGGCCGGGCGGCGGGTCGGGGGGCAACCAGGCCCGCTGCAGATAGGAATTCGGGCCCGCACGTGGGACTTGAAACAGACAGGCGCGCGCAAGACCTTTCACGATGAAGCAGCCCAGGAAGCACCATCGGCGCACCGCTTAATCGCCGTCAGGCAGCGTCCTACGACTGAGGCGAGAATGGCTTCGTGCCAGGACCGGGGGTGCGCATCGACAATCGGGTTTGGGCGCCCGGAAGCGCTGTAAGTGATTGATTAACAGCGAGCCTATTCTCGCGCCATGACGTACCGCGAATCCTTCTGCGACCAGGTTCCCTCCACGGGTGTCGCTTCGCATTTGTAGTCCGCCGCGACGTTGGTCGCTGCCACTTTGAGTGCATTCCTGCACTGCTCCAGGTTCGGATAGGCGGCCACGGTCTGAACGCCGCCCGCGTGCAGCTGAGCCACCAGGATGAATACCATGGATTTCACGGGACACCTCGCAAAAAGTGTTGGCGAACCCTCAACCCTGGCCCGCAGATGCGGGCGGAAAGAACGGAACGGGAGGGCGGATCCCCGTGGCGATCTTGGACATATGGACCCGCCAGCCGACGCCGGGCGCAACGGTGAATGGGATAGAGGCAAGCCTTCGTTGAGTCGATGGACCGATACCACTTCGTTTCATCCGGCACCGCCTGGTTCGCGACAAAGGAATGATCCTTGAACGATGTTCATGCGATCTTCGCTTCATGGCAACGCGCCCGCTGCGATTTCATGGCGCCGCTCTCAAGTTACGACGCGTTATGTCAATCAGTCGTACCACGCCGGCGACTTACGCACGGTGCGAAAGAACTCCATGCTGTGACCGATCCACAGCTGGGCGCCGGTCCGCCGCAACAGTTCCTCGATTTTCTGGCGCGACTCGACCGTACCCGTGGTCTTTTCCTCGTCCGGCATGCGCTTCAGGTCGCGCTCTTCCGCATAGTGGTACAGGTCGCCCGACAGCACGACCGGTCCGGTGTTCTTCAGGCGCACCAGCAAGGAGCAGTGCCCCTCCGTATGCCCCGGCGTTGCGAGCACGACAACCGTACCGTCCCCGAAAACATCGTGGTCGCCGCTGAGCAGCACCGTCTTGCTGTGCTCCAGCGCTGAATACTGGCTGAACCAGGGATATCCGCGCGCCGTGCTGCTGAACATCTGGTCGCGATCGCCCTTGTAGACGAGCCAGGTCGAACCGGCGAAATCTTGGGCATTGCCGATATGGTCCCAGTGGTAGTGCGACAGCACGAGGTAGTCGATATGGGCGGGCGTGACGCCAATGTCGGCCAGTTGCCCGCTCAGCGTGTTGAACTTGATCTGGGCATAGCCATCGGTCACGTTCTCGTACAGCGGCCTGCCGACCAGCCGGTCACTCAAGCCCGTGTCGAAGATCAGCATGCCCTTTGGGTGAACCACCAGGTAACAGGTGACGCCCATATTGCTGTCCTTGACCTCTTCGCGCTTGAGGTTGTAATCCTCGGGCTTGTTGTAGACCAGCGTTCCGCAATCGAATACGTACAGACGCGGACTGGTTGCTTTGGGCGGCGGCGCGAGGTCCAACGCACTGGCGGGCGGTGCAAGTGCCGAAGCGCCGAGCAGGGCGCCGGCAAGCAGGCGGATGGTCAAGCAAATCGCAAGGCGCATAAAGATCTCCCGTTGCTTCCCACGCAATTTTCGTTCCATAACAGTTAATTCTATGGTAACAATCCCGAAACCAATAAATAGACGGGATGACCATGCAATTACACTCGAAATTATCCTGTGCGATCGCCGCCATTCTAGGGGGCGGCGCCTGCGGCAGTGCCATGGCGGCCGATACGGAGACGGCCTCGTCCGGCGACCAGATTCAAGAAATCATCGTGACCGCGCAGCGCCGCAGCGAAAACATACAAAACGTGCCGATCGCGATCCAGGCGCTCACCGGCGAGACCTTGACTCAGCTGAACGTCACGAACTTCGATGACATGGTCAAATATCTCCCGAACGTGTCGGCTTCCTCCGGCGGGCCGGGTCAAACCCAGATTTTCATGCGCGGCTTGAGCGTCGGGGACCAGGGCACCCAATCGGGCGGCTCGATCAACGGCTTTCCGAATGTGGCCATCTATCTGGACGAACAGTCCGGCCAGCTGCCGGGCCGCAATCTCGATGTCTACGCAGCCGATCTGGAGCGCGTCGAGGTGCTGGAGGGACCGCAGGGAACCTTGTTCGGCGCAGGCGCTCAGGCGGGCGTCATCCGCTACATCACCAACAAGCCGAAACTCGATGTGACCGAAGGCAGCGTCACCGCCGGATACGGACCGACCGCCGGCGGCGATCCCAATAGCGACGTGACCGCCGTGCTCAATCTGCCGCTGATCGCGAACACGCTCGCGATCCGCGGGGTGATCTACGACGACAATCGCGGCGGCTACATCAACAACGTTCCGGGGACCTTCAATCGCAAGGACACCGATCTCGGCATCCATTATGCGGGCTATCCGGCAGTCGGCGGCGCCTGTCCGGACGGTCAGCCGAACAATGGGTACTGCGTGCCACCCGGGTCGCCGTCGATCAACAATTCCAATCTGGTGGGCAACGCCATCAACCCGGTGACCTACGAGGGCCTGCGCCTGTCGGCTCTCTGGGACATCCATGACGACTGGAATGCGCTGCTCGCTCAGAGCTACCAAAGCATGAACGCCCAGGGCGTGTTTTACCAAATGCCCAAAAGCTCGGACGGCGTACCGCTGCCCCCGCAGTCGGTCACGCTGTTCAACCCTTCTTATAATAAGGACCGGTTCGAGAATACGGCCCTGACCGTGAATGGGCGCGTCGGCGAGCTGAAGCTGGTCTATGCCGGCGCCTATCTGGTGCGCAATATCAGCCAGGTGCAGGACTACACCAACTACTCGCGCGGGCTCTACTCGGACTATTACCAGTGCCACGGGCCCGAGGCCGGGCATGGCCTGACCTCGACCTGCTACTCACCGAGCACCACCTGGAACGAAACCGAGCGCAACACCCATCAGAGCCACGAGCTCAGGCTCAGCACCCCCGACGACTGGCGCCTGCGCGGCATCGTCGGCGCGTTCTGGGAGGAGCTGCAGATCGACGATCAGCTCAACTGGCAATACAAGACGTTGCCGGCGTGTACCACGGCGGTGACGGTCGGGTGCTTGACGGATGTGGGGCCGCCGGCCGGCGCGAGCGTCAACGACCCGTCCGTGCGCAACGACAACACGGCGTTCTTCAACGACGTGAAGCGCGGCTACCGGCAGACGGCGGCTTTCACCTCGCTCGACTTCGACATCATCCCGAAGGTGCTGACCGTGACGGCCGGCACGCGCTACTACCGCTTCGTCAATGACGAAAAGGGCGCGGTCGTCGGCAGCTTCACTTGTTACGAGGCGGGTCCCGGACCGTGCTACGGCTCCGCCACCAACATCGACGCCGAGAATCTTCATACCACCTATCAGGGCGCCAAGAGCCGCGGCAACGTGACCTGGCACTTCCTGCCGGATGCGCTGGTGTATTACACCTGGTCGCAGGGTTTTCGCCCGGGCGCTTTCAACCGCAACAACGGCTGCTACGTCCCGGACGCCCAGGGCATCAAGCAATACTGTTCACCGCTCTCGTACGCCTCCGACAACCTCACCAATAATGAGATCGGCTGGAAAACCGAATTCTTCGACCACCGCCTGCAGTGGAACGGCGCGGTATATCGCGAGGATTGGAATAACGTGCAGGTGGCCTTCTTCGATCCGGGGGTCCTCGGCAACGTGGGTTTCGGGACCAACGGACCGGACTACCGCATTCACGGGGTCGAGACGTCGTTCGTCGCCGTGCTCACCGAAGGGCTGACCGCACAGGGCGGTGCCGCCTGGAACACGAGCAAGCAGACCAACTCGCCTTACCTGATCGCGAACAATCCGGCGCTGTTGTCAAACCCGGCGAGCAAGGCCGAATACGGACAACCGATCTACGCCGTCGACAATCCGTACGGGCCCATCGGCGGACCGAGCGCCAACTCGCCGCCTCTGCAATTCAACGCGCGGGTGCGGTATCAGTGGAAGATGAACGCCTACGATTCGTTCGTGCAGGTCGGCGCGACCCACACCGCGCATTCGTTCACCCAGTCGAGCGTCAATCCAACGCTGTCCTCGGGATCGAACGTGAGCACCACGTTGCTCAGGTTCGAGAATCCACCGATTTCGCAATTCGACGCGTCGGCGGGCGTCGCGAAGGATGCCTGGACGGCGGGGCTCTATGTCACGAACCTGACCAATGTGATCAAGAGTACCTACACCTCGACCAACCAGTTCGTGCCGGCCGAGAACATCACCCGGCCGCGGGTGATCGAGCTCAGGGTGGGCTACAAATTCTAGCGGCCGCTTTCGGCCCGCGGCGCGTGGTGGGTCATCCAGTGCCGCGCAATCGCGCTGCGATCGCAGAGCCAGACCGCATCGTGCCGCCGGATGTGCTCGAGGATGCGGGCCAAGGCCTGGATGCGTCCCGGGCGGCCGATGATGCGGCCGTGCAAACTGAGGGTCATCATGCGGGGCTCGCCAGCGGCGCCTTTGCGGTACAGCCAGTCGAAGGCATCCCGGCAGTAGATGAAGAACTCCTCGCCGGTGGCGAAGTCCCCGCCGCGCTGCAGGCGGCTGTCGTTCACGTCGAAGGAATGCGGAATCACGAGATGCGGGCGGCCGGCGACTTGGGTCCAGTAGGGTAGATCGTCGTTGTACGCATCGCTGTCGTACAAGAAGCCGCCGCTCTCGACCACCAATCGGCGGGTATTCGGGCTCGGCCGCCCCGAGTACCAGCCGAGCGGCCGCCGGCCGATGAGGCGCGTGATGATCTCGACGTTGCGCTCGAGGTCGGCGCGCTCGACCTCCTCGGGAACGAACTGATAGTCGATCCAGCGCTGTCCGTGACAGGCCACCTCCAGGCCGCTGCGCGCGATCGCTGCGGCAGCCTCCGGGTTGCGCTCCAAGGCCATGCCGACCGCGTAGATCGTCGCCTCGACGCCGTGGTGCTCGAGCAGCCGCAGGATCTCCCAGAATCCGACGCGGCTGCCGTACTCGAAGGTCGATTCGACATTGAGGTTGCGCGCCCCGCGCACGGGCTCGCCCCCCACATCCGTCAATACCGATTCGGAACCGGGGTCGCCGTGCAGCACGCAATTCTCGCCGCCTTCCTCGTAGTTGAGCACGATCGAGACCGCGACGTGGGCGTCTTGCGGCCAGCGAGGATGCGGCGGCTTGGCGCCGTAGCCCACGAGATCGCGCGGATAAGAGTCGGGGGTGGTCATGGATTCCTGCGGCGCTCCGAGACGATCCAATCGAGGTAGGCATGCAGCGCCTCGCGCGTGGGTCGAGGCTTCCAGCCCGTTTCGACCGCGATGCGCGAGACATCATAGGCGCCCCACATTCCGTCTTTGAGCGTGGGATCCTGCAGGATGTCGGCCTCCTCGGGCGAGGTGACCTCGGCAGCAAAGCCCGGCACCTTTTCCGCGATCCAGCGGATGAGATCGCCCACCGTGGCGGCCTCCCCGGCTGCGACGTTGTACGCACTGTAGCGCAGATGCGCCGCGCGCAGCAGCGAGAGGATGGCGTCGGCCACGTCCTCGGAGTGGATGTAGTCGCCCACCGCATCAAGCGTGTTCACGCGCACCCGCGCGCCCTCGAGCGCCAGGTGGGCGAGGCGGTTCGGCAGGTGGCGGAAGTTGCGGCTGGCCGTGACGCGGTCCATGGTCCCGTACACCGAGGAGGGGCGCACCGAGGCGGTCGGTAGAGCGAACAGATCTCCATAGCGTTCCGTGATCAGCTCCGAGGCCAGCTTGGAGATGCCATACAATCGGCGCGGCATCACATAGCCGTCCTCCGGCAGCGGCTCTCCCGGATGGTCCGGGCCGTGATGCTTGTAGACGGCGCCGGAACTCACGTAAATGAACCGTTGCAGCCGGGGCAGGGTGCGCGCCCAATCGAGGATCGCGACGGTGCCCATCGTATTGACCTCGATGATGCGGCCCGGATTCTCCGCCTCGGGCTCGCGCTGCGCTTCGGCCGCCGTGCCGCGCGATAGGGGGGTGATGGTCGCTCCGTGAACGATGTGGGTGACGTCATCGCGCTCGAGCGCCACGCCCCAGGTCGTGGGCTTCGTCACATCGGCGACCACCACCTCGAGCCGCTCGGCCACGGGCGCGAAGTAGCGCATCGCCGCGGCATCGAACGGCGCGGCGTCGAGGACGACCAGCCGGGCCGCCGGGTCGGCATCGAGCCAGCGACGGCCGAGCACGCTCATGACGAAACCCGTACCCCCGGTGACCAATAATTTCATGATGATGGGAACTCCATGAGCAGGCGCAACAGCGCCCGGGTGGCGACCGCGAAGTCCTCCAGGGCCAGGGCCTCGTCGGGATTATGGCTGCCGTGCTCGTTGCGCATGAAGATCATCGCGGTCGGGACGCCCATCTTGGCAAAGACGGCCGCATCGTGGCCCGCGCCGCTCGGCATCTCGAAGGGCTGATCGAGAAAACTCATCAACCTCTGGGAGAGGCGCGCATCCATCGACGCGCTGGGCGAATCGCTGGTGGCGCCGAGATCGAAGCGCACGCGGTACTCATCGCCCAGGCGGACGGCCGCCCGGCGGGCCTCGGCCGCGACGGCATCCATGGTGGCCTCGGAGACGCTCCGAAAGTCGAGCACGAAGCGCGTCTCGCCCGCGATCTTGCTGGGTCCGTGCAGGGCGGAGTCGGTGTAGAGCTCTCCCGCGGTGAAGACGAGATCCGCGCCCGCGGCTTCCTGATCCACCCAGACCATTTCCAGGTGGTGCAATAGCGCGACCGTGGCGGCGACCGCATCGTGCCGATACGGACGGTTGACCGCACCGGAGTGGGCATACTGGCCGACGCAGCGCGCATGGCGAAACCGACGGCACCCCCGGATGCCGGTCACCACCGCCGCGGGCAACCCCCGGGCGACCAAGGTCGGGCCCTGCTCGATGTGCACCTCCAAGAATGCGCGGAGGGTGGCCGGATCGAGCAGGCGCCGCCGGCTGCGAATCGCCTCCGGATCGAAGCCGCGCTCGACCAGCGCCGACTCGAGCGTGCGCCCGTCGTCCGATCGTTGAACCGAGAGGCAGGCGGGATCGAGCAACCCGAAGGCGCCGGCGCTGCCGATGTAGGGCACATCGAACCAGGCGGACTCCTCGGCGCGGATGCCCATCACGGTGAGATCGTAACCAGGTTCGAAGCCGGCTTGCCTGAGCGCGGACAGCGCGCTCAAGCCCGCCACGACCCCGGCGGCCCCGTCGAAATTACCCCCCTGCGGCACGCTGTCGAGATGCGAACCGATAATCAGGCGGCGGGCGTCCCGGTCGCGCCCGGGGAGCGTCATCAACAGGTTTCCGATGGGGTCGATCGAGATGTCCAGATCCAAAGCCTGAGCCGCGGCGCGCATGAGATCATGCGCGGCCTGCTCGCCCGGCCCGAAGCTCTCGCGCACGATGCCCCGACCCCGTCGGGTCGCACGGCTCAACTCCTCGAAGAGCGACGCGGCGAGCTCGAGATCAGGCTGCAAGAGGTCGGCCTGCACGAGCATCAGCCCGCCAGCCATCCGCCGTCGACCACGAGATTCGAGCCGGTCATGAAGGTCGCGCGATCGCTCGCCAGGAAGACCGCGGCATTGGCGATGTCCTGCGGTCGCCCCAGCCGCGGCCAAGGCGTGCGCCGACGCGCGTTCTCGAGATTCGCCGGATCCATCGCGAGGCCCGGCTTGCCGGTCACGATCTTGCCCGGCGAGATGCAGTTGCACACGATGAGATGCTCCGCATAGTCGACCGCGATCTGCTTGGTCATGTAGATCGCCCCCGCCTTGCTCACGCCATAGGGGGAATCCCCGCGGTTCGATACGATGCCATGCTGAGATCCGAGATTGATCAGGCGCCCTCTCACTTCGTTTCGAGGCTCTTGCGTCATCATCTGTCGAATCGCGCGTTTGCAGCCGTTGAACATGCCGGTGAGATTGACGGCCATGACCCGGTCCCATTGCTCGGCGCTGGTATCGGCAAGGGCCGTCCCGGAATACGTGGCCGCATTATTCACCAGGATGTCGAGCCGCCCATAGCGCTCGACCGTCTTCGCTATCAGGGAGTCGATATCCTCCCAGCGGGCCACATCGGCTTTCTCGAAAAACGCCTCGCCGCCGGATCGCTGGATGAGGTCCGCCGTCGGATCGCCCCCTTCGATGGGCTGGGTGTCCAGATCCGCAATGACCACGCTCGCCCCTTCGCTCGCGAAGCTCACCGCGATCGCTCGCCCGATCCCCGAGCTCGCTCCGGTGACGACGGCCGTTTTCCCGGCAAGTTCGCTGGACATCCGTAATACCCTTGCGCGTCAGTTGTTCGGCACCGAGTAGACCTTGCCCTGGTAGGGCGACTTGTCGAGCTGATCGAGTGCGGTCACGTACACCGTCTTCTCGTCGGGGCTGAACGCGAGGTTCGGCACGCCGGGCGAGGGAAGCGTGAGCTCACGGAGCAATTTGCCGTCCGCATTCACGACGAAGATGATTCCGGCGAGCGGCGCATGAACATCGCGCGGATTCTGGCCGATGTAGATCTCGCCTTTGCGAGTCGATCTTGACGCCATCCGGATAGATATGACCGACGTTATGGGTGAGATCGTCCAGGTTCAAGAACAAGCGCCGATCGGAGAGCGATCCCGCCCGATCCGATGTTGAACTCGAGCAGCCGGTGTCCCTCGGTTTCGATCACGTACAGAAGCTTGCCGTCCCTGGAGACCGCCACCCCGTTGGCGCTTTCCACATTCTCGGCCTTTTGCTCGATCGTCCCGTCGGCCGCGAGGTAAAAGACCTTGCCGTCGATCGCGCTGCCCGGATGTCCCGAGGCGGTGAAGTAAATGCCGCCGTGGCCGTCCGGGGCGAAGTCGTTCGGACCCACGAGCTTGTTCCCGGCTTTGTCCTCGGTATAAGGGGGGAGCGTTCGGCCATCGGCGGAGATGCGGCCGATGCGGTTGCTGTCGTAGCACGTGGTGAGAAACTCGCCCTGCGCCGTCGGGATGACGGCGGATGGCCCGCAGCCCTTCTGCGACCAGAAGATTTTGTTCTCGTGGCCGTCCCAGGAGGTCACGGAATTGCGGTCGTACTCCACGTAATACAATTTGCCGTGGTACCAGATCGGGCCTTCCGCAAAGTGCGCATCGGGATTGACGATCTCAATGCCGCCGGCGTGGGCTGCGCAAGCGGTGGCGGCGGCCGCCGCCAGGACAAGACCCGATAAATAAATGTTCACCGCAAATCTCCCCTCATGCCGTCGCGTAGCCGACCGCCCGGGTCTGATCCTCGACCACGGTTCTTTCGGCCAACCAGAAATGCCAGACCGCCCAGAATCCGGTCGGCGCCAGAAACAAGAGCGCCAGGCGCAATGAAGCGGCATCGGCCCCGTGACCGCCGGCAAAGAAATCGCTCATGATGCCCACGGCCTGCGGGGCGACGATCAGATTGAATACGTTGCCGACGAGGACCGACCAGGCGGTGAATATGGAGCGCATGTTGCTCGGTGCGAGGTTCAGCACCAGGGCCATGCAGGGCCCGATGAAGAAATAAATGGCGGGGATATAAATCCAGAACATCAGCTTCGCCACCCACAAGGTATGCGTCCAGTAGGCAAAAAATGACGGGATGGTCGTCAATCCGACAACGGCCGCCAGCGTCCAGAGCACGCGGCGGGGACTGACCATGTAGGGCCGTGCCATGAGCCACGCCGCACCGGCCGTCGCCAGGATGCCTCCCACCAGGTGCGCGTGCCCCGTGACCGCGCCCGCCTGGGCCACGCTCAGGCCGTAGGTTCGCATGAGGAACGTCGGTGTCCACCACACCAGACCCCAGCCCCATAGGGAACAGACGCCGCTCGCCATGATCACGTGGAACGCGGCCCGCTGACGCCACAGAAAGCGCAACGACTGAGCCAGGGACGGCTTGCCTTCACCGCCGATCGCATCCAGCCGGCCGCGCTTGGGCTCGCGCACGGTCAGGAAGACCAGTGTGCCCAGGAGCAATCCCGGCGCGCCCAACGCGAAAAAAGCGGCGCGCCACCCGAACGCCTGGGCGACGGCGCCGGCGAGATCCGCGCCCAGCCAGGCTCCGACGGGTGCCCCGAGCGCCAGCACCGAGAGCGCCATGGGGCGCCGCTCCGCCGGAAAGCAATCCGATACGATCGAGTTCGCAGGGCGGCGTCGCCCCGGCTTCGCCCACGCCGACGCCGACGCGGCCCGAGAGGAGCTGCCAGTAATTTTGCGCCAAACCGCAAAACACCGTGAACGCGGACCAGATGACGAGCGCCGCGGCCACGATGTTGCGCCGATTGGAGCGATCGGCGAACCAGGCGATGGGGATGCCGAACAGCACATAGAACAAGGCGAGCGGAACGCCGGTGAGAAAAGCAGCGCCCGCATCGGTGAGATGCAGCTCGAGGCGGATCGGCTCGAACACCGTGGTGACCACATAGCGGGCCGCAATGTTGATGGCGTAGACCAGGCACATCACGATGAGGACATACCAGCGCTCGGTCACCGAGGCGGCTTCAGATCGTGGAATCACGACCGCAATCAAGAGCCCATCCCATCGCGTGCCCCGGGTCCCGAGCCATGACGCTTGCTTGCTGTTAGCATCCAATTGGACCTGGGGCGTCGATGTTTTTTGCGCCGGTGGTGATTGCCCTGATATTCAGCTTATCACTTTGCGCGGTTCATCGGCATCGCGAATCATGCCGGCAAAAGGGGGACTTTTGGAATCCATGACATGCGGTGAGGCCGTGATGAAGTTGCTCTCGGCCTACGAGGTGGACACCGTGTTCGGCATGGCCGGGACGATGACCGTGGAGCTCTATCGCGGCATCGGGCGCGCCGGCATTCGTCATGTGCAGTGTCGCAACGAGCAGGGGGCGAGTCTCATGGCCGACGGCTATGCGCGCGCGACCGGCAAGCCCGGGGTCTGCACCCTCATTGCCGGCCCGGGCGTCACCAATGCGGCGACCGGGATCGCCCAGGCGTACTGCGACTCCCAACCCATGCTCGTGCTGTCCGGTGCGTGTGCCACGCTCACGCAGGGGAAGGGCTGGGCGGCGGTCCACGAGCTCGACGATCAGGCCGCGGTGACCGCCGGCTTCACGGCGCTCAGCGCGATGATCCGATATCCGCAAGAGCTGCCGGAACTCATCGCGCGCGCTTATGGCGTGTTTCGCAGCAGCCGGCCTCGCCCGGTTCATCTATCGCTGCCGCGCGACATCCTGCCGATGACCGTCGAGGCCGAGTGGCAAACCCGCCGCTCGCCGTCATTGCCCATGCCCGACCCGGCGGCGCTCGAGGAAGCCGCGGATCTTCTCGCAGCGGCGAAGCGCCCGCTGATTTTCGTCGGCGGCGGCGCGGTCGGCACGCGCGAGGCGCTCAGGGAGATCGCCGAGCGCGTCGGCGCGCCGGTGCTATCGAGCAATGCCGGCAAGGGGATCCTGCCCGAATCCCACCCGCTGTCCCTCGGCTGCTCGATTCTGCAGGAAGCGAGCCAGCAAGCCCTGGCGGACGCCGACGTGGTGCTCTTGGTCGGCTCGGAAGTCGGGCAGGGCGATCATTTCCTGCCCAAGCTCGACATACCCGGCGACATCATTCGGATCGACATCGATCCCACGGAGCTCACCTCGGTGTATGCCGCGGCGGTCCCCATTCAGGCCGACGCCCGCGCCGCGATGAGTGCCCTCGCGTCCGCACTCTCTCATCGCCGGGCGGAGGCGCAGCGCTCGCAAGGCGAGACCCGGGTGAAGGAAATTCTCGCGCGCAATGCCGCGAGAATGACCGACCTCGAAAAGCTGCACGCGCGGGTCTGGAAGATACTGCGTTCCGTTCTTCCCGCAGACACGATCGTGATGGGCGACGCCACGCAGATCGTGTATACGGGCACTTTTGCCATGCCGGTGGAGATGGAGCGCTGCTGGCACTACTCGGGCACGTACTGTGCTTTGGGCGTCGCCCTGCCGATGGCCATCGGCGCCAAGATCGGCGCGCCGCATCGGCCGGTGATCGCCGTCGCCGGCGACGGCGGTTTCATGTTCACGGTCAATGAGCTCGCGACCGCGGCGGAAGAGCGGCTCGCACTTCCGGTGATCGTGTGGAACAACGATGCCCTCAAGGAGATCGTGGATCAGATGGACCGGCGCGGAATCCCGCGAATCGGCCTGGAGCCGAAGAGTCCGGACTTCGTGCAGTTGGCGCGGAGCCTCGGCTGCCATGGCGTCCGTGCCGCGAGCGACGAGCATTTGGCGCAATCGCTCCGCGACGCGCTGACTGCCGACCGGCCCACCCTGATCGAGGTGCGGCAGGACAGCCCGTGGCTCGCGGTCAGCCCGGATGCAGCGCCCGCGGGCGGCGCATCGCGCGCTGATCGTTGATCTCGTCGCGCGGCCGATAAGGCGCCTCGAGGAAGGCTCGCTCGCCGGCATCCAGCTCGAGCGCGAGCGCCTCGACGGCGACCTCGAGGTGCGCCGTCTTCGCAGCACCGACGATCGGCACGTTGCGATTGGCGTTCCCCGCGACCCAGGCCAGCGCCACGTGTGCCGGGCTCACGCCCCGGCGCGCGGCCACCTCCCGCACCCGGCGGCCGATCTCCCGATCGATGTCATCGCCGTAGAATTCCTGGAACGGGTCCTGCTCGGTGCGCCGAGTCGCCGAATCTCGCGCGAGGAAGCCGCGCGCGAGGGGGCTGAAGGTCGTGACGGCGATTCCCTGGTCGCGGCAGCAGGGGAACATCTCGCGCTCTTCCTCGCGATAGAGCACATTGTATTGGCACTGCATATTGACGAACGGCGCCCAGCCATTCGACGCGGCCACGTGATTCATCTTCGCGAACTGCCACGCATACATGGTGGATGCGCCGAGGTAGCGCACCTTGCCGGCGCGGACCGTGTCGTTGAGCGCCTCCATGGTCTCCTCGACGGGCGTCTCGGCATCGAAGGCGTGAATCACGTAGAGGTCGACGTAGTCCGTGCCCATGCGCTCGAGCGACCTGTCGATCGAGGCGGCGATGTGCTTGCGCGACAGGCCGCGATCGTTCGGGTCATCGCTCATCGGATAGTAGACCTTGGTCGCGAGCACCAGCCGCTCGCGCGGGCTCATCCGCAACAGGTTCCGGCCCACGACCTCCTCGTTGCGGCCGATGGAATACCAGTCGGCCATGTCGAAGAAGGTGATGCCGAGATCGAGCGCGCGCCGCAAAATGGGAATCGACTCGCCTTCATCGAGCACCCAGCCCTTCCACGCGGAGCTGCCCATCGACATCGTGCCCAGGCAAAGCTGCGAGACTTTGAGTCCTGTCCGTCCGAACGGGATGTAATCCATGCGAGACCCACTGATGGCGAATTCATGTCGCGACGAGCCGGTATTCTGGCACGGCGCCCGGCGCTATACGCGCCAGCGGCCGGCGAGCAGCGGGCCCTGTTCGCCCGGCGGCGGAAGCTGCAGCACGCCATAGCCAGCGACCTCGAGGATGCCGAGCACGTCGGGCAGCGCCGAGCGGGACGCTTCCCGCGGATTGACGAGGGTGTCGGGCAATAGCGCGATGCGCCACCCTCGTGCATCACCGTTCATGAAACGGCCGGATCATCGCCCGAGCCTTTAGCGGCCTCGCGGCTGTCCAAGAATTGCTCGAGGTCCCGACGCGAGCCCGCCTCGTCGAAGCGCCCCATGTCGAGCGCCCAGCCCGTGGCCGGGACGGATGGCAGGCCCCGGCGCTTGAGCTCCGCCTCCAGCTCCTCGATCCAGATGCCCCGGCCCGGCACGATCTCCCAATCATCGTCGGGGCGGTTGGGGCGCCCGCGCCAATCGGGCTTGCTGGAGGTGAAGCGCACGCCGGTCGAGGGGCTGCCGTCGAGCCCGATCAGGATCACCTCGTCGCCGCGGCGTATGTACTGCTCGATCAGCGGCGCGATGGCCTGCGCGAGTCGGCGGCAGTGCGCTCGATAAGCCGGCGTGTCGTATTGCTCATAGACGGCCCACCATCGTCGCGTACCGGCGAATGCGAGCTCGGGGCAGGGCAGCTGCTGCAGCTCATATCCCCGGCTGCGCAGCGCCTGCACGACCGGGCTCACGAGTCCTCGATAGTGGGCGCCCTCGCAAACCTTGGCATTCTGATTGAGCAGACAGTTGGCGATCAGCGCCACCCGGCGCCGCGCGTCCCGCCTTACGCCGGGCTCGTTCCCGCCGAAGCCCGCGCTCAATACTCCCACGGCCCCCACGCTTCCCAGTGGTATGCGGGATCCGAGTACACCTGAGCATTCAAGTCGTCGTCTTCGGCCGCGTTGTTATGGCGCTTCAGATCGCGCTCGAGTTCCTTGACCTCTGCCTTGGATGCCCTGTTCTGCTGGTACTGGCCATACGCGGCCTCGGTGCCGATGTACAGACACTGGCAGACCGATGCGTCCGCGTAGACGTAATGCACCTTGCCATCCTTGACCCGTTGGACGAACCGGTGTTCCGGCAATTGGGCCAGCAGAGCTCGGCGCTCGGCCGTATCGGCCGGCCGGAGGAGAAATCCCGCGGCGGCCAGATCATTTTCGTGATCGATGATGCGCTGATGGGAGGTTTGGCAGGCGGCGAGAACGCCGAAGGCCAAAAAGACCGCGGACACTGTTCTCGCCCGTCGAATTCCGATGTCTCGTATGACGTGCATGCTGGCGATTTCCTATCGATGCGGCCGCCGATTTCCGGCGATCGCCCGAGTATGGCTCACGCCGCTCGCCGGATCCATCGGGGTGAGCGGCGACGATCCCGCCTCCCTGAACGGACGGTGCTCATGAGTTATTCCGTGCTTTGCACCCGGACCACGTGGAAGGAAGCGCAAGCCCCTTTCTATCGGGTGGCAACAATGAGATGAATGCGACCAAGAGGCAGGAACGACGGCGATTGTGCCGCGAATGTGACTGCTTAACGTGCGCCCGAGGTCAATGCGTTCCACGCGGCCAGCGAGTCCATGTAGTCCCTCCAGCGCGTAATCCGTCGATGCTCGATCTTGATGATCGAGCAGAATCGATTGTCGTACGCGACGCCGCTCGCTAGGATCGTTCCATGAACCTCGTACTCGATCACCATGACCTGCCCGTCGTCGGTCGAATGTTTGATCAGACGATCCGCGGAATGAAGTTCGATGTGCATGCCATAGCCACGGAAGCTCGTCATCAGTGCGGCGCGACCCTCGGTGATGCGAGGCCATCCGGGGAAGTCATAGAGGACCTCATAGACGATGTCGTCCGCGACGCAATCGAAGAAATGCTCGCCGTCGACGAGCCCTCCCAGCGCGCCTCGAACCAGATCGAAGTAAGGGCTGACAGGCTTGTAGATTGCGTACGTCTGGTTCGACATGTCCGATATCCTCGTCCTGCGCGGCTTGGAGAGATGCAAAAAATGGGAGAAAGAGCGGCCTCTTTCTCCCTATTCTGAGGCCGGATTACTTGCTCAGGCGAGCCCGAAGCTCCTCGGTCGCTTGCACGAGAGCGGGCGGGAGGCCCCGCAATTGCTCGGGGCTGGCGAGGAGCGGAGACGCGTAGATCTCCTGGCGCTGCCTGGGGTCCGTCGTGTAGGCGTCCCAGAACCACTTCATCATGTTCTTGGTCAGGAAGTGGCCGTCCGCGAATTGGTTGTACGACGCGTTCTCGAAGCTCGCATCGGTGACGGGCCAGCACAACACCTGAGCGCGCAGCGCCGTGGCCGCTGCCGACAGGAGTGCGGTAGAGAGGGTTTCGGCGGGTACGTTCATGGCTGTCTCCTCGGATAATGGCTGGTTTGGACGCGGCTTGGAAATGGAGACCGGTGCGCGTGGCCGATCCATGGGGTTCATCGCCACGCTGCAGCCGTGTTGACGGCGAACTCCTCGAAGCGCGTGGGTGCTGCGCCGGTCGCGACGAGCACATCGTCATTGGGTCGGGAGCCGTGCCCTGCGGCGAGCGTCTCGCTCAGGGAGCGAAGCACCGCGCCGTATTCGGCCGGCACGCCGGCCTGGATCATCGCGTTGATCCACACGTTGCGATCGATGTCCCGGTACGTAATCTTGCGACCGGCGGCGATCGAGATGAGCCTGGCGGCTTCTTCGAACGTCAGCGCGTCGGGCCCGGTCGGGGCATACGCGCGGCCTGCGTGCCGCGCGGGATTGCTGAGCGTCGCCACGGCGACGGATGCGATGTCCTCGGCGCTCACGAATGCTTCGGCGCCGTTTCCGCAGGGCACCGCGATCTCATCGTTCAGGGGCGCGAGGAACGACTCGCTGAAGTTCTGCATGAACCACGCGGGACGCAGGATCGAGTGCGAGAGAGACGGCCGCGAGGCGAGATCGAGTTCCACGGCGCGCAGCGCCATCTCGCGGGGCGCGTGATCCGCGCCGTACGCGCTGAGGTAGGTGATGTGGCGGACACGGGCCCGCTCGGCCTCGTCGAGAAACCGCGATACCACGCCGGCAAAGTCGACGCGCATCACCGGGGATACGAGGTAGATGCCCGAGACCCCGCGCAGCGCCGGCTCGAACGTCTGGGGGTCGCTCCAGTCAAAGCGCACATCCGCGCCGGTGCGAGCGGCCCGCCGGACGGGGGTTCCCTGCATCGTCAGCTTTTGGGCCACCCGGGACCCTGTCTTGCCGGTGGCGCCGAGTACGAGGATGGGGCTATGGGTGGGTGCGTTCATGATTGAGCTCCTGGTTGCTTCTTCGATGGAGCGACTCTAGGCGCGGCTCATGAGCGTATAAATGGTTATTTAGCTCATTATTTTGTGTGATACGCTCATTTCATGGACGTACTGCAAGAGCATCTGGTCAGGGCCCGCGCCTCCGGGGGCGTGTTCGCGCGGTCGATCGCGGTCGCGCCATGGGGACTTCGATTACCCGGCACGATTCAGCTCGCCGTCCACGCGATGATTCAGGGTCACGCCTGCCTGTGGGCGGACGGCGATGACCACTCACTGGAATTGAAGCCGGGCGACCTTGCGCTCGTTCGCGGAGGCCCGGACCACTTCATCGCCCACGAGCGTGGGGCCCGCTGCTTCTTGCCGGAGGATTTCCGCGCTCATCATTCGGCAGCGGAGGCTGAGCGCGATCCGCGGGCGGCCGTGTTCCTCTGCGGAGCCTATCGCTTCGCGGGCGACATCGGTGCGGGTCTCGTCGGTGCGCTGCCGCCGGTGCTTTCGATTCCCTCGCGGATGGACAATCCGATTCACGGAGTGGTCGCGCTCCTGTCCAGGGAGCTCGCGCAGGTCGAGCCAGGTCGCCAGACGGTGCTCGACCGGTTGCTGGAACGTCCTGGTGGTGCTGGGGCTTCGAACCGGTCTCGCCTGCAGTGCCAACGCTCCCGCCTGGTTTCGAGCTGCCTCGGATTCGCGCTTATCGCGCGCTTTGCAGGCGATCCATGGAGACCCCGGCAAACGGTGGACCGTCGAGGAACTGGCGAGGCTCAGCAACACGTCTCGTGCAACCTTCGCGCGCGTGTTCCAAGAGGTGCTGGGTGATGCGCCGATGAGATACCTCACCGACTGGAGAATGACGGTCGCCCGCGATCTTCTGCGAACTCAAGATATCCCGCTGACCGAAGTGGCCGAGCGCGTGGGCTACTCGTCCCTCTATGCCTTCGCCACCACCTTCCGCCGACATCACGGACAGCCGCCCGGCCGCTGGCGACAGAGTGGGCAAGGCATGACCGAGGGCACGCTGGACCACTAGGAACCCTCGGGCCGTGCTTGCGTTGCCGCTCGCGCCGGTCTGTCCCGCGAAGCTGATAGGTATAATCGCCGCGATGTCTTCGCATGTTCTCAATAGCCTCATGCGCGCGGCGGCGGCGATCGCAGTGCTGACCGTGACGATCTCGGTCGGCGTTGCGGCGCCTGCGGATTCAGTCGATGAGAACGCCCGGATCGCCGACTGGCGAGCGAAGCGCCTGGCATCGCTCACCGGCGAAACGGGCTGGTTGACGCCCATCGCGTTGTACTGGCTCAAGGAGGGCGAGAACAGCTTCGGCCGGGCGTCGGATCGGACGTTCTCGCTGGACCATTCCGCTCTGGCGGCCGACACCGGTGCGTTCATTTTGACGGATGGCCACGTTCGATACGTCGCGCACGCCTCGAAGGCGATGACCTATCTCGGCAAGCCGGTCACGAGTCTCGACCTCGTATCCGACGCCGATGAGAAACCCACGGAGATGATCGCAGGCTCCCTCCATTTCATGCTGATCGAACGGGCCGGCCATCTCGGCATTCGCGTGCGCGACAGCGTCAGCCCGAATCGACTGCAGTTCAAGGGTCTCGAGTATTTTCCGGTCCGGGCCGACTGGCATATCCAGGCGCACTTCGAGCCCTACGTGCCCGAGCACCACATCCCGATCGTCAATATTCTCGGCATGACCGAGGACATGACCTCACCCGGGGCCATCGTGTTCGAGCGCGAGGGGCGCTCCTGGCGTTTGGATGCGATCCTGGAGGCGCCGGGGGATCACGAGTTGTTCGTGATGTTCTCGGATGCGACGAGCGGCAAGGAGACCTATGGCGCCGGCCGCTTCCTGTACGTCGGATTGCCCACGGCGGACCGCATCGAGGTCGACTTCAACGAGGCCTTCAATCCGCCGTGCGCCTTCACGGACTTCGCGACCTGCCCGCTGCCGCCGCAGCAGAATCGGCTCGCCTTGGGAGTCGATGCGGGCGAGCTCAAATACGAGCGCGCGCGTTAGATCGCGCTCCGGCCGAAGCGGTGCCGCTTCGATCCCGGACGCTGTACCCACCCATGGCGATCATCGACGATCCCTTCTAAGGAAGGCATATGCGACTCAAAAAATCTCCCATAATGGTCGCCCTCCTGCTGGCGGGCGGTGCATGGGCGACCGATTTCGAAACACCTCCCGAGGAGCCCGCGGCGTCGAGCCTCCCGCCAGAGCTGGCCGCGGGGATCAATTTTCACGTGAAGGAGCCGGTGCAGTCCGACGGTCTCATGCATCACTACGTGATCGAGAGCTCATTTGGCGAGTTCGCCGCCTACGGTCAGGAGGCGCTGAAGGTCCGCGCAAGAGAGATGGCGGCGCTCACGGAGCTGTCGAAGAGAACCGACATCGGGGTCGTCGCCAAGACGGTCGAGCAACGGGTGCAGAACGATGCAAAGACGGTAAGGCAGGTCGTGACCAATCCCGTCGGCACCCTCACCGGCATACCGAAGGGCATCGGTCATCTTTTCAATGGGTACAAGGCCGAGGCGGGCGAATACGCGGATGAGGCCAAGAAAGCGACGAGTGGAAGCCATGGCGGCGGGGAGGTGGTGCACAACGCGAAGGCGGACGCCGCCCGGTATGCGGACCGATACCTCGGCGTGAGCGCCGCGGAACGCCGCTATTACCAGGAGCTCGGCGTCGATCCCTATACGAACAATCAAGTTCTCAGAAAGGCGATCAATCATCTCGCCAAGGTGCAGGCGACGGTCAATCTCGGCATGCACTTTGCCGGAGTGCCGGGGATCCCCTATCTCGCCGACGTGCAGCGTGCGATGAATGCCATCTACAGCGAGGATCCGGCGGCGCTCCGGGCGAGGCAGCGCAAGATCTTGGGCGGTTATGGGCTGTCTCCCGCCGAAGTCGCTCGCTTCGAGAACACGCTGCTGTTGAGTCCGACGCGTCAAGGCGTATTGGTGGAGGATGCCAGGTTGCTCGACGGCGTGGAGGGGCGGGGTGAGCTTTTTCGGCATGCGATGGGGCTTACCTCCGACGACGAAGTGGCGGTTTTTATCGCCAGCACCCGCATGCTGGTGCGACTTCACGCAGAGCAGCCGGTCGCGAGAATTCTGCAGGGGCTGAGGTTGCCGACCGTGGAGACTCGAGATGGGCGCATCGTGGTGCTGAGCGCGTTCGATGACGTGTACTGGACCGAACAGGTGGCAGACTACGAATCGGCGTTCCAGGCCGCCTTGCCCCCCTCGTCGCACGGACTGGAACTATGGCTGGCGGGCTCCATTTCGTCGCTTGCGCACGGCCAGCTCAACGCACATGGGTGGGTGGTGCATGATCATGCGGAGGAAGTGCTGAGCGAGAAATTCGGGGATGGCCGCTAGCAAATCCACATAGGAATTTCAGTTCCACTCTCGGTGACCCGCGGCTCGACCATCGATCCCCGCGCCCGGGCCGCCCGGGATATTTCGTTCGCCTCATTACGTTATACTGAACGTACGTATTGGAAGAAGGGAGAAGGGAAAGATGCGTTCAAGCAAGCGCAGCGGACTGCTCGTGTCCAGCTGTTCGATGACGATCACGCTCATGTTCGCGGGCAGTGCCGGGGCACAACAGTCCCCGTCCGACAGCGGGCAGCTTGAGGAGATCGTCGTCACCGCCGCGAAGCGCGAGGCAACGATCGAGACCACCGCCATCAGCATCACGGCGGTCTCGGGGGCCGACATCACCGAGCGCGGGTTCACGGATCTCGCGTCTCTCATGCAGACCGTCCCCGGCGTATCGATACGCTCGAGCGGCCCGGGGATGACCGAGTTCGAGATGCGGGGCGTCGCCTCGAACGGCGGCAACTCCCCGACCGTCGGGTTCTATTTCGATGACACGCCGCTCACCGCGGCGGCCGCCACCAACGAGGGCAAGATCGTCATCTCGCCCGATCTCTACGACCTCAATCGCGTCGAGGTGCTGCGCGGTCCGCAGGGCACGCTCTACGGCTCGGGCTCCATGGGCGGCACCATCAAGGTCGTGCCGAACGCCCCGAATCCCGCAGCTCTTCGAAGCCACGGGGGAGGCGAAATTCGCCGACACCGATCACGGCGGTTTCGACCACGGCGAGAACGCGATGGTGAATCTGCCGTTCTGGGGCGACAAGGCGGCGGTGCGCATCGTCGGATCCTACAGCTACGATGCGGGCTGGATCGACCGGGTCGTGATCGCGCCCGGGCAGTTCCCGTTGCCGAGCGGGCTGGTGACCACCCCGACCGGCTCGTACTACTCGGTGCGCGGCAACGTGCTGGCCGCACCCATCGCCACCGAGTACCACAACGTGAACGACGTCGAGAAGACGGCGGTGCGCATCGCGGCCGTGTTCAAGCCGATCGACGGGCTCACCATCACGCCGACCTACTTCTATCAGAAGCTGCGCTCCGGCGGACTGCCGTACATCGACAGCACGCCCGGCACCGACGCCTTCTATCAGCCGTTCGACACGCCCGAGCGCTATCACGACGACTTCCGGCTCGAGGCACTGAGCGTCAAGTACCACACCGATGCCTTCGAGATCAGCTCGGCGACGGCCTACTGGGCCCGGCACGAGCCGCTGGTCCAGGATACCGCGGAGTCCTGGACGACGGCGCTCCTGCCGGACGGTCTCGGCCTGACCGGTTACGGTCCCGGCGCCGGCGGTCTCGGTCAGTCCTACGCCGAGGAGGACAATCAGTCGCACCAGACGACCGAGGAGCTGCGCGTCTCGTCGGTCGGCGACACCCGCTTCAAGTGGCTCATCGGCTACTTCTATTCGGACTTCGAGTCGCCCTGGGACATCACCTTCCCCTCGCAGAGCGGTGCCTTGACGGCCATCGGCACCAATGACCTGTTCAGCTACTACACGCCGTTCAAGATCCTGCAGCAATCGGTGTTCGGCGAGGTGACCTACAACATCACCGATCCCTTCTCGGTCACCGTCGGGGCGCGCCGCTACCACTACGACGCACCCGTCTACCTCGATCAGTACGGCGGCCTCACGCCCACGGTGGTGGCCTCGACCTCCGAGAGCGCCCAGGGAGTGACACCGAAGGCGACGCTCTCGTACCAGTTCGACAAGGACTTGCTCGTCTATGCAACCGCGGCGAAGGGCTTCCGTCCCGGCGGCGGCACCGGCCCGGTGCCGACCGCGGGTCCGGAGTCCTGCGAGGCGCAGCTGCAGGTCGAGTACAACTCCCACGGCGGCTTCGTTCCCGGCCCGCTCGCGTTCAACTCCGACAGCGTCTGGAGCTACGAGCTAGGCGAGAAGTGGCGCTCCTCGGACAATCGCGTCACCGTCAACACCGCCGGCTATTTCGAAAGCTGGGTCGGCGTGCAGCAAGTCAATCCCCTGCAGTGCGGATATGTCTACACCGCCAATGCGGGTGATGCCCATGTGTACGGCGGCGAATTCGAGGTGAACGCGATCGTCGTGCACGATCTCGAGGCCTCGGCCAACCTGTCCTACTCGCATTCGACCCTGGTGAGCTCGAATCTGGCCGATTCCCCGTTCAATCCGGGAACACCGATCCAGCAGGTGCCGAAATGGACCGGCACCCTGGCGATGTCCTACCGGCACGACCTCAAGGACCAGCTCGCTCTCATCGCGCGCGCCGAGTCGACCTACGTGGGCAGCCGCACCGATGCGACGTTTTACATCAACAACCTGCCCTCCTATGACCTCACCAACGTGCGGGCGGGCTTCGACGGCGGTCGATGGTCGGCCGTCTTGTTCATCAATAACGTCGCCGACAAGCGCGCATTGCTCAACAACATCACGCAGGACGCGAACAACCTCGGGGATTACAACAGAGTCGCCGTGAGCCAGCCGCGCACCGCGGGCATCGACCTCGCCTACAAGTTCAAGTAACCGCGAAGCCCGCCGCCGCGACCTCTCGGCGGCGGGCGCATCGCACCCGCAGACCCTCAGCGGCTCGCGGCAGGGATGGCGCGCGCCGGCAGCGGCACATTGCAGAGATCGATGTGCGCCGGGTTGAACTTGAACCAGGCCTCACGGCGGTTGCGCCGTTGATCGAGCACGGCGCGAAACGTGGCGCTGTCGGTGCGCAGCACCTCGATGGGTGTGCGCTCGGCGGCGGGCAGGTCGGCGGCGATGCTCATCGCGACGATCGGAACCACCGGCTCGGCGCCGGCATAGAAGCCCATGTCGCCGCTGCCGCGGGGCAGGCTCGAGAGAAGCTCCATCCCTTTCAGCACCCGACCCACCAGCGCAACATTGCGATCGAGCTGGCGCGGTGCATTGCCGATCACGGCATACATCTCCGTCCCATCGCTCTCCGGCGGATCGTCCCGCCCGACCCCGACCATGCCGTAGCAATGCGCGAGCCAGACCGTGTCCGTGGGCCGATCGCGCGCGGCGGGAAATCCATCGAGAAAGCCGACCTCGCTCGCGTATAAGTCCTTGTCCGGCAGGGGCTGGAATCGCGCACCGGCGCCCTTGGCGGCGGTGAACTCGGCAGCCACGGGGTGCACGCCCGCCGGGATGGGACGCCGGTGATCGGGATCCGCCCATTGCACGACGTAATTATCCTGCACGCGCACGATCGCGAGGCCATCGAAGTAATGCGCCCGGGCGAGCGCCTTGATGTTCGCGACGTGCAGCGGCGCAACCTGCGGTGCGAGCTCGATCACCACGCGTCCCGACTTCAGATCGAGATACAGCGTATGGTCGGGGTCGGGCACGCGCCAGTCCTGCGCAGGCGAGCCCGCGAGCAGATCCGCCACGGTCACGGGCCGCGCGAGCGCAGGCTCCCCGGCGAGGGCGACCAGCAGCCCCGCAATCGCCATCGCGCTTCGCGCGAACGCCCCGCTATTCAGGCGTCGGATGGTCGGGGCGCTCATGTCGATCCCGCCGGGTGGGCAGCGGCGGGGTCAGGCTCGGCGGCGGCTCGCTTCACCCCCTCGAGCATCCGATCGAGATCGTCGCGGCCGAAATAGCGCCCGGCGAGCACCACCGCGCGGATCTTGCGCGTGTTGGTGATGTCCGCGAGCGGATTCGCATCGAGCAGCACGAGATCGGCCAGCTTGCCTTGCTCGACCGTACCCATGTCGGAGAGGCGGCCCATGAACTCCGCGGGATTGCGCGTTGCCGTCTGCAGAGCCTCAAGCGGCGTGAGTCCCGCGCGCACGAACAAGGCGAGCTCCTGGTGCAGGCTGAATCCCGGGAAGATGTGCACCCCCGCTGCGGTGTCGGTGCCCGCCATGAAGGGGACCCCCGCGCGGAACATGGCGAGCGTCATCTCGAGCTCCATTTGCACGAAGCGCTTGCGCACCGGCAACGGGTCGGTGTCCATGTCCTTCAGGATGTCGCGCACGAACATCGGCCAGGTCCGGTCCTTCCAGGCTGCCGGCGCGTACTGGGTGAGCGGATCGTGACTCAAGTCGATGTCATCGATCAGCCACTGGCCGCGCTCCCACACCAGGGTCGGCACCTGCCAGGTGCGGTTCTTCGCCATGAGCGCGATGAGCGCCTGGGCGCGCGCGGGATCGAAGGTCGCGACGTTTTGGCCGAGGCTCTTCGGACCTTTGATCAGCTGATCCTCGATGGTCGAGCATCCTTCGAAGATGCCGGTGAAATGCTCGATGCTCTTTTGGCCGGCGTTGGAGGCCTCCGAGGCACGCACGGCGTCCGGCACGTGGCCGACGAAGACGATGCCGCGCTTCTTGGCCTCCTCGGCCGCGGCGAAGTAGCCATCGCGCGGAATCAGTGATTGGATCTTGATGAAATCGACGCCCTGCGACTTAAGGTCATCGACCGTGCGTCGGGCATCGTCTGCGTTCGCGATCGGCGCCGAGCTCGGGAAGCGCGGCACCGGTCCATCGAGCATCGGCCCCGCGATGATCATGCGCGGGCCGAGGAGCGACCCCTCTGCGATCGCCGCACGCCACTGCTTCAGCACGTCGAGATCGCCGCCCATGTCGCGCACGCCGGTGATGCCGTTCGCGACGAACAGCGGCAAGGTCACCCGCTCGTTGCGCGGCAGCCAGTCGCCGAACACGGTATGCACGTGCATGTCCCAGAGTCCCGGGATCAGGTATTTGCCGTGGGCGTCGACCACGCGCGCATGCGGCGGCGGCCTGGAGGCATCGCTCTTGCCGACGCTCGCGATGCGCCGATCCCGGATGACCACCGTCATGTCCGGGAGCGACGGGCCGCCGGCGGTATCGATCACCGTGAGATGGGTCAACGCCAGCACGGGTGGTGGCGGGCTCTCGTGAGCCACCCCCGTGCGCGCCGCCAGCAATAAGCAAACGACAAGGATCTGTTTCATATGAGGTGCGAGATTAGCACCGCTCCCGCCAAAGATTGCAACTCGGTTGCAAGGCACCGGATGCGACATCGCTGTGCTACGGTGCGCCGCGGTGGTCGTTGCATGGAGGGGTGCGTGGTGCGTTATTCCTTGGCGCTGGTCATGGCGGTTCCCTTGCTGGCCCGTGGCGGCACGCCCTACGTGGTCACCAATACGAGCTTGTTGCCGCACACCACGTCGGCCAGCCACGCGCAGTTCTACGTTTCGCAGGGCAGGGTTCGCGCCGCCAAATTCGATTCGCATCTGGTGTATCTGTTCAAAGATCAGCGGATCTATCTCATTGACAATGCCTCAAAAACCGTCCAGGTCGTGACCTCCGCCCTGGTCGATGATGGAACGGCCAGGATGGACCGGCGCGTCCAAAGCATGCAGGACGCGGCGGCGCAGATGCCCCCCGAGAAGCGCGCCGCGATGGAACGAATGGCGGCCGACATGAAGGCGATGAACGACAGCCGGCGGCTCGCAGTGCCCCGGGACTACCGCATCACGGATCGATCGGAGGTGGTCGACGGCCGCTCGTGCCGCATCTGGGAGGGATTGGAGCGGGGAGCGAAGCGATTCGAATTCTGCGTGGCGCCGGCCGCGCAGATCCCCGGCGGCGACGAGATACTCGACGGCATGAAATCACTGAGTACGTATTGGCAGGGCTCCATATTCGCACTCGGCGTGTCGCTCGGCAACGTCGGTTGGTGGCCCGGCATCGAGAGTCTCAAGGGGGTGCCGCTGCTCGTGCGTGAATTCAGGAACGGCGGTGCCGTTTCCGAAACGACGCTCACCGCTATCGGGGACGGAGTCCCCAATGTGCCGCCGTTCGACCTGCCGGCCGGCTATCCGGTGACGGAGATCGACTCTCTGCCGTGAATCGAGTGCGGTAGGGCACGCGCCGGTGCGAGGGGAATCGCGGTTGCGATACGCAAGCTTCATTGCGTGTTCACAGGGATGATACATATCCTCGCGACACTCGTGCCTCGCGTAGTCCGGGCTCCATAACTCAAATCAACCGCGAGGGATCCTCAGGTGAAAATCAGCAAAGCCATTCGGTTGGCGTTATTTCCGCATGTGCGCCTCCGTGAGCGCGCTTGCCGCCAACGCACCGACGACACCGATCACCAACGTGATCGTGCTGTTCCAGGAAAACGTGTCCTTCGACCATTACTTCGGCACCTATCCCAACGCACAGAACAATGCGGTGCCGGCGATCAGCCTTTCTCGGCGTATCCCGGAACGCCGACGATCAATGGCTACACGCCCGAACTACTGGTCAACAACCCGAACAAGGCCGCGGGCACGCGGCGCCAATGCCGGATTGCAGGCCAACCCCGGCCGCTTGTCCCCGAGCCAGGCCTACACCTGCAGCCAGAACCACAACTACGGTCCCGAACAGCAGGCGGTCGACGGCGGTTTGATGGACAGTTTCCGAAGTACACCGGCCGCACCACCAGCGAGGGGTGCACGAACGACGGTTCGACGGTACTTGGCTACTTGACGGCAACACCGTCGCCGCGCTGTGGAACTACGCCCAAAACTATTCGATCAGCGACAACTCGTTCGGCTCGACCTTCGGTCCCTCGACGCCCGGCGCGATCAACCTGGCCTCCGGCCAGACCTACGGCGGTATCACTCATTTCGGCACGGGCTCCACGCCTCGTAGCCCAATACGGTGTCTCAAAGCCCGAGTTCGCCGCGTTGACGGCCACGGGAGCCCCGTCACGGACATCGGCGACTTCGATCCGTACCTCGACGATTGCGGCAACGATGCGGGCGGCACCGTTCACACCACCACGACGCTCGAGATGAACTCGGACCCCACGGCAGCCACGGGCAACAAGAATATCGGCAACCTGTTGAACGCCGCCGGGGTTACCTGGGGTTGGTTCGCGGGCGGCTTCCTTGCGACGACGCCGTACAACCCGGCGACCGGTACGCCCGCGATCTGCGGCAAGGGCCGAACCTTGCACATGTATCCGAGCAACGCTGCCTATGTCGCGCCGAACTCGAGCTCGACCCCGGGCGCCGTGGTCGTACCGAATCCGGTGGCCCCGTTCGTCACGGGCGCCGACATCCACACTCCGACCTATGGTGCGGATGCGGGCCCCTCGTACGTCACACCGTCGAGCGGCTTCTACACGATTGCCGGCGACACCGGCAACGACTACGTCCCGCACCATGAGCCGTTCCAGTTCTACGCCTCGACGCGCAATCCGCATCATCTCCCGCCGACCTCGGTCGCGGCGATCGGCACGACCGACCAGGCGAATCACCAGTACGACACCAGCAACTTCTTCCAGGCGCTCAACGCCGGCAGCCTGCCGTCCGTCTCCTTCATCAAGGCGCCGTATGCCTATAACGCGCACCCCGGCAATTCCGATCCGATCTCGGAGCAATATTGGATCACGCAGGTGGTGAACGCGGTCATGCAGTCCAATTACTGGGCGAGCGGCGGCGTTGCGATCATCATCGCATACGACGACTCGGACGGCTGGTATGACCATGTCACGGGGCCGATCGTCAGCCCCTCGAACATCAACGGCTCGACGCTGCCGAGCGCGCTCACCAGCGATGGCTACACCCCCCCGGGAGCCAGCGTCGATGACAACCTGGCCGGAGTGGGCAACTGCGGCACCCCGAATGCGGGCGCTCAGCCGGCTCGCTGCGGCCATGGACCGCGCTTGCCGCTGGTCGTGATCTCGCCGTATGCCAACTTCAACTACGTGGACCACACGTTGACCAACCAGGCCTCCATCATCAACTTCATCGAGGCCAACTGGAATCTCGGCTACATCGATGGCCCGACGGCGCCGGCGAATGGCCAAGCCTCCTTCGACCGCCTGTCCGGGTCGCTCAATGGCTTGTTCAACTTCACCACCCCGCCGAACACCACCCCTGTGCTGCTGACGTGTTCGGGTGCGTACGCGAATTCCGCGGCGCAGGCCTGTCCGGTCGATCCGAATCCGTAAGCCAACAGCCCAGGGACGAAAGGAACGCACATGAACAACACGCTTAAATTGGTCTCCCTCGCCGCGGCTGTCGCCACGATCCTCGGAGCCGGCGCCGCCCAGGCGAGCAGCGTCACTCTGCCGCTCGGAACCGGAAGCAACCTGTATAGCGGCGGCTACACGCTGACGACCGGGGCCGATATCGAGAATTACTTCAACGGCGGCAACGACTCGCAGGCGGCCCGGGATGGCACGGGCCCCGCGCTGGGTTTCACGTTCTCCGGCAACGCGACCGCGCAGAAGGCCGGCACGAGCGCGGCGACGGGCGATGGGCGGTTCGAGAACAACCCCTCTAAGGCGAGCGAAATATTGTCCTTCTCCTCGTCGAGCTCGACCGCGGCCTACATGAACTATCTGCCGGGTTTCTCGGACCTCTCGTTCAACTATTCGTACTCCAACAACAACCCCGGCGGCACCGACCTCAACGCCTATGTGTACTCCGGCTTGAATGGCACGGGCACGCTGCTCGACACGCTCACGCTGACCCCGGGCGGAACCCCGGTCGCCTGCAAGACCGGGGGCGATTCGTACTGCACGTGGTCAAACGCGGCGATTTCGTGGGGCGGTGCAGCGCAGTCCGTGGTATTCGGGACCACGGCCGGTGCGACCACGACGGCGACGCCGGCGATCATCACCGAGTTCGACGGCGTCACCGTGACGCCCGTGCCGCTCCCCGCTGCGCTGTGGTTGATGCTGGGCGGCTTCGGCGGACTCGCGGGCTTCGTGCGTCGTCGCACGGCCTGAGCCCCGGGTTGATCGATAAGGCCCGGACCGCAGACCGGAGTTCGTCCGGTCCGCGGCTCCGGGCGATCAAAGCGAGGAATGCATAGTCCCGTCGCATGCGTGCATTTCCTGCGCCTGCTTGGCGCGCTGTGGGCGTTGCCGGCCTGGGCCATTGGCGGCCCCGCGCAGCAGGCGGCCGACTCGTGCGCGTGGCCTGCGCCCGGGTCGGCGGTACCGCAGCCCAAGGACCTGCACAGTGTTCACGGTTCGCTGAAGCTCGACCTGAAACTGCATGACGCCCGCGAGGCCGACGGCTCGATCCACTATTGCTATACGCTGCCGGACGGCGGCCAATCCCCGACGCTGCGCCTGCATCCGGGCGATGAGTTGCTGGTGCATCTGACCAATGGCCTCATCGATCCCGATGCGCTGCCGGCGGACGGGGCGGATGCCCCGAAGGCACCGAGCGGCGTCAGGATCGCGACCTCGATGCCGCAGCCCGATGTCTGCCACCGCATGGTGATGACTTCGACGTCGACCAATCTGCATTTTCACGGCCTGACCATCCCGCCGCGCTGTCATGAAGACGATGTGCTCCAGACCTCGATTCAACCCACGGATGCACCGTTCGAGTACCGCTTCCGCGTTCCCGAAGACGAGCCGCCGGGCTTGTACTGGTATCACCCTCACATTCATGGCTTCGCCTCGAATCAGGCCATGGGAGGCGCCGCGGGCGCGCTGATCGTCGAGGGCTTGGAGCGCGCGATACCGGCGGTCGCCGGATTGCCGGAACGAGTGCTGGTGATCCGCGACCTGCCGCTTGTACACCCGAACGCGCCGCCATCCAATGCCGAACCGGTGGTGCCACCGCCCATCCTCGATGCCGATGGCGATGTCACCAACAACAACACCGGCTACGGCAAACCGGCGCGCGATCTGTCGGTGAACTTCGTCGCCGTCCCGTATCCCGATTACCCGCCCGCGAAGATCTCGCTCAAGCCGCGCCAGCGAGAGCTCTGGCGGGTGCTCAACGCCTCCTCCGTGACGTACCTGCATCTCGCGCTGCTTTACGACAAAGTGGCGCAGCCGCTCGGCGTGGTTGCGATCGATGGCGTGCCGATCAACCGCGGCGCTCCGTCCGCGGATCCGGTCAAGACCGTGGATCACCTGGTCGTGCCGCCCGGCAGTCGCGCAGAATTCATCATCGAGGGCCCGCCGCTCGGCGTCCAGGGTCTTTTCATCACGCGCATGGTCAATACCGGGCAGGACGGCGAGAATGACCCCAACCGCGCGCTCGCCTCGGTGCTGGCGGACACGAACGCACCCGAGCCGAGTTCCCGGCTGCCGGCATTCTCCACCCCGTTGTCGCCGCCCAAGCGGCCCTGGCTGGGCGATGTGGCCCCGGTGCGCGAGCGCAAGCTGTATTTTTCCGAGCGGCGGGCCGATCCCAAGGATCCCAACAGCCAGATTCTGTTCTTCATCACCGTCGACGGACAGGAACCCAAGGTATTCGACATGCACTCCCGCACGCCTGACATCGTCGTCAAGCAGGGCGATGTCGAAGATTGGATCATCGAGAACCGCTCCCTCGAGCTGCATGACTTTCACATCCATCAGCTGCACTTTCAGGTGCGCGAGTGGTACGGCTACGTGGTCGATGAGCCGTTCCTGCGCGATACGGTGAGCGTGCCATTCTTCGACAATCACCTGAGAGCCTATCCGAGCGTGCGCTTGCGCATGGATTTTCGCGATCCGAATATCGTCGGCACCTTCGTGTACCACTGCCATATGCTCGAGCACGAGGACGGCGGCATGATGGGCACGATCCGTGTCGAGCCCGCCGACTCCGTGAGTGCGCCGACGGCCAGCGCGCCGGCGGATCGAGGGCGGCCGACCGCCGCATCGCGGTAGATATCGCAACCGCGACTGGTGCATCATCGGTGCCATGAAATTCCAAGCCCGCCATGTAGCTTTGCTCTCTTGCGGCCTGACGACGCTGCTCGCCGGGTCTGTCTGGCCGGATCCACCGCCCGCGGTGACGCTGGCGGCGGCTCCTTCGGCCTCCCCGCTCTCGAGCCGCGACGCGGCTTCCGCCGACAACGCAGCCGCCGCCCAAAAATTCCTCAAGAAAAACGCGAAAGCAAAAGGCGTGACCACGACGGCATCGGGCCTTGAGTACCGCATCCTCCGACCCGGCGACGCCCAGGCACCCTCGCCGCGGCCGACCGATCGGGTCTCGGTACGCTATCGCGGCACATTTCTCGACGGCACCGAATTCGACAGCTCGGCACGACATGTCGGGGCCGTACCGCTCGCCGTCAATAACTTGATGAAGGGCTGGCAGGAAGCGCTCGTGCTCATGAAGCCCGGTTCAAAGTGGCAATTGTTCGTTCCGCCCGAGCTCGGCTACGGCATGGGCGCACGGCGCAATGTCCCGGGCGGCTCGCTGCTGATCTTCGAAATCGAATTGTTGAGCGTGACGCCGCCGCCGGCGCCGCCGCAGACGTAGGACCCAACATCTCGCGGTGCCGGGCTCAGTTCCCCGCAGCGCCCGACACCACGCCCGCGCCGCCATTCTCCCCCACGTACACGATCCGATACCGCGCATGCGCTCCCGGCGGATTCGTATCGACCGCCGACGTGCCCTGCATCGGGCCGACGACCTTGCGCCAGTGGCCGTTTTGCACTTCCACCTCGATGAGCACGCGCACGTGCGGTGGAGGCGCATCGAAGGTGAGCGTCACGCGCGGCGCGGGCTCTGCGCTGTAGTTCACCGCGGGTGGCTTGGGTGTCGGCAGAATCGTCGCTCCGACCCGCACCGGGTAGGCCTCGGTCGTCGCGCTCCGATGGCCGCTCGCATCGAAGGCGACCAGCCGGTACCAGTTGACCTCGCCGCCGCGCACCCAGTCGTCACCGATCACGCCCGCCGTCGCCGCGACCGGTGCGCCGACCACGAGCCCGCTTTCCTGCGGCGATTCGGACCGGAGGAGTGCGACTTGAACGCTCTTCGCCACGGGCTCCGCGGCCGCGAATCGAATCACCACGTGTCCGCCCGCGCCCGACGCCGACAGCACGTGCGGGGCGTTCGGCGCGCCGGAATCCACCAGCGCGACGTGCAGCACCGCGCTCGGCGCGCTCGTCCCCTCGTCGGCGGCCACCGCTGTGACGCGATAGTCGAACGCGCCGCCCTGCGACGGCCCGACCACGTCGAGATAATGCGGCTCGGGCAGCAGGCGCGAATTGAGGCGCGACCAGCGCGTCGTCGCCGGATCGCCGCGCCGCTCGATCAGGTAGCCGGCGAGCGCGCGGCCCGGCACCGGTGACCAGTGCAGCGCGATCTGGCTGATGCCGGCTTCGGCGGCGAGGCCCGAGGGCGCGCTCAAGGAGGCGGCTGCGAGTGCCTGCGCGCGCACCGGATCGGTGACGGCCCCGAGGTCGCCGCTCGGCGTCACGGCGCGCACCCGGTAGTAGTAGCTCGCGCCCGCGAGCACCTGGCGATCTTCGAAGCGCACACTGGTCGGCGGCAGCCCCTCCGGCGTCAACCGCTCGTAGGGACCATCGGCGAGTTGCGAACGCTCGACGAGGAAGCCGCTCGTTCGCGCGCTCGCGGGCGCCGTCCAGCTCAAGGTGATGAGCCCGCGCCCGGCCTTTGCGCTCTGGCCTGTGGGCGGTGCGCCCGCCTCGAAATCCGGGGACGCGACCTGCACCGTCGCCGGCGCGCTCTCGACGCCGAGCACGTCGATGAGCCGCAGATCGTAGGTGAGCGTGGTGCCGACCGGCGGCATGCGATCGAGATAGGGGTGGGGTGTTCCGGGAGCGCTCATGGTCAAGAGCGCGGGCCGCGGCGTCAGCGGCTCCTGCGCGCCGCCGCTGCCGTTACTGCGTGCAACCCGGTAGGCATAGGCGGGCACGCTCGCCGACTCCTTCGACGTTGCCCACTGGAGCTCGATCCCGCTGGCACGCGCATCGGCGTGCAAGCCGGCGGGGGCGGCCGGCCCGCCATCGTGCGCCACCGCTACCGGTCCGAGCGTAACCCCCGTGGACGCAGGAGCCGCCGTGGACGCAGGAGCCGCCGTGGACCCGCTCGACGCCAGCAGCACCGCGCGCACCGCCACGGGGTGAACGCCCGCCGGCAGCTCGATGCCCATGCCGAGCGCTCGCGCCAGGTTCCAGTCGGACACGAGCCGCAGCGCCAGAATGGCGCTCGTCTCGCGCGCATGCGCATCGCCGCCCGCGGCGAGCCGCTGCACCGCGCCGAGCGCGCGGCGCGAGGCCGCATCGAGCGCGGCCAGCGCTTCGGCATTTTGTTCGACGTGCGCGATCAGCACCGTGCCATTGCCGTCCTCGACGCGCACGCCCCCGGCCGGCCACTGTCCTTCGGAGGGAATCACGAGCACGCGCACCGCCCCGCCCGGGATCTGCGCGGCGATGAGCCGCGATGCGGACCCAGCAGCCGAAGTGCCCGGGGTGGCGTGGAGCATGGCTGCGGCGAGGAGCGCGAGTCCCGCCCGGTGAGCTGGCCTCAGAGACATACGTTGCCGCCAATGGTGGGATCGAGCGAGGGCAGCACCTGCAATCCCACGTTGATCTGGGCGGGCGGACAGCTGCCGATGCCGAAATTGAAATCGAGGTACGGCGGCGGCAGGCCGAGCGCCACGGACGCCGAGGCATTCGCGCTCACGCAAAAGCCGTCGGCGCACGCGCCGAGATTGAAGTTCTCACTCGCCTGCGCCTTGAACGCCAGGGGCGAGGGCGTGATCGAGGCGCTGAGCAACCAGGCATCGTGGATGTAGGCGCAGGCGCCGCCGCAGTCGCCGGCATCCACGTCGAGCCGGCTGATCAGGCCGAGACCGAAGCCGTCGGAGCCCAAGTCCGCCCAGGCCTGGCCCTGGGCGAAGAACACATGGCCATTGAGAGGATTCGGCTGCGTGCCGAAATGGAAATACCACTGACCGCCGCCGATGTGCATGTGGATCGCGTCGTGCGTCGCATCGAGCGCCACCTGATCGTTCAAGAGCGATAGATTGGCGTTCATCGTGCCGTCGAAATTGCCGCCGCTGTAGCTGAAGTAGCCATAGATCGGGCTCTGTCCGCTCCAGTCCGGATTGAGCACCCAGGCGTGATAGTCCATGCGGCCGCCCGGATCCTGCCCGCCCGGCTTGATCACGAAGTCTCCCGATAACCCGACCGTGGTGTGATCGGGCGAGCCGACCAGGAGGGCGGCATCGAACAGGAGCGTGCCGTCGTCCTGGGGCGTCGCATGCGTAAGATCGGCGTTCTTGAAGGAATCGAGCGTCACGTTGTAGCCCATGCCGCCGCCGACCTGGTAGAGATTCAAGGCGGGCGGCACGATCGACACGCCGGTCGGTCCCAGGTCGAGCACCGCCTTGGCGAGCCAGTAATCGTCCGCGCCGACGTAGCCGAGCACGAACTGTCCCGAGATCGGCGGGCCGCCGAACATGCCGAGATCGAGGCTGCTGCTGAACAGGACGCCCGAGCCCGACGCATTGCCGGACGCAGAGCCGCCGCCCACGTAAGTCGGCGTCATGCTGAGATGCACGGACGGGTTGGCATCGGGGAACGGCTTGTCGATCTTGAACGGCGAGGTGACGGGACCGCTGCCTTGATAGCTGCCCGAGGACGGCTCGGTGATCGCGTAGGCGACGCTCACGTCGGCCGAGGGCAGCGTCTTGGAGAGCGTGAGCGTCGAGTCGAACGCGAAACTCAAGCGGCTCGCCGAGGACGCGTTCCCCACGCCCACATCCACGCTCTTGAGATCGACCAGGCTTCCGCCGATGTTGCCCTTCTGGCCCGCGAGGCTCAAGTGCCGCGAGCGCGTGCCGTCGGCGAACGACGCCGCTCCATTCATGCCGAAGTCGAGCCCCGTGAGCGCGATGCCGCTCGCGAACTGTCCCTTCAACGAAGCGAAGCCGATGCTCGCATCGCTCTTCACCGCCCAGCCGCCGGCAGTCGGCAGCGAGGCGAAGCTCAAGTTGTTCGCGGTGAGTGTGATCGGCCCTTCGGTCAGGGTGACCTTGGAGGGACTCGTGAGATTCAACTGGATGCCGCCCTGGCCCGCGTTGCGGCCCGCAGTGAGCAGCGTCGTCGCCTGCGGCGAGGTCAAATCCGTGTTGAGCCAGGGCACGTGCACCTTGAGGCCGCTGTAGCTCGCCGAGAACATGCCCTGCGAAGCGCTCGCGCTGATGCCCGTCCATGACACGCTGCCTCGATCCAGCGAGGCGCTCGCGCCGGGAAAGGTCATGTGCCCGCAGAAGCCGTAGCTGTCGAGCGCCCAGCCCGGCGCGGGAGCGCTCGGCGGGTTCGGCAGATCGAGATTGAAGGCCGTCAGCGTCGGCTGATTCAGCAGGATGCCCATCCACGCCTTGCCCGTGCCGCCCTGGCACGAGCCATCCGCGCCCTGGCCCGCGCTCGCGCTCAAGTCCAGGCTCGCCGACGAGGCGGCGAGCGTGAAGCCGCTGTCGTACACCAAGAGCTTCGGCATAGGCAGCTGATCGGCATACCAGTCGCCTTGCGGACTCAAGGTCGAGGCAAGATTTTTCCAGGGCGCGGGCGCGTTGCCGCTCACCGCCAGGATGTCGCCGTTCGCGATCGCGGCAGTGAGGGTCGCCGTGACCTTGTCGCCCGCCGTGCCGGCAAGCTTCGTGACGGTCGCCGTGACGCCCGGCGCGTGCATCGGCGCGAGCGCCGGCGTCTCGCTGAACGAGCCCTTCGCCACCGTGACGCCGTCAGGCTGCATCGTCCAGCCGCTCAGATGAATCGTCACCGGCTCCGGTTGCGTGCTCGTGCCGCTCGCATCGGCAAACTCGGTTTGCAGTACACCCGTCCCCGAGTAGCTGCCGTTCTGTTGCTGCACCGTCGCCTTGCCGCCCTTTTGCAAGCCGGCCAGCACGAACTGGCCGCCGGCGACGGGAAAATTGAAGGTGCAGGGAAGTGAGGCGACCGCTGTCGTGACCGCGTAAGCCGCCGGCGCGCTCGCCACCGAGTTCGGCGGATTGGACACCGAAGCGCCACCGCCCTGAGCGTTGCCGCCCATGATGACGGCATGCATCGCGCCGCCCATCGGGAGCCCGATGCCCGGCGCGCCGGCCGGCGCCGTCCCGACCCAGGCGATGGGCGGCAAGCCGGCCGATGCAGCACCGGCGGGGCCGAGCACGCCGAGCGCCGGCATCGACGACCCAACCCCCTGACGCGCGCGCGGCGCCGATGCCCCCCCCGTCGCCGCACCCGCCATCGCGCCTCCTCCCGCGTATCCGCCCAACGTATCGAGCGCAAAGGCGATGGGATGACGATCGGCGACCACTTCGGCCGTCACGGTCAGGTGATGGTCGCCGATCGATTGCTGCGCGAGCCCGAGCGCTGGAGATTTCAAACCGCCCCAGTATCCCGGGATCGGACTGCTCGGCGTCGGCGGCGCGAGCTCGGCGTCGGTGCGCGAGGGCGAGGGCCCGATCGGCTCCTCGCTGCTGCCGATCAGCGCGCCGTCCTGATACCAGCTCAGCTTGACGGTTCCCTGGCCGAGATAACCGACGGTCGCACCGCCGATCAGGTCCAAGTCGCAGGAACTGAACTGCGGCACCGCCGAGGCCCCGCCGGCCGCCGCCGCGCCTCTGCCGCCCATCCCATTCATGGCTACGCCACCACCGCCCACGCTGCGGCCCGCGCGCGCGCCGGCCCCGCTGGTTTGGGCCGCAGCGTCCGCGTTCGAGACGTGTTGACGATGCACGCCTCCGCCGCCAGCCCCATTGCCCGCGGCGCTCTGATCCCCCGGAAAGCCCGTGATCTGGATCGAGGAGAGCTGCAGCGGACCGTTCGATACCGGATCGGTGCGCGGTTGGATGTTCACGTTCTGACACATCAGCTGGTAGGCCTGATTACCCGCGCTCGCGGCGTTGGCCGATACGCTCGAGCCCGCGATCAGCCGCCCGAACAAGCCGCCGCCGCCGGCACCGAGGCTGGCCCGCAGCGGCCCCTGCTGCACGGCCGATGCCGGCAGCATGTACACGCGCACATTGAAGCTGCCGACTTCCGCATAGGCATGACCGAAGGCGCTGGCGTTGGTCGCGGCGTCGAGATTGAACTGGCTCGCCGTGCTCGTCTCGGTATTGCTGGCGAAGCAGGGTTGGTTGCCGCAGTACTGTCCCTTCCACTGAATGGTCAACGGCTCGACCGTGCCGTCGCCCCAATCGACGAAGACGTTGTTGAGCGCTTCGGTCTCGATCGGAAAGCCTGGGTTCTTGGAGTTCACCGATTGCTGCGACTCGATCGCCCAGGGCGCATCCGACAGATCGATCTGACCGGAAAACTGCCACTGGTCGCCGGCATAGTCGGCGGTCGCGGTCCGGCCATTGCTCTGCGATTGGCGGCTGGTGTTGGTGAGCGACAGATTGGTCAGCTTGCGGGCGGCGCCGAACCCGTGCTCCCCGCCGCCGCTCGCGGGGCTCTGAAACCCGCGATACCGCGACGTGCCGGCCGGCGCTGCGCCGCAGGCAAGACCGGTGGGCGCCGCCGTCAGGTCGAGCAGCGGATCGCCGGTCTGCGGCTGGCCGATGGGCACCGACTCGGATTGCTCGACCACAAGCTCGGTGCCTTTGCCGAGCAGCGACGCACTGATGATGCCGCTGCCGGCGGGCGGCACCGCCGCCGCGCGCTCACGCAGCTCGAATAGAACGTCTTGTAGCCCACCACCTGCCAGGTGAGATCCCACGCGACGGCTCGGCGCGGGCGAGCCGTCGGCAGATTGCGTTGACGAGCTTCCCGACGCGGCCGCTGACGCCTTGGGTGAGGGTCGGCGATCAGGCTGGCGTCGGCGCTCAAGGTCGTGGGGCAGCGCGTAGCCAGCCTCCGCCGTCAGCACGCTGCGTCGCGACCAGCGTCTGCCGCTGAAGAAGCGAACCTCGAACCGGTCGGCGAGCCCGGCGTTCGCTTCGTGCCAGCTGAGGTCGGTCTGGTCGTTCAGGACCGGGACGTTGAAAGTGCCGCGGTAACGGTGTTGACATGCCGTGTAGAAAGGACCGTCGAGCACGATGGTGCCGTGGTGCGCGACCTGCGGCGGTTTGCACTCACTCGGCTTGGGCGCGAAGCCGTGTGCGGCGAGGAGCCCTCGCTGCACCAGGACGCTCGCATCCTGGCGCACCGGCGTGAGCGCCGACGGCAGCGTGCAGCCCGAGCCAGCGCATGCCGGGCCCGCGGCATCCGTCGACGGCACGTCGAGCGTTGCGAGGCTCGCCGATTGAATGCGCAGGCCGCCCACCACCTTGATGCCGCCGCCGAGATCGAGGTTGAGCTGCGGCACGAGATTCATGCCGCGCAATGTCAGCGTGTAGTGCTGGCCGGTGAACAGGCGCGCCGGCGAGACCGCGAGGATCAGCGGAACGCTTGCGACTTGCACCGGTTGCGGGCTGGGCCGCGGCGTCGGGGCCGCGGGCGCTGCCGCCGTCACGGTGAGCGTCGCCTCGGGCGAGACGCGCGCCGGCTTGCCGCCGACCGAGAGCGACGGCACGCGGGTGATGGCAGGCGCCCGCGCGGACACCTGCACGCTCAAGGTCGCGTGCGTCGGCGATTGCACCTGCACGGCACCCAATGCAGCGATGCCGGGACCGAAGCTCGCCGCCATGCCGGCGGCAAATCCTGAGCCGAGCAGCGTCAGCGTCGTAGTCTCGCCCTGCGGCACCTCGCGCGGCGTCAACACGTCGAGCGCCATCGCGCCCGTCGCGGCGGGCATCGTCACCTGCACGTAGCCCGGCCCGTGGGTCTTCACCGTCGGCAGCACCGACAGCGTCGCCGGCGGCGTGTAGCTCACGGTGACCAGGTGGGTGCCGGCCGCGGTGCCCGGCAGCACCTGCACCGTCACCTCGCCGCGGCTCGCGGAGGTGAGGTTGAGCGGCCGCTGGATCACGATCCCTGCGCCGAAGTCGAGCTGCATCGTCGGTTGGAAATTCGTGCCGGTCAGCGTCAGTGGATAGCTCTGCCCCGGGGTCAGTTGCACGGGCTCGATGGCGACCACTGTCGGCGCCGTGGTAACGGTCGATGCAGGCGCGCCGCCCGGCGTGGCTTTGCCGGGCGTCGTCGGGGTGGGAGACTGCACTTCGTGAACCGGCGGCGGCAACGGCGGCGGCTGTTCGGTCGCCATGACAGCGGAATCCTGGCCGAGCCAGGCAAGCAGAACACCGAGCGCGAGCCCGCCGAGTGCCGCGTGCGCGCGCTTAAGGGGTTCTGATCTCATACAGCGCGCTGCGGCCGACGACGTTGCTGTCGGCATCGAGTGCAATGATTCGCCAGCGGTACAGGCTCGAGGCGTCGAGGTGGCTTTGTGCCAGAGTGCTGAGCAGGGCGTCGCGCTGCGCGGCGGGCACCCACTGCCCGCTGCTCGGTCGGTCCGCACCCGGCGCGGCGTCGCCCGTATAGAACTCGAGCCGATAGGCGACGGCCCCGGGCGTCGGCCGCCACTCGAAGCGCGTGTCCGCATGCAGCGTCGCATGCTCCACCGGGTTCAGCACCTCGATCGGCAGCGCCGCGGGATCCGCGTCCTCGACCGCGTAGCGCAGCACCAGCCCCTCGAACGGCACCTCCGGTGTCCGCACCCGGAAGCGCACGTAGTAGTTGCCGGTGGCGGGTGTCGGCAGAGGCGGGCTCGTCACCTCGGTGAGTCCGCCCGCCGCGAGGTTCGCCGATGCGGAGGCGAGCGGCACGAACACCGGTTGGCCCTGGGTCGAGGGCGGTGTCGCGACTTCCCACAAGCCGTTGAGCACGCCGCTGCCGGTGTAGTTGATTTCGGCGATCGCGACCGTCGAGTCGCCGGCCCGCAGCACGCGCACGAGCGAGCGGTCCTCGAAATGCAGCGAGACCCGCGACAGCGTCAACGGTCCGCCGCCGCTGCCGCTCAAGCTGATGATCGCCGTGGCGGTAGCGCCGAACGGCGGCACGCCGAAGGTGCGCGACAGCAGGAGCGTGCCGGCGTGCTGGCGCAGCGCCTGCGCAACGGTGGCCGGCGACAGCGTGAAGGTCTCGTTCACCGCGCCCTGCGCCCCCGCGCCAAGATGCACCGTGAGCAGGGTAGGCACCGTTTGCAACACCCCGCCGCCCGGGATCGACACGGTCGCCTGCGGGGAACTCAGCGTGGAGGGTGCGGCGCCCGTGAACGCGATCGACCCGAGCTTGACCGACCAGGTCAGCACCGTCGGCAAGGTGGACTGGAGCGAGGCGCTGATCGAGCTCGGGGTCACCGATGCCGAGTTCGCGGCGGCGTGCACCGGCGCGCAGAGTATCTGCGCGCCGAGGAGGTAGGCGGCGAGGGCGGGCAGGGTGGCGAGGCGACGCATGTCAGAGGTCTCCGTACGCCAGCGGCCATTTGGCCGCGACGGTCAGGAATCCCTGGAAGCCCGTCGTCGAGAGCGCGGCGAAGCCCTGGGTGGTCAGCGCCGCGGAATTGAGCCCCGACGATTCGTTCCGGCTCGCCGACAGGCCGAGGTCGAACCCCGCCCGCGTGCGGGTCGGCGGCAGCGTATGCCAGAGGAGCTGCGCGGTCGCGGTCTTCAGCACCACATCGTTGCCGATCAGCTGCGGCGGAATGGCGCCCGGCACGATCTGCTGCGTATTGTGGTTGATCGAGAACGTGAGCTGCGCGGTGAACCGATTGTCCCAGAACGAGTCGCCGCCGCTCAGGGAATAATTCCGGTCGAGCGTGTGCGTGTCGTTCTTCAGGTCATGCGCGTCGAGTAGTTGCAGGTTGGCGCTCACGAATCCTTTGCCGCCGAGGCTCACGTTGAATCCGCCGGTGGGTCCGAAGGTGTCCGTATCGTCCTGCAGCCCGGTGTAGTCGCGGAACTTGCCGCCGGTGAGTCCCGCCTGCCAGGAGAAGCGCCGGTAGGCGAAGTTGAAGCCGAGCGTGTCGTTGACCACGTCGCTCGCCGTCGGTTCGCTGCCGGCGGGAGCCGAGGTGTCGTGGCTGCGCGCATCCTGCCAGGAGAGATTCACGCTCGGTGTGCCGAGCCAGGTGGTCACCGAGGCGGGCAGCTTCGGACCGTAGCTCAGAGAGGCGCTGCGGGGCAGGCTGCGCACCGTCGCGATCGCCGGATTGTCGTCGGTGTTGTCCTCGGTGAAGCCGCCGCCCGCCGAGACGGCCAGGCCGTAGCCGCTCACCGTGCCGGTCGCGCTCGCGATCCGCCGGTCAGGCGCGAGCGTCGGATTCGCAAGGCTCGTGAAGTACGTGCCGATGTCCTGGTAGGTGGCGTTCACCCCGAGATTCCAGCGCTTGCCGAGCGGCTGCGTCATGCCGAGCCCGAGACTGTAGGCATCGTCGGCGACCCGCGTCGTCGCTCTGTCCGAGCGCACCCGGAAAATCGAAACGCGAGCTCGCGTACTGTCCGTTCACGTGCAGCCTCGTGCCCGGAATCTCACTGTTCGCGCCGATCACCCAGGCATTGCCCGAGCCCGACTGCACGGTGGCGACCGGGCCCAGCGGCGAGTTCGGCGGGAACGAGCCGTTATTGCCGGGATAGGGCACGACCGTGCTCAGTCCGCCGGGGGAGGAACCGGTGATGAAGCCCGCTTGCAAGGTCAGCGCCTTCGGAGCGGACGGCAGCGGATGGCTCTGGAGGATGCCGCCGGAGACGATGTTGCCCGAATCGCCGACACCCAAGCCGCCGTAGAATCCGGCGAGCGAGGTGTCTCGCACCGAGAATGCCGTGGCATCCGCGCCGAGCGGCAGCCCGGCGACATGGCCCGAGACGCCGCGGCGCGCAAGCCCGGAGATCAGCAGGTTGTCGAACGGCAGCGTCTGATCGCCGAGCACCACAGCGTCTTTTTGATGTTTTAGGGCCAATTGCATCTGGCCGGGCTGCACCGCCTGGCCGGCGATGGCCGACGTGCCGTTGTCGGTGCCGTACAGCCCGTTGATCGATGCCTCGGCGGTCCATTCCGAAATCGTGCGCACGGCCTTCACATCGAACGTGCCGTTGACGGTGAAGCCGGGCGGTGTCGGTTGCGTGAGACCCGATTCGGCGACGCGCTCGCTCACCGTGCCGCCGACGTTGCCCTTGACCGACCAGCCGCGGGAGGCCGTCGCGTGACCGTCCGCGGTCACGCTGAAACTCCACTGCCCGCGCGCGACGATCCGCCCGCTGGCGTACTCGACCACGCGCAGCTCGTGCGCGCCGATGTCGAACGGCTGCAGCGGGTGGTAGGTGATCGCGCCGGCGCCGATGTGCGCGAGCGCCGTCACGTCGATGTGGTCGATGTCGACCGCGAGACTCGCGAGCTGAGTGGCGGACAACTCGGCGGGCAGGGCGATGCTCAAGTCCGCGGTGGTTGCGACGGTGCTCTGGGACGGGGGCTTGATGGACCAGGTCGGGAGACCGTCGCCGAGAGCGGCCGAAGCGCCGCCGCAGGCGACCAGCACCCCCGTCACGATCAGTCCACGCTTGCCGCACCCAGGCTTGCGAGCACGCATCCGTACTCCAGCATCATCCCTTTTGTGCCGCTACGATACTCGAGCGCGCGTGGATTGTCGCCTGCGGCTACTCCTCCCAGCGAAACCGCCAGATCGCGATCAGCAGGCAGGCCGATCATCACCAAGAGCAGCGTCACCATCATCGCGAGACCTCGGGTCGTGAGCGCCCGCGCCACGTTGAATTCGCCGCGGGTGAGCGGGGCCGAGCGCAGCCTGAGCCAGATGCCGCGCTGCCGGGTCAGCAGCAGCAATACTCCGGCGTCGATGCCTGCGAACAGGAGGAATTGCACCGCCATGCCGGCGAACGAATGCGAGTAGCTGTATCTTGCCCTGCTCCGCGAGTGCGGCCTTGGCGCGGGACTTAAGTTGCGCGGCGCCGAGGCCATAGAGGCCACCGAAGAGCTGCAGGTTGGCCCAGGCGGAGAGTTCCTCGTACAGCGCGAGGTCCTGCGGCACCGGTCCCACACGGCGCTTCAACGCATGGGCGTCCTCGGCGAGGCTCATGCCGCCCAGCCTCACCTCGCCGTCATCCGGCCGGGATATGCCGCTGATCATCGCGATCGCGGTGGTCTTCCCGGCGCCATTCGGACCCAGCAGCCCGACGGTCTCGCCCTGACCGATGCCGAAACCGATGGCATTCACGGCCACCCGCTCGCCGTAGCGCTTGGTGAGGCGCTCAACCTGAAGCATCGAGGATGTCCCGAAGGTATTGGACATGAGCGTCGAACGCGCGGCGCCCCACGCGAGTCAGCGATACGCGCGTACGCGGCTTTATGGCAACGAAGCTCTTTTCGACTTCGACATAGCCGGCCCTCTCCAGCGTGGTGAGGTGAGTGCCCAGATTGCCGTCCGTGACATCGAGGAGCTTGCGCAGCTCCGTGAATTCGAGCTTTGCTCCGCCACGCAGTGCGTTGAGCGTCGCCATGATCTCCAAGCGCGTGGGCTGATGGATCAGCTCGTTCACAGGCGCCAGCCGGCCCAGGCGCCGATGGCCATATAAAGGAACGTCCAGAACATCAGGCCCCATAGGATCAGAAACGGCGCAAAGCGCCGGACGGGCGAGCTGCCCTATCCCGAACTACTGAAGATCTCGCGGAATGTCCTCGTGCCAACTGCGGGTACGCACGACCGATCCGTCGCGCAGCAGCTCGCGCGTGTAGGCGTAGTGAAAGGTCGTCGCATCGCTGGTGAACCGAAGATGTCCGTGGTACGTCAGGACCCGATCGGCCAGTTTCTCGACGCTCTCGCCGTCGCCCTCGACGGCGGCATCCGCCGGGTGGGCGTCGTCGATATGGTAGACGAGCTGTTCATGATGATCGTAGGAGCCCCACGGAAATTGCAGAGCCGAGGTCCCGCGCCAGGTGACGGTGCTCCGTCCGGTGGCCTCATCGCGCTCCAGATTCCAGGTGCCGGGCCACGCGTAGTCGCCGGTCGTCGTGATGTCCGACGGCTCCTCGATGGGTTCAGGCGGCGCAAAGGGCGGCGGGGCTTGGCCGTGAACGGGCACGATGGGCAGGGCGATCGAGGATCCTTCGGCGCCACCGAGGCGCAGCGTCGTCGTCATGGAATAAGGGGTCGGCCAGAGCATCGGCCATTGAGCATTCGAGACGGCGACACGAATACGATGGCCATGCGTCCACACCCACGAGCTCAAGTACAGGTCGATGTCCAGGCGGTATTCGGTGCCCGGCACCAGCGGTTCGGGCCGATCGGTCGACTGCCGCTGAGCGCCGTTCAGGCCGGCGCCGGTGATCGCGGTCACGCGGCCATCCTCCGCGACATCCTCGAGACGCACGAACCAGTCGGCCAGAGGCGCGTCCGCCGAGGCCAACAGACGCACGTGGGCGCGTCCTAGCATCGCCACATCCTCTTCGAGCGGCGCGCTGTCATAGGTCAGGCTATAGGCATCGACGGGCCTCTGATCACTCAACAACTCGCCCCACCAGAAGCCGGCCTCCACGCCCGCCGAGGGGACGTAGCGCAGGTGATCGGTGGCGGCGGCCGCCGGAGCCGGCGTGAGCTGATGATTCGGGGCCAGGAACCAGGAGACCGACTGGAGTCCCGCCGGCGGCCAAGACTCGGCGCGCCACTCGCCCGGGACATCCTGGGGCTCGGCCCCCGGGGGATGCCCATGCTGCTGATAGAACACCACCTTGGGATCGTGGTCGACGCCGTTATCGATCCCCTTCAGCCAATGATCGAACCAGCGCACGGCTTGGTCGCGCCACTCCACCCGAGGCCCGTAGATGCTGCCGTTCGGGAAATCGTGATTCCAAGGACCCACCCACGCATGGACCGGCGCGGGCACCTGCTCGAGCATGCGCACGATGCTGTTCCGGTAGCCGTCCTGCAGCCCTCCGATCAGGAAGCAGGGTATTCGAATGTCCTGCAATCGCCGAATGGGAGCGCGCCAAAAAGCCCCGTTTCGCTGATGTCGAAAGTAATCGAGTGACCAGGGTGTCGAGTCCATGCGCTTCGCGAGCGTGTCCTCGTCGAGGGGAAAGTCCGGCGCGCCGCTCCGGCCCTGATCGAGGTCCATGGAGACCTCGAATTCATCGACGTGCATGATGCCGTCCATGTAATGAACGTCTTCCGTGAACAGCGCCTCCGTAGCGGCGACGGCGAGGATTGCCTTCAGTGCCGGTGGTCGGCGCATGGCCAACTGGATCGAGTTGAACCCGCCCCAGGAGATGCCCAGCATGCCGACCTTGCCGTTCGACCAGGGCTGTCGTGCGAGCCACGCGATGACCCGTTCGCCGTCCTCCTGCTCTTGCGCCGAGTACTCGCGCGGCGGCTGCACGCCCCCGCTGTTGCCGAAGCCTCGAATGTCCACCCGGGCGCCGACATAGCCATGCCGCGCGAAGTACGCATGGTGGCCGTAGTCGCTCACCGCATCGTCATCGTCTTTGCGATACGGCAGGTACTCGAGCAGCGCCGGGACGCGCATCCACGGCTCGAGATCCGCAGGCATATATAAAGTCGCCGCCAATAGCACGCCATCCGCCATGGGGATGGAGGTGCGTACGAGACGCACGCCGTGGTCGGCGGCGTGAGCGGCGAGCGCGACCAGTAGGAGCAATGCGGCAGCGGGAATTTTCATGAACGTAATGCCTTGTGTGTGGAATGTTTGCGCGGAAGTATCATTATTCTATGGCTCGCAGCCCTGATCATTCTTGCTTCGGCGCTCGAAAATAAACTCTCGGGAGTTGCTGCGGCACTCGAGTCAAGCCAACGTAGCCGATCGGGTGCGTTCCACGAGATCGTGGCTGTATTATCGTACAGAAGCGTCCGGCACTCAGTTCATCGTGCGCACTCACGAGCACGCGTGTTTCGCCATTACAGCTGTGGTAGGTCGCCCAAGAGCGCTTGCACGGTCATTGCAGATATTGACGCCGCTCGGTTCTTGCAGCTCGTCGTTCCACCCTCGACGAAGTTCATGGTGCCCTTACTGACTCAATCCGACTTGAGTCGTGGTAAGTCCGATGCTCACCGGTCCCCCTAGCGCCTCACGGCGCACATTCTTGATAGTCTATTTTCTCAAGATAGGGTAGGCGTCTGCTGCGAGAGCAACCGGGGACGTGACGGCGTCGGCTTCGGTGTTGATTGGGAGCTGGAAGGCCTTTTCATCCAAATGGCGCCGACGCAGCCGATCAGGCGGCTCCATATCTCTTAAGATCGCAAAAGGCGTGAGATTGTCACTGGCTCGCGGCAAGCGATGCCGGCCAAATGGACTACCTAGCGCGACCGGCCGCGGTAAAAATATTTTCACCAACGATGAGGGTATTCATGATCATTTGTCGCTTTAGATATCTAAAGCGTGTGAATCTTTGGCGCAATAATGTCGTGCACGAATAGTTGCCGGATGGCATGGGGATGCCCCGGCGCGAGCGGGTACCCCGGGAAAGCTTGTTTTGGCAGCATGAAGACTTGCGAAACGCGAGCTTCGATAAGATGAGGCAAAACCTCACCACAATCAGTACAAGAAAAAATTTATTTTCTTGCGGACCCGAGAATAACTTGCTTCGACGAATTGTTAGGCAGTAGGATTTGTTGCGAGCGTAAGAGTAGCAAGGGGATTGCGAACACGTGATATGCGAGGGAGCGCGTCAAGAATAAGATCCACTCTTCTTTCGGCACCGGCTGTGCCGACTTCTGTCTTTTACTTAAGCTCACTGGTACCCGAAACCTACCCCCGCCGCGCGGTGGACATATCGAGGTTACGACGCTCGATGATTGCGGCGAATAGTCAATCTTCAAAAATTAGAGGGGCGTCCGGGATAGGCGCCGCGCGCTCGGGTTGTGGGCACTTTGCTGGTGCAGGGTCTTGCGCTCCACACGGTCGGCTGGGGCTCTTCGGTACACAAGGCGCCCCCCGGAAGGCGCAAAGCGGGGAGCGGTCGCATAGAGTCAGCAGCTGCGCCGGTGGATAAAGTCGTGCGAGGCGAAGACCTGACGAAGAATCCACCACGGGGCTCAATCACTCAGCAGGTCTGTCCATTTATCCCAGAAATATTTCTGCCCGAACTACCCGAGCGGAACATGTCAATGGATTTGAGACACGAGAGACGATGTATTTAAAGAACCGGGGACGATGATTTCTGGTTTTGCGATTCCTCGATTGGTGGATTGATCCAGACGGATTTGGGTACCTGATTCGGCGTTGGTGCGAGGCCCTTGAAGCGCTCCGGGTGGGCGGCGAACGCTGCCTTCAGCGTGACGCCGCGCTCTTCGGTGAGTTGCCGGTCGTGGCCGTGGTGTACGGTGTGCGGGGTCATCATGGCGATTCCGCTGTGGCGATGGACGGTGTTGTACCAGCGGAAGAACGCCCGGCAGTGGACTCGCGCATGCTCGATCGACGCGAAGCGCGCGGGGAAGTCCGGTCGATACTTGAGGGTCTTGAACTGAGCCTCCGAGTACGGGTTGTCGTCGGAGATGTGGGGTCGGCTGTGCGTTTTGATCACGTCCAGGTCTACGAGCAACGCCGCCACCGGCTTTGATCGCATGCTGGTGCCGCGGTCGGCGTGCAGCGTCAAGGTTCCCGGCGTGATCCGCTCCTTGTGCACCGTGTCGGCAATGAACTGCTCGGCGAGCTCGGCCGATTCACGCGCCGCGATCATCCAGCCGACGATGTAGCGGCTGAAGATATCGAGGATGACGTACAGGTGAAAGCACGTCCATTTCGCCGGTCCCTTGAGCTTGGTGATGTCCCAAGACCAGACTTCGCGCGGTCGGACCGCCAGCAGCTCCGGCTTGGTGTACGCCTTATGGGCCCGCTGTTTGCGCCGTTCGCCGGACAAGCCTTCAGCGGCGAGCAGCCGATACATCGTGCGCACCGAGCCGTGATAACGGCCCTCATCGAGCAAGATCGCAAACACCGCCGCCGGTGCCAGATCGGCGAACCGCTCGCTGTTGAGGACGAGCAGCAGCAGCGAGCGTTCCGCCTCGCTCAAGGCCAATGGCGGCCTCGGGCGACGCTGGCGCGGGAACATTGCACAATGCCGCCGTGCCATGCGATCCCGCGTCCGGTAGATCCCGGCCCGATTGATCGACAACGCCCCGCACGCCGGGGCGATGCCGATCTGGGGACGGAGTTCCGCGAATACGGCCATCAGTCCGTCAACTCCTGGTCCTCGGCCGTTGGCAGCCCGAGCAAGATGCACAGTTTTTTTTGGGCTTCGATGATCGCGGTCGCCCGCACCAATTGTCGAGTGAGTCGCGCGATCTCGCGGTTCAGCTGCTCGTCACGCTTCTTCTGTGCCGTGGCTGGATTGACCTTCGGACCGCGGCGCACCTCGAGCGTCGCCTGATCGGCTCGCGCCAGCTGCTTGCGCCAGCCGGTGAGCATCGAGGAATAGATCCGCTCCTGGCGCATCAACGCGCCACGCTCACCTGGCTTCTTGCAGCGATCGTACTCGCGCAAGATCCGGCGTTTATCGGATCGAGAAATAACCCGGCGGCGCTTCACCGCAACAACCTCAGGGTTGGAAGCGTTGGAGGCAAATCTCTGCTCTGCCTCAGATCCATTGATAGAGGACTTGATCGGATCTGCGGAGGGCTCCAGACCTTCCATTCAGCGTAGATGTTTGAACTATTGAACTCATGGGACAGTGTACCTGTATGCTCTCTAATTAGAGGGGTCTCAGGTGTCTCACGTCACATTGGCACAGGGGGGAACGGGGTGGCCGCGGATAATAATTGGAGCGTCGGGGAGCTTGTTATTGCGCATGCAGCTGTAGGCTGCGTAAATGGACAATTGAGTAGCGGTAATTGCGGCAAGGGTGCATTGAACGCGACTGTCGCTCTTGCGGCGCAGCCGTTGATTATAAAGTTCCCTTCCTTCGGTACTTGGGGCGCGATTCCGGAAGCTGCTGAGGCGGGTCTCATTGGTGGCGAAGCGGCGCGCATCGGAGGCGGCCGGTTCGAAGATGGTTTTAGTGTGGCTGCAATTCAATATCTTTCGGCATTCACTCCAAGCAACGACGTTGGTAGCCCGGTGCGTCAACTTGGGCAGGATATCGAGGGATTTGCCGTCGATGCGTACGCTGCAGTTGTCGGACAAATCGGTGCAATCTACGCATTCTTCGAAGATATAGGACAAATCGCAGTTGATTTTATAAACGGCAAATTCTCAGCGCTCGGCATGGACTTCGCCAGAACGGCCTACGATCTCTTACTTCCTCACTACGGTTTTTATGGAGGTTCGGGTTGGGGAACCCGTCAGTTTTTGCCACCAGGCGCCACTGTGCCCTCGGTCGAGCCGCTGAACCAGCAGGACTGGGCAAATTTCGTTCACGACACTAATGGGGACGATACCTTGTGGGTGCAGAATTCCTATGCGACTAATTCCAACTTTTTACCAACAGGCCCACTCGGGATTTTGTATAAAATGGTCGGAACCGTGCCGTTTACGATAGCGGGGAAACTGCAATAGTTCGCTGTCATGCATGGGGCGCTCTAGCCGTGGTGGCTCTGCTTGCCACGCAGTTAGCCGGTTGCGCAGTGAATCCGTGTCGATATCGGATCGCTGGAACGCTCGTAAGTACCGGAGGTCTGCCGGTGGATACAGATCGTCTCCCTGGGATCATTGGCGATGCTGTCAAACCCTTTGGGTTCACCGGCGGAGAGCGCGCATATGAAGGTATGTCGTTCTATTCTCTTGGTGGTCGCACGTTCACCTCCAATGAGAGAATCGACGTGATATGGGACGCCAAGTCGCGACAAATCAACATCATCGACTACAACAAGTCGTCGGAGTCCGCCCTCATCAAGAATTTGGTAGAATCGATCACCAACGGAATAAAAGCGAACAGTGCCTCGACCATCACTTTTAGGCCTCGACAAAATCAGTGGACGGAATGCCTTGGGCCGTAGTGCTGGACAAGCAACACCGGAGGGTCACACCCCTGTCGTCATGAGCACAATGAGTCCCTCCTTAGCACCAGTGATGTCAAGGTAGGTTCTAACTTGGAGCTGATAGTGGTCGAGGGTAGCGGCGCTCGGATTCACATCGCTTTTCCACTCCACCACCACATCGGGGGCGCCCGTCGCCGAGAACGTCAGGGCGTCGGCAATGCCCGCCGTGGCAATTTCGCCGCCGCTTTCTGCTTGGATGCCAAACACCGGAAATTCGGGCAGCAGATCGGGCCTCTACGCGACGATGGGGTGCAAGCCTCATTGCGGGCCGCCGAGGCGCGGGTGGTGGCGCTCGAGAGTGAGGTCGTACAGTACCGTCAGCAGATTGCCACCCTGATGGCGGCCGCAGTCGCCAAGAGCCGCTCCCGGCCGAAGCGCGTGAATCGGTCGACGCAGGCAACGCGGCGCGGCCGTCCCCCTGTCAAACCCCGCCTGGCAAGAACCCACAAGGCGCGGCCGCCGGCTGCCGCCCGGAAGGTCAAGGCGAAGAAGTCCCCGCCCGGGCGAGCGCGATGATGCCGACGAGCTCCAGAGGGCGCCCAGGCCGCCTGGGTCCTGGATATATCGAATCCTTATATGATATAGCGGATTAATTATGAAACGCCGCCGGGGCTCCTCCGACCTTGAGACGGTGCGCGCCTTGCGCCTCGACCTCGCCTTCCAGATCGGCCGCCACGTTAAAAGCCTCGGTCGCTCCCAGGTCGACGTCGCCCGCTCTCTGCGAATTCCGCAGCCCACGCAGGCTTAATAGGTGGTATTACGGCACTGGCATTCTATGGAGCTGGCACTTACGCGGGGAGCACGTCAGGAACTCCGTGGCAGGTCGCAGAAAACGTACTTGCCCATGCTGCGGTCGGCTGTGCGTCGACTGCCGCGAGTGGTGGAAACTGCGGTAAGGGTGCCTTGAGTGCCGCAATTGCGGACGCTGCAACGCCTTACGTCATCAAGTTCCAATCACTGGGGGAATGGAGCGTCGCTCCTGAGGCCGCGGAGGCCGGACTGATCGGCGGTGTAGCCGCAAGAATTGAGGGCGGCAAGTTCACCGACGGCTTCTCTGTGGCTGCAGCAGGCTATCTGTTCAACGCTTGGGCTCACGTGCATAGCCCACCAGCGGGCGCGGTTTGCTACACGGCCAGTAACGGACAACCATTTTATGCACCCGCGGGGACAGATTGGTCGGTAGTCTATTCTACGGGACAGAGCGACGCGTCTACTCTCGATAATCTCTACGCGATCGGCGATACAGCAGCGGGTGCGCCTCTTGTTGATGCGTACCTGACCGATCGGGCGGTGGGAACAGGTGGCCTTTTTGATTACCAGCGGGACTACGCAACTAATACGTTCTACAACGTTTACACTGATGCATCGAATTTTGCTGTGGGTGTTTATGGGGCGGGGGGACGCGGCTGGTCCCCTGATGAATTGATTTCGACCGGGGACACTTTTTATTACGCGTCCGGATCTACAAGCAATCTAAACGTGTTACATACCTGGTGGACGATGGGATGGAATGCAGCCACTCACAATTCCTTTCCGGTAGGGAGCCAAACAACGCAGAGATAGATAGCAATTTACCAGGACATATTTGAAGTGCCGCCCACACAACCGCATCGGAGATTATCTGCCTTGGTCATCAGGTATCTCTTGATTGGCTTATTTCTAGTACTTATCGTGGTTGCTTTTCACTTCTTAACAGGTCGGCAAGCCTGCACTTCGGAAATTTTATCGTCCTCACGGAGCTCGTTAGGTTACACGGCGACTGTTGAGGAAGTCACTTGCGACTCAACCATGGTAAATACTGATGACTATTGGGTAGTAATGAAAGGTCGATGGTGGTTTAAACGCGATACTGTCGTATTTAATATTGTCGCAGATCGTTCCACTCAACCGAGCATAGCTTGGGTAGACCCTAAAACACTCCTGATAACAGCCGATGAGGTCAGCTATTTGACCCTCAAAACGGAGTTGGACGACGGCGTGACGATCCGCTATCAGATCGGACACATTGCTCACCCGTGAAAATTGCACCTCACCTTGCCGTATCGAGTATCGAGTCGCGATCATCAGCAAACGAAAATCTAAATCTTCCTCGACAGCCCGCTCCGAAATGAGTTGATGTTCAAATCAATATCCGCTCTACCTCATCCACCGCCACCTCGTCATCCCGCCGATGCAACCGAACCCAGCCGCGCCGGCCTTGCGTGTAATAATCCTCGACTCGCATCTTGATGACGGCGCCTACCCGTCCAAAGGTGTAAATCATCATGGCGATGAGCGCCCGATCCCGCAGGCCGAGGAGGGTAAAAGTATCGATCTTTTCGAGAAGCTCCCGCGCCTCGTCCTGGGTCAGCACCGCGTCTTCCCTTTCTTGACCGTGCACTTGGGCCCCCGGACCGCCGCCGCTGGGTTGGTTGCCATGACCTGGCCAACCACGAGCCAGTCGAACAACATTCGAATCGCCGCCAGATGCTGCTTGACTTCGCCAATCGGCGGTGGCGTACTTTTCCTGCAGAAAGTAGCGGTTTCTCCGCTGCGTTGCACAATCCGCATCCCTAAGCTGCTGATACAACGAGGCGGTCAGCGTAGCGCTTGACTGCAGGCGCGCCCGCCCGCGGCGATCTGACCTCGCTTTCGTGTCTCGTTCATTTCCTAGGCGATCCGAGGCCTCCCCCTCCGCGGATAGCAGCCTGGGACAATGCTGGGGTACACAACGGTAGCGCCGACACATGCCGACCAGCGGGAGTCCGTTGGCGCAGTTAAACCGTCAGACCCCCCATGACCCTGGGGCGCTTGCCAAAAACAGTCCGGTCTTGCTGCCAGAAGTAGTCCGCGGGTGAGCTGCCGGGCGTAGAACCGCGTTCGGATCGGGGGACGTTGAGGCGGTCGCGCGTATTCAACGCTGCGGCCTCGAGATATCTGGGCGGGGTGATTCTCACCCTGGATCTAATCTTGATTATTCTTGGAAGCTGACGCCGAAGAGGCGAAGGCCCGGGGCTCAGATTTAGCGGTCTACCCCGGGCCTTCGGTGCGGTCTTGCCGTAGCCTATTGGTACTCAGTCCTTCAATCTGTCGCTGAGAGTTTCGATGAAAGACGAATTAATTTCCGATGCAGACGCGAGAGCTCTCTCGCGGCGACTGACGGACTTAGGCGACCAAGTTGAAGATATTGAAGAAGATCTAGATAGACGTGGATATGGGAAGCCAGCTGCCGTAAAAAGACGGATGATTGAGGAGTTGGCAACGGATATGGCGGCACGCGATCAGCTTCACCTGTACTGGCGGGAATATGCGAAAGAGCGTCTTGCGTCCCTGACCGGCCCTGTAAATATTCTTCGAGGCCGATACCGCCCATTTGTGAGTATCGATCCGCATTGATTGCCAAACTGCGAGATGCAGTAGCTGAGGGATTGGTGCGATCCGAGGGAACCTTTGTATCGCCTCAGATTGAACCAACTTATAAGCGCTTTTTCGAGCGAAAGAGAACGCCGCAACAATTGAGCGAAATGGCGGCGGCGATTCAAGACGCCAGAGTTCGTGCCGCTTTGGCGCTAGGTTTGGAGGAGTGCGCTGAGTTCACAAACCATATTCACTCGCGACGACGCGATAAAGTCACAGAGATGGTGGCGGCGCGATTTATCGGCAACATGGAATCGGGTGGCTTCGCTGTGGAATCAAACCAGGCAGATGGGTTGGTTTGTAGTAAATCTATGCGAAATGGTGCCTTGAATTTTGCGTTGATTTTGCGATATAGCGATGCGTTGATGGCCGGGGTGCTTTATCCGATGTTTGCGCTGACGTTGTCGGGGCGGAAGATATATCCTGGTAAGATTCACGGTTTATCGGTTGCCAGTTTCTCGCCGGAAGTCATAGTTCCGGAATTTTATGAAGCATGTGCGTTCACTCCAGATTCATATGCGCAGATGTGCCTTGCCGTCGATTCAATTACATATTTGTGCAATAGCGTATGCGAGCGTGTCGTGAAAATACTATGTGATGCGGGGATTGTCTTAAACAAAGATAGGTCTTTATGATAGGCCTATATACGACGGTAATTGAGGGTCTGAATCGCGCAAATAGTTCTGCCATGACCTGGCCGACGACGAGCCAATCGAACAATATCCGAATCGCTGCTAGGTGCTGCTTGACCGACGGCTTCGCCAGCCGTGTCGCCAGCTGCTCGATGTAGCCGGCCACGTGTAGCGGCTCGATATCGACGATCTCGTGGAAACCCTGAAGTGAGCACCAGGTGGCGAACTCACGGACCGCGTGTAGGTAGGCCCGACGGTGTTGACGTTGCGGATGTTGGCCGCGAAGTACTCGATGAACCGTTTGGTCGCATCCGGATTCGAGGCATAAAGCGCCGGCACGACCGCCAGATTCTCGCCGGGGGCGCCACTCGAGGTGACCACGCCCGGTAGGCGCCTGTTTACCGGCCCCAAGTGATTTGTGCCGAAGAAAAAAAGCAATGCTGTATTTTATAGCGACTGCAATCTCTTTGGTCACCGAACACCGCAAAATTCTCGCTTAATCGACGCGGCGCGCACTAAATATGCGACGTGCACCGCCCGATCGCCTTCCGCCGCGCCCTTTCGACAGAACCCCGCGCGGATGCCGCGCGCGCCGCTATCTCCCTACGCTCAGGGACAAGTTGCGGAAATCATCTTGACCGCCGTCACCTTCATCGTGTGAACATTATCCTTCCCGGGAACGCCAACGCCCGTGATCGTGACCTTGTGTCCGAGATGCGGGGTCAGGTTCGCTGTGGTTTCGGAAATCACAACCACCTTCGGCCCTTGCGGCAGATTCGTGAGCTTGAAAGTTCCGGCGTCGTCGCCCTTCGCCAGGCATCCGGTCATGCTGTGTTCTTGTGCTTGCGCGCGATCTGCGACACCAAACGTGAAGGCTACTAACAATGCCGCGAGGCTAATGGAAGTTTTCATGGACCCCCCTGCTTGATTGAAATGGACGAATTTCCAGCCTCTTGGGATGGTACGCCTTTGCCTGAACAGATCAATCATGGAAGAAAGGCGCGGGGCTTGGCCGAAGCGGCCCGAAGCCAGAGGACGATGACCGCGGCCGCAAGCGCCGCCGCCAACACTGCATAATAGACGACCACTGCCGTTCCGTCGTGCCCATGGGCATCCTGCACCTCGCGGCCGGCACGCAAGCCCCCGCGGTGCCAGGGGAATAGCACAGGCAAACTGGCCCTGCAGCAGTGCGAACACACCGGCAAGCCTTTGGCTGTACCGACGCGCCTTGGCTGTAATCGTCATGGCAGGATCAACGCGCCGGTTGGCTCAGTCCTTCGCACTCGGGGTTGCAGAACTTGCGGCCGAGGTCGCGCGCGATACGCGTGAATCCCGAAGGCTGAGGCCTGGTGCTCTGCAGATGGCCGCGGTCTATCACCGCGACGATCAATACAAAGAAAATGACGATCCGGAGTCGTGAGGCCACTGTAGTCTGCCTCGAACTGTCGGCCATGATTAACCTCAGTTATCGTGCCACTTCTGAACGGGTCAAGAGCCTATCCAGTGCGCTGCACGTGAGATTTATTGTCCTTCACGCCCTATTAAGATGTTGTGAAAAAAAGCCGGTATTTCCGGTGTTTGCGAGAGCTTTAATTAACACCATCTTTACGCGGGTGACTCTATGATCAAGCGCCGATGGACGAGATCTTTTGGAGAGGCATCCCATGCAGGCTCTCAGGTTCCCGCCGCCGCATCAGCGGAAAACCGACGCAACGCGCTGTAACCCACTGCCAACCCTGACGCCGCGGGAGTATCGACTGGGCTCGCCCGGTGGGCGCGTAACGGACGGCGCGTTTCAATTGATCGTGCGGTGTGCTCCGTCTCAAGAACCAGCGGTTGGTCCCCTCGTGCGGGATGCGCTGGCGGAGTACCTCCTGGGGCTTCGTCAGCGCTTCACGATCACAACTTCCGGTAAGCCGCTTTGCCGGTTCCAGGCGATCGCGCGGGGCGGCCGCGCCTCATGCCGTCGCGTCGTGACATTGATAGGTCAGCTCGAGGAGGCCGGCGTCCGTGATGTCCGGTGGGAGAGCGTAGTCCAATCGCCGGCCCCCTGACGAAGGCCTTCCACCCGCTCCTTGAGCTTTCCCTCGAGCTGCGCAACAATTCGTGCTCTTGCGTCACAAGGAAGGCCGGCGCGATGACCAGCTATTTTTTCTGCATCGAGCATCCCCCGCTGCCCGAGGCCGCTCGGGTCACGCGAGCCATCGCCTGCGGTACGACGCAGGGCGACCCGTACCTCGCTCGCCGGGTGGATTGACGGCTCTTGCGAATCCACCACGGTCAACTGGTCTTTTCAGCTACGGATCTCGTCAATTTCCTCGGCTGCCGACACGCCTCCTACCTGGATCGCCGGCAGCTCGATGATCCGATGCCGATCGCGCCCCCGGACCCGCTGCTCGAGTTGCTGCAGGCGAAAGGCTTGGAACATGAGCGCCAGCATCTCGAGTCGCTGCGGGCGCAAGGCAAAGGCATCGTCGAGATCGAGGCGACGGGATCGCTGGTCGATCGGGTGGCGAGGACCCGGGCCGCGATGGCGGCCGGCGCGGAGGTCATCTATCAGGGCGCACTCCTCGATGGTCAGTGGCACGGATACGCCGATTTTCTCATCAAGAGGCCCGGAACCTCGAAGCTCGGCTCCTACCTGTACGAGCCCGTCGACACCAAGCTCTCATTGACGGCCAAGCCCAAGCACGCCATCCAACTCGCCGTGTACGCCAAGCTGCTCGCGGCGGAGCAGGGCGTCGCGCCGCCCACGATGCACATCGTCCTCGGGGACAAAGCGGTCGCAACCGTTCGTGTGGCCGATGTCCATCACTACTTCGATGCCGCCCGACAGCGCCTGGAGGATTTCGTGAGCGCGATGCCGGCAACCTCCGAGAGCGAATCCTGCAGTCACTGCGCGCAGTGCCGATGGAGCGCACGCTGCGAGGCGGATTGGGCCGAGAGCGATGACTTGAGCTTGGTCGCCCATATCACGGGCAGCCAGCGCCGAAAGCTCAAGGACGCCGGCGTATCCACGGCGGCGGCCCTGGCGACATTGACCGCGGAAAGCCGGATTCCCGGTCTGCGGCCTGCGCTTCTTCAGCGCCTTGCCGTCCAGGCGCGGTTACAGGTGGCCAAGCGCGTCGACGGCAAGAATCGGGTCGAGCCGCTGGATCCGGCGGGGGGCAAGGGATTCGCGCGGCTGCCCCAGCCGGATCCGGGCGATCTGTTCTTCGATATCGAGGGTGACCCGCTCGTCGGAGGCGGCCTCGAGTATCTGTTCGGCTTCATGCAGGGGGCGGAAGGAAGCGAAGTCTTTGTGCCGTTCTGGGGCCATACGCGCGCCGAGGAGCAGCGCGCCTTCGAGCAGGCGGTCGACTTCATGACCATGCAGCTGGCGGCGTTTCCGCGGGCGCACGTATATCACTATGCGAACTACGAGGAGAGCGCGCTCAAGCGTCTCGCCATGCTGCACGGTACCCGTGAAGCGGAGGTGGATGACCTCCTGCGGGCCGGGAAGCTGGTCGATCTGTATCAGGTGGTGCGCGAGGCGATTCAGGTTTCAGAGCCCCGATATTCGATCAAGAATCTCGAATCGTTCTACATGCCGCCGCGGAGCGGCGAGGTCAAGTCGGCCGGCTCCAGCATCTTGGCCTACGAACGATGGCGGCTGTTGAAGGACCCGCAGTTGCTCGAGGACATCGCAGACTACAACGAGGAAGACTGCCGTTCCACGTGGAAGCTCCGGGACTGGTTGCTGACGCTCAAGCCCGCGCACATCCCCTGGTATGAGCATAAATCCACCGAGGCCGTCGATCCGGAGCGCTCGGCGCAACGCCGCCAGGCCGAGGCGCGCTTGGCGGACACCGTGGCGCGATTGGCCTGGGCGCCGGCCGATCAGCGGCCGTTCCGGGAACTGGTGGGACATCTCCTGGAGTTCCATCGTCGGGAGGACAAGCCGAGCTACTGGGCGATGTTCCATCGTCAGGAGCTATCGGAAGAAGAGCTCGTCGAGGACGCGGAGTGCATCGGCGCTTTGCGCCCGGACCCTTCCGCGCCGCCGTACGCCGACAAACGCTCCAAGGTGTACACGTTTCGCTTTCCCCCGCAGGATTTCAAGATGCGGGTAGGGAACCGGCCCCAACGCGCGGCCTCGCTCAAGGATGCGGGCGAGATCGTATTCCTGGACGAGGAGGCCGGTCAGATAGCGCTCAAGATCGGCCCGAAGGCCGATCCTTACGAGGAGGCTTTCTCGCTCATTCCGCAGGGCCCCCGCGACCCCGATGCGCAGCGAGAGGCGATCTATCGTTTCGCGGAATCGCTGATCTCGGGCAGCCATGAATACGCGGCTATCATCGCGCTGCTCCGACGCGCCCGGCCGCGCATCGCCGGCATCCGGGAAGGGAAGGCCATCATCCCCAATGGCGGCGAGTTGCTCACGGCGGCGAGCGCCGCGATCGGGCGCTTGGACCGCAGCTACCTCTTGATACAAGGGCCGCCCGGCACCGGAAAGACCTATCTGTCGGCGCGCGCAATCGTTGACTTGCTCTCGCAGGGGCGGCGCGTCGGTGTCGCCTCGAACTCGCACAAGGCGATCAACAACCTGTTGATGGAGGTCGAGCGACAGGCGCTCGAGCGGAATGTATTTTTCCGGGGTGCCAAGAAATATTCCGAGGACGCTCAACGCCTGAACGGTTCGATGATCGTCGATTTGTCCGACAACGATGCCGTGAGCTCCGGTGGCTATGACCTGATTGCCGGCACCGCGTTTCTGCTGTCGCGCCCGGAATTCGATCAAACCCTGGACACCCTGTTCATCGACGAGGCGGGCCAGGTCGCTCTCGCGAATGTCGTGGCCATGGGTGTGAGCGCCCGCAACATCGTGCTGGTCGGGGATCAGATGCAATTGGGACAACCCATGCAGGGAGTGCACCCCGGCGAGTCCGGGACCTCCGCGTTGGAATTCGTTTTGGGAGATCTGGCCACCGTGCCGCCCGATCGGGGGATCTTCCTTCCGGTCACACGCCGCATGCATCCGGACGTGAGCCGATTCATCTCCGAGGCAGTGTACGAGGGACGACTTCAGGCGGCTCACTCGACCCAGCGACTGGTGTTGTCGTCGGACTCGGACGCCGCGTTGCGCCCCACCGGCATCAGTTTCGTTCCCGTGACGCATGAGGATTGCAGCCAGAAAAGCGAGCCGGAAGCCGAGCGCATCCAGGCCCTATATAGAAGTCTCCTCTCTCAGAATTGGATCGACCAGCAGGGCGCAACCCACAGGATCACCGCGGCCGATATTCTGGTCGTCAGTCCCTACAACATGCAGGTCAATCTATTGAGGTCGTTGTTGCCGAGCGGCGCCCGGGTGGGAACGGTCGACAAGTTCCAGGGTCAGGAAGCCGCCGTCGTATTGATTTCCATGACGGCCTCGTCGGCGGCGGATATCCCGCGCGGCATCGAATTCCTCTACAGCCGCAATCGACTCAATGTCGCGATCTCCCGCGCGCAGTGCCTGGCGGTGGTCGTCGCAAGCCCCCGGTTGCTCGAAGCGGAATGCAGCAGGATCGAGCAGATCAAACTGGTGAATACGCTCTGCTTCGTGCAGGCGTATGCAGCGGCTGCTACTTCCCGATGATCACATCGGAAGCCTTGATGATGGCGGTCACCTCGTCACCGACTTTGAGCCCGAGATCCTCGGAGGCCTCGTTGGTGATCGACGAGGTCACGTGTCGGCCGCCACCGATATCGACTTTGACGGTGGTCGTGACGGCGCCTTTGTGAATGGCTTCGATCTTGCCCTTCAATGCATTTCTGGCACTGAGCTTCATGTCCGGTCTCCCATTGTTCATTGATGGATGCGCTGATGATACGCTCCATGCAGGGGACCTGTTTTAGGTCCGAGCCAGGCCAACTGAACCGTCCGCCAACGCGGTCGCCTGGCTCGCCTGCAGCAGGTGGATGCCGAACAACTTCTCCGAATCCTGCCAGAAGCCGGCGGAGCTCCAGCCGGCCTCGGCCGCGATCGATACGAACCGCTCCGGGCTGTATTTGTAGCTGATCCCGGTCTGGATCGTCTCGCCCGCCGCAAAATGAATCGCGCGCCCTGCGATTCGCGCGCTCTGGGCGACGCGGCTCTTGAGGTAGATCTCCACCCGCTCTTCGCGAGGATTCCACAGCGCCTCGTGTCCGAAACGGCTCGGATCCAAGTCCCCGTCCACCAACCGGTTGATATGCGACAGGATGTTGAGGGTGAACGCCTTGCTGACGCCCACCGAATCGTTGTAGGCGGGCAGCACGCGTTTCGGATCCCTGCATTGGTCAGTGCCGATCACGAAGGCGGGACGGGCCGCCCCCAGGAAAGCGCGGCGTACGTTCGTGAGAAACTCAACGACGCCGGCGGGAGCGTATTGACCGATGGTGCTGCCCGGCAGGAACCCGACCGCTTGGATTTCCCCGAGCGCTTTCGGCATCGCCAAGGGCTGCAGGAAGTCCGCCACGATGGTTTCCACCTGGATCCGGGGATGAGTCACCTTCATGCGCGCGCGGATCGGACCGAGCACGGTTGGAGAAATGTCGATGGCGACATAGGCGGAAAAATGACTGTCGACCACATCGAGCAGCGTGACCGCCTTGGTCTCGTCGCTGGCACCGAATTCCACCAGCGCCCGCTCGCGACCGGCTTCGACGGGCATTGCGGCGACGATGTCGGCCGCGCGCTCCCCGAGCAGCTTCTTCTCGGTTCGCGTCAGATAGTACTCGGGGAGCTCCGTGATCCGTTGAAATAGCTCGGAACCGGTCGCGTCGTAGAGCAGCTTCGACGGCAGCGCTTTCTTGTCCGCCGTGAGTCCCAGGAGAATTTCCGTCGTTGAGCCGGCGTCGGAAGAGTCGTTCATCGCCATCCTCGAGGTCGCAATTCACGGACCATCGCAGGGTCGAATGTACTACGCGCTCTGAGGCTATGCGAGGCGGTCGCCTACCCCGGGCAGGCCTCACGGGCCGCAATAATCGAAGGACGCTGGACGGCCTGCACGAAGACGACCCGCGGGTTACGCCGCAAGTGAAAATAGCCGGCGCGTCACTTGGGGCGACGGACGACTCGCACCGTTCCGCTGGATCCACCGCCGCAAAAGAATCGATCCTTGCCATCCGATTCGAGCCCCGAGACTCCGGTGCCCGCCGGCATCTCGATCCGCTCGAGCACTTTCCCCGTCTCGGGATCGACCCGTCTCACATCGCTCTCATCGCCTTCCCACGTGCCGTGCCAGAGCTCTCCGTCCGTCCACGTGACACCGGTGACGAAGCGAGTCGACTCGATGGTGCGAAGAATCGCCCCCGTTGCCGGATCGATCTGATGGATTTTCCGCTCCCGAGCGTGCCCGACCCACAGCGAGCTTTCGGCCCACGCGAGACCGGAATCTCCGCCGGCGCCCGGCGCCGGAATCGTGCTCACGACCTGACCCGTTGCAGGGTCGATCTTCTGGATGCGGTCCTCCGCGATCTGATACAGATGCTTCCCGTCAAATGCCGTCCCGGCGTGAGCTGCCACGTCGATGGTTCGGACGGGTTTGCCCGATGTCGGGTCGACGGCCATCAGTGTGCCGCCGGTGGCGAGCCACACCTGTCGGCCGTCGTACGTTACACCGTTCACGCGAGCCACTCCCGGAAACGGGCCGAATTCGTCGACGATGTCGGCGGATGATTTCTTCATGAGCTCGACTTTAGTCGTTCGGGAAGGCAGCGGGGAGTAACAGTGTCGTCGTGATTCCAGCCAGCGGTGGCGCGGTCCAGCGGCGAGCCGGCCCGCGCCCGAATGTCTGCACCTTGCCGGCCTTCGCCAGCGAATCCAATCCGCGCTGGACGCTGCGCTGACTGGCTCCGAGGGCTATCCCGAGAGCCGAGCTCGACCAGGATTCGCCGTCCGAAAGCAATGCCAGCAACGCCGCGTTGTCCCCTTCGAACGGCAGCGCCAGCAGGGCAACACCCGTTTGGCGTCGCGTCACCAACGCAAATCCGGCGTCCGTCGCCTGGATGCCGGCGATGCCCCGCAGGCTCCTGCGAAGGCGGCCGATTTCGACACGCAGCCTCGCCCGATAGGATTCGTCGGCCCGTCGGCCACGAAAGGCGCGCGTCACCAGCACACTCCTCGATACGCCGTGAGGCCACGCCTCCGCGAGCGCTCGAGCCAGCGCGAAAAGAACCGGGCGCCTGGAAAGCGAAACGATCGCCTCCCCACAACGGACGACGCGGCGGCATGCGTCCACGATGACGGTGCCCGAACGGATCAGCTTCTCGACCTCCGCGAGCGCGAGCGGCCGCTCCCCTCCGCGCGCAATCAAGAGAGCGGCGGGCGCTTTGAGGCTGGATGCGGCTGCTGCGATTTCCGCCACCAAGGCGCCGATCCCCGCTGCCTGCGCCGCTTTCTTGGCGCGTTCGAGCGCCTCTGCGGCCTGCGCAGCACGAACCTGTCGGATGGCGATCCCGGCGGCGGTCAGCTCATGAGCGGCTCGCAACACCGGGGGCAGCGGCGACGGATCGAGGCGACCCATCAAGCGCCGCGCTTCATCCAGATGGCCGATCAACACGAGGCGACGGACCTGCAGAAGCCGGGCATGCGAGGAGTTCAGATAGTCATGTCGCGCTTCGAGCACCTCTCGCGCATGTTCCAGCGTCCTGGCAGGCCAATTGAGGTCGCGCGACACGAGCGCAATTTCAGCCAATGCGACGGCACATCTCGCGCGGGCAACCGCCTCATTGGCGCCAAAGGCCTTCGCGGCGCCTTGCAGCAGCGCCTTGGCCCGCTCGAACTCGCCGAGTTGCGCCATGGCGATGCCGCGAAGGGCCAAAGCCGGGGCGTCGTTACGCAGGGCAACCCGTTTCAGAGCCGCCAATACGTCGCCTTGCGCGAGCGCCCGCGCTGCGGCCGTGATCAGTGAGTCCATCCGAAGCCCGCCACACTTGTTACTCCCGGGGGTTCGCAGGGTGCCCTATTCTAGTCTACGAAAGCCGCCTCACTTGCCAGGACCTGGCAGGAGCTATGTCATGAAGGAAATCGTCGCCGAGCACTCGCGCCATGTTGGCTTGCCTCGCAGGCTGCCGCAGCGCGATAACGTGATCGGTCTGCGCGCAGCCGACTGGCTGTCGCTCGGCGCCGCCCCCACATTCGCGTTCATGGCCGCGTTCACCGGGATCCTGGGCGACGGCGCGCACGAAGCGTTGTGCTCGGCCGGATTACATACGTCGGCGCTGAGTGGGATGGTTCCGATGTACCTGCTGATGAGCGTCTTCCATCTCGCGCCTTGGTGGAAGCACATTTCTGAAGGTGTACCGGCGCCCCGCGCCCCCCTGATTCGTAAGGGCGATCATTCAGTTCAATAACGCATAGCAACAGGAGAGGCCTATGGGTAGCACCAAAGCGACAGACCTGCCGAGAGACTTGCAGCGCGACAAATTGCCTCCCGGAATGAAGGCGCCTCCGGTCGTGTCGCCGGAGGCGTGGGAGCGCGCGCGCCAGCAGATGCTCGCGAAGGAGAAGGCGATGACGCGCGCCCGCGACGCCCTGGCTGCCGAACGGCGGCGGATGCCCTGGATGGCGGTCGACAAGGCGTACGAATTCGAAGGACCCGAGGGCAGGGTGAGCCTCCTCGATCTATTCGAAGGCCGTCGGCAATTGATCGTCTATCGCGCCTTCTTCGAGCCAGGGGTGTTCGGCTGGCCCGAGCATGCCTGCCGCGGCTGCTCGCTGGGCGCCGATCAGGTCGGCCACCTGACCCATCTGAACGCCCGCGACACGACGCTTGCGTATGCTTCGCGCGCACCGCAGAAAGACATCCAGCGCCTGAAGGCGCGAATGGCGTGGAAGATGCCGTGGTACACCCTCACGGACAGCTTTGACACGGACTTCGGTGTCAACGAGTGGCACGGCCACAACGCGTTCATCCGCGTCGGCGACCAGGTATTGCGCACCTACTTCATCAACAACCGCGGTGACGAGGCGATGGGGACCACCTGGAGCTACCTGGATTTGACGGCCCTCGGCCGGCAGGAAATTTGGGAGGACTCGCCGGAGGGTTACCCGCAGACCCCGCCGTACAAGTGGTGGAACTGGCACGACAACTACGGCGCCGAGATCGCACCCGATCCCAAGTGGGTCGAGGTGTCCGATGCCGGAGAAGCCACCTTCCGAAAGCCGGTGGAGAACCCACAGTCGGAGAACCCGGGGTCGGTGTAGCGGGGGAAGACTCCCGCGAGGGCAGGCGGCGCCCGGAGATGCCCGGGCGCCGCTCGTCTGCTTATATCGCCAGATCCTTCTGCGCCTCCATCTCGAGCATGGGCAGCTCCTGCTGCGCGAGCCCCTGAATTTCGCCGCCAATACTCAGTAACTGCGTCATTCCCGCCTGCAATTGCTTTTCCCGCCGCGCCCATCGCTGTGTCGTGACGCTCTTCTCCGACTCCAGCTCCTCGCGCATTTTCTTGAAGGTCTCGTATACCGCCTTGAGCTTCTGCGCGAATTGGGGGGACGTGAGGTAATCGTAGAGCGCCTCCATCTTCTCCCCCTTGCCGGCGGAGACCGCGCGCTGCCGGTGCAGATCGATGAGCCCCACGCGCAGCGCCTCGGCGATTCCGAGTGCGCACGAGGGCTGCGTCACCCAGACATCTTCATGAAGCGCAAAGTAAGACGATTCCGGCCACTCCTTCGGAAGCGCTCCCGGCATCGTCACCAAAATCCCCACCGCCGCGCCGCAGGCGCGCATGTCTTCCTTGAGCTTGGAGGTCCACTGCAGGCTCCAATCCTTCGCCCGCTTGGTTTCCCAGAGGATGGTCCCTGCGGTCTGGCCCGTCCGGGTCGTGACATGTTGTAGAACGTCGCCGCCCCGCTGTCCCTTCTTGACCTCTTCGATGGTATCGAGCGGAAATGCGCGACGAAGTCCCTCTTCGATCGCGAGTTCCAGGACTTCCCCTTGCAGCTGCTGCGACCCTTGCTCCATCTTGCGTTGCGCGGCCGCCAACTGCTCCCCGGCATCGTCGAGCTTCTTTTGCAGCTCCGCCTTGTCGAGCTGAGCCCGCGCCTGCTCTTGCGCGCGAACCACCGACTCACGCTGCTGAACCTGGGCATCCACCTGCTTTTGGACCTCGAGCGCCAAAGCCGCCTTCTCATCCTTGAGCTGTTCCCGTTCCTTGCGCAGCTCCAGCTGTTCGTTTCGGAGCGCCGCGACCTGACCGTCTCGCTCGGTGAGCGCCTTCTGCAGTTGCTCGATCCGCGGAGCCACCGATTTTTCCGCCAGCGCGCGAACCTCCGCAAGCGCCGCAGCATGCGCCTCGCCCTGTTCCTTGAGCAGCCTCTTGAGGGACTCCGCTTCGCCCTGTGCCGCCCGAGCCCTCTCGCCGGCAAGCTGCTGCGCACGCTTCTCAACGTCGGCTCGTTCGGCATCGCGCATGGCCGCGATCGCATCCGTGCTCGCCTCCTCCAGCCGCTCCAGCGCTTTCTTCGCAAACCCCTCCTGAAGGGAAAACTCATGCGCGCAGCTCGGACAGGTGATGTTGATGTCCAAGGTCAGGAACAATCGATTGGTGCGCAAAGGCGCTTGCGTTGACACTACCCACTCCGCCATTGAATTCGATTCCGAATCATACTCCGTCCACCTTCTGGATCAGCTCCATGGCACTACGGCCTCCATGCCGAGGACATCATCTCTTGACCGCCTCGCGACCGCTCTCGGTGAGTGCCCCGCAACGATACACGCTGTCCGCGTCGGGTTGCTTTGCCCACGGATCCGAGTTCCAGGAGAAATAGTCGATGCCGATGAGTCGATGCGCGGCGGCGGCGGCCGGGTTGCTGGGAGGCGCTGGAACGCAGTCTTGGACAGCGTCACATCTGCAAAGGAGAGCGGGTGCCCGCCCCACATCGCGGGGAACTCGTCGGGCTCATAAGCCCGGGTGGCCGCATTCGGCGGGTACTGCGGGCTCACGATCAGCTGAATGCGAATGCCGTGCGCGGCGGCCCGCTTTGCGAAATCGATCCCCTTGTCGTCATCGGAGATGCCGCAGCGGATGACGCGAACGCCGCCGGCCTTGAGTTGCCCGAGCAGGGTGTTCTGATCGGCCACGCTCGCGCGCATGGGGTTGACCACATTCACGCCGACGACCATCTCTTGGGCGTGCAGCGATGCGCATAGGAGCCAGGAGATCACCGCGACGGCCGTGGCAATGGCCTTGCCCGCAGCCATCCTCTCGATTGCAGTCACCAAATGACGCCATCCGATTCTGGGAAACTTGAGCTGTCTATTGTACGGCGTCGGCGCGGCTTATCGCGTCAGAGTCCCCAATCGATGCCGCCAAAGGATGGGGTACTTTTCCCGCGAACCCGATAACCTACACGCTTTCAGAGTGTGGCAAAGCCAACGGTGGGAAGTCAGATGCGGTCAAAATCTGAATGGCTGGACGGAAAAGCGGCCGCCCCCAGGCCCCAGCGGTCGTTTCGACGGCGAGCGCTCATCTGCACGTGCCTCGGCCTGTGCGGGCTTCTCGGCCGCGCCAACGCCAGCGAGCTCGTCATCGGCCGCGCGGCGCTGCAGACGCTGGTCGAGGCGTCGGTATTCAAGGATCAGGGACGGTGGTACCTGGCCAAGGGAAAATGCTACGCATACCTCGAGCGGCCGCACGTCGCGCTGGAGGCGGGCCGAGTGATCATCGATGCCCACCTGTCGTCCCTGTTGGGTCTCACGGTCGGCGGCTCCTGTATCGGCACGGAGATGATGTCGGACGTCAAGGTGTCCGGGAAGCTCGTGGGCTCCGGTTCGCATATCGAGATCGATGACATCCGCATCGACAATGTCCGGGACGAATCCACGCGTGAGGTGATCGAACTGCTGCAATCCGCCACCGGTCACTCGCTGCCTAAATCCGCGAACATCGATCTGTTGCCGTTGCTCAAGCCGACCAGCGTTCCGGGGACGGATATCAATGTGTCCGCGACGAATCTCGCGATCGCCCACGTAACGACGCTTGCCGATGCGGTCGACGTGGAGTTCGAGGTGAAACTCACCGCCCGCTGACAGAGTTCGTTGATCGGGCTGCTTCGACATGATGCGTGAATTTGCATGGCGCGCGATCTGGCCTGCTGGTGGTTGCCGGCGCCGTCTATCGCGCGTTCGAGAAGAACTTGGCCTCCGATATGGCGCCCAACTACGCTGTGACGGCCTATTTCGTGATCCTGCTCGCCGCCCTCGGATATCTGGCCTCGCTCGCACCCCTCGGTGCGCCGGCGCGCTGACCGATCGTCAGCCGGACCGGTCGCAGCGCAAAAAAATATTCCTCTCAAGTTCTTCCGTTGCCGGCCGATAGCCCTGATTCCCGGGGTCGCGATAGGAATAATTATGTCAATTGGAAGCATCGGCAGCAGCCAGGCCTCGGCTTTATCCAGCCTATTGAGCGCTTCCAGCGCCACATCCGCTCAAGCGGCGGTGGCCGCGGCGACCTCCACCGCCACTGCTGCGAGCACGAGCGGCGCCTCGAGTTCGGCCGCAAGCTCCTCGGCCTCAACCGTGGCTTCGACGGCCGCGGCCCTGACCAGTCTCGCGATTGCGTCCAGTGACAGCCAATTGCTCGGCGGCATCGACGGCGGTTCGGGCGCCTCGAGCAGCGTCGCCTCGAGCCTCAGTACGGCATTCCAGAACCTGATCGGCGCCCTGACGGCCAGCACCTCGAGCTCTTCCGGCACGTCGGGCACCACGTCCTCGACGAGCGCCGCGTCAGCGGAATCGATCGTCTCCTCGTTCATCGACAGCGCGATCGCGGATCTCGGCGGCAGTTCGAGCACCTCGAGCACCTCTAGCAGCCCACTCGGCAGCATCATCGACACCATCGCCTGAGGGTCGATCGCCGGCCCGCGGAGTGGTACCGTCGCTTGCGTGGAAATCCGCAAGCGGTTCGAGGATGTGTTGGTGATCGGCGCCGGCCCTGCAGGCCTCGCGACCTCGGCCTGCTTGCGCCGCGAAGGACTGGCTCACGTAGTCGTGGAGCGGGAAGGGCGGATCGCAAGCGCCTGGCACCGACATTACGACCGGCTGCATTTGCACACCACGAAGACTTACTCCAGCCTCCCCATGACGCCGTGGCCGAGAGCCGCGCCTCGCTATCCGGCCCGGGGACAGGTGATCGACTACCTGCAGGCGTACGCGGCAGAGCACCACATCGAGCCTCGCCTCGGCGTCACCGTGCACGCCGTGAGGCGCAACGGCGACCACTTCATTGTGGATACGAGCATTGGAGCGGTGACACCGCGCTTCGTCGTCATGGCCACGGGCTACAACGGGGTGCCAAAGCTGCCATCGATTCCTGGGATGGACAGCTTCGATGGCCCGGCGATTCACGCCAGTGTTTACAAGGATGCCGCGCCCTACCGGGGTAAGCGCACGCTGGTCGTGGGTTGCGGCAATTCGGGCGCGGAGATCGCGCTCGATTTGGCCGAGCACGGGGTGGATGTCGCCATGGTGGTGCGCGGTCCGGTGCATGTGATCCCGCGCGACCTGTTCGGGCGCCCCACGCAGCACACCAGTATCCTCCTCTCGCACCTGCCGCTGAGGCTGCGAGATGCCATTGCCGCGAGCACCACCAGCCTCGTGGTGGGGGACCTGTCCCCTTGGGGGATCGTGCGGCCGGTGGCGGGTCCCAATCGCATGATCGAAGAGTTCGGGCGTATTCCCATGCTGGACGTCGGCACCATCGCCCTGGTCAAGGAGGGCAGAATCCGCGTGCTACCCGCCGTGCAGGAAATCCTACCCGATGGGGCGCGATTCGCAGCGGGTGCCCGGCATCCGTTCGAGGCCATCATTTTCGCAACCGGCTATACGCCGGGTCTGGACAAGGTGATCCGAGGCTTCGACGCCATCGCCGATGCGCGTGGCAGGCCGAACCGCTTCGGTGAGGAGAGCGGCATTGCCGGATTGTATTTTGTCGGTTTCAGGAATCCGCCGACCGGCGCGCTGCGTGAGATCGCCCTCGAGGCACCGCGGGTCGCCCGGTCGATTCGCGCAGCCGTCGGCTCGAGCAGATGTTGGCGTGGTATCAGGTGGTATTCGATGCCAAGGTCCAGCACCAGAATCCGGCACTGGCTTTTCTAACCTATGACGACGAACATCACCCGTTCGCGTTCGCAAACTTGTCAGTGCTACAGCCGTACGCCGATCCCGAGGCCGCGTCTTCGGTGAGCCAAGGATAGTGCGGACTATCGCCGGCGCCGTGCGAAATGGGCATGAATGGGCCAAGAATTCCAGTTGTCCGTGGCCGCCTTGATGTGTAGACTTATGTGTAAGAGGTGACACATGGCTACCAATCTTTCACTCGACCCGAAGCTCATCGAGCAAGCCGTCAAAGTGAGCGGTGAGCGCACCAAGAAGGCTGCGGTGACGCGCGCGCTAGAGGAATTCATCGCCCGCCGAAAGCAGAAACACTTGCTCGATCTGATGGGCAAGCTCGAATGGGACACCGACTTCGATTACAAGGCGGAGCGTTCACGCAGATGACCTTGCTGGTCGACACCAGCGTCTGGTCGCTCGCCTTTCGCAGGGATGCACCGACTCTTGGCCCCGAAGTGCTGACACTGCGAGCAGCGATCGACAGCGGTGATGCGATCGTCACCACGGGACTCGTGCTGCAGGAACTGTTGCAGGGCTTTGCTGGCCCGCGTGCCCGCAAGGACATCGTGCAGCGATTCGCCGCCCTACCGCTCCTGGTGCCGGATCGGCAGGACTACATTGATGCCGCGGATATTCGCAACGTTTGCCGGCGATCTGGGGTTCAAATCGGGACGATCGACGCGCTGCTGGGCCAGCTGTGCATACGCCACGAACTGACTCTGTTGACGACGGATGCTGACTTCACGCTTGCCGCGCGGCATTGCCCGCTGCGCGTCTGGAGTCCCGCGCGCTAGCAGCAGCGACGGCGCCGCCGCCCTCGAGCGTCTCTCGTTCAGCCTCGAGCGAGGCAAACGCTATGCGCTCATTGGCGCCAGCGGTTCTGGCAAGAGCACCTTGCTGCGGGTGTTGGCGGGTCTCTACCCCGCGGAACGGATCGCGCTCACCCTCGACGACGGCCCGACCCGCGTCTCCACCGCCGAGACTGCGCAACTGCTGCGCACGCGCGCAACGCTCATTCCCCAGGGCGCGCTCGAGTCCGCCTGTGCCACCGACTTCGTACGATCGACACCCGCAGGTCTCGGGGTGGCGGTGAACGAGCGCGCCGCGAGCCTCGACCCCGCCACCGAGGCGCGCGTATACACCAATCTATTCGCAGCCTTCGCCGATGCCTGCGTGATCTCGTCGGTACACCGCCTGAGCCTCCTCGGCCGGTTCGATCACGCTGTGCGTCGACGGGTCCTCCGGTGTCGCGTTGCGCGGCCTTAGTGGGCACCGCCTACACGTTCTAACGCACTCTATGCGCGAACGCGTTCCCGGGCGCGCGGACGCTTGTTCGTGGCGGCGGTCTGTTGAGTCGGGATGGGATTGCGCAGCGGGATGATGGTCTCCAGCAAGACCGACGTGCTGGAATCCGCCACCACGGTCAGCCGCTGCAGAATTTCCGCGAGCTCCACCACCGAGCGCGCGACGACGCGCGCCACCATGCAGTCATCGCCGGTGACGCTGTGCATCTCGATCACCTGCGGAATGGCGCGGGCCGTCTCTCCGAGGCTGCGCTTATGAGAGGGCTTCGCCCGCAGCCTGACGAACGCGCTGATGTTGAACCCGAGACGGGCATGATCCATGCACAGCATCGCGCCGCGTACGATCCCGCGAGCCTCGAGTCGTCGCATGCGGTCGGCAATCGTCGGCTGCGACACGTCCAATTCGCGCGCGATCTCGGCATACGGCCGGCGAGGATCGGAGTCTAGAATTGCAAGGATCTTGAGGTCGAGTGCGTCCATTATCAAACTCCCCGTGCGCTGTTGGCTTGAACACCAAGCTTAGAAGGCTCATTTGTCTTATACAACATAATGCCTCCGGCATGCATCGACGTTATGATTCATGCCTGCGAGCCACCGAGTATCGCGTCATGTCGCAAAGTCCCGCTCCGTCCGCCGCACCCCGGCCGTCCGCCTGGCTGATCGCCGGTTGCTTGCTGTCGGTATATGTCATTTGGGGGACCACTTACTTCGCGATCAAGGTGGGTGTCCAAGGCTCACCCCCGTTCTTTCTGATCGGCACGCGCTTCGTCGTCGCCGGCGCCGTGCTGACCCTTTGGCAAATGCTCTATCGGCGCAAGGCGCCCACGGTCAAGCAATGGCGGAATGCAGCGCTTCTGGGATTTCTGCTGCTGGTGGTGGGAAACGGCGGGGTTGCCGTTGCCGAACGATGGGTGAGCTCCGGCGCCACGGTGGCGCTGATCAGCGTGATGCCGATCGCAACCGCGCTGTGGTCCGGGGCATTCGGCCACTGGCCCCGGCGCCTGGAGTGGGTCGCCATCGCCATCGGAGCCGTCGGCGCCGGCGTGATGCTGATGGGGCGTGACCTTCAAGGGAGCCTCACGGGCACCCTCATCATTCTCTGCGGTACGACGTGCTGGTCGCTCGGCACGGTGCTCTCACGGCGCCTCGATCTTCCGCACGGCCCCCTGGGTTTTGGAGCGGAAATGCTCTCCGCCGGAGTGATCGCGCTCTTGGTGAGCGCGGTGCTCGGCGAGCATTGGGCGCTGCCGCACGCGCCCGAGGTCTGGTGGGCTTGGGCCTATCTCGTCGTGTTCGGTTCGCTGATTGCGTTCTCGGCTTACCGTTACGTCGTCGAGCGGGTATCCCCGACTCTCGCTGCGACCTACGCGTACGTCAATCCGCCCGTCGCGCTGGTCGTCGGTTGGTGGCTGGGCCACGAATCGTTCTCCGCGAACGTGCTGCTCGGCTTGCCCATCGTGCTGATTGCCGTGGCGCTGCTCGCGTGGATACAGACGCGCTCTTCCGCATCGGCGCGAAGCGCTGCGTCCGCCTTGCCCGTGCGTGCCCCGGCCAATGCCGTCAGATGATGCGCGGGAGGAGCCTGCCCGTGCCGGAGATATACGCCCGGTAGCCTGGCAGCGTCTTGACCAGCAATGTCTCCTCGTATCCGATGCGCCGCACGAAGGCCATGGTCAGTGCGAAGGCGGCTAGCGCCGCGGCGATCCAGGATCGAAGCAGGATACAGCTGGCGACAAAGCTGATCAGTGCGCCCCAGTTGCTCGGGTGCCGTATGACCCGATAGGGTCCGTCCGTTACAAGCGTTTGTCCCGCCTGCACCGCTACATTCCAAGTGAACCAGGACCCCAGCGAAACGACCGCCCAGGTTCGCAGTGCCAGGCCACCGATCATGGCGCAGCATGCAGCCCAGGCAGTCGGATCGAGGGGAAGTCCCACGCGTCTTCGCCACACCAGTTCGATAAGTGCGGCAGCCTGCGTCAGGTAGACGGTCCACAGGATCTGCGCGGCGGTCCCCCGGTCCTCGGGAGTTCGGGAGCCTTCAAAGGGCCGGTATGCCGGTTGAAGCACGTTGGCCAGAACGCTGACTCCCGCCACCATCCAAATTTGCAGTAGAAGGAGCGCCGGCGGCCAGACGGCGGCGAGGAGGAGAAGTACCGGAATCCAGATGCCAACTGCCTGCAGCGCCTTGCCCAGCGTGCTCCTGATCACGGGGCTTCCTCGCCGATGACGCGCAGCAGGTGGTGGTACCAATCGCTCTGGAATAACCGGCTGGGGTCCATCCGATCCTTGTGGGCGAGCCATTCCCGAATTTGCGGATGACACGTCAGCAGTTGGTCGGGGCGCGCGAACCGATGGTAGGTGAGGTAATAGCTGCCCCGATGCGCGACCGCCTGGTCGATCAGCCGGATGAGGGCACCCCTGGCGTTCTCGATCGCGGCAGCCTGATGATCGACGTGCAGGTTGAAGACCACGCATGCATAGGCCTCACGCGCCCAGGGAAGTGCGCTCCCGGTATCCGCCTCGATCAAGCGAATCGTGCCGTATATGAGATCGGCCCGATGGCGGAGAAAATCGCGGCGGACATCATCCATGAAGGCTGGGAGATGATCGCGCGGCACATACAGTTCGGTGATCATTTCCCCACCGTGCAGCTCGCATCCCAACCGCTGATCGAGCGCCGCGTGATAGCTTTCGAGATAGATGTTGAGCTGATGAGTGTCGCTCCAATAGCGCTGACCGGAGGTATCGAGGTAGAACTCCGAGAATTCGTCAAAAGCCCGCGTCTTGTCCCGATGAGCCATCTCGATCAGCCGATCCCAATCGATTTGTGAAAGACGCCGTTGCCGCGCCGGAATGGGTTTCGAATCGCCGGTCGGGAGGTAGCAGGACAAGATCCCCTTGCGCAAGAAGCTCGGGCTGACGGGGTCGATCGCAAACTGAAAGTCCCCGTAGAGGGCGCCCGAGCGGATGCGCTCGTCGAGTCTTTCGATCAAACCGCCGATCTCCAGCATCTCGACTTCGCGTACGACCTGCAGGCGTGGAGCGAGACGCAGCGTCGCTGCCGTCACGACACCGTACAGTCCGTAGCCCCCGACGACATGGGGAACAACTCCGGCTGTTGCCCCCGGTTGCAGGTCACGATCTCGCCGTCTGCGGTTACGATCTCGAGGGACTCGAGGTCACCGATGAAAGGTGGTGAGGCGAGACCGCGGCCGTGGATGTTGGCGGCCACTGCACCTCCGATCGTCAGCCGGTCCGCACCCGTCTGCTTTTGACGGATTCCCCACGGGGATTGCATTCCCCCCGGGCGTGTCAGATAAGCACGGATGACATCCGGCCATTGAATGCCGGCTTCGACCTCGAGCAGCCCTCGTTGCTCGTCGAAGCTGCGGACGCGATTGAGGCGGCGCATATCCAGCAGCGCGCCTCCGCTCAAGAATTGTTGCCCACCCATGGCGTGCCGGCCGCCGGCCACGGCCAATGGTCGCGCCTCAGAACGGCATCGCCGCACGGTCCGCACCACGTCCTCCACACTCCGTGGCTCGAACACACGTGACACCGATGTGCGGTTCATTCCTGAATGGATGTCATTGACCCAAGTCGCAGGCCGCATGGCTCGTTCCGGGTGTGATCGGCGTGTGTTTGGCATAGTTCGATACTCGGCTGCCAAGTAACCTTTATCAATACCCAAGGGAAAGGTAGCGTAATATGATACCCAACGTACCGGAGCTGAAACATGCCAAGTTCGAAGTCAGGTCTGATGCCGGCGAGGATCGTCGACAGTCTCAAGCGCGTCATGAAATCCCGGCAGGTCACCTATCGGGAGCTCGCACGACGCATTCACCTGAGCGAGGCATCGGTTAAACGCATCTTCTCGCGCGCGACGTTGACGCTGGCCCGGCTGGACGATATCTGTCAGGCACTCGACATCGGTTTGGGCGAGTTGGTGCGGATATCGAGCGGGCAATCCACCGACGCACCGGAAACCTTGACGTTGGACCAGGAGAAGGCGCTCGCCGCCGACCGCAATCTCCTGGCCTGTTTCTATCTGCTGGCGAACGGGCGCAGCGGTCGTGACGTGAGTGTGGAGCTCGGTGTCGATGAGCGCGCCGTGCGGCGTTGGATGGTTCGGCTCGATGCGCTGCGCTTGATCGAGATGCGCTCCAAACTACGGGCCCGGACGCGGGCCGCATCCGTGATCGCATGGCGTCGAGATGGGCCGCTCAGGCTCCTCTATGAAAAGCAGGTGCGTCAGGAGTTCCTGCAGGCGCCGTTTGCCCGCGCGGGCGAAGCCCTGCATTTTCTGTCCGCCGAGCTGTCGGAAGCGTCGAGCAAGGTCTTGCTCCGGAAAATGGAGCGCATGGCGGGAGAGTTTCGCGATCTGGCGGAGCTGGATCGCACGGTGCCGGCGAAAGAGAAGCGCAGCATGGCCGCGCTGCTGGCCGTCCGTCCCTGGGTCCTTTCGCTGTTTGCGAGCCTGCGGGCACCGCCCGAATAAGAGGAGCCCATGGCTTACCGGGCAATCAAAAAAATGTTATCAAGCAAAATCGGCTGAGGAATCACGCGGCCCGTCGCTGCTCGCGTCTACCCTCCGCTGCAACCGAGGAGAACTTGTTGAACTCGAACGCACCCGGCACCCTCGGCATTCTGCTTCTGACCTCCATCATCAGCTTGCTCGGGCTGTATGGGCAGCCGAAGCTCATCGAGAAGAGCCTGTTCCGTCCCTACGAGGTGGTTCGCAAGAGCCACTATTACACCTTGGTGACCAGCGGCCTGGTGCACGGCAGCTTCGCGCACCTCCTGTTCAACATGCTGACGTTTTATTTCTTCGGGCCACCGCTGGAGCGGGTCGTGGGCACCACGCAATTCGTGCTGCTATATCTGGTCGGGTTGGTCCTGAGCGAAGCGCGCACCTACCTCCAGCACCGCAACGACCCTCGCTACGCCGCCTTGGGGGCTTCCGGAGCGGTGTCGGCCGTGCTGTTCGCTTCGATCGTGTTCTTCCCGAGACAGTCGATATTCATTTTGCCGTTTCCGGTGCCGATCCCGGCGCCGATTTTTGCGATCGGATATCTCGCCTACAGCTGGTATCTGGCACGGCGCGCACAGGATGGCATCAACCATACCGCTCACATCGATGGGGCTGTGACCGGCCTGCTGTTCGTGGCCATTCTCTATCCGCAGGCTTACGGGCGGTTGCTGGCGCTGTATCACTCATGACGCCGCCGCGCCTTTAGCGGATCCCCATCACCTTCCGCCGATGTCCTTCGGAGCGGACCTCTGCGCATCATCTGTCTCATCGACCGGAGGGTTGCGCGCTGATCGAGAGCCGGTGGATTTCACCGCGGAACGGGCGGCGCCAGCACCCTTCGGCGCCGACGCGGTACTGCCCCGTGGCTTCCGGCCGGCGCCGGTCGAGGGGCTTTGCGATTTGGATGGCTTGGCGTCCGATGGGCCGCCGAGCTGGCGTTCCGCCTCCAGCCAATCTTGATCATGCGAGCCATGGGGTCGCCCCCGCGCAATCCACAGCTGATATGCAAGCGCTGCGATCGATTCTCTGGAAGCCATCTTTATCTCACTCCATCTTCTTCAGTCCGACTTCTTGGCATCCTGGGCAACCGCGAGCCTCGCCTGCATTCTGGCCTTGCGGGCTTCCATCGACAGCCACGCGGTTTTCCGTTGCGCAATTTGGCGGGGGCTGGCGCTCTTTTCGCCCTGGGCGGCAAGATACTGGGCGTGCGCAACCACGGAAGCGCTCAAAGCCCGGCAATAGCCGGTTCGCAAGATATCTCGAGGCGGTCTTTTCGAATTTGCCCGCGCCATACAAAGACGATAGCGGGGCGAACCCTCTCCGGCAATTGCCACTTGCCACCGGACGCTACAGGAGAATACCTATAGCGTCAGTTAAATCAGGGTCGCGCACGTATATAGTGCGACAATTTGCCGAGAGATCCTCAATGCCACCGACATCGTCAATCAAAACGCTCCTGCTCATTGGCGCATCTCGCGGCCTCGGCCTTGCTCTGGCTGAGGAATACCTCGAGCGCGGCTGGCACGTCGTGGCCACCGAACGGGGTGGAACCCACTCGAGACTGCACGATCTGCTGCGACCCGCCGCCAGCCGGCTCGAAATCGAGACCGTCGACATCAATGACCCCGATCAGGTGGCCGGGCTGCGAGCACGTCTGGCACCGAGAAAATTCGACATGCTGTTCGTCAATGCCGGCGTGAAGAACGACGATCGTGAAACGATCGCCGATGTGTCGACCGACGAATTCATCCGCGTGATGATCACCAACGCCCTGTCTCCCATGCGCGTCGTCGAGAGCTTGCAGGATCTCGTGGTTCCGAGCGGCACGATCGGGATCATGACCTCCGGACAGGGCAGCATCAGCAACAATGAGAGCGGCCACTACGAGGTCTATCGGGGGAGCAAGGCGGCCCTCAACATGTTCATGCGCAGCTTCGCCGCCCGGCACGCCGATGATCCACGAACCCTGTTGCTCATGGCTCCCGGCTGGGTGCGAACCGATATGGGCGGCCCCCAAGCGCATCTGAGCATCGAAGAGAGCATACCGAAGCTTGCGAATACCATGGACGCGCAGGCCGGGAAGGGCGGCCTTCAATACCTGGACTACCTGGGCCGGAAGGTGCCGTGGTGAGGGTCGCGTTGGTGACGGGCGGCGGTCGCGGGATCGGCCGCGAGGCGGCGTTGTTGCTGTCGGCGGCGGGCGTGCGCGTGATGGTGGCTTCGCGCACCGAGGCGGAACTCGCTTCCGTAGGCCTCGAGTACGTCGCGGCCGACCTCGGCACCCCCGAGGGCTGCGCCTTGGCCGTTGCCGAGACCGAGCAGCGGCTCGGCCCGATCGACGTGCTGGTGGTGAATCACGGGATCGGCTCCGCCCATGAGAAGCTCGTGTGGGAACAGGATCCCGCGGTCTGGCGCGAGACGATGCGCATCAATCTCGACGGTCCCTTCGAGCTCGCGCGATTGACGCTCGGCGGGATGTGCAAGCGCGGTTTCGGCCGGGTGGTATTCACCAGCTCGACCGCCGGCGAGAAAGCGGAACGCTGCGGCAGCGCCTACTCCGCCTCCAAGCATGGATTGATCGGGCTCGCACGCGCGGTCGCCCAAGACGCCGGGCCGTTCGGGGTGACCTCCAACGCCGTGCTGCCCGGCTGGGTGCGAACGGAAATGGCCGAGCGTTCCGCGAAGGCCGAATCCGAAAGACGCAGCATCAGTGTCGAACAGGTGTGGCGCGAACGCGCCGCCATGTACCCGCCGAATCGCGTTCTGGAACCGCGCGAGGTCGCGCAGGTGATCGCGTTTCTCTGCAGCGATGCCGCCGGAGGCGTGAACGGAGAGGCCGTCACCGTCGCTCTTGGCGGGCTTTGGTAGGCGTCGGTAGCCGGCTCCGGACGCTGTACGGAGCCGACACGCCAAATCCCGGTCCGACAGGATCTTCTTACAGCCAAAGACAATAACCGCTGGTCGCGCCCCCCTCGAGTCCGGCTACAGTAGAAGCGGCCTTCACCAACCTCGAGGAGTAGTTCAAATGGCCACTGCGAAACGAAAGGTGAGCGCTGCCCGGCGCGGCGCCTCCGGCCGAACCGCCAAGGTCTCCACGTCCCGTAAGGGCTCTACGGTCCGCAAGAACGCAATCGGCAAGAAGTGGTCCAAGCGCGTCATGGAGAAGAGCGACGCCATGGATCTTCAGTCCGGAGTCTTCAAGCTCAAGAGCGCGCCTGCCATCGCGCGCTCACTGAAGAAATCATCGGAAGCCAGTCATCGGCGTAAGTCGAGCCCGTTTCGATCTGCCATGTCGATGCTCAATTTCGAGATCAATCGGGCAGGCAAGAATTTGAGCCAAGAGCGGCTGCGCGTCCTCAACCAGGCGAAAGTCGAGCTGCGCAAGGCTTTCGGCCGGCCTCCCTCGCCATGAACAGGAAGCTTGCCGCTCCTAGCGCAATGCGGTGGCGTGCGCCGTGGCGCCCGCGCGGGTGAATTCGAAGTGCAACAGCCACGCTCGCGGGGTCGAGTCCGGGGCCTGAGCGAACTTCCATTTCGTCGCCGCATCCGTGGCCGCACGGTCGAAGTACCTGCTCGAGGCACGATGCTCCAAGGTCGCCGCAACAACGTTGCCCGATCGATCGACGCTCACACGAACCGCAATCTTGATCACGCCGCGAACCGACTCGCGCGCGCTGCGCGGCACGTCGGGGATCTCTTGATGAACCACCGTCGGGAGCGAAGCGACATTGGGCCTCGGTCGCACCAAGGCGGCCGGCGGCGGGGAAGCCGATGGCGATGGAACAATCGCCGTTGCCATGGGCTCGGCATGGGCGCGGGCGTGAAAGGAGTGAACTCCGGCCCAAACCGCCCACAACGGGATGATGCCCACGGCGCCGGCGATGACGAAAGCTCTCGTCTTCGGCGAAATCTTCGCGGCTAGCGCCCGGAGCGAAGGCTGCTTCGCCAACACCGGCGCCTCGGCGGTCATCGGCGCCTCGGCGACCATCGGCATAGCCGGTGGCGGTTCATTCAACTGCGCCACGAGCTCGGCGACCGTGGGGCGTTGGCCCGGATCGAGATTCAGGCATCGCCGCACCGTATCGGCGAATTCCGGCGCAAGATGGGCCGGCAGGGCAGGGCCGTCGGGGCTCTCGCGGGACCAAGCCGGCGCGGTCTGCGTGAGGGCCTCCGCCAAAGTAACACCGAGGCCCCACAGGTCACCCGCGGTGGACATCATGCCGTTCCTGGCTTCCGGGGGGTCGTACACAGATGAAACGAGGGTGCCGGAGCCTTCCCCGGCCGGCCGCACCGTATCGCTCGCCAGCTTCAATTGATCATGCACGACCAGGAAGTTGGAGGGCTTGAGCCCGCCCTGCACCAAATTTTGGCCATGAAGGTACGCCAACGCGTCCAAGGTGCCAGGCAGCAAGTCTCTCACCTCGAGGGGAGTCAGCGCCCGGCTGGGAAGAAGCTGGCCCAGATTCTGTTCCGCATAATCCATCACGACGAACAAGAAGTCGTGCCCGCCGAGTTGGCAACGCCCCGCGTCGAGAAGCCGCATCAAGTGCGGGTGCGACAGCGTCGCCGCGGTCCTCCAGTGAGCGAGTTGCGCCTCCGTCAGCGCCGGATTGGCGGGCAGGATCTTGATCGCCGCCCGGACAATGTTTTGCCCTTTGTAGTCGGTGAGGAAGACCACGCTGTGGTCCGATTGCCCCAGAAACCGGCGCAGCGGATACACTCCGTTGACAATCCGGCGCTCCCAATCTTTCGTCCAGCCTTCGGCCATCGTCACCCGAAGATATCACCAAGCGCGGATGGCTGCGGAGGCCAGTATCAGTGGGCCCGCGGGCCCGGGTCACGAAATCTCTCGAGCAGAGCTTGATACCGTTCCGGTGCGACGCCCCCGACGCGTACCCACTCCAACGCCAGAGTCTCGAATTCGTCTGCCGCCGCCTCATTGCGCTGTCCCATGCGCTCGACCAAACGGCGCATTTGATGGTCGCGCCGCAAGTCTTGGTCTTCCGGCGGCGTCGGAAGATCAGCCAGAAGTTCGCGGCGGATACAGAGCATCCTGAGCGCGGTCTCGGGATCCGTGTGGACGCCGCCCGCGGTGCCGGCCCCGCGTTCGCAGCTGGCCTCGGCGCTGGCCCATGCGCCGGCGAGCGCCTCGGCGGCGCCCTTCGGCCATAGCGACACGCCCGTGATGAACGCCTCGGCCGCCCCCTTCAGGGCGTCGCGCTCGAACTCGGATTCCGCTCGTCCCACCGCCCAACCATACGCGTGAATGTGCCGGGCGGCTTCGAGCAGGTCGGCAAGCGACTGTTCCTTCTCGCTCGCCCGCTGTCGTGAAACGGCGGCCCGGACCCGCTCGACGGCCCGATCGAATCGGGCTTTGAGCGCGCGCTCCTCGCCACGCGGCAGCTCACCGAGCGCCTCGAAGGCGGCGCGCCACTCGGCCAGCATCGACGCGCCCGTCGTCAGGGCGGATCCCGAACGCCCCGCGACTTCCTCCACTTCCTCACAGAGCGCCGCCGCTCGCGCTTTGTTCGCCTGAAGACCTGCCGTGTAATCCGCGTGGGCCTGTTCCCGCTTTAGAAACACCGCATCGCAGTGCCGGCGAAATTCATCCCATAGCGCCCGCTCCTGGTCGCGTGCGGCGGCGCCCACTTCCTTCCACTGCGCCTGCAGACGCTTGATCGACTCCACCGCCTCGCGGCCGTCTTCCAACGCGAGGAACTGCTCGGCTTTTCGAATGAGCGACTGTTTCTGCGCGGCGTTGTGCGCGTGCCAGGCCGTGAGCTTTTCGTGAAGGCGCCCCAGGACGGCGTCGAATTCGTCCTGAAGCTTGCGGCCTGGCCCGCGCTCCACCGGAAAATGCCGGCGCCATTCCTGCGGCGCTTCCCTGAGCACGGCCGCCACCGCGCGAAAGTCCGCGCCCTCGCCGCTCTGCGCGGTCTCGAAGGCGCGGAGCCGGTCAAGGATTACGCCGCGCTGCTTGAGATTTTCCTGACGGAGCTGCGCCTCGGCCTCGAAACGCTCACGGCACGGCAGGTACGCGCTCTGCGCGGCCTGATGGAAGCGCTGCCAGTCCGCGTCCGAATCGCTGACGACGCCCTTGCTGACTGTTTTCCAATCCTCCTGCAACTGGTGGATTCGATCCGCGAGTGCGCGGGGCTCGAGCGTCGATCCGATGAGCGATTCCATTTCCTCGATGAGAGCGGCGCGCTTGGGCGCCGCGGCATGCTCCTTCCAATCTTTGAGTTCATTCAAGGTCGCATCGAGTTTCTGTACCTGTCGTGCGAGCGGCGGTGGCACGAGCGGCAGCGCTGCGAGCTTTTCCTCCAGCGCGCGGCGCAGCCCCGACGCGCGTCCCGTGACGCCCTCGCGCAGCGCCCCCTGAGCCTTGCCGATCAATGCGTTGATCTCGCGCAACGCGAGCGCTTCCGCCGCCGATTTCTCCGCGCGCTCCGTCGCTTCTGCCTCGCGCAGCGCGGCCTGCTCGGCGGCCTCCCGGGCGGCCGCTTCGCGCAGGCGCTCCGATTCGATCTCGGCAACACGCATTGCCTGCTCGCGTGCGGCTTCGCGTGCGGCATTTTCAGTCGCCTCTGCCGCCTGCTGCGCGATGCGTTCGCGGTGCTCGGCGATGATCGTCTCGCAGCGCTCGATGGCCCGTGCTGCGCGCTCGCGCACCTCCGGCGGAGCCTGCTCCGCCAGCCCCTGCCATCGCGTATGGAAATGCCGGAAGGTCGGCTCGTAAATCGCGTCGTGGATACGGTGACTGTGCCGCTCGAGGGACTCGCAGGCGCCCAAGGCATCGCTCAGGGTCTTGGCGACCCGCCTTTCCTGGGCGTTGAGCGCGTCGCATTTCTCCCGGATGATCTTGTAGACGCTCTTGTCCTTGCCGCGCAGCTGCTTGAGGAGTCGTTTGAGCTCCGCGGGATCCGACACGGATTGCGCCGCGAGTTGACGGATGCGGCTCGAGGGGCCCTCCAGGACGAGCTCGGCTCTGCGCTCAGGATCCTCGATCGAAGCGAGTGCGCGGGTCAACGGACCGGCATCGCTGCAATACCCCGCAACGGCCAGGAGGGCGGACATGTTGCCCTGGGCCGCGCGCAACTCCTCGAATTCAACCGATCCCGCATCGACCAGCTCCGCGAGCCGCTGTTGCGCGGACCGCTCCAGCGCCGGGGTCACCGCACCCGAAGCCTCGGCGCCGATCCCGGCGAGCAACGTCAGAGTAGCCCGGTCCTCGAGCTTGCGGATGGCCGCCGCGCGCTGCGACTCGTCGCCGGTTCCCATGGCGGTGGAGATGAGGGTCTGCGGCGGCGCTGTGTCGAGTGCCGCGATCGGATCCGCCGGCGCCGCTGCGTCTGGTGGCGCTTTGCCAAATAGACGCGTCAGCGGCCTGGCGAGGTGCTTGAACCGCATGGAGAAGTGCCCGTGCTGAAGGAGGCGGCGATTATACCGTCGTTCGCGGCACGTCGGCGGCCTCACGCCCTGATGGGCATGAGGCCGCGGTAGAGAGGATTACGAATGCTTCTGGCGATAGATGCGCTTGCTGTTGCGGTTTTCCGACTTGTTCAGGCTTCTCTGCTCGGCCTTGGTGATGTGGCCGTTGTGCTTGGATTCATCGACGGCCTCGCGCTGCGCGATGTTCTCATCGTGCTTCTCGTCCCGCGCGGCCTGTTTGCCGGTCATGGTGCCCTTGGCAAGACCCTGATCGATGCGCGCCTGCTGATTGTCCAAGCGCTGATTTACCTCGTTCTCGCGGGGATGACCCGGCACTGGATCGGTCTGCGCCATCGATTGCATTGAGATCAGCGTGCCGCACACCAAGCCCGCAACGCTCAGACAAATGTTCGACTTCTTCATGACAACTCCTTGTTGTTACACCACTCCCGGCTTCGGCGAAAGGCTCTAAAACAAGCTCTCGGAAGAAGCGGCAGATGCCTCACAGAACGCTTGTACACCTTGGCCGTTGACACGTTCGTCGCGGCAGATTGTGATCCACCGCACACCTCCTTGCCGAGCCAGCGAATGCTGTGGGGATTGCGCGCTGGCCGCCGCCGCCAGCAGGAATAGGAGGACGAATGGTCTTCGCATGACCGATCCCTCATCGTTGTTGTAGTGTCGCTATGATAGAGCTGCAATTCGCAAAATCGGACCGAAGCTATATCGGGTGCAGCGTCTTTTAGGAGAATCGAATGAGAGGCTACCAGATTACCTTGATCACCGAACAAAACCGCCGGATCGAACATAAACAGGCCGTCGACTGGCTGCTGCACTTGGCGAAGGAGCTGGGAATTTCCGGCGCGACGGTCTTCACGGGCGCAGAGAGTTACGGGGCGGACGGTCGGCGACACTCCGCTCGGTTCTTCGAACTCACCGATCAGCCTCTCGAAATCATGATGGCCGTGACGGAAGAGCAAGCGGATCGTCTGTTCGAGAGAATCAACGCGGTCGATACCCAGCTCTTTTACATGAAGGCGCCCGTGGAATACGGGCAATTAGGCAAGCGGGCGTAGCGGCTGCTGCAATGCGTCGAGCTCGCCTCCGATTCCCGCTATTGGGATGACGGGCGATTGAAGACAGGGACGCTCGTGTTGGATACCAAGATGCGTTTGCGGGCGGTTGAGCTGTAGTGACTCCTCGCGCGCCACCGCGCGCCGCCGGGTGGTACTCCCCGGCCGGGTTGTACTGCCCGGCCTTCTCTGAAAGAATATCGTTTGAGGAGATGGCATGCCTCCTTGAACCGCCGTTTTTCGGCTGATGATGCCTGCGCTTTGACCGGACGGTTGGCGTAGGCATGTCGCGACTTGTCCGATTTCATTACGAGGACAGGTGCTGCTTGAAATCAATCATCGCTATTTTCGTGGGTGCGGGCTTGGGAGCCTTGCTGCGGTGGTGGCTCGGCTTGACGCTCAACAGTTATTTTCCGAGCATCCCGCCCGGCACGCTCGCCGCCAACCTGATCGGCGGTTACATCATCGGCGTCGCCGTCGCGTTCTTCGCATCTTTCTCCGGTCTGCCCCCCGAGTGGCGGCTGTTCGTGATCACCGGCTTCTGCGGCGGTTTGACCACGTTCTCCACCTTTTCCTCCGAGCTAGTCGGTTTATTGGAGCAGGGTCGGTCGTTGAGCGCCTGCGGGGCGGCCGCGCTGCACTTGCTTGGTTCGGTATTGATGACGTTTGCCGGGATTGGCACCGTCGCGTGGGCAAATAAATGAGGTAGACGCACCGTTCAAAAACGCACGAATCGAGAAGGATGACACTTATGAACGGCTCATTCCTGCGATTTTATGTGCACGAAGGTCAGCGCCATCACTTTCCGGCACGCTTCGGCGTGATCAATCCCGATTCCGCCGACCCTCCTTCGGTCGCATCCGGTGAGTAAGCGGGGGAGATATCAATGACGGAGACTTGGCTGCTTGCGGCCTTGTGGCTGGGCCTTGCGCTGGTAGCGACGATGTTGGAGTTCGGCCTGAACACGACGAATTATGGCAAGACGGTGCTGGCGGCTTGCTTCATCAACGACCTGCTCACCGTACTCGCCCTGGGCTTCATCTTCAGCCCATTCACGACGCCAGCGGCCTCGTCAAAAGCGAGTACGAGGTCGCTGGAAGCTAGCTCGCGAAATAGGCCGGATGATCCACATCGGCAATGAGTCCAGGCTGTTCAGGTTTCCACCCCAGCTCTGCGCGGGTGCGCTCGCTCGAGGCCGGGGCATCGATACCCGCGAACATCGCAAACCAGCCGAAGTGTTTGGCCGCCTCGTCGGGCGACTTTGAGACCACGGGAATGTTCAGGCGGCGGCCAATCACTTCCGCGATTTCCAAGAATGGCACGCCCTCCTCGGCGACGGCGTGGAAGCGGTCCCCCTTGGCGCCGCGCTCGAGCGCGAGCCGATAGACACGAGCGGCGTCGAGTCGATGCACGGCCGGCCAGCGATTGAGCCCGTCGCCGATATAGGCAGAGACGCCTTTCTCGCGGGCGATCCCGATCAGAATCGGCACGAAGCCATGATCGCCGTGGCCATGCACCGACGGGGCGAGCCGGATGCTCGATGCCGTGACGCCGCGCTTCACCAGCGCCTCCGTGGCGGCCTCCGATTTGCGAGGAATCGGCGAATTGGCCGGCGGCGCATCCGCCTCGGTCGCCGTGCGGCCGGGGGAGAGCAGCGCCACACCGGACGTCACGAGCAGCGGCCGGTTGGAGCCTTCCAGCACGGAGCCGATTGCTTCGATGGCGCGCTTATCCTCCGCGCAGTTCTCCGCGAATTTCGAGAAGTCGTGGTTGAACGCCATATGGATCACGGCGTCCGATTGCCGGGCGCCGCTTCGCAGGCTATCGAGGTCCGCAAGCGAGCCGCGATGGGCGAGTGCCCCCACCGAGGCCAGCGCGTCGGCCCCCTTGTCCGAGCGGGCCAGACCGAGCACCCGATGGCCGGCGGCAATCAACTCCTTGACCACGGCCGAGCCTACCCACCCCGTCGCGCCAGTCACAAATACTTGCATGGAAAGTCTCCGAGATTTCGTAAGGGCCCAGTCTCTGCCCCGCCGTTATCCTGGTAAAGTAGTGAGATTATCGTGGTATAATGCATAACACGATGTCTCAACAAATCGGAACCGAGAGCCTGCTGGGGGCCTATCTGAAGGATCGCCGCGCAAAGCTCGATCCAGCCGCCTTCGGGTTTCCGCGGGAACGTCGGCGCACCCCCGGCTTGCGCCGCGAGGAAGTGGCGCATCGCGCCAACATCAGTTCCACCTGGTACACCTGGCTCGAACAAGGTCGCGGCGGGGCGCCGTCGGCAGACGTTCTCGATCGGATTGCGCGGGCGCTGATGCTGACGGATGTCGAGCGCGAGCATCTTTTCCTGCTCGGCCTCGGCCGGCCACCCGACGTGCGCTATCGAAAGGAAGAAGGTGTCACTCCACGGCTGCAACGCGTGCTCGATGCGCTGGAACCGAGCCCGGCTCTCATCAGGACCGCGATCTGGGACGTGGTCGCCTGGAACCGCGCAGCGACCGTGATGCTGACCGACTATGGATCGCTGCCGCCCGGGCAGCGCAATATTCTGCGCTTCATCTTTCTCGATCCGAGCGTGCGCGCTGCCCAGTACGACTGGGAAAGCGTGGCGCGCTACGTGGTGGGCGCGTTTCGGGTGGATGCCGCCCGTGCGGGAGCGGCGGCGGAGGTCGAACCTCTGGTCGACGAGCTCTGCCGGCTGAGCCCGGAGTTCAAGGCACTCTGGCGGGACAACGATGTCCAACGTCATGGTGAGGGCGTCAAGCACATACGTCATCCGATTCTTGGCCCGATCGCCTTCGAATACTCGGCGTTCGCGGTCGATGGCCGGCCGGATCTCACCATGGTTGTCTACAATCCGACGACACCCGCCGATGCGGAAAAGATCCGATCATTGAGCGGTGCGGCTAGGGCACAAGTGGAGGATATGGAATGACTGAGGAACGCGCGATTCTGGCCGGCGGCTGCTTTTGGGGTATGCAGGATTTATTCCGCCGCTACGACGGCGTGATGTCCACGCGGGTCGGCTACACGGGCGGTGAGGTGCGCAACGCCACCTACCGCAATCATGGCAACCATGCCGAAGCCATCGAGATCATCTTCGATCCCGCAAAAATCAGCTACCGGCAGATTCTCGAGTTCTTCTTCCAGGTCCACGATCCCTCGACGCGCAACCGCCAGGGCAACGACACCGGGCCGAGCTATCGTTCGGCGATCTTCTACACGAGCGAGGATCAAAAGCGCGTCGCCCTGCAGACCATCGCCGACGTCGATGCTTCCGGTCTCTGGCCCGGCAAGGTCGTGACCGAGGTCGCGCCTGCCGGTGATTTCTGGGAGGCGGAGCCTGAGCATCAGGATTATCTGGAACGCTTTCCCGACGGCTACACCTGTCACTTCGTGCGGCCCAACTGGAAGCTCAAGCCCGCCGTCGATCAGCGTCGAAGTTCGCTTGCGTCGTAGACGGGCGATCGCGTGCCGGGAAAGTGGAGCGCCGTGCATCGGCGCCCCACCCGCTTGGCCTATCCGTAGCGATGTTCGCTGCGGCGCCGTTCTGCGCCCATGAGCCCGACCAGCTTCACGCCATCGCGAAAACTCGCAGCCCTGCGGGCTATCGCCCGCAGGTACACGACCCGCAGTACGACTGCCAGCCCTAGTATCGCCACGAGGTACTCATGGCCGGTCACGATCATGGCTCCCCGCGTTCCCTCCGGGCGCATGCCGGCGACGATGACCATGACAATCGGGCTGAGAACCGCAAGACATATGAATATGCGCTCGAACAAGTAAGTGTTCTTGGGGGCGGTTGGCGTCATTTGAGCATCTCCTGGTTAAGTGTTACAAAGAAATTGGCCTAATCGTCATCCCCCGGATGCATAGTGCCCAGGCGCCATGTAATGCGCCGTTAGCGAAACGTAAAAGATTGCAAACTTTGCGAGGCAAAGGTGTTTGCAGATGGCGACATTTGCAGCCGTCGTGGCGGTGCCGATTGGCACGCTGTCCTACAGCCACATTGACATCAGGAGAAATAATTTGGGGTTCCCAGTTCGATGCTGAATGACGCGGCCTTGACGCCCTCGAGCGTGCTCATCATCGACGACGATGTGGAGCTCATCGACCTGTTGAAGGACTATCTGGAGCTCGAGGGGTTCTCGGTGGGCCGAGCCGAGGATGGGGAAACCGGCGTGCGCGCCGCGCTTTCGGGGACGTACACCATTGCCGTGGTCGACATGATGATGCCGGGATTGAGCGGCATCGATGTGCTCAAAGTGATCCGGGCCCAGAGCGCCATGCCCGTCATCATGCTCACCGCCAAGGGCGACGATGTCGATCGGATCATCGGGCTCGAGATCGGGGCGGACGACTACATATCGAAGCCGTGTTCGCCGAGGGAACTCCTCGCGAGGATTCGGGCCGTGCTTCGGCGCACGCTGGTCGCGCCGACCGCCGCCCCGCCGGCCGCCATTCGTGCCGGTGCGCTCGTCCTGGATCCGCAGCGCCGTCAGGTCGAGTGCGCGGGGAAATCAGTGGAGCTGACCAGCACCGAATTCAACGTGCTCGAGGTGCTCGCCCGTCATTCGGGTGCCCCGGTCAGCAAGAAGGAACTCTCTGAAGTGGGCCTCGGCCGTCCCATCGCGCGCTTCGACCGCAGCATCAACGTCCATGTGAGCAGCATCCGCCAAAAACTCGGCCCGTCGCCGAGCGGACAGCCCCGCATCCTCACCGTCCGGGGCTTCGGTTATCAGCTGGTGCCGGAATGATCAAGCCAGCGGGGCGCCTGTTCTGGAAGTGCTTTCTGTTGATTGCGATCGTGCAGATCTGTTCCGACCAGGCGGCTCACATGTGGGTCCTGCACCACTACCCCCGCGACCCCGAATCTTATGAAGCCTCGGATTCCGCGCGAGCGGCTCTGAATTCGAGCGACCTGGAGTCGAGCTCCACGGAGAGAGGCGGGCGACCCAAGCGCCCTTCATTCAATCCACCGATCATGGTCAACGTCGTCGCAAGCCTGGGCTGCGCCGCCCTGTTGGCATGGCTCCTGTCGAAGCCGATCAGCAATCTTCGCTCGGCGCTCTCCGATGCAGCGGGAGGCAACCTCGACATTCGAGTCGCCGATCGGATGGGGTTCGGCAACGACGAGCTCAAGGACCTGGGCGCCGAGTTCGACAACATGATAAGTCGCTTGCAGACCGTCATCACGGCACAGCGACAGCTGCTGCACGACGTGTCGCATGAAATCAGATCGCCCATGGCCCGCATACAGGCGGCCGTCGGCCTGGCGCACCGGCAGCCCGACCAGACGGCTGCGTTGATGGAGCGGATCGATCGCGAATGTGTTCGCGTCGACCGGCTTGTCGACGAGATGCTGGCGCTTTCCCGTCTGCAGGCCGGCGTCGACAACCGCTTGAGCGAGGAGTTCGACGTGCACGAGCTGCTGGCCGACATCATCGACGACGCGCAGTTCGAAGCGTCGGCCAAGGAGCGGTCGATCAGCGTAAGGTCCGAGGTCCACGGAACCATTCGCGGCAACGTCTATCTGCTGCGGCGCGCGGTGGAAAACGTACTTCGCAATGCGATCAAATACAGCATGGGCGGCACCGTGATAGCTATCGAGACCGCCGCGGGTGCCGACAGCCGCTCGGTGGTGATTTCCGTTCAGGACGCCGGGACCGGGGTTCCGGAATCCGATCTTGAACACATTTTCGAGCCGTTTTTTCGAAGCCAGATACATGCCCGCATGGAGGGCAGCGGCTTGGGTCTGCAGATCGCCAAGCGGGTGGTCCAGTCCCATGGCGGCACGATCAGCGCGCAGAACGTCCCGACGGGCGGATTGCGGGTCAGTATTGAATTGCCATTGCTCTCATGAGCGAGGCCGACGCGCCCGCAGGCATGCGAGTCCCACCGGTCAACTCGATGTGAGCCCTGGCTCGGGACGCATCGCCGTCCGTCCCTCGCGATACCCGAGTTATCGGCCTTTTTGGCCGAATCTTGAAGGCGCTCCCCCGCATTGAGACCGCCTATAGGGGAAAGCCGCTGTGACTAACCCGGCCGTTTGGTGAACCAACGCACTACCTGTATTCCTACCAGCTCATAAGCTTCCACTTGATGCAAGCCGCTAGTCCCCACAGCGTTTATGGAGCCGGCAACGAGCGATCGGAGGCGAGCGCCCGTGATCTCGCGCAGGTGCTCGAACAGAGCGGCGAGGCCGTCATCGTCAAAGACCTGAACGCGGTGGTCACGTATTGGAACCGTGTAGCGGCTTCTTTGTATGGATTTTCTGCGGACGAGGCCATCGGTCAGTCTTTGCGGAAGCTTCACGCGGCTGAGCTTTCCGACGTCGAGTACGAGCGTCTTCTGCAGCGCGTGCGCGCGGGACGTTCCGACCTCGACGATCACTGAACGGCATAAAAAGGGCGGTGAAACCATCCGCGTCGCGATCAAAACGACACCGTTGCTGAATGACCAAGGCGCATTGATCGGAGAGATCACGATCGCACGTGATGTCACGGAAGTGGAGCGCGTGGGCGCCTCCCTGCACAGAGCCAACCGCGCTCTTCGCGTTCTCAGCACCGTCAACCAAGCCCTGATCCATGGCGAGAGCGAACCCGAGTTGCTCAATCTCGTGTGCAAGGCGCTCGTGGATCAGGGCGGATACCGGATGGCCTGGGTCGGTTTTGCCGAGCACGATGAGCAAAAATCCATTCGCCCTGTGGCGCAGTACGGAATTTCCGACCGCTACCTGGAACACACCGCGATATCCTGGGCGGATACCGAGCTGGGACGCGGCCCGACCGGAACCGCCGCGCGACTGGGTACCGTACAGGTCTCCCGGGAGATCGGCTCGGACCCGCGGGTGCTTGCCTGGCGCTCCGATGCGCTCCGGCGCGGCTACGCGTCTTCGATCGCGCTGCCTCTCATCGAGGGCCAAGACGCTTACGGCGTTCTGAGCATCTATTCGAGCGAGACCAACGCCTTCGACGATGAGGAAGTCGTATTGCTGAAAGAGCTTGCCGCGGATCTTTCCTTCGGCATCCTCACTCATCGCTCGCATCTGGAGCGGCGTCGAGCCGAGGCGCGAGTGGAGCGGCTGGCCAATTTCGATCTTCTGACGGAGCTGCCCAACCGCGTTCAACTCATCGTGCACCTCGAGGAGGCCATTAAACGGGAGGCGTTTGCCGCAGAAACGGCCGGTGTCGCACTGATGATACTCAGCGTCGACCGATTTAGCGAAATCCAAGAGGCTGCCGGTATTGCAGGGGCCGACGATCTGTTGAAGAAGGTGGCGGTGCGCCTTGCCGGTGCGGCCGAGGCGCACCATTTCGTCGCTCGAATAGCGGATGATTCATTCGCAATCGTCATCCCGCGCGCAGATTCCGAGCGTGCCCACGAGCTGGCGAAACACATCCAACGGGCAATGACCGATCCGTTCGAGCTCGCGGGGGTTCCCTTGGACGTGCGAACAACCAGCGGCATCGCCATATTTCCGGCCCATGGCGCCGATGCGGACGCCCTGATCCGGCGCAGCGATATTGCAGTCCGCCGTGCAAGAACGGCAGGACTCGAGTATGCACTTTACAGCGGCCAGGGGGAGACCGAGACCCCACAGCGCCTGATCCTTCTGGCGGAGCTCAGAAAGGCGATCAAAGAGGACGAACTGCTGCTCTATTACCAGCCAAAGATCGATGTGCGAGCAGGCAAGGTCTCCGCCGTTGAGGCCCTGGTCCGATGGTCGCATCCTGAGCGCGGAATGGTGCCGCCGAAGGACTTCATTCCCCACGCGGAGAAAACCGGCCTCATCAAGCCCCTCACCGACTGGGTACTGGGCGCGGCGTGGAAGCAGGTGAGCCATTGGCAGCGGCTGGGCATCGAGATGCCAATCGCCGTCAACGTATCGCCGAATACACTGCGCGATCCGGAGTTTCTAAAACAGCTTATGGCCCTGGATACCCGGTCGGGCGGGCGTTTGGATCTTCTTCAGATGGAAGTGACCGAATCGGCGCTCATGGAGGATCCGCAGCAGTCGCATGACATCCTTTCCCGGGTTCGGGATCTCGGAATTCAGATATTCCTCGACGATTTTGGAACGGGCTATTCGTCCCTGAGCTACATCGCAGCCCTTCCGATCCATGCGGTCAAGATAGACCGGTCATTCGTCATTCGCATGATGCAGCATGAGCGGCATCGGGCCGTCGTAATCGCCGCAATCTCTCTTGCGCACTCTCTGGGCATGCGAGTCATAGCTGAGGGTGTCGAAACTGCCGATCAGGCCAACGCCGTGATCGAGCTGGGATGTGACGAGATTCAGGGCTACTTTTTCAGCAAACCCATGCCGGCGGCCGGATTTCCGCGCTGGAAGTCGGATTTTCGCTGGGAGCGGTTTGAGTTGCAATCGGGCCAGCAACAGCTGGACTTGCAGTAGGAGTTGCGGGGCAGGCGATCATCGAGCGATGGGCACATCGCGCGAAAGTGCATTGGTCGAAGCCTGTACGTCGGCGCTGGACAGGAATCGGCTCAAGCAGGCGTGAAGCTTGAGGCGGTCAATCGGCTTGGACAGGAACCCATCCATTCCAGCAGCGATGCATCGTTCCTCGTCGCCTTTCATGGCGTTGGCCGTAAGCGCGACGATCGGAATTCGGCTCCTCCCGCCCTCCAGCCTGCGAATTTCGTGGGTGGCTTCGTATCCATCCATATGAGGCATCTGGCAATCCATCAAAATGAGATCGAAGTTTCCACTTTGCCAGGCGCTGACGGCCGCCCGCCCGTCTGAGACCACTTCGACGCAATAATTGAGCTTCTCGAGCAGCCTCAACGCGACCTTCTGATTGACGAGATTGTCCTCGGCCACCAGGATCCGGTGTCGGTCATCTTGACGCTGGGCCCGCAGCGCGTGCTGGGTCATCAGGGGTTGAGTCCTGAGCGAGGCCTCGGCCGGGCTGGCGAGGGCGAGCACCAGGGACGCCGTCAGATCGCGCTGCGAGACGGGCTTCAACAAATAACCCGTAAAACCGATATCCCCGAACATCCGGCCATCGCCTCGCTGCCCCGAAGACGTGAGCAAGATCAGGCGCGTGGACTTTATGCTCTCATCACGCATGATCGTGCGTCCGAGATCCTCGCCATCACAACCGGGCATCTGATGGTCGATCAGAGCGGCGTCATAAGGACGGCCGGCTGCACTCGCCTGACGTAGCAGTGCAAGCGCTTCGTTGGCGGAGCCGGCGGCAACCGGCTCAACCCCGCACAGAAGAAGCTGTCCCATCAGAATCTTTCGGTTCGTCAGATTGTCGTCCACCACCAGTACGCGCCGCCCGGCGATCGACTTGGGCGCCTCATAGGGGGCTTGCAGATCCCCGGACACGGGACCGAAATGTGCGGTAAACCAGAAAAGCGAGCCCACACCTTCCACGCTCTCCACACCGGTCTCGCCTCCCATGAGCTCGACCAGGCGCTTCACGATCGACAGGCCCAAGCCGCTGCCGCCGAACTGTCGGGTCGTCGATGAGTCCACCTGCGAGAAGGGTGTGAATAGGACCGGCAGCCGATCGGCGGGAATACCGATGCCGGTATCGCGTACCTCGCAACGAACCCGGGTGCCGTTCGCACCGGTCTCGAGTGCTTTGATTTCCAGCGAGACCTCTCCTTGGGACGTAAACTTGATCGCATTTCCCGCAAGATTCAAGATGACCTGTCTGAATCGGCCGGGGTCTCCCTTGACGCGGGGAGGAAGCGTCGCGTCGATCAATACGGTCAGCTCCAAACCTTTCGCGTGGGCTTGAATCGAAAGCAGGCGGGCCACATCCTCGAAGGTATCGCGCAGATCGACGTCGATGTGTTCGAGCTCGAGCTTCCCGGCTTCCACTTTCGAGAAATCGAGGATGTCATTGATCACGGTGAGAAGCGCAGTGCCGCTGTCGCGGATGGTCTCGGCATAATCCCGCTGCATGGCATCCAATTGGGTGTCGAGCAATAACCCCGCCATACCGAGCACACCGTTCATCGGCGTGCGGATTTCGTGGCTCATGTTCGCTAGAAAATCGCTCTTCGCACGATTCGCGGACTCCGCAGCCTCCTTGGCGCGCGTGGTCTCGAGCGCGGCCGCCTCCAACTCCGCCAGATGACCGACCAGCTCGGTCCGCGACTGGGCGACCCGTTCCACCATCCGATCGAACTCACGCGCAAGAGCGCCTATTTCGTCTCGGCCTCGAAAACTGAGTCTGGCCGAGAAATCGTTTTTATCTCCGATCGCAATGGCGTGATCGGTCATGCGCGCGAGCGGCGCGAGTATCAGGCGATTCAGTATGACGACGAGGAGAGCGAGCACGACGATGGCGGTGCCTATGAGGTAGGCGGATGCATAGGTCACGGCGGAGCGCCCGCGCTCGGTGATCCTTCGCGGTACGTCCACTCTCAGGGTGAGCGCCGGGCGCCCGTATACGTCCTCGAACGATCGGTATACCTGGGTCGTGTCCGTGGTCTCGATCACCCGCTCCGTACCCTTGAAGGCGCCCCCGGCGTCCATCGACACAATGGCCTGCGCCTGAGATCCGATCTGCGCCACCTCCGCGGCGGAGAGCAGCCGTCCCAATATCACCATCCCGTGTACCGGCCCCCCCTCGTTCCCATCGAGGATCGGCGATCCCGCGATCATCATGACGCCACGATTCGTCCGCAGTAATCCCTGGGCCGGGCGGCCTGCGATCAAGTTGGCGCGCCAAGGGAAATCTAGAGGCAGCGCCTTGCGATGGATCAGATCTATATCGAGCGGCCGATCGGCATGGAGGTCGAACCCATCCGTCAGGACCAAATTTCCGCTCGTATCGATGATCAACATCATGCTGACGTCCAGCTGCTTCAATGTGGTGGCCGTCATGTTGGTCGTCACGAACGTCTGATTGTGGTCCTGCACGAACGCATACGTTTCGGACCAATTGCCCCACCCGGCAGCCGACACGCCCAATCCTCTCAGCCTGAGGTCCAACGCATATTCGACGCGCCGGACCGCCGTGCGAGCGTCATCCCGTTCCAGTTCGGCAAAGCTGGGTTGAAGGATACGGCTGTTCACGCAGATCTCGACGATGCCGAGCACGGCGAACAGGGCGGCAACGAGCGCAATCACTTTCGACCGAATCTTCATCCCGTGAACTTACGCAACCGCCCCGGAGCGGGCTCCGCCGAGCATCCCAGCCTGGTCGAAACGTGCCGGGCGTCTCTAAAAATGTGATCACCCGCACGAAAGATCGACCCGGAACGCAATGGCGGGAGCAAGGTCTCTGGCTGAGGGATCCGAGAGGCCCGTGCAGGGCGACGTAGCTCGCGCGGACCCGTCTGAGCGCGGTTTTCCTCGGGTCAGGAAATCCCTTACGATGCCCCATGACCCGGTTGCCTCCGGCATGAGCTTGCAATCCACGGCGTCGCCGCTCACGCGATCCGCTGCGACGTTGATCCGCCGCTGGTGGGTGCTGGCGCTCGCCGCCCTGGCCGTCTCCAGCAGCTACTACGAATCCGATGCCATCGGTCCGATCGCCGACTTGCTGCACCGGCAACTCGGTTTCACCCAATCGCAGCTCGGCACCCTGAATGGCGTCATCAATGTGCCGAGCGTGGTGCTCGCGCTGATCAATGGATTGTTGATGGATCGGCACGGCCCGGCGCGGATCGCGCTGTGGTCCGCCGCGCTCGGCGTGGCCGGCGCGCTGCTGACCGCGGGCGCCGGATCCTATGAAATGATGGTCGCGGGGCGGTTCATCTTCGGGGCGAGCGAAGGCACCATTTTCATCGCCCTCATCGCCGTTCTCGCGCGCTGGTTTTCGCCAAGCGGCATCGCGCTGGCCACGGCGCTGTACCTGAGCCTCGCTCGAGTCGGATCTTACTCGGTCGATACCTCACCGTCCTGGGCGCGCGCGCTCTACGACGGCGGCTGGCGCCCGCCGCTCTGGCTCGGGGCCGGACTGACGGTGGCGGGTTTCGTCGCGGTGCTTCTGCTGTATGGGTTGGACCGCAAGCACGTGCCCCCGCGGATACGAGTCGTGCCTGCGGCCGAGAGTCGCATGGATCCCTCCGATCTCGTCCAGTTCGACCGGTCCTACTGGTACATCCTGGCGCTGCACGTGCTCTATGCCGCCGTGTTCTTCCCGTTTCGCACGACCTATGCGATCGAATACTTCCAGCACGCCAAGGGCCTCACGCTGCAGGCCGCCGGATTCGCCAATAGCTGGGTGTTCTTCGCCGCGATCTTTGCCACGCCGTTCTTCGGCCTTTTGGCTGACCGTTTTGGGCATCGCGCGATGATGCTCGTGCTGGGCACGGCTCTCTTGCCGGTCACCTTCGTCGTTCTGGGCCTGACGGAGCAGGGGCTTTGGGTATCCACGGTGCTGATGGGGGTGAGTTTTGCGTTGGTCCCGGCCATCATCTGGCCGGCGACGACGCTCATCGTCGAGCCGCGTCGGCTGGGGACGGCGCTCGGCCTGATCACCGTGGTGCAGGCACTCGGGATCTTTGCATCCAACCGCGTCGCCGGATTCGTCAGCGATCGCGCGCACGCCGGCGCCGAGCACCCGGCCGGCTATGCCGCGATGCTGTGGTTTTTCGGGCTGTTGAGTCTCGTCGCGCTGACTTCGGCGGTGCTCTTGTGGTGCCGTGAAAGCGGCCCGCACGGCCATGGGCTCGAACGAACTCGTCGGTCCACGGCGCATTTGCCTGGGAGCGGGGGCGGCTGTCGTTGAGCCCTGCCTCAATTGGTCAGAGGCACGCCATCGTTGATCGGGCGGCAAAGCGTTATAGCTCCAGTCCCGATTGGGTCCATCGCCCAATCACCTCACCCGCTTGACGGGACGGGGGGCGGGGGAGGGATCCAATGTACGAGCCATACGTTCGAAAGGTCGACATCTGGACACCGCGCTGCAACTTGTTTGCGGTGCCTTGCCAGGTCGTCTTCTGGCGTGCGTGACTCTGGCTTTTCCATTATCGACAGTCTGTCTCGATCTTGCCTACACCCTTCCGAGCGCGCGAGATGCAGCTGCTCCGCCTCAGACTCCTCGACCCGCCTAATTTTGGGCCTCGCACTGCACGATCCGGTGATGATTGTCTTAAGACGAGCCACCTCCGCTGGACGGTCTGTGTCGGCCAAGTAATGAGGTTCCCGATCTCCCGTAAGCTTGTATACCGGAGCGAACGTCTGCAGCGCTTCTAACTGTTCAAGCGCATCCACGCATACTGAGACACGGGTTTGATCGGCCTGAACCCCATGCGGGAGCAGCGCCAGTCCGAATAACAACAACGCCGTGGTTTTCAATTGATATTCCCGACTGGCCCGAGTGCAAAGCGTTTGTGCTGAACGCCCGACCTTATGTTACGTCAAATTTGGGCTGCCATTGCGAGCCGCTTTCGTCAGAAAGCTGTCGTTCTTCTCAAACCTCAAAACTCCGCATGCGAAGGTGAGCTGTGGCATGATTTTTCATGTCGGATCAAATCAAGACAATAGGACAGCGATCTGGCGCCAAAACATCGGCGATGATATACTTATAATTATATGTATATCTACGGAGCGCACGATGCAAGTCTCGAAATGGGGCAATAGCCTGGCGGTTCGGCTTCCCGCGACGGTGGTCGATGCCCTCGGACTGAAAGAGGGTGATCAGATCGAAATTCAGATTGCCGCCAAACACACGTTCGCCGTAGCCAAGGCGCCCGGCACACGAGAGCTATTGGCGCGGCTGCGTAAGTTCCGCGGAAGGTTGCCCGCAACGTTCAAGTTCGATCGTCTCGAAGCGAATGAGCGAGGCTGAGCCATTTTTTGATACCAGCGTACTGCTGTACCTGCTTTCGGGCGACGCCGCCAAGGCAGATAGGGTCGAGACTCTACTATCGGCGCGGGGCGCCGTAAGCGTTCAGGTACTGAACGAGTTTGCGGTTGTAGCGCTGCGAAAGCTAAAGATGCCCTTGAACGAAATACGCGAGATTCTGGATACGATCCGGGCTGTCTGCGCAGTTGAACCGATCACAGTCGAAACACATGATCGGGGTTTGGCAGTATTCGAACGCTACGGATTTTCGCTCTATGACTCCATGCTGGTCGCCGCTGCGTTGATTGCGGGCGCTAAGATAATCTACTCAGAGGACCTCCAGCACGGGCAGGTCATTGATAATCAGTTGCGGGTTATCAACCCGTTCTGAGCCCGGCGCCCGCTCGTCGCGTCCCGACCCGTTCCGGGCAGTGACGAGTGTCCGCTTCCGGGATTGCCAAGCATCATTATAATTTTGGCTAAGTCCTTGTGGCGCTCAATATGGGCTGGTAGTAGCCAGTCACCGCCGGTGCCAGCACTTTGACTTCGCAGAGACCCGCCTGCTCGGCGAGATAAACGAGTTCATCTAGTGTGACCGTCGTCCGGAAGAGCGGCCGCACTGCTGCCCTCGACCCTTTGCCGGCAGTCCCGAATGTCCGGTATCCTGCGACCAAAATTGGCCCACAAATCGTGGCGCACCTATCCAGGCGGCGCCCCGGTTTCGGAAAGGTGATCGCTTGGACGAAGATCTGGAAGCCCTGACAAAGGAGCAGTTGATCGCCGAGGCGAAACGCCTTCGCGCAGGCATTCGCGCCCATCGAGACAGTACGGGTCACGACTTGTGCTGGCACCACCCGGATCTGTGGGGGCTGTTGCCTGAACAAGTCGACGTGCGGCCCTGGGTTCCAACGTGGCCGAGATTCATGGAAGGCTGCATCCGGTACAGAGCGATGCTCGATCGTGAGCTGGCCGATGCGCCACGACGCGACGAGCGTTTCAGCGATGCTTCGCAAGAGCAGGAAAAGCCGTGCGGAGACCCCACCGACAGCCGAAGTAGTGGTCGATGAAGGCCCGCGCGGCGGACAATTGACCCGATGAGGGCATGGCACTAACTTACTGCGCATAAAATCCGGCCGCCGCGCTGGGATGCTGTATATCGGCTGGCCTTCACGCACGAACACACCTAATTTTGAGAAACCCAATGAATAAGCCATATGGACTGATTCTCTGTGCCTGCTCCGCTTTGATGTTCTCGTCCGGTGTCGCGTCCGCGCAGAGCGGCGCGAAAAAGCCGGTCAACAGTCAGACGGATCTGCCGCGCTTTTCTTATCCGATGAGCCAGCCCGCGAGTGAGTTCGTGGGCGCTGACGAGGCCGCCTTCAAGCCGTTCACGCAGCGCGTGCTGGCTGACGTGAATGCAACCCTCAATGACTACGACATCAAAGATCGGGCGACACTGCGCACCGAGCTGCAGCTCAAGCTCACGGCGCAGGTGCTGCTCGGAGACAACGATGCAGCGCTCGCGACGCTGGCGAGTCTGCGCGACTACCAGGACAAGGCCGATCTGCGTTTAACCACGGGACTGGGTGAAGAGGCCATCCTCAAAGCGCGCAAGCAAGCCAGCGCCGCGACCGGCCCCGCCTACCAAGAAGCGGTTGAGCGGATCTTTTCGGAGGAAGTCAACGCGTTGGACTGGTCGGTGGTCGGGGACGCCGTCCGCGAGAACGAGTCCAATCTCGAGATACGGACCGCGGGGCTGGTGATTGCCTCGCTGAAGCACAATGTGGATCCCGTGGTCCAGCAGGGCGCTTCCGTGAACAACGAAGATGCCGCGGCGATTCTGCGTAGCCGGCTGTTCATCCAGGTGATCGTGCCGGTGCAGGCCGAGCTCACCTCAGTCCTGAAGCGCTATGTTGCGGCGCATAATGTCGAGAAGCCCGATATCTGGGCGGAGCGCGAAGTCACGCTGACGCCGGCGCCAAAGTTGACTCCAATCAGGGTCGGCATCTGGGACTCTGGCGTGGACACCGCTCTGTTTCCGAAGCAGCTCTACACGGATCCGCATCCTGGCGCGCATAGTCCGCACGGCTTTGTCTTTGACCTGCAGGGCAACGTCATCAAGGGAGACCTTCAGCCGCAGAACGCGGATCAGAAGCAGGCATACCCGCGCATGGTCGGATTGTTCCAGGGTTTTGACGACCTGCAATACCAGGTGGATTCGCCGGAGGCTGCCGAGGTACGTCATTGGGCTTCTGCGACGCCTCCGGAGCAGCTGTCAGTCGAACTCAAGCAGCTGCAATTCGCCGCGCAGTACTCACATGGCACTCACGTAGCGGGCATCGCCGCCCGCGGCAACCCTGCGGTGCGCCTCGTGGTCGCCGCTTTCGACGATTCCCTCCCCGAGCTTCCGTTCGCGCCGACGGTCGAGTGGGCGCGAAAGTTCGCCGCGGACTTCAAGATGCTCGGCGAATACTTTCGATCCCACCACGTGCGGGTGGTCAACATGAGCTGGTCCGACTCGGTCGCGGAGTTTGAGCAATGGCTGTCCAAAACCAGTCCACAAGCCGATCCCGCCGCGCGCAAAGCCACAGCGGCCGCAATCTACAAGGTGTGGCGCGGCGGAATCGAGGAGGCGATTCACAGCGCCCCCGATACGCTGTTCGTGGCTGCAGCGGGAAACTCCGATAGCAACGCCGGCTTCGACGGCGGCGTGCCTGCGTCCCTCCGGGCGCCGAACATGATGACCGTCGGCGCGGTCAATCAGGCCGGCGATGCGGCGACCTTCACCAGTTACGGCGATGCCGTCGTTGTTTACGCCGACGGCTACCGCGTCCCCAGCTTCGTGCCGGGCGGCCGGCAGATGCGCTTTTCCGGGACGTCGATGGCCTCGCCCAATGTCGTGAACCTGGCGGCCAAGCTGTTAGCGCTTGATCCCACCCTGACCCCGGCACGCGTCATCGACCTCATCGAACGCGGCTGCGACATCTCGGCGGACGGCCGCCTGCACGTGATCAATCCCAAGAAGACGGTGGCGCTACTGCAAGCTTCACACTAGGAAGCCGGCACCGTTCCCATTCTGTCCAGCCGGAGGCAGCCCTTGCGTTCAATCGACCTTCAGCCTATCGGCGCTCTCGCGATTCGCGCCGAATACGAGCGGATCAGTGCCAGCGGCGAGAATCCGAGCATCGCTTCATTGGGAGTGACGTGGACCTTCTAAATCGATGACCCAACGGACGGGAAGCGCCAATCTTCCGCTCCATGGCGGCCAGGTGCCCGCCTGGCTGTCGGCGCGCATGGCCGCGCTCGGCCGGGTGATCGTCGAAGCGATCGTGCATCACTATGGCCGTGACGAACTGCTGCGTCGCCTGGCCGACCCGTTTTGGTTCCAGGCATTCGGTGCGGTCATGGGCATGGATTGGCACTCCTCCGGGATCACCACGAGCGTCATCGGTGCGTTGAAGCGCGGTCTCGCGCCGGTCCGAACGGAGCTCGGCCTGTTCGTCTGCGGCGGCAAAGGCGCTCACTCGCGCCGCACGCCGGCGGAGCTCATCGAGATGGGGGAGCGTACCGGCGTCGATGCGAACGCGTTGGTGCGCGCGAGCCGGCTGGTCGCCAAGATCGACAGCGCCGCCGTCCAAGATGGCTACGACCTGTACCTGCACGGCTTTTTCGCAACGGTCGATGGCAAGTGGTGCGTGGTTCAGCAGGGCATGAACGAAAAGCAGCGTGAAGCGCGACGCTACCACTGGCAATCGGACAAGTCGGCGAGTTTTTCGATTCCCCCCACACGGCGATCGAGGGGCGCAACGTCGGACCCATCGTCAATTTGGCGGACACACAGGCCGGCTCCAATCGCAGCGCCGAGCTCGCGCTTCTGCGCGAGGGCCCGGATCGGACGATTGCCGTGCTGCGCCAGTTCCGCGCGCGCCCGAGCCCGACGCTCGATCTATTCGATCTTGACGCGAACGCCGCCGTCGCCGAGGCGCCGGCCCGCATCGCCGGCGCCTCGCCCGAAATCCCGCCGGTCTCGATGTCCGGCTCGGCGCATCTCGATCTGCCGCGCCATCATGATATTCGCGCCGCGGACATCGACTTGAAGCGCCTGCACGGAACATTAGCGGCCGCGGCTGAGCGCGGTCCGAAGGATTTTTCCGAACTGCTGCTCACCCCGGGCGTGGGCGCGAGGACGGTCGCCTCCCTCGCCTTCGTCGCCGAAGTCATGCACGGCGCTCCCTACCGCTTCGCGGACCCCGCGCGATTCTCGCTCGCGCATGGCGGCAAGGACGGCCACCCTTTCCCCGTGCCGATCAAGGTCTACGACGAGACCATCCGCGTGCTGAAGCGCGCCATCAGCCATGCAAAGCTCGGTCGCAGTGAAACCCTGGCCGCGATTCGGCGTCTGGATCGACGGGCTCGCGCCTTGGAGGCGACCGTCGAAGGACCGTCGCTCGCCGAATTTATCGAGGCTGAGCGCACGCGATCGGCGAGCTATGGCGGCCGAACGGTCTCGGGCGTCGGCGGCCGCTAGCATCGATCGGGCCGAGGGTCATGCTCACTCCGGCCGGAGCTTGCGCGCCGGGTCGAACTGCGTCGAAACCTCTCCGGATACCGGGACGGTGAGGGTCTGTTGACTCGTGGTCGCGCCCAATCCCGTGGCCGTCACCCGCACGGCGTATTCGCCCGCATGAGTGAAGGTATGCGTGACAGTCATGCCATCCGAGCTCGACCCGTCGCCGAAATCCCAGTGACAGGCGAGCACGGGCGCTGCGCCGGATGATGAGGGCAAGGCACTGAAGGTCACGCTGTCGCCGGCTTTGGCGCTCGCCGCGGAGCGTATCTCGACTCGAGGTTCCACCAGCGGTACGGACTCATCGACCAGCTTGAGCACGCGCACCGAGTGAGGTTTTTGCGTGAGCTCGAGCGTGCGCCCGGAATTCGCGCAGCAGTTGGGCTTGCCGAACTGCTCGCCGACCGGCTTGCCCAACGATTCGCCGAATACCTCGACTATTCGATATTTCGACGGCTCCTTCAGCCCCAAGGCCACGAGATCGATCGACCGCGCCCGTTCCCCGTCGCTCCAGTTGAACACCGTCAGCACGGACTGTCGCCCGCTTTCCTTCAGCAAAAAGATGCCGGGTTGCCGGTCCTGTTCCGTATAGGTCATCAAATCCATGGGCACGGAGGAGCGGCCGAGGCGAGCCATATCGATGAGGTCCGCATTCTTGACCAGCGCCACGCGTTCGGCGGCGGCGCCCAAGGTGGGCAGGTCGTCGCCGATCTCGAACATGCCGCCTGAAACCGCCGCGAGTGCGATGGACACTTTCGCCTCGTCCATCGTGAGCGGGCGCTGGCCGCCGTGCCAGGATTGGTCATCCACCGTCTGCGTCGACACGGTGAACGCATCCGGGTCCGCAATGAAATAATTGCGGTTCATGTAGTAGCGCGCCGCGATGCCCGAGGCCGCGTCCCGGCTGGCATCGAAGGTGTGCCCGGTGTCCTGGGAGATGCGGCCCGCATCCACGATTCCCACCGGGTTCAGCATGGGGCTGCCGTCCTTGTCGAGCACGACGTCTTCGCCCACCGCCTCGCGGATGATCTTCAGACCAATCCGTTGCGCCTCCAACGCCGTGGTGCCGGGGCGGTTGTAGGCGCCCTCGACCGCGGTGTCGTCCATGAAATCCATCTTGATGAAGCGCACGCCCCAGTCGTGGAGCTTGCTGTAGGTCTGCCGCAAATATTGCTGCGCGCCCGGGTGGGTGGTGTCGAGGACATACAGCGCATCTTGCTTGTCGGTGACGTAGCCGATGTGAATGAGTTCGCCTTGGGCGTTGTGCAGCAGCCATTCCGGATGCTGTTGGAACACCCACGCTCGCTCCGACACCTCGAATGGCGCCGTCCACAGCCCGAAGGTCAGGCCGTCATGGCGTACGAGGTCCGCCATGTAGCCGATGCCGCGTGGAAAGAGACGGGCGTCGGCGGTCGTGTACTCGCCGCGCGCATATTGGTAGCCCTCATCGATCTGGTAGTAGCGAAATCCCAGTTGGCTGAGGTTCTCAGCCAGCCAGTCCGCGTTGGTGCTGGCGGTTCCCTGATTGATCCCGAAGTAATACGCGGTCCAACTCCACCATCCCATGGGAGTGGGGGCCTGGACGCGCGCCTTGTGAAGGAGCCCGACTGCCCGGCCATAGTGCTCGAGCTGCGCATGGTAGTCCGTGCCCACGGCGAACATGAGCCGTTCGGACGAGAGGCGGGCGCCGGGATCCACGCGCAGGCTCAACGTCACTTGCTCGCTCGCCGGCGATTCCTTGAGCGACTCGCCCTTCATGATTTCGGTCGTGCCCGTCGAGACCGCTTCATATCCGAGCACGCGCGCGCCGCTGCCGGTTCCCCGCTCCTGCAGGTGAAAGATCGTCAGCAGCCGGTCCGACGTGAGCGCGCCCAGAAACAGGCTTTCGCCGCTGCGGCGGTTGAAGATCAGCTGGCTGCCGACGGCGCGATGCGCGCCGTGGCGGGCGTCGCCGAGCTCACGGATCGCGAGCTGAGGCCGGTCCTCGCTGTAGCTATCGGACAGAATGCGGTCGGCGGACACCGCGCCCCCCAGATCGATGACGGGAGCATCCGAGGCATGCACCGTCCGTATCGCCTGCACCGAGAGCGCGTGGTCGGTCGTGTTGAGCAGGTGGACCGCGATGTCGCCCCACGCCTGATCGCGGTACAGCCGCAATGTGCACACGAGATCCGGCGTGCCTGCAAGGCCCGTGTGGGTGACGGTCAGAAGGGAGCCGCTGCCGAACTCGTCCTGGAACTCGGCTTGCGCCAGGATGTGTTGCGGATACGCCGACGATTTGAGAACTCGGGCGTCAACGTCCGCCTCCACGTCCGAGCGAATCACCGTTGCGCCCATCCCGGGCGAGGCAATGGCGTAGTCACCGTTCGCGTAAAGGGTGACGGACGACGCCATACCGTGCAGCGAACCCAGCACCTGCATGCGGGCGGGAGACACGGGTGCCCGCTCGTTCGCCGCGGCCATGGATGCGTCGAGCGCCCCGGTCAACGCCACCCCTCCCGCGACCACCCGGCCCATCCAGCCTCTCGACCGAGAACTCATTGTTTCGACTCCTGTGCGGCGGGACGGGAGCCATGCCACGCGTGGCCTTGCCACGCGTTTCCGAACCATCGCTCTGCGTTGCTGCTATAGATCTTTTGCACGACGCTCCGGGGCAAGCCCACCCCGTGCACGGGTGCATCCAGCTCGGGAACACCGAAGGTGAGGTCGGTGGCGAGGTACTTCCAATCACGGAGCCACATGTCGTGCGCCGCGCGCCGCAGCTCCCGCGGATCGCCACCGGGGTCTTGGCTCAGATCGCTGCCATACAGCAACCGATCCTGGTAGCGGACGAAGAAACGACGCACCTTGACGCGCTCGCGGTTGGATTGATACTGCACCTGGCCCATGCGCGCGGCCAGATCGACCACCGTGTTGGGGTACCGGTCCAGGAAGGCGGCCAGCCGATCCACGCTCCATTCGAGGCTGGCGAGGTGCGCGCCCATGAACTTGAGTTGCGGATTCTTCGCGAGCATCCGGTCGCGCGCGGCCATCTGATCCTCGTAGGACGGCAATTCCGGATGCAGATACATGTGGTACTGCGGATGCTCGCGAAAATATTCCTTGTCGTTGTTCACGGTCATCTGGTCGATGGGCAGCCAGCAGTTGTGCGGCTCTCCTTGATGGCCGATCAACACTCGATGCCGCTCCCGGATGAAGTCGAACACCGGATCGAATTTCGCATCGTCGATCATGACCAGACGGCCGTGCGAGTCGCGAAACTCCATGCCGATGTTCTTCCAGACCTTGACGCCGACGGCGCCGGCGGCGAATGCCTCGTCGAGCTGGCGGATCACCTGCTGTTGCCAATCCGGCCGGTCCCAGCCTTGCATCGAGAAAGACGCCGCATAGGCGACCGTCGCGGGATGATTCGCCACCAGCGCTTGCGCGATCCGCGACTGCTCGGGCAGCGGCGGGAAGTCCGGATAATCGACGTTGATGGTGAGCAGCCGAAAGTGGTCGGCTTCCGCCTCATCGAGCAGCGCCGTGTCCGGCGAGTTGATGTGAACATGTACGTCGATCTTGTCCACCGTGGCGAAATCCGCCGCGGTAAATGGCGGCGCTGCGCCGCAGACGGCCGCCGCCAGAAACAGCCCACCGCATGCCGTCCAACGGCGCAGTGCCGCCGCGCGCCTCATGACTCGAGCTCGCCGCGCCGCGCCGCGCTTTGCACCCGCAGCCGCTCGACGGCCGTGCTCGACAACGGCTGTCCATGCCGCTTCGCGGCGTACAACGCGGCGCCGATGGCGGGTGGCAAGGAGGGTTCGACGACCCGATAGCCCGCACTGTAGTGCTCGAGCCGCGACGTAAAGGCTTGCACCAGCGGCATGCCGACGTGCTCGAACACGCCCCCGGAGTAGGAAACGTCCACCGGCTCTGCGGCGGTGAATCCGAGCTGCCGGCGGGTCGCCTCGACCAGGAGGGCGAGCTCTGCCGCGGCATCGCCGATGATCGAGCGGCAGTCCTCGTCACCGGCCCGCGCGGCCTGCGTGACCAGCTGGCTCAACTGCGCGATATGCGCCCGATCGCCGCCCAACCGCGAGAACACGTGCGCGCAGAGATCGAGGTCCCCGCCGAGGTTCAGCGATTGCTTGACGAGGTCGTAGAAGGGTCCCCGTGGCTGCCGGCCGTCGCTCATGCGGGAGAACAGGTTCAGGCCGCGGCAGGCGATCCAATAGGCGGACCCCTCGTCACTGAACAATTCGCCCCAGCCGCCGCTGCGCGCGACGGCGCCGTTGCGCTCGCCGTAGCAGATCGAGCCCGTGCCGGCGACGATGCTGATGCCGTCGCGGCAGAGGAGCGAGCCTGCCCAGCCGCACACCATGTCGTTGCCGCAGAGGAACGCATCGGCGCGCAGGAAGCTCTGCGGCAGCCGGCTCAGCGTCCCGAGCAGCGTGCTGTCTTCGCCATAGGCGGGCAGGCCGAAGAAGGCGAAGTCCACCGCTTCGGGGCCGACCGCCGCCTTCTCCAATAGGGCGCCGACGCCCTCGGCCAGCACCGTCTCGAGCGCATCCAAGCCGATGCTCACGTAGTACGAACCCGGCGCGATGTGCGTCGCACGGATGGTGCCGTCGGAGTCGATCAGCACCAGGGCTGTCTTGGTGCCCCCGCCATCGACGCCGAGATACAAGGCTGCGCTCACAATGGATGAATGGTCACGCCGTGCACCACGCGGGTGACCGTCCCGGTGTGGCTCGGCTGGTCCGGCGTATTGCCGAGCGCAAGCGCGCGATGAAATGCGTACAGCTGGCCGCACACGATGTAGGGAAAATACAGCTCGGCGTCGCCTGCCGTGGCGAATTGCGCCACGCGCACGCTGTCGCCTTGCGTCGCAACGTCCGCGGCCTGCGCCGTGATGGCGATGATGCGTCCGGCCAGCCCGTCGGAGCGCAATTCGCGCAGCAGGTCCAGATCGTAACGGCGGGTGTACGGATCGTTCGAAACGAACACGAACACCAGCGTATCGTGGGTTACGATGGTCTTCGGGCCATGGCGAAAGCCGAGCGGCGAATCGAAGGCGGCCACCACCTTGCCGTCGGTCAGCTCCAACAGCTTGAGCGCCGCCTCGCGCGCCAGCGCCTTGAAGCCGTTGCTCCCCAGATACACCACGCGGGAATAGTTCTCGGCCGCGAGCGTGCGCATTCCCGCATTGTGCTCAGCGAGGAGATCGCTCGTGGCCCGCGCGAGCTGCTCCACGTTGCCGCGTTCACTGCCGCAGAACACCAGCGAGGCCGCCAGCATCATGGCGGTGAAACTCGAGGTCATTGCAAAACTTTGATCGTGCGTTTCCGGCGGCAGCAGGATCGCGAGGCTCCTCGCCCGCTCGCGGCAACGCCGGTAAAGCGTCCCCTGCTCGTTGCAGGTGAATACCAGCTGATGGCATTCGCGCAGCAGGCGCTCCGCGAGATCCACCACCGCGACGCTCTCGGGGCTGCTGCCGGAGCGGCCGAAGGACACCAGGAGCGTCGGCACGTCGCGCTGCAAGTACTGCGTGGGGCCGGACAGCAAGTCCGTGGTGGCGATCGCTTCCACGCGACGGCCCAGGTGGCGCAACAGCAGCGGTGCGAGACACTCGCCGATGAACGCCGAGCTGCCCGCACCGGTGAGAATGATGCGCAGGTCCGTGCGGGCCAGGAGCGGCGTCAGGAAGCCGGCGATCGACTCCGCATGTTCCCGGATCAGGTCCTGAGTCCGCAGCCAGCTCGCCGGCTGTTGCGCGATCTCGCGCGCCGTCCACAGTGCGCCCGAGCGGGTGAGGGTGGCCTCGTCCAATTGCAGATGGGTCGTCATGTCAGCTCGCGGAGTCGGTGCAGGCCGCAGCATACTGCCGCAGCACATGTTGAATGGCATGCAGCACGAGGTCCCGGGCGCACGGACGGAGCTGCCCGGCGCGGACCGCCTCGTACTGCAGCGGCAAATATTGGGAGACCAGCGTGAGCGGCGGCGGATTCGCGTCGAGCTGTGCCAGGAGGCGCTGGAGCGCCGCCTCGACCGCCGGCACCGGCCAGTAGTAGCGGATCCGATCGCTCAGACTGTATTGCTGATCCAATGCCAGCTGCCGGCCGGTGGAGGAGTAATACTTGTTCCAGGATTTCGGGTTCGCCGTCATGGCGAGCTGCAGCCTCTCGCGCAGGCGCGAAGACTGCTCCACGCCCAGCCACTCGCGTTCGATGGCATCCAGCGCCCAGAGCGCCTCGCGCATGGCGAACGTCAGTCCCGGCCCGACCTTCAGGATGGCAAAGTGCTTCTGCACCAACGCGCGCAGGTTGACCTCGGTCTGGTAATCGGTGGAATGCGCTTCGTACACGAGGTGGGGTTGCGTCTCGACCACGCGCGCGAGCTCGACCGCTCGAGGCGCATCGAAGTCGATCACCCGGTGATGATCGAACTCCACCCCCGGCTGCACCACGAGCCCGACCACGCGCGGCCAGACGTGTTCGAGGTCCGCGGAACGATACGCCTCGAAGTGGGCGTCGATGGTCGCGGTGGCGGCGTGAGGGTCGGTCAACGCCAGCTCGGTGAGCGCCTCTTGGGCGCCGCCGGGGATCGGCACCTCCGTGCCCACGACATACACCGGCGGTTCGCCGCCGGCGCGCTGCCAGGCCCGCTCGGCAACCGCGCAGAGCCGCGCCGCCCGCGCCGCCACGACCGTGTCGGTGAGCGGCGCCGGATCGTCCGCGCAGGGCATGGAACAATCCAGATGAATCTTGCGAAAGCCGGCGTCCACATAATCCGCGATGAGCCGCTCGGATTTCTCCATGGCCGCCTCCGCGGGCAGATCCTGCCAGCAGTTCGGGCCCAGGTGATCGCCGCCCAGCAGCACCTGCTCGCGCCGCACGTCGAGCCGCGCCGCGATCTTGAGCACGAAGCGGCTGAAATCCGCGGGGCGCATGCCCGTATAGCCACCGTCCTGATTGACCTGATTGGAGGTGGCCTCGATCAATACGGAGCCGGACTCGCGCCGAGCGTGGGCGAGCGCCGCCTCGATCACCAGCGGATGTGCGGAGCAGGCGGAATAGATCCCCACGGCGCGCCCCGCCTTGTGCTCCGCAATGACCTCGCGGATCGCCTTCACGCGGTGATGACCTCGACGCCGATCCGCGTCAGCGCCTCGCGGGCCTCGCCCGGAATCCCCGTGTCGGTCACGAGTTTCGAGATGCCCTGGGGCTCGAGGATCTTGTGCAGACAAATCCGCTCGAACTTGGACGAGTCGGTCACGACGATGATTTCGGAGGCCGCCCGGCACATCATGCGGTTCAAGATGGCCTCGGGTTCGAAATGCGTGGTGACGCCCTTGTCGATGTCGAATCCGTCGGCCGCCAAAAACAGCTTGTCGACGTGCAGGTCCTGAAGCGCCCGCTCGGTCTGGGTGCCGTAGAAGGATAAATTCTTGCGCCGGAGCGTGCCGCCGAGAAATACCAGCTGCACGTTCTCCCGGGCGACCAGCTCATTCATGATGCTCACGTCGTTGGTGACGACCACCAGCGTTGCGGCCGCCTCGATGTGCCGCGCCACTTGCAGGGCCGTGGTGCCGGAGTCGAGCAGCACGGACTCGCCGTCCTTGATGAGCTTCGCCGCCGCACGGCCGATGCGGATTTTCTCTTCGGCGAACAGCGTGCGTTTGACGTCGATCGCCTCCTCGGAGGGAAGGGGGGTGCCGGGCCGCAGAATCGCGCCTCCCGAGGAACGCGTGCAGATGCCCTTCTTGTCGAGAAAGTTCAAATCCTTGCGCAACGTCTGCGTGGAGACGTGGAACCGCTCTGCGAGCGTCGGGATCTGCACGCTGCCTTGCTCCCGCAGCAACGCGACGATGCGCTCGCGCCGATTGCTCGTGTCCCGCCGTATGATCATGATCGCCCGTACTCCTTCAAGTTCTTCGACTGCGGCGCCGCTGCGTCGGGCGCGGGCGCGGGCTCGATGGCCAGGAACACCGCCGCGACCAGCGCCAATGCGACTCCCACGATTTTGGTGGTCGTTGGCACCGTCCCGAGCAGCAGAATCGATATCACCGCCGTGATGAGCGGCGCGCCCGCGTTGGTCAGCGGCGACACGACGATGGCCTTGCCATAGCGGAAGGCATAGACCAAGGTCAACGCGCCCACGGAATTCAGGATCTGCGTGACGGCCGCGAGGTACGGACCGTCCAGACCCCAATTGATCGGAACGGAAAAGTCCGTCATCGCCAGCGCCACCGGAATCAGCAACAGGCCCCACACCGTCATGTAAAAGAAGATGCTCTCCGCATCCATGGTCGCATTGGCGAGTTTCATGAAGAAGGCCTGCACGCCCCAGGCCACCAGCACACCGAGCGCCGGCACGAACCACAGCTGCCCGTAGGCTCCGGCTCCCGCGCCGCCCGCGTAATCGAACAGCGGCAGCGAGCACAACGCCAGCACGATGCCGAGTGCGCCGAGTTTCCCGGTGCGCTCGTGCAGCAGCGCCATCGACAGGACCACCGTCACCACCGGCGACAGCGAGATCACCGGAAAGATCAGATAGGCAGGCCCGGTCCGGACGGCGTGGAACAGCAGCATCTGTCCGCCCGCGCCCAACAAGCCAATCAGCGCGCCGTACCAAATGGATCGCGCATCGTGCTGCAGGCGCCAGCCGACGTGCCGGAGCGCAAACAGCGCCGGCGGTATCATGGTCAGCGCCCACACCGCGTAGATCAGTGTTTCGGGAAAGCCGTGGTTGGCCGGCATTCCCGCGAACGCGCCCCACACGCCCCATGACGCCGTGGTCACCAGCGCATACGTCAACCACAACCGCGATTTCATTGGAATGGACTTCCCACGCGACGCTCAGGGCGGCACCGCTTGTTATGGAGAGGACTCGAACTGGACTGCCGAACCGCGCAAACATCTTATATTTGAAACTTAGCTAAATTTCAATAGATATATTTTTTATACGTTTTGAGCCATCGGACATCGCTCGACGACCCTATACCCGCCTCGAATCGAACTAAGTAGCAATAATAATCACTATTGAAAGTTATATTTGTTTCGTTTAAGGTCGGAGCCATATTAACGTGCGCGTGTGTCTTTCAACGCGCAACGTCTGAAATAAAAGACTCAAAAGGGGATTGTTATGCCGATGCGCCTGCGTTCCGCATTGCTCCTGGCCATCGCGACCTGTCTGGGATCGGGCGGCGCTTCGTTTGCGGCCGACTCCGACGCAACTCCGAACCCCGCCCCGACCATGACCACCGCCGCGAACTCGACCACCACAGCAAGCTCGACGAGCCCGCCGTCCGCCGCCACTGCGGCAACTGCGGCGAAAGGCCCAGCCGCCCAGGGCCCGGACGAGCCTGAATTGCAGGAAATCGTGGTCACCGGCATGCGCGCCAGTCTCGAGAAATCGCTTTCCGTCAAAAGGGACGCCACGGTCGTTCTCGACTCGATCAACGCCGAGGAACTCGGCCGCTTCCCCGACGCCGACGTGGCCGACTCGTTGGAACATCTGCCGGGCATCACCATCGACCGTACGACAGGCGGTGAGGGCATCCACGTGAATGTGCGAGGCCTGGGACCCCAGTACAACATCACGACGCTGAACAACCGCATTCTCGCCACCGATGACGACAGCCGGGATCTGGCGTTCGACGTGCTGCCCTCGGAGGTCATCTCAGGAGCCGACGTGCTGAAATCGACGCAGGCCTCGGCGCTCGAAGGCAGCATTGGCGGCACGGTCAACTTGCGCACCGCGAGCCCGTTCGAAAATCCAGGGTTTCATGGCGGGGTGCACGCCGAGGGCAACGACAACGACATGTCGGACTTGCGCGGGAGCAAATTCTCCGCCTTCGTCGAGGATACCAACGATGGGGGAACGCTGGGATTTTTGCTCGGCGCCGTGCATTCGGACACCAATACCCGCACCGACTCGCTCAACGCCTATAACCAGAACATCTACGGACCCGCCTACTATCCGTTCACGGCCAACAGCGGGATACCTTTGGTCGCCACTCCCTGCTGCCTCACGTTCGGCTCGATTTTCGACGATAAGAAGCGTGATGCGCTCTCCGGCAGCCTCGAGTGGCGACCAACTTCGGATCTGAAAGTGGTCGCCGACGGCCTGTGGACCCACTTGAACGATCCGCAGGTCGGCTACAACGAGTCGTATTATTTTCCGTACGGCACCGACCAAAATGGCAATCCCGAGTGGACAAACCCCACGATCAAGAACGGCGTGGTCACCGCCGTCACGGCCAATGATTTCCAGCCGGAGATGGTGAACAACACCACGGATCGTGTGGTCACCACCACGATGTTCGGTTTGAACGCCACCTGGAAACCCACCGATCGATGGACCGTTACCGCCGATGGATATCAATCCCGCGCCGATCGTCCGGAGGGCGGCCTCGATACCTTCGTGACCGCCGGCCTCGTGACCAATGGGCCCTATCCGGTCGACACATTGAATTTTGCCGACGTGCCCAACAGTTTGCCGAACATCAATGTCGTCGTTCCGCCGGGGCAGCTCGGCATGTCGAGCTGCCCCAAAGGCACGGCCAGTAAGACGAACCCGGGATCCTGCTCGTACACCGCTCTCATGAACGCCGGACTTCTCAACAACAACGATTACTGGTCGACCCACTACGACGGCCTGAACGGCTACACCGTGCACGACAAGGTCACCGGTTTCACCCTGGATGGCGCCTATGAGGTGGGTTGGGGGGGCTTCGACAAGGTGCTGTTCGGCAGCGGCTGGACTGAACGCGACAAGAACCGCGAGGACATCAGCAACGACTGGACCAACGGCTCCGGCCAATACGGAACCTTGTATAACACCATGGGCTGCCCGGAGCAGTGCAGCCCTTACTCCTTCGGCTCGCAGGGCTTCAACGTCATCTCCATGGTGAACCTGCCCAATTTCATGCAAGGGGCGGGTGGGTCCTATCCGACGACCCTGCCGGAACTGAATGTGGCCCAGCTCTTCAATTTCTTGAAGAGCCTGAACGGCAAGCCCAATCCGTTTTATTGCCAACCCGCGCCTGCGCCCTGTTGCCCGAAAGGTGGTGTCGCCTGCCTGCCGCTGTTCAACTTTTCGCAGACGCTGCCGCAGGAGAATCCATACAATTCCTACGATGTCACGGAACGTACGATATCGGCGTATGGCGAGTTGACGTTCGCCGGCACTCGATGGAACGCAAACGCAGGCTTGCGCGTGGTGCGCACGTACACGACCGCCGCCACCGCAGAAGCGGCCCCGACCTCGCTTTGGACACCTTCCACGGTGGGTTCGACCCAGACCTGGAACGTGCAATACGCGAGCACGCAGCCCTCCGACACCACGGGCCAATACACCATCCCGCTGCCGTCCGCGAACTTCAATTACTGGGCCGTGCCGGAGCGGCTGCAGCTGCGAGCCGCCGCCGCGGCGACCATGGCGCGCCCCGACCTCTATCAGTTCGCGCCGACCTCGTACAATAACGCGATCAACGGTCAGCCCCAGCTCTATTACAACGGCACCGCCGGACTCAAACCGATCAGAGCCAATCAGCTGGATTTCTCGGCGGAATGGTATTACCACCCGCATTCCGCACTGACGCTCGCGCTGTTCGGCAAAAAGATCCGCGATGACATCTACACGGGCACCCAGACCAACGTGAATTTGGGCACGATCCAATGTGTGGGTGGACCCCCGGGAAAGGTGCCCTGCACACCGTTCCCATGGACCGTATACGCGCCGGCCAACGGCGCCACCAGTGATTTTTACGGCGTGGAGATCGCCTGGCAGCACATTTTGGACAATGGTTTCGGGGCGCATGCCCAGTACACGCACACCTGGACCCGAACCTTCGATCAGAGTGGCAACGAAATTCCCCCGATCAATCAGGAACCGCCCATGACGTTGTCCGCAGGGCTCTTTTACGACAAGGGACGCTTCAGTGCCGACGTCAACTGGGATTACGCCGCGAGTTATCAATCCTACTGTTCGCAGTGCACGGAGGTTCCGGGTTGGCCCGCGATCTCGAGTCCGTTCCAATGGCTCACGGCCAGCGCTCACTTCACCGTCTATGAGGGGCTTCAGGTGTACGTCGAAGGCAAGAATCTCACCGACTCGGTGGCCCGCTCGTACCTCAACGGCAACCCCTCGTTGCCTTGGGCGAACGGGCAAAACGTGGGTCAGAGCACGAGCGGGGTGGGCTATGGGTACAGCGCGTACGGCAGAACCTATACCATAGGGGCATCGTATAGGTTTTGAGGAGAAATCGATCCGCAGCGACGGCGCTCGAACAGCAAGGCGATCGATATTCGCCGAGCGCCGCTTCAGCGCCTTCCTGTTCGACATGGACGGTACGCTGCTGACGTCGATCGCGGTCGCCGAGCGGATCTGGGGCCGCTGGGCGCGGCGTCATCACCTCGACGTGGCCTCGTTCCTGCCGACCATCCACGGCGTCCAGACCGTCGACACCATCCGCCGGCTCGCGCTTCCCGGCGTCGACCCCGAGATCGAGGCCGCCGCCATCACCCGCGCTGAGCTCGACGATGTCGACGGCATCGAAGCCATCGCGGGCGCTGCCGATTTTCTGTGCTCGTTGCCCGACAATCGCTGGTCGATCGTCACCTCCGCGACGCGCGACCTCGCGTTGAGGCGTCTCGCCGCCGCCGGCCTGCCGCTGCCGGCGGTGATCGTGACCGCTGAAGACGTCCAACGGGGCAAGCCCGCTCCCGACGGTTTCCTGCTCGCGGCGAAGCGCCTCGGATTCCCCGTCTCGGACTGTCTCGTGTTCGAGGACGCACCCGCCGGCATCGCCGCCGCCGAAGCGGCGGGCGCGTCACTCATCGTCATCACCGCGGCGCACCCGCAGTTGACTCCCACGCGGCATGTCGGCGTGACGAGCTATGAGACCCTGCTGGCGGAGCCCACTGCGACGGGCTCGCTGCAGCTATGGGGACAATGAAGACGCCCTGAATATTTGACGATTCGCCCGCGAATCGCCATTGACGCCAGGAGCGGCCCGGGTATAGTTTCGTTGTTGAAGAGTTCAACAATCGAGGCTGGTAATGGCAACCGTCAATTTCAGCGTTCCCGACGAAGTTAAGGCGGAGTTCGACAAAGCCTTCGGTGATCAAAATAAGAGTGCCATCATCGCTGAGCTGATGCGACGGGCCGTGCGCGAGCGGCAACTCCAAATTAGGCGGGAACGGTTGTTCCGCCAATTGAGCGGCGCGCGTCGGAAGCGGCCGTCCTTTACCAGCGAGGAGGTACGCAGGTCGCGAGCGGCCGAACGACCGTGATCGTCGTGCTCGATGCGAGCGTGCTTCTCAAATGGCTGCTTGAGGACCCCGCCCGCGAAACTGACACGGAGAAAGCGTTAGCCGTCGTCGAGTCCGTCGTACTTGGCAGATTGGAGGTCCTGCAGCCGGTGCATTGGTTGGCCGAAATAGCGGCGGTGGCAGCCCGCCTCACGCCACAGACAGCGGTCAATGATGTCGAAATGCTCTCCGCGCTGGAGTTTCCAACGACCGATGATCCGACCGTCATCCGACGGGCAGCTACCCTTGCGATCGAGACCCACCATCATCTGTTTGACGCGCTGTATCACGCCGTCGCGCTTGAGCACGAAGACGCACTGTTGGTGACAGCAGACGACCGCTACTTCGGCAAAGCAGAGCGGTACGGGAGGATTGCCGCTTTACGCGATTGGGGCGCCGTACCTTAACCCAATCGTCGCAAGGCAAACCCTAATCGATCCCAAGTCCGTGTTTACGCTGCCGTAGGCCGCCTCGAGGCTCGAGAGGCGGCCTACGATTTCGGCCGCGCCAGCTTGTCCGCCTCCCGCACCAGGAGTTCCTTCTGGCTGACCCTGAGCCGCGCCCCGGCCATCCCGCGCGCGACTTCGGGCGCCATCTCCGCCGGAACCTTGCTGCGTACCCAGGCCTCGATCTGATCGAGCGGCGCGCTGTTCCAGAACATCTGCGGCACGTACTGGGCTTCCATCAGCGGCTCGAAGGTGCCTTGTGACACCAGCAATTCATGCGCGTGCGCCGAGAACAAGCGCCACCCGAGCTCGGGATGCTCATGGGTGAGCGCGACGACCATGTCGATGCGGGCTTGCACCGCCTGCGGCGGGATCTCGGATGAAAAGATGATCTCTCCCACCTTCTCGGCCAGCTGCGGATCCCTGACCTGGGCGAGTGCGATGTAGAAGCGCTCGATCTCGGACAGGTTCTTCGCGCCGCGCGCGAGCTGGTGGAGCTGCTCGAACGTATCGGCGTCCGCCTGATAGGCGACCACCGCGAGAATCGGCGGCTGATCGCTCGCCGGCAGGGACGCCGGATCCTTCAGGAACGCGTCGAATCGCTGTCGGGCGCCGCGGATCACCTCCGCGTCTCCCCACGAGCCGAGCTCCGAGATCAGCGTGCGCCGCAGCTCCTCTTGATCCGGCGTCTGGCCCGGCTTCGCATCCCAACCGAGCGCCGCAAAGGCCGGTGCGAGGATCGAGCGTGCATACATCGTGAAGGCCTCGTGGCCGGGGCTGCCGCGCTCGTCGTATTCGATCGTGCCGAGCGCCGCGCTGATCTGCTGCCACGCGCGCGTATCGAGGTCCGCGCCCATGCGGGAGGCGAGCGCCAGGTAGCTGTCGAGAGGCTGCGCCTGCGCGAGCACCAAGGCCCACTGATCGTCGAGCAGCGCGATGCGGTCGCCGTTCGGCAGCTCGCCGAAGTGTGCGGTGTTCGTCTTGAGCGTTGCCGCATCGTATTGGACCCGGTAATACCCGATCGCATCGGCATTGACGCTGAGCGGGTCGGTGCACGTGCCGGCGGCGACCGCATCGCCGCTCGAGAGCCGCGCCTGCGGTTGACCGTGGCTGCCGATGCGCAACACCAAGGGGATGCTCCAATGACTCGCCTCCGCCGAGCTGCCTTCCGACAGGAAGCGCGTCTGCGTGAGGTGCAGCGTGCGTGCGCCGTCGGCGGCGCACGTCGCATCGACATGCACCAGAGGAAAGCCCGGGAGACGGGTCCAATCGCCGGCGATCCGCTCGACATCCTTGCCGGTCGCGGCCGATAGCGCCGTCCACAAGTCGGTGGTCGTCGCATTGGAGAACGCATGAGCCTTCATGTAGCGCCGGATGCCGTCGCGGAACTGGTCCGGCCCGAGGTACGCCTCCAACATGCGAAGGATCGATTGGCCCTTGTTGTAGGTGATCGAGGGATCGAAGGCATTGGACGCCTGCAGCTCGTCGGTCACGTGCTGCTGGATCGGCTGGGATTTTGGCTGCGCATCGGCGCGCATCGCGCTTTCCTTCTCGCTGTCTTCCTGTTCCCACCACTGCCAGCTCGGGTTGCGCAAGGCGGTCTCTTTCGCCGCCATCCACGAGGCGAAGCTTTCGTTGAGCCAGAGATCATCCCACCAGCCCATGGTCACGAGGTCGCCATTCCACTGATGCGCCATTTCGTGCGCCTGTGTGGAATAGATTTGCTGCTCCTGGGACAGAGTGCTGGAGGGCGGCAGCATCAGCAGCTCCTCCATATAAGTGATCGCACCCCAGTTTTCCATCGCGCCCGAGAAGCCGCCGGGGATGGAGATCGAATCGAGCTTGGGGAGCGGAAAAGTGTATCCGAAGTAGTCGTTGTAGTCCGCAAGGATTTGCGCCGCATTGGCGAGCGCGAAGCGGCCGTTTTCTTCCTGACCGCGCACCGCCCATACGCCAAGTTTCGTCGCGCCGCTCTCTGCGCTGAGATGGCCGAGGTCCCCGCCGACGAACGCGACCAGATAGGAGGGCATCTTCGGCGTGGGCTCGAAGCGTACGGTCTCGAGAGAACCGTGAACGGTGCGCTGGGAGACCGGCATGTTCGACAGCGCCGCCCAGCCGCTCGGCACCGTGACGGTCAGCTCGAACACCGCGCGGAAAGCCGGCTCGTCCCAACACGGGAACATGCGTCTCGCATCCGTGGATTCCATCTGGGTGGCGAGCATCTGTCCGGTAGCGCCGCCCGGATACGCGTAGGGCTGCAGGAACAACCCTTGAGGCCGCGTTTCGATCTTGCCGCTGTAATCGAACGTCAGCCGATGCGATCCGACGCTCGCCGGGTGGGCAAGACGCACCGTCGTCAGCTGATGCTCGTCGTCGGAGGCGACACTCTTGACCGGCTGCCCGTCGAATCTCACGCGAGTCAACGTTTCGTTGAGCGAATTGAACACCAGACGGTCGGTGCCCGAGCGCACCTTGAGCGTCACCGACTCATGTCCGGTCATGCTCATCGCCTTGATATGCGGTGTGACTGCGATCTCGTAACGCTCGGGCACGACGTCCTTCGGCAGACGGCCGGGCATGCTGTCGAAGGAAAACGCCGGCTCCGGCGCCGGCGGCACCATCGCCTTGGCCGGAGTCGTCGTGTCGGCAGAGGCTGCCGCCGCAGGCGCGCTCAGCGGGTGGACCCATGCAATCGCCGCTGCGGTGACGAGCGCACCGACTCCGTATCTGACCATATCGCGTCCCCCAAAGATGTCGTTGCCGGCTATGCTACTGCAACGCGGGGTCAAGGCGCGAATCGGCGCGTCTCGGCTACATTTGAAATGTCGCCATGAGCCCGACCGTCATCGGCCGCACCGTGTAGCCCTCCTGCACCGAGTTCACCGACGGGTACTGGATGATGTTCTTCCAGTTCAGCAGGTTCTTGGCATAGAGGCTCAATGAGAGTCCGTTTCGCGTGACGCCGGCGCTCATGTTCAAGATCCCATACGCCGGCTGGAACAGGTGGGTCAAGCCGCTGCTGTCGAAGTACCCGCGCGAGCGGCCCGTATAGGGGAAATCGGCCCGCGCGAACCACGTCATCCCATCGCCGAACGGCGTGTCGAAGTCGATGCTGGGCGTCACGGTGTATGCGGGCACGCCGAGCACCGCCTCGCCCACGGAGACGATGCCCGAGCCCTCGGTGCTGACCGATGAGATATAGGCATGCGTCGAGCCCGCGTTCAGCGACAGCGTGAGGCCCGAAGTCACGAGCGCGCGCAGCTCGAGTTCGCTGCCGTAAATTTTGGCGTCACCTACGTTGGTCGTGAATAGATACCCGCAGGTCGGCAGATTGATCGTCTGCTGGATGTTCGACCAATTGATCGTATACACGGCCGCGTCGATGGACAGCCTGTTGTTGAAGTAGCGCCCTTTGCTGCCGACCTCATAGCTCCACAGCCAATCGGATTGAAATTCCTTGGGCGCGCCCGTCAGCCCGTAAGACTGATAGTCGGAATCGCACGGTCCCGCAGTGGCGGGCGGCGGCCCATTGGGCTGGTACGCAGGATCGGGGCCGGTCGGGCCGCCCAGGCGGAATCCCTTGGCGATGGTGGCGTACACATTGCTCGATTCGTTGACCGCGTATTCCAACGAAAACTTGGGCGTGGTGGCGCTGTATTTCGCGTTGACGGGGTATTCGGCCGGCAGCCCATACGCGTAAAAGCCACCGCTGTCGGTGACCTCCGAGGATTTCGCGGAGACGTAACGCACGCCGACCGCGGCCTTCAGTTGCGGGGTGATCTCGATCCCCAACTCGCCGAACGGCGCAATTTGGCGTTGCACCGGATAGGTGTGGCCGAAATAAATGAGGTCATTGGCGAACGATTCCGCGGGGAAGGCGGCGGTGGCGGGATAGTAAGTGGGCCCCACCACGGATTCGGCCGAACCGATGCCGTAGCCGAAGATCTTCAGAAACTGCGCTTGAAGCCCGGGGATATATTCGTCGTCCAGGAACCGGCGGTGCTGGTTGTTAAAATAGAGGCCGGCCGTCCAGGTCGTCGCGATGCCGGCGATGGACGTGTTCTTGGAGCTCAATCGAATTTCCTGCGAGAACTGCTCGGTGCGCGCGTCGTAATTCGCGGGCGACGGCAGGAAGCCGAGTACGGTTTGGGTCGCGTAGAGCTGCGCCCCGGAGGCGGGAGGTGTGGGCGGGCCGGACGCGGAGAGGCCGCCGACCACATAGTCGTTCGCGAAAATATTCGAGTTGTAGAGCGTACCGTCCGTCACCCGGCGAAAATCGCGCTTGAAGTAGCTCGTGATGGACGTGAGGTCCGCCCAGCCGAAGCTCTTGGTGATCGTCAAGCTCGGCAGGCTCCAGATGTCGTTGGAAGGCTCCGCCACCCGCTTGTCCTGGTCATAGAGCCCGATGTCCGGATAGAAAATATTGGTGTCGGAGGCCGCGGTGCGCTGCCACATGTAGGCGGGCGTGAGCGTCCAGTCATCCGGCGCCGCATATTTGCCGATCACGCGGAACACCTGCGTGCGGATGTCGTTGACGCCGCGCTCGCCGAGCACGCCCGTGCTGTCGTTGGTGCCGAGCGTCAGCACGCTGCCGCCAGCCCCCGCCCCAGTCGGCGTAGGCACGTAGTGGTCGATGTAGCCGCTCTCGTTCGACACATCCGCTCCGATGCGCAGCGCGAACACGCCGCTGATCACGGGGATGTTCAAGATCCCGTACTCGTCGTTGTTGAATCCACCGTGGTGGGTCACCGACAGATCGGTGCTGCCTGCGGCGCTGAAGGCGTCGAGGTCGGGCTGCTTGGTGATGAACCGGATCGTTCCGCCCATCGAGCTCGCGCCATAGAGCGTGCCCTGAGGACCGCGCAGCACCTCCACGCGGTCCAGATCGAACAGCTTCGGCTGCACGGCGCCGTCGTACTGGCTGTTGTTGACGGTCACCGAGACTTCGTCGACGTAGATGCCGACGGTCGCGGATCCGGACTGCGAGCTGACGCCGCGGATCTCGATGGTGTCGAGACCCGGGCCGGGACCCGCCTCGAAGGAGATGCCCGGGAGCGCCCGCGTGAGGTCGTCGTAATCGGCGACGTGATGTTCCTGCAATTCCACGCCGCTGATGGCCGACACGCTGAACGGAATGTCCTTGATGTCTTCCGTGCGCTTTTGCGCGGTCACCGTGATCTCCTGGAGCTGATTAAGCGCATCCGCGTTCTCGCTACCCATGGGAGTCCCGCCCGCCGCCGCCTCGCCGGCGATCGGCGCGAAGATCACGAGGCACGAGACGAGCGGCGCCGCGAGCGGCGTAAGAAAGCTTCTGTTCACGGCATCCCCTGCGTTTTCTAATCGGAGTCAAATCGCTGTGATTGCAAGATACACCGAGTGGCGCACTCGAGGCGATGGGCGCATAGTGAGTTGAGTGAGAGCGCCCACGATTTTCCCCCGGCTACCTGCTCTCGTGTGGGCTCAAATAGCGCTCGCGATCGGAAGCGTTGCACCAATTCTGGGCATGCCGATCATTGTCGGTGCGCTTCAGGATGGATGGAATTACTCGGGGGCGTATGCCGGATACGTCACTTCGGTCGATCTCGCCGGGCTGCTCGCCGGGTCGACCGCAACGTCGCTTCTCGCGCATCGTCTCGATTGGCGCTGGTATGTGGGCGGGGCGCTGACGTTGAGTGCCCTCTGCAATCTGGCGTGCGCCCCATTTCACGGCATCCTGCTGCTGTGCGTGTTTCGTTTTGGCGCAGGTCTAGGCTCAGGTGCCACCTACGCCTCCTCGTTGACGCTGCTGTCTCGATATTCCGATCCGGTGCGCGCGTTTTCATGTTTGATTCTTCTCCAGGTTCTGGCGAATGCGCTGGTGCTGGTGGTCTTCCCGCTGTTGAACCAGGCGGGCGGCCCGGCGGCCATTTTCGACGCGATCGCAGGATTGCTGTTCGCGAGCGTGGCCGTCGCGCCCTTGTTACCGCATCGCGACGTGAGAGCCGCGCGACCTGCGCCGCCGTGCGCCTCGGCCGGTGCCACAGCGCTCGCTGCGCCGCGCGCCGCCGGGCGTGCCACCCCCGGCGCCAATCCGCGCCGTATTCTCCTCGGACGCGTGCCGCTGCTGCCCGCGCTCTGCCTCTTGGCCGTGGCGCTCTTCTATGTGACCATCGGCAGTTATTGGGCTTATGCTGAACGCATGGGAATCGAGTTTGGCATCTCGATCGAGCGGGTTCATTGGCTGTTGACGGCGGGCGTGTTCTTGAGCGCTTTGGCCTGCATGAGCGCCCGCATGGTCGGTCATAGGTTCGGCCAGTCGCGCGCATTGCTCGGCGCGCTCGCGCTTTTGGCCGCGACGCTGCTCGTTCACGGCTTGTTTCCCACGGCACTCATGTTCGTCGTCAATTTGGCGGTCTTGCAGCTGTGCTGGAACTTCATCGACATCTTTCAGCTGGGGACGCTCGCCGTCGTGGACCCCTCGGGCCGAGCCGCCGCGTTGGTGCCGGCGGCACAGGGGGCGGCACTCGCGGCCGGGCCGGCGGCGGCGGGCTTGTTACTCGGCCTCGGGAAGGGGTACACCGCCGTCTTGCTCCTGGCCGGATCCACCACGGCGCTGGCGGCCGCTATCTATGCCGTCGTGCATCGCCAATCGATCGAAGCGGTTGCGGTGCTGGAACCGGCCGGCGGGTCGGACTAGGGCCCGGATGCTACCCTCGACATCCATGCAATCAACATCTCCGGAATCCGCGAAATCCGCGGCATCGGAGGCTCCACGCCGCATCGATGCCGTGTTGTCGCGGGCCAACGGCCACCTATGGATCGAAGAGTGCGATACCGTCGCCCTCGCGGCGGAGTACGGCACGCCCCTGTACGTCGTCTCGGAGGCGCAGTTGCGTGCGAACAGCCGCCGGCTGCGCGCCGCATTCGAGCGTTGCTGGGACGTGGGGCCGGTGGAATTGCTGCCCTCGCTCAAGGCGAACTACGCGATTGCCGTTCGACAGATCCTGAACGATGAGGGCTTGGGCTGTGATGTGTTCGGACACGGCGAGCTTCAAGCTGCGCTGTGGGCCGGCGTTCCCGGCCCGAAAATATCGGTCAATGGATCGGCGAAAAGTGCGCCGCTGATCGAGCTCGCAGTCTCGATCGGGGCCCGGATCACTCTCGACAGCGCACAGGAGCTGGAGCTCGTGATCGCTGCGGCCGAGCGGCAGCAGAAAACTGCCGACGTGCGGCTGCGTGTGCGCCCGGACTATGTGGAGCTCACCACCCCATCCGATTTCTTTCCTGCCATGACGATTCGCGATGCTGCCAACATCTACAAGCCAGGGATCGAAATCGGCGAGGCAGTGCGCCTTGGCCGCCGGGCCATACAGCACCCTCGTCTCAGGCTTACGGGCCTCATGACCCACTTGGGCCGGCACAGCGCGGACCCCGCCGTGTGGGAGGGGATGGCGCGGACGTTCGGATCGGTGGTCGCGCAGCTCACCGCCGCTTGGGCGCCATGGCGCCCCCTCGAGATCGACATCGGAGGCGGCTTTCCATCGCCGCGCGACCCGACCCATCCCTCGGGGGCCGCGGCTGCGCCGCTCGAACGCTATGCAGAGAGGACGTGCGCAGCCCTTCTCGAGGCGCTGCGTGCGGGGGGCGTGGATCCTGCCGGCGTGATCCTTCAAATCGAGCCGGGGCGGGCATTGTTGGCCGACACGGGCATTCATTTGAGCCGCGTATGCCACGTGAAGAGACAGCTCCGGCCGGTTGGCCGGACCTGGGTCGAGGTCGATACCAGCGAGATGTTCCTGGCGGATCTTTTCATGGAACACGCCTATTTCAGGCCGCTGTTCGCATCGCGCGTCGATGCTCCCTGCGAGGAGCGCGTCGAGATCGTAGGACAGTCGTGCAACTTCGACCTCCTTGCTCAGAATGTCGAAGCGCCCCCCACCGAAAACGGGGATGTGATCGCATTCCTCGACACCGGCGCATACCAGGACGCCGCGGCCTCGAACTTCAACGCCCTCACGCGTCCCCCGACGGTCCTCGTCACCGGCAGCCGGAGCACCCTCATCAAGCGGCGTGAAACGATCGAGGAAGTATTCGCGCGCGATCTGCCTCTTCGGGGGAGGACCGCGTGATGAGCGGCATCGATCATGCAGGCTTGACGGTGGGCGACCTCGACCGTTCCATCCGCTTCTACGGCTCGGTGCTCGGCTGCATGGTGCAGGAACGCGGCGTGATCAGCGGCTCCGAAGTGGAGACGCTGACGGGAGTTCCGGGCGCGGTGATCCATACCGCGGACTTGAAACTCCCCTCTGGCGACCTGCTCGAACTCCTTCAATACGTCGTTCCGAACCGTCAGGTGCTCGTGCAGCGGCGGTTCGATGCGGGACACAGCCATATCGCGTTCACCGTCGGCGATGTGGACGCGACGCGCCTTCGCGCTCTGGGTGCGGGCGCTCTGGATTGTTCGCTTCCGGTCACCTTGCAGGAGCCGGGATCGTCTTGGGATGGCGTTAAAGTGTGCTACGCGGTGGATCCGGACGGCCGGACCATCGAATTCGTCGAGCGGCCCGCGCGAAGCCCGCCTACCGCGCCTTGCGAAACGTGAGGTTGTAGCGCAGCTCGCCCGTGAGCGGATGCACCCCGGCTGGCACCGGGCTCGTAGCGGTTGATCAGGCACGCATCGGGCGAGAAGTCCGCGAACCCCGCCGCGCGATCGGCCGCATAGCTGGTGAGCACCGTTGCGCCCGTGTCGAGCTCGACGCGTCCGGCCGCGCTGGCAGGCCTGGGCAGCGGCAATTCCCAGACCTCAGGCGGCGTCACGGCTTGCCATTCGTCCGCATTTCGCGTTTGTCGGCTCGATGATGGTCCATGATCGACTTGGAGCGCGGCCGCAGCCCGCGGTTCCTTCTGGCCGCATGGAGGCCCCGGGGCTTGCTACTATCCGGGCCATGACTCTAGCTAGCAATTCGCACCCTCGTTCGGACGGTGAGGCGGGATCGAGCTGGTGAATCAATCGCCGTTCTCCCGACGCCGGCAATGGCTGATCGCCTCGGGATGGATTCTGGTCGCTCTCGCAGCATTACCGTTCGCCGCCCGCGTCAATGATCAACTCGATGCAGGCGTCCGGCTGAAGGGCAGCGAATCCTCGCGCGTCGAGGTCGCCCTGCAGCAACAATTCGAGTCCCCGTTCGCCCAGATCGCGCTTTTGAGGATTTCCTCGGCGCCCGACCCGCGCACGGCCGCCGGCGAGGCGTTGCTCGAGCAAGTCACCGGCAGGATCCGAACCACTGCCGGCGTGCGCGGCGTCATGTCGTACTTGGACCGCCAGGATTCGATGTTCCTCGGGGAGGACGCAAGCCCGATTCTGCTCGTCGGGTTGAATGCGCCCAAGGGCACCGAGGATGCCGTGATGACCCATCTCGTCGCATCCACCGCGGCGTTGCAGGCGCAGCTCGCGGAGAAATACCCGCATCTCGCCTTTGGCTGGACCGGCGAGGCGGCCGTCAATGCGGACCTTCGTCGGATCAGCGCCAAGGAGACGCGCGCCGCGGAATGGCGGGTCTTTCCGCTCACCCTGGTGCTCTTGCTGATCGCATTTCGCAGCCTGATCTCCGCCATTCTGCCCGTCTTGTGCGGGGCCTTGACCGTCGCGGTGTCGCTCGGCGCGGTGGCCGCGGTGAACCGTGTTTGGCCCGCCTCCCTCATCGTCGTCAGCATCGTCAGCATGGTGGGTCTCGGGCTGAGCATCGATTACGCGCTTCTCATCGTGAGCCGCTATCGGGATGGGCTGGAGGAGGGCTTGTCGCGGTCCGACGCCGTGATTGCAGCGGCGCAACACGGAGGCCGCACCGTGCTGGTATCGGGGTCCGCCGTCGCGATCGGCTTTGCCGCGATGCTCATGGTGCGGGTGAGCGAGGTCAGGTCCATCGGGATGGGGGGGCTCCTCGTCACCACGGTCGCCGTTCTGGTCGCGAGCACGTTGTTGCCGGTGCTGCTCGTCTGGATCGGTCCGTGGATCGACGCCGGTTCTCTGGGATTCTCGCGCCGGCCTGCCACCCGCCGCCACTGGCGCCGCTGGGCGCACTGGGTGATGCGCCATCCTTTGCGGGTTCTCGCGGTCGCCGGCATACCGCTGGTCCTCCTGGCCGCTCAGGCGACGCATCTGCGCATCGATCTGCCGCGCGGCCGGTGGCTTCCCGACAGCGCCGACTCGGTGCGGGTGCTGCATGAAATCGACGGCGCGGCGCGGGGCAGCTTCGGCGAAATCGTTCAGGCGGTTCTCTATCTTCCGCCCGGCGTCACCATCGAGGATGAGGCCGGCTGGCGCGCGGCCTCGCGGCTGGCGAGATACTTTGCGCGCGATCCCCGAATTCAGCACGTGTGGGCGATCACCACCCTGAGCACGGTTCCACTGGGCGGCCCCGAGATCTTGAAGCGCCTTCCGGAGGCGCAGCGGCGCAGCCTCGTCAGCGCCGACGGCCGCGCGGTGTTGCTCGGGCTGTTGCCGCACAAGGATCTGGCGGCGCCCGACGCGGTGCGCTTCGTGCGGGAGATCCGCGCGGCCGATCTGCAAAGCATCAGCGGCATTGCGGGCGCCCGCCTCGACGTGGGCGGCTTGCCCGGCTTCAACGCCGATTATGAGGATGCCATCAAGAGCGCGCTGCTTCCGGTGTTCGTGAGTGTCATCTGCGCGACGCTCCTGGTCCTGTCGTTCGCGTTTCGCAGCGTCCTCATTCCCCTCAAGGCGGTGGCGCTGAACCTTCTGTCCGTGGCGGCGGCCTACGGCGCCGTCGCGATCGTGTTCCAGCACGGCCTCGGGGCGCGCCTCGTGGGACTCTCGAGCCCCATGCACGGCGGCTTTCCGATATTGCCCGTCGTGGTGTTTTGCATCGTCTTCGGCTTGAGCATGGACTACGAGGTGTTCATCGTCTCGCGGATCGCGGACGGCCGGCGCGCGGGACTCGCCGACGGCGCCGCGCTGGTCGAGGGGCTCGCGAGCACGGGCCGCGTCATCACCTTCGCCGCCGCCATCATGGTCATGATCTTCGGCGCCTTCGTGTTCGGCGACTTCGTGCTCATCAAGATTCTGGGCTTCGCGCTCGGCGTCGCCGTTTTCTTGGACGCGACCGTAATCCGTATGGCGGTCGGGCCCGCGCTCATCCGGCTCGCGGGGCGCTGGAATTGGTGGCCGGGTCGTTGACTCTGCGGCCGGAGGCCATCTCGGCCAGCTTCTCGACGGTCTGCATATTTCTCGCGGTGCCGGCTCCCGCGGTTGGAAGTCGCAATTTCGACTGCCCCATGCCGGCGGGGTAATAAACATAGATTTCGCGCGAGCCGAGATGAATTTCCTCTCCGGCTCGTCCCCGGGCATCGTTCGAAGCGTCGGAGCGCGGCTTGTCGTGGAGAAAGAATGCATAGGTCAGTCGGGGTTCCCTGTCTTTGAAAGGGTTGCTCTTCAGCACGCCTCGCATTTCCGAGGCGGTCCGAACGAACGTGTCGATCCCTTTCCCGGCCACGCCAAGCAATCCCTTCTCCAACAACGCCCGTACTTCGCCGGCCGCGAGATCGGTATCGAAAACCACATTCCCGCTTGCGATGTAGGTCTCGATCCTTGCGAATCCGAGTTGCGCGCACAGCGCCTTCAAGTCAGCCATCGAAAGTTTGCCGGTACCGCCGACATTCACGGCTCGTAGCAATGCGATGTACGTGGTCATGCCGTTGATTTCACTACCGTAGAGCGATCCTGCGCAAGCAGCCCGTCCAATGGCGCGGTCAGCTGCTATCTTGGGGCGCTCAGTGCCGCATTGATCCGGATTGTTTGAGAGCGGCACTGCACTCCACGAGGGCACTATGAGCAAGAACCAGTCTGCATCGGAGCTCATCTCGAAGCGGATCGCCGAGCTTGGGGATTGGCGCGGGGAGAGCTTGCGCAGAATGCGCAAGCTCATCCAGGACGCGGACCCCGAGGTCGTCGAGGAGTGGAAGTGGAGAGGTACTCCGGTTTGGTCGCATGACGGCATCGTCTGCACGGGCGAGTCCTACAAGAGCGTCGTGAAGCTCACCTTCGCGAAGGGCGCGTCACTGAAGGATCCCGCCCGGCTCTTCAACTCGAGTCTCGACGGAAACGTACGCCGCGCAATCGACATCCACGAAGGCGAAGAGCTCGACGGGGCCGCCTTCAAGGCGCTCTTTCGCCAAGCGATTGCGCTCAACACGGCTGCCAAGTCGAAGAAACCTGCGAAGAAATCCAAGGCCGCGAAGAAGGCCAGGCGCCGCGCTGGCTGACCGGCACGCCCGCGCGCGATCAGCGTCACCCGCCATGGCGCGCCTCGCGGGGCGGGAATACTGCCTGTCGATGATTGCCAGAACCAGGGCCGCGGAGGCGGAAGCGGAAATACAGCTCGGGCCGCAGGGAGCCCTGCTTAAAGCGCTGTTGAAGCGGCTGGTGGACAGCACCCATTCGGCCGGCGACGATCGTTTGGGTCGCCACATGGATATGATCGGCCGCAATCTCGAGAGCTTTGGCGGGCCCGCCAAAGGCGGCCGGACGCGCGACGGCTGATTACCCAGACCACTAATCGACCAGATTTGCCCGGATGCGCGCGATCTGCGCCTCGGTAACACCCAGCTCGTTCCGAACATAGTTGACGACTGATCCGTGCTCCGCCTGCAGCCGCTCGAGCATCGCCTGAAGATAATCCGCATCCGCCCTCATCAAAGGCTCCCACACCTCGCGTGGAACGCCCTCGAAGAGGCTCTGATACTCGTCGACGAACATATCGCAGCTGCGCTCGAAATACTGCTCGGTCAGAAGATAGTCCTCGAGGATCGCGGAAGGCGGGACCTCGAGAATACTCAGGATCAATGCCGCCGCGACCCCGGTCCTGTCCTTGCCGACGCTGCAGTTGAACACCAGGGGCAGGTCGCCATCGGCCAGATGCATCAACAGAGCCCGATAGGAATCCTTGAACGCGTACGGAAGCGCGCGGTAGAACGCCAGCATCGTTCGACGCGTGTCCTCGCTTCCCGCCCCCGCGGCGCGCAGCGACCTCGCGATGTCTCCGGTGATCCGGTCGTGATTCACGAACCGATAGCTGAGATCGGCCATGTCCCGCAGCCGATTCGGTTGATGCTGCCGTTCGCTGTCCGAGCGCAGGTCGTATGCGAATCGAATGCCCCGGCCGGTGAGCCACGCGAGATCCGCGTCGGTCAATGCGTGCGCGGTGCCCGATCGATACAGGCACTCCCAGCGCGTCGTCCCGCCGCTCGCGGTCGGATATCCGCCCATATCGCGGAAGTTCAGGGCGCCCGTCAGGGGCGGAGTTCGCGGGGATGTCTCGCTCGGTATGCTCATGGGTCGTGAGCATTCTGACCCGCGGGTCCGGGCCTTCGCAACCAGGCGATCCTGTCTAGGCGCGGCGCCCCAAGGCGGTTTCGCGGCGCTCGAGAAGGGAAGACTCGTGCGAAGCTCGAATCCGCTCCGACAGGCCGGGTGCAATCGGCGGCAAGCGCTCCAGCGCGGGCTTCGCCAGCAGGTAGCCCTGGAACAGACGCACGCCCACATCGCGCAGCACCACGGCTTCCTCCATGCTCTCGACGCCCTCCGCAATCACCGAGATATGCAGTTCCCGGCAGAGCGACAGGACCGAGGCGATGATGGCACGGCGTACCCGGTCTTTATGAATGTCCCGGGTCAACGCCATGTCGATCTTGACCACGTCGGGGACGAAGTCGGCCAGCATGTTGAGGCCGTTGTGTCCCGCGCCGAAATCGTCGATCGCCGTGATCATGCCGTGACGCTTGTACTCCGTGAAAATCGCCTTCAGATGCCCGACATCGCGCGACGGCTCCGCCTCCGTCACTTCGAACATCAGATGGTGCAGCGGGAATCCGACCCGCTCCGCGGCCTCCAATGTCTTCCTGAGACAGGCGGCGGGCTGATACACCGCATTGGGCAGGAAATTGATGCTGAGCAGGCTCCGCACGCCGAGTTGGGCCGCGAGCTCGATCGCCTTGACGCGGCAGCTCTGGTCGAAGGCATAGCGATTCTGCTCGTTGATCTGTCCCAGCACGTCGGCGGCCGTGCCGCCGACGGCGGGACGGACCAACGCCTCATAGGCATAGACGGTGTCCGAGTCGACGTCGACGATGGGCTGAAACGCCATCGTGAACTCCGGAACCGCCACCTCCGTGCGGCAGGCCTCGCATCGTGGTTTGTCGGGTGCGTTCATCATCGGGAAATCCTAATGCATTCACCGTCCCGCGGTAGTACGGCGCGCCCTGAATCATGCGCACGACGCATGACGGACGTCACACTTGCGCAAACCCGTCGACCTGCGCATCGCTCGCCGAGCCGTCCCGGAAATGCGGCTACGCGAGCGCCGGCCCGGCGATCTCGGCCGCGAACGTCTCGGCGATCGCGAGCACGGCCGCATGCACCGGCCCCGAGGTGAGGCTGGGTATCACCGACGCGTCGACCACGTGCAGACCTTCGAAGCCGTGCAGCTTCAGATCCGCATCCACCACGCTGCCGGGCTCGGAGCCCATGCGACAGGTGCCCACCGGGTGATGATGGGTCCAGACCGCGCGCTGCAGGAACGCATCGATATCGGCATCGCTCCTGCAATCGATGCCCGGATAGATCTCCTCCCCCCGCCACTCATCGAGCGCGGATTGACGGCCGATCATGCGGGCGAGATCGAGTGCCCGCCGCACGAGCCTTCGGTCGTGCTCGGTGGTTAGGTACGCGGGATCGATGAGCGGCGCGTCGTCCACGCCGGGTCCGCTCAACGTGATGCGGCCGCGGCTGGTCGGATGCGTCACCCCCGAGAGCAGCGTGAAGGCGGTACCGCTCTCGGGGCGCTCGAAGCATTCGGTCACCACGGGCGCCGCGACGCAGCCCACCACCACGTCCGGCACGCCGGCGGTGCGTGACAGATCGCCCGAATCGAGATAGGTCATGGATTCAGAATGCTGCAGGCGCGAGGGCGGCAGGGTCTTCTTGGTGCGGTAGACGTTCCCGGCGGTCAACAAGTGATCGTGCAAGTTCTCCCCGACACCCGGATGATCCACCCGGCACTCGACGCCCGCGCGCCTCAGGCTCTCGGCGGGCCCGATGCCGCTGCGCAGCAGGAGCAGCGTGGAGTCGATGGCGCCGGCGCACAAGATGATCAATCCCGCCGACACCGTCGTCGGCCGTCCGTCGATGCGCGCGCTCACGCCGGTGACCCGCGTGCCCGACAGCACGAGCTCGTGCACCCGCGCATGGGGGAGCACGGTCAGATTGGTGCGCGCACGCACGGGATCGAGGTAGGCATCGGCCGTCGTGACCCGCCGGCCGGCACGGATGGTGAGCGAGTTTGGCGCGAGCCCCAGCATCACGCCGGTGTTGTGATCGCCGAGCCAGGGAATGCCTGCGGCGCGCCCGGCGGCCAGGTACGCCCGGACCACCGGACTCAAGTCCGCGTCCGGCAGCATCACCGTCAAAGGTCCATCCCCGCCATGCTGTTCGGAGGCGCCTCCCGAGAAACTCTCCATCCGGCGAAATCCCGGCAGCAGCCCGTCGTACGACCAGCGCCGCGATCCCGTGGCCTCGGCCCACGCGTCGAAATCCTCCCGCGCTCCGCGCATATGGCCCATGGCGTGCAGACAACTCGATCCGCCGATGATGCGCCCGCGGGGCCAATCGTGTATGCGCCCGGCCGTTCGCGGCTGGGGCGTGGTGCGGTAGGCCCAGTCGTAGTCGCGACCGGGCAGGAGCGGCCATTTCTGCGGAATGGCGATGTCGGGATCGGTCGCGGGGCCGCCGGCCTCGAGGATCCCCACCGACAGCGCCGGGTTCTCGCTCAGCCGTGCGGCCAGCACACAGCCCGCAGAGCCCGCTCCCACGATGAGCACGTCGAAGTTCATGCTCGTATGAGCTCCGCCGCCTTCTCGGCGATCATCATCACCGCGGCATTGATGTTGCCGCTCGGCAGGTCCGGCATGACCGAGGCGTCGACAATGCGCAACCCGTCGACTCCTCGCAGCTTGAGCTCGGTGTCGACCACCGCCAGCTCGTCCGTGTCCGGGCCCATCCTGCAGGTGCCGGCCGGGTGATGGACGGTGATGGCGGTGTTGCGGATATGCGCATCGATGTCGCGCCGCCGAGCGCTTGTCGTCGCCCGGCAGGAACTCCCGCGCGATGAAGCGCTGCATCGACGGCTGCGCCGCCAGTTCGCGCGCCAGGCCCACGCCGGCGCGCACCGCCTGCCAGTCCGCCTCGGTGCCGAGGAATCGTTGCAGATATGCGCGGGTGAGCCGACGGATCCGCGCGACTTGCAGCGTCACCTCGCCCGCGGCTTTCCGGATGCAGCATCACGATGCGGCAGGCGAAGCCATCCTTGAACGGCGCCTTGAACGGGCGCAGGTAGGGCCACGCCCCGAGCGGCGCCGCCGTCAGCAACAGCTGGATGTCCGGTTCGGCGAGATCGGCGCGGCTCTTGAGGAACGCAACGCCGCCGCCGGGCACGTCCGCGGCGAAACCGGTGCCGAACAGATACGCTTTCGCGAGCTCACGCCCGATGCGGTCGTAGCGCATCATGGACAGGAACGGTCCGGGCTCGCGGCGGTGGTACATCAGGATCGACCGATACGTGATCCTGAAGATTGCGGCCGACGCCGGGGAGCGCGGCCTTCACCGCGATGCCGTGGCGCTGCAGCTCCTCGCGTCGCCCACACCCGACAGCATCAGCAGCTGCGGCGTGTTGATGACCCCGCCCGAGAGGATGACTTCGCGGCGTGCGCCAGCGCCGTTCGAACGGCGCCGCCCTGCAGATACTCGATGCCGCTCGCCCGGCCGCCCTCGATCGACGATCTTGAGCGCCAGGGCGCCGCACCTCGACGCGTAAGGTTCGGCCGCGGCAGAGCCGGGCGCAGATAGGCGGTCGCCGAGCTGCAGCGCCGGCCCTCGCCGATCGTCATCTGCAGCCGCGAAAAGCCGAGCTGCTGCTCGCCGTTGTAGTCGTCGGTCCAGGCATGTCCGGCCGTCCTGCCGGCTTCGGCGAACGCGTCGATCAACGGGTCCTGGTAGCGGCAGGCTCTGCACGGCCAGCGGCCCCGACGCCGCCGCGGTAGGATGCTCGCGCCGCCTTCCCAGCGCTCCGTCTTGCGGAAATAGGGCAGCACGTCCTCGTAAGACCACCCGGGGGCGCCGTCGCCGGGCCCAGCGGTCATAGTCGCCGCGATTGCCGCGCACATAGGCCATGGCGTTGGTCGAGGAGCAGCCGCCGACCACCTTGCCGCGCGCGCATTCGACGCGCGCGGCCGCCGACGCTCTCTTCGGGCTCGCAGAAGTAATTCCAATCGTGCAGGCGCTTCTGCAGGATCTTGCCCCAGCCGAGCGGGATGTGGATCCAGGGGTCGCGGTCCCAGCCGCCCGGCTTCGAGGAGCAGCACCGAGACCTCGGGGTCCTCGCTCAGGCGGTTCGCGAGCACGCAGCCGGCGGAGCCCGCACCCACGATGATGTAATCGAACGCCGCGGTCTTCGCCATGGAAATTGGTTCGCTAGGGGGACGAGGGTTCAGTATAGACCGAACCAATGGGCGCGAGACTACTGAGTTGCGTCGGTGCGGGGGAACGCCTGCTCGTGGATGTACTGCTGCACGTCGCCGAGATGGCGCTGCATCTGCAGCGTACGCCTCCTGGCCGTTGCGGGCGGCGATGGCCGCGGCGATCGACTCGTGGAAGTTGGCGTACACCGATTGACGCTTGTAGCAATGCGCGTTCTCGCCGAGGCGCCGCCAGCCCACGTCGCGCTGGCTGGCGCGCATGGTGTCGAAGAACGCCAGGAACAGCGTGTTGCGGGCCGCTTCCGCGATGGTGCGATGGAACAGCGAATCGGCGCGCTCGTAGGTTTCGGCGTCGCTTGCCGCGCGGGTCTTGGCCGCGAGCTGCTGCAGGCGCTTGATCTCGCATTGCGACGCGCGCAGCGCCGCGAGCCGCGCCATGACCGGTTCCGTCGCGAGGCGCACCTCGATGACCTCGAGGGGGTTGGTGTAATCGAGCACGTTGTCGAGCGCCGCGCTCAAGCTCGCCGGGCCCCGTCGGAGGCTGCGTGCGGCGCCGGCATCGGCGCGCCAGCGCCGGGACGGGTGTCGATAAAGGTTCCGCGTCCCTGATGGCGGTGGATCCGGCCTTCCTGTTCGAGCACGTCGAGCGCCCGGCGCACCGAGCGGCGCCCGACGCCCAGCTCGGACGCCAGAGTCCTTTCGGGCGGAATGCTCCCGTCGACGGCGAAGTTCTGCCGCTCGATGAAGTCGCGCACTTTACTCAGAGCTTGATCGCTTCTATCCATGTGTTGCAGCCAGCCTCTTCGGTAGTTCCTACGATATCACAGGCATCGAGCGCGTAGATCACCGAACCCCCCCCCGGATTCCCGCACGCCGTCGAGCGCGGTTGACGGCGCAGGTGGTTCGAGTCAGACTCCGATTCCTCTTCACGGCCGAACCACTTACAAACTTGGTTCGCGAGGATGCAAAAATGGGTGCAAAGGAAAAAGTGGTGGCGGGCGACCTGGAGTCTCGGCTCGATGATCTGCACCGCGACGTGTACGCCAACAACATGGCGCCCTTACTGGGTGGTGGACAAGCACCGTCGCCCACGACGAGGACCGCCAGGTCCAGCAGGGCCGCAAAGCCGTCCCCTTCATCTGGAAGTACAAGCGGCAGATCGAACCGCTGCTCAGCGATCGGCGGAGCTGATCAAGACCGAGACCTCGGAACGGCGCTCGCTGGTCCTGGTGAATCCGGGCCTCGCGCCGCAACGCGCCACCGCCTCGACGCTGTACGTCGCCTACCGCGTCAACGATCCGGTCGAAATCATGCCGCCGCACCGCCATTCGCCGAATGCCATCCGTCTGGGGCTCACCGGCTCGATGAACTTCACGGGCGTCGAGGGCGAGAACATCGTCTTCGGGCCCGGAGATCTCGTGCTGACGCCGCACGACACCTGGCATAACCACGGCAACAAGAGCGAGGAGCCCGCCATCAACTTGAGCGTTCTCGATCTGCCGCTGGTCGAGACCCTGAACTCCATGTATTTCGAGCACGATTACACCGAGGAGGAGGAGGGCAAGCGCGTTCGTCGGGCGATGCAGACCGAGCGCTTCCCGGCGGACTATTCGCAGCGGGTCTACGGCGGCGGCGGGTTCCTGCCGCGTTTCGTCTCGCACCACCGCGGTGCGGGCAACGCCTCGCCCATGTACGTCTACCGCTACGACATGATGCGCGAGCTGCTCGAGAAGTTTCGCGACTGGGACGGCGACCGCCACGAGGCGCTGATGGTCGAATACGTCGATCCGACGACGGGCCTCTCCGTCTACAAGACCATGACCTTCTTCATGCAGATGCTGCGCCCCGGCGAGCGCACGCTGCCCTTGAAGCAGAGCGCGAACCTGGTCTGCTCTCCGTTCGAGGGCCGCGGCTACAGCGTGATCGGCGGTCAGCGCGTCGACTGGGAGCCGTTCGACACCTTCGTCGTTCCCGGCGGCACCTGGTGCGAACACGTCAATCTCTCCGACAAGGAGCCGGCCATTTTATTCGTCGGAAGCGATGAGCCGACGCTCAAGGCGCTGGCGCTCTATCAGAAGCATGGCAAGAACGATAACGGCGACATCATCCGGCTTATTCTGAGGTCCCGCGCGGGCGGCGCCTCTCGACGGTTACAGGCTCAAGGTAATGGCACGCTCCAAGAACACGCGGCTCCTGGCGCACATCGACTGCCCCGGCGGCGGCCAGGTGTGGGTCGACGGCAAGACGCTCTACATCGGCCACATGCGCGAGCCCACCGGCACGACCATCGTCGACATCGCGGACCCGACTCAGCCCAAGGTGCTCGCGCGCGTCGAGGTGCCGCCGGGCTGGCATTCGCACAAGGTGCGGGTGGCCAACGGCCTCATGGTCGTGAATCACGAGCGCCAGGGCAGGGCGGCGATCCGAACTTCGGCGGCGGTCTCGGGATCTACGACGTATCGACACCGTCGCGGCCGCGAGCTGCTCTGCAAGTGGCGCACCTACGGCAAGGGCGTCCACCGCTATGATTTCGACGGCCGCTACGCCTACATTTCTCCCACCGCCGAAGGCTACATCGGCAACATCATGATGATTCTCGACCTCAAGGATCCGGCTCATCCGCAGGAGGTCGGGCGCTGGTGGATTCCGGGCCAGTGGCAGGCGGGCGGTGAGACCAATCCCTGGGCCGAGGGTCCGGCGCCGCGCTGCCATCACCCGATGCGCATGGGCGATCGTCTCTATGTGAGCTACTGGCATCACGGCTATCACATTCTCGACATCTCCGACATGTCGAAGCCGAAGCGCATCGCGAGCGGCAACACCTCGCCGGCGTTTCCGCATCCGACCCATACCTGTCTGCCCATCCCGCAGACCCTCAAGGGCCGCAAGGTGATGGTGGTGGCGGACGAGGACGTGGCGAAGCTCTGGCCGTCCGCGCCCGCGTTCGCCTGGATCTACGACATCACCAACGAGTACTGCCCCGTGCCGATCTCGACCTTCCAGGTGGAGGGCCTCGACCCGGACGGCGCGCCGCAGCCGCCGATGATGGGCTGCCACCAGCCTTCCGAGCGCTTCAAGGGGACCATCATCCCGTTCGCGTGGTTCGCGAAGGGATTGCGGATCCTCGACATCGCGGATCCCTTCGCCCCGCGAGAGGTCGCGTTCTACGAGTCGGATCCGCCGCAGGGCTTCAGCCTCGCCTCCTCCAACGACGTGACCATCGACGATCGCGGTCTGTGCTACCTGATCGACCGGCAGCGCGGCGTCGACATCATCGAAACCTCGGTGCTTTGAAACCCGGCATAAAGTCAAGGACGCCTCACGCAGTGAACGACAAGATCATCCCCATCGGCAAGCGCAACCCGAATCTGCCTTTTCACCCCGCGGTGCGCGCGGGCGATTTCATCTACGTCTCGGGACAGGTCGCCAAGGATGAGAACGGCAACATGTCGAGCGGCAATATCGAGGAGGAGACGCGCTGGACCCTCGAGGGCATCCGCCGAATTTTGCAGCTCGAAGGCGCGGACTTGAGCGACGTGGTCAAGGTCACCGTCTACCTCGCCGACGCCCGCAATTTCGGCCGTTACAACAAGATCTTTGGCGAGTACTTCCCGGATGGCCGCGTCTCGCGAACCACGGTCGAGGCGCGCGCGGTGATCGAATGCAAGATCGAAATGGATGCGGTCGCCTACAAGCCGCGCAGTTGAATTCGTTGAACAAAGTCATGGGCCGCGGTGCAGGGAGAAATCGATGTTGAAAGTTCTAGGTCGAGGCAACTCGGGGAATGTGCAGAAGGTGATCTGGCTCCTGGAGGAGCTCGGTATTCCGTACGAGCGCGAGGACTACGGGCGTCAGTTCAACAACACCCAGACCGAGGCGTACCTGAAGTTGAATCCCAACGGCAAGGTGCCGACGCTCGTGGACGGCAATGTGGCGGTGTGGGAGTCGAACACCATTCTGCGCTACCTTTGCTCGAAGTCGCCCGGCGGCGAGGCGCTCCATCCGGCAGACCCTGCGGCGCGCAGCCAGGTCGAGCGCTGGATGGACTGGCAGCTCGCCTCGCTCAATGCCCCCTACCTCGGCGTTTTCCGGGAAGCGAAGAAGAAGGAGGAAGAGCGCGCGTCGAGCTTCGCCGCCGATCTGAAGGAGCTGGCGGCACAGCTCGAGATCCTGGAGAAGGGCACGGCCGGACGGCCCTGGATCGCCGGCGATCGTTTCTCCCTCGCCGATATCTGCTTGGGACCCATCATCGATCGCATCCTGGCATTCCCCGTCACATTGCCGGAGATTCCGGGCCTGAGAACCTGGCGCGACAAGCTCGTGGCGCGCGAGGCCTACAAGCGATCGAAAGGCTGAGCCGGCGTATGGTCGCGGGTTCCCGCATCGAGAGTGCGGCGGTCGTCGGCCTCGGCACCATGGGGCCCGGCATCGCCGCGACCCTGGCGCGCGCGGGCTTGAAGGTTTCCGCCTTCGACGCGGACCCGGCCAAACGCGCCAAGGCGCCGCAGGGTTTTGCCGCGGCTGCCACGGTGCTGACCGCACTCGCGGTGCCCGACCGCGGCGCCCACGACCTCACGGTACACGACAGTCTCGGCGCTTGCGTGGCGGGCGCGGACCTCGTCATCGAGACGGTGCCGGAGGACCTCGACCTCAAGATCCAGGTGTTTCGCGAGATCGAGGCGCACGTCGGCGAGGAGGTCATTCTCGCCTCCGACACCTCGGGCATCCCCATCACCCGCATCCAGGCCGGCACGCGGGTGCCTCGCCGGGTCGTCGGCATGCATTGGTCGAACCCGCCGCACATCATTCCCATGATCGAGGTGATCTCGGGCGAGCACACCCTGCCCGAGGTCGCGAGCGCGCTCATCGAGGTGATCCGGCGCTGCGGCCATCTGCCCATCACCATCCGCAAGGACGTGCCGGGGTTCGTCGAGAATCGCGTGCTCTACGCCGTCATGCGCGAATGCCTCGACCTCGTGGAACAGGGCGTCATCGAGCCCCAGGATCTCGACGCGTGCGTCTCGTGGGGCATCGGCTACAAGCTTGCCGTGGTCGGGCCCATGGCGCTGCTCGACATGGCGGGCCTCGACATCTACGCCGCGGTCTCGAGCTACCTCAACAAGGAGTTGTGCAATCGCACGGACACCGCGGGCTACATCGCCGAGCGCACGGCGCAGCGCAAGCTCGGCATCAAGACCGGCGGCGGCATTTACGACTACACTCCGGAAAAGATCGCGGAACTTCAGGCTGCGCGGGCGCGCAAGCTGGTGGCGGTGCGCAAGGTATTGCAGACATGACTCATCGCAGAAGATCGTCGCTGATGCCCGGGCTCGTGTTGGCGCGCCGGATGGGTGCTCGGCTGGAGCGCCAACGCGTCGGCCGCGGAGCTCAAGGCGCTCGCGATCATGATGCCGGAGGAGCCGACCGATTACGGCTGGAATCAGCAGGGCTTCAATGCGGCCAAGGCCGTGGCCGCGAAATACGGCTTGAAGTTCATGCCCGCCACGGGCTTGGGCTATGGCGACGTGCACGCGGAGCTGCGTGAGCTGGCCGAGGATGGGGCGAGCCTCATCATCGCCCATGGCGCCGGCTACAACACCGCGGCGCCCGAGATCGGCGCCGAGATGCACGTGCCCGTGGCCATCGTCGATCGTCCGAAAGACTGCAAGCCCGGTGCCGTTGCGGATTACACCCTGTCCGGCCACCAGGGGGCGTACCTCGCGGGGGTGCTCGCCGCGAAGACCACCCAGACCCACGTGGTCGGCCGTCGTGACCACGGGCGAGCCGCCCTCTTGGAATTCCCAATCCGCAGCCTTTGCGCAAGGCGTTCACGCGACGGACCCGAAGGTCCGGATCGTCTATGCGGTCATCGGTCCCGCCGCTTACTCCGACGCCGCCGGCGGCCGGCGCGTGACCGAGTCGGCGATCGGGGCGGGCGCCGACGTGATCTTCGGTCAGGGCGATGGCGCGAGCTTCGGCATGCTGCAGGCGGTCGAGACCAAGAAGTCCATCAACGGCGGCAAGGTCTGGTTCATCGACGTGATCGGCGACAAGACGCCGATCGACAAGGGATATCTTCTCTCGTCCGTGGTCTGGAACCTCGTGCCCGTGTATTCGGCGATGATCGAGGATCTCAAGGCAAACAAGTTCGGCACCCACCCTATCCGGCTGCAGCTCGCGGACGACTCCGTACGCTTGCTGCACACGACGCACATTCCCGACAAGACCTGGGCCGAGGTCGAGGCGGTGCGCAAGCAGATCATCGACGGCAAGCTGAAGGTCGAGCCGATCTTCGACGCCGTCCAAGGTTCGCGCGCTGATGAGCTCGGTGGCGGCGCCGCCGAAGTAGCAGGCGGCCATCGCAAAGTCAGGCCAGACAGACGCGATATCGGCAGGGGTGCCGGCGCGGGTTCGCCGTGGCGGCCTTGCGCCGGTCACCAAGCGCTTTCCCGGCATCGTCGCGCTCAATGCGCGTGTCCCTCGAGTTCCATCGCCGGCGAGATCCACGTGTTGCTCGGCGAAAACGGCGCCGGCAAATCCACCCTGGTGAGTCTGCTCGCCGGCATGCAGCGGCCCGACGAAGGCGAGATCCTCATCGACGGGGTTGCCCGCCGCGATCGATTCGCCCCGCCGCAGCATGGATCTCGGCATCGGTGCGGTGTTCCAGCGCGTGCTGTTGGTCCCGAGTCTCACGGTCATCGAAAACCTGATGCTGGGAGGCTCTTGGCTGCAAGCCTGCTGGCGCGCGCCGCGGCCCTGCGCCGCTTCGATGAGCTGTCGACGCTTGCTCGGCACCCGCATCGATCCGGACGCGCCGGTCTCCGGACTGTCGCTCGGCGAGCAGCAGCAGGTGGAAATCATGCGCGCGCTGTGGCGCGACGAGAAGTTGCTGCTCCTCGATGAGCCGACCTCGATGCTCACGCCGCAGGGCGTGGCCGATCTCGGCCGCATGATGCGCCGTCTGAAGGAGAAGGGCGTCGCCCTGATCCTGATCACCCACAAGCTGCTCGAGGCTTACGAGTTCGGCGACCGCATTTCGGTGCTGCGCTTCGGGCCGCTTCGCCGGCGAAATCGACCCGCAGCGGCTGCAGGCGATGAGCGAGGCCGAACGCACCGAAACCGTGATCCGGATGATGTTCGGCGCGGCCGGCGCCGCTGCGGCCGCCAGCGCGGCCGGCCGGCGCCGCATCGGACCCGGGCCGCGAGGAGAGAACTAGACGATTCTGCTCGGGACGCAAGCTGCGCCGCGCCAATACCGTGGATCGCAGCAAGCCGGCGACGCTCGTCGGTGCGCGCCCTGTCGACGGCGCCTGATTTCGCCGAGACGCCACTCCACGAGGTGAGCTTCGAGCTCTGGGCGGGCGAGGTGCTCGGGATCGCCGGTGTCGACGGCAACGGCCAGAAACACCTCGCCGAAGTGCTCGCCGGCCAGCGCCCGTTGCGCCAGGGCCGGATCGAACTCGCCGGCGTCGACATCACGCGCGGGCGCGTGCCGGAGCGGCGGCAGCGCGGCGTCCGCTATGTCACCGATGACCGGCTCGGCGAGGGCACCGTGGGCACCTTCTCCGTGGCGACCAACCTAGTGCTCAAGGAGATCGGCAGCCCGCCCTACTGGCGGCGCGGCATCAGCGATTGGGAGCTCATCCACCGAAGCGCCCGCGAGCAGATCCTGCGCAACGACATCCGCACGCCGTCGGAACTCACGCCCGTGGGCAAGCTCTCGGGCGGCAACGTCCAAAAGGTGCTGCTCGCGCGCGAGCTCGATGCCGAGGCCAACGTCGCCATCCTCAACAAGCCGACCTACGGACTCGATCTGCACAACCAGCGCCTGGCTCTCGACCGGATCGTCGCCGCCGCCGGGCGGGGCGTCGCGTTGATCGTGATCTCGACCGATCTCGATGAGCTGCTCGAGGTCAGCGACCGCATCGGCGTGATGTTCCAGGGACGCCTCGCGGGCATCGTCGACAATGACGACGCTGCGCTCGACAAGGTGCGGCGCCTGATGACCGGGGCCGCGGCGGCATGACGAGCGACACGACGGAAGGCGAGACGGCGGGACTGCAGGCGACGCTCCTGCGCGTGCTGATCCCGGTCGTTCTGGCGCTCGTTGCCGGCGGCCTCATTCTGCTGGCCCTGGGCAAGGATCCGATCGGCTACTACGGCTATGTTCTGCAGAGGAGCCTGTTGCGCTGGGGCGGGTTCCAGGAAACCCTGACCCGGATGGCCCCGCTCCTGTTGATCGCCGCCGGGCTGATCGTCGCGTTTCGCGCGGGGCTCTGGAATCTGGGAGGCGACGGACAGTTCCTGCTCGCCGCCGTGGCCAGCGCAGCGCTGGCGCCGGCGTTGAGCCTCTGGCTGCCCCGCGGTCCCAATCTCATCGTCTGCATGCTCGTGGGGAGCCTGGTCGGCGCGCTGTGGTCGCTGATTCCCGCGCTGCTCAAGGCGCGCTACGGCGTCAACGAGATCATCACCACGCTGATGATGAGCTTTCTCGGCACCAGCCTCGCGAATGTCATGATCAAGCTCGTGCTGCGCGACCCCGACACCACCGTGCCGCAGACCCGGAGCCTTCCGGTCGATGACCGCCTGCCGCGTCTGTTCGGCACGACCATCCACTGGGGGCTGGTGCTCGCCATCCTCGCCGTCATCCTGGTTCACCTGATGATGACTCGAACCGCCTTCGGGCTGAAGATTGCAGGTTCTCGGCGCCAACCGGGCGGCGGCGATCCATGCGGGATTGCGCGTGGAGCGGCTGACCATCGTCGCCTTCGCCTTGAGCGCCGGGCTGATCGGTCTCGGCGGCGCCGTCGAGGTCCTCGGCGTCTGGGGCACGGTGCGGGCGGATTGGAACCCGGCCTTGGGCCTGCTGGTCGTCCCGCTGGTGTTTCTGGCGCGCTTCAACGGCTACGCCGTCATCGGCTTCACGCTGTTCTTCTCGGCGCTGATGGTGGGCGGGGAGAGCGCCGCGCGCCGGGTGGGCGTGCCCGCAGCACTATGTGCTCGTGCTGGTGGCGCTGTTGCTGCTGTTCCTGGCGCTGGTCGAATATCTGGATCAAACCCGCCGCAAACTCAAGCGCCGCCTGAATCATGAATGCATTGTTCACCGAGCCGTTTCTTGGTTTCCCTGCTGTTCGGCGCGGTGACGGCGGGCCTGCCGCTGCTGCTCGCCGGTCTCGGCGAGCAGATCTCGGAAAAGGCGGGGGTTCTCAATATCGGCCTCGAAGGCATGATGCTGGTCGGCGCGTACACGGGGTTCGTCGCCACCTATCACACGGGGTCCTTCTGGCTCGGGTTTCTGGCCGGCGGCGCCGGCGGCATGGCCGCTGCGGTCATCGTGCTCTTCCTGTGCATCCGCAAGGGACTGAACCAGATCGTCATCGGCATCGCCATCACGGTGGGGGCCCAGGGCCTGACCTCGCTGCTGCATTTCGTCCAGTTCAGCCGCTCGTATCCGCGCCTGCCGGCGGCGCCGATTCTGGCGTTGCCGCTGCTCCGCGACATACCCGTGCTGGGGAAGGGGCTGTTCAGCCACAACCCGCTGGTGTACCTCGGCGTGATCCTCGTCGCCGTGCTGACGTGGGTGTTTCGCTCGACCTACTCGGGCCTCAGTCTGGAAGCCGCCGGGAACAAACCCGCCGCGCTCGATGCCGCCGGCGTCGACGTGATCCGCACGCGCTCGGTGGCGGTGCTCTGCACGGGCTTTCTCGCCGGGCTCGGCGGCGCCTACATGGCGAACGTCGGCGCGGGTCTGTTCGTGCCCTTCATCACCGGCGGCGCCGGCGTCATCGGCATCGTGCTCGCGATGCTCGCCCGCGGCCGGCCGCTCTGGGTGTTGATCGGCGCCGCCCTGTTCGGCGCGAGTCTGGCCATGACGACGGCCCTGCAGGTCGCCGGCATCGATGTGCCCACCGACGTGGTGCAGATGCTGCCCTTCGCCGTCGTGATGCTGGTGCTGGTGATCTTCGCCCGCAATAGTATGTTGCCGCCGGCATTGGGTTCGCCCTATGTGCGCGGCGAGCGCTGAAGCATGATTACCCTGGGAGATCGCCGATGCTCGATCACAGCCGGATCAAGAGCCGATTTTCACGCTGACGACCGGTCCCGTGGATGCCTACCCGCAAGTGCTGCAGCGGGCTGTCGAGGCCGGTCCTCTACGACTACGACCCGGCGTTTCTCGGCTTCTACGAACGCACGGTGGAGAAGCTGCGCGCGGCGCTGCGGACTCAGCACATGCCGGTCATCCTCCAGGGCGAGCCGGTGCTCGCGCTCGAGGCGGGGGCGGCGTCGCTGATCGCCCGCGACGACGTCGTGCTCAATCTCGTGTCGGGTGTCTACGGCGCGGGCTTCGGCTATTGGGCGAGGCGCTACTGCGCCGAACTCGCTCGAGATCCGCGTGCCGTACAACGAGGTCATCGACCCGCAGAGCGTCGCCGCCATGCTCAAGGCACGGCCGGAGATCCGCGTCGTCGCCGTCTGCCACCACGACACCCCGTCCGGGACCATCAATCCGGTGGCCGAGATCGGCCGGATCGTCGCGGCGCACGGCGCCTATCTGCTGGTCGACGCGGTTTCCTCCTTCGGCGGCATGGAAGTCGGTCCCGATAGCTGCCAGGCCGATCTGTTCGTGACCGGGCCGAATAAATGCCTGGGCTGCCCGCCCGGGCTGTCGCTCGTCGGCGTGACGCCGCGCGCCTGGGAGAAGATGAAGGACAATCCGAATGCGCCGCGCGATTCCATGCTGAGCATCCTCGATTGGGAACACGCCTGGCGCCGCGATCGGCCGTTTCCCTTCACGCCGTCGGTGTCGGAGATCAACGGTCTCGATGCGGCCCTCGATCTGTATCTCACTGAAGGGCCCGAGCGGGTGTGGGCCCGACACGCGCTCACCGCCGCGGCGTGCCGCGCCGGCGTTCTCGCGATGGGCCTCTCGCCTTTGGCCCGCCGAACGAGCGCGACGCCTCCCCGACCACGACGGCCGTTCGGATCCCCGGCGGCCTCGAGGACGCGGCGCTGCGGGCGGCCGCCCGCGCGCGATACGGCGTGGTGTTCTCGTCGGGCCGCGGCGAGACGCTCGGAAAGCTCGTCCGCATCGGCCACATGGGCCCGACCGCAAGGCCTTTGTACGCGGTGATCGCCTTGGCCGCGCTCGGCGGCGCGATCCGCGCGTTGGGCCATCCGCTCGACGTGGGATCGGGCATGGCGGCGGCGCTCGCGGTCATCGACAAGGGCATCGAATGACGCCGCGTTTGGTTCCGGCGAGGATCGCGCCGAGTCCGACTTGCCGGGACCACTCGCCGATATGGTTCAGGCCGGCCGCACCGTCGGCCATCCCACCCCACAGTCGAGGTACACGTGAACGCGGGATCCTGGAAAGCAATTATTCTTGCCGTCGTGCTGTCATCGGGCCTGCACGCGGGAGCCCGCGCGGCCGATGCGACGGCGATGCCGCGACGGCGCGCCGACCGCGGGCGCTCCGACCGCCGGCAATGCGCCGGCCTTCACCGCTCCGGCCGCCGGCGATCTCCTGCTGCTCCACGGGCATATCTACACGGGCGCAAAGAGCGCCCCGTGGGCCGAGGCCCTATCCGTGACCGGCTCGCGCATCGACGCGCGTCGGCACCGATGCGCAGCTCCTCGCCCGGCGCGGGCCCTCGACGCGCGTGATCGACCTGCACGGGCGCACCGTGATTCCGGGCATCGTGGACGGCGCACATTCACGTCTGGCTGGGAGCGATCGCACTGCATGGATTCAATTTGTCGACGCCCGAAGCGAGCATCACGCCGTCCAAGCCCAAGCTCTTGATCGCCCGCGTCCGCGAATATGCCGCCAGCCACCCGGCGGAGAAATTGATCTTCGGCCGAGTGGACTTCAGTCCCTCGCCGCCCTTCGCCCCCACCTATGCGCTGCTCGATCAGGCGGTCGCCGACCGGCCCATCATCGTCCACAACATCTCCGAGCACGCCATGTGGCTCAACTCCAAGGCGCTGGCGCTCGTCGGGCATCACCGACGCACCGCTCCCGGATCCGGTGGAGGAGCGCAACGTCGTTCGGGACGCGAGCGGCCATCCCACCGGCGTCTTGATCGAGGCGGCCATGGAGGCGGTGGAGCGGTACGTGCGCGCGACGCTGTCCGAGGAAGAGCAGCTCGCGATGCTCCAGGTCGCCATGCGGGAGTTGAACCGCTACGGGGTCACCAGCGTCGTCAATGCGACCGGGGATCTGGCGGAGATCAAGTTGTACGCGGCGCTGCGTGATCGTGGTGCGCTGACCGTGCGCACGCGCACCGCTTTCGGCGCGGTCTGCCACGCCGCACCGGCTGACGCCGCAGTTTCTCGCCGATCTGGAGGAAGCGCGAACGGCTTATCACGATGAGTGGGTGTCGGCGAATCTCGTGAAGTTCTTCGCGGATGGATTCACCGGGCTCCTGGCGCCGCTGGTCTACAGCCGGACCAGTTCAGGACGCTGGTGGTGGAACTGGATCGACGCGGCTATCAGCTCATGACGCATGCCACGCGATTCGATACCGTGCACATGGTGCTCGATGCCTACGAGGAGGCGGAGCGCGCCAACGGACCGCGGGACCGGCGGCTGCGGATCGAGCACAGCTCCTCGGTGCGCGAGTCCGATTTTCCGCGCTACGCGGCGCTCTCGGTGATCAATGTGACTTCGCCGGGCTTTTGCTGCGGCGAGTCCGGCACGAACGCCGATCCCAAGGATCCCACCCCGAGCGATCAGTGGCAGACATTCCTCAACGACGGCGTCGTGCTCGGGATTCGCAGCGACTGGCCATGCTCCTGGCCGCCGAATCCCTTCGTCAGCATGCAAGCGGCGATCACGCGCGAGATCTGGCATTCCGACGACACGGCCGACATCATCGATCTGCCCATGGACGGAGCCGCGCTCGCCGGGGCGCGCCCGACCGGGAAGTTCTACACGCCCTGAACAGCGCATCAGCGTGCGCCAGGCGGTGGATGCCTACACCCAGGGCTCCGCGTACGCGGAGTTCGCGGAAAGCCGCGTCGGCACCCTCGAGGCCGGAAAATTCGCCGATCTCGCCGTCCTCTCGCAGGACATCTTCAGCGTGCCGCCGAGAACCGTCGGCAAGACGCGCGTCGCTGTTGACGATAGTGGGCGGCAAGGTCGTGTACGGCGAACCACCAGGCGGCGCGCCGCCACATTCGTCGAACCAATAGGCGCGGAGTGAAACCAGAAATCTTATTGTCATGACGTTTGCTTAGTGCCACTATTGAACCAAGGGGAGAACTTGGTTCGCTAAGATTCGACGATTGGTGTGGGATTGCTGCCAACAGCACAAAAGGGGATGTTTTTATGCGCCGTACCGGGAAGCAGACAGTGTCGTGTATCTTGGGGGGAGCGCTGCTCGCGCCCTTGGTGGGGACAGCGGCCCCCACTGACGCCTCGGACGAACTCGAAAGCATCGTCGTAGTCGGCCAGAAAGAGAACCAGGGAATCCAGCGGGCGCCCGAGGCGATCACCGCGCTGCCGACGGAAGTCCTCAAGCAGAATGTGGTGAGAAACGCCCAGGACCTGGACGGCCTGGTGCCGAGCCTGGTCATCGGCGAAAGCGACGGCTACAACTTCGACCTGTCCATCCGCGGCATCGGGTTGAACTCGCCGCAGGACGACGGCTCCCCGGCGTCGGTCTCCGTGCATCAGAACGGAATTTTCATGCCGAACCCGCTCGCCCTGAGCTTGAGCTTCCTGGACGTGGACCATCTCGAGGTGCTGCGCGGTCCTCAAGGCACGGTATTCGGTCAGAACGCGGTCGGCGGCACGCTCAACATCATCACCGTTCAGCCGACGTTCGATGCGGTCAAGGGGTACTCCGACGTGGAGTTCGGCTCCTTCGACCTCGAGCACCTGCGCACGGCCGTCAATCTGCCGCTGTCGAGCACTTTTGCGGTCCGCTTCGCCGGCGATTTCATCAAGCAGGACGGCTATGTGGTGGCGACCGAGGTGCCCGGCGATTACCACCTCAACGACACCCACAACTATCACCTGCGCCTGACGGCGCTGTTCCAGCCGGTCGAGAATTTCTCGATCGTCAGCAGCCTGGAATATGCGAAGGTCGTTCAGCACGAGCCCGAGAGCAAGAACATCCTGGATCCGAACCCGAATCCTTGGGACGAGACCAGCGATTGGCCGGGCGTCTACGACATCGACCAGACCATCGCGACCACCATCGCGACCCTGGACCTTTCCGCGATCACCTTCAAATCGCTGTCGAGCGTTCAGTACATGAATCAAGGCGGATCGAATTCGGAAAGCGGCCTCGACCATTCCGCTGGCGACCAACCTCTACGGCGGCGAGAACGACCAGTTCGTGCTGCACCAGAATTATGCGGTGACGCAGGAATTCGATGTGAGCTCGAAGCCCGGCGGACCGCTTGACTGGGTGGCGGGCCTCTTTTATCTCGATAGCCGCACCACCGACGGCTACGATCAGTATCTGCGCAATCCCTCGCAGCCCGGTGCGCCGGACATCCTCAACAATGAGAACGAACAGCTGGTCGAGCCGGAAATCCAGGCCGGCACGCTCTATTTCGAGACGCTCGAATGCATTCCGGCACACCTCGGTGTCCGGCTTCGGTCAGGGCATCTACCATATCAACGACGACCTTCGGGCCACCGCCGGTTTCCGCTACACGACGGATCACAACACGACGCTGCTCGACAATTATTTCGGCGATCCCGACCTCGGCGGCGGCATCGTGCATCTGCACCAGCACTCCGACAAGCTGACCTGGAAGACCGGCCTCGATTACCAGGTCACCCCCGACCAATTCGTCTATGGCAGCGTCTCCACCGGCTACAAGCCGGGCGGCGGCAATCCGGGCACCGCGCCGGCCGTGGTTCCCCAGAACTATCAGCCCGAGACCATCACCGCCTTCGAAGTGGGCTCGAAGAACTCCTTCCTGGACAAGGCGGTGGTCGCGAATTTCGCCGGCTTCTACTACATCGACAAGAACATGCAGTATCACGCCGAGGATCTGATCAATTTCGACGGCGGCGTCGACAACCTGCCCAAGGTGTACGTCTACGGGATCGAGGGCGAGTTCAGCGCGCTGCTGCCCTTCAGCTTCCGGCTCAGCGGGAACTTCACGGCGGAACACGGCAAGATCGCGACCCATGTGTCCACGATCGACAACCTGGCCGGCAACGCGGCCAACAGTGAGTTCGCGGCGCTATATGGCGAGACGGCCTTCCTCGACGCGGAATTCGGCATTCCGAATCCCGCGCTGCCGAACGGCTTGCAGCTCCTGTCGGCGCTCCGGGCCAAGGGCTATCGAGACGTGTACGGCAATCAGCCGCCGAACCTGCCCAATTACATGGCGACCGTTGCATTGTCCCAGGTTTCCCAGTTCGGCAACGGCTCGAGCCTGCTGTCGCGCCTGCAGGGCAACTATCGGGATCATTACGCGGATACCGTGTTCGGCAATTCGTTCTACTACACGACGCCGAGCTACATCCTGATGAATCTCTTCTTCGATTACACCTTGCCGAACAAGAAGCTCGATTTCACCTTCACCGTCACCAACGTGGCCGACCGCGCCGAGGTGAGCTATCGTTTCACCAACCAATACGGCGGTGAGACGACGCAGACCTGGTTCCCGCCGCGCGAGTACATCGTGGGCGCCAGTTATAAGTTCTGACAGGAGTCGAGGCACATGCGGCGGAAGGTCGGGCGGCGCGTGCACGTGAGCGCCGCCGTGAGCGCAACCATGGCCGCCTGGACGGCGTGGGCGCTCGTCATCGGCCTTTGCGTCCCGGCCTCGGCCGCCGAGGTCACGGCGCTTGCGATCATGCTGCCGGAGGAGCCGACCGATTTCGGGTGGAACCAGCAGGCCTTCGAGGCGGCCAAGGCCGTCGCCGCGAAATACCATTTGAAATTCATGCCCGCGTCGGGACTCGGCTACGGTGACGTGCATTCCGAGCTGCGCGAACTCGCGGACGATGGCGCGAGTCTCATCATCGCGCATGCCAGCGGCTACAACACCGCGGCGCCCGAGATCGGCGCGCGAGAAACACGTGCCGGTCGCGATCGTCGACCGTCCCAAGGACAGCAAGCCCGGCGCCGTCGCGGACTACACCTTGTCGCGGGCGGGAGGGCGCGTACCTCGCCGGAGTTCTCGCGGGGAAAATGACCCGGACTCACGTCGTGGCCATCGTCGTGGCGGCCGAGTCGCCGCCGTGGAACAGCCAGTCGGCCGCCTTCGCGCAAGGGGTCGCGCGCGACGGACCCGGGCGTGAAGGTGCTATATGCGGTGATCGGTCCGGCGGCCTATGCCGACGTCGCCGGCGGCCGCCGCGTGACCGAATCGATGATCGGCGCCGGCGCCGACGTTGATCTTTGGCCAGGGAGACCGCGCCAGCTTCGGCATGTTGCAGGCGGTGGACACCAAGCAGTCGACTGCCGGCGGCAAGGTCTGGTTCATCGACGAGCTCGGCGACAAGAGCGCGCTCGACAAGGGCCATCTGCTGTCATCGGTGATCTGGAATCTCGTGCCTGTCTATTCGGCCATGATCGAGGATCTCAAGGCCGGCAAATTCGGCACGCATCCGTACTCCATTCAACTTGAGCGATGACTCGGTGCGGCTGCTGCATTCCAAGTACATTCCCGACAACGTCTGGTCCGAGCATCGAGACCGTGCGCACTCAGATCATCCGTGGCAAGGTGAAGGTCGATCCGGTCTGGGATGCGGCCACGGTGCGGGCTATGATGACCTCGGTGGCGGCGCCGCCGAAATGAAGGGAGACAGGGGATTCGATTCATGACCGACACGAAGGTTCATCTGCTCGACGGCGGGACGTTGGTGATCGACGGGTTCCACGCATTCTGGAACCGCGGTCCCGGCGGCGAGGTCCGGTTTCCATGCTACAGCGTGCTGATCGAACATGCGGACGGACGCTACCTGTTCGACACCGGCTATGACTTCGATCACGTGATGCGGGTGCTGCCGTTCGAAAAGCCGATACAGGATCCCTCCCAAACGCTCCCGGCGCAGCTCGCGAAGCTCGGGCTCGAGCCCGGCGACATCAACTACGTGATCAATTCTCACTATCATTTCGATCACTGCGGCGGCAACAAGCATTTCCATTCGGCCTGCACGCTGTGTCACGCCAAGGAGCTCGAGGCCTCGGGCAACTGCCAGCCCTTCGAGCATCTGGGTTATTCGGACCTGAGTTTTGCGCCGAGCCTCGCCGACAAGCGCGGCATGAAGCTCCCGCCGGATCCGGCGCTCGACATGTATACGCCGAAGTTCCAGACGCTGACCGGCGATCAGGAGATCGCGAAAGGCCTGTGGCTATTCGAGACGCCGGGACACACCGCCGGCCATTACAGTTTGATGGTGGAGCTCAAGAACCGGCGTCCCATGCTGTTCACGGCCGATGCGTGCTACAGCAAGAAGAGCATGGACATGATGTGCATCTCGAGTTTTCACCTCGATCCGACCGCGAGCTTGAACTCCATGAAGCGGCTGAAGGCGCTCGCCGAGACCCACGACGCGGAGCTCTTCTATTCGCACGATATGGAGAGCTTCAAAAGCTACCACACCGGAGCCGATTACTATTCCTGATGGGCTGGTGCCGGCGGGCTGATCGGTTCTGCCGCCGCCGGGGCGCGCCTACCAGCGCACCATCCCCGCATCGACGTTGAGCGCCTGCCCGGTGATCCAGTGCGCTTCCTCCGAGGCGAGGAAGGCGACGGCCGGCACCACGTCCTTCGGCAGGCCGCGGCCCTTGATGGCCTGCAGCATGCCGACGAATTCGAAAGCATCCTTGTGGGCCGTCGTCTGCACGCCTTCCGTGTCGATCAATCCCGGACAAATCGAATTGGCGGTGATCTGGTAGGGACCGAGCTCGGTGGCGAGAGCTCGCGTGAAGGTCAGCACGCCCCCCTTCGATGCCACGTAGTGGGCCATGTTCGGAGTGCCGGCGAAGATCGAGTTCGAGCTGAAGTTGACGATGCGCCCATAGCCGTTCTTGCGCATCAGGTCGGAGCCCGCGCGGCACATGAGATAGAGCCCGTCCAGATTCACGCGCAGCACGCGGCGCCACTCGCTGAAGGTGAGCTCGTCCCATTTCACGAAGGGGACGATGGCGGCGACGTTGACCAGAACGTCCAGCTTGCCGAACTTCCCGCTCACCGTCTCGAACAGGTTGGCGACCGCCGCCTCATCGCCGATGTCGCAGCCGACGCCGAGCGATGCGCCGCCGAGCGTTTTCGCCGTCGCCGCGGCGCCGGCGCCGTTGATGTCGACGGCGACCACCGTCGCGCCCTCGTCGCCCAGCCGCAACGCGACTGCCTTGCCCATGCCCTGCGCGGCGCCGCTCACTACCGCGATACGGCCTTCGAATCTGTGCATCGTTTCACCCTTTAAGAATTCTGCGTTGTTGACTTAATCATACACGACGCGTCGGGCGCTTCCGCGAGTCGAGTGATTTCGGGAACTACGGATGGAGCGTAAACGGTCCGCGACTTAAGGTGTAGCCGCTTAACAACGAGAGGAAGAATAGTCATGAGATCGCGCTTGTTTGGTGTAGTAATTATGTCGGCGCTGAGCGCAATCGCGTTCAACACCGCACGCGCCGACGACGATAATTGGGAAGTACGCCTGCGGGGCGTCTATCTGGATCCGGCGAACAAGTCGGACGCAATTCCCAGCATAGGCGTCCCCGAAAATGCGATTCACATCAATGGCAAAGGGCTGCCGGATCTGGATTTCGAATACTACTTCCTGCCGAATTGGTCGGCGGAACTGATTCTCACTTACCCGCAGACTCAGACGGTCAGCGTGAGCGGCACGGACATCGGCACCTTCAAGCATCTGCCGCCGGTGCTGACGGCGAAATACGACTTCCTGCCGGGCAAGGACTTTCAGCCGTACGTCGGCGTGGGCGTCAACATCACCATCATCAACGACGTGAATCTGAACGTTCCCGGTGTCGGTGCGCTGAAGCTCAACTCGACCAGCGTCGGGCCCGCGGCGCAGGCCGGCTTCGATTACAAGGTCGCGGAGCATTGGTATCTGAACGCCAACGTCAAATGGGTCAAGCTGCAATCCGGTTTGTACTTGGCCGGTGGCCCGCAAGTGTCGACGCTGCACATCGATCCCTTGCTGTTTGGAGTCGGCGTGGGCTACCGGTTCGGCGGCCACGGGACTTGAGTTTCCCGTCCTGAGTCTCTTGTCTTGAGTTTCTAGCCACGGGCGCGTCGGCAGAGGTCGACGCGCCCCGTCCCTCGAGACGGTTGGGCATCGCGCGCGTGCTGCCGCTGATACCATCCCGCATATGAGCCTCTCCGTCGAACACCCCGCCGCCACCCGCCCACGGGTATTCGTTTTTCTGCTCGTGCCGAACCTGCCCATGATGGCGCTGACCTCGGCCATCGAGCCGTTGCGCGCACTCAACCGGTTGTCGCGCACCCCTTTCTATTCGTGGCGCCTCGCCAGCCTGAACGGCGAGCCGGTCACGGCATCCAACGGCATCACGCTGCAAACGGTCGCCCTGGATGACGCTCTCGCGAACGCCGACTTCCTCATCACCTGCGCGGGACTGCCGATCCAAAAGACCAAGGAGCGACGTTATGTCGCCGCCATCCGGCGCGGTGCGGCGCGCGGCATCGCCATCGGCTCGCTCTCCTCCGGCACGCTGCTGCTCGCCCGGGCGGGTGTGCTCGACGGCTATCGCTGCACCATCCACTGGGAGCATATCTTCAGCTTCCGGGAAGCCTTCCCCGACGTGAAGTGCACCAACAAGCTGTACGAGATCGATCGCGACCGGCTGACCTGCTCCGGCGGCACGGCGGCGATGGACATGATGCTGCACCTGATCGCCGAGCATCACGGAGCCGGCATTGCAGGCGCCGTGGCCAACCAGTTCCACCATGAGCGCATTCGCGACGCCCGCGAGGATCAGCGGGGAGGCCTGCAACAGGTGCTCGCGCATCTGCCGGAGACGGTGCAGAGCGCGATCCGCATCATGCGGGACAACATCGACGAGCCGGTCTCGCTCGACCGCATCTCGCGCAAGATCGGCATCGGCACCCGGCAGCTCGAACGGCTGTTCATGCGCCATGCGGGCACGACGCCGATCCGCTACTACCTGCGCTTGCGCATCGAGCGCGCGCGCGAGCTGCTCATTTATACGGATCGTCGGGTCGGCGATATCGCGGCCTCGTGCGGCTTCTCCGCCACGTCGCATCTCGCCACGTGGTATCGGCGGATCTTCGGCACGACGCCCGCGGAGGTCCGCACCCGCGAGCAGCCGGCGGTCATGAAGCCGCTCCGCAACGATCTCGAGCTTCCGTCGTGAGCCGCCCGCCCGGTCTCGGGGCGTTCGGTCTCGAGCCCTCCGCCTTCGTTCAGCCGCGCAACCGCGCGCCGTCGGCATCGAACAACGGCAGCGGCTGCAGCCGCGCCGGGAAAAACCGCCCTAGAATCTGGATGCGCCAGCCGTCCGGTTCGTCGGCGACCTCTTTCGGCACGTAACCCATCGCGACCGACACCTTCGAGCCGTGCGCAAAGCCGCCCGACGTCACCCAGCCGCACACCGCGCGGTCCCTCCAGATCGGCTCATCGCCGCTCGCATCCGCGTCGTCGACCTCGACCACGAAGACGCGCAGCCTGAGCTTCCCGCCGCTCGCCTTCTCGCCCGCCGCGCCTTCCTTGCCGATGAAGGATGCCTCCTTGCCGAGCGCGACGAACCGATCGAGGCCCGCCTCGAGAGGGCTGTACAGCGGCCGATACTCGCGCGCCCACGAGCCGTAGCCCTTCTCGAGGCGCAGCGAGTTGAGCGCGCGGGAGCCGAATAGCCGCAGCCCCAAAGGCTCGCCCGCGCTCATCAGCGTGTCGAGCAGATGCACCTGGTAGGCGGCGTCGCACCAGAGCTCGTAGCCGAGATCACCCGTGTAACTCACCCGGCCGACGAGCACGGAGGGCGCCATTCCGATGCTCATGCGCCGCGCGTCCATGAACCGGAACGTTTCCGCGGAAACGTCCTCGCGGGTCACCCGCGCGAGGAGCTCCCGAGAGCGCGGCCCCGCAATGGCAAGCCCCGCGAGCGCAGCGCCATGGGAGGCGATGTGCACCGACTCATCGCCGGGCAGCTGCTGCTCGAACCAGCGCAGGTGATAGTCCTCCGCGACGCCCGAGCCGATGAGGAGAAACCCGTCGGCGCCGAGATGGGCGAGGGTGAAGTCGCCGATCAGGCGGCCATCCTCTTTCAGCATGGGCGCGAGGGTCATGCGCCCGGGCGCCGGCAGCCGGCAGGTCAGCAGCCGGTCGAGCCATGCCGCCGCGCCCTTGCCAGTCACTGAGTACTTCGCGAAACCGGAGGTCTCGATGAGGCCCACCCGCTCGCGCACCGCGCGCACTTCCTCCCCGATGGTGTCGAAATCGGTCGAGCGATTCCAGCTGAAGGTGTCGCTGACCCCGGGAGGCGCATACCACAAGGGGACCTCCAAGCCCGCCGCGGCGCCGAATTGGGCGCCCCGCGCCTTGAGGCGATCGTAGACCGGCGTGGTCTTGAGCGGCCGCCCCGCGCCGAGCTCCTCATTCGGAAAGCGAATCGAAAAGCGGCGCGAGTAGTTTTCGCGCACCTTGGCGTTGGTGTAAGCCTTGCTGGCCCAGTCGCCGAAGCGGGCGACGTTCCATGGCCCACACGTCGAACCCCGGATCGCCGTGGATGATCCAGTTGGCGAGCGCGAGCCCGACACCGCCGCCCTGACTGAATCCCGCCATTACGCCGCACGCGCACCAGTATCCGGGCAGACCGCGCACCGGCCCGACCAGCGGGTTGCCGTCCGGCGCGAAGGTGAAGGGCCCGTTGACGATTTTCTTGATCCCCGCCCGCTGGAACACCGGAAAGTGGCGGAACGCCACCTCGAGCGAGGGCATGATGCGTTCCAGGTCCGGCGCCAACAGCTCGTGTCCGAAATCCCAGGGCGTGTGATCCTCCGACCAGGGCTTGCCGGCCTTCTCGTACGTGCCGATGAGCATCCCGCCGCGCTCCTGGCGCAGGTACAGTTCGCCGTCGAAGTCGAGCGCGTGGAGCACTTCCTCGCCGGTTCTTGCATTGATGGCGGCGACCTCCGGCAGATCCTCGGTGAGCAGGTACATGTGCTCCATCGCGAGCACCGGATGGTAGCGCCCGACCATCCCGCCCACTTCCCGCGCCCAGAGGCCGCCGGCGTTGACCACGTGTTCGGTGATGATCTCGCCCTTGTTGGTGACGACCCGCCAGCTCGAGTCGGCGTTCTGCACCAGCTCCTGGACCTGGGTGAACCGCTCGATGCGGGCGCCGAGCTTTCGCGCGGCCTGCGCATAGGCGTAGGTGGTGCCGGAGGGATCGAGATGCCCATCGACCCGGGTGTGCAATGCGCCGACGAAGCATCCGGGATCGAGCAGCGGCATGAGCTCGTGCGCGCGTTCGGGCGTGATGATATCCGCCTCGATGCCGAGATAACGGCCCTTGGCGGCGAGGCTCTTGAGCCACGCGAACCGCGCCTCGGTCCCGGCCAGCATCACGCCGCCGGTCAGGTGCAGTCCCGTCGATTGGCCCGAGAGCTTCTCGATCTCCTGGTACAAATCGATGGTGTATTTTTGCAGCTTGGCGACGTTCGGATCACCGTTGATCGTATGCATGCCGCCCGCCGCGTGCCACGTGGATCCGGAGGTCAGCTCATCGCGCTCGAGCAACAAGGCATCGGTGCAGCCGAATTTGGCGAGGTGATAGAGCACCGAGCATCCCACCACGCCGCCGCCGATGACGACCACTCCCGCCGTTGATGCCATGTTCAACCTCGCATTGCCGAGTGCGCATCTTAAAGACACCCCAGTCGGATCAAATCAGCTTTGCGACACGCTAGTTCGGAAACCCGACATGGGCGATTCGCGGTATCGTAGGCCGATGAATTCATCGGACGGTCCTCTCAGCGGCGTGCGCGTCATCGAGTTCTCCGGCATCGGTCCGGGACCGCACTGCGCGATGCTCCTGGCCGATCTCGGCGCCGAAGTTCTCAGGATCGATCGGGCGGGCGGCAACGGCTGGCCAAATCCGGTCGTGGATCGCGGCCGCAGCGTCCTGACCGTCGACATCAAGAGTGACGCCGGCCGCGAGCAATGCGCGAGGCTCGCCGCGCGGGCGGATGTGCTGATCGAGGGTTTCAGGCCGGGAGTGATGGAGCGGCTGGGCCTCGGTCCCGAGCCGCTGCTCGCCTCGAACTCCCGGCTCGTCTACGCACGCATGACGGGGTGGGGACAAACCGGCCCGAAGGCGAAGATCGCCGGTCACGATATCAATTACATTGCGCTCACCGGCGCGCTCAAAGCGATCGGTGAGCCCGGTCGGCGATCGGTTCCTCCGCTCAACCTCGTCGGGGATTTCGGCGGCGGCTCCCTGTTCCTCGCGTTCGGCATTCTGGCGGCTCTGCTGGAACGCGCGCGATCCGGCGAGGGCCAGGTGATCGACGGCGCCATCGTCGATGGCGTCGCCTCGCTCATGACCATGTTCTGCGGCCTCATTCCGAGCGGCAAGCTGTCCGTCGATCGATCCGAGAACATTCTCGGCGGAGCCGCCCCCTTCTATAGAACCTATCGATGCGCCGACGGAGGGGAGGTCGCGATCGGTCCCCTCGAGCCGGCCTTCTACCGGGAGTTGCTGCAGGCGATCGGTGCCCCGGCGCGATTCGCCGATACGCAGTACGATCGCGCGACCTGGGACGAGCAGGCGCGCGTGCTCGGGGAGATTTTCCAATCCAAGACCCGCGGGGAGTGGTGCGCGTTGCTCGAGTCGACCGACGCGTGCTTCGCGCCGGTGCTCGATCTTAAGGAGGTGCCGTATGATCCGCACCTCGAGGCGCGCGAGGTCTACCGGCGCATCGACGGTCACTGGCATGCGGCGCCGGCGCCGCGCTTCTCGCGCACGCCGGGGCGCATTCGCGAGGGAGAGGACGTGCGGCTCCTGATGGAGCGCTGGCTGGGGTAGCGAATCCTATAGGCCGCGCAACGGCAGCGCGATGAGCGCCCCGTCGCAGTTGAGGTCAGCGGTAGGTCTCTTGCGCAGCACGGTCACCACCAGCTCCTGGCCGGCCACCACGCACGAGGTGGCATTGGGAAAGCCGGTGGGCAGTCGCTGCGCTTCTCTGCCTTCAGGATCCATGCGGATCACCCGCCCGGTCTCGATATCGGCACACCATAGGGACCCGTCGTCGGTCAAGGCGATACCGTCCAGGCCTTGTGCGTCGACGGTGGCAAGCACCTGTCCCTCGTCGAGCCCATTGTCATGGAGTCTGAGACGCCGGATCCGGCCACCGATGGTCTCGGCGGCGAGCAGGGCGCGTCCATCATCGAGAGAAATCAGTCCATTGCTGAACCAGAGCGGGGGCCCGGAACGATGCACCGTGCCGTCGGGCCTGATCCGCAGCATCGCCGCTGCCTGCGGCGCTGCGCCTCCCAGGACGTCAAAACCGATGTCACCGACCACCACGCTGCCGTCCGAGAGCCACATGGGCTCGTTGAGCATGTACGGCGTGTGCTCGGACAAATCGGCAAAAAGACTCGTCTCGCCCGACGATGAAATTCGGAATACACGTCGTCGCAGCGAATCACTGGTGAGCATGTCCCCCTGTGGCGTGAACGAAAGCCCGAGGAGCACTGGACAATCCAGTTCGGCGTGCGTTTTCAGTTCCCCTCCGCACGTGATCTTTTGAACGCGGGAGCCATTGACGAACCAAATCTCGCCGGCACGCCAGCGGCAGCTCTCGGGCAATTTCAGGTGATCCGCCAAGATCCGAGGTGCGGCGCTGTTCATGCGGAGCGAGCGCTCACGACATCGGACAGCTCGTCCTGGCGCTGGCCTGTCACCCAGCCGCCGTCCGCCACGAACTCGCTCCCGGTCGAATAACTCGACAGGTCGCTCGCCAGGTAGCAGATCAGGTTCGATATCTCTTCCGGTTTGCCGAAACGCCCCATGGGGGTACGCCCGGCCGGCTCCGACAAACCCGCTGTCATCGGTGTGCGCACCGGACCGGGATGCACCGAATTCACGCGGATGCCGGATGAGGCCAGCTCGAGAGCGGCGGACTTGGTCAGTCCGCGGACGGCAAACTTCGAGGCCGTGTATCCGTGCAGACCGCTCATGCCGGCAAGCCCCGCGACCGAGGACACGTTGACGATTGAAGCCGGTGCCGCGGCCCTCAGCGCATCGACCGCGGCGCTCATGCCGAGGAACACACCGTACAAGTTTACGCTCATGATATCTTCGAACTGTTGCAGGCTGTAGGTGCCCAGCGGGCCGGCATTGACCATGCCGGCGTTGTTCACCAGGACGTTTAGCCGGCCAAACCGGCGCACCGTTTCCTTCACCGCCTTTTGCCAGTCTGCGGCCTGCCTCACATCCAGATGAACGAAGGCCGCGCTGTCGCCCAGCTCGGCGGCGAGTGCTCGCCCCGGCTCATCGGCGATGTCGCCAATCATGACGTGAGCGTCCGCGCCAACCATCGCGCGCGCCGTGGCCGCTCCAATGCCTGAAGCAGCGCCCGATATGAGACATACCTTCGACTCGAGATCGATCATTTTGCTAAACCTCCAAACGAGCGCTTGTCCCTGCGATCACGCCATCATAGGTCCGGGATCGCGGTCATTAGATAAGGTTTGCATCTATGGCCATAGCGATCCCATATGATCCATCGCAACACATTTGCTAGCATCGACCGGTCACACTCAGCTCGGAGCCGTTCGCCGCTTTCCCACGGAACGTACTTGAGCCATCGCACGACATACCCCGCTTCCGCGCTCTTTTCGCTTACCGAGGACCAACTCTCTTTGCAGGGGGCCGCCCGCGCCTACGCGCACGAGCGCCTGCCGGCATTGGCGGAGCGCATCGAGTCAGACGACAAACCACCGTCTCGCGAGCTCATGAAAGAGTTCGCCGAGCACGGCTTTCTCGGCGTCAACATGCAGGAGTCGCTCGGGGGATTGGGACTCGGAAATCTCGAGGCGCTGATCGTACTCGAGGAGTTCGGCAAAATATCCACTGCCGTCGCAATGCCGGTATTCGAGTCGAGCGTGGGGCCGGTGCGCGCCATCGACCTCTTCGCCTCGGACGATCTGAAGCGGCGCGTCATTCCGCGCGTATGTCACGGCGAGATGATGATCTCGGTCGCGATGTCGGAGCCCGCTGCAGGGTCCGCGCTTACCGATTTGAAAACGCGTGCCGAGCGGTGCGGCGACGACATCGTGTTGAACGGCGCCAAGAGCTGGTGTACCGGGGGAGGTCACTCGGAGGGCTATGTGGTCTATTGCCGGATGTCCGATGCCCCCGGCGCACAGGGCATTGGCGCCGTCTACGTGGAGAAGGGCGCTCCGGGATTTTCCTTCGGTCGGAACGAGAATCTGATGGGTTTCCGCGGCGTGCCGTCGTCGGCTCTGTATTTCGAGGACTGTGTGGTTCCGGCGAGCCAAATCGTCGTGCCGGCCGGTGGATTCAAGCGGCTGATGGGAGCGTTCGACCTCGAGCGTTGCGGCAATGCCACGATGGCGCTCGCCCAGGCCAGCGGCGCGCTCGAAGCGGTGCTCGCCTATGTTCAGGAGCGCCATCAATTCGGGAAGCCCATCGTGGAGTTCCAGGCGGTGCAGCTTCGGCTCGCCGAGATGCACATGCGCGTCGACGCCGCCCGGCTACTGATCTGGCGCGCCGCCTGCAACTCATCGTCCGGCGTGCCGAGCATCCTCGAGTCCTCGACCGCCAAGTGCTTCGCCAACGAGATCGCGCGCGAGGTCGCCGGTCATGCGGTCCAGCTGATGGGCGCCTACGGCTATTCCCGGCAATTTCCCATGGAGCGGCGCCTGCGGGATGCGTGGGGATGGGGAATCGCCGGCGGCACCATCGACATCCAGAAGATCAACATCGCCTCCGCCCTGGTGGGGCGCCGTTTCACCCAACGCGGCTGACGCCCGCCCCCATCAGGCGGTTGACCCACGCCGCCGCCTCGTCGACGGCCTGTCGAGCGGCCGCGACCGCGGGCGCCATGCCGACGTAACCGTGGATGAGTCCGGCGCGCCGCTGTACGGACACCGGTACGCCGGCGGCCTCGAGGCGCCGGCCATAGGCCTCCCCCTCGTCGCGGAGCGGATCGTACTCGGCCGTCTGGATGAGCGCCGGCGGCAGTCTCGACAGATTCTCGGCAAGGAGCGGCGATGCGCGAAAGTCCCGGCGCTGCCGTTCGTCGGGAGCGTAATGGTTCCAAAACCAGCGCATCAGGTCGCGCGACAGAAAGTAGCCGTCGGCGCACTCGACGTAAGAGGGCGTGGAAAAATCCGCCGCGGTCACCGGATAGAACAGGAGCTGCCCCGCGATCGGCGGGCCACCGCGATCGCGCGCGAGAATCGACACCACCGCGGCCAGCGTGCCACCGGCGCTTTCCCCGGCCACGAGCAGCGGGGCGGCATGTCCCGTGAGTTCGGTACGCGCCGCCGCCGCCCAATCGAGCGCGTACTGAGCATCGAGGACCGCCGCGGGAAAGCGATGCTCGGGCGCGAGCCGGTAGTCGACCGAAACGATGCAGCATGCGGTGCGAAGCGCGAAATCCCTCAGCGCCGCGTCCGGTGAATCGAGACTGCCGGTGACCCAGCCGCCGGCGTGGTAGTACACGATCAGCCCCACGCTCCGCTCGCTCGGACGGTAGATGCGAAGTGCCAGGGGGCCGTCCGGCGTCGCGATGCGGCGATCGACGACCTCGTGAAGGTCAGCGCCGGGCGGTGCGCCCGTCGCCAACGCTGCGGTGGTCGCCCGCACTTCCTGCGGGGACATCGTCTCGAGCTTCGGCAGCTGCCGCAGCGTCTCGAGCAGCGCCGCCATCTGTGGATCGAGCGTCACAGGATGCGGCCCGCCGTCGGCGGCGCAAAGGCATTGCGGCCCCCCGCCGCCTCGAGGCTCGCCGGCTTGCCCTCGCGCGCGAAATGAAAGCCACGGTAGCCGTCCCTCGCGATTTCATCGCAGAGGTCGCGATAGACCCCGATGCCGCGCACATAGGGCATGAACACGCGCGGCTTGCCCGGCACGTTCGCCCCGAGATACCAGCTCTTGCCCTTGACGAACAGGGTCTGGGCGGCTGCCTCGCCCACATGGTCGGTCCAGCTGCGTTGGGCATCCGCATCCGCCTCCACGCGGTCGTAGCCGTGACGGCGCATGTGCTCGATGAGATCCGAGACCCACTCGACGTGCTGCTCGATGGACATCACGACGTTGCCGAGGACGGAGGGGCTTCCTGGCCCCGTGAGCGTGAAGAAGTTCGGAAACCCCGCGACCATCAACCCGAGATACGACCGGGGCCCCTCGGCCCAAGCCCCATTCAGGGTGAGGCCATCGCGCCCGCGGATGTCGATTCGCGAAAGCGCTCCCGTCATGGCGTCGAACCCCGTTGCGAACACGATGATGTCGAATTCGAATTCCCGCTCGCGGGTTCGGATGCCCGAGGGGGTGATCGCCTCGATCGGATTCGCGTTCACGTCGATCAAGGTCACGTTGTCGCGATTGAAGGTCTCGTAGTAGTCCGTGCCGATGCAGATCCGCTTGCTGCCGATCGGATAGTCCACGGGCGTGAGCTTGCGGGCCACCTCGGGATCTTTCACGATCTCGCGAATCCGGGCGTGGAAGAATTCCGCCATCGCCGCGTTCGCCTCCTCGCTCGTCAACGTGTCGGCGAAAGAGCGTGCGATGAGGCCGCCGCCGATCTGCCAGCGATTCTGATAGACCCTCGTCCGCTCCTCCTTCGACAGCGCCAGGGCGGACGGCATCGTCGGCGGCAGATGCTCGCCGACGATCACGTCGCCGATGCCGACCACCTCGCCGCGCTTCAGCCGCTCCCGGTAATGCGCGCGTTGTTCGGCAAACTGGCGCCGCTCCGCCTCCGTGATCGGCGCGTTGCGCGCCGGCGCCGTGAAGGCGGGGGTGCGCTGGAACACCGTGAGGTGCCGGGCGCTCTGCGCGATCAGCGGAATCGCTTGAACCGCCGAGGATCCCGTGCCGATGACGGCGACTCGCTGGCCGGCGAAATCCACGCCCTCGTGCGGCCAATCGCCCGTGTGATAGCGCCGTCCGCGAAATTCCTCGAGGCCCGGGATGTCGGGCAGCCGCCCCGCGGAGAGTGCGCCGGTCGCCATGATGAGATGGCGCGCCGAGGCGTTCTCGCCTGTTTCGAGCCGGATTGCCCAGCGATCGGTGGCGGCGTCGAACTCGGCCGACGCGACGCGTGCCTCGAAGCGGATGTCCTTGCGCAGGTCGAGCCGGTCGGTGATGTGGTTCAGATAGCGAAGAATCTCCGGCTGCGTCGCATAGCGCTCGCTCCATTCCCAGTGCTCCCGGGCGGCCTCATCGAACGTGTACGAGTACACCAGGCTCTGCGCGTCGCAGCGCGCGCCCGGATAGCGATTCCAGTACCAGGTCCCGCCGACCCCGTCCGCGGCCTCGTACACCCGGGTCTTCAGCCCGAGCTGCCGCAGCCGATGCAGCATGTAGAGGCCCGCGAATCCGGCACCGACGATGATGGCGTCGAGCCTCTCCGGTCGGGACGGTGGCCGGATGGTCGATTGACTTGCGCTCATGAGCTCACTCCTGTGGCGATGGCCGTATCGCAGCGGTCGAGGCCTAGCGGCCGACGTTGATCAATTTGCCCTGCGTGAATTCCTCGAGTCCGCGCTCGCCGAATTCGTATCCCAGGCCCGATTGCTTCGCTCCGCCCATCGGCACATCGAGCAGAAGCTCCGAGCTCTTGTTGATGCAGACCGCGCCGGTATCGAGTTGCAGCGCAACCTCGCGCGCGCGCTCGAGGTTCGGCGACCAGACGGAGCCGCCGAGGCCGTAGTCGGTGTCGTTGGCGCGCCGGATCGCATCCTCCACGCGGGAGTAGCGAAGCACCGGAAGCACCGGCCCGAACTGCTCCTCGCGCACCAGGCGCGCATCGTCCGGTATGTCGCGCACGATCGCCGGGGTGATGAAATAACCCTCGCCGGGAGGTAATTCGCCGCCCGTCATCACGGTGCCGCGGCGGCGCGCGTCCTCGATGAATCCCTGCACCCGCTCGAACTGAGCGCGGTTCTGCAGCGGGCCGATCTCCGTGGCCGGATCGAGGCCGTTGCCCACCACGGCCTTACGGGCGAGATCGGCGAGCCGCGTGCAGAGATCCTCGTACATCGCTTCGGGCACGTACAGCCGCTTGATCGCGACGCAGATCTGTCCGCAGTTGCTCATCGCGCCCTTGAACAGGCGCGGCGCCAGATCCGCGGGGTCGGCGTCGTCCAGCACGATGGCGGCATCGTTGCCGCCGAGCTCGAGGGTGATCCGCTTCAACGTGCCCGCGCCGCTCGCCATGACCTTGCGGCCGGTCGCGGTCGACCCGGTAAAGGCCACCTTGGCCACATCCGGATGCGAGGTGAGGGCGTCGCCGAGATCATTGGCGTCGACGATGACGTTGAGTACGCCGCGAGGCAGCCGATCGGCGCAGAGTTCGGCGAAGAGCAGGGCCGTGAGTGGAGTGGTCGGCGCCGGCTTGGCGACGACCGTATTGCCGGCGAGCAGCGCCGGGGTGATCTTGGCCGCCTGGGTCAAGAGCGGGAAATTCCACGGGGTGATGGCGGCGACCACGCCCAGGGGCATGGCGTGACGCTCGAGCCGCTGCTGCGGCGTGTCGCGCAGGATTTTGGGGGCAAGCTCCAACCGCGCGAGCGTCTGAATCACCGCGACGGTCCCGCCCACTTCCATTTGCGCCTGAGCGAGCGGTTTGCCCTGTTCCTCCGTGAGCACGCGGGCGAACTCGTCCTTGCGCTGCCCGAGGGCCTCGGCGATCTCGAGCAGCATGCGGCGCCGCTCGACGATCGGTGATCTCGCCCAGGCGGGAAACGCGGCGCGCGCGCCCGCCACGGCGGCCTCGAGTTGCACGCCATCGGCGCGCGGGGCATGCGCGAGGGTACGGCCCGTCGCCGGGTTGATCACCTCGAGCCGATCGGCCCCGGCGACCAGGTGACCGTCGATCAGCAGCCGAAAATCGTGCTCGGTCGTGTCGCTGGATCGAAGAATGGCGTTCACGGTGGATTCCTCACGATGTGGGCATGCAGTGGTGTCAGGAACAATTGGGCGCGCCGCCCGGCGAACCCGCATCCATCGAGACCTCGACCACGCACGTCAGTTGCGCGAGCTTGCGGCATACGAGACTCGCGGTCTCGAGCGAGCACGCCTCGAAACCCGCGACCACGTTGACGTGCTCGGTGTGGCGCTCGAGCGAGAGCCGGGACGGCGCCGTGTTGAGAAAATTCAGCTGTACGGCAATGCGCAGCAGCACATCGGCGTCCGCGTCGGCGCTCACGCGAATGGTCACGGGTCCCGGGGCGCAGCCCGAGTCCGAGCGGTCCGCACCGGCGGCATACATTTCGGTGTCGGTAACCTGCGTGCCGAGCATGGTCATCTCTTCAGCATCGATTCGTACGCGGCCCCCATGACGGTGCCGACGGCGGCGCCCGCGCGCAGTTCGCGCGTCATGGCCGATTCCCGCGCGGCGATGACGTCGGCGGCCTCGACGATCTCCGTCGCCCGCTCCGCGGGCAGGAACACGATGCCGCTCGAGTCGGCGAGCACGAAGTCCCCATTTGAGACCGCAACGTCGCCCACCCGCACGGGGCCGCCCGTGGCGAGCTCTTGCACCCGTCCGCGAGCGGTGCGGCACGTCACCGAGCGCGCGTACACGGCAAACTCGAGCTCGAGCGCCTCGTCGATGTCGCGCGCGGGCCCCTCGACGATGACGCCCCCGAGACCCTTGAGTTGCGCCGCGTTCGAGAGCACGCCGCCCCAACCCGCCGCGTCGATGCCCGTCGATTGCTCGACGACGATGATGTCGCCGTGCCTGGCGTCCTCGATGGCCGCCGTCCCGAGATGGCGCGTCGATTGCGTACCGGCAACGCTCGGGCCGAGCTTCACCGTCACGATTCGGCCGGCGATGCGCGCGCGGGTCGTGCGTGGCGCGATCCCGGACACGGCCGGCGGCAGGCCCAGCTTGTCGAGGGCGTCGCAGATCGCGCAGCTGTCGAGCCGCCGCAGCCGATCGACCAGCGCGGCCGGGCTCACGCGCCGGATCCTCGCCCGTCGGCAAATGCGCGCGGGTAGAGGCGCCGCACGTTGCCCTCGAAGATCTTGCGGCGATCATCACCGGAGAGCCAATCGATCGACTCGATCAGGGGCTTCAGATCGTCGAAATCGCGGCCCGTCTCGGGGTTGTGCACGCTGCCGGTGCCGGGGGCCTCGGTCCCGAACAGGGTGTTGTCGACCCCGACCACGCGGATCAAGAGCTCGATGGACTCCTTCGAGTAGTTGCAGGTATCGAAATACAGCTGCCGCAGCTTCTCGTCGAAGGTGCGCGACTCCTTGCGGCGCAGGCTCCAGGCTCGAAAGCGTCCCATCTGGTAGGGGATCGCGCCGCCGCCGTGCGACACGATGATCTTCAAGGTCGGAAAATCCTCGAACACGGTCGATTCGAGCAGCGAGATGATGGCGATGCTCTCCTCGTTGATGAACTTCAAGGTGTACGACTCGCGTGGGCAGCAGCTGCTCGAGGAGTGGATGAGCGCAGGCACGTCGAGCTCCACCAGCTTCTCGTACAGCGGGTACCAGAAGCGATCGCCGAGGCCCGGCGGGGGCGCCGCGTCTCCTTCGGTCGGATCGGGATTGAGGAGACACCCCACGAAGCCCATCTCCTTCACCGTGCGCTCGAGTTCGGCGAGGCAGTTCTCGGGGCTCGTATCGCGATACTGCGGCAGGCCGGCGACTGCGCGCAGCCGCTCGGGAAACATCTGCACCTGACGGTGAATCACGTTGTTGACCGCCCGGCACCATTCCAGGCCCACCTTCGCGGGCTTGATGGAGTGCGCCATCATGTACGGACGCGGCGAGATGAACTGCAGGTCGGTCCCGTTGCGGTCCATGAGGTTGATGAGGTTCTGCGCCGCCTTCTTCACCAGCTCATCGCTCGGCCCGCGGTAATTGTCGCGCAGCATCGGATTCGCGCGAGAGGACACGATCTCCACGAAATGCCGGTAGAGCTCGTCGGGCATGACGATGTGGCCATGGCTGTCGATAATCATTGTGGTCTCCAGATCATGAATCCCATGCCGATGCCGCTGCCCGCGGGCGTGCGGTACACCGGAACGTAGTCGAACCAATCTGCGGTGAGCTTCTCGAGCGCTCCGGCGGCGAGGATCCAGTTGAGGATCTCCGAGGAGCCCGAGCGCAGCGCGCAGGAGGGGATCGAGCGAAGATGCGCCCGATTTCCCGCGCGGATCGCCTCGAGCACCCCGCGATCGAGCGGCTCGTCGGTGACGAAGTGGCTCAAGCCTCCCGAGGCGACGATGGCAATGCGTGCCTGCGGCAGCGCCTCGAGCAGAGGCCGCATGCACGCGCCGATGTCGTAGCAGCGCGCGGCGGTCGGTACGTTCGGCCGAAAGTACGTGTTGAGCAGCACCGGCAGCATCGGGTAATCGCGGCCGCGAAACAGGCGCTCGACGATGAAACCGTAGGCATGGCCGAAGCCCGCGCGGCGGGGTTCGCTGACCTCCGAGGAAGCCCCGATGTCGACGCCGCCCTCGATCAGGCCTTCGATGACGTGCATGGCGGCCTCGCGGGCGCCTCGATACGTGTGCACGCGATCCATGCCGTAGCCGACGGCCGCGGTGCGCTTCCAGTCGGGCATGGCCTCGTCCACTTCGCCCCAGGGATGAGTGATGACCTCATCGCCGTAGAACACCGCGACGGCCGGCATGTTGGTCAGACTGAAGAGCTCGCCCTGGTCATCGCCGACCACGACCACCAGGTCGGGCTGTGCCGCCTCGAGCGCATCGGCGAGCGTGTCGAGCGCGCGCTGGCAGCGCAGGCGCTGCTCCTCGAGCGCCTCGCGGCGGCACGCGTCGCCGTAGCGTTCGCCGAACTCCGCACGCAGCGCCTCGTACGTCAATACACGCCCATCCGACAAGTTGAGCTTGCGGCGCGTGTCGTCGACCGCCTTCTCGATCCAGGTGTCGACGTTGAAGGTGAGGAGCGGGCTGTGCGAAGTGCCCAGGCCCAGCACTATACGGCCCATGGCTGACTCCTTCTGGGAGGGGATGCGCTGCCGGCGCCGGCCGCGCCGGCGACCGCCGCGCCGAGTCGAACCTCGCTCCGCGTACGCGCGGATTCGGCGACCGCAAGGCACAGCTCGACGGTGCCGCGCGCGAACGCGCCGTCGTGACGGGGCTTCGTGCCTTCGCTCACGGCTGCGCACAGCTCGTCCCACACGGCGGTGTGGCTCGGCCGCTCACCGGGTTGCGGCACGGTGATCTCGTGCGCTCCCGTTGCGTCGTACAGCAGGAGTCCCTGCGGCGCAAGACGGGCCTCGGCGCGCTCGCAGCTCACGATGAGCTGACCGAAATGCGGCAATCCGGCAAAGGAAGGACTCTTGAGCGCATCGCCGCCGTAGCTCCAGCGAGTCTGGCGCTCTCGCACCTCCTCGTTCGAGTCCCGCCCCGCGAGCTCACGCTGAGCGGCGCCGTGCGCCGGACACTTCGACTGGCCGCTCGCGCCGATCCAACCGTACCACTCGTCGCTGTCGAATCGGTCATAGCCGCTGTAGATGAGCGAGGCCACGGCGCCGCCCTCGAACTCGATGAACGCCGCGACGCAGCCGTCGACCACGCGCGACGGATCGAGGGCGGCCGACATCGCTCGCACGCTTCGCACCGGCTTCCCGACCAGCAGGCGTACGGTGTCGAAGGCGTGCGGCATCTGGTTGAAGAGCACACCGCCGCCGCGCGCCGGGTCGAGCTCTTCCGGGCGGCGCGGCCGGTAGAGGAAGTTGGTGTAATTGAAGCCGTGCAACAGCGCCGGGCGGCCGGTCCGTCCCGACTCGATCAGCTCGCGCATGGCCGTGACGGCCGGGTCGTAGCTGTGCGTGTGGCCGACGATGAGCACCGTACCCGCGGCCCCGGCTGCGCGGATCATCCGGTCGCAATCCTCGAGCGTGAGTGCCATGGGCTTCTCCACCACGACATGCTTGCCGTGCTGCGCGGCGAGCTCCGCATGCGCGGCATGCAGCGCATGTGGCGTCGCGATGTAGAGAGCATCCACGTCGGCGCGGCGCACCAGCGTCTCGACGGAGCTTTCGGTGGGACGGCCGTGATCTTGCTCGAATCGCCGCCGCAGATGCTCGTGATGATCCGCGGCCGCGGCGAGCTCGAGCCGCGGGTGGCGCGCGATCACGCCCGCCATGACGCCGCCCGCCATGCCGAGACCGGCGATCGCGACGCGCAGGCGCTCCTTCGAACTCATCCGCCGGCTACCGCTTCACCGGCGGGCCCGGCGGGAACTTTGAGCTCCCCGGCATGGCGCTCGCGCAGCACGTCGAAGTCGGTGATGTCGCAAATCTTGCTGATGGCGCGCGCGGCGAATCCTTCCGCGTCGCCGGGCTCGTCGGGCTCGCGGCCCTCGGCGAGCGCCCGCGCCATCCGCAGCAGGCGGCGGCGCATGGCGACCACGGCTGCGTCCGAGCCGATCAGATGCTCGTGCTCGCGCGCCACGATATTCGTGCCCGGCGTCATCTGCATCGATTCCTGGAGCGCCCGGTCCTGTTCGTTCGCGCCATGAATGCCCGTGAAATTCAGCGTGCGCTGCATCTCGCGGTCGACCAGATAATCGTTCGCGAGATGCGCGACCGGCAGGTAGGTGTCGATCGGGCTGCTGCCGTTGAGCTGCACCACGCCCTTGGCGAGGCGCGGCGGGAAGGCGACCCCGCTCGCGAGCAGCGCCTCGTCCTCCGCGCTGAGCGCGCCGTCGACGCGAAAATAGAAGTGGAAGGTCGTGACGTGATCATCGTCGATCGGCACCCAGGCGCGGCCGCCGCCCGCGGTGAATCGGCCGGGCAGGCGGGGAATCAGGCTGAACATCGGAGCGAGCCACTGCGTGACGCGCCAGAACTGGCCCTGCGGGTGCTGCCGCCGCGCCCCGTACAGAAGACCGTATGAGGTTTCGCGCAGCGTCAGCTCCGGCGCGCCGTCGCTCGCGAATTCCGAGCCGCCGCCCTTGACCGGATTGACCGACTGATCGAAGTGCTTGTGCAGCCAGCTGATGTGAGCGGAATCGAGCTCGCCCTCCAGGCCCGCGAGCCAGTTGCTCCGCTGCAGCCAGCGCGAGACGTGGCGATTCGCCGCCGGCACGAGCGTCGCCTCGAGGCGCGGGAAAGCCGGCTGACGCTCACGCGGTCCCATGTAGATCCAGATCAGGCCGCCCGCCTCGTGTGCGGGATAGGCTTTCAGCGCGACCTGCTCCCTCACCGCGGCCGAGTTGCCGCGCGGCACATTGGGCATCTCCACGCACTGGCCCGTCACGTCGAATTTCCAGCCGTGATAGGGGCAGCGCAGTCCGCAGTCCTCGTTGCGTCCGAAGTAGAGCGGCGCAAGCCGGTGCGTGCAGAAGGCGCTCGTCACGCCGACCCGGCCGCGCGTATCGCGAAAGGCGAGGAGGTCCTCGTGCAGCAGCCGCAGCCGCACCGGCGGACCGTCCTGCACGAGCTCGCTGGAGGCCACGGCCGGCAGCCAGAAGCGCCGGAACAGCTGGCCCATCGGCGTATCCGGGCCCGTGCGGGTGATCAATTCGTTCTGTTCGGCGGTCAACATGTCGGGGCTCCTTTGCGCGCGCGAGTCTTAAGGCTCAGCGCTTGCTTTGCAACCGGTGATAGCCGTAGGCCTCGCGCGCGCTGCGAAGGTCCTGGCCTTTCTCCGTCAGCGCGCGAATGTGCTCCTCGGCCTCGTGGATCTCGAGCGCGGCGGCGATGATCGCCTCGATGCGCGCTGCGGGCATGGACACCACGCCGTCACCGTCGCCGCGCAGGAAGTCGCCGGGCTCGACGCGCACGCCGCCGATCGTGACCGGTTGCTGCATGCTCTCGACGCGCACCCGATCCTTGCCGGTGCGCATCCAGTTGCCGCGCGAGAATATCGGATACTTGAGCTCGAGCGCACGGTCGACGTCGCGGCAGATGCCGTCGATCACCGTGCCGGCGATGCGCCGCCGGGAGGCCACGGAGGTGAGGATGTCGCCCCAGACGGTGGCATCGAGGCGTCCCTGATTGTCGAGCACCACGACATCGCCTTCGCCGAGATCGTCGATGTAGTCGCCGACCGTGCCCCGATCCTGGCCTACGGTGCCGTACCGCAGTGTCCAGGCGCGTCCCACCAGATGGAAGGTGCGATCGATGCCGCGGATGCCGAAGCACTGCCCGGCGATTGCGAGGCGGTCCATGGCATCGCTCAGGTCGGTGCAGCTCAGGCCTTCGAGGGAGCCGAGAATGCGATCTTTCATGGGTGAGGTTCCTCCGGGCAGAGCGCGAGCGCCTCGCACTGGATTGCCATGCGCCCGGGCAGGTCGTAGATCAGAACGTGGCGCGCCGGTCGCGAGGCGGGATCCGGGAACAGGCGCAGCCATCCCGGGTTGACGTGCGGTCGAAACTCCGCGCTCTTGATCCAGACGGTGAGTTTCAGAACGGTCTGCGGGCTCGCGCCGCCGGCCTCGAGTACCGCGGCGAGATTGTCGTACATGAGCTCGGCCTGCCGCGCCGGGTCCTCCGGCAGCTCGTGGGTCCGGCGATCGACCCCACGGATTCCCCCGGTCGCAAGCCAGGGGCCGACGCGCGAGGCCGTCGGGATCGGCAGATCGCCATGCGTCAGTCCCTCGACGTGGATGCTGGTGCGTTTCATGGCGAGCCCTTGAGCGCGGCCGGCGTCGGCAGTCGATAGATGTCGAGGGTCGTCGCGCCTGCTCGCAGGCGCGCGAAGATCTGCTGCTCTTCGGCGTCGCGCCGCTCGGCCGCTTCGACGATGTCAGCGACCCTCGCGCGCGGCAGCACCACGACGCCATCGCCGTCGCCGCACACCAGATCGCCTCGCTCGATGCTCACCCCGCCGAGGCTTACCGGCGCGCCGAGGCTGCCCGTGGCGAGCGGATCCTTGATGGTTCCGCGGATGGCGGGCGTGCGGGAAAAAACCGGGAAGTTCATGGCCAGCATGCGCTCGCCGTCGCGAACGCCGCCGTCGATGACAAGCCCCTTGAGGCCCCGGGCGAGTGCGGCGACCGCCATCACTTCGCCGAAGTAGCCGAACTCCGCCGCGCCGCTCACGTCGACCACGAGCACCTCGCCCGCGCTCGCGGCATAGAGGGCGTGGTGCAGCCAGAGGTTGTCCCCGCCGGGGGAGCGCACTGGGAACGCGGGCCCGCACAGCCGCACCGAGAGCGACAGCGGCTTGATCGCGGCCGGAAGCGCGCCGCTCTTCTTGGCCGCCTCATGCAGCGTCGCCGTCGAACGGGCGGCCGCGCGCGCGAGAAGCGCCGGGTCGAAAGCGGGAGGCGCGGCGTTCAAGATTGACCCCAGCGTCCCCGCGACTTCAGGAGCTCGAGCGCTCGATCGGTGTCCGCGCCGAGCGCCGGCGCTCGGCTCTTCAACTGCGGCCGCTCGCCGTCGAAACGCAGCGGGCAGCCGACCAGCATCATCGAGCCGCCGTTCACCGTCGACAGCATGCCGAGGGCGCGCGTCTGCGGATGATCGATCACTTCCTGCGGTGTCTGCAGCGGCGCGCACGGTACGCCCACGGCGGTGAGCTTCTCGGTCCAGTAGCGCTCGGGACGCGTGGCGATGACCTCATCGAGCAGCGCGTTGAGCGCCACCCGATGCTTGACCCGGTGTGCGTTGGTCAAGAAGCGCTCGTCGGTGATCCAATCCGGGTGGTCGAGCGCCTGGCAGAGTTTGCGGTACAGGTTGTCGTTGCCCGCCGCGATCACGATGTAGCGGTCGTTCGCCTTGAACGCGCGGTAGGGCGCGAGCATCGGCGTCTCCGAGCCGCTCTTCTGCGCCTCGCGGCCCGAAGCGAGCGTCGCGGCCAGCGGTATGTTCATCCAGGCAAGACCCGTTTCGAACAATGAGGTGTCGACCGTGGAACCCTCGCCGGTGCGTTGACGGCGGGCGAGGGCGGCGAGAATGCCGATCACGCACCACATGCCCGAACCCATGTCGATGATGGAGGGTCCGACGCGTACCGGGGGCCTTCCCGGTTCGCCGGTCACGCTCATGATGCCGGAAAATGCCTGCATCAGGGGATCGTAGCCCGAATTGTCGCGCAGTGGTCCGGTCGAGCCGAAAGCGCCCAAGTTGCAATAGATGAGGCCCGGGTTGTCGGCGCGCAGGGTCGCCGCGTCGAGCTCGGTTTTCTCGATCAGGCCGGGACGAAGATTCTGGATGACCACGTCCGAGTGGGCGATGAGCTCCCGCAGGCGCAGGCACGCCGCCGGATCCTTGAGGTCCAGGCTGGCCGAATGTTTGTTGCGATTGAGCGTATGGAAAACGGCTGATGAATCCTCCCATGCCGGCGGCACCCAGTGGCGCGCGTCGTCGCCCCGCTGGGGATTCTCGACCTTGATGACCGTCGCACCGAGGTCGGCCAGGATTTGCCCGGCATAGGGTGCCGCGACACTATGTCCAATCTCGATGACGGCAAGGCCGCTGAGCGGCTGAGCGGCTTTCGATGCGGGATCCGACATGAGTCGATAACTCGTTTTCAGGGATGAATGCGGCGATGCGCCCCATCGCGCCAGCCAGCTCAAATCCTAGCCGCGAACTCCGGCGACGGGAAAATAGCGAGTTGCACTACATCCATATGCATTCCTTATGGTCCGCGGCAGGGTCCGCGGCTCAATACGAGCGCGGCATGCCGAGGACGTGCTCGCCGACGTAGGCGAGAATGAGGTTGGTGGAGATCGGCGCGATCTGATAAAGACGCGTCTCCCGCCACTTGCGCTCGACGTCGTACTCGACCGCGTAACCGAAGCCGCCGTGCGTCTGAAGACAGGCTTCGCCCGCCATCCAGGCGGCCTCCGACGTGAGGAGCTTGGCCATGTTCGCCTCCGGACCACAAGGCTTTCCGGCCTCGAACAGCGCGCAGGCCTTGCGCAGCATGAGCTCGGAGGCGCAGAGCTGCACATGGGCGCGGGCAAGCGGGAACTGAATGCCCTGGTTCTGCCCGATGGGCCGTCCGAACACGCGCCGTTCGCCGGCATAGCGGGTCGCCTTGTCGATGAACCAGCGCCCGTCGCCGAAGCTTTCGGAGGCGACCAGGATGCGTTCGGCGTTCATGCCGTCGAGGATGTAGCGAAAGCCCTTGTCCACTTCGCCGATCAGGCTGGAGGCGGGGATGCGCATGTCGCGAAAGAACACTTCCGTGGTGTTGTGGTTGACCATGGCGCGCATCGGCCGGATCTCCAGGCCCCGATCTCGAACCTCGCGCATGTCCACCAGGAACACCGACAGCCCGTCGGTCTTGCGCGCCACTTGATCCGCCGGCGTGGTGCGCGCGAGAAGAAGCATCAAGTCGGAATGCAGTGCGCGCGAGGTCCACACCTTCTGGCCGTTGACCACCTAGGTATCGCCGTCGCGCACCGCGGTCGTGCGCAGCTTCGTCGTGTCCGATCCGGACGTGGGCTCGGTCACCCCGAAGGCCTGCAGACGCAGCCTTCCCGAGGCGATCTGCGGCAGGTACTCGCGGCGCTGCTCCGGGCTGCCGTGCCGCAACAGCATGCCCATGGTGTACATCTGCGCGTGACAGGCGCCGGCAGTCGCTCCCGAGGCGTGGATCTCCTCGAGGATCACGGCCGCGGCGCGCAGCGGCAGTCCCGCTCCGCCATATTCCTCGGGAATGAGCACGGCCAGATAGCCATCCTCGGTCAGGGCCTTGACGAACTCGGTGGGATAGGCCTCGCGCGCCTCGAGCTCCTGCCAGTACTTTCCACCGAAGCGCTCGCACACGCGGCGAACGGCGTCGCGCAGGTCGGGATAGTCTCGATCGATCAGCTCCACGTGAACCTCAATGGTGTTCCGATGCATCAGAAGAAGGCGGCAGGCGGGGGCCGGATCTCATCAGCTGTCCGGGCAGGGGCCTCCGGAAATCCTGCTCGATGCTGCGCGCCAGGCGAATGAGCCGCTCGAGGTCGATGCCCGTCTCGATGCCGAGCTCGTGCAGCATGTTGACGAGATCCTCGGTGCAGATGTTGCCGGTCGCGCCGACCGCGAAGGGACATCCGCCGAGCCCGGCCACCGAGGATTCATAGCGATCGATCCCGAGCTCCAGACCCGTCATCACATTCACGAGTCCCAGGCCGCGGGTGTTGTGAAAGTGCAGCGCGAGCGGCAGCTCGGGAAAGCGCTCCCGGAGGCCGCCCGCGATCGATTCCACGATCGGGGGCGTCGCCATCCCCGTGGTGTCGCCGAGCGACACTTCATCGAGCCCCGCCGAGGCGTAGGCCTCGACCACCCGCGCGACCGCCGCGAGTGGGACATCCCCTTCGAAGGGGCAGCCGAAAGCGGTCGAGACTGCGCCGCCGAGCGCGATCCCGGCATCTCGCGCGATGGTCGCGATCTCGGGCAGCGCCGCCAGGCTTTCAGTCACGCTGCGACGAACATTGCGCTGATTGTGGGTCTCGCTCGCCGAGACGAATACCGTCATCCGATCCACACCCGCCGCCGCGGCGCGGCGCGCACCGTTCGTGTTCGGCACGAGCGCGTGCAGCACCGCGCCGCGTCCTTTCAGGCCGGCGATCACCTGGGCCGCGTCGGCGAGCTGCGGCACGGCCGCCGCGGAGACGAAGGAGGTGGCTTCGAGGTGGCGTACGCCCGCCTCGATGAAGGCCCGGCCGATCTCGATCTTTCGTGCGGTCTCGAGCACGACGGCCTCCATTTGGAAGCCGTCGCGCATTCCCACCTCGGTAATCTGCACCTGTCGCGGCAGCGGAAGCATTCGGACAACCTCCCCGGAAACGCTAGCGTCCCGTGAACTTGGGTGCGCGCCGCTCGCGTGCGGCGCGGATGCCTTCGCGCCGATCCTCGGTCGGCACCGTCTGGTTGTACGCGGCGATCTCGATCACGAGCCCCGTTCGCAGATCCACCTCGAGCCCGTTGTCGATCGCGAGTTTGGCCTGCCGCACGGCGATCGGCGCATTGGCCGCGATCGCGCGTGCCGCCGCCAGCGCCTCTTGCGCGAGCGCCGCTGCGGGCACCGTCTTGTTCACGAGCCCCCAGGCAAGTGCCTGCCCGGCATCGAACGGGGTCGCGGTGAAGATGATCTCCTTGGCGCGCGCGGCACCGATGGTGCGGGACAGCCGCTGCGTGCCGCCGCCGCCCGGAATGATGCCGAGCCGCGTTTCCGTCTGCGCGAAGCGGGCGGAGTCCGCGGCGTAGATGAAATCGCACGCCAGCGCGAGCTCGCATCCTCCGCCGAAGGCGGCGCCGTTCACCGCGGCAATGATCGGAATGGGGCACTCGTGCACCGCTCGAAACGCGGCCTCGAACACGAGATGCTGGGCCTGCCAGGCCGCATCGCTCATGCCGTCGCGCTCTTTCAGGTCGCCGCCCGCACAGAAGGCGCGTTCGCCCGCGCCGGTGAGCACGATGCACCGCTCCCGATCCGGCTCGAGCCGGAACCGCTCGAACACCGTGATCAGATCGCGCGCCATCTGCGTGTTCAGCGCGTTCGCGGCCTCCGGCCGGTGGAGCGTCACCCGCAGGATGCGCTCATCCGGCCGATCGAGCCGGAGCGTCTCGAAGTCGTCTGGGCTGTCCGAAGCGTCACTGCGCACGTCGAGGTACCGATGCCAAGAAGGGTTCCTAGCCTAACCGTCCGCGGCGCTCGCGATCATCGTTTCAGGCGATGCTCCATAGCGAAATCTTATGAGGCGGGCTCGGGAATCAGGCGCGCGCCCGGCCATCGGCCGCTGTCGATGAGATCGTCGGTCACCTCGATGATGAGCGCGTGAATCGCCTGGGTCGCAGCCGACAGCGGCGCCGCATTCGAGGTCGCCAGATAGAGCGGCCGCTCGATCTCGGGCTCGATCAGCAGCCGCACGGTGAGCCGCTGGCCGGACTGACGCGCACCGGCGAGCGGCACGATGGCCGAGCCGATCTGGGCGGCGGCGGCGGCGCACAGGCTGAAGATGGAGTTCATCTCGGCCACCACGGTCGGTATCCGGCCGATGGCCGCAAAGCCGGCGTCCACCGCCTGGCGCACTCGATTGCCGGGCTGTGGCAACACCAGCGGCTTGCCCTCGAGCTCGGCCAGGCGGATGGGCTGGTCGCTCGAGCCCATGGCGTTTTCGGGAGAGGTCACCAGCGCCAGCCGCTCGGTGAGCAGCGGGCGCACGTGAATGCCGGCGGGCGCGACGTTGCCCGGCAGCAAGCCGATGTCGACGCGCCCGTTGACCGCAAATTCGTTCAAGAGATTGCCGGGGAGGCCGTCCGCCAGCTCGAGCGTGATCATCGGGAAGCGCTCGTGGGCGGCATGCAGCAGCGGCACCGACAGCATGGTCGCCGCCGTCCAGGGCAGGCCGATGCGCACCGAGCCCGAGACTTCGTGCGAGGCGCGGCGCACCTCGGCCAGCGCCTGATCGAGCTGTTTCAAGATGACCTGGGCATGCCGGTAGAGCGAACGCCCGGCCGGCGTCGGCTCGACTCCCTGGCGGCTGCGCAGCAAAAGCTGCGCCCCGAATTCGGCCTCGAGCGCGGCGACCTGCTGGCTCAATGCCGGCTGCGCGATGCCGAGCGCATCGGCGGCGCGGGTGAGGCTGCCCATGTCGACCATCCGGATGAAGGCCTTCAGGCGTCGGGTTTCCATCGAGCTTCCTGGCGCGTCATAAGCCACAATTATGGCACTGTTTCCAAACCGTATTTCCGCCGATTGAGCGGGAGTGGCAAGTTGCAGGGGAGGGGGAAGCGATGATCACAGGGCTCGAGGACGTTCTGGGCGGCTTATCGGTCGACGATGCAATCGCCGACGTGGGCGTCTATTCCGATAAGGTGCGCTACCACGCGCTGTTTGCCGCCTTGCGCCGCGAGGAGCCGGTGCGCTGGACGGAACCCACCCGTTACCGCCCCTTCTGGACGGTGTCGAAGCACGCCGACATCAGCGAGGTGCAGCGCAAGCCGGCTCTGTTCCTGAATGGCCCCCGCACGCAGCTCAACACCATCGAGGCGGAAGACCGGATTCGCGCGGTCACCGGCCGAAACCAGGTGCAGCGGACCATCATTTCCACCGACGGCGCCGAGCACGCAGCGCTGCGTGAAATCTCGTCCGCCTGGTTCCAGCCCGAAAGCGTGCGGCGCCTCGAAGAGGGCGTCGCCAAGATCGCGCGGCATTCCATCGATCGGCTGGCCGAGCACGGCGGTACCTGCGATTTCGCGAGCGATATCGCCGTGTGGTATCCGCTGCGCGTCATCCTGATGATTCTCGGGCTCGGTGCCGAGGCCGAGGGCACGATCCTGCGGCTCTCCAAGCAGATGAACGGCGCGCTCGACGAGGAGACCCAGCGCAGCAGCTCGCAAGGGGAGCACCTGTTGACGGTGGTGCAGGAGATCTTCGATTATTTTCGTCCGATCGCCGAGGACCGGCGGCGGCACCCGCGCGACGATCTCGCCTCCGTCATCGCCAATGCCCGCATGGACGGCAAGCCCCTCGACGACATGAGCGTGTTCTCCTATTACCTCACCGTCGCGATTGCCGGCCACGATACGACCAGCGCCACCAGCGCGGGAGGCCTCCTGGCGCTCTTGCAGAATCCCGCTGAGATGGCGAAGCTGCGCGAAAAGCCGAGCCTGCTGCGCCTCACGGTGAACGAGATGGTGCGCTGGAGCCATCCGGTGAAGCATTTCTTCCGCACGGCGGTCGAGGATTACGAGCTGCGCGGCCGGCGCATCAAGGCCGGTGATTCGCTGCTCATGTGCTACCCCTCCGCCTGCCGGGACGAGGAGGTGTTCAAGGAGCCGAATCAATTCAAGGTCGATCGCGCGGCCAATCCGCACCTCGCCTTCGGCATAGGCCCGCACGTGTGCCTCGGGCAATACCTCGCCAAGGTCGAGCTCACCGCGTTCTTCAAGGAACTGCTTGCCCGGGTCGAGCACATCGAACTCGACGGCGAGCCGGTCGAGAGCCGTACGCTCTTCATGGGCGGCCTGAAACGCCTGCCCATCCGTTACTCGATGGTGCGCGAGACGGCCGATGCGTGAGCCGGGCGCGTCGAGCGCGCTCGAGCCTCCCTCGCTCGCAGTTCCCGAGGGTCGGCAGGCCGGCCATTGGCCGATGCTCATCGGCGGGGAGTGGGTCGGCGCTCAAGGCGATGCCCGCCTGGAATGCATCGACCCGGCGACCGAGGAGCGCATCGGCAGCGTGCCTTCGAGCACGCCGGCCGATGTCGATGCGGCGGTGACGGCGGCGCGACGCGCGTTCGACGGCGGCGCTTGGACGGCTCTCGCGCCGGCGGTGCGGGCCCGGACGCTCCTGCGAATCGCGGAGCTCATCGACGCGAACGTCGAGCGGATCGCGCGCATCGAGACCGCCGACAACGGGATGCCGCTTCTGTTTTCGCGCCTGCTCGCCGCGAATGCCGCGGAAACCTTCCGCTACTTTGCAGGTTGGGTGACCAAGATCTACGGCACCACGGCGGATTTCTCCTCCCCGCAGATGGAGGTGCATGCCTATACACGGCGCGAGCCGATCGGCGTCGCGGGCCTCATCATTCCCTGGAATTCGCCGTTCTCCTTTGCGTCCTCGAAGCTCGCCGTCTGCCTCGCGGCGGGCTGTACGGCGGTGCTGAAGCCGGCCGAGGAGACGAGCCTCACGGCACTGCTGCTCGCGCGGCTCGCGACCGAGGCTGGCGTGCCTCCCGGCGTGATCAATGTCGTCACCGGCGGACGCGCGGTCGGCGCCGCGCTGGTCGAGCACCCGCAGGTGGACAAGATCGCTTTCACCGGATCGACGGCCACCGGCCGGTCGATCGTGCAGGCCGCGGCGGCCACCTTCAAGAAGCTGACCCTGGAGCTTGGCGGCAAGTCTCCCGTGCTCGTGCTCGACGATGCCGATCTGGCCAAGGCCGTGCCCGGCGCGGCGATGGGCATCTACCGCAACTCCGGACAGATCTGCATGGCCGGCAGCCGCATCTACGTGCAGCGCGGCGTGTACGAGCGCTTCGTCGACGAGTTCGTGGCCTTCACCCGCACCCTCAAACTCGGCGCCGGTACAGAACGCGATGCGCAGATCGGTCCCGTCATCTCGGAGCGCCAGCTCGCGCGGGTCATGGGCTACATCGAGAGCGGCCGCAGCGAGGGCGCGGCGATTCTGGCGGGCGGCCGTCGCTGGGGCGAGCGCGGCTATTTCGTCGAGCCGACGGTCGTTTGTCGCGCGGAGGAGAAGGGGCGTCTCGTGCGGGAGGAAATCTTCGGCCCCGTGGCCGCCATTCAGCCCTTCGACGATCCCGAACAGGCGACCGCGCTCGCCAACGATTCCCCGTACGGATTGTCGGCGGCCGTCTGGACGCGCGACGTGAGCCGCGCCCATCGTCTCGCGAAGGCGCTGCGCGCCGGCACGGTCTGGCTCAACTGCCAGCTGGTGATCAATCAGACACTGCCCTTCGGCGGATACAAACAATCGGGCTGGGGACGGGAAAACGGCTGGGAAGGACTCGAAGCGTACCTGCAGACCAAGACCGTCATCGCGGCCCTCTGACCCACGAGTCATTCGATACACGGAGTACCCGCCCATGAAGATGCCGATCCGATGCGCCGCGCCACGGCGCGCAGGCCGCCGATTGTCGAGCGCCAGCGCCCTCGCCGCTCTGGCCACCGTCGCCGCGCTGCTGGTCGGCGTCCCGGCACTCGCCGCCGTCGATCCTTTGAACGCCGTTCAGGACGGGCGCGATTGGCCCGCTTACGGCCGCACCTACGACGAGGACCACTACAGCCCCTTGAAAGAGATCACCGCGGGCAACGTCAGCGGCCTCAAGCTCGCCTGGCATCACGATCTGCCGACGATGATCAGCTCCTTCGGTGCGCCGCTCGAGGTCGGGGGCGTGCTGTACTTCGGAGTCGGTTACAGCGTCGTGTACGCGCTCGATGCGGCGAGCGGTCGTGTGCTCTGGACTTATGACCCAAAAGTCACCGAGGTCGCGGGGGAGAAGCTGCGTACCGCGCACGGCATTCGGGGCATCGCCTATTGGCAGGGACGCATCATCACCGGCACCCAGGACGGTCGCCTGATCGCCATCGACGCCAACACCGGCCGACCGATCTGGAGCGTGCAGACCACCGAAGGACCCAATGACGGGCGCTACATCACGGGCGCGCCGCGTGTGTTCGAGGGCAAGGTCATCATCGGACAGGGCGGCGCCGACTTCTCGCCGGTCCGCGGCTACGTGACCGCCTACGACGTGAGCGACGGTCGCCAGCTCTGGCGCTTCTATATCGTGCCGGGCGATCCGAAGAAGGGCTTCGAGAACGATGCCATGCGCATCGCCGCCAAAACCTGGCACGGCGAGTGGTGGAAGTTCGGCGGTGGCGGCACCGTGTGGAACGCGATCACCTACGATCCCGAATTGCATCGAATTTATCTGGGGACGGGCAACGGAGATCCGTGGAACCAGAACATCCGCAGCCCCGGCGGCGGCGACAACCTGTTCATCTGCTCTATAGTCGCGCTCGATGCCGCGACCGGCCGATACCTCTGGCACTATCAAACCAACCCCGGCGAGACCTGGGATTTCAATTCGGCCATGGACATGGAGCTCGCGACGCTCGACCTCGGCGGCAAATCCCGCCGCGTCATCCTGCACGCGCCCAAGAACGGGTTTTTCTACGTCATCGACCGCGACACGGGGAAGCTGATCTCCGCCGAGCCCTTCACCAAGGTGACCTGGGCGAGCCGCATCGATCTTGCCACCGGCCGGCCGGTCGAGAATCCCGAGGCGCGCTTCCCGAAGGGCGAGACGGTGATCCAGCCCGGCGGCACCGGCGCGCACAACTGGCAGCCGATGGCCTTCAGCCGCGACACGCATCTGGTGTATATACCGACCGTCGTGATGCCCTTCCATTACGACGCCAAGGGGATCGACCCCAAGACCTGGCGGCCGGCGCCGCATCTGCAGAGCAACACCGGATTCAAGACGCTCGAGATCAAAGACCCCCCGCCCGTGGCGCCCGCCGCCTTTGGCAATCTGCAGGCCTATGATCCATCGGCACAGAAGACCGTGTGGGAGGTGCCGCTGTCCGCGCCTTATAACGGCGGCGTCGCGGTGACCGCGGGGAATGTCGTGTTCCAAGGAAACGCCGAGGGCCGCTTCGTGGCCTACGATGCCGGCAGCGGCAAGGTGCTGTGGTCCTTCGACGCGCAGGACGGCATCATCGGGCAGCCGATCACCTACGAGGCAGGCGGTCGTCAGTTCGTCACCGTCATCACGGGCTTTACCGGGCTGCCCGCCGCGCTCGGCCCACAGGTGGCACAATACGGCTGGGATTACCGCACGCAGCAGCGGCGCGTCCTGACGTTCGCGCTCGATGGACACGATGTGCTGCCGGCTGCCGCCGCCGCGCCGTTGCCGCCAATCGCGGACGATCCTCACTTCGCCGTCGATCCGGAACAGGTCGATCGGGGAGTGACCGTGTACGCGGAGCATTGTTTTGGATGCCACGGCGTCGCCGCCGTCGCCGCGGGTGGGGCACCCGATCTCAGGCGATCGACGATCCCGCTCGATCCGCAGGCGTTCGAGCAGGTGGTGCGGAATGGCGCGCTCGAGGCGCGCGGCATGCCGAAATTCGGTGAGTTGTCGGAGCCGGATCTCTTGGCCCTGCGCAACTTCCTGCGTTACCAGGCCCGGCTCGGCCTCGCCGCGCAGGCCAAGGCGACCTCCCGTTAGCGGGCCACCCGTGACGACACGAAATTCAGCCCGGCCGCAAGCAGGAAAAAAGGCGCCACCGCGAGCATGGCAACGTCGAGGGAACCGTGTCCGCTCAAGCGCTGCGCAAAATCGCTGACACCGCCCACGAACAGGGGCCCGAGACCCAAGGCGACGACGTTCAGACAGAAGAACAAGATGGCCGATGCGGTCGCCCGCTGCGCGGGTGGCACCAGATTTTGCGTTGCCGCGACCGCGGGCACTTGATACATCACAGTGAGCAACTGGCTCATCCCGAGCAGCGGCAACGCGAGCCGCCAATCGCTGATCCACAGGCCCGCGAGAAAGAACGGTAAAGCCGCCAGCGCCGACAAGGCGGAGATGAGTCCGTAGGCGCGCGCTGTCCGGCGCAGCAGGCGATCGAACGCCAACCCGCTGAACAACGAGCCGAGACACACGGCGGCGCCGACGCACGGCGAATAGAACTCTCCCATCTGCGCGAGCGACATCCCTTTGACGCGCATCAGGTAGGCGGGCGTCCAGGCGAGCTGGATATACATGATGAAGGCAGACACGGCGCTCGCCGTGACGACCCACCGCAGGCGTGCGGAGCGGATGTAGAGCCGGATGGTCGCCAGCGCCGAAACGCTGCGCGTATCGGATTCGCCATCGTAGGCGCCGCGCCGCGGCTCCTTCACCAGCAGGGGCAAACACGCTGCCAAGACCAGCCCGGGAATGGCCAGCGACAGGAACGCGCTTCGCCAACCAAATTGCGATGCTGCCCACGCGCCGTAGGCAACCCCGAGCGCGGAACCGAGGGGGATTCCCAAGGTGAACACCGCGATGGCCGTGCCCCGGCGATGGATCGGAAAATAATCTGCGATGACCGAAAATGACGGGGCTACTCCGCCCGATTCCCCAATGCCGACGCCGACGCGGGCCAGCGCCAATTGCGCGAAGGAGTGCGCGCGCCCGCACAGCGCGGTGAAAACGCTCCAACCCGCGCAAGCGACCGCCACCAGGCGAATGCGATTGGTGCGGTCGGCAAGCCACGCGGCGGGAATGCCGAAGGTGGCATAGAAGAGTGCGAAGATCGTGCCGGTCAGCAGGCCGAGTTCGGTATCACTCAAATGCAGTTCTTTGCGGATCGGCTCCGCCAGAACCGCGAGCAGCTGGCGATCGAGGTAATTGAGGACATACACCAGCGTAAGCACCGACAGCGCCGCCGCGCTGTACAGCCCGCTGTCGCTGCGCAATCCCGACACCGGAGCTTTGAGGGGCGTGTTCAGGTGAAACCATAAGGCCGATAAGGCCCATTGATGTAATGCTCGACGTGCGCGGCCCCGATGTGCACGCGTCCATCCGGCGCGACGGTGCGCACCGCACAGAGATACACCGACCCTTGAATGGGCGTGCCCGGACCTTTCAAGCCCTGACCGAATCCGTCGATGTGGCCGGTCTCGGGGCTCGCGTACGGTTCGTGAACCAAGGGCTGCACCGAGAAGTCGAAGTCATCCCACTCGAGCGCCAGCTCTTGCGAGCCGTGGTAAGTGTGGACATTGCCGCCGTCCTTCCAACCGCCTGGATAATATCCCGAGGTCTTTCCAACCCATGGTGCGCCGCTCGCGGTGAACTCCTGGCGCCAGTGACCACCGTCGATGTCGGTCAGCGAGATGACCACGCTCTTCAATACCCGCGTGCCCGCCTGATAAACAGCCTCATGCGTGGCCTTGGCGATGCCGACGCGCCGTCCGCTCCAGCCGGCCGCGATCGACCCGCCGAGCGCCGTCCCGAACACATCGGAGAAGTCCCGTTGCACGCCTTCGGCGTCTTCGTGCAAATGATAAAAGCCGCTGTACGGCTCGCTGCGAAAGATGATCCAGAAGCGCAGCGCGCGCGGGATGCCGGATTGCCGGCGCGGAGGCAGCCAGCGCGGATCGGGCGAGAGCGGTCGGCGCTCGGCATACAATCCCCAGCTGTGATCACGCGCCGCATGCCAGGCACCGGGCTCCACCATCCAGCGGCTCCCCTTGAGCTCGATGAATCCCCCGGGCGCGCCCGCCTGGCAGTAACGGGATTGGTCGGTGGTGCGCCGCCCGCGGTTCTCGGCAAGGTGATGATCTTCCAAAAGCGCTGGAGAGGCGCCTTCCCACATCACATCGAAGCTCAGGCCGCCGTCGTTCGCGTCGAGCTTTACCCGGAGCTTACGCAGCGGCTCGATTACTTCGACGCTGAACGGGCCGATCCGCGTCGCCATGTCCCTCCGCCAGCAGCGGCTGAACCGCACCGTGCGCTGCTGACCCGCGACGTTGAGGAGCGCGAAGCCGCCGATCATGTCGGTGTTGGGATTGACGCGATATCCCGTCGCCAGGAATACCTTCCGGCCGGCGTTGAACACGCCGAAGTAGCACCCCTCGTCCCAGGTGAAGTCCGTCGAGGGAACGTACATGAAGGGATACGGCGTTTGGTGCACCGGAAACTCGTCATAGGGCGACAGTACCGGCTCGTCCGAGTGTGTTTCACTCATCATTCCTCTCCTGGAAGCAGCTGCGCCAGCCGCCGCTGAATGTGCTCGAACTCGATGAAGCACAGCGTCCCCAGGAACACATCCGTGTGCGCTCCGTTGCGATAGCCGCTGAACGCGGTCACGTTGCAGGTGCCATGGAATGCGTATGCCCAGATTTGAAAGTACAGCACCAGCTCATCGGCGACCGTCGCGCCGCCGGCTTGCGTATACGCGGCCATGAACTCGGGCCAGGGGATCATGCTTTCGATGTCCTTGCGCAGGTAACCCAGATCCTCGGCGGGGTGGCCCAGATGCGCCAGCTCGAAGTCGAGCACCGCCGTGAGGCGGCCGTTCTCGAACAGCACATTGCGCAGATCATAGTCGCCATGCACGAGGGTCGTGACCCGGTCGATGAGCGAGGCGTTGGAATAGAGCCACGCAAATGCCGCTTCCAGGATCGGAAACGGCTCGCGCTGCACCCGGCGCAGCTGATCGTGATAATGATCGAGGATCTCCAGGAATCGCTCCTGGCTGTTTTGCCCGCGGCCTTGCACCGGCAGTGATAGGCCGTCGGGCGAAGTTGCATGCAGCCGCGCCAGCGTGGCCGCGAGCTGCTGGAGCATGTCGACCGTCACCGCATCGGGACTCAGGCGCGCCGTGGATTTGGGATCGAATCTCGATGGCGTGGTGCCGGGGATTCGCTCCATCAGCAGCGAAGGTCGTCGAAGCGGCAGGGCATCGTCGTATTGCACGGCGAGGCAATTCGCGACCGGTAAACCCCTCGCGTGCAACTGATTCAGGAGCTCGAACTCCCGTGCCGCGGAGGTGGGCACGATCTCGAAGTTGCGGTCGCGCCGCAGGATCGCGGGCACCGGGCAGGGCTGCAGCCCGACGATCTCGAATCGATAGTTCTCCTTCGAATACACGCCCCGGGGCTGCACGAAGCCGCTGATGGCGATGTCGGGGGTCTGCGGAAACGCACGCCGCAGAAATTGCGTGACATCTTCCGCGTTCAGCGGGGGGAGTTCGGCGGCACGCAGCGCCCGCCGCTCGGTGTCGCGCCGTTCGAGCTCTTGTACGGCGGCACCGGCCAATCGGCTGCGCGTCGAGTGCAGATCGCGGACCGCGCGGATCAGCGGCGCGCCGGCCTGGGCCGCGGCCTGCGAGTCACGCGCCAGCGATCCCAGCTGGTGCATTCCGGCCGCCAGCCGCTCGATCGGATCGACGATACCCGGCGGCAATTCCCGGCCAAACCTTCCCAGCACCCCCTCGATCGAGGCACCGAGCACCCGTGTTCGAGCTGCCAGCGTCTCGTCGACCTCGCGCAAGACCTCGCTGCGGGCGATGAGATGACTCACGCCCGCCGCCACGCGCCGGGTGCGATGGGGTCTCATGGGGTCGAGCTCCGCCGGCGCATCGTTCAACAGCTCGTCGCGCGCGCAACGCAGGAAAATGGCCATCTCATCGTGCAGGGGCTCGGGCATGGCGCCGGTCCTAGTAAAAGTGCTGCAAGGCCGAAACGTCGTAGGGGCGCAGCTCGTCGAGTCGGCCGGCGCGCACCTTACGCGCCCACTCCGGATCTTGCAGCAGCGCCCTCCCGACGGCGACCAGATCCCAGTCGCCGCGCTCCAGCATCGCCTCGAGGCGGTCGAGCGCCGCCGGTGCGGCGCGGGTGCCTTTCTCCGTGTAATTGGTGGCAATCGAATCCCGGTCGAGACCCACCGAGCCGACGGTGATCGTCGGCAATCCGGAAATCTTCTTCACCCACCCGGCGAGATTCAAATCGCTGCCCGGGAACTCCGCCTCCCAGAAGCGCCGCTGGGAGCAATGGAAAATCGACACGCCGGCTTGCGCCAGCGGCTCGAGCAACTCCGCCAGCATGGCGGGATCGCGCGCCAGCTTGTAATCGTAATATTCGGCCTTGAACTGCGAAATCCGCAGGATCAACGGAAAATTCGCGCCCACGCGCCGCCGTGACTCGCGCACGATTTCCTGCGCGATGCGCGTGCGGCTGCGCAGATCGCCGCCATAGCCGTCGCTGCGCCGATTGGTCTGTTCCCAAAAGAATTGATCGATCAGATAGCCGTGAGCGGCGTGATATTCGACGGCGTCGAACCCCACCTGCGCCGCGGTGAAGACGGCTCCGGCATAGGCGTCGACAACGGCGTCGATGTCATGCTGGGTCATCGGCTCGCCCACCACCTCGCTATCGCGATAGAAGCCGGAGGGACTGACTACACGGTTGGGCCGCTCTGGGTAGGCAGGGTCGGACGCCCGTGCCCCTAAATGCCATAGCTGCAGCGCGATGCGTCCTCCGGCCTCATGCACCGCCTCGACGACCCGCGTCCACCCTCTCAGCGCATCCTCCCCATAGATACGAGGCACCCGTGATGAATTGGCAGCGGACGCATGATTGATCCAGGTGCCTTCGGTGATGATCAGGCCAACGTCGTTTCGGGCTCGGCGTGCATAGTAAGCGGCAACTTGCTGCGTGGGGACCCCACCCGCCGAAAAGCGCCGGGTCATGGGCGCCATCACCACGCGATTGGCGGTCTTCAATCCGCCGCCTTCGAACGGTCGAAACAACGGCGAGACCACGGGGCTCCTCAATTCGGGAAAGCCTGCGGATTGAAGGCGCGCTCGCTCCAGCCCAAACCGGATTCGCCGTTGCACTCCCACACCACCGATTCCTCAAAGGCGGATGCGACGTGCGCACCAGGAGTGGCGCCCACGTTGACATCCCAGGGTGAAGTGAACGTCTTCGGCAGGCTGACCAGCACTTCGCGCATGCGGATCCTCATGTCGCCGAGCTCGCTGCTGAGCGTGAAGTCGTAGAGCCGCCGTCCATCCTCGGGTCCGTGCATCAGATCAAGCCCGCTGACCGTTGCCGGATAGCGCGTCTCCCCGCGCGACACCGTCGCATGCGACATCGGCGCGCCCGTCCCGCCATGCACCTGCATGACGTACATGTTGAACGTGACGCCCTGCTGGGGGAAATGCCCTTGCGACCAGCAATGGCGGTAGAAATGCGTCACGACGCGAACGCCGCGGCTGTGGTCGCGTTGACCGAAGGCCTCCTGGATGTCGAGGCGGCGTCCATCCACGCTGATGAATCCAGAGACGAGACCCACCTGCTCGACGTGCATGCGGCCCGCGATGTCCGCAGCATCGTTCTTGTGGCCGCTGATGTCCCAGACCGGCGCCACGCCGCGCATGACCAGCTCGAGGCTCGCGCGCTTCAACGGGCGGGCCGTGGCGCCGCGGGCAACGAGCGCGTCGCGCGAGTCCTCCGCAATCGGCCCATCGAAGCTGATGCGAAATTCCCGGGTCGGCTGCAGCACCTCGATTCGCATCAGCGAGGCTGCGGCCATCGCGGACGTCGCGGCCCTTCCGAAGGCCTTGTGATACAGCACGCGCTCTTCTCCGTCACCGATCACCAGGAATTCTCGCCAGATCGTCGGATCCCGCGTCCAGCGGCCCATCAAGCACACGATTGCGATGCGCTGCTTTGCGTCGTTCACCATAAACGCGTAGTTCTCGCTCCACATCGGAACGGCGGGTACTACGGCGGCAGGCGTATCTTCCATCGAAACACTCCGATTTCCTTCATGCCGATGTCATTCTAGAATTTGCGTTCAACCGCGACGCCGTAGGTCGCCGGCATCGCAGGCGAGTAGATGTCGCCGAAGGCGAACGCATCTTCGTAAGTGTAGTAGTGCCGGCTGGTGACGTTGTTGCCCCACAAGCGATAGCTCCACTTGCCTTCCCCGTCCGTCCATTTGACGTAGCCGCCGAGCAATGCAAAGGCCGGCTGGCGCAGCCGGTCGTCGGGGTTCCAGTAGTAGCCGGAGTTGTACGATTCGTTGGCGTTGACGTCGAGCGTGCCGCCACCGGCGCTCATCGCATAGTCGGCGGCGACGTAGGCCGAAAAATCGGGCGCGTTGGCCATCTGATAGCCCGCCCCGTTGATGGTGATCAGGCTGTTTCCGCCGGCCGGTGACGGAACGTACGAGGGGTCGTTTGGGAAGTTGGTGTAGCGCGCGTGCAGCCATTCGATCGAAGTCTGCAACGACAGGGCGCGGGTGAGCTTCGCGGTTGCATCCAGATCGAGCCCATAGATGGTCGCCTGCGCCGCATTGGCGAGCTGTGTGCCGCCGACCACCACTTCCTGCACCTGGATGTCCTGATATTTGTAGTCGAAGGCGGAGGCGTTCACGCGCAGGCGCCGGTCGAGGAACTCCGATTTGAAGCCGGCCTCGTAAGCGGTCAACACCTCGGGTTTCACCGGCGGAAGCGTGTAATTCACCAAGCTGTACTGGCCGCTCTTGAAACCGGTGTTCCAGGAGACGTAGCCCAGGATATCCGGGGTGAACTGATGGTCGAGCACCGCGCGATAGGTCACCTTCGAGAAGTCCGCCGTCTGGCGGCCGCTCACGACGGAAGTGCCGTCGAAGAGCGTGTTGCCGCCGATGGTCTTGGTATCGTCGGTGTTGCGGACGCCGAGCGTCACGTGCGTGTCCGGGAGGAACTCCCACGTGGCCTGCCCGAACTCGGCATAGGAGCGGGTGGGCTCACGCACATACACATCGACGGTGTTGATGGTTACACCAGTGGGAGCATAGTCGCCTTCGTTGATGACCAGCGGGAGCGAGGCGAAACGATCGTCCATGTAATACAGGCCCACGATCCACTTGAACTTGTCGTTTCCTGCCGGCGATTGAAGCTGCAGCTCCTGGGTAAGCGTCTCGTCGAGGTTGGGAAGCGGCGTCGCGTCGACCAGACGCAGCGGCGTCGCATCCTGGTCGAGAGTCTGGATGTTGAGGGAGTCGCGAACGCCGGTGATGCTCACGAGGCGCGACCAGCCGAAATCCTGCTCCACTCGGAGCGTGGCACCGTAGTTGCGGTCGGTCCAATGGTTGTCCAGGTCCGATGCGGTGTTGTAGAAACCGACATAGCTCGTCTTGCCGTCGACGCCCACGGCACCCGGCAGGAAACTCCAGACGATTCCGGTCGCCTGCCGATCTTGCGTGTAATCGAGCGACAGCGTGACGCTGGTGGAATCCGTCGGCGTCCACAGCCATTTGTTGCGGAGCACCTCGGCGTTCTGGCGGAAGATGTTCTTCGTGCCGGTGGTCACGTTCATGCCAGGACTGTCGAGTTGGTTGGTGTAGTAGTAGGCGAAATCGGCCGCCAGGTTCGGCATGATGCCGGTCGTACCGTAAAAATTGAGCGTGAACGTGTTGTAGTTGCCGTAGCCGAAGCTCAGATCGGCGGAGGGTGTTGATGAGGGGGTCTTGGTGACGATCTGAACCACGCCGCCGGTGGTGTTGCGGCCGAACAGGGTTCCCTGCGGCCCCTTGTCCACCTCGATGTGATCGATATTCGCGAGGTTCATGAACGAGGAGGCCTGCGCCGCAACGTACACGCCGTCGATGTACACGCCGACCGAATTGTCGGTCGCGACGGCGGTGGTGCCTACGCCGCGCAAGAAGATCTTGGTGTTGCCGGTGTCCATCGAGATATTCAATCCCGGGACAGCCTGCTGCAGCGTCTGGACGTTGTTCGTGCCGAAGGATTGCGCCAGCGTGTCGCCCGAGATAGCCGAAATCGCGATCGGCACGTTTTGCGCGTTCTCCGTGCGCCGCTGCGCCGTTACCACGACTTCTGCAAGGGAGTCGCTGGTTTGTGCCGTGCCGGCTGGCGCGGATGCGCTCGTTTGGGCATTCGAGTAGTTCGCGAAAAGCGCGAGCGCCGTTCCAAGCAGGCAGGCGCGCATGATGGTCGTGTTCGTGTTCACCACTTCCTCCCCCACACAATTCTTTGATTTCTTGGCCGGCCGAAAGTCGCGCTCGGTGCCTCGGCACCTGAGCTCGCGTGCGGTCCTATTGTTCGACATGGTGAAAATTGCCACCTTTGTTCGGGGGCGAGGAAACACAATTTTGGTCTGGAGCCATAACGCGTGTTTATGGATTGCCCGTCACGGCACCATCGGTTCACGCGATGCGCGATGTGCCCGCGGCGTCATGATGCGCGGCGGCGCAACTGCAAATGGATGCCCTCCGCTCAGGTCGGCGGCAGCTGCGGATCGGCTGTGAATCGCCAGCGCTTGCCGTCGGATCGGATGTAGCCCCCCGTCGGCGTGACGAAATGTGACCCGAGCACCAGGACGGGCCTGTCCGCAAGCGCGCGCAGGAAGTCGACCCGGGTGCGATGACCGAGCTGGTGGTCCCAGTCGACGTGCGTCCCGACGTTGGGGCGCACGCACTGCAGCGGGTGGTGGATCATGTCGCCCGTGAGCACCGCACGCGCGCCGCCCGAGTCGATGCGCACCGAAACGTGTCCGGGGGTGTGGCCGGGCGTGGGCTCGAGCGCGATTTCGGGTGTGAGGCGATGGCTCGTCTCGATGAGTTCGTGAAGTCCAGCGTCCATGACCGGCCGGATCGAGTCCTCGATCAGCGCGTCCGTCTGCATCATGTTTGCCGCCTCGGTGCCGGCGCCCGCTCCGGCATGCTGCTGGCGCCCGACTTCCGAGCGCCAGTGGTTCCACTCGATGCGCGCGAACAGGTAGCGCGCATTGGGGAAGGTGGGTATCCAACGGCCTTCGACCCAGCGCGTGTTCCAGCCGACATGATCGACGTGCAAGTGCGTACAAATTACGGTGTCGATGCTCGCCGGAGGATAGCCCGCGGCCGTCAAATCCTCGAGAAAGGAGGTCTGCAGGTTGTTCCACATGGGCGCATGGCGCCGCTTGTCGTTGCCGATGCAGGTGTCAACGATGATGCGTCTGCCGCCCGCTTCGATGACGAACGCCTGGATCGTCATGAGCAAATCGCCCGCGGCGGTGGCGAATTTCGGCTGGAGCCATGGGTGCTCGAGCACGGCTTCGCGGCCGATCGGGAAGAGCAGCGCGGGGTCGACCGGAAAGTCGGCTCCTTCGGCGATGCGCGTGACCTTCACCGCGCCGATCTGCCAGGTCGCGACTGCACTCATCGACGCGCTTCGACGAAGCCCGCCTTGTCGAGCGCGAAGCCCATGGCCTCTTCGTACGCTCGCGCAACAGCCTCGGGCTGGCCATGCTGCAAGTGGTACTTGGTATGGACACGCTTCAGTACCGGATTCGTCAGGATCTGCTGCAAGGTCAATCCGCCCGCCATCTCCTCGCGGTTGATCATCGGCAGGCGCACGGCTTGGTTTTTGGCTGGATCGCGAATGAGTCCCGGCGGATCGCGTCCTTCGTCGACGGCATGCAGGTCACGCAGCAGACGCTGACGCATCTTGACGATGCCCGCATCGCTCAAACCGAGGTTCTCCTTGGTCCGATCGGTGATGCGCCCCTGGCCCACCCAGGCGAGAAAGTCCTGATTCATGACGTGGCTCGTGATCCACTCCCCCTGAGCGTTCTTGATCGGTCCGTACCAGTAGGGGATTCTCTCCTGAACGTAGGGCTCGCGGTCCTTCGGTACGCGCCGGAAAGCCCAGGTGACACTGAGCGTGTTCTCATCGTTGACGGGTACGCGCCATTCAATGTGCGATCCCAGGAAAAACGCATTCGGTAGAAGGCATACGCGGCCTTCCGTCCAAAGTGGGTCTTGTTCGTCGGTATCCTCGCGGATGCGGCGGTAGACCAGACCATGTTCGAACTCGTCGAACGCAAGACGCACGTGTGTGGGAGAGTACTGCCCGCCGGCGCCCGACTCGAGGCGAATCTTCCAGTTGGCGTGCATCCACTCGAAATGTACGGGGTCGATCGAATTTTCCTGGCACTGCAGCCAGTTGCAGGGGACTTCCGCAAAAACGACCTGTGCGAACCCATTGGGCCAGGTGAACGGTTCCCAGTCCGGCACCAGCGGCGCGGGATCCGGGCCGAGGTACGCCCAGAGCATCCCTGCCTTGGGGGCGACTCGATAAGCGCACTGGTGGATCTTGTCCCGATACCGCCCATTGGGATTGGCGACGTCCTCGAACGGCTGTGCGAGGCAGCTGCCGTCCTCGCCGAACAACCAGCCGTGATAATTGCAGCGCAGACCCCGCTCCTCGACGAAGCCGTGTGAGAGATCGGCACGGCGGTGCGGGCATTGCCGCTGCAGCAAGCCGTAGCGGCCGCCGAGATCCTTGTAGAGCACGAGATCCTCGCCGAGCAGGCGAACGGCCTTGGTCGAACGCTCCTCGAGTTCCTGCACGGCGGCCACCGGATGCCAGTATCGCCGCAGCAGCGCGCCCATGCGGGTACCGGGTCCGACACGGGTCAGCAACTCATTGGCTTCTTGGGTCAGCATGGCATGGGTCCGGTGCTCGATATGCGCGGATTCTATGCGTGTGTCGGAGAATGCAGCATAGCGAGTAATACTGGGCGCATAGCGAGGCCTTATGACGGTACTCACCCGGTCCAACGCGGCCATTCATTGCTTGTTGCCCGATCGCTGCAGGGGAGGTGCCCATAAGAAGCACTTATACGTCTAGTTCAACTCCGTATTTTTCAGGCATTTCAGGCCAGTCTAGACTCGGTTGCAGGTCGCGCACGTGGATTGTGCGCATCAAAAAAGTACAGTCCATCGCGGGCAGGCGCAAGAGCGCAGGCTCGCCGCAGAGGGGGTTGGCGATGTCCATGCGTATTGCAGGGTTGGCGGCGTGGGGAATCTCGGCAGCGGGTCTGCTGCAGTCTGCCGGGGCTTGGTCCGCGGAGGACAACACGTCGTCTGCCGCGTCGTCCAGCGAGCTTCAAGAAGTCGTGGTGACTGCGCAGCGGCGCTCCGAAGATGTGGAGAAAGTGCCGATTTCGGTCGCCGCCGTCAGCGGCGACCTGCTCACCAAGCAGAACATCAACAACATCGCCGATCTGGCCAATTCCGTCCCCGGCTTGAGCGTCGAGAACAACGTCGGCAATGCCTTCGTGTTCATCCGCGGCGTCGGCACGACGGCGCTCGCCGTCGAAAACGATGTGGGCGTGTACGTCGACGGGGTTTACATCAGCTCGCAGACCGCGTCGCTCATGCAGCTCAGCAATATCGATCACGTGGAGGTGCTGAAGGGGCCGCAAGGCACCCTGTTCGGTCGCAATGCCATCGGCGGCGCGCTGCAGATCGTCACAAAGGATCCTTCGTCGCAGCCGTCGGCGGATGTCTCGGTCGGTTACGCCAATTTCAACACCAAGACGGTGAATTTCTACGGCACCACCGGCATCGCGCCGAACCTCGCGGCGGATCTGGCCTTTTACTACAGCGATCAAGCCGCGGGGTGGGGGTCGGATCTCACCACCAGCACGCCCAATTATCGCGACCGCAACATGCAAGCACGCTCGAAGTGGGTGTGGACGCCGCTCGACGATACCAAAGTCACCCTGTCGGTCGACTGGGCGCTCATGCACAACATGCTCGGAACACAGTGGCAGATCCTTCCGGGCGCCGTCGGCGCCGACGGCCGCTCCACCAACGTGGGATTCTACAACTCCCTCGGCGATGGTCTGTCGCAGAACGAGGACCAGCAGTACGGCACGATGCTGCGCGTCGATCAGAATTTCGGCTGGGCGCGCTTCGCCAGCATCTCCTCGATCCGCGGCAACACCAATCATGACTATGTGGATCAGGACGCGACGCCTTTGCCCATCGTCGAGGGCGGCCCGACGCCGCAGAACGACCGCTCCTACTCGGAGGAGCTGCAGCTGCTTTCGCCGGATAGCGCCTCCACGCTCAAGTGGATCGTCGGCGCCTTCGCCCTCTACGACAAGTACTACACGCCAGGATTCGGCATCACGGTGCTCGCGGCGCCGGTTCCGCTCACGTTCCTGCACGAGACCCTCTACGCGACCGAGCCCACGACTTCCTATGCCGGATTCGGTCAGTTCACCTGGGAATTCCTGACCGACACGCACTTCACGGCGGGGCTTCGGTACACGAGCGATCACAAGTCGGTCTCAGGCACGACCTACGTGGACGGCGGGCAATTGCCCCCCATTCCGGGAACCACCAGCCCGGCCAATCAGAATGCGCTGTTCGACAAACTCACCTACCGCGCGGTGTTCGACCATCAGTTCACCCCGGACGTGATGGCCTACATCTCCTACGACACGGGCTTCAAGAGCGGACAATACAATTTGATCGCCTATGCCGATCCACCCGTGCGACCGGAGTCCTTGTACGCGTGGCAGGCCGGCATCAAGTCCGAGTTCCTGGATCATCGCCTGCGCGTCAACCTCGCCGGGTTCCGCTACAACTACACCAACATTCAGATCACGCAGGTGGTCACCGGCGGAACGGAGCTCTTGAACGCGGCATCCGCGCGACTCTACGGCGCCGATGCCGACTTCACGGCCGCCATCACCCAGAACTTCCAGCTTCAGGGCTCCGCGGAATGGCTGCACGGCCGTTACATTGACTTCCCCGGTGCGCCGTCCTACGTGCCAAACTTGAATCCGGTCACGGGCCTTCCCGTCGGCGCGAACTCGCTGGTTACCATCAATGGGGCGGGGAAGACCACCGTGCACTCGCCTGTTGCCACCGCGTTCCTCGGCGGCGATTACACCGTGCCGACCAGCGCCGGCCGGTTGGAATTGAACGTGAACGTCTCCTACAACTCCGGCTATTATTGGGATCCCGACAATCGCTTGAAACAGCCGGAGACGACGCTCATCGGCGCGTTCGTGAAGTGGATGCCTTCGCAGCAGCCCTGGGATTTGCGCCTTTGGTCGAACAATCTCACGGACAAGAAGTATTACTCGTACGAGTCGGCCTTCTCGCTGGGCGATGTAGCCTCGCCTGCGGCGCCGAGGACCTACGGAGCGACGTTTACGTATCACTTCAGATGACGCGCGTTGAGGCTGTGCGCGCGCGGGTGAGGTTGGCATGAGCCTCATGTACGAGATGACCGTTCAGACCTTCGGTCCGCTGTTGCGGCGGCTGGAGCATTTGATCGACAAGGCCGAGCAGCATGCGGCCGCCCGTGATCTCGATCCGCGCACGTTGAGTGAGGCCCGGCTCGCGCCGGATATGTTCACCTTCGCACGCCAGGTGCAGGCGGCGTGCGAGCACGCCAAGGACGCCGCGCTGCGGCTCGGCGGCCGCGAGCCGCCGGTGTTCGAGATCCGAGACGAGGACTTCGCGGCGCTGCGGGCCCGCATCCACCGAACCCTCGAGCTGGTGCAAGGCGTGGCGGCCGGCGAGTACGAGGGAGCCGAACAGCGCCAAGTCGCACGCCCGCTGCCCAACAACCGCGTGCTCGAGATGCAGGGCGGCGCCTTTCTGCGCGAGTGGGCGCTCCCGCAGTTCTACTTCCACCTCGTGACCGCCTACGACATCCTGCGTCATGCCGGGGTCGAGATCGGCAAACGCGATTTCCTCACCGACGTGTGGGGAGCGGTGCGCACGCGATGAGAGGGTCGACCGGCGATGCGGCGGATGCGCGCGGCGGCTCCACGAGGGTGATCCGATGCCGTTGAGCGCCGTGGACAATGCCCGCCTGACGCTGATCGAGCGCGGCGCGCCCATGGGCCGATATCTCAGGGCGACGCAGTGGTTCCCGGCCGTCGTGTCCTCAGCGCTTCTCGCCGGCGAGCCGCCCTATGGGGTCCGGCTGCTTGGCGATAATTACGTCGCCTTCCGTGCGAGCGACGGGCGCGTCGGGTTTTTCGACGAGGGGTGTCCGCATCGGGGCGCCTCCCTCCTGCTCGCTCGCAACGAGGACGATGCGCTGCGCTGCATCTTCCACGGCTGGAAATTCCGGGTCGACGGCGTCACGGTCGAAGCGCCCACGCAGGCTCGCGACATGGCGGAATTCTGTCGTCGCGTGCCGCTCAAGCACTATCCGACCCATGAGGCAGCCGGCATCGTCTGGGTATGGCTCGGCGGCAGAGCGCCCGCGCCGCTCCCGGACTACGAGTTCATGCAGTTCACGGGCGAGCATGTCTGGACGGTGCGCTCGGTTCAGGACTTCAACTGGCTGCAAAGCATCGAGGGATTGGTCGACTCGGCGCACGTCTCGATCCTGCACCAGGACTGGATCGCGAAGATGAGCAACAATCCCACCCTCGCGAACGCCGCGTTCGATGCGGCGCCGGTCTACGAGTTCGATGACCGGCCGAACGGGTTCCGCTACGCCGGCATCCGCCACGCCGAGGGCGACCGCCGCTATATCCGGGTCACCGAGTATGCGCGGCCGTGGTTCTGTTTCATCCCGAGCGACCAGGGCGCCTGCTTCATCCCGGTGCCGATCGATGACGAGCACACCGCATTCTGGGCGATCCGCTACGATCCGAAGGGCCCGATCGCCGATTCCCCCTGGAAGCCGGCGCCGGACCCCATGAATTGGCCGCCGCCGCTGCCCGGCGGCCGCGCCGAGCGCTGGGGACAAAATCGCGCGCAGATGAAGCGCGGCAGCTTCTCGGGCTTCGACCAGCATTTCCTGCACGAGGATCTGGCGGTGGCAGCGAGCCAGGGCATCATCGCCGATCGCTCGAAGGAATTTTTGAACGCGGGCGATGCCGCGGTGGTGCGCATGCGCAAGGATCTGCTCGCGACGCTCGATGATTTCGAGTCAAACGGCCCGCGGGCGGCGGTGCCTTCGACGGTGCGCATCAAGGCCGGACAATTGCTGCTCGGCCCCGGCGCCGATTGGCGCGCACAGGCGTTGCCTTAAGGTCGAGGGCTCCGTGCACTCCCGAGCCACACTCCGCGAAGACCCGCGAGCACGTCTTCGCCAAGCGGCGGCTGATCGCAGTAGCGCACCATCTCCTCCACCTGCGCCCGGCTCGACAGGCCGCCGACCAGTGTCGTCACACCCGGCGTCGACAGCACGAAGCGGATGGCGAGCTCGGCGAGCGTGAGCCCCGCGGCGCGCGCCACCGGCTTGAAGCGGCGCACGAGCTCGAGCTGGCGCTCGAACTCGCCCGGAAATGGGAATCGGTTGGCGCGCCGTGCGACCGGCGCCGGCGGCTCGCCCCGGTCCGCCGCATCGGTCAGCACGCCGGCGGCGAGCGCGCTGATCACCGACACGCCGACGTTGGCCTCGCGCGCCGCTTCGATCACGTCCTCGAACTCGATGAAGAGCTCCCGCTGATGCGCCGCGAACTCCGCACCGACCCGACGGCCGCCGCGCGCCGCCGGAAAGCCGGCGCTCGGATTCAGAAGATTGAAGGTTTGATTGAACAGCGCGATGCGGCGCTCACCTATCAGCGCCTTGACGATCGCGGGATCGTTGTCCTGTCCGGAGAGCCCGAAGCAGCGCACCTTGCCCGCCGTGATCAGCCGCTCGACTTCCTCGAGGACGCCGCCGTCCCCGGTCAAATCCTCGAGCGTGAGCGCCGGCAGGTAGTTGTTCATGATGTACGCGACGCGCTCGCTTTCGCGCGCCGGATCGTAAGGCGCGTGCGTGCGGTGCGTCGCGTTATGGACCAGGAGCACGTCGATGGCTTCGCGCCGCAGTCGCGCAAGGCTTTGCTCGACGCTCTGGCGGACGCAGCGGCCGAGATCGCGCGACGCCAGCCACTCCCGTCCGATCGCGACCTTGGTGGTGACCAGCGCGTCGCGCGCGCCCGCGCGCCGGAGCGCCTGGCCGAGATAGATCTCCGAGGCTCCAAAACCGTAGAACGCCGCCGTGTCGAAGTGATTGATGCCGGCATCGAGCGCGGCGCGCACGGTATCGGCCTGTTCCTCGACGTTTCCGTGAACCATGAGTCCCGCGCCCGTGCCCGCCCCGAAGGAGATCTCCGAGACTTTCATGCCGGTGGCGCCGATCGGGTGATAGCGCATGTCAGCGCAGCCGCTGCGAGCGCCAGTCCGCGTCCGGTTCGAGCACTCCGTGCCCCGCGCTGATGCGAATCGGACCCGGATCGGCCGACGGCGATGCCGCGCGTCCCGCGTCGAACTCCTCGAGCTCCCGCAACAGGAAACGCCGCAACCGGAACACCCCTTCGTCGCCCGCGTTCAGGAACTCGCGCTCGCGGCTCGCCACGGCTCCCTGGCTCGCGGCCACGGAGAGGTCTTCGTGGAAAAAATGCTGACCGAAGCCCGAGAACGCGCCCGCGCGCATGCTGCCGCGGTCCTGTCCCCAGCGCTCGGCGCGCCCGCCGGGTAACGGTGGTGGCCAGTGCATCGGATCCTGGCCCGCGGGCGGCTTCCACGGGGACTCCTGGATGGGAGTCTCGCGATCGTAACGGATGCTCCAGAAGGCCGTGTGCGAGTCGTCGATCGGCACGCAGACAAAGCAGCTTCCCTGATCACCGGGCGTGAACGAGTACCACGGCCCGATGAATTCCGTGATGCGGACGTAGCGGCGGCCGTCCGGGACGCGCCGGATCGCCGCGTAGCGAAAGCCCCCGCCGCGATCCTCGAACTCGTAGATCGGTGCCGCATCGTGCGCCGCGTGCTTGAGCTGCGGATTGACCGGAATCTTCGTGAGCCAGTCTTGGTGCAGGATCGACACGTGCGCCGAATCGACCAGCCCCTCGAGGGCCTGCAGCCAGTTGAAGTCGAGCACGGAATGCACGGGGCATACGTGCGCACCGGAAAGATCCAGGAAATCGAAGCGGGGAAACGGGCCGGGTGCGCCCGCGCCGAGCCACACCCACACGACGCCCACCGCCTCGCGCGTCGGGAAGTGCTCGAGCGGCACGCGCCGGCAGAACTCCGCGGGGTCGCGCGTCTGTGTCGGCGCCTCGACCGTGGTGCCGTCGACCCGGAATTTCCAGCCGTGAAAAATGCAACGCAGCGCGTTGTCCTCGTTGCGCGCGAGCAGGAGCGAGGCGCCGCGATGCGGGCAGCGCTCCGCGAACACGCCGACGCGGCCATCGGTCGCGCGGAAGGCGACGAAATCCTCCCCGAGCAGGCGTACGCTCATCGGCGCATCGTCGGCGATCAGCGAGGACGAGACCGCCGCCGGGAACCATGCGTTTGCGCGCAGATACCGTCCCATGAGCGCGCCGCGCTCGACGCGGGTCAGTCGCTCGTTCTCAAGCGGTGAGAGCGGCATCGATTGCCTACGCGGCGCGCGCGCGGACGCGGTAGCGGATCGGCAGGTGCTTGAGGCCGCCCATGAACAGCGTGCGGCTCTGTTCGGGTGCGCCGTCGAGCTCCAGATGCTCGATGCGGTCGAGAAATTCGCGGAAGAACACCGACATTTCGAGCTTCGCTAGAAATTGCCCCATGCAAACGTGCGGTCCGAAGCCGAAGGCCAGATGCGGGTTCGGCTTGCGATCGACGCGGAAGCTGAAGGGGTCTGCGAACTCGTGCTCGTCGCGGCAGGCGGAGGGGTAGCACATCATGAGATCGTCCCCCGCCTTGATCGGCTTGCCCCCGAGGACGTAATCGCGTGTCGCCCGTCGGAAGAAGTGCTTCACCGGGGCCGCCCAGCGCACCATTTCATCGACGGCGACCGGCACCAGTTCGGGATGGGCGCGCAGCCGTGCGAGCTCCGCAGGATTCTCGATCAGCGCCTGCACGCCCGCCGCGGTCGAGGCGCTGGTGGTGTCGTGACCCGCAACCGTGATGGCGAGATAGTAGCCGAACACGTCCGCCTCGCTCAACGGCGAGCCCTCGATGGTGGCGTTGGCGATCAGGCTCGCGAGATCGTCGCGCGGCGCGCGACGGCGCTCCGCCGCGAGCTTCGCGAAGAACTTGGCCATCTCGCCGATCACGGCGAGCATGTGCTCGCCCTCGGAGTCGGAGCGTTTGAGTTCCGGATCCTGTGCGCCGTTGATCTCCTTCGACAGCCGGAGCATTTTCGCCTCGTGTTCGGGCGGCAGGCCGAAGATCGTCAGGATGACGCGCAGCGGATACCAGAGCGCCACGTCCTCGACGAAATCACAGCGCCCGCCGAGCGCGGTCATGTGGTCGAGGGAGTTGCGGGCGATCGACGCGATGCTCGATTCGAGCGCCTTCAGGCTTCGTGGGAGGAACCAATCACGCGTCACGTTGCGCAGGTTCGTGTGCTCCGCGCCGTTCAATGCCGTAATCCCGCGATATGGGCGCGTGCTCCCGCCCGTGTGCCGCGCGATGCGCTCCTCGGCGGCGCGGGTGGCGAGCATGACGCGACCGCCACTTTCGAATATCGCCGGCTGGCGCTGTGCCTCGACGATGTGAGCGTGACGCGTGACCGCCCAGAACGGCCGATAAGCCTCGGGTTCCGTCCAGTGCACGGGATCCTCGCGGCGCAGCTCCGCGAAGCGGGCATGGTAGAGCGCCGGATCCGCGTAGATCGCGGGATCGACGATGGCGTTGTCGATGTCGGGGTGCATGTCGTGTTGCTTGGGCCGGACGGAGCCGCGCGGGGTTTCGAACCACTCCATCACCCGCAAATGGTAGCAAAATGCCGCCGGGTCGAGGTCATAGCGCTTTCCAATGGCCGTAGACGTATTCCTTATCCTCAGCGCGCGCGGTCGATTTATCATGACCGCCGATGTCCTCCGCCGCCGACGCTCCATCCCCCCCGCTGCGCCCGCCCGCCACGCCGACTTCGGCGCCCGCGATGACTGCGGCGGGGACGGTGATGGTCGCGATGATGTTCGTCGGCTATACCTTCAATTTTGCCGATCGGCAGGTGGTGAGCGTCCTGGTGGAGCCGATCAAGGCGGAGCTCGGCATCTCCGACGGGCAGGTGGGACTGCTCACGGGGCTTTCGTTCGCGCTCTTCTATGCGACTCTCGGCGTGCCGATCGCGGCGCTCTCGGACCGCTTTTCCCGCAAGCGCATCATCGTCGGCTGCATGGTCCTCTGGAGCATCATGACGGCGCTGTTCGGTCTCGCGCCGACCTATCCGCTGATGTTCGCCGCCCGCATGGGAGTCGGCGTCGGCGAGGCCGGCTTCGCGCCCGCCGCCTTCTCGATGATCGCGGATTATTTTCCGCGCGAGCGGCGCGGCACCGCCACCGCCGTGGGGGCCATGGGGGCTATGGCGGGCATCACGCTCGGGGTAATGGCGGGCGGCGTGCTGGCGCAGCGTTTCGGCTGGCGCGACACCATGATGCTTGCGGGGGCGCCGGGGATCCTGGTCGCGCTGCTCTTTGCGTGGCTCGTGAAGGAGCCCCCGCGGGGACTGTCCGGCGGCGCGGCCGACGCCGGCGCGGAGCGGCCGCGCTTCAGATCGCTCATCTCGAATGCGCCCTATCTCTTGGTGGTGGGCTCCGGCATGGCGACCATGATGGTGACTTTCGTTTGTCAGGCCTGGATGCCGGCGTACCTCGCGCGCACCTACCACATGCCGGTTCATTCGATCGGCGCGCTTCTCGGGCCTCTGCTCGGCGGCCTCGGAGCCGCGAGCCTGCTGACCAGCGGCTACGTCATGGACCGGCTGTCCCGCCGCGACATCCGTTGGGGCGTGTGGATCCCCGGATTCGGCGCGCTGCTGGCGGCGCCGCTCCTCGCGGCCGCCTTCTTCGTGGGCAACAAAGTGCTCACGCTCACCCTGTTCTCGGTGGGCTACTTCGGCGCGATGTTCTTCAGCGCGCCGAACACCGCGATGATTCAGTATCTCGTGCCGCTGCGGCTGCGTGCGCGGGCCACGGCCGTCTTTCTGCTGGCCACGACTCTCGTGGGCTTCGGCATCGGACCGACCATCGCGGGCTATCTATCGGAGGCGCTGCGGCCAACCTATGGGCAGGATTCGCTGCGATATGCGCTCCTGTGCCTGACGCCGATCATGTTGCTCTCGCCGGTGCTGCTCGCCTTCGCGGCGCGGCGCCTGCCGCGCACCAACGCCTGACCTCGACAGGAGACCCTCATGACCGATCAAATGCGCATCCAGGCCGCCGTCTTCGAGCCGTCGAGTCTGCATGCGCAGATTCAGGAACTCACGCTGGAGGGCCTGCAAGACGAGGAGGTGCTGGTGCGCTTGACGGCGACCGGGGTTTGCCACACCGACCTGGGCTACCGCAAGCGGCTCGCGTACCCGGTGATCCTGGGTCACGAAGGCGCCGGGCACGTGGAGCGGGTGGGCAGCTCCGTGACGCGCGTGCGTCCGGGCGATCCGGTGGTGCTCACGTTCCGCTCCTGCGGCGCGTGCCCGAGCTGCGAGGTGCAGAAACCGAGCTACTGCCGGGAGTTCACCCGCATGAACTTCACCGCGATGCGGCCCGACGGCAGCTCCGCTCTCCGCCGTGGCGGCGAGCCCGTGGGAGCACACTTTTTCGGTCAATCCTCGTTCGCCTCGCACAGCATCGCGCACCAGAGCAACGTGGTGAAGGTGCGTCCCGACGCGCCGCTCGAGCTCCTCGGACCGCTCGGCTGCGGTGTGCAGACCGGTGCCGGCGCGGTGATGAACGTGCTGAAGCCCCGGCCGGGCGAGTCGCTCGTCGTCATCGGCGCGGGCGGCGTCGGGATGAGCGCGATGCTGGCCGCGCTCGTCGAGCGCTGCGCGCCGGTGATCGTCCTCGAACCGAATGCCGAGCGCCGCGCCCTCGCGCTCGAGCTCGGCGCGCATCACGTGCTCGATCCCAAGAGCACGGATGTCGCGGCGCGCCTGCGCGAGCTGGTGCCGACCGGACCGCTGCATGCCGTCGACACCTCCGGCGTGCCGCAGGCGATCGCGCCGGTGCTTGCCTCGATGGGGCTGCGCGGCAGCATCGCGCTCGTCACTTCGACGCCGCGCGACGCGGTGCTGGCCGTACCGCTACTCGCGGCCGTGGGGCGCGGCATCACCCTGCGCGGCGTCATCGAGGGCGACAGCGTCCCCGATATTTTCATTCCGCGGCTCGTTGATCTGGTGGTGAGCGGGCAATTTCCGCTCGCGCGGATGGTGAAGTTCTACGATCTCGACGCGATCAACGAGGCGCTCGAGGATCAGGAGGCGGGGCGGGTGATCAAGCCCATCATTCGGGCATCAAACACCGGTCGAGGCTAACTTCCGCGAGGCCCGACAGCGGAGTGCGGCTTGCCATCGACATTGTCTCCCGAGTACCACGACTTCGCTGTCCCGAACAGGGTGCGTGCGGCGGCCTGGGCGACCTGTTGCATCCAGTCCGCTTGCGCAGCGGAATCGGCTTCAATCGAGGTGATTGCACGACGCGAAAGATGACTGATGCATTCGCCGATCCATCGCACGTGCTGTTCGATGGATACGACGACGTTGCTCAGAACCGAGGGACTGCCGGGACCCGTGACCAGAAAAAGGTTTGGAAATCCGGCAATCATGAGCCCGAGGTATGAGGTCGGGCCCTCCGCCCACACGGAGCGCAGGGTCTGGCCGTCGCGTCCCTTGATATCGATGGCCGACAGCGCGCCCGTCATCGCATCGAAGCCGGTTGCGAACACGAGATCGTCGAGCTCGATGACCGATGCTCCCGCCACGACGCCTGACGGAACGATCCGTTCAATCGGTGCTCGGGAGGCGCTGACGAGACGTACATTCGGTCGATTGAAGGTCTCGAAGTAGCCAGTCACCAGCGGAACGCGTTTGGCGCCCAGTGCAATGTCGCCGGGACACAGCTGCTCGGCGACGTCCGGATCGTGCACCAGGGCTCTGATTTTCGCCCGCACGAACTCCGCCGCGGTATCGTTTGAGGCTCGATTCGAAAGCAGGTCATCGAATGCGGTGAAGAAGCCGCCGCCGCCGACCGCCCATCGGTGCTCGTAGACCATATGGCGTTCGCGCGCGGGAACGGCAAGCGCAGAGCGATTGCCGAAGGGAATGCCGCTGGCAATGAAAGTCGACCGCCACTTCTGCCGGAGCGCAGGGTAGTTCTGCTTGATGTACTCATAATAGGCGGGGTCGAGGGATTGGTTCTCCGCCGGCAGGCAATAATTTGCCGTGCGCTGGAAGACCACCAGTTCCTTGGCCTGATCGGCGATCAGAGGAATCGCCTGGCACCCCGAAGATCCGGTCCCGATCACGCCGACGCGTCGGCCGGTGAAGTCGACCCCCTGCAAGGGCCAGTCTGCCGTGTGGTAAAGGGAACCCGCGAACTCGCCAAGGCCCGGCAGCTTCGGGAAGTTCTTGACCGACAGACATCCCGTGGCCATCACGCAGAACTTCGCGGTCACTGGGCATCGGGTCGTCTCGACCAACCATCGACTGTTCGACGCATCGAACGCCATCGAAAGGACCCGGGTGTCGAAGGAGACGTGCCGCCTGAGATCGAGCCGCTCCGCGACGAACTGCAGATATCGCAGGATTTCCGGCTGCGAGGCATAACGCTCCGTCCATGACCATTCTTTGTCGAGGAGAGGCGAGAAGCTATACGAGTACTCGATGCTTTCCACATCGCACCGTGCGCCGGGGTAGCGGTTCCAATACCAGGTTCCGCCCACATCATCGCCTGCCTCGACGGCGTGCACTTGCACGCCCAGCCGACGGAGCTCGTGAATCAGATAGAGTCCGGCGAAGCCGGCACCGACCACGAGAACTTCAGTTTCGACCGGCATGTGCGCTTCGCTCATCATCAGCCTTCAGGCGGTATGAATACGGTCGACCCGTCCAGCGTGGTCGTACAGAGAATATGGCAGGCCAGGCGCGACGCCGCCGATCGGAACTTGCACCCCTGCAGAAGCTCTGATTCCGCCCTCGTTGGTCGGCAGAAGCCGGCGCCGCGAGCCGGCGTGAAGTGGATGTGACAGGATCCGCACGAGCGCGCGCCGCCGCAGACCGCCGCGAGCTCCCGACAGCCCGCGCGACGAATTGCTTGAAGGAGCGATTGACCGGACTCGGCAGCCACGGCGCGACGATTTCCTTGACGGTCGATGAGGGTGATCGTAGGCACCTGCAATCAATGGTGCGCGTCCTCGCGCGCGCGGTAGCGAATGTATTCCCGCAATGCCTCGAGCTCCTGCGAAGACAGCTCGGCAAAGCGCGGCATTCCACGCGCTTCGAGCTCTCCGCCCTGCACGACCGCGGCAAAGGCATTGGCATCGAGCGGAACGGGGGAGCCTCTTAGATCCGGGGCGCCGCCGCCGGAAACCACGGCGATTCCATGGCAGGAAAAGCAGCGTGCACCGTATAAGGCAACACCTCTTGCGACGACGCCATCGTCCAGGGCCGAGTTGGATTCCGCGGTGGCTGCCCGGGCGGTGCCGGTCTGGAGGGGCGGCAATGCATCGCGTCCTTCGAGCGTAAACGTGAGTACGCGGCGGTGCTGATTACGATAATTCCAGCCGAACTGCGCGACCTGCGGGCCCAAGGCGGCGGGAATGCCCGTGAAACCGGTGATCACCGTCAGGTATTCGTGCCCGTGCGCCTGATAGAGGATCGGCTGGCCGACGATACCGTCCTGCGCATCGAAATTCCAGAGGGCCTTGCCGGTGTCGGCGGCATAGGCGACGAGATGCCCTTCCGCGTTTCCTTCGAACACCACTCCGCCGGCCGTTGCGGCCACCCCGCCGTTATAGGGGGCCGCCAAGGGAACGGACCACACGGAGTGTTGAGTGATCGGATCCCAGGCCTGGAGGCTTCCTAATGGTATCGGCGCGACCGGCGGCGGGTCCTTCAACTCTAGGGTGTGATAGCCGGTGTTGTTTTGAAGGTGAGAGGTGGCATGCCAGGTCTTGGCGTCGATGCCCCGCGAGTCATAGTCGAAGGGAAGCAGCGTGGTTGGAATGTAGGCGAGGCGGCTCGCCGGGCTGAATGCCATTGCCTGCCAATTGTGGCCGCCGGTCGCCCCTGGCTGGACGATTCCATTTCCGGTCGGAAAGCGGGCATTGGCGGCGTCGATCGGACGGCCTGTCTTCAGGTCGATCCCCGTCGCCCAAGTAACCTTGGTGAACGGTGCCGCGGAGAGCAGCTCGCCGTGCTCCCGATCGATCACATAGAAAAAGCCGTTTTTCGACGCTTGCAGAATGACTCGTCGCGGTCGCCCGTCAACTGGCAGCGTCGCAAGCTCGATGTCCATCGCGGCATCGAAATCCCACGTGTCTCCCGGATTGGTCTGGTAGTGCCAGAGGTATCTGCCCGTATCGGCATCGAGGGCGACGATCGAACACACGAACAGATTATCGCCACCGCCGGGGCTGCGGATCTCCTGGTTCCACGGATCGCCATTACCCGTCCCGAGGTAGATTCGGTGGAGTTCGGGATCGTAGGTGATGGCGTTCCACACCGCTCCGCCGCCGCCGTAGTTCCACCACGCGCCGTGCCAGGTCGCGGCCGCCGTCCTCATTGCAGGATCTTCGAACCCCTTGGAGGGATTGCCGGGGACCGTATAGAACCGCCACAGATATTTTCCGGTCTTGGCATCGTACGCCGTCACATATCCCCGGACCGGGGACAGATCGCCGCCGCCATGACCAATTATCACTTTGTCACCGAACACTCGCGGGGCGCCGGTAATGTACCTGCCATCCGCGGGTCCCTCCGTGGTTTGCACCGTCCAGATCGGCTTTCCGCTGTGGGCGTCGATGGCGATGAGCCGGCCGTCTTGCGTGCCCGTGTAAATCAGCCCATTCCAGTAGGCGATTCCTCGAATGCCGTGAGCGGCGCGCAGTTTCTCTCCGGCTACGGCGGCCACCTCGGGGTCATACCGCCATAGGAGCTTCCCGGAAGCGGCGTCGAACGCGTAGACGACGCTGTATCCAAGGCCGGCGTAGAGCGTGCCGTTGATCGCGAGCGGCGCTCCGAAGGAGCTGATCATCGGCTCGAGGTCGTAGAACCAGGCAAGTCTCAGATGACCCACATTCTGCGCATTGATTTCGGTCAGCGAGCTGAAGTGATCCTCGGCGCTCGAGCCGCCGTACGCGCTCCAATCGGAGGATGCGGCAGTGGCCGCCCGATGGGCGTCGCCAGACGCTGCATGGGCGGTGTTCGCACCCAGCCACGCAAGGAGCAGCAGCTCGAGGACTGCAGCCGATGACGGCTCACGCATGGTCGGCTCCCCCGTGCAGCCGATACCGGATAGGCAACCGCTTCAGCCCGCCCATGAACAGCGTCTGACTCTCGATCGGCTCTCCGTCGAGTTCGATGTCGTCAACCGAAGCCAAGAGCTCGCGATAGAACACCTCCATTTCGAACTTCGCGAGGTACTGTCCCAGGCACACGTGCGGACCGATGCCGAAGGCCACGTGCGGGTTCGAGGCGCGGTCGACCGAGAATTTGAACGGTTCCTTGAACGCCTCCTCATCACGGCACCCCGAGGGGTAGCACATGAGCAAGGAATCGCCGGTCTTGATAGAGCGGCCGCGCAGCGTGTAGTCCTGGGCGGCCGTGCGGAAGAAATGCTTGACGGGGTGGGTCCAGCGAACCATCTCGTTGGCGGCCAGCCGCATGAGCGCGGGCTTCGCGCGCAATTTCTGCATCTCTTCGGGGTTCTGCATCAGCGCCAGCAGGCCGCCGGAAATCGAGGCGCTGGTGGTGTCATGCCCGGCGACTGCAACCGTGAGGTAGTAAGAGAACACGGTAAGCTCGGGCACCGGCTTCCCGTCGATCGTGGCGTTAGCGATGATCGATGCCAGATCGTTGCGCGGCTTCGCGCGGCGGTCCGCTGCGATCGGCTTGAAGAACTCGAAGATTTCTTGGACGACTTGCAGCATGTGATCGCCTTGCGAGCGGCTGCGCTGCGTCTCGCTGTCGAGCGACCCGGTCATCTCCTTGGAGAGACGTAGCAAAGTCTCCTCGGCACGCGGATCGTCCTGCAAGCCTAGAATCAAGAGAATCACGCGCAACGGGTAACGGACCGCGATATCCGCCGCGAAATCGCAGCGGCCGCCGTGATTGCGCAGGCGCTCGACGAACGAGCGCGCCATCCGCGTGATGTCGTCGTGCAGCTTCTTGACGCTATCGGGCAGAAACCACGCGGCAGTCACGGATCGGAGCGCGGCGTGCTCGCTGCCGTCGGTGGAAATGAGCGAACGCTGGGTCTGATGGCGTCCGGTGGCCGCGCGAATCCTGTTTTCGGCCTCGATGGTGTTGAGCGTCGTGCGGGGCTCGTTGCGGAAGATGGCCGGCTGTTTCTGCACCTCGCAGATGTCGGCGTGCTTGCTGACTGCCCAGAAGGGGCGATAATTCGCCGGCTCCGTCCAACGCACCGGCTCTTCGGAGCGGAGCTTCGAGAACAGACAATGATAGCGTGCCTTGTCGGAATAAACGCCCACGTCGGCAATTGCATCATCGATGGATAGAATCTCGCCTTCAACTGCGGCTGCCGTCATGGTTTGAGTCCCCCTCGCACCGGTCAGGTTCGCATCGCCGCCGGCGCTGCGGAAATAGAAAAGCGCACTCCCCCCATAAAGTCTGCTTATGCCAACGGGGATGGGGGCGACGGCCGGGCAAATAACTCGCGCACTGAGTCGAGGCGCTCCAGATGGCTCAGCTGCTCGAATAGCTCATCAACCCGAGACGGCGACAGGCGTTCGGAGGTGCAGTCCATGAATTTTCGGCGCAGGTCCTCCTGCGAGAGGGGATTTCGCCAGCTCCCCAACGCGTGCGTGACGGGCGGATGGGCAAGATGGGCTCCCGAGGCGAGAGTCACACTCACGGTGTCCTGCGGTGCAAAGAGCTCGTCGCCCGGCATGCGCTCGGGGTCGGGCGTGCAATGCACCTTCGCGAGCAGGCGCTGGATGTCCTGCCGTTGGACGAACTCATCCCGCAGCTCGCGCAGGCCTACTCGTCCGGCCACCAGAGCGGCGGCCATGGCGAATGGCATGCTGAACTTGGCTTCGAGCGCGTTCTTGGGCGCGCTGTGACGCAGCAGAAGCAATTGATCGCTGCCGGCGGTCACGTGAATGGCCTTGACCGCGTCCGCGCCGAGGGCGTGTTGCTCGCGCAGGTTCAGCATGGCATCGATGCATCGGTGCGTTGCGTAACAGGTGGGGAAGCGCTTGATGTCGAGGCCGCGGTTGCCGAGGGTCCAAGCGTGTCCCAATCGATCGAGCCTCCCGGTTGCCGCCGGGCTCTCGCCCAGCATCGAATGCGCCGCGAGAAAGCCCGTTTTGTGCTCGAGGCCGTCGAGTGCGGCGGTAAAGCCCGCCGCCGCGAGTCTCACGGCTACCACTCCGGATTGAGCCGCCCGGCCTGCGTGCAGCGGCTTGGTCATCGTGCCGAAATTCGCGACCAGCCCGGACGCCAGAGAGGCGGCAATGCCCAGCGCACGGGCGCTCGCCCCGGCGTCCAGCTCGAAGAGACTCGCGCACGCCGCGGCAGCCGCCAGCGTGCCGAGTACCGCGGTCGGATGAAAGCCGCGAGCGTGCAGCCGTCCGGGATTCAAGGCGTCGAGTTGCGCCCAGACCTCGAATCCGATCGCGTACGCAGCCAGGGCTCGCCGCCCGCCGACCTTGCGCTCGCCGGCAGCGGCGAGAATGGCGGGCACCAACACCGCGCTCGGATGAGCTGCGAGCGAAACATCATCGTAATCGAGCACGTGTGCGGCCGTTCCGTTGACGAGCGCAGCATCGGCCGCGGTGAGTCGGCGGCCGGAAGGTATCTCGTGAGCGAACTCGGCCCCGGCGGTCGGCGCGGTGAGCGAGGCGACGATGCGCGTGGCGGCTTCCGTGGAACCCGCGACGGCCACGCCGACGCAATCCGTGAATCCGAGCGCCGCTGCCTCTCGGCAGCGCGCGGGCAGATCCTCGAAACGAGCGGCCGAGATGAACTCGGCAAGTCTCATCGTCAAACCGGACAGATCGGGCTGTGAAGGCAAGGAGAATGTCGTTTTCTAGATCCGATGGCTCTGCGAAGCCTACGCGCAAATGGCCGTGGGGGACCATAAAAGGGCGCTATGGGTCCATACGAATATCTTGTTTCCCCCGTTGCGGAGGGTGAGGCATGTTGTCCGGATCCCCACAACCTGCGTCACTCAAAAGCGCGACGTTCATGACCTCACATCCCACCGGCTATGCGGCGCACCTCCTGGAGGTCATGCAATCCATCGCTCAGGGCCAGATGCGGTTCGACGGCGACGAGGGCGATGGCATTTCCACCACGCGGTGGTCCTTTCTCTCTGCACTGGAAATGCTGGCGGCTCGCGAACAGGGCGGTCTCCCGGCCGCCGACAGCTGCCTTGCAAGCATCCGAGATCTTCTCGAGGAACTCTTACCAGCGGCGCTCGACGATGCGGATCGACGGCAGCTTGGGCTCGACGCGACGCCCAAGTCTCTGGAGGAGGCGGAGGCCGCAGCATTCCGTTCCCTGTCGGCGGCCGAGGTGATGCTCACCGACGGCCGGGGGGGTATGGATTGCGGTGCGCTCAAAGCCTTGTGCGACTGGGAAGTGCGGCAGTGGCACGCCGCGTCACGCCAGGTTGCAGCGGACTCGAGCGCTTCGGCGGGCACGGTCTCCATCTCGCTGCTGAGCGAGTATCTGCGGGCGCGGCTGAATGAGCCCTCGCTGACGGTGACCGATCTGAAGCAGCTGCGCGGCGGCTTTCACAAGGAAACCTATCTTTTCACCGTCGAGGCGGGCAGCCTCGCGGGTGAACTCGTGATGCGGCGCGACTCCAGCCGGCCGCTGATCACCAACGCATGTCATCGAGTCCGCAAGGAGTTCGAGGTGCTCAAGGTCCTCCAGGAGGAGAGATTCATGTCTCCCGCGGTGCTCTGGGTGGACACCGAGCACGAGCGGCTCCCGGGTGCCGATTTCATCATCATGCGCCGAAGCGAGGGTGTTTGCGGGGGGACGCTGTTCGGCGCGAGCCAGCCCGTGGATCCGGCGTTCAACGATCAGATTGGCGCCATGCTGGCCCGCCTTCATACGCTGGCGCCCTTGACGCGGCTCGGAGCGTTGACCGAGGCGATTCGACCGGAGATGTGGTCGCGGGCCGCCAAAGACCTGGTCAAGGAATATCTCGATGGCTTCAGACAGATGCTGCTCACCACACCGCATTCGCCATCTCCGGCGACCATCGGGATCCTAACCTGGCTGATCGCACACGTGCCTGAGGACAATGTGCGCCCGTGCTTGGTTCACGGCGATGTGGGCTTCCACAATTTGTTGATTGCCGATGGGCGGCTCACCACCTTGCTGGATTGGGAGCGTGCGCATATCGGACATCCAGCGGAGGATGTTGCCTACCTTTTCAATGCGGCAGCCGGCGATCTGGACTGGGCTCGCGTGATGCGCGCTTACCGGGCCAATGGCGGCATCGAGCTGTCGGAGCGTGACCTGTTGTTCTTTCGGATCATGATGCTGGCACGCAATGCCGTGAGCCTTAACGTCGGAGCATCCCGTTTGCTGACCGGCGAGGTGAAATATCTTCGTCTGCTCGTCGCGGAAAACTTCATGAGGCCGAGGGTGCTCGCCTCCATCGCAGAGTTGATCGACGAGTACGGCAAGCTGGGGTGACCGCCTCAGACAGGCAGCTCCCTCAGTCTCCCCCGTCGATCAGGCGGGCGCCGGGCCATCGACCCGAATGGATGAGATCGATGCAAATCTCTCGAAGCAGATCGTGGATGGCCGCTGCTGCCGCAGACGGCGGGCCCGCATCCGAGATTGCGAGCGACACCCTGCGCTCGAGACCGGGCTCGATCAATTCGCGGATGATGATCCGATCGCTCAGCATCTTGGCTGCAGCGAGCGGCAATAGCGTTGCGGCGAGATTCGCCGCGGCGGCCTTGCCGAGATTGTAAATCGAGCCCATCTCCGCAAATACGGTCGGAGTCGACTTCCTTGCGGCGAAGCCCTCGTCGATCACCTTTCGCAAATGATTCACGCGGCCTGGCAGGACCAACGGCACTCCCTCGAGCTCCGCCATCCGAACCGGCTCCTCCGCGGCCCCGAGAGGATGCGCCGGCGATACCACGAGCGCAAGTCGCTCTGCGAAGAGCGGGAGGGCACTCAGGCCTCGGGCTGCGGGACCCGGAATCAACCCGATGTCCACTCGTCCATTGGTGGTGAACTCTTCGAGCAGCGATGCATTGAGCCCGTCGGCAAAGAGCACGCGGATATCCGGATATCGGTCACGTGCGGTGCGCAGGAGAAGAACCGACACCATGTCCGCCGCCGTGGGCGGAAGAGCCACCGTGACCGAACCCGAAATCGCGGTTGGCGCCTTGGAAACTCCCGTCAATGCCTGGTCGACCTGTTTCAATATCATCTGAGCATGCCGGTAGAGCGCGTGCCCTGCCGGCGTGGGGACGGTGCCTCGCGGCGTCCGCGCCAGAAGGGGCGTGCGGAACTGCGCTTCCAGGATATTCAGGTGCTGACTCACCGCAGGCTGTGCGATGCCGAGAAGCTCGGCTGCGCGGGTTATTCCGCCCGCATCGACGATCTTCACGAAAATTTCGAGGCGACGTGTGTCCACGATAGAACCATCTACCCAGCCAGAAAATTCATTTTTAAGCGCACAGCCCGCGCTCAATCCGCCGCCGCCACCACCGCCCCCTGCACCGACGGCCGCCGCACCAGAAAACACAGCGGTATGAGCGCCAAGCAGAGCCACCCCGACAAATAGAACAAATCCAGCGAGGACATCAGATAGCTCTGCGAGATGAGCCCCTGCGTCATCAGGCCCGCGGCGCTCTGATCGGTGAGGCCGAACTGGTGCATCTGCGCGAGCGACTGCTGGTAGGCGGGCGTGTACACGCTGATCGAATCCGCGAGATGCGACTGATGGAGGGTTTCGCGCCGGTCCCAAAACGTCGTGATCAACGAGGTGGCGAAGCTGCCCGCGGTGATGCGCAGGAAGTTCGACAGGCCCGACGCCGCAGGAATTTTCTGCGGCGGCAGCCCGTCGAAAATCACGGCGAGCATGGTGACGAAGAACAATCCCATCGCAAACCCCTGCACGAGCTGCGGCGCCACGAAGGCAAACAGGTTCGCATCCGCCGTGAGACCGGCCCGCATGAAATAGGAGAGGCCGTAAATGCCGAACGAGACGGCGGCCAGCATTCGCGGATCGAAGCGGCGCATCAGCCGTGCGACGAAGATCGAGGTGATGATGGCGGTCACGCCGCTCGGCGCCGACACGATTCCCGCCCACGTGGCGGTATACCCTTCATAGCTCTGCAGCCAGAGCGGCATCAGCACGATGTTGCCGAAGAACACCGCATAGCCCAGGCACAGCGCCACCGTCCCGAGACCGAAGCTGCGTGACTTGAACAGGGAGAGGTCGACGATCGGATGTTCCTCGGTGAGGCTCCAGATGAGCCACGCGGCGAACGCGACCACCGTGACGACCAGCAGTACCACGATCGTGGTCGAATGGAACCAATCGAGATCCTTGCCCTTGTCCAGCATGATCTGCAGCGCGCCGACCCACACGAACAGGAGCGCGAGGCCCACGCGGTCGATCGGGAGCTTGCGGGTGGGCGTCTCCTGCGATTTGAGATTCGTCCAGCAGATGTAGGCACAGACGATGCCCACCGGCACGTTGATGAGAAAGATCCACGGCCAGACGTAGTTGTCCGAAATATAGCCGCCGAGCAGCGGTCCCGCGATCGGCGCCACCAGCGTCGTCATCGACCAGATGGTGAGCGCGACCGGGCGCTTGGCGGGCCCGAACACGCTGATCAGGAGCGCCTGGCTCCCCGGGATCATCGGTCCAGAGACCGCGCCCTGCAATACCCGGAAGGCGATCAGCGACGGGAGGCTCCAGGCCAGCCCGCAAAGAAGCGAAGCGATCGTGAACAGCGCAACCGACAGCACGAAGGTGCGCACCACGCCGAAGCGCTGCATCAGCCAGCCGGTCAAGGGCACCGAAACGCCGTTGGCCACCGCGAACGAGGTGATCACCCAGGTTCCCTGATCGGAGCTCACGCCCAGATCCCCGCTGATGGTCGGGATCGAGACGTTCGCGATCGAGGTATCGAGCACCTGCATGAAGGTGCCCAACGCCAACGCCACCGCGGTCACCGCCTTGGTGGTGCCCGCGAGCGCCGGCGCCGGTTGAGCGATGGCGGGCGTCGCGCTCACGGCCTGGCGACCACCAGGGCGGCGTCGCCGTCGCTCGCGGCGTCAGCCCGCAGGTCGCCACGAGCGTCGCCATGTCCATGTGCGTTGTCGCCATGTCCGTGCGCGTTGTGGCTGAGATGGGCCGGCTCGTAGGCTTTGGGGCCCGCGTTGTCCGCGATGATGGACGCGATGCGCGCATCGACGGCCGGATCGTCGCCCGCGCTCGCCTGCCGCGGCAGGGGCACGTTGCGCATCGCCGTGCTCATGAGCGGCCCCGACGTGTCGTGCAAGTCGACGCGCACCGTCGTCGACAGGCCGACCCGCAGCGGATGCGCCTTGAGGTCGTCGGCATCCAAGAGGATCCGCACCGGCACGCGTTGCACGATCTTGATCCAATTGCCGGAGGCGTTCTGTGCCGGCAGCAGTGCGAATGCGCTGCCGCTGCCCGCCGCGACGCCCACGACATGGCCGTGGTAGGTGACGCTGCGGCCGTAGAGGTCGGTGCGCACGGTCACGGGCTGGCCGGCGCGCATGCGCTGCAACTGCACTTCCTTGAAATTCGCGTCGACCCACACGTCGTCGAGCGGCACCACGGCGAGCAGCGGGGTGCCCGCCGCGACCCGTTGACCGACTTCCACGGAGCGCTTCGCGATCACGCCGGTGACCGGTGAGGTGAGCTCCGTGCGATGCAGCGCGAGTTCCGCGTTGCGCACCGCGGCTGCCGCAGCGAGCACCTGCGGATGATCGGCGATGGTGGTGCCGTCGATCTGCGCGACCGTCTGGCTCAGCTGCTGGCGGGCGGCGGCGACATTCGCGCGCGTGGTGGTGACCGCGTCGCGCGCGTGCGAGAGCTCTTCCTGCGATATCGCGCCATCCGTCAACAGGCCGCCGCGGCGCTTCAAATCCTCGTCGGCGGTCCGTTCCGCCTGTTCGCGCTGGTCGATCTGAGCGCGCAGCTCCTTGCTCTGCGCAAACAGGCCGCGCACCTGGCGTACGGCACGGGCGAGATCCGCCTCGGCATTGGCCACCGCGATTTTCGCATCCGCCGGATCGAGCTCGAGCAGCGGCTGGCCGGCACTCACGCGCTGGGTGTCGTCGACGTTCAGCGACAGCACGGTGCCGGGCACTTCGCTGGTGATCTGCACCACGTCGCCGTCCACGTAGGCATCGTCGGTGGATTCGTAGAACCGGCCGTCGAGGAACCAGTACGCGCCGTAGCCGATGGCGCTGAGGACCACGGCCGCGCCGAGTCCCAGAAGACCGGCGCGGCGCGTGCGGCGCGCGGACGACGGGGCAGGGGCTGCGGAATTCTCAGGGGTTGCTGGCGTATTCATGGGATTGCTCGTGTCAGAAGATCGGAAGAAATATCGGGGTGCGGGGCCACCGCGGCGGCGGTCGGCACGACGGCGGCTGGGACGACGCTGGCTGGGACGACGCGGGCGACGCTGGCCGGTACGCCGGCCGGGCGAGGATCGAAGCTGCCGCCGACGGCGAGCAGCAGCGTCACCCGGGCCACCGCCTGGCTTGCGAGGATGTCCACCATGGACTGGCGCGCGCTGAGCACCTGAGTCTCGGCGTTCAGGACCGAGAGGTAGCTCGCGAGGCCCGCGCGATAGCGCTCCTCGGCCAGCCGATAGGCGGCCTCGGTCGCCTCCAGCGTCTGCTGCTGATCGACACGCTCGCGCGCCAAGGCGTCGAGGCGGGTGATTTGATCCGCGGTCTGCTCGACCGCGTGCAGGACGGTGTCGTTGTAGCCGGCGACGGCGGAATCGAGCTGTGCTTCGCTGCCGCGGTACTGCGCCTTGAGGCGCCCGCCGTCGAATAGCGGCAACGAGATGAGCGGACCCGCGCCATATCCGCGCGCGCTCCACTGCACCAGGTTGTTCAGGCCGAAGGCGCCGATGCCGGCGATCGCACGCAGGCTCACGTCGGGGTAGAACGCCGCTTTCGAGGCGAGGCGCTCGGCATCCGCTGCCTGCACCAGCGAACGTGCGGACAAAACGTCCGGACGGCGCGCGAGCAGGTTGATGGGCAGCTCCGCCGGTACCGGCAAGGCCGCCTCGACCTGCAGCACGGGGCGCTGGATCGTCCCGTACGCGTCCGCCCCCTGGCCCGTCAGCGTGGCGAGTTCGTGAACCGCGAGCACGCCCGCCGCTTGCGCCTGCTCGCGCGCCACGCGGGCCTGCGGCAGCTGGCCTTCCGCCTCGCGAATTTCGAGCTGCGTGTCGAGCCCCGCGCTCACGCGGCGGCGGGTGATGTCGACGATGTTCTGGCGCTGCCTCTCGGAGCGCTGCGCGATGTCGGCGAGCGCGTTCTCCCGGTAGAGATCGATGTAGGCCTGCGCAATCGCCCCGGCCAGCATGAGCCGGGCGTTCGCCTCATCGAAGCTCGCGGATTCGGCGAGCCCGCGCGCGCGGCGTACGGCATCGGCCTGACGTCCCCAGAAATCCAGATCCCAGCCGAGGCTCGCACCGGCCTGGCCCATCCAGAAGCTATGGCCGGCGAGCGGCGGCGGGATGATGTAGTTGTCCGGAGCCCGCTGGTAGAGCGCGCTGGCATCGAGGTTGGCGCTGGGCTTGAGCGCCGCCTGCGCGATCCGAGTCTCTGCGAGGGCGGCGCTGACCCGCGCCTTGGCCTCGACCAGCGTCGGACTGTCCTTGAGCCCCAAGCGGATCAACCGGTCGAGCTGCGGATCGTTGAACGAGTCCCACCAGCCGTCGGCCGCCGGCTGCACCTCGGCGCCCGACAGGCCCACGTCCGCGCTCGCCAGCTTCTCGGGATGCGCAGTCTCCTTCGGCGGCAACACGCAACCCGAGAACGCCAAGGTGGCGACCAACGTGCCGAGAGGCAGCAATGATTTCAGACCCATGGCGGCCTCACGATCCCGTGCCGGTCGACGATCCCGTGCCGGTCGACGATCCCGTGCCGGCGGCGGTGCCCGCGTCGCTTTTTCCGACCCCGGTCGCTTTCGCGTCGAGTGTCGATTGCAGCCGGGTGTTGAGCTTGACCAGCAGCCGCAGGAACTCTTGGAACTCCTCGCCGGAGAAGTCGACGAGCGCCAGATTCAGCTTATCGACCACCAACGGAACGAGACCCTCGACCGTCTTGCGGCCCGCTTCGGTGAGCTGCAGCTCGACCTTGCGGCGATCGCGGTCTCGGCGCACCCGCTCGAGCAGGCCCCGGTCGGCGAGCTGATCGATGACCCGCGTCAACGCGCCGCTGTCGTGTCGGAATTGGGTGCAGATGTCCTTGGGGTTGACCGCGATGCCGTCCCGCAGCCACGACAGGATCACGTACTGGATGTAGCTGAAGCCCTGTTCCTCGAACACCTGTTCGATGACATCCAGCATCATGGATTGCGCGCGCTTGATGAGATAACCGACGCTGTTCTGGGCCCGGTAAGTTGATGCTTGATAATGCTGCTTGGACATTTAGTGCCTCGGCATTTACTGCCTGAACAATCACTGCTTTGGCAGCTATTATCCATACCGCTCGTGGACTGTCAACCGTTGAGCCAGATCCGCTCTCTTGGCCAGGCCGATAGCGGAGCGCCGGTCACCCTCCGGGCGTAGAATCCCGCGCCGGCGGAGTGGCGACTCGTGTCCCAAGGAGTGCCGGCTGCCCATGCAAACGCTCGATGTCGCTCGCCGCCGCTTTCTGCTCGCAATATTCGTGGTGTCCGGATTCACCGGGCTGATCTACGAATCCATCTGGTCGCACTATCTCAAGCTGTTCCTGGGGCACGCCGCCTACGCGCAGTCGCTGGTGCTCGCCATTTTCATGGGCGGCCTGGCGCTCGGCTCCTGGGTGATCGCGCGTTGCTCGTTCCGCATCCACCGGCTGTTGATGGCCTATGTCCTGGTCGAGGCAGTGATCGGCGTTCTGGGCCTGATTTTTCACCCCACCTTCGTCGCGGCTTACGACTTCTCGTTCGCCACCGCCATCCCCGCACTTCCCTCGGCGTTTTGGATCCACGCCTATAAATGGTCGTTGGGATCCCTGATCATCTTTCCGCAATCCGTGCTGCTCGGCATGACCTTTCCGCTGATCAGCGGCGGGCTCATCCGCCGCTGGCCGGATCGGCCCGGTGAGACGCTTGCGACCCTGTACTTCACCAACAGTTTGGGCGCCGCGATCGGCGTCCTGGTGAGCGGATTCGTGTTGATCGGAGCGGTCGGCCTCCCCGGTACCATCGAGAGCGCGGGAATCCTCAATATCGCGCTCGCCTTGGCGATCTGGATCGCGGTGCGCGGACGCGCGGAGCCCGCTCCCGCGCCGCCGCAGGCAGCCGCCGCCTATTCGGATAAAGATCAAGTGGACCGCTGGCTCCTCATCGCCGCATTTCTCACCGGCACCGCCTCGTTCATGTACGAGCTCGGCTGGATCCGGATGCTGAGCCTGGTGCTCGGCAGCTCGACGCATTCGTTCGAGCTGATGCTGAGCGCATTCATCTTCGGCCTCGCCTTCGGCGGCTTGTACGTGAGGCGGCGCATCGAGCGGCTCAAGGATCCGCTCGCCTATGTCGCTTACGTCATGATCGTCATGGGCGCGTTGGCGGCCCTCACGCTGCCGGCCTACAACGTGACCTTCAATTTCATGTCGTGGTTTCTCGGGGCCTTCGCCCGCACCGTCACCGGTTATGTGGGATTCAACGTGCTCAGTCAGCTGATTGCCGCGTCGATCATGATTCCCGCCACCTTTTGCGCCGGGATGACGCTGCCGTTGCTGACTCACGAGCTTTTGCGGCGAGGCACCGGAGAGCGGGCCATCGGCACCGTCTACGCGGCCAACACGGTGGGCGCCATCGCCGGCGTGCTGCTCACGATCCACGTGCTCATGCCGAGGATCGGCGTCAAAGGCGTCATTCTGGGCGGGGCCGCCATCCACATCGCCTTGGGGCTGTCGCGGCTGCTCGCCGATCGCCGGCAAGGGATGCGCGCGCGGGTGGTCACGGCGCTCTGCCTCGGCACGTTCGTTTTCGTCGCGCTGGGGGTGACATTGGATCCATTGCGGATGACCTCCGGGGTGTATCGCACGGGCTCGGCAACGCTGCCGCAGGGCGCGACGGTCGCGTATCTCAAGGACGGCAAGACCGCGACCATCAGCCTGGTCGAGAAGGATGGCACCGTGACCATCGCCACCAACGGCAAGCCGGACGCCGGCATCCAGATGGGGCCCGGAGAAGCGACGGTGGATGAAAGCACCATGGTGCTCGCCGCCGCCATCCCTCTGAGCCTGCAACCGCATCCGAGCCGCGTCGCGAACATCGGCTTCGGCTCGGGACTCACCACGCATACGCTGCTGACCAGCGCACGGGTGCAGCGCCTCGACTCGATCGAGATCGAGCCGTTCATGGTGGAGGCCGCGCGCTTGGGCTTCGGCGCCCGCATTCACAATGTGTTCGAGGATCCGCGCAGTCACATCGTGATCGAGGACGCCAAGACGTTTTTCGCGAGTTCCCGCGCGCCTTACGACCTCATCGTCTCCGAGCCCTCGAACCCGTGGGTGAGCGGGGTCGCCACCCTGTTCTCCGACGAGTTCTATGGCCGCATCACGCACTACCTCACGCCCGACGGATACTTCGTGCAATGGATGCAGGTCTATGAGACCAACCTCGGGATCCTGGCCTCGGTCATCAAGGCACTCGCTCCGCACTTCGGCGCCTATGCGCTCTACAACGTCGATGATCTGGATGTTCTGATCATTGCGACCAAGGGTCCTACGCTGGGGACGCCGGACGATCGGTTGCTCCAGTCGCCCGCCTTGCGCGCCGAGCTCGAGCGCATCGGTGTCCAGTCGGTCGCGGACATCGAGTCGCGCAAGATCGGCGACAACCGCACCTTGGGCCCCGTGCTCGAGGCGGTCGGGGTCCCGGCGAATTCCGATTTCCATCCGTTCGTGGACCTGAACGCGCCGCGCCTGCGGTATCTGCGCGCCAATGCGATGGAGCTGCCTGCGCTCACCGTGCTGCCCATTCCGTTCTTGGAGCTGATCGGGGCGGCCCGCGCGCGCGGCGCCACCCTCGAGCCCTCGGCCGACAGCGGCGTCATCCGCGATCATCTCGTTCAACGGGCTCTCGACATCCGCCGCGCAGTGATGAGCGGCAGCCCCGACAACCTGGATCCGGTCACGGCCCAATCTCTGGAGCTCATCGGCACCGCGGGGGATCTGTGCGCGCAGCCGCCGGCGAGATCCGCGTGGCAGGAGGCCGTCAGGAGCATCAGCGACGAAACCGCAGCCTATCTCACGCCGGTGGAGCTCCAGAGCGTCTGGAATCGGATCGAGTCGAGCCCTTGTTATCGCTCTGCGACGGGCACCGATAAGGCGTGGGTGGATCTGTGGGCCGCGATCGCGCGGCGCGACGAGCCGGCGATCGCCGGGCTCGGCGGGGGACTGCTCGCGCCCCAATCAGCCGGGTCGAACAGCGAGCTTGCGTATCTCACCACCGTCACCGCAGCCGCGGATGTGGGCATGGGGCAGAGTGGTCGGGCCCGAGCATTGCTGCGTGCGCAGTGGGGCCGGTTCGACCATGCGGGGCAATTCGATTTCGCGCTCCGCGAGCTTCGCGCGATGACCCAGTAGCCCTACCGGCGGACCATCGCGATCATCAGGTGCTCGAGCGCGCCCTCCAGATCGGCACATTGGCCGGTATGGACGGGCGAGGTCTGCACGATGGTGCTCTTCGGGGACACCAGCCAGTGAAAGCGCTCGCGCTCGGACATCGAGCCGATCCGTCCGCTGCCGGGACCGCCCGCGCAAATGATCGGGATGATCTCGAGCGCGTCCCGGATGGACCGCAAATCCGCCCGCGGATCGAGGGCGAGTACCCGGCGCTCGTCGAGCTCGATGCGTGCGAGCAGGATGCGCTGCACGTCGCACGACAGGATGATGCCGGCATTGACGAACTCTCCCCGCTCGACGCGGGGGACCACTCGAACGATCGCGTAATCGTAGGTGTTGGGTCGGCTCATGGCGATTCGCCCCGGGCACGGATCGCCTCGTTCACGAACACCTCGGAATTCTCCAGCCGATCGCAGAAGAACTCGAGGTACGCGGCGCGCTCCTCCGCGGCGCTCGATGATCCCGGTTCCTGCGCGAGCCACGAACCGGGGATCAGATCGACGAGGCTCGACAGCTTGTCACGCGACAGGAGCGGCTTCAGGCGGGCGTCGGCGGCAGGCAGCGCGCCGGCGAAGCTCAGCAACACATGGTCCCTGATCAACGGGAACGGCGTCACGGCCGCTCGATCCTGCCGCCTCCAGTCGTGATGAAAATACAGCGCCGCACCGTGGTCGATCAGCCAGAGGCGCCGATGCCACAGCAGCATGTTGACGTTCCGGGCGGTCCGATCCACGTTGCAGACGAAGGCATCGAACCACACGATGGCCGAGGCGAGATCTGAGTCGGGCTGGTAAACCAGGGGATCGAACGTGATCGATCCCGGTAGATAGTCGAGCGCCAGGTTCAGGCCGCCGCTGGCGCGGATGAGACTTTGGATTTCCGAATCCGGCTCGGTGCGCGCGAGCTCCACCGGCAGCTCCATGAACACGATTTCCGGCACCGGCAATCCGAGGAGCCGTGCGATCTCCCCCGCGAGCAGCTCCGCGACCAGCGACTTGGGGCCCTGACCGGCGCCGCGGAACTTCAGGACATACAGCCCCTCGTCGTCGGCCTCGACGATGGCGGGCAACGATCCCCCTTCACGCAGCGGTGTGACGTAGCGGACGGCGGTGATGATTCTCAAGGTGACCACGGGCGAGGGGGGTGAGGGCGCGCCTCGGAGTTTATCCCGAAGCCGAATGCATCGCGAACCCGAAACCGGCCGGCGCGGTTATTCCGCGTGGGAGAAAGTCTTCTCCTGCAGGGCGGTGACTCTTTGATCGATGTCCCTGAGGTAGTCGGACGTCGCCGGAGCGGCGGAGATGCGAATGTCCGTGCTGACGGACGTATGAATCTCGGCCCCGCGGCTGAGCGTCTGATCCACCGGACAATAACGGGCGACATCGAGCAGGCGCCGCCTTTGCTCTGCGCTGAGATCGCCTTCCAGGATGATGGAGCGCTCGAATGCGGCGCCGGACTCCTCATCGCTCGGGTGATGGGATACGCTGACTTGGATCCGATCGAGCGGCAACCCCATGCGGTCCGCGTACAGACGCAAGGTCATCGCGGTCGAGGATCCGAGCGCCGCGCCCAGGAGCTCATAGGGATTCAAACTCTCGGGCGAGAAATTCCTGCGCGACCCCGAAATCACCAACGACGTGCTGCCCACTCGACCCAGCAGTTGAAGCTCTTCCATCCGCGTCTCCGTCACCAGGACGCTTTCCCCGGCTACGGCTGCATCGAATGCATTGATGGACATGACGTCGTCCCTCGCTGATGGGAGCCGAAAAGGTGGTAACCGTACTCCGGCCATTAAACCATGGCCCGCGGCCCCGCATGGATGATGAGTTTTCTCCCGGAAATGCCGCACTGCCGAAACCGCCCTGTGAGCCCCGGCATGCAGACGGCAGAATGCGTTGGCCGTGGCCCCCGATTCAAGTAGTCTCGCTCCATGGTGCTTGTCATCTTTTGTCTGACGCGATACCCATGGAGACCATGAAACCCGAGGTGGCTTGGATCGCCGGCGTAGGCGAGTCCGCGGGGCTGGGCGCCGCGCTGGGGCGCCGATTCGCCCAGGAAGGTTACCTGGCCGTGCTGACCGGCCGCCATACCGAGCGTGTGCAAGCCGTCGCTGCCGAAATCGAGCGGTCCGGCGGCCGGGCCCTGGCTGTTCCCGGCGACGTGAGTTCCCCGACCGACGTCGAACGCATGGTCGCCGCCGTCGCTGCGATCGGTCCGTTGCGCGTGGCCGTGTTCAACGCGGGAAACGCCGTCCGCGGCACGCCTCTGGAGCTCACCCCCGAGCAATTCGAAGCCACCTGGCGCGGCAGCACTTACGCCGGCTTTCTCTTCGCCCGCGGGGCCTTGCCGGCGCTGCTGTCGACCGGCGGCACTCTTCTGTTCACAGGGGCCACCGCTTCCGTGCGCGGCCGCGGCCCATTCGTCGCCTTCGCATCCGCCAAAGCCGGATTGCGCTCGGTGGCCCAGAGCTTCGCGCGCGAGTACGGCCCAAAAGGCGTCCATGTGGCGCACATCATCATCGACGGCGGCATCGACGGCCACCGCCTGAGAGCCGCCGCCCCGCAACGGGTATCGGAGGCCGGCGCAGAGGGCTTACTGGACCCGGACGCCATCGCAGCGACGTACCGCGACATCCATCGGCAGGCTCGCAGTGCTTGGACCCACGAGCTGGACCTCAGACCCTACAAGGAAAGTTTTTAGGGTTCGAAAGCTTCTCGGGTTCGAAAGCTTCTAGGGTTCGTCGGATATTGCTCACCGCGAAACCCCGGCCGCGGCTCACCCCGCCGCGAGCCTCGCGAGAGGATCGGTAGCCGTCGAGCGCGCCGGGTTCATCAGCAATCGTTCGAATTCGGCCGCGGGCACCGCGCGGCTGAACAAGAATCCCTGGAACTCGTCGCAATGAAAGCGCCGCAGGAGCTCGAGCTGCGTGGCGGATTCGACTCCTTCCGCCACTACCTTGAGGTCCAATGAGTGCCCGAGCGCAATGATGGCCTTGATGATCGCGACATCGTTGGGATCTATCGCGATGTCGCGAACGAAGGTGTAATCGATCTTTACGCTGTCGACCGGGAAGCGCTTCAGGTAGGCGAGCGAGGAGTGCCCCGTTCCGAAGTCATCGATCGCGAGCGTGATCCCGTGATCCTTGATGTGCTGGAGGAGCTCCAGCGCCTTGCCGGGATTGGTCATGACCACGCTTTCGGTGATCTCGAACTCGAGAAGCCGCGGGTCGCACCCGGTTTGATGCAGGATCTGATTCAAGTTGTCGATCAGCCGCGAGTCGGCGAACTGCTGCGCCGAGAGATTCATGGCCACCCGGGTCGCCGGCAATCCCTCCGCCCGCCAGCGCACGATGTCGGCACAAACCGTCTCGAGCACCAAGCTGCCGATGGATGCGATCAGGCCGACGTCCTCGGCCACCCCGATGAAATCGCCCGCCAACAGCAGTCCCCGCTGCGGGTGCCGCCATCGCACCAAGGCTTCCGCGCCCGCGATGCAGCCGCTCGCAATGTCCACCTTGGGCTGGTAATGAACCTCGAATTCACGCCGCACCACCGCCTGGCGCAGCTCATTTTCGAGGGCGAGCCGCTCGACGCTGTGGTCGTTGATCTCGGTGGAGTAGAACTGGTGGGTGTTCCTCCCCGAGGATTTCGCCCGATACATCGCGATGTCGGCGTTCTTCATCAGCGATGCGCCATCGGCGCCATCCGTCGGATAGGTCGCGATGCCGATGCTTCCGGAGAGTTGATATACGCTGCCGTTGACCTTCAAGGGATTGGACATGGCGATCAGCAGCTTTTCAGCGATGGCATCGAGGTCATGGGGCTCGGCCAGCTGCTCGACGAGCAAGGTGAACTCGTCGCCGCCGACACGAGCCAGAGTGTCCGTGCCGCGCACGCAGGCGCGCAAATGGTTCGCGACCTGGCGCAGCACCATGTCGCCCGCATCGTGTCCGAGCGTGTCGTTGATGATCTTGAATCGATCCAGATCCAGAAACAGCACGCTCACCGTGCCGCTCGATCGTTGCGCGCGCGCGAGCGCCTTCTGTAGCTGGTAGTTGAACAGCAATCGATTCGGAAGCCCCGTCAAATCGTCATGGTGAGCCAGATGCCGGATCCGCTCGGCGGCTTGGCAGCTTTCGATCGCGATGCCGGCCAGGTTGGCGCAGATGCCGACCAGCTGCGCATCGAACTCGGCCGGCTCGCCGTCGCGCCGCTGGTACAGCGATAGCGTGCCGAGCAATTGATCCTTGCTGCCGAAGATCGGGCGCGTGCTGAGCGGCTGCAAGGAGTCCCCGGGCTGCAGCGCATCGTTGCCTACGCACGCCGGCATCGCGGCCGACCGTCCCACGCAGACACCCGTTCCGCCGGAGTCCTGCGCGGCCAACGAACAGACCAGGCCGCCGGATTGCGTCTCCACGAACTGCGCCAAGGTGGTCAGCACGATCTTGAGCTCGGCGCCCGAGGCTATCTGGCTCAAGATGCGAGTCTGGTCCGACATCACCGCCGCTTGACGGCGGCGGTCGGCTTCCCGGTGCAGGCTGTCCAGGGCGAACGAGGCCTCCATCGCGAGCTGCTCCAGAAGCTCGACGATATCCTTGCGAAAATATTGCGGCTCCCGCGAGAACACGCAGAGCACGCCGATGACCTCGTTCTGGCAGATCAAAGGAAACGAAGCTTCCGACGCGAATACCCCGCGAGGTTCGTCGCCGCCGTTGCGCACTCGGGATTGACGGGTGCGCAACGGCGCATGCAGCACGTCCGTCTCGACCGCGACACCGTTCGGGGACAAGGTCTTGAGCGTCTGCAGATGATCCGGCTGCTCGCCGTGGGCTGCGACGAAATCGATGTCCGACGGATGACGCCGCACCAATCCCACCGCCGCCAGCGTCAAGCCGCTGGTGCGCACGCAGATCCGGCACAGTTCGTCGAATAGCTGGCCGCGGTCGCTCACCCGGGAGATGAGCTGGCTCGTCTGGCTCAAAGCGGCGTACAGCTCCGTCAGTCGCGCCAGCCCGCGCTCCTTGGCGTCGCGCTCCCTCACGCGAGCGCGGGTGACCCGGATGCAGAGCAGCCCGGTGATCAGTGTTCCGATGGTGAGCGACAGGATCAGCAGAGTGCGGGTGGTCCGGGCCAGGTCGCCCAAGGTGGAGGAGAACCGAGCCGCAATCGGAGTGAGCTCGCCGTTGATCCGATGCAGATCGGCTCGAATGCGGGCCAGTTCCGCCTCCGGCACCTCGGACCCATCGGCCGGATGTGCTCGAGCGGCGAGCGCGCAGATCTGCAGCGTGTAGCTATCGCCCTCGGTCCAGATGTCGATCGCATGCCGCACCGGCCCGAGGTTTCCGAACAACCTGAACAGGATGATGGTGCTGCCGATGTCGGAGGGCTCGCTGCCGCCCGCCTGGAAGTCCGCACGGGCCGCCTTCAGATCCGCAGGACTCTTCTCAACGGCAACACGGCCCCTCCAATAGCCCAGCGGGACGGCGATGGCCAACCGATAGAGCCGAAAATCTTCTTCGGAACGGGAAAGCGTGTATTGCGACAGGTAATAGGTGGCGTTCTTCTGCCCTTTCGAATAAAGCCCTTCCCCGCCCACCCAAGCGCGCATGGTGGAGAGCAGCTCGATGCTGAGGACGGCCGCCACCAGCATCACGGTGAGCGAGATCAGGACGGGTGCGACGAAGCGAATCGCAAGGCGCGATGTCCCGTTCGACTCATTGGGGCTATTGTCGGGTCGCTTCATCCCTGGGGAGCCTTGGATTACTCTTCCAGCGTATCGATGCCCGTCGCTGCGTACCGAGAGAGGGGTCACGGCTGGCGCGCAATGGTTGCGGCGCGTCACAGTGCCCTTTACACTGTACATAATGTGGACTCGACACGAAGTATCGTGCCCACTGGCCTGAGCGGCCGCCATATTTTATCAAATCTACGGTAGGAGTTCCTAGTGGACGCCCCGCAAGAGCCAACGGCTGAGTGGATCGAGACACTGAAACGCTACCTTCAGCCCGATTGGAACGAGATCGTGGCGGGCGAATGGGCCACCAACCTCATCAACGGCACGTGGTCGACCGACGCCATTCGCGGCTGGTGCCTGCAGCTATACCCCTTCATTCATGCTTTTCCGAAGTTCCTGGCCGAAGCGCTGATCAAGGCGGAGGACGAGTATTCGCGATCCTTCTTGATCGACAACATCCGGGTCGAGAAGGCGCACGCGGAGCACTGGATTTGGATGGGGGAAGGCTTTGGCATTCCCCGCAGCGAGATGATGGCCATGGCCGAGGGCGAGCGGCCGATGCTGCGGGACGTCCAGTCGTTGAGCGACTGGATGTGGTTCATCAATGCCAAGGGTTCACTGGCGGAAGCGGTCGCCGCCACCAGCTTCGCGATCGAGGGCGCCACGGGCGACCTGACCCGCGGCTTGATCCACGCCTTCGAGGCTTACGGTTCGCGTGAAGGCGTGAGCATGAATCCGCGAACCACTAAGTGGTTTCGAAACCATGCCAAATACGACGACGAGCATCCGCGCATCGCGTTGCAGATCGTCGCGCGCAACGCGCAAACCGAGCGTGTGCGTATGAAGGTGATGGCGGCCGCCCGGCGGAGCCTGCAATTGCTCAACCTGGCCTTGCTCACCGCCGGTCGCGAATATTCACCGCAAGCGCAGGCGAGACCCGTGTCATCGGCTGCGCAGGAACCTCGGTTGGCGGACCGGCGGCGATCGCGCCAGCCGATCGCGTTCCCCGATCGGCGCATTTTCGAGCGACATGCGGGCGCGGTAACCGCTGACGGGAGCCAGCTGGCTGTCGCGAGCTGATTCTCGATTATTCCAGCCGCTGCCGCCGACCGACCACGTCGGCGAGGCTTAAATCGAGCCGGCCGTCATTGATCCGCAGACGCAGGCCTCGATGCCTCGCGAAATAATGGATGGCGACGATCACCGCGGCGAATCCCGACGCGGCGCCCACCCCGAGTGCCCATCGCGGACCGAAGGTATCCGCCACCCAGCCCACGAAGGGCGCGCCGATCGGCGTCGCGCCGAGTGCGATGGCGAGAAACAGGGCGATGACCCGGCCGCGCATGTCGGGATCGGTCGATAGTTGGATGGTGCTGTTCGCCGTGGTGCTGAAGGTCTGCGCGGACAGGCCGATGATGACCAGCGCACAGCCGAATAGCCCGTAGCTCGGCATCGCGGCCGCGATGCAGAAGCCGAGACCGAAGATCGCCGCCGCGGCGACGATGACCCCCATTCCCGGCCGCTCGCGCCGCGCGGAGAGCAGGGCACCGGCCACCGAGCCGATCGCCATCATCGAGGTGAGCAATCCGAACTGCCCGGCGCCGGCGTGGAACACCCCGACCGACATGGTCGAGATGAAGATCGGAAAGTTGACGCCGAAAGTGCCGATCAGGAACAGCATCAGCAATATCGCCTTGATGTCCGGCCGCCGCCACACGTAGCGGAAGCCGTCGATCAATCCGCCGCGGCCGCGCCCACTTTTCGGGCTCCGATGCAGCTCCTCGACGCGGAGGAAATACAGCGAACAAAGAACGGCCACGAACGAGGCCGAATTGATCAGAAACACCCACCCGGACCCGACGGCCGCGATCAGCACGCCCGCGACGGCGGGACCGATCATGCGCGCCGCGTTGAACGAAGTGGAGTTCAACCCCACGGCGTTCGAAAGATCCTGCTCTCCCACGAGCTCCGCGACGAACGTCTGGCGCGCCGCCGAGTCGAACGCGCTGACGCAGCCGAGCAGGAACGCGAACAGATACACGTGCCACAAACGCGCGGACCCCGACAGGGTCAGGAGCCCCAGCCCGAGCGCCAGAAGTCCCATCGCTGCCTGCGTCGCGATCAGCACCTTGCGCCGGTCGAAGGTGTCGGCGGCGAATCCGGACAACGGCAGCATCAGCGCGTGCGGCCCGAATTGCAGCGCCATCACGATGCCGAGCGCGGTCGCGCTCTTGTGGGTGAGTTCCGCGAGCACCAGCCAGTCCTGCGCGGTCCGCTGCATCCAGGTCCCCACGTTGGACACCAGCGCGCCGGCCGCCCAGACGCGGTAGTTGTAATTGCGGAGCGACCGAAACGCGCCTCTCACCGGAGTGATAGCCATGGTGGGCTTCCTGGTTGCGGAGTAGGGCGGTCCAGGCTCAGTCGACGATCCGCCTGATGAGCGTCGCAGCCTTCGCAAGCTCTTCTTGCTCCGCGGGACTGAGATGCGACCGGATCGCCCGGGAAAGCCAGTCTTCACGCGCCGCTCGGCTGGCTTTGATCCATTCACGCGCCGTCGCGGTTAAGGAAAGCATGATCTGCCGGCCGTCGGCGGGATTCGGCGCACCGGTCACGAGCCCCGCCTCTTCCAGCGCGGCCACGGTGGCGCCCATCGATTGGGATCGCACGCCTTCCGCCCGGGCAAGCGTCGTGACCGTCGAGGAGCCTTCCCGGTCCAGGTAGCCGAGGACCGCCATCTGGGACAGCGACAAGTCTCCTTTGTTCGCATGTTCCCGTAATCGGCGCTTGAGCTTGCCGAGCACTATGCGGAGTTCGGAGGCCATGTCGGCCGCGCGATCGGATGCTTTTCCCACATCCGAATCGTATCAGATATGAAGGTAAACTACCAAGACAGACTTCATATCGGGGATGCACCGCAAAGGTGCGGCATGCGCTCATCTACCCGCAATCGTGAGGCCATCCACAGAACTCACGCGATGGTCATGTCACATTTCGTCACGATGTTCACTCGGCTGGCAGCCAGGAGTGCGGGCGAATTCATCGACGGGAAGATTCGGCGATGGCGGGCAGGATGCACGCTCGATTCGTTCTCACGGAGCGTCTGGAAGTTGATCCGCGACGCGATCGGAGCGGCCGGCCGCACGACGGCGCAACCCGGCGGTGCGCACCGCCTGCCGGCTGATCTCGAGGAGCGGCGCGAACGCGAACGCGCCGTTGGCCAAGGCATCGATCGGCTCCGGGCGGGGGGAGCTCAAGTCTTTCACGACGTACGCGGCGACGGTTGCCGCCTGGACCACGTCATTATCTCCCGGCGCGGTGTCTTCGTGGTCGAGACTCGTGCGCTCCCCAAACCCTGGCCAAAGGCCAAGCCGCCCGGTCGGCCTACTTCAGCCCGTAGATCTCGAGCTCACCTGGGGTGCTGGTCGAGCTGTCGACGCCACCGGTGTTGTTGCCCCGCGTGCCCACATAAACCCGGCCGTTCGCGACGGTCGGCACGGTGAATTTCACTGCATAGCCGGCGGCATCCTGCGGATTCGTCGAGCTGTTCCAGAGTTCCGTGACCACGTCGGTCGCATCGTAGGCGTGCAGCACGGCAGGTCCGCAGGACGGCGATTGTTCCGTGCAGTAGCTGCTGTTGTCGAGCGCCCATACCAGACCGTTCTGCGTTCCCGAGGCGGACACCGAGGGCGTCGAACCCGGCCACCCGTAAGTGTGGGCGGACATCGACGCGAGATTGAATTGAACGCTCGACGGCGTCAATTGATACGCCTGCAACGCACCGCCGGCGGCGGCCACGAACAAGTAGTTGTTCCAAAGCGCCGCAGTCGAGAAAAGCCCCTGGCCCAGGGCGATTTTTTGCACGGCGAACACGTCGCCCAAGCCGCCGAGCAGGTCGCGATTCAAGACGTACAACGAGCCGTCCTTTCCTCCGCACACGAGCGCGTGAGTCACGGTGTTGCCCGCCGGCAGATCCGCCAGCACCGCCGCGCCGCCCGAACCGAAGTCTCCGTCGGTGGCGTAGAGGCTCGCTTCATCGGAGGGCGTGAAGAACTGATTGACCACGAGCGAGCCGGTCAATTGCAACAGCGAATCGCCGTAATCGTTGGGCGGGGGGACGCTGTTGGCGTCGAAATACCCATTGCCGGTCGACACGTACACATTGCCGCTGGAATCGACCGCCGGCGCCTCACCGGCCATCCACACGCCGCCGTCCTGCGCATTCGGTGTCGTGTTGAACGCGGCGGTCTGCGTGAAGTTCGTTCCGTTGTACTGATAAGCCATCAGCCAGCCGTACCACGGCGAGCTGTCCTCGTGCGACGACCATCCGACGTACACCGTGCCGTTCGCGAGCGCGAGACCCGGCCGCTGATTTTCCTGCTTCGCGCTGAAAGCCACCGTGGTGCCGCCGCTTCCCGTACCGGGAACCGTGGCTGCGATGTTGATGGGAGAGCCGGCTTCCTCGTTGCCCGTGGTGATGTCGATGGCATGCAGACGCTGATAGAAGAGAGTCTGAGTGGGGCCCACGGACTTGGACACGACATAGAGGATGCCGGTCGCGGGGTCGATCACCGGCGTGCCGGTCACGCCGATCTCCGGCTGGATGTCGCCGAAACCCGCACCCACCAACGCATCGCCGGTGACGCTCGGCAGCGGGGTCTCCCCGGCGCCTGCGCCGTGCGCCGAATCGATCAAGCTCACCATCCAGAGTTGCGTACAGGCGGTGGAGTCGGCATCGAACGCGAACAAGCTGTCGTGCTGGGTCGCCACGAACACGACGTTATGTTGCGCGCCACCGACGGTGACATTGGCGACCCACAACGGTTGGGCGTAGATCGCGCCGTCGACCGCGCAGGAGGCGAGCTTACCGAACGAGCTCATGACATTGGCGACATTGAGCGCATATTCCTGGGCGTTTACGCCGTCGCGCGACAAGTCGTTGTGGTGGGTGTACACCCCGGGGAGATCCGTCACGGCCACGGTCGCGCTCGCGGTTTGCGCCGTGTTGGCCACGCTCGTCGCGACGATGTGGTGCACACCGGCGCTTCCGGCCGTGTAAAGACCGGTCGAGCTGACGGTACCCACGGTCGTGTTGCCGCCGGCGATTCCATCGACCGTCCAGGTGGCTGTGCCGCCTCCCGGCACGGTGGCGGTGAATTGCTGGGTGCGGGTCAGCGTGATGGCGGCGGCCGTCGGCGCGAGGCTCATCGCGACGCTCGACACGGTGAGTTGGGCGGACGCCGGTATACTGCTGCCGCCCGGTCCGCCGCAGATCAGCGAGTACGTGGTGGTCGCGTTGACTGCGCCGGTGGTTTGAGTGCCGCCGGTGCCGAGCGTACCACTCCAACCGCCGGACGCTGCGCACGAGCTGGCATTGGCCGAGCTCCAGGTCAACGTCGAAGCGCCGCCCGGCGCGATCACGGACGGGTAAACGGACAAGGTTGCGGAGGGAACGACGTTTACCGTGGCCGTCGCGGGCGCACTCGTGCCGCCGGCGCCGGTACAAGTCAGCGCGTACGTCGTTTGCGAGTTCACTGCGCCGGTCGCTTGAGCGCCGCTCGCGGCGAGCGAGCCTGTCCAGCCGCCCGAGGCGGTACAAGACACCGCGTTGGTCGAGGTCCAGGTCAACATCGATTGGCCGCCGGCGGATACGCTGGTCGGAGCGGCCGAGAGGGTTGCGGTCGGAACCGGCAGAATGGTGACGGTTGCCGTCGCCGGGGCGCTCGTACCACCAGGCCCCGTGCACACCAACGAATATTGGGTGACGGCCGACAGCGCCCCCGTGCTCCGGGAGCCTGAGGCTGCGAGAGTCCCGCTCCAGCCACCGGATGCCAGGCACGCGGTGGCGTGAGTCGACGACCAGCTGAGCGTGGACGAGGTGCCCGCGGCGACGGCGGTGGGATTCGCGCTCAACGTGGCGGTGGGTGGATCGTTGACGATGATCGTTACGGTCGCGGGTTGGCTCGTGCCGCCCGCTCCCGTACACGTCAGAACGAACGTTGCATCACCGCCGAGCGCTCCGGTGCTGCGGCTTCCGCTCGCGGCCAAGGTGCCGCTCCAACTGCCCGAAGCGCTGCAGGAGGTCGCATTGACCGAGGTCCATGTCAGCGTCGTCGAGCTCCCGGCGTCGACCGTGGTGCTCGATGCACGGAGGGATGCGGTCGGCAGCACGGGCACGGGCACGGACGAAGATCCCCCGCCGCAGCCGGTGAGCACCGACACGGCGCTGAGCATGATCGAGACAATGAGACGCATGGAGTTCCGCAGCGAGCTTCGCAGCCGTGGATCCTAATATCATGCGGCGCGGGCGAACGCAAAAAATGCCCGGAGATCCCGGTTATGACGGCCCCTTCATAGGCCCGATTTCCTTATGTTGAGCCCCCGGGTCGGCTCGGCGTAACCGGGCTCCCATTTTCCAGTGCCGTGACGACGGTCACACGTTACATAACGTTCTTGAGACTCATATCCAAGAGCGCCACGCGGCGGTCCCGGAGAATGCAGCTTCGAAGTAATGGAACTACGCGAGAGGCGCCGACCATGTGGTTTATAGCGCTGGCCGCCAAGGCCGCCGAATTGAAGTTTTCCTCCGGTCTGCTCGATCAGCCCGAAAGTTTCGCTGCGCGATTTTTCGACGCAGGATCCGGTGTCTGGCCGGCGTGCTTCGGTGTCCTGATCCTGTGCGCCGGCTTCTTCGGCCTCGTCGGTCTCGGAGACCTCGACGGATCGGACTGGCTCTACTACAGCCTGGAAGGCGGCGTCGGTTCCTACCTCTTGAAGCGAACCTTCACCCTCGCCTGAGGCCGGTCGCAACGCTTCGCACTGCCGGTCACTCGAGCCCGGCCCGCTGCCGCGCCCTCAGCGAAGCCGAGCCAGCGCCTGTTCGAGATCGGCGATCAAATCCGCCACATCCTCGATGCCGGTCGAATATCTCACCAGACCTTCGGGAATGCCGGCGGCCGCACGCTCCTCCGCCGAGCATTCGACATGACTGGTCACCGCCGGTGGACCGACCACGGTCTCGACGCACCCGAGATTCGCTGCGCGGTGCGCGAACTCGAGTTTCGGCAGGAAGACCTTGATGGCATCGAGACCCCCGCGCACGCTGAAGCTCAGCATTCCCCCGAAGCCGCGCATTTGCCGCGCCGCGATGTCGTGATTCGGGTGCGTGGCGAGTCCCGGGTAGTTGACCTGTTCGACCGCCGGGTGTCGGGACAGCCACTGCGCGATCGCCATGGCGCTCTCGTTCTGCCGCGCGATGCGCAGCCCCAAGGTCTTCATGCCGCGCAACAGGCTGTAGGCATCCCCCGCCGAAAGCGTCGCCCCGTTGATTTCACGGAAGTGATACATCCGCTGCACGAGCTCGCGGCGCCCGCAGGCCGCGCCTCCCAATGCATCGGCGTGTCCTCCCAGAAATTTGGTCGCGCTGTGCAGCACCAGGTCGGCGCCGAGACTCAACGGATTCTGATTGATGGGCGTGGCGAAGGTGTTGTCCACCGCGACCAGCGCGCCCACCCGATGCGCCGCGGCGGCGAGGCGGGCGATATCGGTGATCTTCACGGTCGGATTGGTGGGGGACTCCAGATACAGGAGCTTGCACCCGCGTGCGATCTCGGCCTCGATCGCCGCGTGATCGCCGGTCGTGCACAGCGTCGCCTCGATGCCGAACGCGGGCAGGAATTCCGTGAACAGCTTGTTCGTGCCCCCATAGCTGTCCTTGATCGACACGACCCGCTCGCCGGGCCGCAGAAAGGTGAAAAAAGTCGTGCTGATGGCGGCCATGCCGGTGGCGAAGCTGGTCGCCGCCTCCGCGGCTTCCAGATCGCGAACCTTCTCCTCGAAGGCGCGCACCGTGGGGTTGGTATTGCGCGAATAGATGTGACCCTCTTCGCTTCCGAGCGCGACCGCGAGCCAGGTATCGAGATCCCGGTACCCGAACGAAACGCTGTGAACCACGGGCACCTGCGTCGCGCGCTCGTACGGCTCGTGATCCCGCTCGCCGCCCCAGACGGCGATCGTATCGCGGCCTTGGGCCGGTCCATCGCGCTTGATGTCGGTCATGCATGCTCCCGCTTCGGCAATAAATTCGATGATATGGAATCGAGCGATGAAAATCGGGCTGCAAAGCCGGCCGCGAGATCATCCCGGCGGTCGCGGGCTATTGACGCTCCAGCAGCACCACCGGAATCTGCCGGTCGGTCTTGGTCTGATAGAGCTCGTAGGGCGCGTAGATCGCCACCATCTTCGCCCACAGCGCCGCCCGCTCCTCGCCTTTCGCGGTCCGGGCACGGGCGGCGAACTTGTCGGCCTTGACCTGCACCCGCACCGACGGATTGGCTTCGAGATTCAGATACCACGCCGGATGAGCGGGAGCGCCGCCCTTGGACGCGACGATGACGTAATCCTTGCCCGACTGACCGAAGATCAGCGGCATGGTGAGTTCCCGGCCGGACTTGCGGCCCACCGTCGTCAACAACAGCGTCGGGATCATTCCCTTACCCCCGCCCAAGCTCGCGTCCCACAGATAGCCATCGGCGCCATCGGTGGCGATGTAGCGCTTCAGGTGGTCTTGGATCCAATCGGGGAGTTTCTGCGGCGCTTGCGGTTCGGCCATGGGGTCACCTCGGTGCGGTTCGATGTGGGGGGTGAGCGAGATGATGCGGCACCGGTGGGGCCACGGCAATGCTGCACTTGCGGTAGCATCGTTGAGATCCCAGCGATGAGGTGGTCTCGACATGGCGACTCCCCGGACGATGATGGCGGTGCTGACGGCCGCGATGCTCACCCTCGTGGCCGCGTGCCGGCAGCACGATGAGGCGCCGCCGGCATCGGCGCCGCCGGCTGCAAGCGCGGTCGCGCCGCCCAAGGCGGCGGATGTGAGCGCCGCGCGGCTGGCCGCGGCGGACCCCGACCAATGGCTCACGCCGGGGCGCGATGCGAACGGCACCTACTACTCGCCGCTCAAGGACATCGATGCCGGCAACGTCGCCCAGCTCGGTTTCGCCTGGGACTATCGTCTTGGCACCCGCCGCGGCCAGGAGGCGACGCCCCTGGTCATCGACGGCGTCATGTACGCCACCAGCAACTTCGGGCGTGTCTATGCGCTCGATGCCGCCACCGGCCGGGAGCTCTGGACCTACGATCCGCAAATCGACGGCCGCTGGGCGCGCTATGCCTGCTGCGATGCCGTCAACCGCGGGCTCGCGGCATTCGAGGGCACGCTCTATGTCGGCGCCATCGATGGATGGCTGCACGCGATCGACGCGCGCACCGGCCGGCTGGTCTGGAAAGTCGACACGCTGGTCGGTCGCGACCAGCACAAGCCCTACACCATCACCGGGGCGCCGCAGCTCGCGGGCGATCTCGTGGTGATCGGCAACGGCGGAGCCGACTTCGCAGGCATTCGGGGGTATGTCTCCGCCTACGACCTCAAGAGCGGGCAGCTCCGCTGGCGCTTTTACACCGTGCCGCGCGACCCGGCCTTGGGCCCGCAGGACCAGCCTCATCTGACGGCGGCGCTCAAGACCTGGGACCCGAAGCATCCCTGGGCGGCCGGCACCGGCGGCACCGCGTGGGACGGCATGGCCTACGATCCGGCGCTCGACCTCGTGTACATCGATACCGCGAACGCGGCTCCTTACAACATGAAGCTCGATGGCCGCCGCGGCGGCGATGAGCTCTATGCGGCCTCGATCATCGCCATCCATGCCAACGACGGCTCCCTGGCGTGGTACTACCAGACCACGCCAGGCGACCGGTGGGATTTCGACAGTACGCAGAAGCTGGTGCTCGCCGACGTGGATCTCGATGGTCAGCGCCGCCACGTGATCATGCAGGCCGACAAGAACGGCTTCTACTATGTCCTCGATCGCTCGAGCGGTGCGCTGATCTCCGCGAGCACATTCGCGTACGTGAGCTGGGCGCGCGGCATCGATCCGAAGACCGGACGGCCCATCGTCGAGGCGAGCGCCGACTACAGTCGGGGACCCGCCATGGTATTTCCCTCGGAGGTCGGCGCCCACACCTGGCAGCCGATGGCGTACGACCCCGAGCGTGCGCTCACCTACATTTCGGTGCAGGAGATCGGCAACATCATATTCGACACCAGCGCCCGCCGGGCCGGACTGGTCGAGGGTCAGTTCACGACACCCGCGTTTGCGCCGGAAACCTACGATCCCGCCGCCATGCGTTCCTTGTACGGCGCGCTGCCGCCGCTCGCCGACCTCGAGCGCCCGTTCAAGACCGATCCCGCCTCGCGCGGTTTCCTGCGCGCTTACAGCGTCAAGGAGCACCGCGTGAAATGGGAAACGCAAACGGCGACCTCCTTCGACGGCGGCGTGCTCGCGACCGCGGGGGGCTCGTGTTCCAGGGCGACGCGAACGGAAATCTCAACGTCTACGGCTCGGATACCGGCGAGCGCCTGGCATCGATTCCCCTCGGCACCTCGATGATGGCGGCGCCGATGACCTACCGCGTGAACGGCGTCCAGTACGTCGCGATCATCGCGGGGTACGGCGGCGGCGCGGTCATCAACGGCTATCCGCTCGACCCGGCGTCCGCCGCGTACCGCTACGGCAACGAGGGCCGCATCATTGCGCTGAAGATCGGCGGACCGGCCCCGCCGCTGCCGCCCGCGCGTACCGACCCGCCCTTCCCGGATCTTCCCGCGCGCCCCACGGATCAGAAGCAGATCGCGGCCGGGGAGGTGCTCTACAATCGCTATTGCTCGCGCTGCCACGTCATGGGCCGCGGTAATCTGCCCGACCTGCGCCGCATCGAGCCCGGCACTCAGGCGCTCTTCAACACCATCGTGCTCGAAGGCGCGTTCGCTGCGAAGGGAATGGGACGCTTCGATGATGTGCTGTCGCCCGCCGACGTGGACGCGATCCACACCTACGTCATCGACGGAGGCTACCGATTGAAACAGCAGCAGCCCTGACCGCTGAAGCGGCGGCTGCCTGACGCCCCTCCGTCAGCCGATCCGCCGGACTCCCACGTCCACGGCGAGCTTGTGGCGGCCGCCCCCCACGATCATGCCGCGCAGCGGCGACACGTCGCCGAAATCGCGGCCCCAGGCGAGCGTCACGTGGTCCTCGCCGACCACGCAGTCATTGGTCGGATCGAAATCGACCCAGCCGTGCGGCGGGCAGTAGACCGATACCCAGGCGTGCGAGGCGTCGCCGCCGACCAGGGTTTCGGGCTCCGCGTCGCGCACCGTCCGGATGTAGCCGCTCACGTAGCGCGCGGCGAGACCCGATGCACGCAGGCACCCGATCATGAGATGCGCGAAGTCCTGGCAGACGCCCTTGCGGCTCGCGAGCACGTCGGTGATCGAGGTTCGGTTGGTGGTCGTGCCGGGAACGTAGTCGAAGTCGCGGTAGATCTGCCGGGTGAGCGCGTGCGCGGCGGCGGCGATCGGCCGGCCGGCCGTGAGACATCGCGCGCGTAATCCTCGGCCTCGTCCTTCAGGGGCACGTGCCTGGAGCGCATTCGGAATCGGCAGGCTTCGAGGTCGGCGGGACGCGGCGGCGAGGCGTGATAGCACAAGCGCTC
>CAVSSU010000007.1:0-72849 GCA_963730565.1 uncultured Gammaproteobacteria bacterium
CGAGCCCGCTGCCGCGCCGATCAAGAGCCGTCTGGCAACGCTGCAGGAGGCGATCCGCCAACTCGCCCACTCGGCGAATCAATTGCTGACGCTGGCGCGCGCCGACCCGGCGATCAACGTCGCCAGCAAGAATCAGGCGGTGTCGCTCAAGACCATCGCCGAAGAAGTGATCGCGAAATTTTTCGACCGCGCGCTGCTGGCGCGGATCGACCTGGGCGCCGACGTTCAGCCGGCAACCGTCGTGGCCGATCCCTCGCTGCTCGACGATATGTTAAGCAACCTGGTCGACAACGCGCTCAAGTACACACCGTCGGGCGGCACGGTGACGGTGACCACCGGCGAGCGCGGCGGAAAGCCGTTCGTCGCGGTGGAAGACAACGGCCCGGGAATTCCCGAGAACGAGCGCGAGCGGGTCAAGCAGCGCTTCTACCGGCTCCCGAATTCGCCCGGCCACGGCTCAGGCTTGGGCCTTGCCATCGTTGCCGAGATCTCGGGATTGTACGGAGCCTCCCTCCTGATCGAATCCGGCGCGGGCGGCGCCGGCACGCGCGTTTCGCTGCAATTTCCCTGAGAAACGATTTAACCGGCGGATATTGAGAGCCGCATCGCGCTTCCGCGAGCGTCTGACACGTTCGCATCACATTCTTCGCACGCGGCCCTCGCTTCGACAGCTTCGAGCAAGCTTGTGTCCCTAGGATCCGGGCCATGCACTCCAGATCATTTGCTGACGCACGTCGTGGCATCCTCCTCACCGCCTGGGAGCCACCCTTCGTCAAATCGGGCCTCGGCTTCACGTTGATCGAATTGTTGGTGACGCTGACCGTCGGCGGGATCCTCGCAGCGATCGCCGTGCCCGCATTCAACAATTTCGTCCAGAACGACCGCCAGGTCGGCCAGGCGAACTCGCTCGTTATCAGCTTTGCCTACGCGCGGGCGGAGGCGATCAAGCAGAACCTCGCGGCGGGAATCAGCGTCTGTCCGTCGGCGAACGGCACGAGCTGTTCGGGCGGCAACAATTGGCAAGGGGGGTGGATCGTGACTACCGACCCCACCGGCGCGACGCCCGATGCCACCTTGCAAGCGGTCCCCGCCCTGTCGCCCAGCACCACGTTGTATCCACACGGAACTGGGCAAACCGGCGTCGTGTTTCACTCCACCGGGCTCGTGAGTGGACCAGTGACCATCAATATTTGCGACTCTCGCGGCGCTGCCTACGCGCGTGATGTAGAGCTTAATGCAACGGGCAGAGCCGCCACGTCACAGACTCCCGGACAAACGGTCAGCGGCACCCCCATAAGCTGCTCATGAGCATCACCCTCGAACCACCAACCCGGTCGCCGGTGGCCGCGCGCGCCGAGGCGGGCTTCACCATGGTCGAAGTGCTGGTGGCGCTGGTCATCATGAGCACGGGCCTCCTCGGCATCGCCAAGCTCGTGTTGTATTCGGCACATTCCAACGACAGCGCGTACATGCGCAGCCAGGCGACCGAGCTCGCGTACGAGATCCTTGACACCATGCGCGCAAACAGGGCCCAGGCGCTTGCCGGCAGCTACAATACCGCGCTTGCCACAGGGCCGGCGCTTCCCGGAGCGCTCTGCCTCGGGACGGGTGCGAACTGCACCGCCGCGCAGCTCGCGGCCTACGATATCTATCAGTGGAAAGAGCGGCTGGCGGCGCCGGCGGGTGCGCTGCCCTCCGGCGAGGGGAGCGTCTCCGTCGTTGGGGCGAATCCCGCGACCGCGACCATCATCGTGAGCTGGGACGACAGTGCTGCACAGGCGGCCATCGCCGGAACGGGCTACGGCGTCGTCACCCCCATGACCATCACCCTGGAGACCGTGCTATGAAGCGCGCGCGCGGCTGCACCCGCGGCTTTTCGCTGGTCGAGTTCATGATCGCCATCACGCTCGCGCTCATCGTGACAGTCGCCGTGCTGTCGGTGTTTCTGGGTTCGAGATCCTCTTTCATGTCCACGTCGGGGACCGGTGCCGTCGCGGACAACGGCCGCTTTGCCCTGTCGTTCCTGCAAGCCGCGGTGCGAAGCGCCGGCTACATGGCCTGCAACACCACTCAGCGCCAGCTGTCGATGCTGAATGGGGTGGGTACCCTGCCCTACGCGTTCACTCAATCGATGGGCGGCTTCGAGGCAAACGCCACCGGCGGCGCGGGCGCATTCAACCTGACGGCGCCGCCGGTCGCGCCCGATACGTCGGCCGGCGACTGGGCCGGGGGCCTCGACCCGCATCTGGCCAATCTCGTGATCAAGAACAGCGATGTGCTTGTGGTCTCCTCGACGCTGCCGTACAGCCAAACCTCGTATGTCACCGCCATCTCGGATGGCGCATCGAATTTCACCGTCAACCAGCAAGGCAGCTTGCAAAACAACCAGATCGCCGTGATCTCGGATTGCGCGAAGTCCGTTGCTTTCCAAATCACGGGCGTCACACCGTCGGGAACGAACGCGGTCATCTCGCACACCATGGCTGGAGCGCCGGGCAATAACGCGTCCGCGTTGCCGGTAAGCTTCCCGGTGGGGGCCGAAGTCGCCCCGATCGACACCACGGTGTATTTCATCGGCCAGGGCGCCGATGGGGATGCCGCGCTGTTCGAATACGATCTGTACGGCGGCTCTCTCACCACCACCGGCGGCTTCACAGCCACACCGAACGAGCTCGTCCCCGACATCGAAGCGATGCAGGTGCTTTATGGCCTGGACACCACCGGCACCCAGGTTCCGAGCACCTACGTCACGGCCGACCAGGTCGCGAACTTCAATCTGGTCATGAGCGTCAAGATCGCGGTGCTCGCCGCGAGCGCCCCAGGCGCGGTGCCACCAGGACCGGCGCGCACTTTCAATCTTCTCGGCAACATCGTCACCGCGCCGGCCGACACGCGTGCGCGTCAGGTTTTTGAGATCACCGTATCCCTGCGGGACATGGAAACATGAAGAGTCGGCGCATGCGTTCATCGGTCAATCCGGGCCGTCCGGGTCGCCAACGCGGCGTGATCCTGTTCGTCGCGCTCATTCTGTTGGTCATACTGAGCCTGCTCGGCGTCACGGCCGCTCGTTTGCAGACCTCCGAAGAGCGCATGGCGCGCAACGAGGACAATCATCAAATGGGAGCGCAGGCGGCGGAGGCGGCGCTGCGCAACGCGGAAGCCAACATTGCCGGCGGTGCGTTCACGGCCTTGACCTCCAATACGGCGGGTCAATACACGCTCGATTGGAACAACGGACCCTGGGCGTCGCTCATCACGAATTGGAGCGACCCCACGCAGACGCTCTCCTACAGCGCTCCGGTCACGGCGGGCGTCGCGGCCGGTCCGGCATTGACGGCGCTGCCGGCCGGAGCGCAGTCCCCAACCTATATCGTCGAGCAGCTCCCGGCGGTCACCATCCCGGGCGACAACCTCGCCTGCACGGGATACGGATGCCCGACCGGAACCGTTTCGGTTTATCGAGTGACAGCGACCGGCACCGGCGCGGACCAGACCACCACCACCACCCTGCAGAGTATCTATCGTTAGACGCTGGCGATCCTAGGAAACTTTATGAAGATGCCCTCTAAAGCGCGACCTCTGTTTTGGCGATTCGCCGTGGCGGCGTACTCGTTCGGAATGACTTTGGCGCTGCCGGTGAACGCGGCGCCACCGCCGAACGTCCCGATCACGCAGGTACCCATGACCGTCGTGATTCCGGCGCATCCTCAAATTGTGCTCGCGCTCGGCAATTCGCAGTCGATGGACGGCGACCTGAGCGGCGCGATCTACACCGGCTCGGGCGGCCTGGGGACCTATCCGGAACTCGCGAGCTCCTCCTCGCCCGTTAACTACACCATCCCAGCCGGATTCACGCCGCCGGTGAATCCCGGCACCGGCGTCACCGCTCCTTACACGGTGGTGACGGGTGGATTGCAGACCGACAACTCGGCCAGCCGGCTGAACGTCGCGAAGGCCGGCATCACGTCCATTCTTAATAACTATATTGCCGACGCGGACTTTGCGCTGATGGATTACCAGGTCGGCGGCTTGACCGAGTACACGACCTGGGTCTACCAGATGAGCCAGCCGGGAGGCTTCACCTTCACCTCGATCCCCGGCGCCAACGAGTACGTCGCGAATCCCTGCTACCAGGTGAACCCCTTCGCGGGCGACACGGTTGCGTCGAATTGTGTGCAGCTCGCCTTCCACTACGGTTGGGGCGCGGGCGTTTTCACGCAGCCCTACATGGTCGTCGGTGCGAGCAGCGATGACCCGCTGATCAATGACGTGCTGTATGCCGGCGGCTTCGACCCGGTGTGCGTGGTGTTCAACGGGCCGAACCCACCGACTCCGTTCCCACCGTATGACAACATCGTTTCCTACGAGAATGGGTGGGTGTACGAGCAGTACTACAGCGAAGTGAACAGCTGCGCCACCATCACCGGTCCGACCAACGCAGGATACGTGCCGTATTCGCAGGAAGTCATGTACGAGGAGCGCGGTTTCGGCTTCTACACCTTCAGCGAATCATCCACCACCGGCAATGTGGTCGCACCGATGACCTCGGCCGGCGGCACACCCACTCCGGCCACGGTGGCCACGGCGCTCGCGGCGTTCACGCCTTCACTCGCCCCCGAGACCAATCAGGCCGGCAGCGCCGACATCAAGGCGTCCGCGACGCAGTCGCCGATCGCGGGGCTCCTGCAGGGAGCCGGGACGATTTTCAGCCACAATCCGCCGACCACGAATGGCTGCGAGGCGCAGCGCTATGTGGTGCTCGTCACCGACGGCCTTCCCACCATGGACCTGGCCGGCAACTCCTGGCCGCCGCTCGGCAGCTCCGCCGCCGCAGGCTACGGCGTGACCGCCACCTTCGACCTGCCTCCCGCGCCCGCTCCGGCGCCGAACGGTACCGGTGCTCTTCTGTCGACTAACGATCAGGCGATGACGGACACGATCAAGGCCATCCAGGCGCTTAACAGCGGCCCGAATCCGATCAAAACCTACATCATAGGTTTGGGCGCCGGCGTCAACCAGGCCGTCAACCCCGCCGCGTGGCAGACGCTCACCGCCATGGCCTATGCCGGGGGTACCGTCAACTTCTTCCCGGCGAACAGCCCCGGAGAGGTGACCGACGACCTGCAGATCATCATCACCAAGATTCTGGCGGCCACGCAGGCCACCTCGTCGGCTGCCGTCAATTCCACCGGCCTCAATACAAGCTCCGTGGTGTACCAATCCCAGTTCACGACCTCCGATCTGTACCAGGACTGGACGGGCAACCTGTTCGCGTATCCGATCAACCCCAACACCGGCGTGACCGGCAGCGCCCTGTGGAGTTCGCAAACTCAGCTCGACGCTCAGCCCTGGGATATCGGCCGGCTCATCGCCACCTGGGATCCGGTCGCGGGCAATGCGATCCCGTTCCAGTGGAGCTCTGGCACGCCGGCTTCGGGCATCGCGACATCCACCGTGCTCGGACAGGATTTCGAGACCTTCGTGGCGGACACCAGCGGCCAGGACGTGCTGCAATTCTTGCGCGGCTCCAATGCGAAGGAGGTGCGCAACGGCGGGCAGTTTCGAAACCGCACGCACAAACTCGGCGACATCGTCGACAGCAACCCCGTCTACATCGGAACGCCGACCTCGAGCAATCAATCGGCCTCGTACCTGGCCTTTGCGCAAACCAATGCGAATCGGCCGCCGGTTCTGTATGTCGGTGCGAACGACGGCATGCTCCACGCATTCGATGCGGCGACCGGCAACGAGCGGTTCGCGTACATGCCGAGGGGCAGCTACGCCAATCTGGTTAAGCTCGTGAACCCTTATTACAACGCCGTGCATCAATTCTATGTAAACGGGTCGCCCCAGGCATTCGACGTGCAGTTCACCGACAACAGCTGGCATACGGAACTCGTCAGCGCGGAGGCGCAGGGCGGCAACAGCGTGTTCGCCATGGACGTGAGCAATCCGGCCAACATCACCTCGGAAAGCGCCCTCGCCTCGGCGGTGCTCTGGGATTTCACGGATCCCGACATGGGCCTGGGCTTCAGCACCCCCAGCATTGCGAGCACGGCCGACGGATGGCAAGTTTTCTTCGGTAATGGTTACAACAGCACGAACGGCAAACCTTTCCTGTATGCGCTCGATCCGCAGCACGGGACCGTCACCGCGAAAATAGACCTGTGCGCCGCGGTTCCCACTGCGTGCAACCTGGCCGTGGCCAACGGCCTGTCCACCGCCATCGTGGTGAACAGCGGTGGGGTGCTCGCGGGCTTTGCGAATTTGGTGTACGCGGGAGATCTGCAGGGCAATCTGTGGCGCGTCGACATCTCCAACCCCAATCCGAGCCAATGGGCGGTGAGCGTGCTGTTCCAGGCCCGCGATTCGAGCGGCCGCGTGCAGCCCATTGAAACCTCGCCGGTGGCAACGCTCAACCCCCGTTATCCGCAGGTGCTCGGTACCATGGTATTTTTTGCAACTGGGCAATTCCTGGGAACGCCCGACTTGAGCAACACCCACACCCAAACCATCTACGGCGTCTACGACCCGCCCTCGGGTTATGCCTCTCCCATGCTGCGGGGGAATCTGCAGCAGCAAATTCTGTCCACGACGTTGCTTTCAGGGAATACCGTGGCGGTGGTCACCTCGAACGCGGTATCGATCCCGGCGATCAAGGGCTGGTACATCGACCTGACTCTGCTCAGCGGAGAGCGTGCTGTTACCGACCCCCGGCTCGAGAGCGGCGGAGCGTTGGTGCTCACGACCTACGCGCCGAACAGCAATGTCTGCGCGGGCGGCGGCTCGGCGTACCTGTACGTCTTGAACTATGCGACCGGAGGGGCGTTCCCGAGCCCGCAGTTCGACGCCAACCATGACGGGTCGGTGAACAGCGGGGACAGCACTCCCCTGGGCAATCCGGTCGGCGAGTTCTTGGGCAACATCTTCGCGACGGGGGCTACCATCAGATCGAATCCCGCGGGCGCGATGAAATTGATCACGGAATCGAATGGCACGATACTATCCGTGCAAGAGGTCGGAAACAGCAAGAGCCGCACCGCATGGTGGGAGATTCGCAAATGAAATCCTTGAGACCGAGCTTATTGAGTTGTTTGTTGATCGCACCGGCGCTGATCACCGGAATGTCACCCGATCGAGCCTTCGGTGCGCACGCGCTCGCGCAGCCGATCATGGGCCAAATCACCGCCTCGCCGACGAGCACCGAGATCGAGGTGAACCACCACCCCTATCACATCAAGGCGCACAGCCCGGCGGAAAAAACCGCACCCACCCTGAGCGTCGGGCAGAAGGTGTCCTTGATACTCGATGGACCGTCGGGCGACGCGAAATCGAACGTCGTCGGCATATCCAACGCGCCCAGCACATGAAGCGCGCCCAGCACATGAAGGCCGCGATGAGCAACAACGAAGGGTTTTCGCTGATCGAACTGATGATCACCGTAGCGATCGTCGCGATTCTGGCGGCCATCGCCATTCCCTCTTATTCCGCGTTCACTCAGCGCTCCAACCGGACCGACGCGACCCGTACGCTCACCTTCGATGCGCAAGCCCTGGAACGCTGCTACTCGCAGACCTTCAGCTATAGCCCCTGTGCAGGGGTCACGATCGGGACATCCGCCTCGCCGCAGGGATACTACAGCGTGGTGGTGGCGGTTCAGGCTAATCCGGCGGCGTTCACGATTACGGCGACCGCCGTGAATGCCCCGCAGACCTCGGACTCCGCCTGCCAGACGTTCACCGTCAACAGCTCGGGTACTCAAGGCGCACTGAACAGCGCCAATGCGCCCAATACGCAGACGTGTTGGGGATCGACCTGATTCCGCGGAAAAAGCCCCGATTTCACGCCGCCGGGCATGACATATGGCCCGGCAATGCGCGGTCTGCCTAACATTTATTACGGTGCGTCAAGCGCCGGCGTCGACATCCAACATTTCTGAAGCCGACATTTATGTGATTTTCGTCGCAATTCGGCCAATAAAAGCTGCCGCCGTCAGGTTCAAGCAAGTTTCCTTCTTTAGGATGGTGCCATGGATCACAGTCTGTCCAAGGCGAGCGCAGGCTTCACGATGACCGAATTGGTCATCACCATGTCGATCGTGGCGATCCTGATGGCCATCGGCGTCCCCTCGTTCAAATACGTCACGACCTCGAATCGGCTCTCGACCGAGGTGAACGGGCTGCTGGGCGACCTGCAGTACGCCCGCAGCGAAGCCATCAAGAACGGTCTGCCGGTGACGGTGTGCTCCTCATCGACCGGAGCAGGTTGCGACGGGGCCAATAACGGCAATGACTGGCAGGGCGGCTGGATCGTGTTCCTGAATCCGACCTCAGCTCAAAATCCCCCAAACGCCGGGTCCGTCATCCGCGTGCAGGCGGCGTTCTCCTCCACGGACACGTTTGAGCCCTTCAATGCCAACTTCGGTGCCATCACGTTCAATCGGGAAGGTTATGCGACCACCCAGAATGCCCAGACGGTCACGCTGCTGCTCCACGATTCCACGTCCAACCCGGCCTGGACGCGCTGCCTCGCCATCACCACGGTCGGCATGCTGACCACACAACGGGCCGGCGCGGGGAATTGCACATGAACGGGCGCCCCCTGCAAGCCTGCCGCGGATTCAGCCTCGTCGAGGTGATGGTGGCATTGGTGGTTTGCGCCATCGGACTCCTGGGATTGGCGAAAATGGAATCGCTGGCGGTGGCGAGCACTTCGGTTGCTGCGGGTCGCTCGATCGCTGCCATCGAGGCATCGAGCCTTGCCGCTGCGATGCACGCCAACAAGGCGTACTGGGCGTCGGGCACCGCACCGGGCTTGACCACCGTGACCGTGACCAACAATCCCACCTCCGTGGTCATCTCGAGCCCCGTGCTGAGTTCGACGCCGCCGAATAGTTGTTCCGTTCCCGGGACGAACAGCTGCACGCCGGACCAGATGGCTGCTTTCGACGTGCAAAGCTGGGCATCCTCGTTGTCGTTGCAGAACCTGTTGCCGGCCTCCTTCTCCACCATCATCTGCACCACGACCGCATTCCCGGTGACCTGCACCATCCAGATCCAATGGACCGAGAACGCGGTGGCGGCGAATACGCAGCAAAACAGTCTCAACACGCTACAGGCTCCGACTTACGTTCTTTACGTGCAGCCATGAGCTCACCACTTATCTCCCCGCGGGCGCACGCTGCGCATAACACCGACCAGCGCGGCTTCACCTTGGTCGAACTCATGATCTCGATCCTGATCGCGCTCTTTCTCACGGGAGGCCTGTTGACCCTGGTTCAGGCCATGAAGCGCACCACCGGTGTACAGAGCGGCATGTCGCAGCTGCAGGAGAGCGAACGCATGGCGATGACGCTCATCGCGGATGTGATCCAAAGCGCCGGCTACTTCCCCCAACCGACCGTCAATACCGCAGCCTCCGAGTTTCCCATTGCCGGCGCATTCACCTTCTCCGGTCAATCGGTGGTCGACTCCGGCGCAATCCTGAATCCAACGCAACCACCCGGCAACAGCATCACGGTGCGCTACGCGACCGGCGGTACCAATCCACCGCCGCCACCCCCCATCGTGGGCCCGGACAACACCATTGACTGCACCGGGAACGCCAGTGCCGTCCCGACCCTGCTGACCAATACTTTTCTCGTCCTTCCGGATCCGACCATCCCGAACACGTTCGATCTGGCCTGCGAGCTTCAGAGCAGCGCCGTGGGCCCAAATCCGGTCACCGTGTACCTGGTGAGCGGCGTCACCCAGTTGCAGGTGTTTTATGGGGTCCAAACCAACCCTACAGTCAACAACGGCTCGGCAGACACCTACCTGGATGCGGCGACCGTCAACGCTTTCAATTACTGGAACAAGATCGTGTCGGTGAAAGTGACTCTGACCTTCGTCAATCCGTTGTACGGGAATCTCGCCGGCCAGAGCATGACCGAACAGCCGACCGTCCAGTTCACACGCGTCATCGACGTCATGAACAAGACCGGGGTGACCTGATGCGCCGGGGATGCCATCGAAACGCGCGCCACGGCGGAACCGAGCGCGGCATGGTGCTGGTCACCGCGCTTCTGCTGCTGATCGTCGTCACCATATTGGCCGTGGGCCTGTTCCGCAGCTTCGGCTTGGACGAAAAGATCGCCGGCAACGTGCGCGAGAAGCATCGGGCGGTGAACGCCGCCGAGACCGCGGAAGAATACGCGGAATGGTGGCTGGCCAACGGCAACGCCGGCACCGGCAGCGGCGTCGTATGCGCGCCACCGTTGGTTTCCGCCGCCACCGGCGAGGTGTGCTCGAACGTATTGACCAACGCGGCAACTCTGCCCATGCCTTGGAGCATCGGCGTGGCCTACGCCGCGCCGGCGTCGATGGCGATCACGCCGACTCAAGGCGGTCCGACCGGCCAGAACTCGTTCTATTACGCGCCGACTTTTTATATTTCCTATCTGGGACCTTCGCCGAACGGCCTCGGTACCTTGTATCAAATCGACGCCGCGGGATATGCAGGAAGCCCCGACACCACGGCCGTCGTCGAGAGTACCTATCTCGTGCAGCAGAGCGTCAGGGATTTGGGAGGCTTGTGATGAACATGAAATGGATCGTCCCGATGTGTGTGATGTCGGTCGTGGGCTCGATGCCCATGCTCGCGCGCGCGCAGACGGTGTACACGGAAAACTTCACCGGCACCACCACGCAGAACTCGTGGTATTTCGCGAACGGCGCGTGCCTGACCGCGGGCACCGCAGGTACCACGAGCGCCGCAAGCCCGGCCTGTGTGGGCTTGCCGTATTACATCAGCAAGGGTGACACGCTGATCGGCGGCGATACCGGATCCCTCCCTGACCTCACGTCGGGCGCGCTGCGCTTCACTAATTGGTTCGGCGAGAACGGCGCCATACTGTCCAACTTTACCTTCCCACTCACCGGAGCCGGCGCGCAGGGGCTGCAGGTCTCGTTCACCACGGTCACCTACGAAGGCGATTCGGGCGGCGGCGGCCATGACGGCGCCGACGGCATCAGTTTCTTCCTGCAGGACACCTCCTACGCCCCCGACGTGGGCGCGTTCGGCGGCAGCTTGGGATACACGTGCTCCAATACCAACTACGATGGCACGCTCCGCCCCTCCGGCATCCCGCGAGGTTACGACGGTTTGTCCGGCGGGTTTGTCGGTCTTGGCATCGATGAATACGGCAACTTCTTGAATCAACCCGACAACACCGCGAGCGGCGATCTGAACAAGGCCGGCACGGGCGACTATCAGCCGGGCCGCATCGGCCTGCGGGGTCCCGGCAATACCAGTTGGACGTCGTTGAGCACGGGCAGCGCAACCTCCGCGTTTTACCCATCGACGTTGACCAACGCGCAGAAAGCCGCGGCCGTGCAACAGGCCTGCAGCACCGGATATGCCTGGGACTGGACCCAATCCCCGGCCGTTGAGACCTCGGTCCAACTGACCGACTACACCGCGATTCCGAAGGCGTTTTCGATTCTGCCGACGACTAACCCGATCGCCAACGAGTCGGCCACCGTTCGCTCGCAGGCGGTGCCCATCACCTACAATCTCAAAGTCGTTCCCGGCGCGGGCGGCACCGCTTTGTTGAGCCTCGCTTACAGCTACAACGGCGGGGCGTTCCAGAACGTGATCACGGGCCAGGACATCACCCAAGGCGGCACGATTCCCGTGCCCGCCAATGTGCGCTTCGGCTTCGCGGGCTCCACCGGCGGCAGCCGCAACATTCACGAGATCATGTGCTTCCAGGCGACCCCGACGAGCGTGTCGCAAAGCTCGGCCGGCCTCAACCAGAAGCAGACGGCAAAAGTTCAGACAGGCACGCAGGTGTATTTCGCCTACTACAATCCTGCAACACTGGCCGGTTCGCTCACCTCGCAATACCTGGTGGGCGATACGACCAATCCGAATGACCTGTTCATCAGTTCGACGGTCAATTGGGACGGCTCGTGCGTTCTGACCGGCCCGTCCGGCGGAACCTGCACCTATCCGGGCGCACCGTCGGCGCCGGAGACGAACTTGCAACGGGTGGTATTCACCTGGAACGGCAGCGCCGGCGTTCCGTTCGAGTATGCGAATTTGAGCACCAACTGGCCGCTCGCATCGCTCAATCAGCAGGCGCTGCTCGATTCCGGCGACGGCGCCGCGTGGCCCTCCCCGCCGCAGCCGTACTCACGGCTCGACTATCTGCGCGGCGACCGCAGCAACGAACAGACACCGCTGGCCAGTTCGAGCACGACCTATCAGGGCGTGTTCCGCGCGCGCACCAGCGTGCTCGGCGACATCATCGACTCGAGCCCTACTTGGGTCGGACCGCCGAACTCGCCCTACCCCAATGCCTGGGCGGACAAGTACCCGCCGGCGGCCGGCGGTGACAGCTACCCGGAAAATGCGGGGCAGACCTACGCCAGTTTCGCGTCCTCGACCGGCATGGGCACCCGCACCAACGTGGTCTATGCCGGCGCAAACGACGGCATGCTGCATGGCTTCAGGTCGGGCTATTTCGATGCCACGAACACGTATCAGCCGGCGAGCAACGATGGCTACGAAGTCATGGCCTACGTGCCGGGATACATCGTCAACCACATCCAGAACGCAACCTTTGCGCCGAACAATTATTCCGATCCTCAGTACGGTCATCGGTTCGACGTGGACGCGCCGCCCGGCACGGGCGATCTTTTCTACGGCGGCAGCTGGCATACCTGGCTGGTCGGCGGCCTCGGGCCCGGCGGCAAGACCATCTATGCACTCGACGTCACCAATCCGGGACTTGCCGGCGGAGACAATTTCGCGGAAAGCGGCAGCCCCCCGCAAAGCACCCCGGCGAACACCGTGGTCGGCGAATGGAGCTCGCAGAAGTTCACCGTGACCACGGGCACAGGCACCACGACCACGGCCGTCAATACCTTGACGTGCACGAACACATCGCAACTCAACGCCACGAACTGTTACAACAATCTCGGCGACACGTACGGCGTGCCTCAGATCCGCCGCTTCCATAACGGCATGTGGGGAGCCGTGTTCGGCAACGGACAGGGCAGCGCGAGCGGCGACGCCGGCATCTACGTGATGCTCGTCGATCCCACCGCAGGTCCGGGCAATATCACATTCCTTTACCTCAGCACCGGCTCGGGTTCGGCCGCCAGTCCCAACGGCATCGACTACACCACGCCCGCGGACCTCGACGGTGACCACATCAGCGATTTCGTCTACGCCGGCGACCTGCAAGGGCACGTGTGGCGTTTCGATCTCACCAGCAACAACACCGCGAACTGGGGCGTCACCAACGCCGCCGGAGTGTCGATCAATGCGCCGTCGCCTGGCGGCGGCACCAGCACACCGATCTTCACTACCCAGGGCGGACAGCCCATCACCACGAAGCTCGTCGTCGCGTCCGTGGCGGGCGCGCTCAACCCGCGGGTACTGATCGAGTTCGGCACCGGCATGCAGACGCCGATGTCCAACTTTTCCCCGGCAACCTTCTCCACGACTCCTCAGGCCCTCTATGGCATCTGGGACTGGAACCTCGGCGCGTGGAACGCAAATTCGGCGGTGCAATACACCAGCTTGCCGAACGCCGGCATCCCCGCGCCGGGCGCGTCTCTTTCCGGAACGGGGAATCTGGTACAACAGACCATCGGCGGCCCCTACGCGGCTACGGTCGCAGGGACCGGCAGCGATTACCGCACTCTGACGAGCTATCCGGTGTGTTACGCCGACTCGACCGGCTGCAACGCCTACGGGTGGTACATTCCGCTCGTTTCGGGAAATGCCTACACGCCGGATCCTGCCACCCCGCAGACCGGCAATGCGCAATACGCCTCTGCCCCCCTTGTCTACGAGCAGGTCATATTCAACCCATCCCTGGAGGACGGAGCCTTCGTGATCAACACCACGATTCCCCCAGCCTCTTCTGCGACCATGTGTTTCGCTGCCGGCGAGTCAGGGTGGACGATGGCGGTCAACCCGGCCACCGGCGGCGCCTTCACCAACTCGTTCTTCGGCACGCCGAGCCATAATTTCCTCAATGTCACCACCACCGACAGCAGCGGCAACACCTCCACCTCCGTGGTGAGCGGTGTGGCCCTGGGAGGCACGGGCAGCACCTCCGTCGTGGTGCAGGGAACACAGAGCTACCTCGTAACGCAGACGGTGTCGGGAACCGGCGCGTTGATGTCGATCAATCCGCCGGGCGGCTTGGTCGGCAGCCGGCTTACGTGGATCGAGAGACGCTAGCGGTCACGCCACAGGATATTCACCATGACCAGAACCCTTTCGCCCCCATGCAGACGCGACTCGCGTGTGGCCCGCCAGTCGCGCGGTTTCACTCTCATGGAACTCATGATCACGGTGGCGATCGCGGCCATCCTCGCCTCGATCGCCATCCCTGCCTACAACAGCTACATACTGAAGTCGCATCGCACGGAAGCGAAGACCGCGTTGCTGGACATGGCGAGCATGGAGGAGCGCTTTTTCACCACGACGAACAGTTACAGCACGGCAACCACAGATTTGGGTTATTCGGGGAACTGGCCGGTCATTGTCGGCAGCGGGTATTACGAGATTCAAGATCCAACGCCCACCGTGACTCAGGCAATCGCTCCGACGGTGCAAAACCCGGCCGGCACACCTGCATCGTTCACGCTCACGGCGGTGCCGGTCCCTGGAAATATGCAGGTGCAGGACTTGGCGTGCCAGGTGTTCACCGTCAGTTCTACCGGAACCAAAGCGGCGACTGGAAACGATCCGAACCCGAGCGTCGACTGCTGGAACTGAGCTCCTGCACAGCGGCAGCAAACGAAGGGCCTCAACGGCTAGTTGATGCTATACCCCCGCCCCTGGATGCACGCCCCCAGCGCCCGCTGGTAGTCCGGACCGTTGGTCCCGAGTCCCACCTGATCCGAGGCCCATTTCTCGCAGTCGAGCTTGTCGGTGCGCTGCTGCTCATCGTTCTGGCCGTTCTTCGGATACATGAACATCCGAGGCGCCTCGGCCTGCGCGATCGGCTGGTTCAGCGGTGCGCCCGAAGCGTTGGGGTCACCCTGGTATTGCGCGTCTCCCGGGTACTGAGTGCCCCCTGGGTATTGACCGTCGGCGGGCGGGACCGCTGCAGTGGGTCCCGCGCCGCTCGAATCCGCTACGGGCGGAGGATCCGTGGCCACATAGCCGCTGTAGTCGGGGCTCCAGGTGTAGTACACGTTATTGGCGTAGTAATACGGAATCCCGCTGTACCAGTAGGTCGCGTAGGCGAGCGGTAACGCGGCTAGGAACCACGAATAGCCCGGGCCGTAATAGGCGCGCGGCCAGAAGCCACCCCGCCAATAGCCCCCGCGCCAGTAGGCGCCGGTCGAATAGCCGTGATAGCCGCCGTAGCCACCGTGGTAGTACCCGCCGGCATAGCCACGTCCGCCATAGGCCGCACCGCGATAAGCCCCGCCATAACCACGGGGAGCCCCTCCCGCATACCCATGCGAGACTCCGCCATAAGCCCTAGCGCCGCCTCCATAGGCACGGGCCCCGCCCCCGGCGTAATGACTGGCCGCCGCAAAATGCGCCCCGCCGCCACCGCCGCTGAAATGCGGCGCCGCAGCGGCATGGCCGCCACCGCCGTGGCCTCCACCCCCCGCGTGGCCTCCGCCACCGCCGTGGCCACCTCCGCCGCCACCCGGATGAGCTTGAGCAACCATCGGCCCAGCCGTCATCAGGGCTGCGAGGATTCCGACCGCAAGACCCGCACTTTTACTCATGACTGCTCTCCGCGGCCGGGTCGGCGCACTGCGTACGCCCGGCCAAATCCGAAACCCCAGGCTCCCTTAGGATACCAACGCGGGTCTACGGTTTGGGTGCACCCCGCGGAGGTGAATGTCCGGTAATGCTGTAGGACTTGCTGTCGGGCTCAGTCCACGCGCCATTTGGCACTCAACATAAGGTACGCCGTTCGTCCGGGCGCCGGCTCGAAAAACCGGGAATTGCTCTCGTTGACGATGACCGAGCCCACGTAGGCCCGGTTGGTGAGGTTATCCAGGCGCACAAACTCGCTCAGCTGCCAACGCGAGGTCTGCTGATCGAAGCCCGCGTGAAAATTGGTTTCCCAGTAGCCGGGCGCGGCGGCTGTATTGCGGTCATCGGCATATATCTTGGCGCGCGCCTGCTCCTCGAGCGTGGCCGAGAAACCGAGCGGCGCGTAGCGCCAGCTGAGTCCGGCATAGAGCGCGTTGCGGGCCACCGCCGGCAAGTAGCGGCCGGCCGCGACGGTCGCCGGCAGACAGGGCGTTCCGACGCAGGTCTGGTACGCCTGGCCGATCACGGCGCGAATGAAGGTGTAGGCCAACCGGCCGGAAAAGCCGCCGGCCCAGTCCGCGTCGACCGAAGCCTCGGCGCCGTGCCGCGACGTTTCGCCGATGTTCTGCTCGACGGAGCGTCCATTGAAGTTCTGCAGCACCGCGAGCTCGTCGTGAGTGTCGATGTAAAACGCGGCGAGATCCGCCCGCACCGCACCCCTGCCGGCCTTTACGCCCACCTCGTAGTTGTCGCTGCGAGCGGGCTGCAATCCGATGTTGAGTCCCGGCAGGCTCCCGTTGGTGGAACGGTAGGCGAGGTCGTTCAAGGTCGGCGTCTCGAAGCCCTTGCCGAACGATGCGTAAAGATTCACGTCGGGGGTTGTATGAAACACGGCTCCCGCCACCGGGCTCACCGCCGTATAGCGTACGCTCGAATGCGGATCGTCCGTGAGTGGGACGTGCTGGTTCGAGCCCACCTCGACGACGTTGTTGCGAACGCCCGCCGTCACGCGCCACCATGCATCGGGATCCCATTGCGCTTGCAGGTATTCGTCGAGATCGTAGACATGATTCGCCTCGTCGAGCCGCACCGGGCCTTCCACCCCGAGTTCGTCGCCGACGTAGTTCAAGAGCCCGAGCCGCGATTCCTCCAGGTCGTCGTATGCGAATCCCCCGACCAGCTGAAGCGCGGTACCCGCAATCGTGCGCTCATCAGTGAGGTGCGTGTCGATGCCGTAGAACGCGCGGTTCAAATCGATCACGCCGCCGGGATAGAGCGGCTCCTTTTCCTGCGTCGCCTGCGGTATGGACTGAAATTGGGTGGTCGCGCGATGGCCCGCGTAGATCGTGGTCGACAGCGCATCCTCGGAGCTCAACTTGTTGTCGTAAATCGCGCCGATCTGCTCCTGATCGAGCGACTTGCGGGTGTCGTAGAGAATCGCCGCGGGGCTGGCCTGGCTCGAGTTCGCCTTAAGCTGCGCCTCGGTGAGCCCCATCGGATCCTGCACGAACGGTGTCTCGATCACGTTGGCCACGAGCGTCAGAGTTTCCGTTTCGCTGAAGGCGAACCTGACCTTCGAATTGAAGTTGTCGCGCTCCGCCTTGCTGTGGAAGCGGTAGCCGTCGGTCTGGAAATGCACGGCATCGATGACGTAGTTCAACGCACCGTCGTCGCCCGTGGTCTCGAGGGCGTAGCGCTGGGTGTTGAACGTGCCGTATTGCACGGTGCCGTCGAGGTAATGGCCCGGCGGTGCATCCTCGGTGAAGATCGAAATGACGCCGCCGGAGGAATTGCCGTAAAGCGCGGAAAAAGGCCCGCGCAGCACCTCGATCCGGTCGGCGGACCCCAGATCGAACTGCGAGAACTGGCCCTGGCCGTCGGGCATGGTGCCGGGAATGCCGTCCGAATAGAGGCGCACGCCGCGCACGCCGAAGCTCGACCTCGCGCCGAAGCCGCGCACCGACAACTGCAGATCCTGGGCGTAATTCTGCCGGCTCTCCGCCGAGACGCCGGGGACGGTCATCAATGACTCGGAGAGGTTCTCCTGAAGCTGCCCGTTGCGGATCTCCGCCTGACTCACGCTGTCGACGGACGCCGGAATGCCGAAGCTCGATTCCGCCACGCGCGTCGCGATCACCACGACGGGCGACAGATCGGTCTCATCCTGCGCTACGGCCCCTTGATTCAATCCGCACAGCGCGATGATGGCTGCGGCGGGCGAAATACCCTTCGTTATTGTCATTACGGTCTTCGTCCGGACATCCTGTGCTGATCGGGGCGCACGCGCCCCAGGCTTTGGAAATTATGTCATGTCAGCGATACTCGACGCGCATTGCAGGAAGATTCCTACACGCGTTCGGGGCCCGCACCGGCTCAAGTCTCGGGCCCGCAAGCCGTTACTCTAGAGCATGAGAATCCCGTGGCAACGAGCATGGCGAAGCCCTCTTCCTTTGCCCGCACGGCCCAAAGCCGCCGCTGTGGTCATCTTGGGTGTTTCCGCCTCCATCGTCTCGGCCGGTACGTCCAACACCAACTTCAGCGTCACCGCAACCGTGCTCGACCGATGCACGGTCAGCAGCAGCGGCCTCGCGTTCGGCGGCTACGACCCGACCAACGCGGCCCCGATGCGCGCGCAGGGGACGATCGCCGCCAAGTGCACGAAAGGCGATGCCGTCTCGGTCGCGCTCAATCAAGGCGCCAATCCCGCGCCGGGATCGACTCCCATGGCACCCATCCGTCGCATGACCGACGGCGCCTCTCACTACCTACCGTACCACATCTTCATCGCTGCCCCGCCCAACCGGGCGGAGTGGGGTTCGGGAGCTGCGGGGAAAAACGAGCCGCCTGCGCAGATCGCCGCCGGCGTGAGCGCGCCGCTCGTCTTCACCACTTATGGCGCGCTGTCGGCCGGTACGAACGTGCCGGCCGGCGAGTATACAGACATCGTCATCGCGATCGTCACGTTCTGAATCGTCACCGTTCTAATACGTGATCGTGGCGATGATCGTGTCCGTGTAAAGGCCGGCGCTCACGTCTTGCTGGGCGGGCAGCAAGCCATACATCGGCGCAACGTATTGGGTCCCGCTCTGTCCGCCGCCGCCCGCGCAGGCAACCGTGCCGCCAGCGTAACAAAGATAGTAATAATAGGTGCCGTTGACCCCATTTCCGGTCCCGCCTCCGAAGATCTCGGTGTCCGCGGCATTGACGTAAATATTGTAGTTCAGCGATTGAGTGCCGAAGTTGAGCGTTCGATTGGTGTAGCTGCCGCTGTTGCCGGTGCTGATCGACAGGGTCGCCGTGAACCCCGTTCCTGTGTAGGTGCACGTAAAGCCGATGCTGCCATTGGCGGTCAGGGCAGTCCCGGACGTGGGCGCGTAGTTGCCGAAAGCGAGGCCGTTGGTGGACATCGTGCAGGTCGGCGCGCCGGCATGCGCCGCCGTCGAGCCGATCATCACGAGCAGCCAGGGCCATGCAACATGCCAGCGCTTCATCGGACGACCGCGGGTTCGATGGTGCACTCGATCGACCCCATATCGACCACCGGGGTCGAGCTTCCGGGCACATTCATGGGACAGCGCAAGTGCCCATTCCCGGTGTCAGCGAGGAGGACGTACTTGCCGCCCGGCAGATCCGCGAAATAGAAGCTTCCGTCGAGTCCGATCAGCGTCTTGGTCGGCTGGTCTTGCACCAGAACGGTGGCGCTTCCATAGTGCACGACCTTGCCGCCGACCCGCAGCACACCCCGCACCGCGTGCAAGGCGTGCAGCCCGAAGCGCACGATCGTTCCGCCCAAGCGCGGCACGCTGACGGTTTGATCGGTGGCATCGATCTCGTATTCGAGCGGTACGCTCGCCTGGTTGATGCCGACCTTGTTGACCTGGTAGGGCAACAGGTTGGTTACCAAGAGATCGCCGCTCGCATCGGTCTTGCCGATGGGCAGATTCTGGCTGGTCACATCCACGTTCGAGAGGCCCGGTGTCTCGATGAGCGCATAGCCGCTCTGCAGCGTGCGGCCGGCGAACACGTGCCCATCGAGCGCGGCGAGGCTTCCTGAAACCAGCAGAGTCTCGGCAGTTTGACCACTGAAGCGCTGCGCCGTGAGCTGCGCGAGCCCGTATTGGTTCTGATAGGCGAGCTGACCCAGACCGGTCGCGCCGGCGCTGCCGTCTTGCACGTTGACGTTGTAACCCCACCCGGCGTTGCTCGGCACCGAGCGCTGCGCGAAGAAGCCATAGTTGTTGCCGCTATTTTGATCGTGCGTGCCCTCCACGCCGAAGCTGCCGCCGCCGAGGGGCATGACGAAGGTCAGCATGATCTGATTGTCATTGGGGCCGGGTTGATTGAGCTGCCGGCTGAGGCTCAGTGTGATATGTGAGCCGCCGAACAGATTGATCTCGTTGTTCAGGCCGATGTTTCGCTGGCGCATTCCATCGTCATAGACGGTGTCGCCGGCGCTCAACTGCACGCTAGCGTGTTCGTTGGGGAGCCAGGCGGCATTTGCGGACACGACGCGCCGCGTTCGATCCGCGGGCGGCAAGAGGTCATCTCCAATTCGCATATAAGCGCTCGAGTAAACTTGCGCACCGCCGCCGACACTGAAATGGCGGGTGTTGTACTGATAAGCGGCCGAAGCACCGTAGCCATCCCCAGCATCCGCGTGGCTGCCGGCCACCCCCATCGACAGAACGCCTGCCGGCAAGCGTACGCTCATGGAGGGGCCCGTGTTCACGAGGCCGTTCTCCGCCTCGAGCCGATAACCCACGGTGATCTCATCGCTGAAACCGTAGTTATCGCGCGCGAGCAATACGGCGCGTCCGGAGATATAGCCGTTCGCAAGCGTCGAGGCACGCTCGGCGCCGATCTCGAAGGCGTAGTCGCTGAGGCCTTTCGCCAGCATTTGGCTGGCGCCGTAGAAATTTTGCTGCAGGACGGTCGTGCCGCCGAAGGGGTCCTGAACGACGACCCGCACGTTGTTGGCTCCTGCGGAGACGCCGAGACTCGCCAGGCTGAAAGGACCCGCCGGAACTTGACGCTGTCCGACGAGCACGCCGTTTTGGTAGATATCGATCGTGCCCGGCGCTTGCAGCACGCCGGTGAACACGGGCTGAGGATAGGTGATGAGGTAGGGATTGAGATCGAAGGCGCGCGCGATGCCGATGCCACCCAGCAAGGCGGAGCCGCCCAGACCGTCGCTCGAGGATGCGGTTTGATCCCCCACCGTCCAGCGGGCGAGGCTTCCCGGTTCGTCGTACTCGAGACGGGAAAGCCCGCGCGAGAATCCGGTGGCTTCGCTCCAGTACGGGTTGTCGCGCAATAGCGCCCGGCCCATGGCAAATCCGCCGTCGAGGTACACCGAGTCGCCGCCCGCCGCGGTGCCGGCGTTCAGACCGTAGTTGACGTATGCGCTCGGAACCGCAGCCGAGGTCGACACGCGGGGTCCCACGTTGAGATCGATGCGGTTCTTGCCGAAGGCGCTCGGCGGCAGCGTCAACAACAGCCGCCCGGTTTGGGTATTCATCTCGACCTTCACGCCGTCGGCGAGCAGGCTCACTTCGTAGAATTGTTTGGCATCAATGGTTTGTGCAGAGCTCGATCGAAGCATCACGTGAGCGCGACCCAGCGATTCTGCATCCACCAGGACGTGCTCTTGCCTCACGACCACGAACGCCGTGCCGTAGCAGCTTCCGTTGACGCATAGCTCGAGCAGCATCCGGTCCGGCTGAGCGACGAGGGGACCGGACACGAGCAGCGCCGCCGCAATCAGGGAGAGCCGGCGCCGTCGCATGCCTTAGTGTCTGTCGCGATGGCCTGAGTAAGCGAGGTATTCGCGAGATCCGGCCAGGTCACCGACACCGTGGCGGCGCGTTCGCACGAGCCAGCCGGCAGTTTCAAGTTCAGGTACCAGGTGCGGCCCGACAACACATAGTTTGCCGTCATGTCGCGCTGGTCGAGGACGTGTCCGCCGCCGTCGAGCAGCGCGATCTTGATGCGTTGCGGATCGAGGCGCTGGGTACCACCGTTGCGGAGACCCATCGCGAGCACGCCGTGTTCGACGGTTGCCGTGCCGAGAGATGGAACCCGTGTGCGCCGCGTGGGTTCGAGGAACACCGGCAGGCTGACCTGCGTCAGCACGCGGATCTCCGACACGGAGCCCGGCGCAGCGTCCTGGTTCGGCAACTCATCGAGCAGCAGCCGGTAAGTGCCCTCGCCGGCACCGGGATCCGCGAGGATGCCGACCCGCAACTGGGCCGACTGGCCCGGCGCGATCTCCAGCAGCTCCGGAGTGACGATGAGATCCCGGCTGGGCGTGAGCTGCCATTGGCCGTCGTCCGCCACGGTCCAGAGCATCGTGCGCACCTGGACGCGCAAGGGTGACTCCGCCGTGTTCTTGAGATTGATGATGTCGGTGCGATGGCGCGCATCGAGCTCCACGCGCAGCGGATTGATTGAAAAGGTGGCCGCGCGAACGGTCGGAACGAGGGCCAATAGGAGTGCCGCCAGCGCCCAGGGACCGGCCAGATTATGGTAAATTCTCATGCCTAATCCCCCTGAAGGAGTGGCTCCTTGCCTCCTGCAAAATGAGCCACCCCCCCGGGAGTCAGAGAATCAGAAGGTCACCGTCGCAATCACCGAATCGCTGTACGCGCCGGCCGGCACGTCCGCGCCCGCCGGGAGCGAGCCGTAGGTCGTGAAGGACAGAGCCGTGGCGACGCTGGCAGCCGTCTGCGCGGCAGGCTCATTGGTGCCTATGGTGCCGGTACCCCATTCCGTCGTGCCGGTGGCGGCGATGTAGATGTGATAGGGCAACAAGTTGGTTCCGTTGGCCATCTGACGAACCGGCACGGCCGCCGTCGACCCGGTGCCCGGATTCGCGCCTTGATTGAGCGCCACCGAAACGGAATCTCCCTTGGTGCACTTGGCGGTCACCGCACCGGTGGCCGTCAGGGTCGTCGCGCTGGTGGGATCGTAGTTGGCAAACGCGATGTTCGAGCTGCCGATGGTGCAGTCGTTGACCACCGTCGTCGTCACGTTGAAAGTCGTATTGCCGGTGCCGGCCCAGGCGCTCAACGCGGCCCCCCCCAGCACCATCGCCACGGCAGCGGCCAAAATCTTTTTGTGAGACATCATTTCGTCACCTCGGTCTGAAGCTTCGCTCTGAAGCTTATATTTGGAACTATTCACACCTCGAAGGCTCGCCCGATCTCCGTCGCTCCAGCGCTCGCCTCGATCTGGGGCTTGCGTGGAGGCTTGCCGAATGGGCGGCCTTGCTGGGCGCTATTTTTGACGGTGCGCAACCGGGGGCGGCGTGACTACGGTCGCAGAATGTAAGGGTATTGCTTAAGATCCGGCGAGAAGTGCCGATAAATGCCCATTTTGCGGAGCGCCGATCGCCGCTCGAAGGTGGTCAAAGATGCGCTGCCCCCCGCGCAGCGAGCCGCCCGTCACAGTTTCGGATCGGCCTCGTACACCACTCGGCCGCCCACCACCGTCTGCAACACCTTCACTTGGGCGATCTCCTCGGTCGGGATCTTGAGCACGTTGCGGTCGAGAACGATTAAATCCGCGAACTTGCCGACCTCCAGAGATCCGGTGGCCTGATCCTGATGGAGCTCGTAGGATGAGTTCATGGTGATGGCGCGCAGCACCTGGGCACGCGACAATCCGGCATCCTCACTCAAGCGGCGCCCGGCATACTTAGGGCCGCTTGCCGGAGAGTTGGTGCGGGTGACGCCCACCTTGAGCGCAAACCACTCGTCGAGCGGGTCGACCGGCCAGTCGCTGCCGTAGGCGATGCGCGCTCCCGCATCCGCAAGGAACGCAGCGGGCTCCATGTACTTGTAGCGCGCCGGGCCCATGTAGTCGCGCGCGTTGTCGACGGTGTCGGACGCCTGCTTTTCCCATTGGAACGAAAGCACCGGAATCACGTTCAGCTGTTTGAAGCGGCCGAAGTCGCGCGGATCCACGATCTCATCATGGGCGATCGCCGCCCGGATGTCCGTGCCGGGAAACTGCGCGCGCATCGCTTCGATTCCGTCCAATCCCTCGTGCACGGCGCGGTCGCCATCCGCATGCATGTGCGGCTCCAGACCGGCCCCCGCCACGGCGATGAGCAATGCGCGCAGCACCGGCGCGGGGAAATACACCTCCGGCCCGCGATTCTTGCCGGGCGCCCAAGGGGCATTCGCTTCGGGTCCTCGAGGCTCGAAGTAAGGCTCCAGCATCGCACCGGTCAGCGCGGGCGCCGAGATGACGCCGTCGAGAAACAGCTTCACGTTGCGCGCGGTGATCGACGGCGCGCCGCGCACCTCCCCCTCATCGTAACGGCGCGCGAGTTCGGTCGCTGCCGCGACCGCCTTCTTGGGATCCCTTCCGTCCGGCGGTGTGATCAAGATGGCGAAGTGCGCGCGCGCCGTCAGGCCTTGCGCGCGCTCGACACCCGCGAACGCGGCGAGATCTCGATCCAGCGCCATGGCGTCGAGGAACGTGGTGATGCCCTGCTTGCGCATGACGTTGAGCGCTGCCTGCGCGGAGCGTACGTCCTCGCTTGGCGTGGGCGTCGGCAAAAATTTGGTGACCAACTCCTGAGCGGCATCCTCCAGCAGCCCGGTGGGACTGCCGTTGGGATCGCGCCAGATCTTGCCGCCGAGCGGCGCCTGCGTGGCGGCGTCGATGCCCGCCAATTGAATGGCGCGGGAGTTCACGAGTGACGTATGGCCGAATGAGGAGACGACTAGAATCGGCCGTCGCGTCTTGAGCGCGTCCAGAGCCGCCCGCGTGGCCTGGAAGCCGGCCGGAATCATGCCCTCCTGAAACCAATTCACGACTTCGAGCCAGCCGTCCGGCTCGCGTGAGCGAGTTTGGTCGAGACACTTCTGAATCCCCGCCTGCATCTGCTTGACGGTCAGCTGCAAGTATTGCAGATTGCACTTGAGGAGCGATGCGCCGCCGTCGAGTGGATGCATGTGCCCGTCGACCAGTCCGGGCATCAACATGCGTCCGTGAAGATCGATCTGCCGCGTGTGCTCGCCGATCAGGGGCGCCGCTCCGGCGTCGCTTCCGACGTAAACGATGACACCGCCGCGGACGGCCAGCGCCTGTTGGACGCTGTCCTGCGCATCCACCGTGTACACGAACCCGTGAAGATAGACGAGGTCCGCCGGACCCGGATCCTGCGCGGCAGGAACCGCGGCCGCCAGCAAGTTCAGCGCGATCGAGAGAACACCTGCCTCAAACCGCATCTAGCGCTGCTCCGAGATCGGCGATGAGATCGTCGGGGTCCTCGATGCCGACCGAGATTCGGATCAGCGCATCGCTGATCCCGATTCGATCGCGGGTCTCCTTGGGCACGCCGGAATGGGTGGTGCTCGCCGGATGCGAGATCAAGGTTTCCGTTCCGCCGAGGCTCACCGCGAGCTTGATGAACTGCAGCCCGTCGAGCAGGCGAAACGCCTCCGCCTCGCCCCCTTTGACGGAAAATCCGAACGTCGAGCCCGCACTCAAGCATTGACGCTCGAACACCCCCTTGCGGGGATCGTCCGCGGCGAGGAAGCCCAGGTAGTTGACGCCGGCGATCTTCGGGTGCGTGCGCAAAAATCCGGCGACCCGCGCCGCGTTCTGCGCGGATTTGTGCATGCGCAACGACAGGGTTTCCATCGAGCGCATGATCATCCACGCGGTGTTCGGGTCGAGCTGGGTGCCGAGCGCGCCGCGCAGCCTCTTGATCGGCTCGACGACGCTGCGCGCGCCGACCACTCCTCCCGCCACCAGGTCGGAATGGCCGCCGACATATTTGGTCAGCGAGTACAGCACCAGATCGGCGCCGAGCGAGAGCGGGCGCTGGAACACCGGACCGAGGAAGGTATTGTCCACGAGCACCGGAGGACGACCTCCGGTTTGCCGCGCGCCGATCTCGCCCGAAATCTCGCGCATGAGCGCAAGATCCACCAGGCTGTTGGTCGGGTTGGCGGGAGTCTCCGTCATGATCAGACAGACTCTGCCGCCTGTCTCGCGTGCGCGGGCACTTGCGCGCTCCGCCGCCGCCTTCACGGCCGCGGGGTCGTATCCTTCCGTGAAACCCACCGTGCTGACGCCGAAGGCGGGCAACGTCTTGTCGATCAGCGTCTCGGTGCCCCCGTACAGCGGCTGGCTCATCAGGATCACATCGCCGGGCCGTACGTACGCGAACAGCGCGGTGGAGATAGCGGACATTCCGCTCGAGAACACGGCGGCAGCCTCGCCCTGTTCCCACAGGGCGAGCCGATCCTCGAGCACCTCGAGATTCGGATTGTTGAAGCGCGAATAGACGAGGCCGGCCGCCTGCCCCGCCCTCGGTTGGCGGCGACCAGAGCTGTAGTCGAAAAAATCCTTGCCGTCCTGGGCGGTCTTGAATACGAAGGTCGAGGTCAGGAATATCGGCGGCTTGAGCGAGCCCTCCGACAGGGAAGGGTCGTAGCCGAACCCCATCATCTGGGTCTCCGGCTTCAACACGTGATCGCCGATTTTGCGTTTATGATATGCGTCGTAGCTCACGTCGCCTCCTATGTTTTCAATGGCGACAATATACTCCAAGGAAACCAGCGTACGTGTTATTGATCGTCATCGCCCTCGCGGCGTTCTCGAGCACCATTGCCGGCGGCATGCTGGCGCTCGGATTGCGCGACAAGCTGCACCTGATCCTGGGCTTCAGCGCGGGAGCGGTCATCGGCGTGGCGTTTTTCGATCTGCTGCCGGAGTCGCTCGCATTGGGCTTGCGCTTCCACGAGGCGGGCACGCTTTTGTCCCTGGCCGCGCTCGGCTTCCTGGCGTATCTGGTGCTCGACCGGATCCTCTTGTTCCACGCCGACACCTTGCCACGCGGGGCGGTGGGGGCCGGCGTGCTCTGCGTGCACAGCCTGCTCGACGGTGTGGCCATTGGATTGGCTTTTCAGGCCTCCAGGAGCGTGGGGATCATCGTGGCGATCGCCGTGCTCACGCACGACTTCTCCGACGGCATCAACACCATGAACGTCGTGCTCAAGAATCATGGCGACCGCCCGCGGGCGCTCTACTGGCTGTTGCTCGATGCGGTTGCGCCGGTCGCCGGCATCGCCGCGACGGCGCTCTTCAAATTGCGCATCGATGGATTCGGCGTGATCCTCGCGCTGTTCGCCGGCTTCTTCCTCTACATCGGCGCGAGCGATCTCATCCCCGAGAGCTACCACGCTCATCCGAAGCTTCTGACCACCGTGATGACGCTGGTGGGCGCGGCAGTGCTGTATGCCGCGGTGTCTCTCGTCGGCTGAGCGCGGCGCTCTTGCCGCCTTCAGTCCTTGATCGCAACCGCCGCGGTGCCGCTCGTCGCCGCACTCCCCGCCGAGGCGGCCATGATGGCGACGATCGCCGCCCATTGGATCAGCGATAGGCGCTCGTGCAGGAAGCAGAGTCCCGACAGCGCCCCGAGCGCGGGTTCCGCGCTCATCAGCACGCCGAAGGTCCTGGTGGGGATCCGCGTGAGCGCAAACATCTCGAGGGAATATGGCAGCGCGCTGGACAGCACCGCCACTCCGAGAGCCGCCGGCAGCACCGCCGGGTTGAAGAGCGACCCGCCCGCCTGCACCGCCCCGATGGGAGCGATCACCAGGGCGCCGATGATGGTGCCCATCGCCGTGCTGACTCCGCCGTGCGCGTCGCCCGCCTTGCGCCCGAACACGATATAGAGAGCCCAACAGACGCCGGCTCCGAGGGCGAACGCAATGCCGACGCCGGATACCGCCCCATGGCCCATCGGCAGCAACGCCAGGAGCCCGAGCGCCGCAAGAGCGACCCAGACATGATCGAGCGCGCGATGAGAGGCCGCGATGGCCACCGCCAGCGGGCCCGTGAACTCCAGCGCGACGGCGATGCCCAGCGGAATGCGGGACAGCGCCGAATAGAAGCAAAAGTTCATGCAGCCCATCGCGACCCCGTAAACGACGATGCTGCCGGCTTGCCGCGCCGTGGGACGCAGCCGCCAGGGTCGCCATACCGCTGCGAGGATCACGCTCGCGATTCCAAGCCGCAGCGTCGTTGCGCCGGCAACCCCGACCGCCGGAAACAATCCCTTGACCAGAGCCGCGCCGACCTGAACGCTCACCATCGCGATGGCAAGCACGCCGACGGGTAATGCGATGGAGGTCGACTTGAACGATGCGGAAGCGGTCACGATAATCCGGTAGTCTTCGCTATGCTGAGATTACCATTGCGCGACCGCACGCCCCTCCGAATTGATTCTCCGGCAGCCTTGCGCTCGCGCGATATGTCGCCGCTCGACCGCGGGATGCTGCCCCGCGATACGGTCGCGCTCGCTCGATTCCTTCTGGGCAAGATCGTCGTACGTGAGATGGGCAAGCGGCTGCTCAGCGGACGCATCGTCGAGACCGAGGCCTACCTCGAGGCCGATCCGGCTTGTCATGCGTTCCGCGGCATGACCCCGCGCAACCGCTCGCTTTTTCTGGAAGCCGGTCATGCCTATGTCTACCTGTGCTACGGCACCTCTTATATGCTCAACGTATCGAGCGAAGCTGCCGGCATCGGCGCCGGCGTCCTGTTGCGCGCCCTCGAGCCACTATCCGGCATTGAGCATATGCAGCGCGCCCGCAACGCCTCGAGTTTGCGCGACCTGGCGCGCGGGCCGGGGCGCCTGGGCGAAGCCCTGGGCATCGACCTGAGGCACGACGGGCTGGACCTGTGCCGGCGCGGACGCTTGTGGATCGGGGACGACGGTGCTTCGGTGGATGTGATCGGCGAGAGCGTGCGCATCGGCCTCACCAAAGGTGCCGAGGCGCGGTTGAGATATTTCGTGACGGGCAATCACTATTTGAGCGGATCGCGCAGTCTCAATGGCTCGGCGCCCGACGCGCGTACGCGGCGTGGCGCCGGAACGAAGCCTTGAATCCGATCGCCGACAGGCTTGCGACACAGCCACTCATCGTGCTCGATGGAGCGCTCGCCACCGAGCTCGAGCGGCGCGGTGTCGACCTTCGCGACCCGCTTTGGTCGGCCAAATGCCTGATCGAATCGCCGCAGACCATCCGTGCGGTGCACATGGATTACTTCAGGGCCGGCGCCGACGTGGCAACCACCGCGACCTACCAGGCGACCTTCGAAGGCTTCGAGCGCCGCGGCATCGGCCGGCAACAGGCCGCACGGCTGATGCGCGATGCGGTCGCGATCGCGACGGACGCTCGAGATGAATTCTGGGCCGACCCCTCGAACCGGGAGTCGCGCCGCCGGCCTTTCGTCGCGGCGTCCGTCGGGCCGTACGGCGCCATGCTGGCGGACGGGTCCGAGTATCGCGGCGGGTACCTCGTGAGCGACGCTGAACTCGCGCGCTTTCACCGCCCGCGGCTGGAGATCTTGGCGAGTACGGGCGCGGATCTCATCGCGTGCGAGACGCTGCCCTGCCTGCGCGAGGCCATGGTCCTCGCCAGGCTGCTGCAGGAATTTCCGGCGGTCAGCGCGTGGATCAGCTTTTCATGCGTCGACGGCAGCCGCAATTCGCAGGGTGAGTCGATCTCCGAGTGCGCCGCGGCTTTGCGCGGTCACGATCAAATCGCGGCGCTCGGCGTGAATTGCACGGCGCCGGCGTACGTGACCGAGCTCCTCGAGAGGATGCATGGGCAGGCCGACAAGCCGCTGCTCGCCTATCCGAATTCCGGTGAGGCCTACGACGCCCGCGAGAAGCGGTGGGTCGTGCACGCGCAGTGCCGGCGCATCTCCGACGAAGTGGGCGATTGGTATCGTGCGGGAGCACGCCTCATCGGCGGTTGCTGCCGCAGCACGCCCGCGGACATTCGCGAGATCGTCGCGCAGGCGCGCTCGCTGGCGGGCTCAATGATCTGAGAAGTGGGGTTCCCGCTTCTCGAAAAACGCCCTCACACCCTCGACGCAGTCCTGCGTCTCCAGCGTCATCTCCTGAGCACTGCGCTCGGCCCGCAGCTGTTCCTGCAGCGAGTTGTCGAACGTCGACGCATGGAGGGCGCGAATCTGACCGAGCACGGCGCAGGGGCCGGACGCCAGCTTGTGAGCAACTTCCTGCGCCCGCGCCTGTACCTCGCCATCCGGCGCAACGGCGTACGCAAGGCCCCAATCGAGCGCCGTTTTCGCGTTGATCTTTTCCGCCAGCATGAGGGCGGCGAGCGATCGACCGCCGCCGATGCGCCTCGCCAGATGAAACGTGATGCCCGCGTCCGGCACCAACCCCAAGCGCGCGAACGAGGGACAGAAATACGCGCTTTCGCCCACGATGATGATATCGCTGGCGAGCGCCAGGCTCATGCCCGCACCGACCGCGGCCCCATTCACGGCGGCGATGATCGGATACCGGAAGCCGCTGAGCCTCGTGATCAGGGGGTCCATGAAGCGGCGCATCTCGAAGTGCGCACGCTGTCTCGCCTGCCGGGTGTTGAGGTCGACCGAGTGCAGATCGAGCCCGCTGCAGAACACGTCGCCGCTCCCGGTGATGATGACTGCGCGCGCTCCGCCCTCCCCTTTTTGAATTTGATCGAGCGCCAGGTGGAATGAGCGGATGATGGATATGTCGATCGCGTTGCTGACTTGCGGCCGCTGTATGCTCAACGTCGCAACGCCGTCGGAGACCGTGACGGATAGTGAATTCATAGGCCCACCTCCCGCTCCTGGTGCCGTGCGCACCGCTCACTTATTCTGTCAACTGAACTCCAGTGCCTGCAAGCCGATCATGCGCCCGGCGCGCCATCCCTGCAATACGACCGGCCGTTGACGGCGGCACGCTCGCGTGCTCCATCGATCTCCCGGTCCTGAAAACGACGGCGCCCGTGGCGGCTCGGTAGCCGGCACGGGCGCTCGATGCGGACGATCGAGAAAATCCTGGCGTCAGGGTTTCTCGCCCTCCTTGTGCTCCGCCGGAGCTTTGGGCTTCGCGGCGGGCTTGGGCTGCGCCTTTTGCGCAGGCTTCGGAGGCGCGCCCTGCGGGCGAGCCGCGGCGGCGGCCGGCGGATGTGCCCCGCCGTTGACCGGCGCACGCGCGGCCGGATTCCCAGAGTTCACCGGTGCCGGATGGGCGGCCGGAGCGGCTGCGCGCGGCGGCGCACCCTTTGCACTCACCACACCCGGCCCATTGAACGACGCCGGTCGCGCGGTGGCGGCAATCGCCGGATGACCGCCGTTCGCCTTGGCGGCGAGCTGGGGATTGCGCACGGCTTCAGCGACGTGCTGTTTTTGAGCCGGCGTGGGCGGAACGTGCGGCTCAGACATCGCCGCCTTTTCCTGCGGCGTCGGTGCCGCGGCAACGCCACCCGCGCCGCCGTTGTAGCTCACCTTGTTCACCGTGACGTTGTTGACCGTTACGTTGTTCACGTAGGTGTTGTGGATCACGGTGGTGTTCACGTGCACGACCGCGGTGTTGTACGAGAAGGAGTTGCCGACCCAGCGGCCGCCCACGAACCCGACGCCCCCATAGCCGAAGCCGTAGTTGACGCCGCCGTAGAACCCGATGTGCGGGCCCCAATAGCCGGCATGGAACATATAGACGCCGCCAACGAACCCCCAGTAGCCGGGCGTCCAGAGCACGCCCACCTGCGGCGGTGCGACCCAGGTGCCCGGGATCCAATAATAACCTCCCGTCGAATAAGCCCAGTAGCCGGGCGTCCACAGCCATCCGTCCTCGGGACAGGGCGGCTGATCGTAGTCCGGGAGCGGAGGCGGCGGCTCGGTCGCCTGCACCTCGACCTCGACCGGTGCCGCGGCGGGCGGCGACGGCGCGTAGACGCGCGGGGGTGGGGGCGGCGGCGGCGGCGGCGGACCCGGCACTCGCACGGTGGCGACGCAGCCTGCGAGCAGGCTCCCCGCGGCCAGTGAACACAACAATGATTTTTGCGATGGTATCGACATGTTCCTGCCTTTGGCTGGTTGATCTATATCCGATGCAGCGTAGTGAAGGGACGCCGCTTTGAACTCATATAACGTCACAGTGCGAATGACAGGTAGTTCCGTGAAGCAAATGTAACGCGAAAAAAAGCGGCCTCGCTGTCGCCATGGGGCGACAGCGCAAAAGCGTGGCATCCCTCCGCTATTCGTCAACGGGCCGATTCACGGTTTCAGGGAGGAACAGAAGCCCGACCACCACGGTGATCCCGGCGACCACGATCGGATACCAAAGACCATAATAGATATCGCCGGTCGCAGCGACCATCGCGAAGGCCGTCGTCGGCAGGAATCCGCCGAACCAGCCGTTGCCGATGTGATACGGCAGCGACATCGCGCTGTAGCGGATGCGCGCGGGAAACAACTCGACCAGCAACGCCGCGATCGGCCCGTACACCATGGTCACGTACAGCACCAGAATGAACAGGACGAGCACCACCATCGGTTTGTTGATGCTCGCTGGATCCGCCTTGTCCGGATAGCCCACCGCCGATAACGCCGTCTTCGCGGAGCCTTGAAACGCGGCGATCGCGGCTTTGCGCTCCGCACCGGTCACGGCACGCGGATCCGGCGCCGTGAGTGTCGTGTCCCCGGCTCGAATCTGCGCCACCGCTCCGGCGGGAGCGTCGATTCGTTGATAGGAAACCCCCGCCTTCGCCAGGAAGCTCTTTGCGATATCGCACGAGGTCGAATCGAATTTGTTCTTGCCGACGGGATCGAATTGGAACGAACACTGCGCCGGATCCGCGATCACGGCCACGGGCGCGCTTGCCTGCGCCGCGAACAACGCGGGATTCGCGTAGCGGGTCAGCGCGTGAAACAGCGGCGAGTAGGTGAACATCGCCAGGAGACACCCGGCGAGAATGATCGGCTTTCGGCCGATTCGATCGGACATCCAGCCGAAAAGAATGAATGCCGGTGTGGCGAGCGCGAGCGCGAGCGCCGTCAGGATGTTGGTGGTAGCGCCATCGACGCGCAGCACGCGCTCGAGAAAAAACAGCGCATAGAACTGTCCCGTGTACCACACCACCGCCTGTCCCATGACGGCGCCGAGCAACGCGATCAACACGATTTTCAAGTTGCTCCACCGGCCGAACGCTTCCGAAAGCGGGGCCTTGGATGTCGTGCCCGCGCGCTTCATGCTGACGAACACGGGGCTCTCGTCGAGTTGCATTCGGATCCAGAGCGAGACCATCAACAGCAGCAGGGAGATCAGGAAGGGAATGCGCCATCCCCAGCTCTTGAAGGCGTCCTCCCCCATGGCCGTCCGAGTGCCGATCACCACCAGGAGCGCCGCGAACAACCCGAGCGTCGCGGTAGTTTGAATCCAGCTGGTGTACAGGCCGCGTTTTCCTTGGGGCGCATGCTCGGCGACGTAAACCGCGGCGCCCCCGTATTCCCCGCCCAGCGCGAGGCCTTGGAGCAGCCGCAGCGCGACGAGAGCGATCGGAGCCGCGACCCCCGCGGTGGCGTAGCTCGGCAGCAGTCCCACCAGGAAGGTCGCGCCGCCCATGATGCTCATGGTGATGAGAAACGTATGCTTGCGGCCGACGAGATCTCCGAGGCGGCCGAACACGAGTGCTCCGAAGGGTCGTACGGCGAATCCCGCGGCGAAGGCGGCCAAGGCGAATATGAATCCGGTGACCTCGTTGACGCCGGAGAAAAACTGCGCGGTGATGACGCTTGCCAGCAGACCATATAGATAAAAGTCATACCACTCGAACACCGTGCCGAGCGATGACGCGCCGATCACCATCCATGGGTTCTGCACCGCCTTGCGGTGGACGCGACCGCTCCCCGCGACCGCAGCCGTATTGTCCATGTCCCACCCCCCCCTTTTGAGCGTACCGCTGATCGATCAGTGCGTGGACGGCCCCGCGTTGCCGGTAGACGATCCCGCGCCGGTCCGTCCGGCGGTCACGATCGAGCGTAATTCCCTGAGCTTGGCCTTGATCACGGCCGCGTTATCCGCGCCCATGCGAATCAACAACTTCTGCCCCGCGGGCAGGGCCTCGAGCGTGGGATCCGAGAACGTGTACAGGACATTCGGCCGCGTGAGCTCGATGGGCCCGGCCGGCTCGGGCGCCGCCAGCAGCGAATCGATCACCGCAACCAGCCGATCGTTGAAATATGCGTTCGGATATCCGAGATCCTGATACGCGCCCTGGAACAGCGGATAGAAGCGCAGATACACGTCGGCCACGCGCTGCATGTCGAGCTTGCGCAGCGCGTTCACCATCGGCTCGTAGCGCGCGAAATTCTTGAGGTCGAGCGTCGCATGAATCTCATCGCCCTGCACCAGAAAAGGGCCGCCCGGCGATACCGTCGGACGCTTCGCCGCGGGCGCTTTTTGCCGCGGCAGGTTGTCGATGGTCACCACCAGATGCCGCACGATGCTCTCCGGCACCAGATATTGCGCGGCGTCGTTGCCGAGCGCTTCGCCGAGCGCATCCTTGATCGCGGGATCGCTGTCGTTCAACGCCGGCAGAGGGGCCTGCGGCGCGGACGGCGAGCTTGGCACGGGATTCTCCACGGCAGGTGGCGAGGCGGGCGCAGCCGGCGCGGGAGTCAGGGCGGCCGCCGGGTGCGGCGGCCCCGCATTGCGCTTGTGAAAGTAGTACGCGGTGCCCACGCCCGCCACTACCACCACCGCCGCGATCACGATCATCGGCTTGTTGACCATCGACTCTCCGGCGTCCGAGTGCCCCGCTTATTCTGGCGCAATCCCGTGAAAAAAGCAGCGGCGGCTCGCGTTTCCACGCGATCACGCGCCAAGGCGGCTCGCTTCGGCGTTCAGCCAGCCTGAGCCATGCGGATCTGAAGCTCTTTGCGCCGGTAGTCGATGATGAGCGTGTCCAGCGTTCCGAGCGCGTCCATGCCGATCATGATCGCGGGCTCGCTGGTGTATTGCCAATGCTTGAAGATGTAGACATCCGCGAACGTCACGCCGTGATCGTGTATCTGTATCTGCCCCATTTCAATCGCCGGCGTGTTGATGAGCTCGCCGGTCTCCACGGCCAGCGTGGCGCCCACGATTTGATCCGGCTTGCCGCGAAATCCGTGATCGCGCAGGTACAACGCTTTGCGCAGCGCGATGTTTCCGATCGTGGCTTGCCCGCCTGTATCGATGATCGCTTCGGCCGACACCCCTCCCACCTTGCAGGCGATCACGATCAATTGACCGTGTCCAAGCCTGAACGGCACGGTCAAGAATCCCCGCGCCGGACGCTCCGCGCGCGAGTAGGTGATGGAAATCTGATCGTGGCGGAAATCGATGAAAATGCGCTTGTTCTTGAGGCCTTCGGAACCCAGGATGCCCTCCGCTCCGCCCAAGGCATCGGGGACGATGGGCAGGAGCGGGGAATCCACGGCGAGATCCCCGACGGTCAGCGTATCCGCCTTGATGGTCGGCACGTCGGCGCTACCCGTCACACCGCGCAGCGTGACGTGGGGCGATGCGTCCGTGGAAATCCCCAACGCCATTGCGACCATGGCCGTTACCCCGGAACTGCTCGCGCCCGTGTCCAGGACCAAACGGAACGGCCCGCGTCCGTTGATGAGCACAGGGGCCCAGATCCTGCCGATCTGATCGCGGCGCGTGGGCGCCACGTAGCGCGGCTCGCGCGTCTGCACCATGATCTCGGCGAGCTGATCGACGGCCTCCGCTGTCGCGACGGCGGGTGCGGACGTGGGCGATCCGGCGGGCGGAGGAACCGCCTGCATGGTGCCCGGGGCATTCTGGGGAGACAAACCGAAGGTAAGCGCAGCCAGCGCTGCCGCCGCCGCCGGGGCTCGATGTGAAGAATTCGCAGGCTCCGATCGGTCGCTCATGGCGTGGCCCCTCCCCGACATCTTTGCGCATTTATACGCCTCCGGCTGGCGCCGAGCACAATCGTGTGACCGTTGGCATGACCTTTTGCGTGCCCTCTTTTACATTGCTCGCGCGTATATCGCTCGCGCGGGCGTCTTTTGCTGCTTCGCAGCATCCGCACTCGGGGGCTCCTATGCATGAAATTTCATATTGGCCTGCGTGCCCGTTAGTGGTCACATCACCCATTCAGTGAGTCCGTCGTGGCGTTGCCCGACCTTAGCGATCATTATGGCCCGATCAACATGAACACTACTTCGACCCGACGAGTCATCCCCATCCAGGCGGAACCACCCGACGCCTTGCGGGCGGCGGAGCGAGCCCGGGTCCTCGAAGCCTGCGCGCTTCTCAAAGACAGCCCCGGGGCGCTTCTGCCCATCCTGCATGCCGTGCAGGATGCGATCGGCTTCGTGCCGTCGGAGGCCGTCCAATTGATCGCCGGCGAGCTCAACTTGTCGCGGGCCGAAGTCCATGGCGTCGTGACCTTCTATCACTATTTCCGTACCCGGCGCGGCGGCCGGCACGTGGTGCATCTGTGTCGCGCAGAGGCATGCCAGGCCCTCGGAGCGGCTGCTCTGGAAGCCCACGCCAAGAAAACCCTGGGGATCGATTTTCACGCAACGAGCGCCGATGGAGCGGTCACCTTCGAACCCGTTTACTGCCTCGGCAACTGCGCGCTCGGCCCCTCGCTCATGATCGACACCGATCTGAAGGGCCGGGTCTCTGCGCGAGCGGTTCGATGAGTTGATGGCGCCATTGCGGGCGAAGCTCTCATGAAGGCTCTGAGGATCTTCGTACCGCAAGATGCCGCCGCACGCTCCATGGGCGCCGATGAGACGGCCCGGGCGGTCGTCGACGAGGCGAAGCGCCGTGCGATCGAGGTGCAACTCGTCCGCAACGGCTCGCGCGGCATGCTCTGGCTCGAGCCGTTCGTCGAAGTGGAATTCGATGGAAAGCGCTACGGCTACGGCCCCGTCCAGGCCTCGCAGGTTTCTGATTTGTTCGACAACGGCCTGTGCGAACCGGCGAATGCCGCCTCCCGCGGCCACGCCTTGGCGCACGGGCTGACCGAGGAGATTCCGTACTTCAAGCGGCAGGAGCGCCTGACGTTCGCCCGCGTGGGCATCATCGATCCCGTGTCGATCGAGGACTACGTCGCGCATGGCGGCTACGAGGGCCTCAAGGCGGCACTCGCCATTCAGCCGGCGCAGATCGTCGAGAGCGTCACCGCCTCGGGGCTGCGCGGTCGCGGCGGCGCCGCTTTCCCGGCCGGCATCAAGTGGAAAACCGTGCTCGGCGCGCCGGGCGACCAAAAATACATCGTCTGCAATGCCGACGAGGGCGATTCCGGCACCTTTTCGGATCGCATGCTGATGGAAGGAGACCCTCTCACGCTGGTCGAGGGCATGACCATCGCCGGCATCGCCACCGGGGCCACACGCGGTTACATCTACTTGCGCTGGGAGTACCCCGACGCGCACCGCACGCTCGAGGCGGCGATTGCCGCCGCCTACGGCGCTCACTACCTCGGCGACAACATCCAGGGCAGCGGCAAGCGCTTCGATCTGGAAGTTCGATTGGGCGCGGGCGCCTACATCTGCGGGGAAGAGACCTCCCTCCTCGAGTCGCTGGAGGGCAAACGCGGGCAGGTGCGCTTCAAGCCGCCCCTTCCCGCGCTCGCCGGCTTGTTCGGCAAGCCCACCGTGATCAACAACGTCATCACCTTTGCCTCCGTCCCCATCATCCTCGAGCGCGGGGCGCCGTTCTATCAGCATTTCGGCATGGGCCGCTCGCGCGGCACGCTGCCGATGCAGTTGGCGGGCAACATCAAGCAGGGCGGTCTGGTGGAGGTCGCGTTCGGCATGACCTTGCGCGAGCTCCTGTACGATTTCGGCGGCGGAAGCTTGAGCGGGCGGCCGATCCGCGCGGTCCAAGTGGGCGGGCCTCTGGGCGCCTACATGCCCGAATCGCAATTCGACACGCCGCTCGACTACGAGGCCTTCGCCGCCCTCAAGGCCATGCTCGGCCACGGCGGCGTCGTCGTGTTCGACGACACGGTCGACATGGCGGCCCAGGCGCGCTACGCCATGGAATTCTGTGCCATCGAGTCGTGCGGCAAGTGCACACCCTGCCGGATCGGATCGACGCGCGGCGTCGAAGTCATCGACCGCTTGATCGGCGGTCAGAACGGCGCGGCCCAGGAGGTCCTGCTGCGCGATCTCTGTGAAACCATGACGTACGGCTCGCTCTGCGCGCTCGGTGGCCTCACGCCCTATCCGGTGCTGTCGGCGCTGAACCATTTTCCCGAAGATTTTGTCAAAACATCGAGCGCTCGAGCATCCGCTTGACGCAACCCCCAGGAAACTAGCCATGTTATCCATCGTAGAGCACGATCACGGAACCCCGAAGCGGGAAAGCACGAAGCTCGTCAGCCTGACCATCGATGGGAGGGAGATCACGGTGCCCGAGGGCACCTCGGTGATGCGGGCCGCCTCGTTGTCCGATGTGAAGATCCCTAAGCTCTGCGCGACGGAACAACTGGAGGCGTTCGGTTCCTGCCGCATGTGCCTGGTGCAAATCGATGGGATGAAGGGCCTGCCCGCCTCCTGCACGACCCCGGTCGCCCAAGGCATGGTGGTCCATACCCAGAACAAGCAACTCGCCGACATTCGTCGCGGCGTGATGGAGCTCTACATCTCCGATCATCCGCTCGATTGCCTCACCTGTCCCGCGAACGGTCACTGCGAGCTTCAGGACATGGCAGGCGTGGTGGGCCTGCGCGAGGTCCGCTACGGCTATGAAGGCGAAAACCACCTGGATGCGCCGAAGGACGAATCCAACCCCTATTTCACGTTCGATGCGAGCAAGTGCATCGTGTGCTCGCGCTGCGTGCGCGCCTGCGATGAGCAGCAAGGCACGCTCGCGCTCACCATTCAGGGCCGGGGCTTCGAGTCCAAGGTGGCGGCGAGCCAGAACGAGTCCTTCATGGATTCCGAATGCGTCTCCTGCGGCGCTTGCGTGCAGGCCTGCCCCACCGCGACGCTCTCCGAGAAGTCGCTGATCGAGAAAGGCCAGGCCGAGCACAGCGTCACCACCACCTGCGCCTACTGCGGCGTCGGCTGCTCGTTCCGCGCCGAGATGCAGGGCGAGGAGGTCGTGCGCATGGTGCCCAATTCCGACGGGCATGCGAACCACGGTCACTCCTGCGTGAAGGGTCGCTTCGCCATCGGCTATGCGACCCACCCCGATCGCATCCTGAAGCCCATGATCCGCAAGCAGATCACCGACCCCTGGCGGGAAGTGTCCTGGGAGGAAGCGATCGGCTATGCCGCGAGCGAGCTCAAGCGCATTCAAAAGAAGTACGGCCGAAATTCCATCGGCGGCATCACTTCCTCGCGCTGCACGAACGAGGAGACCTACCTCGTGCAGAAGCTGATCCGCGCCGGCTTCGGCAACAACAACGTCGACACCTGCGCACGGGTCTGTCACTCGCCCACCGGTTACGGCTTGAAGAACACCCTCGGCGAGTCGGCCGGCACCCAGAATTTCGACTCGGTGATGCAGGCGGACGTGATCTTCGTCATCGGCGCCAATCCCACCGACGGCCATCCGGTATTCGCCTCGCAGATGAAGCGCCGGCTGCGACAGGGTGCGAGGCTGATCGTCGCCGATCCGCGCCGGATCGATCTGGTGCGCTCGCCGCACATCGCCGCGGACTATCACCTGCAAGCTCCGTCCGGGCACCAATGTCGCATTGATCAATGCCCTCGCCCACGTCATCGTCACCGAAGGCCTGGTCAAGGAGGATTTCGTGCGCGAGCGCTGCGAGGTGGATTCGTTCGAGAAGTGGCGTGCCTTCGTGTCGCTCGAGAAGAACTCGCCGGAGTCGATGGAGGCGATCACCGGGGTGCCCGCCGCCGACGTGCGCGCCGCCGCGCGCCTTTACGCCACCGGCGGCAATGGCGCCATCTACTACGGACTCGGCGTCACCGAGCACAGCCAGGGCTCCACCATGGTGATGGGCATCGCCAATCTCGCCATGGCGACGGGCAACGTCGGCCGCGAGGGCGTGGGCGTCAATCCGCTGCGCGGCCAGAACAATGTGCAGGGGTCCTGCGACATGGGATCCTTCCCGCACGAGTTCCCCGGCTATCGCCATGTATCGGACGACAAGGTGCGCGCGCTGTTCGAGGGAGCCTGGGGCGTGAGCCTGCAGAACGAGCCCGGGTCTGCGCATCCCGAACATGTTCGAGGCGGCGCTCGACGGTGATTTCAAGGGTCTTTACATCGAGGGCGAGGACATCGCGCAGTCCGACCCCAATACCCAGCACGTCACGGCGGCGCTCACGTCCATGGAGTGCATCATCGTGCAGGACCTCTTCCTGAACGAATCGGCGAAGTTTGCCCACGTCTTCCTGCCCGGATCCTCCTTCCTGGAGAAGGACGGCACCTTCACCAACGCCGAGCGCCGCATTTCCCGGGTGCGCAAGGTCATGGAGCCCAAGGCGGGTTATGCGGACTGGGAGACCACCCAGCTTCTCGCCAACGCGGTCGGCTACCCCATGAGCTACACGCACCCCTCGGAGATCATGGATGAGATCGCGCGCCTGACGCCGACCTTCACCAACGTGAGCTACCAGCGGCTGGAAGAGCTCGGCAGCATCCAATGGCCGTGCAACGATCAGCACCCCGAGGGCACCCCCACCATGCACATCGGGCAGTTCGTGCGTGGCAAGGGCAAGTTCCTGCTGACCGAATACGTGCCGACGGCCGAGAAGGTCAACTCCAAATACCCCTTGATCCTGACCACCGGGCGAATCCTGAGCCAGTACAACGTGGGCGCGCAGACGCGCCGCACCGAAAACAATCGCTGGCACGACGAGGACCGTGTGGAAATGCATCCGCACGACGCCGAGGAACGAGGCATCGCGGACGGAGATTGGGTCGGCATCGCCAGCCGCGCGGGCGACACGGTGCTGCGCGCTCGCATCACCGAGCGCGTGCAGCCGGGCGTGATCTACACGACGTTCCACTTCCCGGAATCGGGTGCGAACGTGATCACCACCGATAATTCCGACTGGGCCACCAATTGCCCGGAGTACAAGGTCACCGCGGTGCAGGCGACCCGCGTGAGTCAGCCATCCGAGTGGCAGAAGCGCTTCCGCGAATTCACCGAAACGCAGGAGGCTCTCCTGAAGGGCGCCGGCACGGAAGCCGTGGCGAGCAAGTAGGCACAGGCGATGAGCGGCGACACCCACCTCGTGAAGATGGCGAACGACATCGGCAACTTCTTTCGATCGGAGCCGGTGCACACCGATGCGGTCGCGGGCATCGCGAATCACATCTCGAAGTTCTGGACTCCGCGGATGCGGCAGAAGCTCTCGGCGTACCTGGCGCAGCATGGAAATGCGGAACTCGATGAGTTGCCGCGCGAGGCTCTGGAGAGCTTGAACTGCGGCCCGATCACGGCAAAACCCAAGGAAGCGCCCGGCGGCGACGCTGGCTAGCGGCCCGCCAGAGTCCTCACGTGGGCCGCTGCGCTCCGCCCGAGCGCCGTGAGGTTATAGCCCCCCTCCAGCATCGACACGATGCGCCCCTGCGCATGGCGCGCGGCCAGCGACATGAGCTCGCGGGTCATCCATTCATAATCCTCTTCGACCAGCGCGAGACCGCCGAGGAGGTCCTCGCGGTGCGCATCGAAGCCCGCGGAGATCAGGATCATCTGCGGCTTGAACGCCTCGATCGCCGGCGCCCAGTGCTCCTTCAGCGCGCGGCGCGCGGCCGTGCCGTCGCTGCCGGCCGCCAGGGGCACGTTGAACATGTTGGGGGCGGGGTCATCCGCGCCGCTCCCCGGATAAAAAGGATGCTGAAAGAATCCCGCCATGAGCACCCGTTTCTGCCATTCGGGCGCGCTGAACATGTCCTCGGTGCCGTTGCCGTGATGCACGTCGAAATCGACGATGGCCACCCGCTCGAGCCCTTTGACCTCGAGCGCATAGGCGGCCGCCACCGCGATGTTGTTGAAGATGCAAAAGCCCATGGAACGGGCCGGCGTGGCGTGGTGGCCGCATGGCCGCACCGCGCAGAACGCATTTTGCACCCGGCCCGAGATCACTTCATCAACCGCGAGCACGCCGGCTCCCGCCGCGCGCCGCGCCGCGCCGAGACTCGAGGGGTTCATGGCGGTGTCGGGATCGAGCTGCACGTAGCCCTCCTTCGGTGCGTGCTCGAAAATCAGATCGACGTATGCGGCCCGATGCACGCGCTTCAAGTCCTTCTGATCGGCGAGCGGCGCCTCCAGGCAGCGAAGCTCCGGCAAAATGCCGCTGCTGCGCATGTGTTCGTTCACCGAGTTGAGACGCTCGGGATTCTCCGGATGGCCGGCGCCCATTTCGTGCCGCAGACATTCAGCGTGGGTGATGTAGGCTGTCGTCATGGCGAGTCCTCAAGGTTCCGAATTGAGTGATGAATGTCGCGCCGCGGTTCGCCTCGAGGTTCCGCCCCCAAAGGTGCGTAAAGACCTGCGCCCCGGCCGCGCTCCTGGACGAGCGCGAGCACCGCATCGACCATCGGCGTCGCGACGCCGGCGAGCCTGCCGAGCTCCTGCACGGCGGTGACCAGGGCATCGATCTCCAGCGATCGCCCGCGCTCCAGGTCCTGCAGCATGGACATCTTGTGGCCGGCGATGGAGCCCGCCGCCGCAAAGCGCCGCTCCATCATGTCGCCGGGAATATCGATGCCGAGCGCCTCGTTCACCGCCTTGGTCTCGAGCATCATGGACTTGCACAAGCCCAGAAGTCCCGGCTCCGCGATGATTCGGTCGATCGTTGCGCCCGTCAGCGCGCTTATGGGACTGAAGCAGACGTTGCCCCAGAGCTTGAGCCAGATGTTCCAGCGTACGTCCTCGCGCACCGGCGCCTCGAGACCGGCGCCGATGAGCGCCCCGCTCAATGCCGCGACGCGCGCCGAGCGGCTCCGGTCCGGCTCGCCGAGGATGAACCGCTTCAGCGCGTGATGCACGATGACACCCGGTTCGGCGACCTCGCACGCCGGCTCCACCACGCAGCCGATGGCGCGCTCGGGCCCGATGGCATTCCACTGCCGATCGCCGGGATCCACGGACGCGAGGCGGTGACCGTCGAAGCGGCCTCCGCATTTGTAGAAATACCACCAGGGTATGCCGTTCATCGCGGTCAGCACGGCGGTGGAAGGTCCGAGGAGCGGCGCAAAATCGGGAGCGCTCGCGTACGCCTGATGTGCCTTGAGCGCGCAGATCACGAAATCCTGGTGGCCGAATGCGCTCGGATCATCGCTGGCACGCACGCGCGCGACCTTTTCGCCGCCCTCGATCCTCAGGGTGAGCCCGCGCTCGCGGATGGCGCGAAGATGCGCGCCGCGTGCGATCACGCAGACGTCGTGACCGGCGGACGCCAGCTCCACCGCGACGTAGCCGCCGATCGCACCGGCCCCGTAAATGCAAAATCTCATCGGCTTTCCTCGCGGCAAAAGTCTACGCGAAAGGGGTACGATGGGCATACCCGGAGGGCACGCCCGAAGGGGCTTACCCCAATGAGGATCGATTCCATGGCGAACGTGCCCGCTGAAATGAACGTGACCGAGATCGCCGCGCCCGGCGGTCCGGAACAGCTGAAATCCGCCCGGCGTCCCACGCCCAAACCCGGCGAAGGCGAAGTTCTGGTGCGGGTCGCGGCGGCCGGCGTCAATCGTCCGGATGTCATGCAGCGGCAAGGCCGCTATCCGCCCCCGGCGGGCGCCTCGGACATCCCGGGGCTCGAGATCGCCGGGGAAGTCGTCGCGATCGGGCCGGGCGCTTCGGGCGTCGCGCTCGGCGATAAGGTGATGGCGCTGCTCCCCGGGGGCGGCTATGCCGAATATGCGGTGGCCGCGGCGCCGCTGTGCCTGCCGATCCCCAAGAATATGACCCTGGTCGAGGCGGCGGCGGTGCCGGAAACGTTCTTCACGGTATGGACCAACCTGTTCGATCGGGGCGGATGCAAGGCCGGCGACACCGTCCTGGTCCACGGCGGCACCAGCGGCATCGGGACGACGGCGATACAACTCGCCGCAGCCTGGGGAGCCAAGGTGTACGCCACGGCCGGCAGCGCCGACAAGGCGCGTTTTTGCGAGCGTCTCGGGGCGGTGCGCGGCATCGACTACCACAGCGAGGATTTCGTCGCGGTGGTGCGCGAGGCAACCGGCGGCCGGGGCGTCGATCTGATTCTCGACATCGTGGGCGCGAATTATCTCGCCCGCAATTTCGAGGCTGCCGCAGTCGAGGGGCGCGTCGTCGTCATCTCGCTGATGAGCGGGGCGCGGACCGAGATCAATCTGAACACCATTTTGAGCAAACGGCTGACGCTCACGGGTTCGACGCTGCGCATACGCAGTGTCGCGCAAAAAGCGCTCGTGGCCGAGTCCGTGCGGCGCAATGTATTGCCGCTCCTCGCCGAGGGCCGGGTCAAGCCCGTGATTCACGCGACGTTTCCGCTCGCCCAGGCGGCCGATGCTCATCGGTTGATGGAGAGCTCGCAGCATATCGGCAAGATCGTGCTCGAGGTCTAGCATCGCGGAGGTGGATCGCGCCGGCCGGCTTATGGCGCCGGCGCGCCCCGGATCTCACCGTGGCATGGACGCCTCGCGCGTCCACGCCAGGAGAGTTCTCCTAGAACAGCCCCACCACTTTACCCTGCGCATCGATGTCGATCTTGTCCGCGGACGGCACCTTCGGGAGGCCAGGCATGGTCATCACGTCGCCGCAGACGACGACGATGAACTCGGCGCCGGCCGCGAGACGCACCTCGCGGATATTGAGGATGTGGCCGCTCGGCGCGCCGCGCGCACTGGGATCCGTCGAGAACGAGTACTGGGTTTTCGCGATGCAGACGGGATAGTGGCCATACCCGTCCTTTTGAAGCTTGTCGATCTGCGCGCGGATCTTCGCATCGGCGGCGATGTCGGCGGCACCGTAGATCTTGGAGGCCACCGTCTTGATCTTGTCCCAGAGCGTCTGATTCTCGTCATAGACGAAGCTGAAATTCGATTTTCCGGTTTCGATCATCTCCACCACCTTCCTGGCCACGTCGGCCGCGCCCGCGCCGCCCTCGGCCCAGTGCTTCGCCGTGACCAGCGGCACGTTCAGCGCGGCCATCTTCTTCGCGAGCAGCTCGTTCTCCGCCTTGGTATCCGCGGTGAACTGGTTCACCGACACCACGCACGGCAGGCCGTAGTGGTTGCGCACGTTGTTCACGTGACGCTCCAGATTGGCGATGCCCTTCTCGAGCGCCGTCAGATTCTCGGTGTTGATCTGCTTCAGGTCCGCCCCGCCGTGATACTTCAAGGCACGGATGGTGGCGACGATCACCACCGCCGACGGTCGGAGCCCCGACTTGCGGCACTTGATGTCGATGAACTTCTCGGCGCCGAGATCCGCTCCGAAGCCGGCTTCGGTGACCACATAGTCGGCGAGCTTCAACGCCGTCGAGGTAGCCAGCACGGAATTGCAGCCATGGGCGATGTTTGCGAACGGGCCGCCGTGAATGAAGGCCGGATTGTTCTCGAGGGTCTGCACGAGGTTAGGCTTCAGGGCTTCCTTGAGCAGCACGGTCATCGCGCCCTGCGCGTTCAGATCCTTGGCACGAATCGGCGAGAGATCGCGGCGGTAACCCACCACGATGTTGCCCAGCCGTTGCTTCAAGTCTTCCAGGTTGAGCGCGAGACAGAAAATCGCCATGACTTCGGAAGCGACCACGATGTCGAAGCCGTCCTGCCGCGGGAAGCCGTTGCCGGGACCGCCCAGGCCGACCGTGATGTCGCGCAATGCGCGGTCGTTCATGTCCATCACGCGCTTCCATGCGATGCGCCGCACGTCGAAGCCCAGCTCATTGCCGTGATGAATATGGTTGTCGATCAGCGCCGAGAGCAGGTTGTGCGCGAGCCCGATGGCGCCGAAGTCGCCGGTGAAGTGCAGGTTGATGTCCTCCATCGGTACGACCTGGGCGAAGCCGCCGCCGGCCGCGCCGCCCTTCATGCCGAAGACGGGTCCCAAGCTCGGTTCGCGCAGGCAGATGACGGCTTTCTTGCCTATCTTGTTCAAGGCGTCGCCGAGACCCACGGTGGTCGTGGTCTTGCCCTCGCCGGCGGGCGTGGGACTCAGCGCCGTCACCAGGATCAACTTGCCGTCGGGCTTATCCTTCAGGCTCGCGATGTAATCGAGCGCGATCTTCGCCTTGTAATGACCGTAATTCTCGACGCTCGCAGTCGGAATACCGAGGCGCGCAGCGATCTCGGAAATGGGTTTCATGGTCGCGCTTTGGGCAATCTCTATGTCGGAACGCACTTTTAACTCCCCGAATGACAGTAATTGATTGATGCCGCGCGCTCGCACGGCGGACGAGCGGCGCCGCCCGGAAAATGGGCGGCGCGCAATATAGCACGCGTTGGTCGCTCACCGGCCGCAGGGCCGGGGCGGGTCGGATCAGGCACCCAGGATGGTCCCGGCGGTCAGACCCGCTTGCGCGCAAAATTCCGGTCCCGAGAGCTTCTTGCCGTCGTCCGGCCGAAGCGTGAGCACTTCGATCTGGCCGCCCTGCGTGCTCACGAAGATGCTGCGTGCGTCGATGTCGGTCACCGCACCGATCTTCCCTTTGACCGCGGAAAAGGTGCGCGCAGGGACCTTCCGCGCTTCCAGAATCCGCAGCTTCTTGCCGTTGTACGTGGTCCACGCCCCCGGCGCCGGGATGCAGCCCCGGATCAGGTTGTAGACCTGGTCGATGTGGTTGTGCCAGTTGATCTTGGCCTCCGGATCGCGGCACCAGCCCTCATAGGTCGCCTGCGATTCGTCCTGCACGACTTCCTTGGCCTTGCCGCTCATCACCAGATCGGCCGCCTCCGTCATGGCCGCCACGCCCATCGGGAAAAGCCGGTCGAAATAGACGCTCCCCAACGTATCGTCGGGTCCGATGGGGGTCTCCTTCTGCAGAATCACCGGGCCTTCGTCCAGTCCATCGCTCGGACGGAAAATGGTGAGACCGGTGCGCGTGTCGCCGCGGATGATGGGCCAGTTGATGGAACTCGGGCCTCGATATTTGGGGAGCAGGGATGGGTGATATTGAATCATCCCGTGGCGAGGAATCTTGGTGAACTCTTCCGGCGCGAACTGCAGCACGTAGGCCATGACGCCCAAGTCCACATCGAGCGAGCGCAGCGCCTCCAGGGCTTCGGGCGCCTTGAGTGACGCGAGCTGAAACAGCCTGACCCCGCGTTCTCCGGCCCCTGCCCGAAGCGGGTCGGGCGGGGTGCCCTCCTTGTCGGGAGTGCAGAACACGCCGGCGACGGTATCGCCCCGGTCCAGGAACGCGTCCAGCACCGCTTTTCCAAACTTCTGCTGGCCAATGATGGCAATTCGCATTGTTTATTTCCTCCCCCCGGTCGAAATACGACCTCCAGGTACACAAAACCAGGTTGGAGACCCGAATCATCGGGGAAACGGGGTCGCCAGCCGCCTGCCAGATATCTCATATATCATAGTCTGTTCTCTGGCGGTATAATTGAGTAAAAGCGTGCGCTATGAGCCGCCGTCGGTAATATATCCAGTGACCCAAATAGCCCTTGCGCCAAGGAGTATTTCAAATGGCAGGTCGTAATTTTCTGTTCGTGCCGGGCCCGACCAATGTGCCCGATCGCGTGCTGCGTTCCATGGCAGTCGCGATGGAAGACCACCGTTCCCCGATATTCCCTGAGCTCGCCAAGGCCTGCCTGAGCGGTTTGAAGCCGATTTTCAAGACCAGCAGCGGAACGCCTTTCATTTTTCCATCCTCCGGCACTGGTTGCTGGGAAGCCGCACTCACCAACTGCCTGAATGCCGGCGACAAGGTGCTGGCGTCGCGCTTCGGTCAGTTCAGCCACCTGTGGATCGACATGTGCCAGCGCCTGGGTTTCGAGGTGGAAATCCTCGAGACGCCGTGGGGAGAGGGAGCGCCGGTCGAGCGCTATCTGGCATCGCTCGAAGCCGACAAGCAGCACAAGATCAAGGCGGTGCTGGTTTGCCAGAATGAGACCGCGACCGGCGTCACCAGCGACGTGGCGGCCGTGCGCCAGGCGATGGACAGCTCGAAGCATCCCGCGCTTTTGTTCGTGGATGCGGTGAGCGCGCTGGCGAGCATCGACTTTCGCATGGACGAGTGGGGCGTCGACGTGTGCGTCAGTGGATCTCAGAAGGGCCTGATGCTCCCGGCCGGCCTCGGCATCACCTGCGTGAGCCAAAAGGCGCTCGAGGCGGCCAAGAAGGCGAACTCGCGGCGCTGCTATTTCGATTACGCCGACATGGTCCAGGCCAACGCCTCGGGATATTTCCCCTACACCCCTGCCCTGCCGATGCTCTACGGTCTGCGCGAATCACTCGCCATGCTGTCCGAAGAGGGCTTGGAGAACGTGTTTCAGCGCCACGCCTATCTCGCCGGCGGTACACGTGCCGCCGCGATCGACGGGTGGAAGCTCAGGCTCTGCGCGGTCGCCCCGAAGTGGTACTCCGACACGGTGTCTGCGGTCATGGTGCCCGAGGGCATCAACGGTGCGGACGTGATTTCGCGTGCGTTCAAGCGCTACAACCTGGCCTTGGGCGCCGGCCTGTCCAAAGTGGCCGGCAAGTTGTTCCGGATCGGCCACCTCGGCGATCTCAACGAGTTGATGCTGCTCGGGGCGATTGCGGGCGCCGAAATGGCGATGCTGGATGTGGGCATCAAGATCGAACCCGGCAGCGGCGTCGCCGCCGCGCAGAATTATTGGCGCAAGCACGCCGCGCAATCACGGAGCGAACCCGCGAAAGGCAAGGCCGCGTGACCCACCGGGTCGTCTTCCTGGATCGTGCCTCGCTCAAGGCGACGGTGCGCAAGCCCAAGCACGCGACCGAGTACGTCGAGTACCAGAAGACCGCCGTCGAAGAGATCGTGCCGCGTCTCGCGGAGGCGGAAGTCGCCATCGTGAACAAGGTTCCGATGCGTGCGCCGACGCTCGAGAAGCTGCCGAAGCTCAAGCTGATAGCGGTGGCGGCGACCGGCTACGACGTGGTGGACGTGGCGTACTGCAAGGCGCACGGGATCGCCGTTGCCAATATCCGCAACTACGCGGTCCACACGGTGCCCGAACACGCCTTCATGATGATCCTGGCGCTGCGCCGGAGCCTGCTCGCCTACCGGCAGGACGTGGAAAACGGTGTCTGGAACCAATCGGACCAGTTCTGTTTTTTTACCCATCCCATCGGCGATTTGCACGGCGCGATCCTCGGCATCATCGGCGAGGGTGCGATCGGCCAGGGGACAGCGGCGATCGGCAGAGCCTTCGGCATGAAGGTGCTGTTCGCGGATCACCCGCCCCCTAAGATGGAGGGCGTGATCTTCACGCCCCACGAACAAGTGCTGGCCGAAGCGGATGTGATCTCGTTGCATTGCCCGCTCATGCCGTCGACCCGTAATCTCATCGACCTCGCCGCTTTTCGCAGGATGAAGCGAACCGCGATCCTCATCAATACCGCGCGCGGCGGCTTGGTGGATGAGGCCGCGCTGATCCAGGCGCTCGATGAGGGGTTGATCGCCGGCGCCGGGTTCGACGTGCTCACCGTCGAGCCGCCGAAGGACGGACATCCGCTGCTCGATGTCCGCCGGCCCAATTTCATCCTCACGCCGCACATCGCTTGGGCCTCCGATGGCGCGATGCAGTTCCTGGCGGACCAATTGATCGATAATATCGATGCCTGGGCGGACGGCAGACCACAGCATCTCGTGACTTGAGCCGGCGCGCCGGGGAGCGCGCTCTACGATGACCAAGAAATTACTGTACCAATTCGATACTGACCCGTTACCTGCCGTTTTCGACAATGTAGTTGCATACGATGGCGGCGCCGATCACATCACCGCCTACGGCGGCGTGACCGCCGCCAATGTCGGCGGACTGGTCGAAGGGGCGATATTCACCCGTGGCCCCAAGGACAAGAAGAACACCGCCCTGTTCATCGGCGGCGGTAACATGGCCGCCGGCCAGGCGCTGCTCGCTGCGGTGCAGGCCAAGTTCTTCGGCAAGTTTCGCGTCTCGGTCATGTTCGACTGCAACGGATCGAATACCACGGCCGCGGCGGCAGTAGCGTGGCTTGCTCACGGGCGATCGCTCCGCGGCAAGCGCGCCGTGGTGCTCGCGGGCACCGGCCCGGTCGGGCAGCGCGCGGCGGCACTGCTCTCGAGCGAAGGGGCGACCGTTACCATCACCGGCCGCAAGCTCGACGCGGTGCAGACGGCCACCGCGTCCATCAAGTCGCGCTTCGGTATCGATGTGGAAGCTCGCGCCGCAGCGACCAACGAGGATCGCGCAGCGGCCATCGCGGGCGCCCACATCGTGCTCGCCACCGGCGCCGCCGGAATCACGCTGCTGCAAGCGAGCCAATGGCAGGAGCATCCCACCTTGGAACTGGTGGCGGATGCGAACGCATCGCCTCCTGCCGGCATCGAGGGCGTGGCCATGGCCGATCGCGGCACCGAAAGGCACGGCAAGATATTGTTCGGTCCGTTGGGATTCGGCGCACTCAAGCTCGCGCTGCACCGGGCCTGCATTGCCAGATTGTTCGACCAGAACGACCTGGTGCTCGATGCGGAAGAGATCTACGCGCTCGCCAAAACCATGGTCGGGAAGACGCCATCGTGAACGCACATCACTCCATCGAAACCATCACCGAGACCTCCATCGACGACTTTTTGGCTCACCTGGCCAGCAAGGACCCAACGCCCGGGGGCGGCAGCGCGGCGGCCATCATGGGAGCGATGGGCGCGGCCCTCATATCCATGGTCTGCAACGTGTCCTTTGGCAAGAAGGGCTATGAGGCCGCCGAGCCGGAGTTGCGCGAGGTGTGCGCTCAATGCGAGGCGTTGCGTAAGCGGCTGACCGGGATGGTGGCCGAGGACGTCTCGGCCTTCGGCGAATTGATGGCCGCCTACAAGCTGCCCAAGGAAACGGACGAGGAGAAGCAGCGCCGCTCGCACGCCATCCAGGCCAGTCTCAAGCGCGCCACCGAGGTCCCGCTGGCCTGCGCCCGGGACTGCGCCGAGGTGATCCGCCTGTCGCGGCGCGCCGGCGAGCATGGCTATCTCGGCGTGATCAGCGACGCGGGTGTGGGTGCGTCAGCGGCCTATGCGGCGGCGCGCAGCGCCGCGCTGAACGTGTACATCAACGTCCCTTCTCTCAAGGATCGGGCTTTCGCGGAGCGGGCGCTCGCCGAACTCGACGGCATCATGACTTCGTGCACGGCCGAGAGCGAGGCGGTGTACGCCCTGGTGCGCGAGAAGCTCTAGGCGGGGCGCAGCCCGGATTGCGATCTCGCTATCCCGCACCCTCGGTACGCGTTGCTACCGGTTTACATATTCGCGGACCCGCGCGCCGCAACGGCTGCGGTGCGCCGCTTGACCCCATTTGCCGCCCTCCCCCGCTTCAGTTACGGAGTCCCTCACAAACTGGAGCCGACATGAAATACATAGCCTGTCTTGCGGTCAGCGCGGCGTTCGCGATGAGCTGCGGAGCCCAATCGCCGGGCAACCTCGCCGAAGTCGCCATCATCGACCGGGACACCGGCGTGACGTTGACTCCCTATCATTATCGCGGCGAGTATTGGGTTGCCGGCAGACCGGGGGCGCGATATGCCATCGCAATCCGCAACCACCTCGCGGAGCGGGTGCTTGCAGTAACATCGGTCGACGGGGTCAACGTGCTGTCGGGCGCCGACGCCGCCTGGGATCAGGCCGGCTATGTGTTCAGCGGCGGCGAAAGCTATGAGATCACCGGCTGGCGCAAGAGCAGCGCTGAGGTCGCTGCGTTCACCTTCACGGCTTCACCCAATTCCTACGCGGAGCGGACCGGGCGGCCGGCCAATGTCGGCGTCATCGGGATCGCGCTGTTTCGCGAGAAGCCGGCGGCCTATTCGCCACCGATGATCGGCGGGCGCTTGCGGGCGTGGCCCGAGGAGTTCGCGGGGAATTCCGATTCCGCCGCCGCCCGCGCCCTGTCGGGCCGGCGGGAATCGTCTGCTGAGTCGGCGCCGGCCGATCGTGCGGCCCCCGGAGCCGAAGCCGCCCCGCCGGCCGCGATCGCCCAGATCGGGCCGCCGGCCGAAGCCCCCTCGGCTCCCAAGCTCGGCACGGGGCATGGGGAACGCGAGTATTCCCGCGTCGACTACACCGAGTTTGCGAGGCTGCAGCCGCAACCGAACGAGGTCATCCGGATTCGCTACGACAGCTTCGATAACCTGCTCGCCATGGGCGTCATCAAGCGGTCGCGTCCGGCATTCCCCAACGTCAATCCGTTCCCCGGCTCGCAGCAGCAATTCGTTCCCGATCCGCCGGGTTGAGTTGGCAGAGCTGCCATAATGACGGTGAATGGCGGACGCGAACGAGAGTGACGAAGCACTGATGCAGCGCTACGCACGCGGCGATGCCGCCGCGTTCGAAGAGCTGTATGCAAGACATGAGCTGCGCACGTGGCGTTATCTCGAACGCAACGTGTGCAATCGGGCGACGGCAGACGAGCTGATGCAGGAGGTCTGGTTTGCCGTCGCTCGAGACGCCCCGCGGTATCAACCGTCGGCGCGATTCACCACTTGGCTCTTTACCATTGCGCACAATCGAATGATCGATTGGATGCGCGCCAATCGGCAGCCGGCGAGTCTCGACGCGATGGGCTACGAGGCGGGAGCCGTGATCACCCAACTCACTGCCGATGCGAGTGCGGGGCCGCTGGCCGCCGCCGTGGCGCAGGAACAGGCTGGCGCCCTCGCGCAGGCGTTAGCTCAGCTGCCGGCCGAGCAGCGCGATGCGTTTCTGATGCAAATCGAGGGCGGGCTCGCGGTGCAGGACATTGCAGCCATCACCGGAGCCAGTTTCGAAACCACCAAGAGCCGGCTGCGCTATGCGCGCATCAAGCTGCGCGAATTGCTCGAGGAATACGCGTGACCGAATTGCCTCCCGACGAAAACTCCTCCGACGGCGTCGACGAACGGTATCGAGCTGCGTCGAGCCGCGAGGCCGGCCGGCCACGCGAGTCGGTGCGCCGCGCCGTGCTCGAGCACGCGGCGGATCTCGCCGCACAGCGTGCCTCGGCGAAGCGGCCTGTCGACATCGACTTCAAGCGACGGGCCGCCAACCAAGCGTGGCGCCGCCACGCGGCGTACGGGGGATTGGCCGCCGCGGTGCTCGCGGGGCTTCTGATCGCGCCGCGTTTCCTGACGCCGTCCTACCCGCCCCAGGAGATCGCCAGAGTGGGACCACCCGCGCCGGCAACCGAGTCCGACATACCAGAAGTCCCTGCCGCGAGAAGCGCGAAGCCGGAACCCTCGCGCCAGGATCGGGCCGGCCGCCTCGCCGAGGACAACGACCGGTTCGCCGGCGGATCGAGCGCAAGAAACGCCCCGCCCGCCGCGCTCGCTCCCGTGCAGCCTGCCGAGCAACCCGGCGCGCGCAACGGCGCATCCGCGCAAAGCGCACCAGCGGCGCCGGCCGCGCCATCGAGCCCCCCGCCGCTCGAGGCATTGGCCGGACGCTTCACGCCTGCGCCCGCCGCACCGGCCGCATCGTTGAGCGCAGGGGTGGCACGCTCGATCGACATGGGAAGTGCGCTCCGGCAGGCTGCCGCTCTCGGCGATTTGCCGCGCCTGCGCGCGCTGCTCGCGCAACGGGCCGCGATCGACTCGCGCGATCCCAGCGGCCGTTCCCCATTGATGCTGGCGGTGCTCTACGGTCGGGCGGATGCGGTGGACCTGTTGCTCGCGACCGGGGCGGACGCCAATGCGGCGGATGCGAACGGTACCACCCCGCTGCAAGCGGCGCTGGCGCGCAATCGATCGGATATCGTCGAGGCTCTGCGCCGCGCGGGCGCCCGCTGACCTCTCGCCCGGCGGGGCATCGCCGCGTTCCAGGCTAGGGCGCAGCCTCGATCAGTATCGCCCGAAAATCGTTGACGTTGGTGAGCGTCGGGCCGGTGACGACCGAATCCCCGAGCGCTCCGAAGAATCCGTGCCCGTCGTTGTTGTCGAGCGCATCCTTGGGCTTCAGGCCTCCGGCCCACGCGCGCGCGAGCGTGTCCGGCGCCATGAGCGCACCGGCGATTTCTTCCTGACCGTCGACACCGTCCGTGTCCCCGGCGATTGCGTGGATGCGTGCATGGCCGTCGAGCGCAATCGCGAGCGACAACAGGTATTCGACATTGCGGCCGCCCCGGCCCGTGCCGCGCACGGTCACCGTGGTCTCACCACCCGACAACAAGATGCAGGGGGCGTGGAAAGGCTGCGAGGTGTCCGCAGCATGCGCTGCGATGCCCGCGAACACCTTGCCGACATCCCGCGCCTCGCCCTCGATGGCATCGCCCAAGATATGGGTCGCGTAGCCTGCGGCTCGGCCCACCTCCGCCGCGGCCTCGAGGGCCATCTGAGGGGTCGCGATGATGACAGTCTCGGCGCGCGCCAATCGCGGATCGCCCGGCTTGACCGACTCGCCGCGCCCGCTCTCCAAAATCTCGCGCACCGCCGCCGGCATCTCGATCGCGTAGCGCCTCAAGATCCCGAGCGCGTCCGCGCAGCTGGTCGGATCCGCGACCGTCGGGCCGGATGCGATGTCGATCGGCCGATCGCCCGGCACATCCGAGATCAGCAGCGTGACCACCCGTGCCGGATGGCAGGCAGCCGCCAAACGGCCGCCCTTGATGCCCGACAAGTGGCGTCGCACGCAGTTGATTTCGCTGATGGTGGCGCCCGACGCGAGCAGCGCGCGCGCCAGCGATTGCTTGATCTCCAGAGTCAGTCCCGGCGCCGGCAGAGGAAGCAGCGCCGACCCGCCCCCCGAGATGAGACAGATCACCAGATCATCCGCGGTCAGCCCGCGGACGGCATCGAGCATCCGCTCCGCGCCCCGCATGCCGGCTTGGTCCGGAATGGGATGGGCCGCTTCCACGATCTCGATCCGCTCGCAGGGCACCGCATAGCCGTAGCGCGTCACCACGAGCCCGGACAGCGCCCCGCGCCACTCCCGCTCCACCGCCTGCGCCATCGCCGCAGACGCCTTCCCCGCCCCAACCACCGCCACCCGACCGCGGGGCGCCGCCGGCAAATGCCTCGGTATGCATACCGCAGGCTGCGCCGACGCAATCGCCGCCCGAAACATGGCCTCCAACACCGCTCGCGGCGATCCCTGGCTCATTTCGGTGGTTCGATCGGCTTACTCAGACACACTTCCAGCCCCTTTGCGTGGCCGATCCAACTTATCGCAAGAAGGCGGGATCCGGAATGCGTTTTCCGGATCGTGGAAAACATGGATGTTTTCCCCGAAGCCTCCAGGGAAGGATTCACGGCGGTCCGGAAAACGCATTCCGGATCCCGCCGTCCTTACAGCACCGACTTCAGCAACTTCCCCATCTCTTCCGGATTACGCGTCACCTTGATCCCGCACTCCTCCATGACCGCCAATTTCTCCGCGGCCGTCCCCTTTCCTCCGGAGATGATCGCGCCGGCGTGGCCCATGCGCTTGCCCGGGGGTGCCGTCACACCGGCGATGAATCCGACCACGGGCTTCTTCATATTCGCTTTGATCCAGCGGGCGCAGGCCTCTTCGTCCTCGCCGCCGATCTCGCCCACCATGATGACCGCATCGGTTTCCGGGTCGTCGTTGAAGAGGCGCATCACGTCGATGTGCTTCAGGCCGTTGACCGGGTCGCCGCCGATCCCCACGCAGGTCGATTGCCCAAGACCCTGCTCCATCAGCTGACCGACCGCCTCGTAGGTCAAGGTGCCGGACCGCGAGACGACCCCGATGCGTCCTTTCTTGTGAATGTGGCCCGGCATGATCCCGATCTTGATCTCGTCCGGCGTGATGACACCCGGGCAATTGGGGCCCACCAGGAGGGTCTTCTTGCCTCTCATCCGATATCGGGTGGCGATCATGTCGCGCACCGGCACCCCCTCGGTGATGCAGATGACGAGATCCAGGCCGGCATCCACCGCCTCGTCAATGGCGCCGGCGGCGTACGGGGGCGGCACGTAGATCACCGATACCGTGGCCCCTGTGGCCGCCTTCGCCTCCTTCACGGTGCCGAAAATGGGAATGCCCTCGAAGTTCTCGCCGCTCTTGCTCGGGTTGACCCCTGCAACGAAGCAGTTTTTGCCGTTCGCGTAGTCGCGGCACAGCCGGGTGTGAAATGCACCGGTCTTGCCGGTGATGCCCTGGGTGATCACACGGGAGTTCTTGTCGATCAGGATGCTCATCGCTCGTTCTCCTACTTTCCGGCCACCGCCGCCACGATCTTCTTCGCGGCGTCCGCCATGTTGTCGGCGGAGATGATCGGCAGCCCCGACTCCTTGAGGAGCTTCTTGCCGAGATCTTCATTGGTCCCCTTCATGCGAACCACCAGCGGCACGCTCAACTTCACCTCCCTTGCCGCGGCGATGACGCCCTCCGCAATGGTGTCGCAGCGCATGATGCCGCCGAAGATGTTCACCAGGATTCCTTTGACCGCCGGATTCTTGAGCATCAGCTTGAACGCCTCGGTCACTCTCTGGGTGGTGGCGCCGCCTCCCACGTCCAGGAAGTTGGCGGGCTCGGCGCCGAACAGCTTGATCACGTCCATCGTGGCCATGGCGAGACCCGCGCCGTTGACGAGGCAGCCGATATTGCCTGACAGCGAGATGTACGACAGATCGTGCTTGGACGCTTCGACCTCCGCCGGGTCTTCCTCGTCCAGATCGCGCATCGCGACGATGTCGGGATGGCGGAACAGCGCGTTATCGTCGAAATTGAGCTTGGCATCGAGCGCCAGCACCTTGCCGTCGCCGGTCAGGATCAAAGGATTGATCTCGGCCAGCGACGCATCGCACTCGACGAATGCCTTGTAGAGCGCCTGCATGAAAGAGCGCGCCTGAGCGACCGATGCCTCCGGTACGCCGATCTTGCGCGCGGCGTCGTCCGCCTGCGCATCGGTCAATCCGGCGGCCGGGTCGATGGCCACCTTGTGGATCTTTTCCGGCGCGTGGGCCGCGACTTCCTCGATTTCCATGCCTCCCTCGGAGCTCGCGATCAAGGTGACGCGCTGCGAGGTGCGGTCGACCACCATGCCGACATAGAGCTCCTTGCGGATGTCTGCGCCCTCCTCCACCAGAAGCCGATGCACCACGCGGCCGGAAGGCCCCGTTTGGTGGGTGACCAGGGTCATCCCCAGAATCTTGGAGGCGAACTCGTGCACTTCGTCCAGCGATTTGGCCACCTTGACCCCGCCGCCCTTGCCGCGTCCACCGGCGTGAATCTGCGCCTTGACCACCCACACCTTCCCGCCCAGCTCGCGCGCGGCCTTGTCGGCGTCGGCGACGGAAAAGCAGGGCACGCCGCGCGGCGTCGCCACTCCGAACTTGCGCAGGATCTCTTTGCCTTGATACTCGTGAACGTTCATGACGATAGTCCTCGTGCGCGCACCCGAGCGCGCCGTTGTATTGAGAGTTCGTTGGGCGCCGGCGGCCGCTCAGGACGCCCTGGCCGGCGCCAGGCTTTGCTCCAAGAGCTTGGTCAGCGCGAACACCGCATCGAGGTGCGGAGTCGGCGTTTCGGTCATCCGGCCGAGCTCGATCACCGATCCCAGCAAAGCATCCGTCTCGAGCGGACGCCCCGCCTCAACGTCCTGGAGCATCGAGGTCTTGTGATGTCCCACCCGTTCGGCCCCCGCGATGCGCTTCTCGATGGGGACCCGGAAGGTGATGCCGAGCGAGTGCGCGATCGCCTGGGCCTCCTCCATCATGCAGCGGGCGAGCTCGCGGGTCGGCGAGTATTGGCAGATGGCGGCAAGCGTGGCGCGCGATAAGGCGCTCATCGGATTGAACGTCATGTTGCCCCACAGCTTCAGCCACATCTCGGCGCGGATGTCGGTCAGGATGGGCGATTGCATGCCTCCCCGGGCGAAGCACCCCGACACCCGCTTGACGCGCTCGCTCTCGCTTCCGTCCAGATCGCCGACCGGAAAACGATTGCCTTCGATCTGCTTGATTTCGCCCGGACGCAACCTGCTCAGTGGCCGGATAGACGACGCAACCGATCACCCGCTCGCAGGGGATGTTTTTGCGGATCACCCCCGTGGGATCGACGCTGGTGACCGGCCGCCCCTCGAGCGGGCCGCCGTGCTTGTGGAAATACCAGAACGGAATGCCGTTCTGCATCGGCAGGACCACCGTATCCGGGCCGAACAGCTTGGGCACGTCCGCGGCAACGGCCTCGACCTGGTGGGCCTTCAGGGCGAGCATCACCAAATCCTGCGGTCCCGCTGCCGAATAATCCGATGTCGCGTTGACCCGCCGGGTGAATTTCTCCGTGCCGTCCGCCATGGTCACGCGGATCCCGCGCGTCTTCAGCGCCTCGAGGGTCGCGCCGCGCGCGATGAAGGTCACGTCCTCGCCCGCATGCGCCAGTTGCGCTCCGACGAATCCGCCGATCGCGCCGGCGCCTATGATCGCTATTTTCATCCGCGTGCATCCCAGCTGATGAACGTCCGCCATGCTCAGCGGGTGACCGCTGAGTCGCTGATCGCGCCGCGGTCGACCTGCATGCGATTGACCACCTTGGTGACGCCCGGCTACTTGACCGGCGTCCTGAACGGCGGCTTGCATCTCCTCCGGTGTCCAGACATAGCCGTCGAGGGTGACCACGCTGCCATCGGCTCGCACATTGATATGGCGGGCATACAGCATCTGATCGGACGCGAGCGTCGTAGTGACCCGATCCGCCGTGTCCTTGTCCGCCAGCCGCTCCGCTTCGGTCTTGCGGGCACCGCCCGCACAAGCGGCACCGGCGCAGACGATGATCGCCGCAACAGCTGCGATCATTGTTCGATTGATGATTGGGGACATGATATTTCACCTCACTTCATGAATCTTCTTGCACCGGACTACCAGGCTCAATTGCCGTCCTGATCGAGTTGCAAGAACTCTATTTCGTTCACCACACGCCCCTTCCCTGCGATCCTCCGCGCCAATCTCAGTATAGCGAACAGATCCGGTAGATCGCGAACTCTCCCTCCGACCCGGACCACGCCGTTTTCGGTCGCCACGGTCACGTGCTCGGCATAGATATAGGGATTGCTGTTGAATAGCCGCGGCCACCCGGGAGGTCATGGCGGCATCCGACAGGGCCTGGGCGGTGACCACGATTTCCTTCTGCATCTCCTCGGCCGGAGGCGCACCGAACGCCGCCGGACCGACTCCGAAAGCGGCCACTCCCAGCGTTCCCGCCAGGAGTGGCCCCCTCGTCACACCATGCGTGATCGACACCGCGGCTGCCGGCTAGAACCGATAGCTCACCCCGGTCGAGAATCCCTGATCGTGGCAGCCGCCCCAGGTCGTGGGACCCGCGCTGCGAGTAGTCGATGAACTGCTCGTGCGTGGCATCGTGGCAATCGGTCTTGATGCCGTGGCCGCCCGCGCCGATGTCGTAGTGCGCGTTGCCGTCGTTGATGGTCTCGGCCCAATCGAAGTAAATAGTCAGCTGCTTGTCGAGCTTGTGCCACCACTGGAACGGTGTACATGTTGGCCTGATCGCCGGTGCTGCGTCGGATTGTAGTTGTGCTGCCCGCCCGGATCGCCCACCGTCGCTCCCGCATGCGCCCAGCCGACCGCGGCGACGTCCCGGCCGTCCCAGAAGTGACTGCTGCAGTGCGAACCACATGCCGTTGCGCTGCCGCTCGTTCTGGAACTCCATCTCCGGCGGGAACTTCGCGATGCAGGTCCTCGTACAGGTAGGTGATCGACAGACCGAAGTCGAACGCGTATTGTACGCCGAACTTCATCGCCCACTCGTCGGCGACATCGACCGCCGTGTTGTAGGCCGGCGAGCCGGCCGCGCCGCGCCGGGATACTCCGCCGCATAGGCCACGTAATCCGCCCAGTCGAGCAGATAGGCGTTCGGGCCGTTGGGTCCCTGACCGACAGGTAGTTGTAGTACGGGCTGTTCGCGCCGATGCCGTCGCTGGTGCGGTTCACCCTTTTGTGGATCTCGTAGGCGCCGACCAGGTACAGACCGCCCATCTCGAACTTCAGGTCGGCGCTGTAGGCACGGTCGTAGCCGCCGTCATCGCAGTTCAGGAACAGGTTGCCGCTGCCCGGGTTGTTCGATCCGTTGCAGTCCAGCGATCCGAGCGGCGTCAGATCGCTGTTCGGGTCGAGCTGCTGGCCGAACTGATAGGCGGCATCGAAGCTGAACCCGGCCCAGGTGGGCGAGTTGTAGACCACCACGTGGTCACCCCGCGTGCCGAACTCCACGCGGTTGTCGCCGCCCGTGTTGCCCATGATCACGGCGTAGTTGCCGAGGCCGGTAGCCGAACGGATTGAGGCGGTCCGTCGAGGTCTTGTACGGCATGTACATCTCGCCGAACTTCACCGTGCCCAAAGTATGATTCTTGAAGCCGATGAACGTGTCGCCGAGACCGATCGCTCCCTGCACGGTGTTCGAGGACTTCGTCCAGGTATCCTGCAGACCCGGCGCCGCCGCCATGTCGATGGAACGTCGACACTTGATAGATGAAGTCCACGTCGGAGTTCGGGATCCTATGCGAGCCGCGGTAGCCGATGCTCGAGCCGTTGCTCGACATCATCCCGAGCCAGCCGACGTTGCCGTAGGGCCCCGCCTTCTGCCGCTCCGATGCACGTAACCGGCTCCCCGGAACGCCCGTTCGCGTAGCTCCAGGGATACGGCGGCCGGGTCGTAGATGCCCTTGGTGGTGTAATCCACCGACACATCGAGGGTCCCGTAGAAGCCCTTCATGAAGTTGTCGAATTTCTTTTCCAACGGCGACATCGTCTCAGCCCTCTTGGCCTTGCCTCCGGGGCGCCGTCGCGGCGCTCGCGGGTGGGCCGGCCTGCTGCCGTTGCTGCTTGCTTCTGCGACAATGATCGAGCTGCTGCTGCAGCTGCTGCATCTGCTGCTGCATGATGCGCATCTGATCCTTCAGCGCCTGCGTTTGCGCGTCGTCCGCGAAAACGGCGCCATTCGAGCCAATGGTGACGGCGCATGCCACTAGGGCCCCCAGCATCGGCTTAGCCAACTTGGAACTGAGCATGTGTATCCCCCCTGAACGCGCCCGCGCGCCTGTTTGAAGAAATTCTTCTATCTACCTAAAGCGACACCTAAAATCTCGTTGCCTTATAGCAACAACTCATCAATTGGCACGTTAATACCAGCTTCTCTAAGTACGAATATTGCCACATTAAGTTCCTCCCAGCATAGCCGGCACGCTTCCGGGAGAGGTATTCGGCGTGGATTATTTCGTCCCACGCTTTTCCCTCCCGATGCCTCATATCACCTTCTTCTCGCGCAGCGCACCGATCTCGTCGGTCTTGTAACCGAGCTCGGCCAGCACTTCATCGGTATGCTCGCCGAGCAGCGGCGAGCGCGTGACCTCCGTCGGACTCTCGCTCAGCTTGATCGGATTGCCGACCGTCAGGTACTTGCCGCGCTTCGGATGATCGACCTCGACCACCGTGCCCGTCTTGCGCAGCGAGGGCTCGTGGGCCAGTTCCTCCATCGAGAGGATCGGGCCGCAGGGGATGTCGTGCTCGTTGAGCAGTTCCATCGCCTCGAATTTGGTCTTGGTGACGGTCCACTCCTCGACCGCCCCGAATATCTCCTTCAGCCGCGGCAGGCGGGCATCCGGCGTGGCGTAGTCCGGCATCGGTGATCCACTGCCTCCTTGCCGATCACCCGGCAGATCTCCTTCCACACCGGCGCCTGCGCGATGAAATACAGATAGGCGTTCGGGTCGGTCTCCCAGCCCTTGCACTTCACGATCGTGCCGGGCTGTCCGCCGCCGGAGGCGTTCGCGGCGCGCGGCACGGCGCTGCCGAACTTGCCGTGCGGGTATTGCGGATACTCCTTCATCACCTTGGTGCGTTCCAGCCGCTGCTGATCGCGCAGCTTGACGCGGCAAAGATTCAGCACGCCGTCCTGCATGGCCGCGAGCACTTTTTGTCCCTTGCCGGTCGATTTGCGCTGATAAAGCGCGGTCACGATGCCGAGCGCCAGGTGCAGCCCGGTGCCCGAGTCGCCGATCTGCGCGCCGGTGACCAGCGGCGGGCCGTCGTCGAATCCCGTGGTCGATGCCGAACCGCCCGCGCACTGCGCGACGTTTTCATAGACCTTGCAATCCTCGTACGGCCCGGGCCCGAATCCCTTGACGGATGCGACGATCATGCTCGGATTCAACTCCTGAATACGCTCCCAGGTGAATCCCATGCGATCGAGCGCACCCGGAGCGAAATTCTCCACCAGCACGTCGCAGTGCTTGACCAGCTTTTCGAGCACCCGTTTGCCCTGCTCGCTCTTGGTATCGAGCGTCACCGAGCGCTTGTTGTGGTTCAGCATGGTGAAATACAGGCTGTCGACGCCGGGAATGTCGCGCAGCTGCTCGCGCGTGACATCCCCGCTTCCCGCCTTCTCGACCTTGATCACATCGGCGCCGAACCACGCGAGGAGCTGCGTGCACGTGGGGCCCGACTGCACATGCGTGAAGTCGAGAATCTTTACCCCGCTTAGCGCTTTTTCCATGGATGAATACCCGTCAATCGTTCCGGTTTACTTGTACATCGTCTGGTTCTTGGTGCCCGGCGCGTACTCGCGCGGGTCGACCCAGATGTTGATCACGGCTGATCGGCGGAGCTTGTGCACGGATTCCCGCGCCCGCTGCAAGGCCGGCGCTATCTGTGCCGGATCGCGCACCTCCTCGCCATATCCGCCCAGCATCTCGGCGAATTTGCCGAACGGCACATCGCCCAGGAGATTGCCGACGTTGCCGCGGTGCTCGCCGTACTTGGCGAGCTGTCCGTAGCGGATCTGGTTCATGGCCGAGTTATTGCCGATGACCGCGATGTACGGCACGCCGAACCGGTTGGCCGTCTCCATGTCGAACGCGGTCATGCCGAACGAGCCGTCCCCGTAGTAGCAAAGGATTTCCTTCGAAGGATTCGCAAGACCCGCCGCAATCGCGAAGCCCGTGCCGACGCCGAGCGAGCCGAGCGCGCCCGGATCCATCCATTGTCCCGGCCGCCGCGGTCGCACCGCCTGCGCCGAGATGGTCACTACGTCGCCGCCGTCGCCGATGTACACCGTGTTGTCCGCCAGGAATTCGTTGAGTTCCCACGCGACCCGGTACGGATGAATCGGCACGCTGTTGGACTTGAACAGCGGCATCAGCTTCTCGGTCGCGACGGCCTCCGCCTGCGACAGCTCCTTCAGCCATTGCTGGCGCAGCTGGCGCTTGTCGCCCTTGATCCGTCCGCTGGCAGCCTGCAATACGGCGCCGAGGATGGCGCCCGGGTCGCCCACCAGCCCCAGGTCGATGTCGCGATTCTTGCCGACAGTGCGGTAGTCCATGTCGATTTGCACCAGCTTGATGTCCTTGCTGATGCGCTTGCCGTATCCCATGCGAAAATCGAAGGGTGTTCCGACGATCACGAGCACGTCCGCCTTGGCAAAGGCCTGCGAGCGGGTCCGGTCGAAATGATGCGGATCTCCGGGCGGCAGGAGGCCGCGGCTCGCGCCGTTGAAATAGCCGGGGATGTCGAGGCCCCGAAGCAACGCGATGGCTTCGTTCTGGCCGCGAGCGGTCCAAACCTGCTGACCATATAGAATCGCCGGGCGTTCGGCATTGACTAGAAGGTCGGCGAGCTTTTCAATGTCTTTTGGGTCCCCGACCGAATGGGTGGATGCCCGGTACTTCCCGGGCTGCGGAATCACTGCCTTGGCAAGGTCCACCTCGCGATCCAGTACGTCCCGTGGAATCTCGAGATACACGGGTCCGGGCGCGCCGTTGAATGCCTCGCGTACCGCCATCGACACCATGTCCGCCACCCGCTCGGTGCTTGGCACCGTGGCGGCGAATTTGGTGATGGGCGTCATCATGTCCACGTGCGGAAGGTCCTGCAGCGAACCCATTTTGTGCTGCGAAAGAGCACCTTGTCCGCCGATGTGAAGCACGGGGCTCTCGGAACGGAATGCGGTCGCGATCCCGGTCACTGCGTTGGTGCACCCCGGGCCGGCGGTGGTCACCACGCAACCCAGCTTGCCCGTCTGGCGCGCGTAGCCGTCGGCGGCGTGTGCGGCGACCTGCTCGTGGCGCACGTCGATGATACGGATGCCCTCGTCGACGCACCCATCGTAGATGTCGATGATGTGGCCGCCGCAGAGCGTGAAGATCGTATCGACCCCTTCGTTCTTCAGTGCCTTCGCCACCAAATGGCCGCCCGATACGACGCCTGCGTCGCGGCTCTTTCGCTGCAGGGTGTCGTCCGCGGTCGTGGACTTCGATTCCGCCGCAGCGGGATTAGCGGTTGCCATGTTTGCCTCCAGTTAGACAGTCAGTTGGGCCGCCCGATGGGGACAGCACGTCGAGTGTGAAATGTTCATCGGCGTGCCAGCCGGACGCCGCTCGGTTCTTGCGGCCCTTGACGAAATGCGGGCTCTCGGTTTCGTTGTCACGCGCGGCGCCCGACCGCCTCGAGCGCGCTGGCGGAGGGAGCATCGTTGCTCGCGGCCATGAGCTTGCCCCGCATTGGCTTGAGCACGAACAAAGCCAAAGCGACCACGACAAAATTGATTACGGCGGTTACCGCAAAGACGGCGTGCCAGCTGCCGGTTGATGCCTTTATCACATTGGCGACCGGCACCAGGAACGCCGAAGTCCCCTTCGCCGTGTAGAGGAGGCTTAGATTGACTGTGGCGAATTTCGCTCCAAAGCTATCGGTGCAGGTGGAGGGAAACAGGCTGAAGATCTCACCCCATGTCAGAAAGATCAAAGCGGCGAAAAGCACGAACGCCCATGGCGCGGTTCCCAGCGAGCCCAATAGCCAATAAGCAACTCCACCCAAGCCGAACGCGATAGCCATCGTGTATTCACGGCCAATGTGATCGGAGATCCAGCCGAACAAGGGACGTGCCGCACCGTTGGCGAGATTGTCTATGATGAGCGCAGCCGTCAGCGTCGTCGCACCGAAGAACACAATCGTGTTCCCAACATTGAAGTCTTTCGCAATCGGCGCGATTTGGGCGGTCGCCATTAGGCCGCTGGCCGACACCAAAACAAACATTAGGTATAGCAGCCAGAACACCGGGGTCATGAGCACCTCTTTTGGCGTAAAGCTGCGTACAGACTGAGTCAACTTCGGCGCGGACACGGCGGAAAGCTCGCCGGGTTCCGGTCCCCGCAGAAACCAGGACAGAAGAAACACAACCCCGCCTTGGAGGAGTCCGAACCACAGGAACGCCGATTCATAGCCGTAGGTGTCGATGACGTGGCGAATGGGAATGACGGTGAGCGCGGCGCCAGCACCATATCCCGCAGCGGTAAGGCCCACCGCAAGGCCGCGCCGGTCGGGAAACCACTTCACCGCCATACCGACGCTAGTCGCGTAAATCGCACCGCCGCCTATGCCCGAGATCACGCTGCCGAGATAAAGCATCGACAAGGTGCTGGCATGCGCATCGATGGCCCAGCCCGTAGCGACCAAGATGCCGCCAAAGGCGACGACGAGCTTTGGCCCCCGCTGCGGGCCGAGCACGTCGACAATCCATCCCTCGATCGGCGTAAGCCACGTCTCGAGAGCGATGAAAATCGAGAACGCGACCTGAATCGAAGCGATCGTCCAGCCGTGCACCTTATTGATTGGATTGACGAAAAGCGTCCAGCCATACTGCAGATTGGCAATCATCATCATGCAGATGATGACGAACAGGAGATTGATCCAGCGCGCCGATCCCGACACGCCTCCTCGGGACGTGATTGCATTGTTACTAGAGGTCGCGTTCATCTCGTTTTCCTTATTTGCACGTGTGACCAATCGCGCACAGCAAGGGAAGGCCGCAGATCGATGAATGCAAAATGGATACCGCTGGAACTTTCCAGACGTTCGGCGTTCAGCCGCAACAGCGAATGTGCGAAGCCTCGCCCCACCGTTTGCCCCCAAAATATGCCCCCGCGCCATCTCGGGGACATCGCCAGCCAATGAGTCTTATTTCGTGGTATACCATATATGAACAGTTTTTAAGCTGTCAACTAAGGGAAGGATTAACGTGATGGGCGGGCAGGGGCCTCGACGGGAGGTCTGGCCACCCGATTGTTCGGGGATACCCTTAAGTTCACCTGCTGACTGCACCCGAAATGGCAGTATGATATATCTGGGATGGCCAGCTTCCAGCGCCGGTTGCCCGCCGTGGCGGCACCGCGGTCTGCCTCCGGCAGGGAGCGCCGTTAAACTCCGAGGGATCAGATGAACAGCATTGCCAAATTGGTTCAGCGCGCCGCACCCGCTGCGCCGCTCAGCTTGAGCCCGTTGAACGCCAGGAGCCTGCGCGATCAGGCCTACGCCCTGCTGAAGAATGCGATCGCCGACACCGACATCTACGATCCTGCCCAGGAGCTGCGCCTCGATGAGCGCCAGTTGACCGCCGCGCTGGGTGTGAGCCGCACCCCCATCCGCGAAGCACTGTCGTTGCTCGAGCAGGAAGGCTTCATCAAGACCGTGCCCCGCCGCGGCATCTACATCATTCGAAAATCCAAGCGCGAGATCATCGAGATGATCCAGATGTGGGCCGCGCTCGAATCGATGGCGGCCCGCCTTGCGACGCTGCATGCAACGGATGCGGAAATCGCCAAGTTGAGGCACCTTTTCGATGAATTCCAGAACTCGCCGCCGTCCGAGCACTTGTGCGAGTACTCGGACGCCAACATCGCTTTTCATACCGCCGTCATCGCCCTCGGCGGATCACAGGCCTTGGTCGACGCCACACGCAATCTTTTGATTCACGTGCGCGCCATTCGCCGCGCAACCATCGCCCAGGACAATCGCGCCGAACGATCGATCGTCGATCATTTGAAAATCATCGAGGCGCTCGAGAAGCGGGATACGGAATTGGCCGAGCGTCTCGCGCGCCAGCACACCTTGGACCTCGCGGAGCACGTCAACCGGCATTGCGATTTTTTGGGATGACCCGCGCCGCCCGGCGCGGCGCTTGACGCGGGCGGTTCAGTCCGCCCGTTGGCCCCACACGCCCAGCGTGGGCATCGTGCCCTCGTCACGGGGGGAGCCGGCCTCGTAAGGTCTCAAGTACCGCGGGCCGCCGGCGCACAAACGGCCCTCCAACGCCGCGGGCGCCACCGCTCCGAGGCCGGCGCGCGTATCCGGGTCTGCCAGCGCCGTCTGTAGCGCATCCGGATCCACCCAGGTCGGAGCTCCGGATTCGATCCGCAAATAGATTCTACCGGTCTGTTGCGAGGCGAAATTGGCGCACCGAAATCCCTCGACGCAGCGCCTCAGGAACCCGACGTTGCGCTCCGCCGCGAGCGACCGCGGGTCCCGGTACAGCTCTTCGGGCGATGCGGCATCGACGAATACCCGCCCGTAGCGATCGATATCGATCATCTTCTTCACGTCCAAAATATGCACGGAGTCGTTGTCGCCGAACACTGCGGTGCGCGGGCGCTCGCCGAGCGCCACCGAGTTGTCCAGGAATTCGAAGCGGATCTGCTTGTCGCTGCGATGCACCCAGGTGAAGAACACGTTGGGAATGCCCGTATAGGCGTCGACCGCGTGCGCCAGGGTATCGTCAACCGCCTTGTAGCGGCCGAACTCGAGGCCGCGCTTCCACGCGCGCTCGACCAGCTGTTCCGGTGGCGTGATCATGAAGAACAGGTAGACGGTTTGGCCGAAGCGGGTGAGCAGGTTGCTGCCCTCCTCGTCCGAATCCGGCGCGAAACTGTCGAAGCGAAACCGGTCGATGAGCAGATGAGACATGTTGCCGGCGGTGTGCTTTCGGGCCATGTAGCGATCGAGCTTGCGGTCGACGATCTGCAGCTCTTCCGCGGTGAACGCGCCCGCGTACTTGTAGGCGGCGCCGAGGGAGCCGTAGTCCAGCAGCTGCTTGCGCCAGATATCGGGGCTGATCAGGGCGAAGTCGCTCCAGTTGACCCCGATATCGCCCGCGAGCTTCTTCTGCAGCAGACGCAGCGTGCTCTTGCCGGACGCCGACGCTCCCTTGGTATTGATGACCACGGGCCGATCCTGACGCGGCAGCAATCCGTAGCCCTCGACTGCGGCCGCGCGCCTGAGCAGGGGCTCGATGCTCCGGCCGACCGCATCGCTCCCATACGCGTTGCACGCCAGATCGCGCGCAAGCGGCACGATCAGATCCCGGGTGCCCCACGTGCAACCGTGCGTGGCGAACAACGCCGAGAGGACCTTCGCGAGGGTGCCATAAGCGAGCCGCTGCAGCGGTTCGGATGCGCCGTTCGCCCGCCGTTCGCATTCCGCGATGTGGCCCGCGTCCCAGCTGAAATCCGAGGACGCGGGAGACCCCGCCCGGCGCCGGGGCTTCCAGAATACGAACCGGCGCTTTGCCGCGCCGGCGTCCACCGGCAGCTGGGTTCCACGCACCACGTCGGTCAGTGCGGCGTCGATCGCGGCGGCGACCTCGCGACGCGCATCCTCGAAGGCCGCGGTGATCGCGCGCATCTCGGGCTCGAGATAGGTGGTCAGGATTCGTTGTGCGATTCGGCGAAAATTGATGCCGAGATCCCCGACGCGCGATCCGTCCGGCACTGCGAAGTCCGCCGTCACGCGGATCAGAAGTTCGTGCAGCGCCAATCGTTCGGGCCGAAATATCGCCAGATCGCTCAAGCCGAAGCCGGTCAATCCGCGCAATTCCTCCGCGGCGGCGAGCGTCGAATAATTGTTTTCCGGCCGGAAGATCGTCTCGAGTTCCCGCCATTCCTTGGGTATCTGAGACTTCAGGCCGGGGTTCCAGGCACCGGGCGGATTCTCGACGGCATTCGATGCGATGGCGCCCATGGGCTCACGATACCCATGCTGCCCTCGAAATGCGACGGCTTTCGCTTTGCGGGATGCCGTCCTGTGGTGCAATCGATGCCATGAGCCGCGATCGAATCCACCCGCTATTCTCTGAACCCGCCGCCTCCGGCGGGAGCGGCCCCCGCGAGAGTCTGCCGCCGCCGGGATTCGTGGAGTTGGCGCGGCTCGCCGCCGATGTCTTTCAGGCTCCGCTGGCATCCATCGTGCTGACCGGATGGAGCGAGTCGTGGTTCAGCGCCGGCGTGTTGCCCCTGCAGGGTTTGCCGCGCAACCCCTACCTCGCACACACGCTCGCCGCGCCGGACGTGCTCGAGGTGCGCGACGTGGCGGCCGATCCGCCGGGCTTCGATCCGGTGCTCGATGCCGCCGGTGTTCGTTCATACGCGGGGTGCGCGGTGCGCGCCGCAGACGGCGAGGGCTTGGGAGCCATTGCCGTTTACCGCACGAGCACCGTGACGTTGTCGGCCGCAGAGCGTGGCATGCTCGCGGCGCTGGCTCGCCAGGGCGCCGCGCTCGTGCAACTCCATTCGCGCGTGAGCGAGCTCGAGCTTTTGAGCGCAGCGGAATTCCCGCCTGCCGCCGTCCCGGCCGTTCCGACATCCGTTTCGCAGGCGTTCGCGCTGGCGGATTCGCTTCTCGACTGCGCTCCCGTCGCCATTTACTACGGTGATACCGCAGAGCGAATCCACGTACGTGAATCGGGAGTACCGGCGAATGTTCCGCCTGGCGCCCGAACAGGACGTGAATGACTGGCCTCAGGCCGTTCACCCCGAGGATCGGGCGCGGATCGAGGAGCTCTGGGCCGAATTCTTGCGCTCGCCGAGCGCGCTGCGGCTCGAGTATCGGGCGCTCGGGGAGGGCGACGCGGTGCGCTACTACAGCGAGCATGTCGTTCTGACGGAAGGCATTTCCGGATTCGTGGGCACCATCAGCGACATCACGGATCTGGTCAAGACCAGCACGCTCCTCGAGGCCGTGATCAGCGATATGCCGGTGGCGCTCCTGGCTTGCGACGCCGAAGGCCGGTTCACGCATTACAATCGAGCGGCGGTCGAGCTGTACTGCAGCGAGCCGGAGCATCGCCGCCACATGGCGGACGTATTCCTCATGGACGGAGTGACGCGTCTGTCTCAAACGGAGCTGCCGCTGCCACGGGCGCTGCGCGGCGAGACCATCAGCAACCTCGAGCTCATCGTCGTGCCGCACGGGGGCCGCCGCGCTCGACGCTGTCGAGCGTTCGCCGGCTCGTCGGCCCGGACGGTCAGACACTCGGCGCCGTCGCCGTGATCCAGGACACGACGGAGAGAAAGCGCCGAGAGCGGGAACTCGAGCGGGTGCATCGGGAGCTGGTCACGGCATCGCGCGAAGCGGGCATGGCGGAAGTCGCCACCAACGTACTGCACAACGTCGGCAACATTTTGAACAGCGTCAACATATCGGCGAACCTGGTCACCGAGCGCATCAAGCAATCTCGCGCACCGGGCGTTGCGCGCTTGGCGGAGCTCCTGTCGCAGCACGCTGCCGGCGCCGTGCGGTTTCTCGCCGAGGATCCGCGCGGCCAGCGCGTGCCCGAATACTTGTCGGCGCTCGGTGCGCAGCTCGCGCAGGATCAGCGCGAGGCGCTGCAGGAGCTCGCGTTGCTGCGCGACAATCTCGAGCACATCAAGGACACCGTGATGATGCAGCAAAGCTACGCCAAGCTCTGCGGCGTCGCGGAAACCATCGAGGTCGCCGACCTGGTCGAGGATAGCTTGCGACTCAACGCGGGCGCCTTCGAGCGCCATGGCGTGCAGGTGAAGCGGGAATTCGGGCAGGTGCCGCCGGTCACCGTCGACAAGCACAAGGTTCTGCAAATTCTGGTCAATCTGGTGCGCAACGCCAAATATGCATGCGACGAATCGGGGCGTCCGGACAAGCTGATGACGCTGCGCATCGGGCGCTCGCCTCGAGGCGTCCGCATCTCGGTCATCGACAACGGAGTGGGCATTGCCGCCGAGCACATGAAAGATCTGTTCCGGCACGGCTTCACGACCCGCAAGTCCGGGCACGGATTCGGTCTGCACTCGCGGCGCGCTCGCCGCTCAGGAGCTGGGAGGCACCTTGCACGCGGAAAGCGCGGGCCGCGGAATGGGCGCCGCGTTCGTCCTCGACATCCCCCTCGTTCCAGCCTCCGGCAGCCATCGCCTAGATGTCGACGCCTACGTCCGTTTGCGCGACGCCCTCGACGCCGAGCTTGCAGGCGTCGGGATACATCTGAAGCTCGGGAACCTCTCCGCACAGCAGCTTCTTCTGCACATCCTGCCAATACTGGACATTGAGCAGATCCGCGTTCTCCTCACGGAAGAAACTGCTCGCATAGCGGTTCATGAGCTGCATTCCGTGCAGCAGCTCTTCGGGCAGGAAAATGATGCCCTCCTCGAAAAACCAGTCGGGCACCGTCTCCTCGCCGGGCTCCCGATCGAGGTTGGTGCGGATCTTCACGTCGGTGAGCTTTTCGACGGCGTCGTAATCGAACAGGAACACCCGGCCGTAGCGTCCGACGCCGTAATTCCTGGAATCCAGATCCCTGTTGAAGATGTTGGTGGCGGCGTTGTTGCGGATGCACTGCCCGAGGTGGACGATGACCTCCCGTGTTTCGCTCTCGGACGCGTTCTCCAGGAACACCGGCAGCGGAATGATCTTCAGCTGCACGATCAGGGTGCGGAACATCACCGCATCGCCGTCCAGATGAACGGTCTCCGCCGATTCGCGGCAGAGCTCCTCGAGGAAGTCCGGCTCGAACATGTCCCGTTCCAGCCGCAGATTGAAGTACATGACATTGTCCAGCATGCTGCCCGCACGGTTGATCTCGTGCACCACACGGTATTTCTCGATCACCGCGGCAACGCCCGGATAGGAGCCCCATTTGTAGGAGGTGGTCGGGCGATCTCGGATGACCTTCAAATGGTAGGCGCACGCATCGAAGGTGAACCCGAGGGCCACCGTCCCCGCCGCGCCGGGCGAACGCTGGAACCGTCGTCCGCTTGCCCGCATTTGCTCGATGATATCGTTCAGGATCGCAACCTTGCCGACGTGATTGAAGCCGATCGTCGAGTAGTGGTGGCCCAACGGGCGCCGCGGCATCAGGCTGTAGAGGAACACGCAGGTTTGATAGTAGAGCCGCGTGGTGACGTGGAAGTTGGCCAGAGCCGAGCTGAACAGGCCATGAATGTCCGCGACCCGGTGCAGCACCGCATCGGCGTAAATGCCTTCGGAGCTGTTCAGCAGGGCGACGACGAATGGCAGGATGCTGTCGTCGCTCCTCACCCACCTGCCCACTACGAAGGCGCTGCGGTCGCGGAAAAAACCCGCTTCGACCACATCGAGCGCCACCGGGGTCGGATCGCCCGGCGAGCCGTACAAGAGCGTATCGACGCGTTTCACGATGCGCTCCGAGTCGCCCTGCAAGTCCCGGAACGGGACGGAAAATCCCGGGACCCGCAGGAAGGCGGCGATCAGGTCCGCATCGACTCGCGAGGCGATGGGCAACCTGCGATGAACCGAGGCCATCGAGAACGCGCGCCGCTTGCTCGGAGGCGGGAACGAGTAGGCGACCGGCCGCCAGACCCCCTGGCTGATATTGCGGCGCAGGGAATGGGCGAAGCTGAAGGCGGTATCCGCCTCGTAACGGTCGACGATCATGGCCGCGAACAGCCCCTCGATGGCATCCCAAAGGGTGGCATCGTCCGAGAGCGCCGGGAACGCGGCGCGAACCCGCGGCCCGTGCTCGGTAATGTAGCGGCTGTACAGCTCCAACCGTTCCTTGCTGATGCGGATCGAGGCATGCGGGTCCATCAGCTCGAAGGCGCATTTGGCCCGATAGGGGTATTCGCACAGCAGGCTGTAGAAGTCGTCGAAGATGGCGAGGATCAGATGGGCGGTCGCTTCGATGCGGGTCGCCTCGTCGGAGCAGGCCTCGAGCCGCGCATACGCCTGCTCCATGGGAGAATCACTGGTTTTCATGCGGGTGTGCAAATCCTCGCGCGGCGGGTGGCCGACAAGCCTTCCCGCGAGCCTATCGGAGATGTCCTACAAAGAGCGCGGTTACCTTACCGACTAAGGCGTTCCCCCACGGGGCGTATACTCTTCCACACATATTCACATTAATTGACATTCCAGACCAAAAAGCGCCGCAAAGGCGTGCTCTCAATCCCGGAGACCATCATCATGTTGAAGCTTTGGCCGCGAACTTGGCTACCCGCCCTCCTGCTGACAATCCTACCGGCCATCAGCATGGCGCAGTTCGGGGTGAGCGTTTCGGTGGATCTGGCTCCGCCGGAATTGCCGGTGTACGAGCAGCCTCCGATTCCGG
>CAVSSU010000008.1:0-34999 GCA_963730565.1 uncultured Gammaproteobacteria bacterium
CATGTATCGCTCCCCACGCCCGGATAAAAGTCTCAGGTCCTCGAAATCGGCAATTAGTTTACTAGATTCACGCGAAGGCTCTAAGCTGAATGCCATGAAGTGGACCGTCCAACGCTATGTCCTACGCGAGGTGATGCAGACCTGGCTCGCCGTGACCGGTATTCTGGTGGCGATTCTGGTGTCCAATCAGCTCTCGAGAGTGCTCGGCCGCGCAGCGACCGACAACTACGGCCGCCACGTGGTGTTGATCTGATCGCGCTGGGGGCGATCATGAACCTCTCGGTCATCGTGCCGCGGGGCTCCTGCTCGCGATCGTGCTGGCGCTGGGCCGGCTCTACCACGACAGCGAGATGACCGCGCGGCAGGGCTGCGGGTCGCGCCCATGCGCATGCTCCTGCCGCTGTCGTGCTTCGCCGCACTGATCGCCGTGGGGCTCGCCTGGCTGTCGTTCGTGCAGGTGCCGCGCGCCGATCAACAGGCTCAGCTGTTGCGGCAATCGGCGGTCAAGGGACAGTTCGGGACAATTGGATGCCGGGCGCTTCCGCTCCTTCATGAGCGGCGGGGGTGATGCTGTTCTATGCCGAGCGAGTCGACACCGAGGGCGCGCTGCACAACGTGTTCGTGCGCCGCGAGACCGCCGGCCGCGTCGAAGCCGCGCTCCGCCCACACGGCGACTTATTCGAAGGCCGCCTCCAACGGCACGCATTTCGTGACGCTGTTCAACGGTCGACGCTACGAAGAGTGTCCCGGGCAAGAGCAATTTTCGCGTCATCGGGTTTCCGAGAGATGGAATCCCCATCGCGACGCCCGAGGACAAGACGGGGACCGAGCAGGATCCCGAGACGCGGCCCACCCGGGAACTCCTGGGGTCGAGCGCGCCCGAGGACATCGCGCAGCTGCAATTTTGCGCCTCGAGCCCCATCATGGCCTTGATCTTGATGCTGCTCGCGGTGCCCATGAGCCGCCTCAGGCCGCCAGGCCCCTATGCCCGTATCGCATTTGCCATCCTGGTGTACATAATCTATGCGAACTCGGTGTCCGCCTCCAAGGTCTGGGTGGAGAAGGCCCTCCCCGCCTACGTGTAGACATCACGTCCGGTATAGATAACGATCATCGTGTTCACGTCCCTCGCCCCTCGCGGTGAATAAGAACAACCAACACAAGTCCCCCCCCCCCCCCTCACACTACCTGTCTATTGAAGGGCCAGCTGCCGCCGGCCATCGGGGCGCGGTGGGTGCACTTTCTCAATCGCCGTTGGGGTTCGGCCTGTACTCCATTCACCGCGAGGGGCGAGGGACGCCAACACGATCGATCGTTATCTATACGGGACCGTGATCGTCTACACGCGATGGCGATGGGCGCGCTGCTGACCCTCGGGTCGTTCGTTCGCACTTCGTGTTCATCAGCCAGCAAGGCGACATCGGCACCGGCGAGTACACCATGCGGATGCGTTTCTGTACACGTTTCTGAACCTGCCCGAACAGATATTCGAGCTCCTGCCGATCGGCGCGACGATCGGCGCGCCGATGGGGCTCGGGAATCCCGCGGCGGGAAGTGAGCTCGCGGCGACCCGCGCGCTCGGGCCGTCTCGGTCTGGCGGATCGCGTGGCCGTGGGCCTCGCCGGCCTCACGCTGTCGTTGGCCAGTAGGCGGTCGGGGAGTACGTCGCGCCGCCGCTCGCGCAACTCGCCAAGCGGGAGAAAACCACGAGGAAGCTCGCAAATGTCAGCTTCGCCGGCTCGAGCAGCGCCCGGGTGAAAGACGCAACCTCGTCCTGCGGGTGGAGCCGGGCGAGGTCGATCGATACTTCGGGGGCGTCTCGCTGTTCGAGCTGGATGGCCCGACCCGGTTACACTTGATCCAGCGGGCGGACCGCATCTCCGTGGCGGATCCGCACACTGGCGCATGCACAACGTCGCCACGACGCGCTTCGGCGACAATCAGATTGACAGCCCCGCGGAGACGAGGTCACGATGCGATCGACGGTCAACTCTAGTTCCTGGGGCTCGCGCGGACCGATCCGGACCCCCTGACGCTGCGCGGCCTCGCCTCGTAGATCGCCATCTGCTGCGCAATAGCCTGGACATTCGTCTTACGAGATCGGCGACTGGTCGCGCATCGCGCGCAGTTCGCGGTCATTATCGTGACGCTGCTGGCATTGCCGTTCGTCTTCGGGCTGCTGCGCACCAACCGCGCCGGACCCGGACCGTCATAGGCGGATGCTCGGGGTGGTCTTCTTTTTGGTCAGTCGGACGCCGAGAACGGCGGACAGCGTTCGGCTTGAATCCCATGCCGGCGGCGCGGCTGCCGACCACGATGATCGGCGCGCTGACGCTCGCGGCGTGTTAAGAACTCGACGGGGAACCCGGAGGGGGGCCGACGGGAAGCGGTGAGGGGAACGATGCGGGTTCCCACAGACGGTCATGCAGCGCGAGGTGCTCGGGATCGGCAAGGAGCCAGAGCACGCCGAGCGCGGCGGGCGACCACGCGAAAAAGCCGCACACGCATCGCCAGAGGGCGGGTAGAAGTCTCAGCCGCTGGCCGGTCTCGCTGACGACGCGCAAGCGCCACGCGCGCACGCCCAGCGTCGCACCGCTGATCAGCCAGTTGACCACGTAGGAAGCGGCGACGATCGCGACCTCGCCGCCCCGGTAGAATAAGCACCATGAATTGACGGCCGCAACCGTGTTCGGCGCCGCCTCGGATCGCAACCATGATGCCGGTGTAGACGAGGAGGAGCGCCGCGAGCAGCAGCGTGACGAAGATCAAGGCGCCGAAGCGCCGCTAAAAACCGGCACGCGAGCCGCAGGTCACGGCGCCGTGGGCAGCGGGACCGATTTCAACCGCGGCGCGCTGCTGCTCTTGGATGCGCCACCCTCCGCACTGAGGTTTGGTCTCCTCTCGGGACCAGCAGCTGATCCAGCGGGGGCGGCAAAATGGCGTCTTACCGGTAGCTTGTGATCTGAAAGGCGCGATCCTTGGCTTTCTGGGTGAGTGCCGCGTCCTTGGAAGGATCGCACTCTGGATCCGAGGCGCTTGTCGCTGGCCGAAAAAAACGTAAAAATCACGACGGCGCCGTCCTGCAGCGTGAACATGCCCGCCGAGGCTTGGGCGAAGTCCTAGCTTTGGCGGCGCCGACAAAATCGATCGTGAGCCCTGATGTCAACGTGTGGGCCGAGGGCGCCAACGCCTTGGTGTCTCCAGCGCCGAGCGGCCCGCCGGCGCCTTGTCCAATGCGAAGCTGTCCTCCTTGGGTTTGATCCGGCGCAGCGTGTATCCGGCGCCGGTGGGCGGTTTGAACTCGACGCTCTGGATCGAGGACGAAGCGATGTCGAGCAGCTGGGTCGAAGATACACGAACGAGGTTCGGGCTCTGTCTACGCCGCCTCAACCGTATAACTTTCTTGTTCTCTCTCCGGGCGGCGCGTGAAGGTGCCTTCGCCGATCGGCTTGCCGACGATCAGCGAATGCTTGCCGTCCTGCGCCTGAGCACGTCGATTTCGAGCGCCCGAATCACCGCCTTGGCCGGGTCTTCGATGCCGATGGCCGGGTAGTTCGCCGCAACTGGAGGTTTTCTCCTCGAGCGACCTTCGCGTCTGCGATAGCCCGCAGGAGTCTGCGGAGTTTCGCAACATCGGCGGGATAGTCCGCGCGCTGCGCGACCGACCACCGCTCGCCGGTCTTGTGCGGCGTGACCCGCGGGCGTCGCGCTGCCCTTGAGGATGCTGACCTGGGTGACGGTATTGAGCTCGGGGGCGAGCATCGGGAAGAGGGCGGCACGGCGGATGTCGCTGTCCAGGTTGCGCTGCAAGCTTAGATAGAACGCGCCGGAGATCTGGCCGCGGAGAGCCGCGACCAGGAGCAGCGTGGGAAAGCGCGCTTCGGTTCCTGCTGACCTGCCTCCCCGGCTCTTGCGCTTGCGCCGGAACAAAAGGATGAGAGCCCCCGCGATGGCGACCAAAAGCGGCGCGACGGCGATGTTGATCACCTTCAACCAGTCGTCGAGCCGATTGATGTCGACATCGAGTGCCGGCGTGCGTCTCGCGCAGCTCCTTGCGGACGCAGAGCCTTCTCGGCGGTGAAGCGCTTGAGTTCTTGATCCTGCTACGGCGTCATCATGAGCGAGCTCTGATCATTCCTCTTGCTCTGGCAGCAAGGTGCTCGAGCTGCAATCGGAGCTGCAGCAAACCGAGACCAAGCTCACCGAGCTGCAGAGCAAGAGGAATGATCAGAGCTCGCTCATGATGACGCCGGAGCAGGATCAGGAGCTCAAGCGCTTCACCGCCGAGAAGGCTCGCGTCCGCAAGGAGCTGCGCGAGACGCAGCGCGGACTCGATGTCGACATCAATCGGCTCGACGACTGGTTGAAGGTGATCAACATCGCCGTCGCGCCGCTGTTGGTCGCCATCGCGGGGGCTCTCATCCTTTCGTTCCGGCGCAAGCGCAAGAGCCGGGGAGGCAGCCCAGCATGAGCCGAGCGCGCTTTACGCTGCTCCTGGTCGCGGCGCTCGCGGCCATCTCCGGCGCGTTCTATCTAAGCTCGCAGCGCAACCTGCAGAGCGACATCCGCGGCGCCGCCCTCTTCCCGACGCTCGCCCCCGAGCTCAATACCGTCACCGAGGTCAGCATCCTCAAGGGCAGCGCGACGCCCGCGGTCACGCTGCACAAGACCGGCGAGCGGTGGTCGGTCGCGCAGCGCGCGGACTATCCCGCGGATGTCGCGAAACTCCGCAGACTCCTGCGGGCTATCGCAGACGCCAAGGTCGTCGAGGAGAAAACCTCCGTTGCGGCGAACTACCCGGTCATCGGCGTCGAAGACCCGGCCAAGGCGGGTGCTTCGGGCGCCGAAATCGACGTGCTCGCGCAGGATGGCAAGCATTCGCTGATCGTCGGCAAGCCGATCGGCGAAGGCACGTTCGCGCGCCGCCCCGGAGAGAACAAGAGCTATACGGTTGAGCCGGCGATCTCGGCGGAGCCCGAACCTCGTTCGTGGATCGACACCCAGCTGCTCGACATCGCTTCGTCGTCGATCCAGAGCGTCGAGTTCAAACCGCCCACCGGCGCCGGATACACGCTGCGCCGGATCAAGCCCAAGGAGGACAGCTTCGCATTGGACAAGGCGCCGGCGGGCCGCTCGGCGCTGGACGCCAAGGCGTTGGCGCCCTCGGCCAGCACGTTGAGCGGGCTCACGATCGAGGATGTCGGCGCCGCCAAAGACTTGGACTTCAGCCAAGCCTCGCAGGCGATCTTCACGCTGCAGGACGGCGCCGTCGTGACCCTGACGGGTGCCCCGGCCGGCGACAAGCGCTGGATCGAGGTGCAATCCTCCAAGGACGCGGCACTCGCCCAGAAAGCCAAGGATCGCGCCTTTCAGATCGCAAGCTACCGGTACGACGCCATTTTCCGCCCGCTGGATCAGCTGCTGGTCCCGAAGGAGACCAAACCTCGTGCGGAGGGTGGCGCATCCAAGAGCGGCGGCGCGCCGCGGGTGAAATCGGTCCCGCTGCCCACGGCGCCGTGACCTCAGGCTCGAGTGCCGGCTTCGGGCGGCGCTTGGCCGCCTTGATCTACGACTCGCTGCTGCTCGCGGCGCTCCTCCTCGTCTACACCGGCATCATGGTTGCGATCCGAGGCGGCGCGATCACGGCGGCCGCCGGCGGCCCGTGGTGGTTACTCTACCGGGGCGGCGAGGTCGCGATCGTCGCCGCTTATTACGTGGTCAACTGGCTGATCAGCGGTGCGACGCTGGGCATGCGCGCGTGGCACTTGCGCGTCGTCAGCGAGACCGGCCAGCGGCTGAGACTTCTACCCGCCCTCTGGCGATGCGTGTGCGGCTTTTTCGCGTGGTCGCCGGCCGCGCTCGGCGTGCTCTGGCTCTATGCCGATCCCGAGCACCTCGCGCTGCATGACCGTCTGTCGGGAACCCGCGTCGTTCACCTCACCGCTTCCCCGTCGGCCCCCCTCCGGGTTCCCTAACGAGTTCTTGAGATCGCCGCGAGCGTCAGCACACCGATCGTCGTGGTCGGCAGCCACGCCACCAGCATGGGATTCAAGCCGAACAGCTGTCCGCCGTTCTCGACCGTCCGACTGACCAAAAAGAAGACCACCCCGAGCATCACGCCTATCACGGTCCGGGTGCCGGCGCCGGTCGTGCGCAGCGGCCCGAAGACGAACGGCAATGCCAGCAGCGTCACGATGATGACCGCGAACATGCGCGCGATGCGCGACCAGTAGCCGATCTCGTAAAACGAAGTGTCCAGGCTATTGCGCCGCAGATGGTCGATGTACGAGGCGAGGCCGCGCAGCGTCAGGAGGTCCGGATCGGTCGCCGCGAGCCCCAGGAAGTCGGGATTGACCGTCGATCGCATCGTGACCTCGTCTTCCACGGTGCTGTCGATGTGATTGTCGCCAAAGCGCGTCGTGGCGACGTTGTGCATGCGCCAGTGCTGCGGATCCGCCACGGAAATGCGGTCCGCCCGCTGGATCGAGTGTAACCGGGTCGGGCCATCCAGCTCGAACAGCGAGACGCCCCCGAAGGATTGATCGACCTCGCCGGTCTGCACCCGCAGGACGAGGTTGCCGTCTTTCACCCAGGCGCTGCTCGAGCCGGCGAAGCTGACATCGGCGAGCTTGCTCGTGGTTTTCTCCCGCTTGGCGAGTTGCGCGAGCGGCGGCGCGACGTACTCCCCGACCGCGTACATGGTCAACGACAGCGTGAGGCCGGCGAGGCCCACCGGCCACGCGATCCGCCAGACCGAGACGCCCGACGCGCGGGTCACCACGAGCTCGCTTCCCGCGGCGAGATTGCCGAGCCCCATCAGCGCGCCGATCATCGCGCCGATCGGCAGGAGCTCGAATATCTGTTCGGGCAGGTTCAGAAACGTGTACAGAAACGCATCCGCCGTCGTGTACTCGCCGGTGCCGATGTCGCCTTGCTGGCTGATGAACACGAACAACGCCCCGAGGGTCAGCAGCACGCCCATCGCCATCAGCGTGTAGACGATCACGGTCCGGTATAGATAACGATCGATCGTGTTCACGTCCCTCGCCCCTCGCGGTGAATCAAGTACAGGCCGAACCCCAACAGCAATAGGTGCACCCACCACACCCCGATGGCCGGCGGCAGCTGGCCCTTCTCCACCCAGACCTTGGAGGCGGACAGCAAGTTCGCATAGATTATGTACACCAGGATGGCGAATCCGATGCGGGCATAGCGGCCCTGACGCGGCCTGAGGCGGCTCATGGGCACCGCGAGCAGCGTCAAGATCAAGGCCATGATGGGGCTCGAGGCGCGAAATTGCAGCTGCGCGATGTCCTCGGGCGCGCTCGAGCCCAGGAGTTCCCGGGTGGGCCGCGTATCGGGATCCTGCTCGGTCCCCATCTTGTCCTCGGGCGTCGCGATGGGGATTCCGTGCTCGCGAAACTCGATGACGCGAAAATCGCTCTTGCCCGGGACGCCTTCGTAGCGTCGACCGTTGAACAGCGTCACGAAATGCATGCCGTTGGAGGCGGCCTTCGAATAAGTCGCCGTGTCGGCGAGCGCCACTTCGACGCGGCCGGCGGTCTCGCGGCGCACGAACACGTTGTGCAGCACGCCCTCGGTGTCGACTCGCTCGGCATAGAAGACGGCATCACCCCCGCCGCTCATGAAGGAGCGGAAGCGCCCGGCATCCAATTGTCCGAACTGCGCCTCCTTGACCGCCGATTGCCGCAACAGCTGAGCCTGTTGATCGGCGCGCGGCACCTGCACGAACGACAGCCAGGCGAGCCCCACGGCGATCAGTACGGCGAAGCACGACAGCGGCAGGAGCATGCGCATGGGCGCGAATCCGCAGCCCTGCAGCGCGGTCATCTCGCTGTCGTGGTAGAGCCGGCCCAGCGCCAGCACGATCGCGAGCAGGAGCCCCGCCGGCACGATGACCGAGAGGTTCATGATCGCCCCCAGCGCGATCAGATCGAACACCACGTGGCGGCCGTAGTTGTCGGTCGCTGCGCGGCCGAGCACTCTCGAGAGCTGATTGGACACCAGAATCGCCACCAGAATACCGGTCACGGCGAGCCAGGTCTGCATCACCTCGCGTAGGACATAGCGTTGGACGGTCCACTTCATGGCATTCAGCTTAGAGCCTTCGCGTGAATCTAGTAAACTAATTGCCGATTTCGAGGACCTGAGACTTTTATCCAACAACGGAGTGGGGATATGGAATTCAAGGCAATCGTCGATGCCAAAGCGCGGCACGTGTGCGGCTGCGCGATAGTCGGCGTGCACGAGAACGGCGATCTTGGCGCGGCCGCTCGCCTCATCGATGCGCAAATCGGCGGGATCATCGGCCGGCTGATCGCGAACGGTGATTTTGCCGGCAAATTGGGCGACACCCTCTTGTTGCCGCACCCCGCGGGCGCGGCCGCCGAGCGGGTGCTCTTGACCGGGCTCGGGCCGCAGGCGGGCTTCGGCCGCAAGCAGTATCGAAAGGCCGTGCAAGCGGGCGCACAGGCGGTATTGAAGACCGGCGCAGGCGATGCGACGGTGTACCTGGCCCTGCACGACGTGCCGGGCATGGAGGGCCACCTCCGCGCGCGTGCGGTCGCGGAGATTTTCAGCGCCGCCCTGTATCGGGTTCCAGACCTGAAGAGCGGCGCCAAGCCGAAACCGGGCAAGCTTGCGGCGGTGAACGTGGCCGCCGAAAACGCGCGCGCGCTCAAGTCGATCGGCTCGGGCCTGGAAATCGGCGCGGCCGTCGGCGCCGGCTCCGCCTTCGCGCGGGACCTCGGCAATCTGCCGCCGAACATCTGCACGCCCACCTATCTCGGCGAACGTGCGCAAGGATTGGACAAGGACTGGTCGCGGATCAAGACCAAGGTTCTGGACTTGGACGCGATCAAGGCGCTCAAGATGGGCGCGTTCCTCGCGGTCACGCAAGGGTCCGCGCAGCCGCCGCGATTCATCGTTTCCGAGTATCGGGGCGGCAAGAAGGGCAGCGCCCCGATATGCCTGATCGGCAAGGGCATCACGTTCGATTCCGGCGGAATCTCGCTCAAGGATCCGCCTGCGATGGACGAGATGAAATTCGACATGGGAGGCGCCGCGGCCGTGCTCGGGACGATCCGCGCCGTGGCCGAGCTCGCGCTTCCCATCAACGTGACCGCGATCGTGCCGACCTGCGAGAACATGCCGGACGGCAAGGCCGTGAAGCCCGCGGACATCGTCACGTCGATGTCCGGTCAGACGGTGGAAATCCTGAACACCGATGCGGAAGGCAGGCTCATTCTGTGCGATGCCATCACCTACAGCCGGCGCTTCAAGCCTGCCGCGGTCATCGATGTGGCCACGTTGACGGGCGCCTGCATCATCGCGCTCGGCAATCAGTTGAGCGGCATGATGAGCACCGACGATGCGCTGGCCGGGGAGATCGCGTCCGCCGGCACCCGCGCCGACGACAGAGTCTGGCGCCTGCCGGTCGGTGACGACTACGCGGATGCCTTGAAGAGCAACTTCGCGGACCTCGCCAACGTCGGCGGCCGCGAGGGCGGCGCATGCACGGCGGCGACCTTTCTCTCGAAATTCGCAAACGATCTCAAGTGGGCGCATCTCGACGTGGCCGGCACCGCGTGGCTCAGCGGCTCGGCGAAAGGCAGCACCGGTCGCCCCGTTCCGTTGCTGGTGGAGTTCCTGGTACACCGCGCGCGCCGCAAGTGACCGACAGGGTCGATTTTTACGTGCTGCCGAGCCAGGCGCCGCCGCGGCGTTGGAATGTCGCCTGCCGGTTGACCGCGAAAGCGTACCTGCAGGATCTCGCCATCGTCATCTGGAGCGCAAACATGGCCGATGCCAGGCTCTGCGACGACCTTCTGTGGACCTTCGACGACCGGTCCTTCGTGCCGCATCGAATGGCTCGCGACGGCGAGCCGCTCGATGCGGGCACGCCCGTGCATCTCATGCTCGAGCTCGACTCGGTCGAGCGCGCCGACCTCTTGATCAACCTCACGAATCGGTTTCCCACCGGGCTCGGGCGCTTCGCGCGAATTGCGGAAATCATCGACGCCGACCCGGAATGCCGGCGGCTCGGGCGCGAGCGGTTCAAGGCGTACCGGGATCAGAAGCTCGCGCTCGAGACGCACCAGCTGAGCGACGCCCCGGACATCTAGGCCGAGCGGCCGCTATAATCGAGCGGCCATGGACAAAGCCTTCTCCCCCGCCGACATCGAGGCGCGCATCTACGAGCGCTGGGAAGCCAGCGGATATTTCCAGCCGAGCGGCCATGGGCCGCCCTATTCGATCGTCATTCCGCCGCCCAATGTCACAGGAACGCTGCACATGGGGCACGCGTTCCAGGACACCATCATGGACGCCCTCATTCGCCATCGGCGCATGCTCGGTTTCGACACCCTTTGGCAGCCCGGCACCGATCACGCCGGCATCGCCACCCAGATGGTGGTGGAGCGCCAGCTGAACGCGGCCGGCAAGAGCCGGCTCGATCTCGGGCGCGAAGCCTTCGTCGAGAAGGTGTGGGAGTGGAAGAGCACCTCGGGCGGCTCGATCGCCCGACAGATGCGCCGGCTGGGCGCATCGGTGGATTGGAAGCGCGACAAATTCACCATGGATCCCGACCTCTCCCAGGCGGTCACCGAGGCCTTCGTTCGCCTGCATCGGGACGGGTCGATCTACCGGGGCAAGCGGCTGGTCAACTGGGATCCGGTGCTGAAGACGGCGCTCTCGGATCTGGAGGTCGTGTCCGAGGAGGAATCGGGCCATCTCTGGCATCTCAAGTATCCGCTGTGCGACGGCAGCGGGTACCTGGTCGTGGCGACGACCCGGCCGGAAACCATGCTCGGCGACACCGCGGTCGCCGTGCATCCCGACGATGAGCGCTACCGGCACTTGATCGGCCTCGAGGTGCGTCTGCCGCTCGCCGATCGGAACATTCCCGTGATCGCCGACGAGTACGTGGACCCGGCATTCGGTAGCGGCTGCGTCAAGATCACGCCGGCGCACGATTTCAACGACTACGAGATCGGACAGCGCCACCATCTCCCGATGATCAACGTGATGAACCTCGACGCGTCGCTCAACGACGAGGTGCCCGCGCCTTATCGAGGTCTCGAACGCACCGCGGCCCGCGAGCGCATCGTGGCGGACCTCGCGGCGCTCGGCCTGATCGAGCGAATCGAACCGCACAAGCTCATGGTGCCGCGCGGAGACCGCACCCATGCCGTGCTCGAGCCGCTCCTCACCGACCAGTGGTTCGTCGACATCAAGCCGCTCGCGGCGCCTGCGATAAAGGCCGTCGAGGACGGCAGCATCCGTTTCGTGCCCGATAACTGGTCGGGCGTGTACTTCGAGTGGATGCGGCACATCAAGGACTGGTGCATCAGCCGCCAGCTTTGGTGGGGTCACCGCATCCCGGCCTGGTACGACCGCGAGGGACGATGGTACGTCGCCCGCAGCGAGGCCGAAGTCCGCGCCGAGCATGGCCTCGGGCCCGAGGTGGCGCTTCGGCAGGACGAGGACGTGCTCGACACCTGGTTCTCTTCGGGGCTGTGGCCGTTCTCGACCCAAGGGTGGCCGCGCGAGACCCGCGCGCTCGAAACCTATTACCCGACCTCGGTCCTGGTCACCGGTTTCGACATCATTTTCTTCTGGGTCGCGCGCATGATCATGATGGGCCTCAAGTTCACCGGCGAGGTGCCGTTCCGGGAGGTCTACGTGCACGGGCTGATCCGCGATCACGACGGCCAGAAGATGTCGAAGTCGAAAGGCAACGTGATCGACCCGCTCGACATCGTCGACGGCATTGCGCTCGAGGATCTGCTCGCCAAGCGCACCACCGGACTGATGCAGCCGCAGATGAAGCCGGCGATCGAGAAGGCCACCCGCAAGCAGTTCCCCCAGGGCATTCCGGCGTTCGGCACTGACGCGCTGCGCCTCACGTTCGCGGCGCTCGCGACCCAGAGCCGCGATCTTCGGTTCGACATGGCCAAGGTGGAGGGCAACCGGAATTTTTGCAACAAGCTTTGGAACGCCGCGCGCTACGTGCTGATGAACGTCGAGGGGCAGGACGGGTTCGCCGATGCACAGCCGGGGCACGGCGCGCCGCCGTCCGAGAGCGCGCTGAGCCTGGCCGACCGGTGGATCCGCTCGCGACTCGCCGCGATGATCGAGCGGGTCGATGCCGGCTTCGCCGGCTACCGTCTCGACATCGTCGCGAACGCGCTGTACGAATTCACCTGGAACGAGTTCTGCGACTGGTATGTCGAGCTCTCCAAAGCGGTGCTGCAATCCGATACGGCCACCGCATCTCAGAAGTACGCCACCCGCAAGACCCTGATCGGCACGCTGGAAACACTGCTGCGCGCCCTGCACCCCATCGCACCGTTCATCACGGAGGAGATCTGGCAGCGCGTGCGCATCGACGCGGGCGTGAGCGGCGATTCCATCATGCTGGCGCGATTTCCCGCCGTGGGCGAATCGCGCGCCGACACGGCCGCGGAGCCGGAGATGCGCTGGGTGATGAATTTCATCCTCGGGGTGCGCCAGATTCGCGGCGAGATGGACATCCCTCCGAGCCGCCGCCTGGATGTGCTGCTGCAGAATGCCGGCGCGACGGATCGGGAGTATCTGGAGCGCAATCGGCACTACCTCGCCCGGCTGGCGGGCATCGGCGAACCGCGTGTGCTCGGCGAATCCGAGGCTGCCCCGATCTCGGCCGCCGCCCTGGTGGGAACGCTCGAGATATTGGTGCCGATGGCGGGTCTCATCGATCCGAAGGCGGAGCTCGACCGCCTGGCGAAGCGCCTCGGGCGGGCCGAGGCCGATTTCGGCAAGCTGCACGTCAAGCTCTCCAACGAGGATTTCGCGAGGAACGCCCCGGCGGACGTGGTCGCCAAGGATCAGGCGCGGCTCACGGAGCTGCGTATCGAGATCGAGCAGCTGGCCAAGCAAATCGCGAGGGTCAAAAGGCTCCAGGACCCATGAATCCGCCGGCGCCAAACGCCTCAGAGACCCGTGCCCCCGGACCGGCAATCGCGGCGGTGCTCGCGCAGATCAACCGCATCATTCTCGGCAAGGATGAGCAGATCCGCCTGTGCCTGGCCTGCCTCCTGGCAAGAGGGCACCTGCTGATCGAGGACATCCCCGGGGTGGGCAAGACCACGCTCGCTCACGCACTCGCCAAGACGCTCGGTCTCACCTTCCAGCGGGTCCAATTCACCAGCGATCTGTTGCCCGCCGACGTGCTCGGCGTGTCGATCTACGAGCGCGACACCGGGACGTTCCGCTTTCAGCGAGGACCGATCTTCGCGCAGCTGGTGCTGGCCGACGAGATCAATCGCGCCTCGCCGAAGGCGCAAAGCGCGTTGCTCGAGGCCATGGAGGAGCGGCAGGTGACGATCGACGGGCAATCGATGCCCTTGCCCGAGCCGTTCTTCGTCATCGCCACGCAGAACCCGCAGGAACAGGTGGGCACGTTCCCGCTGCCGGAATCCCAGCTCGACCGATTCCTGATGCGCGTGCATCTGGGCTATCCGGCCGCCGCCGCCGAACGGGAGTTGCTGAGCGGTACGGATCGGCGCGAATTGGTCAATTCGCTCGAGGGCGTGTTGGGCGTGGACGCGCTTCAGGCGCTGCAGCAGGCTGTTCTGGGTGTCCATGTCGCGCCCGCGCTGCTCGACTACGTGCAGGCCTTGGTGGCGCACACGCGCAGTGCTACGGGCCTCAACGCCGGGCTGTCGCCGCGGGCGGCGATTGGACTTTTGCGCGCGGCGCGCGCTTGGGCGCTGATCTGCGGGCGCAGCGCCGTGATCCCCGAGCACGTGCAGGCCGTCTTCGGCGCGGTCGTCGAGCATCGCCTCGAGCAGAGCGACTTAGGTCCGACCAGCGCAACCCGCCTGCTCGAGGCCGTGCCGGTCCCTTGAGCGAGACCTGAATTGCGGCGATTCCGGGACACGGCCATCGCTCGAATCAGGGCCTGGTCCGCCCGCCGCCACGGCCTGGACGATTTGCCGGTCAAGATCGAGCGGCGGCGCATCTACATCGTCCCGACCTGGTTCGGCCTGATGCTGACCGCCTTGTTGATCGCGATGCTGATCGCGGGGCTCAATTACTCCAGCAACCTGGGGCTCGCATTCGCCTTCTTCATGGTGAGCACGGTCCTGGTCGCCATGCATCACTGTCATCGCAATCTCCTGGGCCTCACGGTGGACGTGAAGCTCGAGGTCGACGCCCTCGCCGGAGCGGACGCGCTTTTCTTCTTCATGCTGCGCAACGAAAGCGCGGTCGATCGCCGCGATGTCGAGGTGCGCCTCGACACGGCCTCTGACTCGCCGCGCGCGCTCGTCGTGGCGACGCGAAGCGTGGCGATCGGCGGCTACGAAGAGGTCATGCTGGCGGTGCCCGTCGCGCATCGCGGCGTGAGCCGCTGGAATCAATTCGAGCTGCGGACCACCTACCCCTTCGGTTGGTTCCGGGCCTGGACCTACGTGCAGGCGCCGCTCACGGCATTTGTCGCGCCGGCTCCCGGCGGCAACCGGCCGCTGCCGGCGGTCACCGCGGCGTCCGGCGAAGCGGCGCGCTCCGAATCGCGGGGCGAGGAGGACTTCGCGGGACTGCGTTCCTATACGCCGGGCATTCCCCTGAAGCACATGGCGTGGAAGACGCTCGCCCGCGGCGGCGAGGCGGCAGTGCGGGTCTACAGCGACCTCAAGGCCCGGCCGGAGTGGCTCGAATGGTCGTCACTCGAGGGGCTCGACACCGAGACGCGGTTGTCGCAGCTCTCCCGTTGGATCGCGGAAAGCGAGACCGGCCATCAGCGTCTCTACGGCCTCAGGATCCCGGGGGTCGAGATCCCGCCGGGCCGGGGCCCCGCTCATCGCTGGCGGTGCCTGCGTGCGCTCGCCTGCCACGGGGTGCCGCCGACATGAAGCTCGCGGCGCCTTCCTCCACCCGGGTCACCTACGAGCAGCTGCGCTGGATGTCCGCTTGCCTGGTGCTCGCGCTCGTCGTACACACGACCTCGCTTCCCGTTTGGCTGCTCGCCACGGTCGCCGCCGCCATCGCCATCCGGCTTGCGCTCTGCGCCCGCGGTTACGCGGCGCCTTCGCGCGCGATCCGGATCGGCGTCGCGGTGGCCTCCATCGCGATCCTGTTCCTGCAACTTCATACCTTCAACGGCGTCGCCGCGGGATCCGCACTGCTGAGTCTCGTCGCGGGACTCAAGCTGTTCGAGACCGAGTCGCGGCGCGACCTCCACGTCGTCGCATTGATCGTTTATTTCCTGTGCCTCGCCGCGCTGCTGACGAGCGAGTCGTTCTGGCTGCTCGCCTATTTGCTCGCCGTTTCCTGGCTCACGAGCACGACGCTGCTCCGTCTCACCCATTCCGCACAATCGAGCGGCTGGCGGCGCAACGCCCGCTATGCGGCCCGCATCTCGGCTCAGGCGCTGCCGCTCGCCCTGGTCCTCTGGTTGTTCTTCCCGAGGTTCGACGGGCCGTTGTGGCGCGTGCCCTCGGACGCGCGCGGCGCGGAGACCGGCTTGAGCGATACCATGAGCCCGGGCGACATCACCGATCTCGCCCTGTCGGACGACATCGCCTTCCGCGTGCGTTTCCAGGGAACGACCCCGCCGGCGGCCGAACGCTATTGGCGCGGCCCGGTGCTGCACGACTTCGACGGCCGCACCTGGCGGCGCAGCGTCGCCTTCCGCAGCACGGGACCCGACCTCGCCCCGAGCGGCCCCGGCTACGATTACGTCGTCAGCCTCGAGCCCAACCAGCACAACTGGATCTTCGCGCTCGACTGGCCGGACCGGTGGAATCTGAGCGACGCCTACCTCACGAGCGATGACATGCTGGTGCGGCCCGCGCTGCTCTCGCACCCCATCGACGTGAGCATCACCTCGCACACGCACGTTCAACCGACCGCGCCCTTGAGTGATGCCATGCGCCGCCGCGACACGCGCCTGCCCGCGCAGCGAAATCCCCGCAGCCGGGAGCTCGCGGAGGAGCTCCGCCGCGCGCATCCCGACGATTTGGGCTACGTGAATGCGGTGCTCGACATTTTTCGCCGCCAGCCGTTCTTCTACACCCTGGAGCCGCCGCCGCTCGGTGTGAATTCGATCGACGAGTTCCTGTTCGATACCAAGCGCGGCTTCTGCGGACACTACGCATCGGCCTTCGCCGCGCTGCTGCGTGCCGCGGGAATTCCCGCCCGGGTCGTCACCGGCTACCACGGCGGCACCTACAATCGATTCGCGGATTATTGGATCGTGAGCCAAAGCGACGCGCACGCCTGGGACGAGGCCTGGATCGAGGGGCGTGGATGGATGCGCTTCGATCCCACCTCCGCGGTCGCTCCGGGCCGCGTGGAGCCCGGTTTGGAGGGTGCGCTGGCATCGAGCGCGCGCCTGGCGGGCCCCTGGCGCCGACCGCTTTCCTGGCTTTCGGACGCGCGGCTGCAATTCGATGCGCTGCGCCAGCTGTGGCGCGAGCGAATCTTGCGCTTCGATCAGCGATCGCAAGACAGGCTGCTGAGCAGTCTCGGAATTCCCGATCCGGACGGCGAGAAGATCGCGATGGTGATGGGAGCGGGCTTGGCGCTGGTGTTCGTCTGGCTCACCTGGCAGATCCGGCGCGAGCAACGCCCCGACCCGAAGGACCCCGTGCTCCGTGCCTACGGCAAACTCTGCCGCAAACTTGCGGCGGCGGGACTGGCACGGCGCCCGTCGGAGGGTGCCGAGGCCTTCGCCAGGCGCGTCGCGATCGAGCGGCCCGACCTCGGCGCCCGCGCAGGTGCGCTCTTGAGGCGCTATTCGCGCCTTCGCTACGGCGCAAGCCGGCGCCCGGGCGCAGAGCGATGGTTCATCGCCCGGGTGCGCGCGTTCAAGCCGCGTGGGATACTGTCCGCGGCAAAGGAGCGTCGGCGGGGATGAATGAGCAAAATGGCACGGTGACTCACGCCCTCGTGACCGGATGCCCGTCCACGATGGGCGATGACTTCCCGCTGAACACCACGACGCTCATCCGGCATGCGGCGCGCACCTACGGCGATCAGGAAATTCTTTACCGCAACGCCGCCGGCGGATGGGATCGCTGCACCTATCGAGATTGCTACGAGCGCGTGGGGCGCGCGGCCAACGCCCTGCGTTCGCTCGGCGTCGGCCCGGGGGACCGGGTCGGAGTGCTCGATTGGAACAGCCGCCGCTATTTCGAGCTTTACTACGCAATTCCCGGGTTGGGGGCAGTGCTCCTGCAACTGAATTTGCGCCTCTCCGTGGACGAGCTGAGCTATATCGTCAACCACAGCGAAGCGACCCACATTTGCGTGGACGAGTCGATGCTGACGCTGGCCGAGGCGCTCGCGCCGCACCTGCCCGGCGTCAAGGCCTGGATCGTCATGACGGACAGACCCCTGCGTGAGCTCGACACGTCGCTCTCGCCGCTGCATCACCACGAGGACCTGTTGGCGGCCGCCGTCCCGCTCACCGATTGGCCCATGATCGATGAGCGATCGGCCTACGCCGCCTGTTACACCAGCGGCACGACCGGCCGCTCCAAGGGGATCTACTACTCGCACCGTTCCATTTATTTGCATTCCCTGAATCTCGCCGCCATGGTCGGAATGACGATGGACGACTGCACGATGCTGATCACACCGATGTTTCATGCGCAGGGCTGGGGTTTGCCGCAAGCCGCCACCTTGATGGCCAACAAAATCCTGCTGCCCGGCAGATACTCCACGGAAGATGCCGCATTTTTGATCGACTCGATCGTCGCGGAGGGAGTGACCCTCGCGAGCGGCGTGCCATCGATCCTGACCCCACTCTTGAACTACATCCGAACCCTTCCCATCAAGCCCTGCTTGCGCGGGTTGCGGCTCTTGTGCGGCGGCTCCGAGGCGCCGCTGTCGCTCATGATCGGCTGGCACGAGCTCACCGGCGCCGAAATCATTCATGCATACGGAAGCACCGAGACGAGCCCCCTGCTCACGGTGAACCGGCTGAAGGCGACGCTGCGCGGACGGCTCACCGCGGAGGAGGAATGGAACGTGAGGCGCACACAGGGACTGCCCGGCATCGGCGTGGACGTGAAGATTCTCGCGGAGGACGGCAGAGAGCTTCCTCACGACGGCGAATCCGTGGGCGAGATCTGCGCGCGCGGCCCGTGGGTCGCCACCTCCTATCACAACATGCCCGAGTCGGCCGATCGGTTCGTCGACGGCTACTGGCGCTCGGGAGACCTCGGTGCCATCGACGCCCATGGCTATCTCAAGCTCACGGACCGGCTCAAGGATGTCATCAAGAGCGGCGGCGAGTGGATCTCCTCCATCGACATGGAGAACGCGCTGGTCGGGCACGCGGCGGTGCGGGAAGCAGTGGTCGTCGGTGTGCCCCATCCGCGGTGGCAGGAACGGCCGCTCGCCCTCGTGGTGCTGGAGCCGGCCCGGCGCGCCACCCCGGAAGAGCTCCTCGAGCATCTCGCGGGAACGTTCAGCCGGTGGCAACTGCCGGACCGGATTCTCATCGTGGAGAGCATCCCGAAGACCAGTGTCGGCAAGCTGAACAAGAAGACGATTCGCGTCGAGTACGCGGCACTCTACACTGAAGCCGGCGTGGACGGATCGTAGCGGCCATGGGCGACGCACCCTCGGACGCCACACGGGCCGTGCCCGGCGCCGACCCGGTCGCGGCGCTTTCCACCCGGCTCGCCCGTTACGCGCTGTTCGGCTTCATCCTCACCTTCATTGCCGCTCGCACCGTGGTTTTCCTGATCATGTCGCGCCGCATGCCGAACCTGTATTTTTTCCTGCGCGGCACGCACGTCCATCATCTGAATTACGGGATATTCCTGTTGGCCGGCGTCGGCGCCTATCTGCTGTTCCGCATCCCGAGCGGCCGCAGCCTCCGCGGGGCGGCCCTGGTCTACGGGATCGCGATGGCGCTCACCTTCGATGAGTTCGGCATGTGGCTGCACCTCGGCGGAAGCTATTGGCAGCGCGCGAGCGTCGACGCCATCATCCTCGTGGCCGCGCTCCTGGCGCTCGCCGCATTCGCCTCCGCGATCCGCACGTTTGAATCGCGTCACGTCAAGGCCTTCATTGCCTTGGCTCTCGCCGTGAGCCTGTTCGGGGTCGTGCTCTACGACACGTCGCTCAAGATCGGCAGAATTGAAGGCCCGAGACTCGAAGCGCTGGAGGCCGATTCATCGCCTTGAATCACGCGACGCCGGGGCTCAGGCAGCGAGGTTCTCGCGCGTCTTGGTGAAGACGATCTGCGGCCAGCGCTCCTCGGTGAGCTGGAGGTTGACGCGCGTGGGCGCGAGGTACACGAGCTCTCCCGCATGATCGAGCGCGAGGTTGTCGTAGGCCTTGTCGCGGAACTCGCTGAGCCGCTTTTGATCCTCGAGCCTGATCCATCGGGCGGTTGCGACGTTGATGGGCTCGAACACGCATTGGACGCTGTATTCGTCCTGCAGCCTGAAAGCCACCACCTCGAACTGCAATTGCCCGATTGCGCCGAGGATGAGATCGTTGTTGCGCAGCGGCTTGAACAGCTGCGTCGCGCCTTCCTCGCAAAGCTGCGACAGTCCTTTCTGCAGGGCCTTCATGCGCAGCGGATCCTTGAGCACGGCGCGGCGAAAGATCTCGGGGGCGAAGTTCGGCACGCCGGTATACGTCAGGCGCTCGCCCTCCGTGAACGTGTCGCCGATGTTGATGGTGCCGTGATTGTGCAATCCGATGATGTCGCCCGCATAGGCCTCCTCCGCCTGACTCCTGTCGGCGGCGAGGAACGTGAGCGCATCGGCGACACGGATCTCCTTCTCCAGGCGCACGTGACGCAGGCGCATCCCGCGCGTGTAGCGGCCGGAACAGAGCCGCATGAAGGCGATCCGGTCGCGATGCCCGGGGTCCATGTTCGCCTGGATCTTGAATACGAAGCCGGTCAGCTTCGGCTCCCCGGGGTCGACGCGGCGCTCGATCGCGATGCGCGGCCTGGGACCCGGCGAGTGATGGACGAACGCGCTCAGGAGCTCGCGCACGCCGAAGTTGTTGACCGCCGAGCCGAAGAACACCGGCGTCTGCCGCGCCGCGAGGTAGCGCTCGACATCGAACAGCGGGCTCGCACCGCGCACGAGATCGACTTCCTCCAGAAAATCGGCGTAGCGGTCGCCGAGCAGCGACTTGGCCTCCGCGCTCGCGAGGCCGTCGATGGTCTCGTGGGTGCCGACGCGCCCCTTCTCCACCGGCACGTACACGTAGATCTTGTCCTCGAGCAGGTGATACACGCCGAGGAGCTCCCGTCCCATGCCGATCGGCCAGGTGACCGGCGTGCATTCGATCTTGAGGACCCGCTCGATCTCATCCAACAGCTCGATGGGAGAGCGTCCGTCTCGATCGAGCTTGTTCACGAAAGTCATGATCGGCGTGTCGCGCAGCCGGCAGACCTCCATGAGCTTGATGGTGCGTTCCTCGACGCCTTTGGCGCAATCGATGACCATCAGCGCGGAATCGACCGCCGTCAGGGTCCGGTAGGTATCCTCCGAGAAGTCCTCGTGGCCCGGCGTGTCGAGCAGATTGACGATGCAGTCCTCGAAAGGAAACTGCATCACCGAGGAGGTGACGGAGATGCCGCGCTGCTGCTCGAGGCGCATCCAGTCGGAGGTCGCATGGCGCGTCGCCTTGCGTCCCTTCACGGTTCCCGCCATCTGGATCGCGCCCCCGAACAGCAGCAGCTTCTCGGTGAGCGTGGTCTTGCCCGCATCCGGGTGGGAGATGATGGCAAAAGTACGTCTCTTGCTCACGTGGTCGGCAATGGGGTCGCTCGTCATGATTTTTCGATCTCGGCGCTCAGCCCGGCGATCCGCCCTCGGGGTAGAGCATCCGGCGCAGCACCTCCGCATCCTCGCGGCCACCCGCCGCCTGGTAGTAGCCCTTTCGGACTCCCACCTGCTCGAAGCCCAGGGAGCGGTACAGCCGCGACGCCACGGTGTTGGAGGGGCGAACCTCGAGGAAGGCCTCGTACATGCCGGCGATCCGCGCCCGATCCAGGAGATACACCAGCATTCGGCGGGCGAGGCCCCGGCGCCGATATTCCTCGCGAACGCAGACATTCAGGATATGCGCCTCGCCGGCGCCGACGGACATGATGCCGTATCCCGCCATGTCGCCGTCCACTTCCACCACCCGGCAGACGTAGCCCACCCGCAGGCAGTCGCGGAAAATGCCTTCGCTCCAGGGAAACTGATAGCCCGCCCGCTCGATCACGCCGACCACGGGAATGTCCAGCTCGTTCATCGGCCGGATATCGGCGGCGGGCAGCTCGCGCTCGCGCTTAACGCTCGACACGGGCACACACCTCGCGCGCGAACTTGAGGTCCTCCCAGGCCTTGCGCTTGTCGGTCGGCGTGCGCAGCAGGTAGGCGGGATGATAGGTGACGACCAACGGTACGCGGGCGGCGCCGAAGCGGTGCTCCTGCTGCCTCAACTTGGAGAGCGGCGAGTCCGTCTTGAGCAGGTTTTGCGCGGCGATGCGGCCCACCGCGAGCATGATCTTCGGCTTGAGCAGCGCGATTTGCCGTTCGAGATAAGGCAGGCACTCGGCGCTCTCGGCCGGCGCCGGATCCCGGTTGTTCGGCGGCCTGCACTTCAGCACGTTGGCGATATAGACCTGTCCGCGCGCAAGACCGATGGCGCGCAGCATGGAGTCGAGGAGCTGACCTGCGCGGCCGACGAAGGGCTCGCCACGGCGGTCTTCCTCGGCGCCGGGCGCCTCTCCGACCACCAGCCAGTCGGCGTTCGGGTCGCCGACACCGAATACGGTTTGAGTGCGAGTCTTGCTGAGGCCACAGCGCGTGCAGGCGGCAACTCGGCTGCGCAACTGTTCCCAACCGAGATTCTCCTCCAGGGGCGGGGCTTGCGGCGCCCGCAGCGGTGCGCTCGGCGGCCCCGCCCGCAACACCCAGGGCGTGATGCCCAGGGCCTTGAGGTATTCCTTGCGCAGCGCCGGATTCATGCGGGGGTCGGCAGGTTGCGCGCCCGCCGGCGAAAGAGCTTGCGATACAGCCATACGGCCGGGGCGGAGAGCGCGTAGGTCCCGAATATCACGAGCAGCATGATGGCCGGGTACAGGAAGATCAATACGAAGGCGACCGGAACCAGCACGATCTGGGTGAATCGCACCCGCGCGCTGGCATCGACGTGCTTGAAACTATAGAAGGCGAAGCGGCTGATCATCAGTGCGCCGGCGCAGGCGGTGACCACAAAAGCCACGATCAGTCCCGGCAACCCGATATTGACCTTGTCGCTCGCCAGCCAGATCAAGGCAGCCACGATGGCCGCGGCGGACGGGCTTGGTAGTCCCTCGAAATAATGCTTGTCCTGACCGGCCGAGCGGGAATTGAACCGTGCGAGCCGAAGCCCGGCCGCCGCTGCGTAGAAAAAGCACACCAACCAGCCGAGCCGGCGCCAGAGCGGCCCGTATTCGGCGATCCGTGCCACACCCCACTGGTACGTCACGATGGCGGGCGCCAGCCCGAAGGACACCATGTCGGAAAGACTGTCGTATTCCTTGCCGAAGGCGCTTTCGGTATGCGTCCATCGGGCGACGCGGCCGTCCAGGCCATCGAAAAGCATGGCAACGAACACGGCGACGCCTGCGTGGTCGAATCGCCAATCGATCGCAGCCACGATGGCGTAGAAGCCCGCGAACAATGCCCCGGTGGTGAGCAAGTTCGGCAGCCAGTACACCCCGCGGGGCCGGGATTCTCGATCCTCAACGTCGCTCATGGGCCTGCATGATACAGGACCCCGCCCGAGTATTCCGCCCGAGAGGCTGATGTAAGATACGCGCCCATGCGCCTATCCCAGTATCCCATCTCGACGCTCCGAGACGTTCCGGCCGACGCCGAGGTCATCAGCCATCAACTCATGCTGCGCGCCGGCATGATCCGCCGCCTCGCCGCCGGGCTCTATTCCTGGCTGCCGATCGGTCTGAAGAGCCTGAAGAAGGCCGAGCGGATCATTCGGGAGGAAATGGACCGGGCCGGCGCCCTGGAGCTGTGCATGCCGACGGTGCAGCCGGCCGAGCTCTGGAAGGAATCGGGCCGCTGGAGCAAGTACGGGCCGGAGCTCCTGCGCTTCAAGGATCGCCACGATCGGGAATTCGCCTATGGCCCGACCCACGAGGAAGTCATCACGGACATCGCGCGCCGGGAGCTGCGCAGCTACAAGCAGCTGCCGGTGAATTTCTATCAGATTCAGTCCAAGTTCCGCGACGAGATACGGCCCCGATTCGGCGTGATGCGGGCGCGCGAGTTCCTGATGAAGGACGCCTATTCGTTCCATATCGATGAGGCCAGCCTCGCGCAGGGCTACCGCCTCATGTACGAGGCCTACACGCGCATTTTCACCCGCATGGGCCTCAAGTTCCGCGCGGTGCAGGCGGACGCCGGCAGCATCGGCGGGAACGTCTCGCAGGAGTTTCACGTGCTTGCGGACTCCGGAGAGGACGCGATCGTCTTCTCCACCGCGGGCGACTACGCTTCCAATATGGAGACCGCGGCGACCGTGGCGCCGTCGGGGCCGCGTCCTGCCGCCGCGCAACCGCTCGCCAAAGTGGCGACGCCGAACGCGCACACCATCGCCGAGCTCACGGCGTTCCTCGGGATCGAGGCGAAGCAATGCGTCAAGACCCTGATGGTGGACGGCAGCGAAGGCGGAGTGGTGGCCCTCGTGCTGCGCGGCGATCATGAGCTCAACGCGGTGAAAGCCCAGAAGCTCGAAGGCGTCGCCAACCCGCTGCGCATGGCGAGCGCCGAACGCGTCCGTCAGGCGACCGGTTGCGACCCCGGGTCGATCGGGCCGATCGGCCTCACCGGCAGCGTTTACGTGGATCTTGCCGCCGCCCATCTCGCCGATTTCGTCTGCGGGGCGAACGAGCACGACGTGCACCTCACCGGCGTCAACTGGGGGCGCGATCTGCCCGAACCCGCAACGAAGGACATCCGCAATGTGCAGCCGGGAGACCCGAGCCCGGCGGGCAATGGCGAGCTCGAGATCGCCCGTGGCATCGAAGTCGGGCACATCTTTCAGCTCGGGCAGTTGTACAGCGAGGCCATGAAGGCGACCGTACTCGACGAAGGCGGCAAGTCCGTCACCATGTACATGGGCTGTTATGGCATCGGCGTCACCCGCGTCGTCGCGGCGGCCATCGAGCAGAATCACGACGCCAACGGCATCATCTGGCCGGAGCCGCTCGCGCCGTTCAACGTCGTCCTGGTGCCGATCAATTATCAGAAGTCCGAACCGGTGCGCGTCGCGGCGGACCGGCTCTACGAGGATTTCATGGCCGCGGGAATCGATGTCGTGCTCGACGATCGCGACGCACGGCCCGGCGTGAAATTCGCGGATGCCGAGCTCATCGGGATACCTCACCGCATCGTCATCGGCGACCGGAGCCTCGCGGGAGGAAAGCTCGAATACCGGCACCGCCGCGCGACGCAATCCACGGAAATCTCGGCCGCGGATGCCGTAGCCTATGTTCGGAACCAGATGAACCGCTGAGGCAGAGCGTGCCACCGCGCCGCGCAATTTGTTTTCTGGGGCCGGTCTTGGCCCTCATTCTCGGCAACGCGCTGCCGGCAGCGGCGCGCGCCGATCAGCAGCGCGACCCGGAGCTCAAGGAGCTCTTGGAAAGGATCATGGTCAGCCATGATTGCTTCATCGACAAGTACGAGTCCGAGGTCTGGTACAAGGCCATGGAACCCAAGCTGGCGCCTTACGTTCCCTCGCACGAGGATCGCATCAGCATTCTCGATCATGTCTACTGCGAGTCCAGACGCGATCCGACGCTCGCGCTTCCGCCCGATTTGGTGATGGCGATGATCGATGTGGAGAGCCGATTCGACTCCTGGGCGGTCTCACCGGCGGGGGCGGTCGGCCTGATGCAGGTGATGCCCTTCTGGCCGCGCCAGCTGGGCGTGCAGAACCAGCTGGTCCGGATCGCACCCAATATCCGGATGGGGTGCGAGATTTTGCGCTTTTACCTGCGCGCGGAGCATCTGAACTGGGCTCGCGCGCTCGCGCGCTACAACGGCAGCATCGGCCGCAACACCTACCCCGCTCTGGTGATGCAGCGCTGGCAGCGCGTCTGGCGCTTCTGACCGTCTATCGGACCTCGAACTTGGGCTCGGACGCGAGACGCTCCTCGAATTCGACCGTCAGCTCCGCGACGCTATCGACACGCGCGCTCCTCGGTCCCTGGTGCAGCCAGCGCCGAAGCTCCTCGACCGCCTCCGCTGCGCCGTGAGCCAGCACTTCGACCGACCCATCGGCCAGGTTCTCGGCATATCCCGCGATCCCCAACCGCTCTGCCTCGCCGCGGGTGCTGTGACGGAAATACACGCCCTGCACCTTTCCCGCAATACGGAATCGACGAGTCACCCGGCTCATGAAATCGCCGCGAAGCCCGGGCGGTCAGGGCGAAACGGGTATTTTGGGCTGGCCATCCCCGTGCTGATTGGCGCTGGTGGCGTTGAGCGCCGCGGCCGCATGCCGCTTGGCTTCCAGAGCGGCCAGACGCGCGCGCACGTACTCTCTCGCCTCGAGATGGTTTTGAGCTCGCTCGATGGCAGCCTTGGCCGCGTACAGGTCGGGCGAGGTCGACGCAGGCGCGCCCGCCGCGGTGGCGGCGGCGATGGCCTGACGCGCATCGCTCATCTCCTGCACGGGAGGGCCGTGGCAGCCCAACAAGCTGAGAATACCCACGAACACAGCAATCAGGCGCAACATACTTGCGAGGACACTAGCAACAGCCTGATGGGCCGTCAAACCACCGGACCCTGGACAATCGGCGATCCGCTGCAAATAATTCGTTGCGCCGACGCAGCACCCCGGCGCAAAACGGCGCAATTTCCCGCGGGAAGCAACCATGCACGAAATTCTGGTTTTGTATTATTCGCGCCAAGGCAGCACGGCCGCCCTGGCACGCCAAATATGCCGCGGCGTGGAGACGGTCGCCGGGATGCAAGCGCGTCTTCGCACCGTGGCGCCGATCGCGACGACCATCGAACGCTCCGATCCGCAAGTGCCCGACGAAGGGCCCCCCTACGCCACCCATGAGGATCTGCACAGCTGCAGCGGGCTGATTCTCGGCAGTCCGACCCGATTCGGCAACATGGCGGCCCCCCTCAAGCATTTTTGGGACGGCACGAGTGCGCTCTGGATGTCGGGCGCCTTGATCGACAAGCCGGCCGCGGTGTTCACCTCGACGCAGACCATGCACGGCGGCCAGGAGTCGACGCTGCTGTCGATGATGCTGCCTTTGCTCCATCACGGCATGTACTTGGTGGGCGTGCCCTACAGTCACCCGGGGCTCTCCGGAACGCGCAGCGGAGGAACTCCGTACGGCGCAAGTCACGTGGCAGCCGCCAGCGGGCACGGCACGTTGGCCGATGTCGAGCGGGATATCGCTCAGGCGCTGGGCGCACGCGTGGCCTCGCTCGCGTCCCGGCTGCAGCGCACCGCTTGAGCTTCGCCGAGAAAGCCCGACGCGCGACGTTAAGCCTTTGGGTCGCGGTCGCGGCGAGTTTGCTGTGTTGGTACACCGCCGGGTATCCGTGGCTGCTTTGCGTCGTGGCGGCCGCGCCGCTCCTCGCGCCGTTGCCGGGCTTGGTGCGCGGACGCCGCTACACCTACGCGTGGGCGAGTCTGTTCGCCGTGCCCTATGTGGCCTTCGCGGTCACCGAGCTCCTGGTCAATCCGGCGGCGCGCGCGGTGGGATCTCTCAGTCTGCTGCTGGTGTTCGCCTGGTTCTGCTCTATGGTTCTTTACCTGCGTGCTTCTCGAGGGCGTCTCGAATGAAAGGCACCGTCAGACGGCGTTGCGCGACCAATGAGGCCTCGTCGAGCTCGTCGAGGATGTCGAACAAGGAGCGCAGATCGCGCGGCATGCGTTTCATCAGGTAGTCCAAGGTCTCCGCGGGCAGCTCGAGGCCGCGCTGTTTGGCGCGAAGACGCATCGCCTCGCCGCGGCCGGCCTCGTCGAGATCGCGCACGTGGTAGACGACGCACGCGCCCGCGCGCGAGCTCCAGTCCTCGAGCCGCCAGCCGATCTGCCGCGGCGCCGCCGCTGCCGCGAAAATCAGCCGGCACTGCGATTCGGACGCCTCGTTGAACAAACGGAACAGCGCCCGTTCCCAGTCGAGATCGCCGGCAACGGCGTGCGCATCGTCGATGCACAGCACCCGGCAGCGCGCGTAGCCTCCGAGCGCTTCCGGCGGGAGTCTCGCCGACCGGTCGAGCGGGAAATACGCCGCTCCCTCGCCGGCTTGAGCGCACACGGCCTGCAGCAGGTGCGTCTTGCCGGAGCCGCTGTTGCCCCATAGCCAGAGAGGATCGCGGCCCGGTCCCTCGAGCGCCGCCACGAGTTCGGTGTTCGGGCCGGCGGCGAAGCTTGCGAACACCGCGTGGGCGCGTGGGCGGACGCCGAGCGGAAGCTGCTTCATGTGAGCCTGGACCGGTCGGCGGACAGGCCGGAGTTCCGGGAATTCGCCTCATGCAGGGCTGCCTGCCCGTACCGAAGCACGTAGTCGAGGCCGCTGACGACTATGGTCACGAACGTCAGCGCGCCTAGCGCGAGCACGAGCCACGCAGGCGGCACGAAGAACTGCTGGCGCCCGATCACGCTCAGGATGTAGATCGCCTGGAACAGCGTGTTCAGCTTGCTCACCACACTGGGACGCGCCGTGATGGGACCGAAGCACAGCCGATACGCGATCGCGCCCAGCACGATGATGATGTCGCGCGCCACGGCCGCCGCCATCAGCCACGCGGGCACCAGATGCAGCACCGCGAGCACGATGAAGACGGTCGCAAGCAACAGCTTGTCGGCGGCCGGGTCGAGAATGCCTCCGAGCGTGGTCCGCCATCCGAATCGCTTCGCGAGAAAGCCGTCAGCCGCGTCCGAGACAGCCGCCGCGAAAAAGAGGGCGAGGGTCGTGATGTGGTCGCCTCGAAGCAGGGCGAACGCGATCGGTATCACCAGGAGAATCCTGAGTGAGCTGATGACATTCGGTATTTGTCGCAGCCATCGATTCACGGGGGCTAATGACGCAGCTCGAATCGTTGGATGCCGTTCTCCCCGGCACTCTGCGGCTGCAAGCGGCCGCTCAGGGGAAGTGCATTTTGGAGCGCCTCCGCGCCGCCGCGGGTGGTCAGTCGGAATCGGACCACGTTGCCGCTCAAGCTCTCCACGCCGACGTGCGAGATGAACGCGAGCGATTCAAGATAGCTCTGCACATAGGCGTAATCCGCCAGATCGTTCACGCCACCCACTTCGATGACCGCAGGCGCCGCGGCACCGCTCACGGCGAACAGGCCCGCATAGGTATCGGCGGCGCGATTGATGCCCTCGGCGGGCGCCCCGGAAAACTCGCTGCTCCGATCCTGATACAAGAAGGTCCACCGCACGCCCCCGGCGCCCCCGGCGCTCGCACGTCCGATCAGCGTCGCCTCGCCCCCGCTCCCATGAGCCGCCAGGGTGGCGGCGCTCGCGGAGGCGACGGTCGAATAGTCGAGATGGTTACGCTGCAACTCCGCAGCAGTCGGCCAGATCACCGGTGCCCCGCGCTGGTAGGCGGCCGCATCGATCGCGGTCTTCATGTCCGAGGTGTCCTCCGCCGTGACGACGGATCCCGCCGACGCGCCCCCCGGCACGGTGAGCCAGACGAAGGTCGAGGGCCGCTCCCTTCCCCACAGCGGCTGGTTGTTCTGCGCCAACCATCGATCGATGGCGGCCGCGTCGAAGGACACCCACAGCTGTCCATCCTGGGTGTCGCGATACTGCTGAACGTAGCGACGCGCATTGCCGAGCAGCGGCCCGAAGGCGGCGTCTTCCTCGGGCGCCCTGCGTCCCGTCACCCGCACCAGCACGACGCGCAGCGCGGCCTCGAAGGCGGCTGGCTTGGAGGCTTCGGACCGATCGGCCACCGGAACCTTCGCCTGATAGAGCTCCGCCCGGGTCAGCGCGGCGCTCGCCTCCGACGGACAAAAGCCGGCGAGGCCCAAGCACAAAAGCGCCAGAAGATGCAAATATCGAGGCCAAATGTCGGGGTAGTCTCGTGCCATGGGGTAATCGCGTAAGCCCTTAAGTTATCGGTGTAAAATACCACAGCTTGCCGGCCCGCCGGGCCGGCGGATGCGTGCCATCCAGCCCACCGAATCGAACAAGGGAATCGAATGACAGAGCCTGCGCGTACACCGGTCACCTATCGCTCCGCCGGGGTCGACATCGACGCGGGGGAGGAGCTCGTCGAGCGCATCAAGCCGCGAGTCAAGCGGTCGCTGCGCCCCGAGGTGCTGGGAGGCATCGGGGGATTCGGTGCGCTGGTCGAGATCCCGCTCGAGCGCTACCGCAAGCCCGTGCTGGTGTCGGGCACGGATGGTGTCGGAACCAAGCTGCGCCTCGCGATAGACAGCGGACGGCACGATTCGGTGGGCATCGATCTGGTCGCCATGTGCGTGAACGATGTGGTCGTACAGGGCGCCGAGCCGCTGTTCTTCCTGGACTATTATGCTACCGGTGCCCTCGACGTGAATGTCGCAGAGCGCGTCATCGCGGGAATCGTCGAGGGCTGCGTGCAGGCGGGCTGCGCGTTGGTCGGCGGCGAGACGGCGGAAATGCCCGGCATGTATCACGGCAAGGACTATGACCTTGCCGGCTTCGCCGTGGGCGTCGTCGACAAGGATCGCATCATCGACGGATCGCTCACGCGCCCCGGCGACGTGATCCTCGGATTGCCCTCGTCGGGCCCGCATTCCAACGGCTTCTCGTTGATCCGCAAGATCCTCGAGGTCAGCGCCGCCGATGTCGCCGCGCCCGTCCAGGGAACTGCGCTGATCGATCGACTCATGGCCCCCACGCGCATCTACGTCAAGCCGTTGCTCAGGCTGATGGCTGAAATCGGGGTGCACGGGCTCGCGCACATCACCGGCGGCGGTCTTGTCGACAATGTGCCGCGGGTGCTTCCGGAGGGACTGGAAGCAGTGCTCGAGCGCCGCTCCTGGAGCCGGGATCCGGTATTCGACTGGCTGCAGAGCGAGGGCCGCGTCGCCGACGAGGAAATGTATCGCGTGTTCAATTGCGGCATCGGCATGACCGTGCAGATCGCTCCGGGCGATGCGAACCGCGCCATCGCCGTCCTGAGTCAGGCGGGTCAGCCGGCGCTTGTGATCGGCGAGGTACGGTCGGGCACCCGCGGGGTGTTTATCGCTTGAGCGCCTTGGGTAATCGATTGCCCGTCGCCGTCCTCATTTCGGGACGCGGGACCAACATGCGGGCACTCGTCGAGCGGAGCGGCGATCCGCGCATGGGCTATCGCGTCGCGGCCGTCATCTCCGACCAACCAGAGGCGGCGGGTCTCGCCACCGCGGCGGCCCTCGGCATACCGGCGCGCGCCCTGCCCGCACCCGGCCGTGGCGTCCCCACCGCTGCCCGGATCGCCTACGATGCCGAGCTCGCCGGGGTCTTGCAGGAATACTCGCCGTCCCTGGTCGTGCTCGCCGGCTTCATGCGTATCTTGTCCCCGCAATTCCTGGCCCTCTTTCCCGGACGGATCCTCAACATCCATCCCTCGCTCCTGCCGAAGTATCCGGGCCTCCATACCCATCAGCGGGCCCTCGACGCTCACGACCAGGAGCATGGCGCCACGGTGCATTTCGTGACCGACGAGCTCGATGGCGGCCCGCGGGTCATCCAGGGCAAGCTGGCGGTCGAGCCGGGAGAGGACGCCGGGCAGCTCGCCGCTCGAGTGCATGTGCTCGAGCACCGGATCTATCCCCTGGCGGTCCGTTGGTATTGCACCGGACGGTTACGCTACGCGGGAGGACGCGCTTGGCTCGACAATCAGGTACTTTCCGGCCCGGTGCTCTACGATGGCAGCGAGGATCGATGATGCTCAGGGAGTCGTTGATGGGCGCACAAGGGACACGGGGGCGGCGGATGGCGATGGCCGCGTGCCTGGCAGCGGCATCGCTCGCTGCGGCGCCGTCGCGTTCGACTGATATGCCGGCCGATCCGGCAAACGCGGGCCCCGAGCCATTCGCCGCTCATTACGTGGCCGAATGGCGGGACATCTCGGTCGGCACGAGCGATCTTCAATTGGAGCGGGACGCACAGCCGGGGCACTATCACTACAAGTGGACCATCAGCGCCCGCGGGATATTCCGGCTGGTCTATTCCCACGACGTGACTCAACAAAGCTGGTTCAGCGTGGTCGACAATCACATACGGCCGAAACGATACCGCGGCGAGGAAGGCTCCTCATTCGTGGCATTCGAGTTCGACTGGGAAGCCGCGCATGCCCGTGGGTCATCCGAGGGCAGACCCATCGATCTGGCATTGAAACCCGGAGCGCAGGATCTGATGTCCATCCAGGTCGAGATCATGCTCGACCTGAAGAACGGCACGCTGCCCCCGACCTTCAACATCATCGACAAAGACCAGATGAAGGAATTCTTCTACACGCGCGAAGGAAACGCGAAGCTCAGGACTGCGATCGGCACGCTCGACACGGTGATCGTCGCCAGCCGGCGCAGCCCCACGGACAGCCGGGTGCTGCGCATGTGGTTCGCTCCCTCATTGGGTTTCGTGCCGGTGCAGGCGGAGCGCAGCCGCGACGGCAAACTCGAGTTTGCGATGCGGATCAAGACGCTGCAGCGTTGATCGGCGCCCGCTGATGCGGAGGCCATGCCGATGACCGGAATTCTGGCACTGAAACTATTCCTGGTGCCGGGCCTCATCTATGCCGTGACATTGGCGGGGCGCACGTGGGGGCCCACCGTGGCGGGGTGGCTATCCGCCTTTCCAATCGTGGCCGGCCCGATATTGCTCACGATTACACTGGAGCAGGGGAGCGATTTCGGCGCGACTGCCGCAGGAGGTACGCTGCTTGCCGTGCTTGCTATGCTGGTCTTCAACTTGGCCTACGCTTGGGCCTCCGCCATCGTGAATATCTTCTGGTCGATGTCGTATGCATTGGCAGCCTGGGCTTTGGCAGTAGTCGCGCTGCAAGCGGTCGATCTATCGGTCAGCGCGAGTTTTGTGCTGGTGGCTCTCGCGCTCCTCGTTGCGCTCAAGGTTTATCCCAAAGCACATCCACTATCAGTATCGTCGCCGCCGACTGCCTCGGAGGACCTTCCGTGGCGCATGTTATCGGCGGCCGATCGGCCTCTCGAGCGCCGTTATGGTGCAGCTCGGCGTCAAGCGCCTGCTCACGTCTTCGGCAGCGTGACTCCGCGCTGGCCCTGGTACTTGCCGCCCCGGTCCTTGTACGAGGTCTCGCAGACCTCGTCCGACTCCAGGAACAGCATCTGTGCGACGCCCTCGTTCGCGTAGATCTTGGCCGGCAGCGGCGTGGTGTTGGAGAACTCGAGGGTGACGTGGCCTTCCCACTCGGGCTCCAGAGGCGTTACGTTGACGATGATCCCGCAATTCTTGACGAAAACGCCCGATTCCAATCCAAAGTTACCGGCTTCGGGAACGCTGAGGCAGTACACATCGTGATCGCCGGGCAGCTCTCGAACAGCGACCACTTTGTGATTGCGATAGGCGGGAGTGCCCCTAAATTTGTCGAGGACCTCCGGAAATCGACGGAACACCGATCGATCACACTTTAGAAGGGCTGCCGCCCCGCGAATGGAGCCGGTATCGTCCAACGCACGACGGACAGCCTCCTCGGAAACTTCGGAACGTAGATTGATATTCCGGGCGATCTCGGCCTGCCTCGTGCGGCGCGCCCCATCATCCTTCGCCCACGCCCCGGTCATCAGGCGAGAATGGCGCGCCCGCTCGCCGAGCCGTGAGAATCGCCCAATCGTGGCTCGTCGGTGCGCTTCACGAGTTGCGTCGGATGGATTTTGGCGGGCCTCGATCAACTGTTTCCGGATGAATTCGTAGCGATCGGCATGCCAAAAATCCTTGGCTCGGTCCGATTGGATGCGATTGGAATGCTCACGCCACTGCGGATCCGCCGCCCTTCGCAACAGCGCGTCCTTGATCGCCGCGCCGTGCGCTTCCACGTCGAAATCGACCCCATAGCTCTCGTTGTTGTGGAGCCGGATGTGTTCCGAGGCCGGCATCCTTTGGAGATTCGTAGGGCGATTGTTCCGCCGGTCAAAATCGATGTGATGCCGATGAGTGCCCGGGGTATCGCTGTAGATCTCGTGCCGCAAGTTCCATTCATCGGCCAGTCGGTGCGTCGGATAGAGGAATCCGTCGATCGGCTGATAAACCATCTCATAGCCCCGCGCCAAATCGCGATAGAGGGGCATGAGCGAGTCGCGGGGGCGAAGCTCGCTCGCGGCAGCCATGCGGCCGTCGCGCCTCATGAACAAGTGGTCGGGCGTCGCGCGAATACGCTCGCCATTGTCCAGCTCGATCTCGAGCAGAGAATCTCTGCCGATGAAGCGGGGAGCTTCCAGACAGGTCACGATCAAGCGCCCGTTCGGCCCGATGCTGTACCCCCAGAAGAGCTCGCCCGAAGCGTGCCGCGTTGCCATTTCCTCGAGTGTCGGCGCGGTCCCATCGACCAGTGCGACCCGGGTATCCCCGCTGAAGCAACGCGCGTAGGTCGAATTATGGACGATGAAGTCGTTGGCGACGAAGTTGTGCAGCGTCGGCACGGTGATGTCGTAGACCTGCTCGAGCCCGGCGGGCTCGATCGTCTCGACCACATCCCATAGAGGTCCCTCGACGAGAGGGCTGAGATGAGGATCGCCGGTCATGAGGGCGACGCGTGCAGCGGCGAACATCGGCATGGATTGGTCCGGCTGGGTGCGAATCTCGAGCGCGCTCAAGGTCGTCCCGTCCACTCGCGCCGCCGTGGCGGCAACCGCCCAAGCCTCCCGCGGCAGCGTGTCGAAGTTGCTCTTGCGCCTCTGCTGCGCGGCAATCATGGGAAGGACTTCCTCGTCGAGCATCCGCTGCTTCACCGAGCCGGGCGAGAAGCCGATTCTCTCGGCAAAACGCTGGACTTGGTCCTTGTCCGTAATCTGTATTTTGCACGCCCGAGTCCCGATCGCCGTGGTCTTCTCGCGAATCAGGGAGAAAATTCCAAAGCGCAGCAACAGGTGATGCACATCCTCGATCAACCGCCGTGACTTCGAATAGTACTCGAGGAAAACGCTCTGATCGGAGTGATAAACGCTGCCGTCGCCGCTGAACAGCGCCTGCAGAAACAGTCGAACCGAAGCTTCGGGCGCCGTGAAGATACTTTGCGGCACAAACTTGTCGCCCGCGCCGATGTTGAGCTCGAGATCCTGCAGCCAGCGATGGGCGCGATTGCGCTCGGGAACTCCCCCCCGCCCCTTACGATTGACCAATCGATACCCATAGCGGCCTTTGTAGGTGACCTCTCCGAGGCCGGAGGCCGCCACCGCGGATTCGAGCAGCGCGACCAAGGCCGGATCCGCCGTCGTGTAGGTCGGGCTGTGACCGGGCGTACGGCACTGCCCCTCCGAGATCATCAAGCCGAGGAGAGTCGCCTCCCAATCCGGGATGGGCGTCTTTCCGAAGACGGGAATCTCCCTCGCAACCGCGATACGGTCACCAGCCCTCAAATCGCTGAGCGGCACCCACCGATTGAGCATCAGAAAAGGATGGTTCGCCGTCGCCCGAATGCGCAGCCCCGCCCGGGTGCGCAGCTCGAAAACCTCTCGCGTGCCCTGCGCCATGAAGGCCGACACTTTCGCCGGCCGCACTCGCCAGCCGTCCCAGGCCAACGTGCGTTTGCCCCAGCGCATCTCCATGATCGGTACAAAGGCGCCGGTATCGGCGTCGACCAGGCGCGTATCGCCGGTCACGCATTTTCCCAAACAAACAGTGAGAACCGTGCGCGGAATCCGGAAATACTCCACCGTGCTCGCGAGCGCGAACGAATTCGGCGGGATGATGCAGACCGGTCCCTTGAAATCCACGAAAGACTTCTCGTCGAAGCTCTTCGGGTCGACAATGGTGG
>CAVSSU010000009.1:0-39437 GCA_963730565.1 uncultured Gammaproteobacteria bacterium
CCGTCACCGAGGACTGCAGCAACTGCCACGATCCTAGAGCTCGGCGCAGCCGGCTCCTCAAGATGAGGCCTCCGTTCCTCTGTCAGACCTGCCACGAGGGCGCGGGCCACCCGTCGATGGTCAATACGCCGCAAGGCTTGGCGGGTGGCGGTCCCGAGCGCGTTTCTGCTCGCCGGCGGCTGCATCAATTGTCTTCGCAGATTCACGGCTCGAACCATCCGTCGGCCGCGCGTTCATGCGGTAGGCGCACACCATGAAACTCATCCGACCCAACTGGCTCTTTTAGGTGTCACCGCGGCATTTGCTTCGTCGACCGCGGTGGCCGATGACCCGTCCAGCGCGGATACGAGCGACTCGAAGTGCACGCAATGTCCCTTCGCGCAGGGTTATTCGGGCGACGCAGAGCTCGGCGTGCTCGGCGCCAGCGGGGCGAACCGACCTTCGGGCGCTATACGGGCATCGATCACCGCGGTGCGTACGCCGATGCCGCAGCCTCCGGGCAGTATCGCAATGACGATGGCTCTTATGCGAATGGCGAGTCGACCGCCTGGGGCTCGCCTCGCGCGACGGCTACGTCGAGGGCGGACGCGAAGGGCGCAACGATCTGCGCGTGAGCTGACGGCCAGCCCAATATTCACTACGAACCGGCGCAACGCCGTACCGGGCGAATGGCTCGACCCTGGGACTGCCGGCGGGTTGGGTGTCGGCGGGCGGCACCGCCGGCATGAGCTCGCTCGGCACCAGCCTCGCACCCGTCACCATCGAATCGGAGCGCCCCACGGTCGCACTGCTCGGCCGGTAGTTCGCCAGCCCCAGCTGGACGGTCTTCGGCGAGTTTCGCCGTCAGGAGCACGACGGTACCGGGCTCACCGGCGCAAGCTTCCTGACCGAGGCCTCAATTGGCGCAGCCGTTCGACTACGTCACGAAGTCTCTCGAGACCGGCGTCGCCTGGGCCGGGCGCAAGGCGGTTCCGCGTGAGCTATTTGGGCTGGGATCGACGACGACTACAGTTCGCTGCTGTTCGCAACGCTCTCCCTCCGATCTCGCCGGCTCGACGCTCGGACAGCTCGCGACGCCGCCGGGCAATACGCTGCAGCAGCTCTCCGCCTCCGGCAATGCGCAGCTGCCGTGGCGCACGACCCTGACCTTCACTGCCTCGGTCGGCACTCTCAAGCAAAATGCCGAGTTCCTGCCGGTGAGCGCGCTGCCCGGCTCGGAGGTTCCGACCCCCGATTCGCTCGACGGCGATGTGCATCTATCCCACTACGCGCTGGGATTGGCGTCGCGGCCCCTGCCGAAGCTCAGTCTGCGCGGCAACGCCACGTATGACGGGCACGACGACAAGACCTCGCCGCTCACCCTTCCCTACGTCGTCACCGACACCTTCCCGGGCGGCACGGCGCTGACGCCGCGCTACAGCGAGGATCGCGTACGCCTCGACGGCGGCGCGGACTATGCGCTCGCGCACTGGATCAAGGTCGGTGTGGGCGGCAAGCTCGATGATATCCACTATGGGCCGGGCCAGGTGGTTACTTGGACTCAAAACGCGGAAAGCTGGGGTCGCGGCACGATTACACCGATCGCACCTTTGAGCATCACGCTGAAGATCGGCAATGGTCTGCGCAAAGCCTCCTCCTTCGATGCGGCCGCGCTGCCCCCCGATGAGAGCCCGCTGATCCGCGAATACGACTATGCGCCGCGAGACCGGGTGTTCTACACGCTCACCGGCGCATGGACCGTGACCTCCACGCTGACCTGGTCGGTGGAGGGCTCCATCGCCAAGGACGACTATCGGTCATCGCCGTTGGGCCTGCAAAGCGTGCATGAGCAGCGCGGGTCGACCAATCTCACCTGGACGCCGCGCGATACGCTGAGCGCGTACCTCGAGGGCGGATACGAGCGCCTATTCAATCTTCAGAGCGGCTACAGCGGTCCCGATACGACCCCGTGGCTCGCCGGGGACGCCCAGCGCTTTTGGAATCTGAGTGCCGGCGGACGTTGGGTTCCGCAAGAGCGTTGGACACTTTCCCTGGACTATCTGTTGGCGCCCTCGTACGACAATACCGACACCACAGCGGGCGGTTTGCAGCAGGCATTTCCACAAAACTGGACCAAGCTCGATTCCACTCGGCTCGACTTGGCTTACCGATGGACGTCCGCCATGCAGATCCATTTTCGCTACGTGCGCGAGACCTACCGCTCCAACGACTGGGCACTCGATGGCGTGGGGCCCTCGTCGGTGCCCAATCTCCTGGCGCTCGGCATTCAGCCCTTTAGCGACAACGTGAACCTGTTCGCCCTCACCGTGCGCTATCAATTTGGCCGCGACGGTGCCACGCCGCGGGCCTCGCAATGATCATCCTCGACGCCGGCCGACCAGCCGATGCATGACGGGGTAGTCCGAACACACCGGCCGATCGACGGGCCATCGCCGGCGCTCGCGGCGCCGGGAAAGGCCGCGGCCATACGCCGTGCCTTTCTCGCCACGCGCCCTCCCTTCATGATCGCCGCCGTGACTCCCGTGGCGGTGGGCACCGCCTGGGCGGGCGCCGCTTATCACCGCTTCGACGGCCTTGAATTCGGGCTGACGCTCGGGATCATGGTGCTCACGCTGGCGGGCGCGAATGTCTACAACGATGTCGGAGACGACGTCACCGGCGCGGATGCCGGCAACACCGAGCACATTTATCCCTATACCGGCGGGTCTCGTTTCATTCAAGCGGGACTTCTGTCGCGCGCGCAAATGACCCGCCTTGCGATCGGTTTGGGCGCCGCCGCGCTCCTGCTCGGCGCGCTGCTCGCGGTGTTGCGCGGCCCCGGCGTGATTTGGCTGGGCTGCGCGGGGCTAGGGCTTGGTATCCTCTATTCGCTTCCCGGTGTGCAGTTGTCCGGGCGCGGCCTCGGTGAGGCGACGGTCGCGATCGGCTTCGGCGCGCTGCCGGTGCTCGGCAGCGTCTGGCTGCAGGTCGGCTTCATCGACACCGGCGCGGCGCTTCTCTGCCTGCCGGTGAGTGCGTGGGCGGCGGCGATCCTGATCATGAACGAGGTCCCGGATATGGAGGCGGACAGCCGCGCCGGCAAACGCACTCTGGTGGTGCGCTGGGGCGTGAGCGGCGCGCGCTGGTTGTATGGCAGCCTCGTCGGGGTTTCCCTGATCGCCTCGGCTGCGGCCATCCTGACCCGGGCACTGCCCTTCTGGTACGCGCTGCCGGCGGTGATTTTCGCTTGTCTCGGTCTGCGTGCGGCGTCCGGCATGTCGAGCGAAGCACGAGCGCGTCCACGCCTGAAGCGGAGCATCGAATTGACCCTTGCCATCCATGCCCTCGGATGCGTGACGATGGTCGCAGCCATCCTGTTGAATCGCGCCGGCTGAGCGGCCCGCCTCGTCTCCCGGGAGACGAGGCTATGCCCGGTGAAGGCGCGCCTCGAAGGCGGTGACCACGTCCTCGAGGGCGGTCGGAAGGACGCGATCGACGAGGTGCTGGATGAGCCTGGACTGCGTCTCGATTTGAGCGGCGACGCTGACCCGGCAAGCGCCGAACGGCAGCGCCTCGAACATCCAGGTCAGGTTGAACTGCCGGAAAGGCCCCTGCGTCGAGGTGACCTCGATGCGCTCCGGGCGATGCAGCACGGCCTGGGACGAGAATTGCAGCCGAACCGGTCCGAGTCCGACAACCTGGTCGACCCAGCAGACGTTGGATTCGCGCCTTTCAATGTGTGCCGAAATCCAACCCGGCAGGAAGCTGGGATAACTTTCGATGTCGGCAGCGAGATCGAACGCCTCGCCGCAACTGAAGGGCAATGCGCCGCTGGTTTTCTTGATCAGGGACGCCATCCGCCGATGGTAAACACACCGGGCTGGGAATGTTCTGTACGGAAACGCACTTACGATCCCGGCTGAATGAGGTTAAATACACCCCCCAGAGCGCTTCGCCGACGCGAGGAAATTGACCGCATGACGACTCCTACCGGAATCTACATCGTCCCAACGCACCGCTGGTACATCGAACGGACCGTCTGGCTGATCGCCGGGGTCGTTTTGCTGGGCAGCACGCTCTTGGCGGCGTTGGTCAATCCGCTGTGGATTTTGGGCGTCACCGCCACCGGCCTGGTTTCCATCAACGTCGCCTTCACCGGCTTCTGCCCCATCGGCAACATCCTTCGGGTGTTGGGCTTTCACCCATGCTCGGCTCCAAAGCGCCGACGCGCAGAAACCTTTATTTCCTGCAAACCGACAAGTGGTACCTCGAGCGGCGCATCTACCTCACCGTGGGCATCAATATCTGCATCGCATCGATTCTGGCGCTCGCCTACTCGCCGTGGTGGATGCTGTTCACCGGCTTCGTCGGGTGCGCGATGGTATGGTTTGCCGCCACCGGCTATTGCGTTCTGGCCAATATCCTGTTGTGGCTCGGTGCCGAACCGCGCCTCAACCCAAATCTGATGCCCTCCGGGCGCTGTGCGGACTGCACCAAGTCTGCCGTATGTTTGAGCGGCGAGGTCGAACACGGCTAGCAATGCGGGGCTGGCGCATCTGCATCGACCACCCACCGCTCTTCGGAAGGCACTAGCAGGCGATTATTGCAGGCGTATTTCCCGTGCCGCCCTCCCGCCCGGCCATGCGGCTACTACCCGTCCGGGTAGCGGATGTTCCGTACATAACTTTCGCGTTGGATGGTTCAATTTAACGCCAACACGCCATCGTCAAGGGCTTCCTGCATGTTGAACCCCGCCGAGCTCCCCAATGATCCACGGCAAAACCAACTGCTGGCGGCACTTCCGCCCGGTGAATGGAGTCGCGTGCGGCCGTATCTCGAGCCGATGGACTTGTCGGTCGGGCAAATTCTCTGCCAGCCCGGCTCCCCTCGGATGCATGCTTATTTCCCCACTTCATCCATCATTTCTTTGGTCTACGTGACATCCGACGGCACCTCGACCGAAATCGCCTCGGTCGGCAACGAAGGGCTCGCGGGCCTCACCCTGGTCATGGGTGCCTCGACTACGCCGCTCCGCACCATCGTGCACTGCAGGGGCGAGGCTTACCGGCTGAGAGCGGAGATCCTTGCGGCCGAGTTCAATCGGGGCGCCGATCTGCAGCAGCTGCTGTTGCGGTACACGCAGGCGCGGTTCACCCTGATAGGACAGTTGGCCGTTTGCAACCAGCGTCATTCCATCGATCAGCAATTATGCCGGTGGCTGCTCCTGCGCCTTGACCGCCTCGCCTCCGAAGAGCTCATCATGACCCATGAAGCGCTGTCCAACACGCTGGGTGTTCGGCGGGAAGGAATCACCGAGGCGGCGCGAAAATTGCAGAGCGCCGGCCTGATCAGATATAGCCGCGGCCGGATAACGGTCGTCGATCGGGCAGGCCTGGAAGCGTTTTGCTGCGAATGTTACGGTGTCGTGCGCAGAGCGTTCGATCGTCTATCCGCTGCCTCGCCTCGCAAGGCATCCTCGCTTTCGTCCGTCATCGCGGGAACCCTCTCGGCGCCTCACGGCCGCGAGGACTGCACGCACGCCGCAATGGCCGTCTGACGCAAAGGCACACGATGTCGCTCCCGTCCGATTCCAGCTCGAAGCGCCCACAGGGGCCCGGCTTGTCTCGCCGGTCCTTCTTGCAAGGTTCCGCGCTCGCCACCGCGGGTGCGACGGTGCTTGGCGTCGCGTCAACCATGATCGCGGACGCCGAATCGGCTCCGGATCGGGACTTGCGACTCGTCGGGCCGGAGGCGGTTCCAATGACGCTGAACGTCAACGGCACGGCTCGAATGCTGCAAGTCGAGCCGCGGATGACGTTGGCCGAGACCTTGCGCGGCCCGTTGGAACTCACAGGGACCAAGATTGCCTGCAACCGCGGAGCTTGTTCGGCGTGCACGGTGTGGCTGGATGGCGCCCCGGTTTGCGCGTGCATGATGTTGACCATCGATGTCGGTGCGCGCAACGTGACCACGATCGAGGGGCTCGCGCAGCACGGCGAGCTTCATCCCGTACAGGCCGCCTTCATCGAGCACGACGCCCTGCAGTGCGGATTCTGCACGCCCGGCATGGTGACGAGCTGCGCCGCGCTCTTGCACCGCCTGCCTCATCCGAGCGCCGCGGAGGTGCACGCGGCGATCAGCGGCCATGTGTGTCGCTGCGGCACCTATCCACATGTAATTGCCGCGACGCTGGCGGCTGCCACGCCCTCCCACGGATGATCCGTGGCAGCCGACGGCAACACGCGCACTGAAGGATTTCCGTCCGGCATCGTCGGCGTCGGTCTCGCCGAGATCGAGCGCCAGATTCCCCTCGACGAGCCGCCGCCGCTTCCGCCGAACGCGGCGCTGGCAGTCATCGGCAAATCGATACCGAGGCACAACATGCCCGGCAGGGTGACGTCCACTGTATAGCGAATGGCACCGGTAACCTTTGCGCGGCCGTTGTGCCTCGGTATCGATTTGCCGATGACTGCCAGCGCCGCGTTCGGCGGAAGCGGCGGCGGCTCGTCGAGGGGAATCTGGCGCTCGATCTCGGCGAGACCGACGCCGACGATGCCGGACGGAAATCCTTCAGTGCGCGTGTTGCCGTCGGCTGCCACGGATCATCCGTGGGAGGGCGTGGCAGCCGCCAGCGTCGCGGCAATTACATGTGGATAGGTGCCGCAGCGACACACATGGCCGCTGATCGCCGCGTGCACCTCCGCGGCGCTCGGATGAGGCAGGCGGTGCAAGAGCGCGGCGCAGCTCATCACCATGCCGGGCGTGCAGAATCCGCACTGCAGGGCGTCGTGCTCGATGAAGGCGGCCTGTACGGGATGAAGCTCGCCGTGCTGCGCGAGCCCCTCGATCGTGGTCACGTTGCGCGCACCGACATCGATGGTCAACATCATGCACGCGCAAACCGGGGCGCCATCCAGCCACACCGTGCACGCCGAACAAGCTCCGCGGTTGCAGGCAATCTTGGTCCCTGTGAGTTCCAACGGGCCGCGCAAGGTCTCGGCCAACGTCATCCGCGGCTCGACTTGCAGCATTCGAGCCGTGCCGTTGACGTTCAGCGTCATTGGAACCGCCTCCGGCCCGACGAGTCGCAAGTCCCGATCCGGAGCCGATTCGGCGTCCGCGATCATGGTTGACGCGACGCCAAGCACCGTCGCACCCGCGGTGGCGAGCGCGGAACCTTGCAAGAAGGACCGGCGAGACAAGCCGGGCCCCTGTGGGCGCTTCGAGCTGGAATCGGACGGGAGCGACATCGTGTGCCTTTGCGTCAGACGGCCATTGCGGCGTGCGTGCAGTCCTCGCGGCCGTGAGGCGCCGAGAGGGTTCCCGCGATGACGGACGAAAGCGAGATACTTGCGAGGCGAGGCAGCGGATAGACGATCGAACGCTCTGCGACGACACCGTAACATTCGCAGCAAAACGCTTCCAGGCCTGCCCGATCGACGACCGTTATCCGGCCGCGGCTATATCTGATCAGGCCGGCGCTCTGCAATTTTCGCGCCGCCTCGGTGATTCCTTCCCGCCGAACACCCAGCGTGTTGGACAGCGCTTCATGGGTCATGATGAGCTCTTCGGAGGCGAGGCGGTCAGGCGCAGGAGCAGCCACCGGCATAATTGCTGATCGATGGAATGACGCTGGTTGCAAACGGCCAACTGTCCTATCAGGGTGAACCGCGCCTGCGTGTACCGCAACAGCAGCTGCTGCAGATCGGCGCCCGATTGAACTCGGCCGCAAGATTGTCCGCTCTCAGCCGGTAAGCCTCGACCCTGCAGTGCACGATGGTGCGGACGGCGTAGTCAAGGACCCATGACCAGGGTGAGGCCCGGAGCCCTTCGTTGCCAACCGGGGGATTTCGGTCGAGGGTGTCGTCAGGATGTAGCGTAGACCAAAGAAATGATGGATGAAGTGGGGAAATAAGCATGCATCCGAGGGGAGCCGGGCTGGCAGAAAGATTGCCCGACCGACAAGTCCATCGGCTCGAGATGCGGCCACACGCGACTCCATTCACCGGGCGGAAGTCCCCGCCAGCAGTTGGTTTTGCCGTGGATCATTGGGAGCTCGGCGGGGTTCAACATGCAGGAAGCCCTTGACGATGGCGTGTTGGCGTTAAATTGAACCATCCAACGCGAAAGTTATGTACGGAACATCCGCTACCCGGACGGGTAGTAGCCGCATGGCCGGGCGGGAGGGCGGCACGGGAAATACGCCTGCAATAATCGCCTGCTAGTGCCTTCCGAAGAGCGGTGGGTGGTCGATGCAGATGCGCCAGCCCCGCATTGCTAGCCGTGTTCGACCTCGCCGCTCAAACATACGGCAGACTTGGTGCAGTCCGCACAGCGCCCGGAGGGCATCAGATTTGGGTTGAGGCGCGGTTCGGCACCGAGCCACAACAGGATATTGGCCAGAACGCAATAGCCGGTGGCGGCAAACCATACCATCGCGCACCCGACGAAGCCGGTGAACAGCATCCACCACGGCGAGTAGGCGAGCGCCAGAATCGATGCGATGCAGATATTGATGCCCACGGTGAGGTAGATGCGCCGCTCGAGGTACCACTTGTCGGTTTGCAGGAAATAAAGGTTTCTGCGCGTCGGCGCTTTGGAGCCGAGCATGGGTTGAAAGCCCAACACCCGAAGGATGTTGCCGATGGGGCAGAAGCCGGTGAAGGCGACGTTGATGGAAACCAGGCCGGTGGCGGTGACGCCCAAAATCCACAGCGGATTGACCAACGCCGCCAAGAGCGTGCTGCCCAGCAAAACGACCCCGGCGATCAGCCAGACGGTCCGTTCGATGTACCAGCGGTGCGTTGGGACGATGTAGATTCCGGTAGGAGTCGTCATGCGGTCAATTTCCTCGCGTCGGCGAAGCGCTCTGGGGGGTGTATTTAACCTCATTCAGCCGGGATCGTAAGTGCGTTTCCGTACAGAACATTCCCAGCCCGGTGTGTTTACCATCGGCGGATGGCGTCCCTGATCAAGAAAACCAGCGGCGCATTGCCCTTCAGTTGCGGCGAGGCGTTCGATCTCGCTGCCGACATCGAAAGTTATCCCAGCTTCCTGCCGGGTTGGATTTCGGCACACATTGAAAGGCGCGAATCCAACGTCTGCTGGGTCGACCAGGTTGTCGGACTCGGACCGGTTCGGCTGCAATTCTCGTCCCAGGCCGTGCTGCATCGCCCGGAGCGCATCGAGGTCACCTCGACGCAGGGGCCTTTCCGGCAGTTCAACCTGACCTGGATGTTCGAGGCGCTGCCGTTCGGCGCTTGCCGGGTCAGCGTCGCCGCTCAAATCGAGACGCAGTCCAGGCTCATCCAGCACCTCGTCGATCGCGTCCTTCCGACCGCCCTCGAGGACGTGGTCACCGCCTTCGAGGCGCGCCTTCACCGGGCATAGCCTCGTCTCCCGGGAGACGAGGCGGGCCGCTCAGCCGGCGCGATTCAACAGGATGGCTGCGACCATCGTCACGCATCCGAGGGCATGGATGGCAAGGGTCAATTCGATGCTCCGCTTCAGGCGTGGACGCGCTCGTGCTTCGCTCGACATGCCGGACGCCGCACGCAGACCGAGACAAGCGAAAATCACCGCCGGCAGCGCGTACCAGAAGGGCAGTGCCCGGGTCAGGATGGCCGCAGCCGAGGCGATCAGGGAAACCCCGACGAGGCTGCCATACAACCAGCGCGCGCCGCTCACGCCCCAGCGCACCACCAGAGTGCGTTTGCCGGCGCGGCTGTCCGCCTCCATATCCGGGACCTCGTTCATGATCAGGATCGCCGCCGCCCACGCACTCACCGGCAGGCAGAGAAGCGCCGCGCCGGTGTCGATGAAGCCGACCTGCAGCCAGACGCTGCCGAGCACCGGCAGCGCGCCGAAGCCGATCGCGACCGTCGCCTCACCGAGGCCGCGCCCGGACAACTGCACACCGGGAAGCGAATAGAGGATACCAAGCCCTAGCCCCGCGCAGCCCAGCCAAATCACGCCGGGGCCGCGCAACACCGCGAGCAGCGCGCCGAGCAGGAGCGCGGCGGCGCCCAAACCGATCGCAAGGCGGGTCATTTGCGCGCGCGACAGAAGTCCCGCTTGAATGAAACGAGACCCGCCGGTATAGGGATAAATGTGCTCGGTGTTGCCGGCATCCGCGCCGGTAACGTCGTCTCCGACATCGTTGTAGACATTCGCGCCCGCCAGCGTGAGCACCATGATCCCGAGCGTCAGCCCGAATTCAAGGCCGTCGAAGCGGTGATAAGCGGCGCCCGCCCAGGCGGTGCCCACCGCCACGGGAGTCACGGCGGCGATCATGAAGGGAGGGCGCGTGGCGAGAAAGGCACGGCGTATGGCCGCGGCCTTTCCCGGCGCCGCGAGCGCCGGCGATGGCCCGTCGATCGGCCGGTGTGTTCGGACTACCCCGTCATGCATCGGCTGGTCGGCCGGCGTCGAGGATGATCATTGCGAGGCCCGCGGCGTGGCACCGTCGCGGCCAAATTGATAGCGCACGGTGAGGGCGAACAGGTTCACGTTGTCGCTAAAGGGCTGAATGCCGAGCGCCAGGAGATTGGGCACCGACGAGGGCCCCACGCCATCGAGTGCCCAGTCGTTGGAGCGGTAGGTCTCGCGCACGTAGCGAAAATGGATCTGCATGGCGGACGTCCATCGGTAAGCCAAGTCGAGCCGAGTGGAATCGAGCTTGGTCCAGTTTTGTGGAAATGCCTGCTGCAAACCGCCCGCTGTGGTGTCGGTATTGTCGTACGAGGGCGCCAACAGATAGTCCAGGGAAAGTGTCCAACGCTCTTGCGGAACCCAACGTCCGCCGGCACTCAGATTCCAAAAGCGCTGGGCGTCCCCGGCGAGCCACGGGGTCGTATCGGGACCGCTGTAGCCGCTCTGAAGATTGAATAGGCGCTCGTATCCGCCCTCGAGGTACGCGCTCAGCGTATCGCGCGGCGTCCAGGTGAGATTGGTCGACCCGCGCTGCTCATGCACGCTTTGCAGGCCCAACGGCGATGACCGATAGTCGTCCTTGGCGATGGAGCCCTCCACCGACCAGGTCAGCGTGGAGGTCACGGTCCATGCGCCGGTGAGCGTGTAGAACACCCGGTCTCGCGGCGCATAGTCGTATTCGCGGATCAGCGGGCTCTCATCGGGGGGCAGCGCGGCCGCATCGAAGGAGGAGGCTTTGCGCAGACCATTGCCGATCTTCAGCGTGATGCTCAAAGGTGCGATCGGTGTAATCGTGCCGCGACCCCAGCTTTCCGCGTTTTGAGTCCAAGTAACCACCTGGCCCGGCCCATAGTGGATATCATCGAGCTTGCCGCCCACACCGACCTTGATCCAGTGCGCGAGCGCATAGTCCGCGCCGCCGTCGAGGCGTACGCGATCCTCGCTGTAGCGCGGCGTCAGCGCCGTGCCGCCCGGGAAGGTGTCGGTGACGACGTAGGGAAGGGTGAGCGGCGAGGTCTTGTCGTCGTGCCCGTCATACGTGGCGTTGCCGCGCAGACTGAGCTTCGGCAGGGGCCGCGACGCCAATCCCAGCGCGTAGTGGGATAGATGCACATCGCCGTCGAGCGAATCGGGGGTCGGAACCTCCGAGCCGGGCAGCGCGCTCACCGGCAGGAACTCGGCATTTTGCTTGAGAGTGCCGACCGAGGCAGTGAAGGTCAGGGTCGTGCGCCACGGCAGCTGCGCATTGCCGGAGGCGGAGAGCTGCTGCAGCGTATTGCCCGGCGGCGTCGCGAGCTGTCCGAGCGTCGAGCCGGGGACGATCGGCAGGTAAGGGTTTGCGAAAGTAAACGAACTGTAGTCGTCGTCGAACCACGAGCCCAAATAGCTCACGCGGACACTCGCCTTGCGCCCGGCCCAGGCGACGCCGGTCTCGAGAGAGTTCGTGACGTAGTCGAACGGCTGCGCCAATTGCACGGCCTCGGTCAGGAAGCTTGCGCCGGTGAGCCCGGTACCGTCGTGCTCCTGACGGCGAAACTCGCCGAAGACCGTCCAGCTGGGGCTGGCGAAGTACCGGCCGAGCAGTGCGACCGTGCGGCGCTCCGATTCGATGGTGACGGGTGCGAGGCTGGTGCCGAGCGAGCTCATGCCGGCGGTGCCGCCCGCCGACACCCAACCCGCCGGCAGTCCCAGGGTCGAGCCATTCGCCCGGTACGGCGTTGCGCCGGTGTCGTAGAGAATATTGGGCTGGCCGTCGTAGCTCACGCGCAGATCGTAGCGCCCTTCGCGTCCGCCCTCGACGTAGCCGTCGCGCGAGGCGAGCCCCAGGCGGTCGAGCTCGTAATTCGCATAAGAGCCATCGTCATTGCGATACTGCCCGGAGGCTGCGGCATCGGCGTACGCACCGCGGTGATCGATGCCCGTATAGCGCCCGAAGGTCGCGTTCGCCCCGCTGGCGCCGAGCACGCCGAGCTCTGCGTCGCCCGAATAACCCTGCGCGAAGGGACATTGCGTGCACTTCCAGTCGCTCGTATCCGCGCTGGACGGGTCATCGGCCACCGCGGTCGACGAAGCAAATGCCGCGGTGACACCTAAAACGAGCCAGTTGGGTCGGATGAGTTTCATGGTGTGCGCCTACCGCATGAACGCGCGGCCGGACGGATGGTTCGAGCCGTGAATCTGCGAATGACAATTGATGCAGCCGCCGGCGAGCAGAAACGCGCTCGGGGCACCGCCGCCCGCCAAGCCTTGCGGCGTATTGACCATCGACGGGTGGCCCGCGCCCTCGTGGCAGGTCTGACAGAGGAACGGAGGCCTCATCTTGAGGAGGGCCGGCTGCGCCGAGCCGTGAGGATCGTGGCAGTTGCTGCAGTCCTCGGTGACGGGCTGATGCTCCCAAAGGAAAGGCCCGCGATACTCCGCATGGCAGCTGGTGCAGGTCTCGTTGACGGTGTTCCTGACGAGCTGCGCGGGCGCGGTCGAGCCGTGCGGCGAGTGGCAGGACGTGCACGCCATCTTGCCTTCGCGCAGCGGATGCCGCGACAGCTTGTCGAGGTCCGCGTGCTCGGCCTGGTGACAGCCGGCGCACACTTCGATCTGGCCGGCCGCGGTCTGGACCGGATCCTTGGCGGCATGCAATTGATGGCAGCTCGTGCACGCGACATCACTTGCCGCATGCGCACTCGAGGCCCAGTCATGCGCTGCGTTCGAGCGGTGGCACCCCAGACAATTCGCGTTCTGCTGCTGGACGGTCGAATGGGATTTGGGCCCGAAAGCGATGATTTTCGTGGTATCACCCATCGCATCGACATGTGCACCGCCGGGCCCATGGCAGGCTTCGCACTGCAGCCCCCCATGGCCGAACGGGCCGCGCGGATCGCCCGGGCGCGCGTGCTTGGTGTGAAAAATGGCCATGACGCTGGGATTGCTGGCATGACATCCCAGACAGGTGTCGGCTCCCTGCGGGCTGTAGGCCGAGGCTGCCGCATGCGCGGCGTCCTTATCCGGAACGCCGGCCGACCCAACGTGCCCCATCCCGCCGAGAAGCAGGAGCAACGCAGTGACCGCGCTGCGTTTAACCCGGTTCATTCAGCGACTCAGCGGACAAATGGCTTCACCGCGATCACGATCACTGGTAGCTCGCCAGCTTGTGCACGACGGCCACATCGGCTACCGCCCCAGCACCGTGACAAAGCGCACAAGTCTCCGTGGAGGCGGGGTTCAGGGCGCCGGTGGCTGTCTTCGTGGCGTTGAAATTGCCGCCGTTCTGCGTCATGTGATTGATGGCCGTCGTGTCGGTGTGACAGCTCGAGCACGCTGCGGAGTTCGGCGAGATGACCACGTCATCGGTCAAGATCTGGCGGTTGTTGGCATGAATCGTCGTCCCTTGCATCGCCGTCGTGTCCGGATAGTAAGTCCCGCTGTTGTGGCAGGCCTGGCAGTTGCCGAGGCTCGCGTTCCCGGAGCTGGGGTACAGCACTTGGAAGGTGATGGCGTTGCCGCCGTACGCGCAGATGGTCACACCGGTCGTGCCGTAGGCGTACGGATCCCCGGAGGCATGGATCTTGTGGATCAGGACCTTGAAGTCGATCGGGTTGTCGGGAGTGCCGACCGCACAGGCACCGGAAGCGGCCGTGTGCTGGACGGCATCGGTGGCATTCGGGTTGTGACAGGAGGCGCACAGATTGATGTCGTCGGTGCGGTTCTGGCCGTGCAAGGTGAGCACCTTGTGGCACGTATCGCACTTGGCGATGTCGACGATCGCCGTGCGTGGCACCGGAGTCGGGTCGGTGATCGCATAGTTGAGGCTGGCACCCTGCACTCCGAGCTCGGTCGCCGTGGTGCCGGTCGCGACCGTATTGGTCATGCCCGAAATGTTGGGCAGCGTGACGACCGCCCGGCCTTCCAGTGAGGCGACACCGGAGCCGGTCATGGTGGTCGGGATGGGGATGGTCGCGGGCATGGTGAACGAGCCGTCCGCGTTCTTGATCAGGGACGGGCCGCCCGCCTTGAAGTTGATGGCCACGGGCTGGTTGGGTGAGCCGACGCTCGGGCCCGTCGCGCTGCCGGAGCCGATGTTGTTGAAGTCGATGGTATTCCACGCGATGTCGAGATTCAGGGCCGAGCCCGCGGCCTGGAACGGTCCGGTGCTGCTCGTGATGTCGTAGGGCGCATTGTTGTTGGTGGGGTCGGTCACCTTGATGGTCGCCACCGGGATCTGGCCGGGCGCCGTATTGGTGATGCTCACCACGCTGTACTGGAATTTCGCGATGGCCGCGTCCACCGGTGTGTGGTGCGCCGCCACGACCTGCAGCGCGCCGTTGTCGATGGTGCTCGCCGGGCCATGGCACGTGGAGCACTGGGTGTCGTTCGCGACGATGTTCGCGGCGCTGTGACCCTCGCCCGTCGTGAAGTTGACATTATCGTGACAGGAGCCGCAGGCCGCGGCCGAGGGCGCGCTCGAGAAGTTGCCCGCCTGGGGCGTCAGCACGTCGCTCGTATTGTGGCAGGTCGTGCAAAAACGCTGGCCCGTACCGGACACGGCCGTGTTGTTGTTGCTGGCGTCGGCTTGCGGATATGCCACGGTCGAGTAATCGCTGATCGCGTTGCCGTAGGCGAAGATGTAGTAGTTGCTCTGGGCGACGCCGGTGCCGGTCACGCTGGGCAGATTCTCGCCCATGTGGATCTTGTGGAACATCACCTTGAAATCGAGCGTATTGCCGCTCGAGGGATCGAGCGAGCTCGGGTTGTGGCACATCACGCAGTACTTGATCTCGGTACGCGCGCCGCCGTGCCACGCGAGCACCTGGTGGCAGTTCTTGCAGGTCTGGTCTTCGACGATGTCGTACTGGGTGATGCCCGTCGTCGCGCCCGACGAGGGTTGGAAGGTGTATACGGGGCTGTTCGCCGCGATCGTCGTGCCCGCCGCGTTGGTGACGCCGCGAATCTCGAAGCCCACCCGGTGAGTGAGAGTCGGAACATAGGGGACGGCAGGGTCGGCCGACAGGTTCTTCGCGAAGGTGTACTGATACGTCCCGTCGCCATTGTCGATGAAGGTTCCGGCCGTGCCGAACTCGACCGTTCCCTGCGGTTGCGGCTTGGTGCCGACGACGGGGTCGGTGGGCGTGCCGGCGCTCGTGGGCGCGGGAGTCGCCGTCGTATAGATGTAGTTCTGCCATTGGCTGGACACCAGAGGCGCCGGCGCGACCGTCTGCGGCGGGACGGCGGCGAGTTGGGTACCCGCCGGCACGAGCTTGGCGATCGCGAAATAGATCTCGGCCGCCGTCAAGCCCGAGAGCGGCTCGCCGCTTTCATTGACCAGCTGAAATTTCACCACCGGACTTGCCGGCGAGGAAGTGGGAATGGTGACGGAGGTGATGGTTGCGGTGATCGACGCCGCCGTGGTCAACGCCAACGCGCTCACGGAGCCCGTGGCGCCGGTGGCGCCCGTGGCCCCGGTGGCGCCCGGCGCTCCGTTGGCACCCGCGGGGCCGGTAGTGCCGCTGCATGCCGCCAATAGCGTGCAGAGGACCGTCATTCCCACCGCGGCCGCGCCCCAAGATGTTCGGCCTGACTCGCGAATCCCGCGCGCACGCTGCATATCGATCTCCCTCAAGGACGCCGGCGGTCCCCAAGATCCGCGGGGGTGGCGACGAGTTCCAACAATGGCGATTCCGCGACGAAGTTAATCTGCAAAACGTGCGCGGTCTGTACGAAAACGCACAGAGCTCGAGTGAGGCCGCCATGTAACATCTTTTACAAGAAGATTGCGCATGATCGCATCGAGAGGTTCACAGTGAATTCGCCGGAGCCGGTGGGTCGTGGTTTTTTTGCGTGGCTCTGGCGCCGACCCCGGCGTTGGTTCCTGCTCGGCATCCCGGCGGGCGGGCTGGCGGCATTCATCGTCGGCGTGATTTTTGCCGGAGGCTTCGTCGGCGGTCTCAAGCTCACGGAGAGCAATGCGTTCTGCACCTCGTGCCACGAGATGCAGCCGGCTTTTCAAGAACTCACCCAGAGCGTGCACTATTCGAATGAGCTCGGCATCCGGGCGGGCTGCGGCAACTGTCATGTGCCGCCGGGATTCCTGCCGGGCTTGTGGCGTCACGTTCAGGCGGTCACCGAGCTCTGGGGTCACTTCAGCGGCGAGCTCGACACGCCGGCCAAGTACGAGGCTCATCGACTGGAGCTCGCACAGAAATTTTGGGCGGAGATGAAGGCGAACGACTCCGCCCAGTGCCGCAGCTGTCACACGCCGAGCGCCATGGCGCTCGCCAAGCAGCCGCCGATGGCCGCCGACTCGCATTCCTCGATGGCGAAGAGCGGCATGACCTGCATCGACTGCCACAAGGGTGTGGCGCATACCGCGCCCGAAGGCAGTTGAGGCGGCTATTACGGCGGGACGGCTCGGCGGGCCGCAGCCGGTGCGGAGCGCTATTGAAGGCTTTGCGGCGCCGGGGGTCGTGAGCGCCCGCCGGCATAGCGGCCGAGGATGCGCAGGATCTCGCTGATCCTGAAATTGATGACGCGTCGCGGCCAGAACAGCTCGCGCTTGTCGCACACGGTGGAGATGCTGAAGCGGGTGATCTCTCCCATCAGCGCGTCATCAGCGGCTCCGGGGCGGCCCGCAGCCATCCCCTGATCGAGCCGGGCGCGCAGCGCGCGGGCCTCGGCGATGCCCTTGGCCACCCCACCGCCGCGCCGCGCGGAGATCCGGCCGTGCTGCATTTTCAGCTCATTGAGCCGCTCGGCCGCATCATAGGTGGCATCGACCAGCTCGCGGCGCGTCATCCACCTCGTCTCATAATTGAGGATGTGCTCCCAGCTCGGCTGGACCAGGAGCTGCCGGTGCTCCTCCAGGGTGCGGGCGAACAGGCGGTAGCCGAAGCGCTCGGGCTCCTCGAAGCCCCGGCTGCCGGGGTCGATGAAGGGACCCATGGGCGAGATGAAGCAGGACAGGCGCTTGTCCCCCAATTGAAACAGATGGCCGCAGTATTCGACGGTCTCGCGCACCGAGGCCCGGGTCTGCGCCGGCAGGCCGATCATGAAAAAGACATCGATGCGGGAGCAGCGCAGCCGGAGCGCTTCCTTGAACAGCGCCTCCATCGCCTCGGTGGTATAGCCGGCCTCGCCCTCCTGGGCATCGCGCACCGCCTGTTCGTGGCTTTCGGGGCTGAACTCCATGCTCCAGTGACGCACCAGCGGTCGATGTCCTCGAGGAAGGAAGCCGGCGGCAAGGTAAAGAACTCGAACATGATTTCATTGGGGAAATCCGCCTCGCGCAGCCGCTCGAGCACCTCGGCTGCGTGCTCGGGTCCGGCCATGAGCAGATCGCCGATCAGCACGATGGGCGCGTGCGACAGACGGCTGAAGGCCTGCATGTTGGCCACCAGGCTCGCGGGGCTGCGAAAAACCGGCTTCTGCCGCTTCATCAGGTGGGTGCAACTGGTGTGCGAGGCGCCGCAGGTGACGCACTCGAAGGCGCAGCCCTTGACCGTGAACACCGTCGTGATCGGATTGCTCCACCAGCCGTTGAAGGGCAGCGTGCTCTGCGAGATCGCGATAGCGCATCACCATCTCGACCATGAGATCGGGACGCAGATCGACATAGTCGAGGCTCGGTCGGCACGAAGCTGAGGGGATTGACGTGGATCCCGCGGCGTCCTTCCAGGTGAGATTGGCGATCCGAGTCGACGGCCGCGCCGCTCCTGCAGCGCCATGCAGCAGCTCGTGCAGCGGCGGCTCGGTGCTGTCGCCGCGCAGCACGTAGTCGACCTGGGGGTAGCCGATCAGCTCGCGATGAAAGTAGCTCGAGGACAGACCGCCGAAGATCACCGGCACATCCGGATGCAATTCCTTCACGATGCGCGCGATCTCCAGGGCGCCGTGGGCGTGCGGCATCCAGTGCAGGTCGATGCCGACGGCCCGGGGCTTCTGGCGCGCAAGGAAGCGGGGCACGTCGAAGCGCCGGCTGTTCATCATGCGCAGCGCCAGATTCACGATGCGCACCTTCAGGCCGCGATCGTGCAGGTAGCTCGACGATGGTCAGAAAGCCGAGCGGATACATCTCGAATACGGTCGAGGAGGGGATCAGGTCGCTCACCGGACCGTAGAGAATCGCCCGCTTGCGGAAATCGTAGACACTGGGCGCGTGCAGCAGCAGCAGGTCGACATCGGCGCGCGATGCTCTCATGCGTCCCTCGTCGGCGCTTACGGTTACTGTACGCGAACCCGGATCAGCTCCTCGCCGTCCGGATCGACCAGATGAACCGCGCAGGCAAGGCAGGGATCGAAGCTGTGGATCGTGCGCAGGATCTCGAGCGGCTGCTTCGGATCATGCAGCGTCTGCCCCTTGAGTGCCGCCTCGTACGGCCCCTCGGTGCCGGCCGCGTCGCGCGGGCCGGCATTCCAGGTGCTCGGCACCACGGCCTGATAGTTCGTGATCCTGCCATCGTCGATCACGATCCAGTGCGCCAAGCGCGCCGCGCGGCGCCTCGGTGAATCCCACTCCCTGCGCATGAGCGGGCCAGGTCGAGGGTTCCCAGAGACTGTCGTTGAACGTGCGCACGTCCCCCGCCTTGATGTTCGCCATGAGGCCTCGTACCACTGCGGCATCGCGTCGGCGAATATCTTGCATTCCAAGCGTCCGGGCCGCGGTGCGACCCATGGTCGAGAACATCGCTTCGAGCGGCAGATCGAGTTGCGCGAGCGCCTTGTCGGCGAGCTCCCGGGTCGGCTCATTGCCGCTGGCGTACAGCATGAGCACCCGCGCCAGCGGCCCGACCTCCATGGCATGGCCCTTCCAGCGCGGGGACTTGAGCCAGGAATAGCTGGCCGAGGTGTCCAGATGATCGTACGGCGGCTTCGGTCCCGAATAGTCCAATTTCGTCTCGCCGCGGTAAGGATGCAGACCCGCCTCCTTGCCGCCGCTGTAGTCGTACCAGGAGTGGGCCACGAACTCCTGGATGTCCCCCTCCGCGTTCAGGTCGACCTCTTGGATGTGGGAGAGATCGCGGCCGAGAATCGCGCCGCGCGGCACCAGGAAGGTCTTCGGGTCGGCGCTGCCCATGGCCGGGAAATCGCCGTAGGTCATGAAGTTGCCGACGCCCTCGCCATGGCCGCTCTTGAACCAGTCCTTGTAGAAGGACGCGATCGCCAGAGTGTCCGGAAGGTACACCTGATCGACGAAGCTTCGCATCTGCTCGATGATCTGCCGCCACCTCTGCAGGCCGACCGCGTTGACCGCGGTGGTGCCGGTTCCCGCGCCCGGTATGAACGCTGATCGCCGAGGGCGCGCCGCCGACCAGGAAGTTCGGGTGCGGATTCTTGCCGCCGAAGATGGTGTGCAGCTGCGCGACCTCGCGCTGCCAGGCGAGCGCGTCCAGGTAATGCGCCACGGCCATGAGATTCGCCTCCGGCGGCAGCTTGTATCCCGGATGGCCCCAGTAGGCGTTGGCGAAAATTCCGAGCTGTCCCGACTCGACCAGTTTCTTGACCCGATCCTGCACGTCGGTGAAATAGCCGGGCGAGGAGCGCGCGTAGCTGGAGATCGATTGCGCCAGAGCCGAGGTCGCTTTCGGATCGGCCTTGAGCGCCGACACCACGTCGACCCAGTCGAGCGCATGCAGGTGATAGAAGTGCATGACGTGGTCGTGCACGAATTGCGCGGCGATCATGAGATTGCGGATGAGCTGCGCGTTGGCGGGAATGGCGTATTTCAACGCATCCTCGACCGCGCGGACCGAGGCGATGCCATGGACCAGCGTGCAGACGCCGCAGATGCGCTGCGCGAAGGCCCAGGCGTCGCGCGGATCGCGGCCCTGCAAGATGATTTCGATGCCGCGCACCATGGTGCCCGAGCTCGAGGCCTGGGTGATCACCTAGCCGTCGAATTCGCGCCTCGATCCGCAGATGCCCTTCGATGCGCGTGACCGGATCGACGACGACGGTCTCGGTGCTCATGCTCGGGTTCCCGGCTCCGGCAAGGTTGCTTGGCCACGAGCTCGAGCAGGCTGTGCGGCGACTTATCCCAGCTTGAAATGAGCCTGGGCGTCGTCGAAAGTGCGCCGGCAGTCCGAGCAGCTCGTGAGGAAGGTCTCGGCACCGGTGTCGTCGATCTCGCGCAATTTGTTCTCCATCGTCCGGTAGCGCAGCGGTGCCGCGCGCTCGATATCGAGCACGCCGCCGCCACCGCCGCAGCAGAAGCTGAATCCGCCGTGATTCTTCAATTCGCGCAACTCGATGCCCATCGCCTTCATCAGCGTCCGCGGCGCATCGGTGACCCCGCCCTTGCGCACCAGCTGGCAGGGGTCATGGAAGGTGGTCTTGCCGGCCCCGGCGTTTCGCCAATGTCAGCCGCCCGGCCTTGAGCTCGTCCGCCAGGAATTCGGTGACGTGGCGCACCTTGAAGGGCAGGGGCTTGCCGTACAGATCCGCCGCCTCCCAGCGCAAGGCGGTGTAGGCATGACCGCACTCGGGCACCATCAGGGTCTTGGCCTTGCAGGCGATGGCCTGCTCGATCAGCTTGAGGCTGATCTCGCGCTGCCATTCCTTGCCGCCGGCGTAGTAGCCGTAGTTCTCCGCGACCAGGCCGTCGCTGCGAAACGTGCAGGAAGCCGCCAGATGCTGCATGACCCGCGCCAGCGCCGCGACCGCGCTCGGGTAATGCTCGATGTCGGTCCGCGGCACGCACAGCATGATCTCGACCTCGGGCTTGTCGAGCGGGATGTCGACGTCGAACCGTTTGCCGATGGCGAGCAATTGATCGCGATAGGGTTCGGCGCTCGGCTCCGGCTGGCCCGTGTCGCGCTGATGCGCCGCCTTCTGATACAGCTCCTTCGGTGCGAGCCCCGCGTCGAACATGGCGTGGCGCGCCTGCTCGATGAGCGCCGCCACATCGATGCCCATGGGGCAGATCAAGCTGCAGCGGCCGCACATGTTGCAGCTGTCGAACAACAGGTGCTGCCAGTGCTCCAGCTGATCCGCCGTCACTTCGCGCTTGAGCCCGAACAGCTTGAACAGCGGAGCGAAGGGGCTCGCCTCGCGCTTATAGGCCTGCTTGAAAGGCTCCACCTTCCAGATCGGGGTGTACTGCGGATCCTCGGTGGCGATGTAGAAATGACAGGCGTCCGCGCAGATGCCGCAGTGGATGCAGGATTCGAGCCGAAAAGCGCTGAGCGCGCCGACTTCCTGCACGAACCCCTTCATGGCGCCCGCCACCCGCGCCTCCGGGGTTCGCGCTTCCGCCGGAGCAAGATTGGCAACGAGTGCGCCTGCGGTATCGCTCATGAGGGGGCTCCTTTGCGCGCCAGCACCGCGCCATTGATGGCGCGGGAGGGGAAAATATAGAAGGCATGCATCAGCTTGCCGAAGGGGAACCAGATGAGCAGCGCATCGACGCTCAGAATGTGCCACGCGAGCAGCGTCTCGTACCGCGCGCCGACGTGGGCGGTGGCGGCAAGGCCCGTGACCAGCACCGCCATGGTGATGAACCAGCTGAAGTAGTCGTCGAAGTTCGACAGCATGCGCATCACCGGATTGGTCACGCGCCGAAACAGCACCGCCAGAAACAGCGTCAGGGTGAGCACCGAGATCACCGTGATCACGCTCGAGGGCAGGCCGGGCCAGACGATGCCGAACAGGCTGCCGAGAAAGATGATGTGCGGGGTGAACAGCAGCACGACCGCGAACAGGCCGAGATGGTAGCTGTAACCGAGCGCTTCGCCGGGGCCGGTGCGAGCGATGAATTCCGGGTGCGGCCAGGAGCGCGTGCCCACCGCGATGACACCGCCGGTGAGGAACTTGAATACCGAGGTGCGCGGCTTGTTCAGATCGCGGCGAATGCGCAGCAGGGCGAAGCCGACGATTCGCCAGACCACACCCAGAATGAAAATCACGAGCGCCACTTTCAGTGCCGGCCCGCGCGCGAAGCCCAATAGATCCATACTCAACTCCCCTTCGGTTCGTTGTCGGGCTCACGCTCACTGCGTCGTTGGTGCAGGCGGCTGACACCGGCCGCGGCCACCCCCAGCACGGCGCCCGCGGCGGCGGCGGCGGCGGCGATTTCCAGGACCTGGAGCGGCGCGGTTTCGCCGGCCTTGCCCCAGGAGGCGGTCGACAGCGCCGAGTAGAAGCTGCCCTTGTCCCAGAAGTTCGGCTCGGAGCAGCCGAGACAGCCGTGCCCGGACTGGATCGGAAAGCTCACCCCGCCGTTCCATTTGAGCGTTGCGCAGGCGTTGTAGGTGGTCGGCCCCTTGCAGCCGAGCTCGTACAGGCACCAGCCGTTGCGCGCTCCCTCGTCGTCGAAGGTCTTGGCGAACTTTCCCTGGTCGTAGAACGGACGCCGGTAGCAGCGGTCGTGAATGGTGTTGCCGAAAAACGCCTTGGGGCGCCGATGCTCGTCCAGATCCGGGACCCGGCCGGTGCTGACGAATTGCAGCAAGGTTCCCGTGATCACTTCCGGAATCGGCGGGCAGCCGGACACATTGATGATGGGCTTGTCGCCTATGATGGCGGTGACGGGCCATGCGCCGGTCGGGTTCGGATCGGCGAAGGGGATGCCGCCGAACGCCGAGCAGGTGCCGACGCAGACGATGGCTGCCGCCCCCTTGGCCGCCTCGCGCAGGGTATCCTCCGCACTGCGTCCGCCGGCCGTGCAGTAGGCGCCGCCCGCACCGGTCGGTATCGAACCGTCCACCACCAGCACGTATTTTCCGAAGTTGTCCTTCATGGCCTTGTTGCGCGCCCCCTCTGCGGCATCGCCGGCCGCTGCCATGAGCGTGTCGTTATAGTCCAGCGAGATGACATTGAATATCAGGCTCTCGATGCTGGGCGTGAAGGAACGGGTCAATGATTCCAGACACCCGGTGCACTCCTGAAACGACAGGTATATGACCGAGGGCCGCGGGGCGTTGCGCAGCTGATCGGCCATGGCCGGTCCCATCCAGGGGGGCAGCGCCATGGCGGAGGCCACGGCGGTACAGTATTGGATGAAGCCGCGCCGGCTGATGCCGTGTCTCAGCAGCATCTCTCCTACGGTCGGCGCGTCGTTGCCATCGGCCTTGATTTGGGCCATGTCGTTGCTCCTAGCTCGGCCGCGGGGCGGCGATCGCGGTGATTTGGGCGTGCAGCGTCGCTGCCGCCACGGCGATGTCATCGGGCGCGGCGGCGAGGATCTGCGGTACGCGGGTCACTTCGAGCAACTCCGCGATCACCTGCCCTTGGGGGTCGCGATGCTCCACCCACCAGATGCCGGATACGCGCGTTTCCCGAATGGTCGACACTCCTTGAGCGGTCACCGTCGCCTGCACCTCCCCGTCGCCGAGCGCGCGCTCGAGTTCCACCCGGTCTTGAGGGCTCATGGGGAGACTGCGCAAGTCGATCGCCGCCGCGGTGTCGCTCTCGGCGAGCCGTTCGAGCAATGCGACCAGTTCGGTGAGAATCGCGGCGACGCCACCACCCAGGCCGCCGGCGGCGATTGCGCCGGCCGCGACGGGCGAAATTCCGCCGTTGGCGGGCTCGACTCGGACCGAAATGTCCTTAAGGCGGCTCAAGCGGACCCCCATCGCCGCAGCAGGGCGGTTGCCTGCCGGGCCGCCTCGGGCAGGGCCTCTGCCACGGGCGCCGAGAGCGTTTCGCTCCAGTCGATACGCTCGGGCTGAATGCACAACAGCGCCCGCCGGTGCGGGAGGCAGTTCTGGAGCCGCGCCATGTCCAGAAGATCGATCAAACCCACCTCGTGGACGGTCCGGCGGCGGCTGCTCGTCAGGAAACGATCCATGGCGGCATCTTCGAACAGGCGGACGGTTCCCGGTGCGGCGCCGAGATCGGCGGCATCGAACACCAGCATCGACTGGGCCGCCTCCATATAGCCCAGCAAACTGAAGCTCAGCGTCCCGGCGTCGATGAAATGGGCCACGTCATCGCCCAACACCGAGCGCACCCGGCCGAGGAGCTGTACCCCGGCGCCGTCGTCGCACAACAGCACGTTGCCGAACCCCAGGACCAGGGCGGATGGGTGAGCCAACAAGGGCACACGGCCGCCGGCGTCGTTATCGGCCGGGGGATATTCCCTCCGCTCTCGTCCGACTCCTAACGTCACATCCGCCCCTCGTTGTGTCCGGCTCGACCACAGCAAAGCATCGTCCCGCCGTGGGGTCTGTACGTTTTCGTACAGACGGGGTCAGCGCCGCGGCGCTACGGTCGATCGACGGTACCTCATGAAAAGGTGGGAGGCGATTGCACGAGCTGTCCATTTGCCAAGCGTTGCTCACGCAGGTGAGTGAAATCGCCGCCGGTCGAGGCGCGGCGGCCGTGAAGCGGATCGTGATCGAGGTCGGGCCGCTGTCCGGTGTCGAGCCGGCACTGCTCGGCCGTGCGTTTACGGCCGTGCGCGCGGGCAGCTGCGCGGCCAATGCCGTGCTGTCGATCGAGACGCCGGGGGTGACGATTCGCTGCCTGACTTGCGATGCAGAATCGCAACCGGCACCGAACCGTCTCATTTGCGGCCTTTGCGGCGGCTACCGCACCCGAATCGTGGCGGGTGACGAGCTTCGGCTGCGCCGCGTCGAGCTGAACGTGCCGGCGGCTGCGGCCTGAAGAGTTCGAGGGAAGACTGACCATGTGCAATACCTGCGGCTGCAATGTAACTCCTGGAAACGCGCATCTGGCGCTCGAGCGCGGCGGTTCCGCAACCGCCGTTGAGGTGCTGCAGGATCTGCTCGCCGCCAATGATCGGACGGCGGCGCATAACCGCGCGCATTTCGATGCCCAAGGGGTTCTGGCGATCAACCTGATGTCCTCCCCGGGCGCCGGCAAGACCGCGTTGCTGGAAGCGACCATTGCGGCGCTTCGCGACCGCTACCGGATCGCGGTCATCGAAGGCGATCTGGAGACCGAGAACGATGCGGCACGCATTCGCGCCCAGGGCGTGCCGGCGATACAGATCACCACGGGAACCGCGTGCCATCTGGACGCGGAGCTGGTGCATCGGGCGTTGCACGAGCTGCCCCTGTCGGGGCTCGACCTCTTGTTCATCGAGAACGTCGGGAATCTGGTCTGTCCGGCGAGCTTCGATCTCGGCCAACACCTGAACGTCACCTTGCTGAGCGTCACCGAAGGCGACGACAAGCCGGCAAAGTATCCGGTGATATTCCGCGCGAGCGATCTCGTGGTGTTGAGCAAGGCGGATCTGCTGGACGTGCTGGATGACTTCGATCCGGCGCGCGCCGCGGCCTCGCTCCGGGCGCTCGGCCACGACACGCCGATGGTCATGACGGCGGCACGGCGCACGCCGGCGCTCGACCCGTGGCTCGACTGGCTCGAGCGGGAGCTGGCGCGGCCGCGGGTGGTATCGCGGCCGGGGGCGCTATCGCCGAACTTGCGGCCGCGAATCGCCGCGGCGCTCGGAGCCTGACCCATGTGCCTGGCCGTTCCCGCGAGGGTCGTGGCGCTGTTGGGCGATCAATGGGTCGAAACCGAGGTCGGCGGCATTCGCAGCCGCGTCTCGGTTGCGCTGCTCGAGGAGGTCGCGCTCGGGGACTATCTCATCGTGCATGCCGGCTTCGCCATCACGCGCCTCGATGTGGAGGAAGCGGAGAAGTCCCTGGCGCTGTTCGATGAGATTGCCGCACGGCTAGGGGGTTGCGCCGATGCGTTACATCCGCGGCTTCCGTGAAGGGGCCGCGGCCGCGGCGTTCAGGGACCTGATCGCGGCGGAAGTCGATCCGCGGCGCGAATATCACCTGATGGAGTTTTGCGGCGGCCATACGCACGCCATCTTCCGCTACGGGGTGGAGGACCTCTTGCCGGACAATGTGCGCCTGGTTCACGGACCCGGATGCCCGGTCTGCGTGCTGGCGGTACCGCGGCTCGATGCGGCGATCGAGCTCGCGAGCCGGGACGATGTGACGCTGGTGAGCTACGGCGACATGCTGCGCGTGCCGGCGTCGCGCCGCAAGAGCCTCCTCAAAGCGCGCGCGCAGGGGGCCGATGTGCGCATGGCCTATTCGGCGCTCGAGGCGCTGGATATCGCCGCGGCCCATCCGGATCGGCAGGTGGTGTTCTTCGCCATCGGCTTCGAGACCACCACACCGGCGACCGCGCATCTCATTCTCGAGGCGCGACGGCTGGGCCTGCGCAACTTCAGCGTCTATTGCAATCATGTGGTGACGCCGGCAGCGATCCAGAGCATCCTCGACGCTCCCGAGGTGCGCGAATGGGGGCGGGTGCGCGTCGACGGCTTCATCGGTCCCTCGCACGTCAGCGCGGTGATCGGCAGCCGACCCTACGAGTATTTTGCCGAAGAGTATCAGCGCCCCGTGGTCATCGCCGGCTTCGAGCCGCTCGACGTGATGCAGGCCATCCGCATGCTGGTGCGGCAGCTCAACGAGGGACGCGCCTGCGTCGAGAATCAGTTTACCCGCGGCGTCAGCCGTGACGGCAACCTGAAGGCGCAGCGCCTGGTGGCCGAGGTGCTCGAGCTGCGCCGCAGTGTCGAGTGGCGCGGACTCGGTGAGCTGCCGTACAGCGGCCTGGGCATCAAGGCGGCCTACGGCGAGTTCGATGCCGAGCGCCGCTTCGCCATGCCGGTCCGGCCGGTGGCGGAGAATGCCGCCTGTCAATGCCCGGCGATCATCCGGGGCGTCAAGAAGCCCACCGATTGCGCTCTGTTTGGCGGCGTCTGCACGCCGCGCAATCCCATCGGCTCGTGCATGGTCTCGGCGGAAGGCGCCTGCGCGGCTTATTACAAGTATCGCCGCGGCCCGATGCGGGCGGCCGGCTGATGCGCATCCTGCTGCTGGCGCACTCTTTCAACAGCCTGTCGCAGCGGCTGTATGCCGAGCTCGAGCGCGATGGTCACGAGCTCTCCGTCGAGCTCGACATCCATGATCGCGTGACCGCCGAGGCCGTCGAGTTGTTCAGGCCGGACGTCGTTCTGGCGCCGTTCCTGAAGCGCGCCATTCCGCGCTCGGTCCGGCAACGCCAGCTCTGCCTGATCGTGCATCCCGGGCCGCCGGGTGACCGTGGCCCATCGGCGCTCGACTGGGCGATTTTGCGGGGGCTGGATCACTGGGGAGTCACGGTCCTCGAGGCGGTCGAAGAGCTCGACGCAGGCCCGGTCTGGGCGAGTGCGGCGTTTCCGATGCGCGCCGCGCGCAAGAGCAGTCTGTATCGGAACGAGGTGACCGAAGGCGCCGTGGTCGCGGTGCGTGCGGCCCTGGCCCGCGCGCAGGCCGGACAAGGTCCGCTGCAAAGCGCCGATCGTGGCCCGGGCCGCGGCTGGCAGCCGCTCGTGCGGCAGGCGCAGCGCGCGATCGATTGGGGCCAGGATGGCATGGCAACCGTGCTGCGCAAGATCCGTTCCGGCGACGGCTTTCCGGGCGTCGAGGATTTCTTGTGCGAGCGCCGCTTTCGACTGTTCGATGCGCGACCGGAGCCCACCTTGAGCGGGCCACCGGGGATGCTCATCGCGCGGCGCCATGGCGCGATCTGCCGTGCAACGCGGGATGGTGCGGTGTGGATCGGCGAGCTGGAGCCCATCACGGATTCGAAACGAACCTTCAAGCGTCCCGCCGTGGTAGCGCTCGGCGCGCTCGCCGAGGCGTTACCGCACACCGATGACGACCCGGTCGAGGGGCGTGTGGCAGATGCCTGCGCGGACGGCGAGATCCGCTACGAGGAGCAGGGCGCGGTCGGCTATCTGCATTTCGATTTCTACAACGGCGCGCTTAGCACGGCGCAATGTGAGCGGCTGCGCGCCGCTTATGCGCGCGCGCGCGAGCGGCCCACGCGGGTCATCGTACTCATGGGCGGGGCCGATTTTTGGTGCAACGGCATGCACTTGCACTGCATCGAAGCGGCCGCGAGCCCAAGCGATGCCTCCTGGGACAACATCTGCTGCATCGACGATCTCGCCCGCGAGATCCTGCTGACCGACACGCATCTGACGGTCGCCGCTCTGCAGGGAAACGCCGCCGCCGGCGGCGTATTCCTGGCGCTCGCGGCAGATCGAGTGCTGGCGCGCAGCGGAATCGTGCTCAATCCGCACTATCGCAACATGGGCAATCTCTACGGCTCGGAATATTGGACGTACCTATTGCCACGCCGCGTAAAGGCCGAAGCCGCGCAAAGCCTCATGGCTCGAAGGCTCCCGCTCGGTACGCTGGAGGCCCGCTCGATCGGCCTGATCGACGACTGCGCCGGACCCGGCACGCCCGCGTTTCGCGCGCTCATCGACACGGTCGCAGCCGGGCTTGCCAACGGCTTCGTGCGCGCCTTGGCGCAGAAGCGTGAGCGGCGGGCGCGCGACGAGCAGGTGCGCCCGTTGGAGGATTACCGCCGCGTTGAGCTGGAGCGCATGCGGATGAATTTTTACGGCTTCGATCCCAGCTATCACATCGCCCGTCATCGGTTCGTCTACCGCACGCCGCATGGCTGGACGCCGCTGCATCTCGCGAAGCACCGCCAGTTCGGCGGCTGCGGCGCCGCAGGAGCCGGCGAGCGCATGAGCGCGGCGCTCGAAGAGGATGCCGCCGCGGCGGGCTCCGCGCCGGCGCGCGGCGCGCAGCGTCTGCGTGTCGGCGGACGCGTGCAGGGCGTCGGCTTCCGGCCGTTCGTGTATCGCCTCGCGTGCCGCCTCGAGCTCGGCGGCTGGGTGCGAAACCACGGCGGCGAAGTCGACATCCTCGTCGAGGGGCCGGCGAATCGGCTGCGGGCTTTTCGGCGCGCGTTGTTGTGTCGAGCGCCGCCCGCGGCGGCGCCGCAGCTGCTGGATGCGCAGCCCTCATGCCCGGAAGGGCATCACGAGTTTCGCATCCTCCCGAGCACACGGGACAGCGACTCACGGATCCATGTCCCGGCGGACCTATTTACCTGCGACGAATGCCTCGCCGAGCTGCACGATCCGCGCGCGCGGCGCTATCGCTATCCGTTCATCAATTGCACGCAGTGCGGCCCGCGCTACACGCTGATCCGCGCCATGCCCTATGACCGGGCGAATACCACCCTCGATCGCTTCACGCTGTGCCGCGATTGCGCGGCGGAATATGCCGATCCGATGGACCGGCGCTTCCACGCGCAGCCGCTGGCGTGCGAGCTGTGCGGCCCGGCGCTCTCGTGGTATGACGAGCGCCGGGTGATCGGCGGCAACGCGCCGGCGCTCGCGGCCGCGCTGGCCGCGCTGCGCGACGGTCAGATCGTCGCCGTGCGCGGTGTCGGTGGCTATCATCTGCTGTGCGATGCGCGCGACGAGCATGCCGTGGCGCGCCTGAGGGCGCGCAAGGGACGCCCGGCGAAGCCGCTGGCGGTGATGCTGCCGTGGCGCGGCCGCGACGGTTTGGATGACGCCCGGATGCTCGCGCACTTGTCGCCGCTCGAGGCGGCGGCGCTGTGCGACAGCGCCCGCCCCATCGTGCTCGCCGAGCGCTTCGCCCAAGCGCCGCTCGCGCCCTCCGTTGCGCCGGGGGTTCGGGAGCTTGGGCTGATGCTGCCATACAGTCCGCTGCACCATCTGCTGCTCGCGGATTTCGGGGCCGCGGTCGTGGCGACATCCGGCAACGTGAGCGGCGAGCCGGTATTGACGGAGCCCGACGAAGCACGGACGCGGCTTGCCGGCGTGGCCGACGGCTTCCTGCATCACGACCGCCCGATTGCCCGGCCGGCGGACGACCCTGTGGTCCGGGTGATCGCGGGCGTCGTGCGCGCCGTGCGTCTCGGGCGCGGCACCGCGCCGCTCGAGCTGACCTTGCCGCAGCGAGTCCGGGCGCCGGTGCTCGCGGTGGGGGCGTATCTCAAGACCACGGTGGCGCTCGCGTGGGAGGATCGTGCAGTCGTATCGCCGCACATCGGGGAACTGGCGAGCCCGCGCGGCCGGGCCGTACTCGCACAAGTGGCGCGGGACCTGCAGCAACTCTACGGTGTACGCGCGCAATGCATCGCGCACGATGCACATCCGGGCTTTCCCAACACGCGATGGGCGCGCGACTCGGGCCTGCCTACCCAGCCGGTTTGGCATCATCACGCGCATGCGGCCGCCGTGGCAGGGGAGTATCCCGCAGAGGCGCCCCTGCTGTGCTTCACCTGGGACGGCATGGGTCTCGGCCCCGATGGGACGCTCTGGGGCGGGGAGGCGCTGCTCGGTGTGCCGGGAGCCTGGAGGCGCGTCGCGAGCTTCCGTCCCTTCCGCTTGCCGGGCGGCGAGCGCGCTGCGCGCGAGCCGTGGCGCTCCGCGCTCGCGTTGTGCTGGGAATGCGGGCTCGCTTGGGGACAGGATCCCCACGGCGACGATCCGTTGCTCCGCTCCGCCTGGGAGAGCCGCCTGAACGCGCCCGCGACGACCGCGGTCGGGCGCCTGTTCGATGCGGCTGCCGCGCTGCTCGGCGTTTGCTCGAACGCGAGTTACGAGGGCGAAGCGCCGATGCGGTTGGAAGCGTCGTGCCTCGATCCGGCGCCGCCTGTCGCGTTGCCGCTCGCGCAGGATGCGAACGGCCTTTGGCGCAGCGATTGGGCACCGCTCCTGGCGGCGTTGCTGGACACGCGCGTCGACCCGGCAGCGCGCGCATCGATGTTTCATGCCAGCCTTGCTCATGCCCTGTGTGGACAGGCGCTCGCCGTGCGCGAGGCGTGCGGCGTGTCGCGCGTGGGGTTGAGCGGCGGAGTATTCCAGAACCGCACCTTGAGCGAGCAGGCGCAGTCGCTCCTCACGGAGGCCGGTTTCGAAGTCCTGATGCCCCGGCGGCTGCCGGCCAACGATGCTGCGATCAGCTTCGGTCAGTTGGTCGAGGCCGCCGCCCTGCAAGCGATACACTGAGTCCCGAGCAGAGCTCGTGATCCCAACCGGAGGACCTGGTGCGCACGCCTAAATTTCGCGATACCCATATCGGTCTTGCGCACGGCAACGGCGGCCGGATGATGCGCGAACTCATCGAGGAGATATTCGCGCCGGCGCTCGCCAATCCGCAGCTCGACACCGGTGCCGACGCGGTCGCGCTGCCGGTGCCCGCCGATCACGATCTGATGGTGACCACTGACGGCTTCACCGTGCAGCCGTTGGAGTTTCCCGGGGGCAATATCGGATCGCTGGCGGTGCATGGCACCGTCAACGATCTCGCGGTGAGCGGCGCCGTACCGCGCTACCTGACCTTGAGCGTATTTCTCGAGGAGGGCTTGGAGATTGCCGTGCTGCGCCGCGTGGTCGAGGGACTGGCCAGCGCGGCGCGCGACTCAGGCGTGGCGGTGGTGGCCGGCGACACCAAGGTCGTCGGCCGCGGCGACTGTGACGGGATCTATCTGGCGGCCACGGGCGTCGGCTTTCGGCCGCGCGGGGTGGCCCTCGGACTCGCTCACATCCGAGCCGGCGATCGCATTCTGGTGAGCGGCCCGATCGGCGAGCATGGCGCCGCCGTAATGCTGGCCCGCCAGGAATTCGGGCTGCGCGGCGACCTGCAATCGGACGCCGCGAGCGTGCTGGCTCAGGCACAGGCTCTGATGCGCGTACCCGACCTGCGTTTCATGCGCGATCCGACACGCGGCGGCCTTGCGACCGTGGCGCACGAGGTCGCTCGCGCGGCCGGCCTGAGCGTGCGGCTGTCGGAGGCGCACATCCCGGTCAATGATGCCGTTCAATCGGTGTGCGAGTTGCTCGGCTTCGACCCGTTGTATCTGGCGTGCGAAGGACGCGTTGTCGCGGTGGTCGGGCAGGAGGGCGCGGCGACTGCGCTCGCGGCGTTGCGCACGATCTCGCCGCAAGCCGCATTGATCGGCGAGATCGTCGAGGCCGGCGAGGGGGCGCCGCAGGTCGTGCTGGCCACGGCGTTCGGCGGCGAGCGCTCGCTCGATGAGCTCGAGGAGGACCCTCTGCCGCGAATCTGCTGATTTTCCGTGCGGTATCGAACAGACACGGGGGCCCGGGCGATGGCCTCATCGGCGCAGTGTCAACCAACGAAGGCGCGAGTTGCAACGTATGAAGAAAAATGCATGGATCATCGCTGGTGTAGCCCTCCTTCCCTGTCTCGTGGGCTCCGTCGCCGCCCATGCCGCGGATAGCGCGGCGGGTCAGAAGACCTTTACCGCCACCTGCGCAGCCTGTCATCAGCTCAAGAGCTACGCCGGCAAGTCGGACGCGGAGCTCGAGACGGAATTGAAAGGCATCGTCGGCGGTACGATCAAGCACCCGAAAAAGTTGACCTTGAGCGACGACGACATCTCGAACGTGGCCGCATACATTTCGAGCAACGAACCAAAATAATCCGTGTCCGCAGGCACGGCCGTATCCGCCCAGGAATGTCGACCGAGGAGAAAAATCCCGGCCCAGTGAGCGGCGCGCCGGCGGACGACGCGGGCGTCGCACGCGCCATGGATCGCGTGCTCGAGGCCGAGCGCGTGGCCCGATCCGCGATCGCCGAGTGCGAGAAACAGGGCCAGGAGTCCTTGGAACATGCCCGCCAGCAGCGGCGGGCCATTCTGGAGCGTGCCCAACAGCGTATCGTCACGCTGCATACCCGGGCCGCGCGGGCGGTCGAGCAGCGGGTCGCGCAAATTCGCAAACCCCACGTCGCAGACAGCGGGGTGGGTATCGGGGCGCGCACCGATCGCGCCCGGCTGCAGGCGGCGATCGAGCAACTCGCAGATCGTCTGATCAGTCTGGGGGATGAGTGAGAGCCGTGGCGATCGGCGGCAACCTGGATTACGCCCTGGCTCGCGTCGCGGCGCGGCAAGGACAGCGCGTGGACGATGCGGCCTGGCGCCGCCTCGAAGCGAGCCGCGACGTGGACCACTACGTGGCGGCCGTGCGCTCGACCGCCCTCGCGCGGTGGGTGAGCGCCATGGCCGCCGACCACGATTGCCACAGCATGGAACGCGCTCTTCGCGAGCAATGGCGGCGCTACGTCGAGGAGGTGGCCGGATGGCATCCGAGGGCGTGGCAGGCATGGCTTGCATGGCTGGCGTGGCTGCCCGCGTTGAGCTTGCTGGCGCAGCTCGCTCGGCCGGCTTTGACGCCTCAATGGTTGCTGGCAGATCCGGTGTTGGGCCCGATCGGCGTCGGCACCCCCTCGGAGCGGGCCGCCGCATTCGCCCGCACGCGGCTCGCCCCGCTCGCGCCTGCCGTGGCAGGCCGGACGAGTCCGGGCGCCGCCTGGGATGCGCAGTGGCAGCTACTGCAGCCGCGAGGCGATATCCGCACGCAGCATTGCTTGCTGATGCTCAGGCGGGCGATGGATCTGCACGCCCAAGCGCTGCAGCTGGCGAGCGATAGCGCCGAACCGCTGCGCACGGAGCTCGCGAATCGATTGCAGCGATTGTTTCGCGCCGCCGCAGATACGGTGATCGCCAGCGTCTGTCACCTCGCTTTGGTCGCACTCGACCTCGAACGGCTGCGTGGTGGGTTGGCGCGCCGGCGGCTGTTCGGGGATGATCGGGCGGAGCATCCTTAGATGGCGCTTCGTCCCGCCGCGGCAAAATGGTTCGAGCTCCTGATTTCGCGCGACGAGCTCGGGATGGCGCTGCAGAGTCTTGCGGCGACAGGGGCGGTGGAGCTGCAGGCACACAGCGATACCGCGGTCGCGGCGCTGCTGCCGGTGCTGCGCGCCGCGGTCGATGAATTCAGACGCCTGGCGCAACGTTACGAGGCGTGGTGGCCGCCACCCATGGCCATTGCGACGCAAGGCGCGCGAGCGCCCGAAGACATCGTAGCCGCCGCCCTCGCGCAACTACGCTCTTGGGCGGCCGATGCCGATCCCGTCATCGGGCGCCTGCAGATCCTGGAACACGAACGTATGGAGCTCGAACTGCTCGAGCCGCTCCTATCGGCCACACACGAAGACCTGCCCGACCTGCATGCATTCGTCCAAGCGGGGCCCGTCCTCGCGAGCCGCGCGTACCTGTTGGCCAGCGAGTCGTACGAATGGGAAGTGCCGCCCTCCGTAATCCTGCAGTCCGTTCGCGCCGGCGAGCGAAGTTACCTTCTGGCGGTGGGACCGGCGGAGCAAATCGCGGTGTTCGATGAGATGCTGAGCGCGCACAAGGCACGGCGCTTGGTATTGCCCGAAGGATTGCCGGCCCAGCCCGCCGAGGCCATGAACTGGTGCCGCGCCCGCGCGGACCGAATCAGCGGTGAGTTGCGCGGCGTCGGTACGACGCTCGAGGAGCTGCATCGACGGCATGGGGTGGGTGCGGCGCTCGCCGATCTGGCCTTCATCGAGTGGGTGGTGCAGAACGTGCCGCAGCTGGCGCTGACCGATCACTTTGCCTGGCTCACCGGATGGAGCAGCGATCTTACGGGCGGCCGACTCGAGGCTGTGCTCAATCGGCGGCACCTGCATTTCTTGCTGCGCTTTCCGGAGGCTCCGCGCGGGCTCGTGCGGCCCTTGGTGCTGCACAACCCGTGGTGGGCTCAGCCCTTCGAGATGTTCTCGCGGCTGCTCGGCATGCCGGACGCGAACGAGGCGGACACGAGCCGCCTGCTCGCCGTCGTCGCCCCGCTCATGTTCGGGTTCATGTTTGCCGACGTGGGTCAGGGCGCCGTGCTGATCGTCGCGGGTGCGGTGCTGCGCAAGCGATTCCCCGGTACGGCCATATTGATTCCGGGCGGACAGGCCGCCATCCTGTTCGGGCTTCTGTTCGGCAGCGTTTTCGCTGATGAATCGCTGCTTCCGGCACTTTGGGTGCGGCCGTTGGATCGGCCCCTGCTGTTGCTCGGCGTGAGCCTCGCGTTCGGTGCCGTGGTGATTCTGCTCGGGCTCGCTCTGGACGCTCTGGAGCACGCCTGGTCGGGCGCCGCGGCCGAATGGTGGGCGACGCGCGCGGGCCTTGTGCTGTGCTACGTGGGTATGATTTGCGCGCCCCTGGACGTCCGCGCGTTGGCGGTTGTTCCCCTTGGCCTTACCTGGTGTCTCGTCGGCCACGCCGTGCTGGCTCCCGCGAAGCGGCTGGATAGTGTCGCCAGCGCCGCCGTCGAATCATTGGAAACCCTTCTGCAGCTGGCGGTCAACACCATCTCGTTCGTGAGAGTCGGTGCCTTCGCCCTCGCGCATGCGGGCTTGGGCGCTGCGGTCGCCGGACTCGCCGCCGCCACCGGCTCGCGGCCGGGCGCCTGGCTGGTGCTGGCGGCCGGCAATGCATTGATCATTGCCATCGAGGGCATGGTGGTAGGCATTCAGACCACCCGGCTGGTATTGTTCGAATTCTTCATCCGCTTCCTGCAAGGCTCGGGAAGAGCGTTTCACCCCTTGGAGAGCCCGGCCGCGCCGGCTTCGCCTCCCCCCTCTAGTAGGAGATCATCATGAAATACACGACCCGTATCGCCGTGCTGTGGGCCGGAGCAGTCGCGGTCTTCGCGGTGGCCGTCGGCGCAGGAGCGACCGTGCTGCTGCTGACGGCGCCGGCTCGGGCGGCGGCCGGCGCCGGCGCCGTGCAAGCGGATCCTCAAGTCGTGGGCTGGGCATTTCTCGGAGCGGCGCTGTCCACGGGTCTGGCCGCGCTGGCGGCCGGCTATGCCGTCGCGCGGGTGGGCAGCGCAGCGGTGGGTGCGGTGGCGGAGAAGCCGGAGCTGTTCGGACGGGTGCTCGTGCTGGTCGGCCTCGCCGAAGGCATCGCCATCTACGGGTTGATCGTTTCCATACTCATATTGAACCGTATCGCGTGATATCCCGAGCCCGAGCATGAGACTCAGTGTCATTGCCGACGAAGTCACCGCCCTGGGCTGGCGGCTCATCGGCGCCGAGGTGTGCGTGCCGGGGCCGATCAGCGCGCAGCAGGGCTTCCGCGAGGGGTTGCGCAGCGCCGATGTGGTGTTGGTCACCGCCGAATATGCCCGCGAGATTCCTGCCTCTCAGCTGCACGCGGCGTTGCTGGCCGGCGCACCCCTGGTGCTGATCATTGCCGATCTGAGGCACCGGCGAGAGCCGCCCGAGATCGAAGACGAGGCGCGGCGCGCACTGGGAATTTCGGCATGAATTCGGAGCTTACCGGCAGCGCCGGCTTCGAGGGACCGGCCAGCGTGATCGACGCGCAGGCGCAGGCGCTGTCGCGGCGGGTGGAGGAGGACCGCGACCGGCGCTGTACGCAGCTGCGAGCCGATGCTCTCGCCCAGGCGCAAAGCATGGTGCGCGGCGCTCGCAAGGAAGCGCGCGCCAATGTCGTCGATGCCGTCACGCGCGAGCGCAAGCAGCGCGAGCAGGCGCTGCAGCTGGCGCAAGCGGGCGTGCTGCTCGAAGAACGGCAGAGTGAGCAACGAACGATGATGAGCCTGTTGAAGGAAATGTGGGCGTCGGTGACGGCCGCGCTCGAATCGCGCTGGGCCGATCCGCTGCGCCGCAAGGCCTGGGTGCAGGCGGCCGTTCATCAGGGTCGAACTCTGCTGAGCGCCCGCGCTTGGCGGATCGAGCATGGTGCCGGCTGGCCGCAGCAGGAGCTCGAAGAGCTGAGAAGCCTGGTCGTCGGCGGCGGGCAAGGCGATCCGCCGGGCGATCTGGGCGCTGCACGCGAGGTCGAGCTGATATGCGACCACGGCCTCGGCGCAGGCATCCGGATCCGCACCGCCGGGGCCTACCTCGATGCCACGAGCGCCGGTTTGTTGGCATCGCGCGCCAAGATCGAGTCGCAGTTTCTGGCGCAATTTCTGGCGCTGTCACCCGCGCCCGAGCGCTCCGGCCCATGAGCGAGGCGCGTATCCGCTGGATCAGCGGCCCCGTGCTGCGCGCCGCCACCTCGGATGTGTTTCATGTGTATGAGGCGGTCGCGGTCGGTCCCCGGGCTCTGCTGGCAGAGGTGATCAAGCTCAGTCCGGACGAATTCACGGCGCAGATTTACGAGGATACCACCGGACTCAGGCCGGGGGATGTCGTGAGCGGAAGCGGCACACCGCTCTCCGTGTGGTTGGGCCCCGCGATTCTCGGGCGAATCTTCGATGGACTACTGCGCCCGCTCGATGCCGCGGCGGGGGCTTTCATCGGGCCCGGCACCCGGCATCGGCCGGCGCAAAGTTTCGGTTTCGAGCCCAGCGTGCATGCCGGCGAGCATGTCTTGCCCGGCCAGCCGATCGGCAACGTGGCGACGCCGCGGCCTCAGCGGTGCCTGATTCCGCCGCGTCTCAAGCCGGGCATCGTGCACTGGATAGCCGCTGCCGGCGTGTACTCCGACGAGGCGCCGGTTTGCCGGGTGGAGCACGAGGACGGCACCTGCAGCGACATCGCGCTCGCGCATCCGTGGCCGGTTCGCGAGCCCCGACCGATCAGCCAGCGGCTCCCGATCGAAGGCCCGATGATCACCGGCCAGCGCATTCTCGACCTCCTGTTCCCGGTCGGGCGCGGCAGCCGCGCCGCGTTGCCCGGCGGATTTGGCACAGGCAAGACGGTGCTGCAGGAGACGCTGGCGAAGTGGTGCGATGCCGACGTCATCGTCTATGTGGGCTGCGGTGAGCGCGGCAACGAAATGGCGGAGGTGTTGGATGAATTACCCAAGCTCGAGGACCCGCGAACCGGCCGCGCGCTCATGGAGCGCACCGTCATCATCGCCAATACTTCCAACATGCCGGTCGCGGCGCGCGAGGCGAGTATCTACACCGCCATCACGGTGGCGGAATACTTCCGCGACCAGGGATTGCATGTCGCACTCATGGCCGATTCCACCAGCCGCTGGGCGGAAGCCTTGCGCGAGGTGTCGGGCCGTCTCGGGGAACTCCCCGGCGAGGCGGGCTATCCGGCGTACTTGAGCTCGCGGTTGGCGGAGTTCTACGAGCGCGCGGGACGCGTCACCACCCTCGGGGGCGTGGAAGGCTCCGTCACCATCATCGGCGCCATCAGTCCGCCGGCGGGAGATTTTTCCGAGCCCGTCACCACGCACACGCGGCGTTGCGTGCGCGCATTCTGGGCTCTGGACCGAGAGCGGGCGCAGGCGCGTTTTTATCCCGCCATTCACCCGCTGCAGTCCTACAGCGGCGATGTGGACGCACTCGCGCGCTGGTGGCAAGCGCAGGGGAATCCTGACTGGGCCTCCCAGCGCAAGCGTTTGCTCGAGCTGCTCGAGGCGCAGGTGCAACTCGAGCGCATGGCGCGCATCGTCGGTCTGGACGCACTGCCGCCGGCGCAGCAGCTCACCCTGTCCTGTGCGGACCTCATCAACGAAGCCGTGCTGCGCCAGTCGTCGTTTTCCACCGTGGATCGCTATTGTTCGCCGCAGCGACAAACCGCCATCGTGAGCGTGCTCATCCGCTACATCGAGTTGGCGCGCGCGGCCGTCGACGGCGGCGTGCATCCGGATCGCGTCCGCGACCTTCCCGTGCGACGCACCCTGCAGCGCATCGGCGAAGAATACGGCGAGGACCAGATTCCGAGAATCCGTGCCCTGTGGCAGCAGATCGATTCCGAATTCGCCGCATTGCCGCGCGAGCACGCCGATGCAGGCTGAGCTGGTGCTCGAGCATTGCGTGCAGCGCATCGAGGGACCGCTGCTGTTCCTCGAGCGCAAGGCCGAGCTCGGCTTGAATGCCCAAGTCGAGGTGCTGGGCCGCGACGGCCGCAGCCGCATGGGACGGGTCGCCGCGATCGACGAGCGCACCTTGATCATCGAAGTCCTGGAGTCCACGCTCGGGCTCGGCGTGCGCGACACGCGCATCCGCGTCTGGAACGAGCCGATGCTGTTCGGCGTGGGACCGGAAATGCTCGGCCGAACCTACGACAGCATCGGACGGACCACGGACGGCGGCGCACCCATCGCCGCCGTGCGCCGCATGCGCATCGACGGTCTCGCCATCAATCCCGCGGCGCGCGCATCTGCCGCGCGACTTCATCGAAACCGGCGTGTCGGCGATCGATCTCATGAACAGTCTCGTCCGTGGCCAGAAATTGCCACTGTTTTCCGGCGCCGGTTTGCCGCACGATCGGCTCGCGACCGATATCGTGCTGAATTCTCGATTGCGCGAGGCGGGAGCCTCGTTCGCCGTGGTGTTCGTGGGAATGGGCATTTCGCACGACACCGCGCAAAGCTTTCGCGACGCGATGGCATCGAGCGGCGCGCTCGAGCACACCGCGATGTTC
>CAVSSU010000010.1:0-7968 GCA_963730565.1 uncultured Gammaproteobacteria bacterium
CTCAAGGACTTACCGCGGGTGCTCGCCTACACGCGCGAAGCGGCGGCGCTTTACCCCGAAACGGCGGAATTCGCCGCCTATCTCGCCGCCCGGGTCGACGGCGGGTTTTCCGCCGCCCAGGCGCGCGCCATGCGGGGCGCGCAGGGCCAACGGGCGGGGGACGGATGAGCCGCGAGGCGTCCGCGCCGCCGGCCGATCGTCCGCGCGTCGCGATGATCCTCGCCGCCGGACGCGGCGAGCGCATGCGCCCGCTGACCGACCGGCTGCCGAAGCCTCTGCTGCCGGTACGCGGCAAACCCTTGATCGAATATCACCTCGAGCGGCTGGCGCAGGCGGGAGTCGAGCGGATCGTCATCAATCTCGCGTGGCTCGGCAACATGATCCGCGAGGCGTTGGGAAACGGCTCGCGCTTCGGAGTCCGGATCGATTACAGCGATGAGGCGCCACAGGCGTTGGAGACGGGGGGAGGAGTATTTCGCGCTCTGCCGCTCCTCGGAGAGGGCGCCTTCCTGGTCGTGAACGGCGACGTATTCAGCGACTACCCGTTTTCCCGGGCGGTGTTGGCGCCCGGACGCGATGCGCACCTCGTGCTCGTGCCCAATCCGCCCCAGCATCCCACCGGGGACTTCGGCCTGGAGCGGGGGCTCGCCCTGCCGGACGCGCGGGTGCGCTACACCTTCGCCGGGATAGCCGCCTATCGCCGGGAGTTCTTCGCGGGCTGCGCCGGCGGGGCGTTTCCGCTGAAGCCGCTGCTGGTCCGCGCGATGTCGGCGGCGCGCTGCTCGGCCGAACTCTATCGGGGCTTGTGGCAGGATGTCGGGACCGTGGAGCGGTTTCTGGCCTTGAACGTGGAAGGAGGGGCATCCTGAGCGAGGCGCGTGACATCATCGATCTCGACCGCTATCCGATCGACCGGGAGGAGTCCGCTGAGTACTCCCGGCTGGTTCTGGACTGTAAGACGCAAGGGATTCTACGGACGCGCTCTTTGAGTGAGGGTTCACGGCCCGCTTGCACTGCAGCTGGAAATGGGTGAATGATGCGAAAGATTCCTTCGGGCGTTGGGCCGCGCTTTCCGCAGGTCGTGGTTCTCTTCGGCGCGACGGGCGACCTTGCGCATCGCAAGCTCCTGCCCGGATTGTTGCGCTTGAGCGGCATCGGATTCATTCCCGACTGCCGCATCATCGGGGTCTCTCTGGAGGACATCGATGCCGGCGGGTTTCGCGAGATCGCGCATACCGCACTCGACGAATTCTCCACCCACAAAGTCACCGACGCCGATTGGAAACGATTCTCCGAGTCCCTCGATTACGTGTCATTGAAAGCCGGCGCCTCCGCCCTGCGGGCCGCCGTGGAGAAGGCCGAGAAGTCGATCGGAGGCGAGAGCCGGCGTCTGCACTATCTGAGTGTCCCGCCCAGCGCGGCGTTGTCCGCGGTCCGGATGCTGGCCGAGGCCGGCCTCGTCGAAGGCTCGCGCATCGTGATGGAAAAGCCGTTCGGCACGGACTTGAAGAGCGCGGTGGCGCTCAACGCCAAGCTGCACGAGGTGTTCGACGAGGGGCAGATCTTCCGCATCGATCACTTCCTCGGCAAGGAAGCGGCGCAGAACATCCTGGCGTTCCGCTTCGCCAACGGCCTGTTCGAGCCGATCTGGAACCGCAACTTCATCGATCACGTGCAGATCGACGTCCCCGAAACGCTCGGGCTGGGCAGGCGCGCCTCGTTCTACGAAGCCACCGGCGCGTACCGCGACATGGTGGTGACCCATCTCTTTCAGATTCTCGCGTTCACCGCCATGGAAGCGCCGACTTCGCTCGAGCCGGCGCCCATCAGCGAGGAAAAGAACAAGGTCTTCCGCAGCCTCGTCCCGATCCAGCCCGCGGACGTGGTGCGCGGACAGTATCAGGAATATCGCGCCGAGGAGGGCATCGACCGGGAGTCCGATACGGAGACGTTCATCGCGCTCAAGTGCACGATCGACAATTGGCGCTGGGCCGGGGTGCCCTTCTTCCTGCGCACCGGCAAGCGTCTCGCCGAGGGGCAGCGGATCATCTCGATCGCGTTCCGTGAGCCGCCGCGGAGCATGTTTCCGGCGGGGTCCGGCATCGGAACACAGGGCCCCGACCATCTGACGTTCGACCTCGCGGACGCCTCGAAAATGTCGCTGTCGTTCTACGGCAAGCGCCCGGGCCCCGGCATGCGCCTGGACAAACTCAGCATGCAGTTCGCCATGCACGACACCGGCTTCGTCGGGGACGTGCTCGAGGCCTACGAGCGGCTGATTCTCGACGCCATGCGCGGCGATCGCACGCTGTTCAACACCGCCGAGGGCATCGAGCGGCTGTGGGAAGTCTCGGCGCCGCTGCAGGAAGCGCCGCCGCCGGTGAGGCTCTATGCTCCCGGTTCCTGGGGGCCCAACGCGGTCCACCAGCTCATCGCCCCACGCGCCTGGCGCCTGCCTTTCGAGCGCGCCTGGCGCTACTCGAACGGCGACAACACCGGCGATGTGACCGTCTGATCGGCCGGGACGTTGCCGGTCAACGGGCCTCCGCCAGGTCGCGCCGGCGCTGGCGCGCCTCGGCCTCGAGCCGCTCCTCCTCGATCTGCAGCAACACCGCGTCGACATCCGCGGCCCCGGTCTCGCGCGCGAAGCGTCCGGTCAGGGCGCAATCCGGCGTCAGGTCGCCGGATTCGTAGATCTTCCAGATCTCCCGCGCGTACTCCGTCTCGAGCAGTTCGGGCGCGGCACGACCGAACACCTCACGCATGTTGTTCACGTCGCGCGCGAGCATGGCGAAGGAGTTGTTGTTGCTCGCGGCATGGACGGCCTGCGGCAGATCGATGATGACCGGGCCGTTCGCGTCCAGCAGCACGTTGAACTCCGACAGATCGCCGTGAATCAGCCCGGCGGACAGCATGCGGACGATTTGGCGCATCATGAATCCATGCCACTCGAGCGCCTGCTCGGCGGTGAAGGCGACTTCGTTCAGGCGCGGAGCCGGGTCGCCGGCCGCGTCGCATACCAGTTCCATGAGCAGCACGCCTTCATGAACCAGGTAAGGGGCGGGAACCCGCACTCCCGCCCCGGCGAGGCAGTACAGGGCCTCGACCTCCGCGTTCTTCCACTCGGCTTCCTGCACCCGGCGGCCGTGGCTGCCGCGCCTGCCGAGCGCACGCGCGTCGCGGCTGTTGCGCGTCTTGCGGCCCTCCTGATAGCGGGCCAGCTGGCGAAAACCCCTCTGCTCGGCTTCCTTGTAGACCTTGGCGCAGCGGATCTCGCCGCCGCAGGAAACGATATAAACCGAAGCTTCCTTGCCGCTCTTGAGCTTGCGGACTACGGTGTCGACCATGCCGTCGTCCACCAGGGGCTGCAGGCCTTTGGGTATTTTCATGCCATTCGCATCGTTCCGTTGAGACAGCCGGAGAGTGTAAAGCGATTCCGACCCGGTTGCGCGGGAGTTGCGGTGGTGTGGAGCCGTCGGCTCGTCGGCAATCGCTGACACGAGTTTCCGCCGCATTTCGCTGAGCGGCCGGCAAGGGTGGGTTAGACTCGCACGTTGCGAACGGAGACGCAGCAGTGTTCTTGAATTCCATCGGCACCGCGCTACCGGCCCGGCGCTACACGAAAAGCGAGTGCTGGGACGCATTCACCAGGTCCCAATGGTTCGGGCGCCTGGACGCACGCGCCCATGCCGTCGCGAAGGCCGTGCTCGGGCGGGACAACGGCATCGAGGAGCGCTGGCTCGCGATCGACTCGCTCGACGAGGTCTTCGCGATCGATCCCGATACCTTGCAGAAACGCTTCGAGACGCATGCGCCGGCGCTCGCCGCCGACGCCGGACGCCAGGCGCTGCGGTGCGCATCCCTCGACCCCAAAGCCATCGATGCGGTCATCGTGACGACCTGTACGGGATATCTATGCCCCGGCCTCACGGGTTACGTGGTCGAGCGCCTCGGGCTTCGCAACGATGTGCTTTGTTTCGACCTCGTGGGACAGGGCTGCGCCGGCGCGCTGCCCAACTGGCAGCTGGCCGACGCGATGATCGCCGGGACTCAGCGCGAGCACGTGCTCTCCATTTGCGTCGAGGTATGCAGCGCTGCAATGTACCTGGACAACGAGCCGGGAGTGCTGATCAGCGCGTGCCTGTTCGGCGACGGCGCGGGTGCGGCGGTGTTGTCCCGAACCCCCCCGTCCGGCCGCCGCAGCGTGCGGTGGCGCGACACCGTCTCCATGATCGATCCCGCGGCGCGCGAGGCGTTGCGGTTCCAGCACCGCGAAGGAATGCTTCGAAACATCCTGACCCGAGCGGTGCCGCGGCTCGCCGCCGAATACGCGAGCGGGGTGCTCGCCACGGCGCTCGCCGGCGCGGGCCTGAAACAGATCGAGATCACCAACTGGATCATGCACGCCGGCGGGCGCGACGTACTGCTCGCACTCGAAGAGCGCTTGTCCCTGCCGCCGCACGCGCTGCGCCATAGCCGTGAAGCGCTGCGGCGATTCGGCAATTTGAGCAGCGCCTTCGTCTACTTCGTTCTCGATGCCGCCCTGCGTGAAGAGAACGCCGGCGGCTGGTGGTGGATGTCGTCCTTCGGGGCGGGCTTCACCTGTCACGGCGCCTTGCTGTCCGTCGAGTAACCCGATGGCCGGCTCCTCCAGGGTGGTTGTTCCGGAACTGCTCGACGAGCTCGCTCCGGAGGATCCGCGTGCGGAGCGCTCGCGCCGGGACCTCCGGACCATCCATAAATTCATGCGCTCGGCGTCCATCCTGCGGCGGCTGATCGCCAATCTCGAGCTGCGCGCCCCCCCGCGCCGGATCATCGAGCTGGGCGCCGGCGACGGAACGCTGCTCCTGGCGGTGGCGCGTTCCCTCGTGCCCCGCTGGGCCGGCGTCGAGCTGACACTTCTCGATCGTGTGGATCTGCTCGCGGATCGGACCCGCGAGGCTTACGTGCGGCTCGGGTGGGAGATTCGTCCCGTGCGCTCGGATGTCATGGATTGGGCTCGAAGCGATGCCGGCGCCCCGTATGATCTCTGCTTCGCCTCGCTCTTCCTGCATCATTTCGAGGGCCCGCACCTCAAGTTTTTGATGCGCGGCATTGCGCGGCGAACGCACGCCTTCGTTGCCAACGAGCCGCGGCGCGACGCCATCGGCCGCATTGGGGCTCTGGCCGTCGGATTGACCGGTGCCAATGCCGTGACTCGCGGCGATGCCGTGAAGAGCGTCGCCGCCGGTTTCCGCGACGACGAACTCGCGGCGGCGTGGGAGGATGCGGGCGTCGATTGGAAAATCGAGGAATTCCGGGCAGCACCGTTCACGCACTGCTTCACGGCGGTGCGCCGCGGCCGCACCTTGGCGGGATCAGCTCATGGGTGACATTGCCGACGCGCTGGTCATCGGGGCCGGCCCGGCCGGGTGCGCCAGCGCAATCCTGCTGGCCCAGGCGGGCTGGCACGTGACCCTGATCGAGCAAAGCGAGTATCCGCGTCAGAAGGTGTGCGGTGAGTGCGTTTCTGCGGGCAACCTGGAGCTGTTCGATACGCTCGGCATCGGAGCGGCTTTCCGGGACATGGCCGGGCCGGAGCTCTCACGGGTCGGTTGGATGGGGAGCCTCGCGCTTCTCGCGGCAGACTTTCCGGCGTGCTCCGCGGGCGCCTACGCCTATGGCCGCGCCATCGGCCGAGATCGTCTGGATGGTCTATTGCTCGAGCGCGCGCGGTCGGTCGGCGTGCGCGTGCTCCAGCCCGCCAAGGTCCGCGGCGTTCGGGGCAGCCCGGGCAATTTCGAGGTCGACATCGAGAGGCGCTCCCCGCCGAAGAGCCTCGAGACCCGCCATGCTCACGCGTTGATCGATGCGCACGGGTCCTGGGAGCCTGCACCCGGCGGGTCCGCAATCCGCGACGCGGGAACCGCGCCGGGAGCACCCGCCGAGGCGCCCAGGCGGGCGTCGGATCTGTTCGCCTTCAAGGCAAGATTCGAACACTCGAATCTTTCTCCCGGTCTCTTGCCCGTGATCTCCTTGGACGGCGGATACGGGGGCATGGTGGTGGCCGAGGGAGGGCGAACCACCCTGGCGTGCTGCATCCGCCGGGACCGATTGCGCGCCTGCCGCGAGTCCATGCCGGGCGCTCCGGCCGGCGAGGCGGTGGCCGAATTCCTGCGCCGATCGTGCGCCGGAGTGCGCGAGGCCCTCACGCAATCCCGACAACTCGGTCGGTGGCTCAGCGTAGGGCCCATCCGCCCGGGCATACGCGTCGACCGCTGCGACCAGGCGTTTCGAGTCGGCAACGCGGCCGGTGAGAGCCACCCGCTGATCGGGGAGGGTATCGGGATGGCGCTGCAATCCGCGCACATGCTGGCCGGGCATCTCAAGGGTCAACGGCCCGCTGCCCTCGATCCGTGGCGGACGAGACAGCTGAACGCCCGCTATGCCAAGGCATGGCGGGCGGCGTTTGCGCCTCGCGTCCGATTCGCCGCCGCGGCTGCACATGCCGCCATGCAGCCGCAATTCGCGTCGTTATCGCACGCACTCGTCCGGCGATGGCCGGCCCTGTTGACTCGGGCGGCCCGATGGGCCGGAAAGACCCGACATTACATCGCCGCAAGCGAAGAGGGGATGCGCCATGAGCACGCTTGATACTTTGCAGGACATCTTGGTCCGCGACTACGGTTTGCCGCGCGAGCGCCTGTCAGCCGATGCCCGACTGGACACGCTCGGCATGGATTCTCTCAGTCTTCTCGAGCTCATGTTCAAGATCGAGGATGGCTTCCACGTCAAGATCCCGGGCGACCCGCCGTCCGACCTGCGCACCGTCCAGGATGTCGTCGCGTACATCGATGGACTCATGGCCGATCGCCCGGCGCAGGGCGCCGGCGGCGCCGCGGGGAGCGGGGCCAAAGAAAGCGGAGTCGACGCGAGCGGGGTCAAGATGTGACCCTGCGGCGCGTCGCGGTGACCGGCCTCGGGGTCGTCTCGCCCATCGGCAACTCGATCGAGGCGCTCGCTCGGAATCTCGCCGAAGGCCGTTCGGGCGTGCGGCGGTTCGATCCGCCCCTGTGCGATCGACTTCGATCTCCGATCGGCGCCCTCACGGAGTTCGACGCAGCGTCGCTCTTCGACCCGGCGCGCGTGCGCCAGCTCGACCGGGTCACGCAGCTGGCACTGGCCGCGTCGGCCCAGGCCGTGGCCGATGCCCGGCTGGATTGGTCCACCGAGCAGCGCGAACGGTGCGGAACTTTCGTCGGCAGCGGCATGGGTGGGGCGGAGACGACCGATGCCGGATATCGAACGATCTACGCGGAGGCGTCCGACCGTGTGAATCCGTATACGGTTCTCGCCGCGATGACGACCGCTCCAGCGTCCTGGATCTCCATCGAGCATGGCCTTCTGGGACCGAGCCTGACCTTCTCGACGGCCTGCTCGTCCTCGTCGGTGGCGATCGGCGAAGCCGCCCGCCGGATTCAGTCCGGTGATGTCGATGTGATGATCGCCGGCGGAGCCGAGGCGCCGCTGGCCTTCGGTGTGCTGCGCGCCTGGGAGGCCATGCGCACACTGGCGGCCGAGGATCGCCTGGACCCCGGCGCCTCATGCCGCCCGTTTTCACTGAACCGCAGCGGCCTGGTCCTGGGCGAAGGTGCGGCCTTCGTGATGCTCGAGGAATGGCAGCATGCGGTGGATCGTGGCGCTCCGATCCGCGCCGAACTCTCAGGCTACGGATTGACCAGCGATGCCTCTCACATCACGCGCCCTTCCGTCCGAGGTCAGGCGAGAGCCATGCAGGCGGCGCTCGCATATGCCGGGCTCGATCCCGACAAGATCGGTTACATCAACGCGCATGGCTCAGCCACGCTGCAGAACAACGCCGCCGAGACCTGCGCGATCAAGGAAGTTTTCGGCGAGCGGGCGTACTCCATTCCCGTCGGCTCCACGAAGTCCATGCATGGCCATCTGCTCGGGGCCGCCGGCGCGCTC
>CAVSSU010000011.1:0-13488 GCA_963730565.1 uncultured Gammaproteobacteria bacterium
ACGCCGATCACCTCGCCGAACCCCAGCGCGCCCAAATGCTCGAGCAGCGCGCCGTTGCCCGCGCCGATGTCGAGCGCCGCCCCGCGATCCGGCAGTTCGCTGAGCCTCCGGCGCAGCGCCTGCGCGTAGCTGGAGGCGGGACTCGGCTTCCGCGCCGCTGTCGTATCCGGTGTCGGCATATGCGCGGGCGAGCTCGCTCGACTCGGCACCCGCGGGGCGTACAGGAGATTGCACCGCGGGCATACCACCATGCGCAGATTCATGAACTCCGGCTCCTTGCGCGACGCGTAAGACAGCTCGCCGATCCGCCGTCGATCGATCCTCTCGGCGAAGCGCTCGTGTGAATCGTCGGTGTCCCCGCAGACGGGGCACGGGCGGCCCGTCAGCACGCGAGGACCGTATACCCCAGCGATCGTCCGCCGCCCCAGGAAATCTGATCCCGATATTCCCCAGCGTTACGGCGAGCACCGCGACCGGCAGAAGAAGGAGACCCGCCCCCTCCAGAGAAACGCCGCGACACCGCGCCGGCCGTCCCCGAGCAGCATCAACAGGATGAATCCCAGCGCCTTGTAGCAGGCCACCGCCAGCGCCCCGCCCGCGCATACACGCGCACCTCCCGAAACCCCGCCGTCTTGAGCACGTAATCGAGCGCGGCCGGGGTGAAGCGCCAAAAATCCTGCGGCACGAAATGCCAGCGCGCGGCGAATGGCACGGTCCGGATCAAGAGCCCGCCGGGCGCCAGCGCGCGCCTCAGCTCGCCGAGAAATGGCGCATGTCGCGCACGTGCTCGAGGGTCTCGGTGCACAAGATGGCGGTCGCCTCCGCATCCGCGAGCGGCAACCTCGGCCCGCGGAAGTATAGGGTGTCCGGGGTCAGGTATCCGAACTGTCGTTCCGCATCCTCATCGTCCACCGCGATGTAGCGCACATCGGGCGACAGGAAATCGCGGAACGGCTGGGCGCCCGCGCCCACGTCGGCCAACACCCCCCGCACGCGCGGCAACAATTGCTCGAGGTCCCGCCAGATGGATCCGAACTGCAAATCGGCCGTTCGGCGCAGCCTCACCCGGAGGCGCGCGGCGCGGCCTTGCGCCCGCTCGTGCGGCGGCGGTCGGAAGGCTTCGGCGCCGCTGCGGGCACCGGCGCGAGCACCGGCGAGGGCATCGGCGCTGGCCGCCTCCGCGCCGGGCACCCCCGCATCGGCCATCGCATGCAGCCTCAGACCGAGATCCTCCCGCGGCAGCGACCACTCAGCCACCGCCGCCCGCCTTGCGAATCTCACCGCCGCGGATCAGATGGCGCCGGATGAACGACGGGCGAGCCTTGACCTCCTCGAAAATCTTGGCGATGTACTCCCCGATCGACTGATCGCGAAAATCGTGAAGGAGCCGAAGAACATGATCAGCAGCACCGCCGTGGTGATGCCCCGCGGCGCGGGCTCGGGACGGAATACACGGGCGAAAAACTGCGCCGCGCCGAGCACCACCGAGATCGGAACCAGCGCGATGCCCGCGAACGTCAGCACATCCAGCGGTGCGCGGCTGAACGACAAAATGCCCTTCTTCGCCCAGCCGAAGTTCTTCAGCATACTGTTGGTGGAGCGTCCAAACATGCGCTCCGGCCTCATGTACGGCACGCCGGTCTGCCGGAAGCCGACATAGGCGCGCAGCCCGCGAAGGAACAAATCGCGTTCATCGCACGCGAGCAGCCACCTCACCACGCGCCGGTCGATCAGCGAGAAGTCTCCCGCGTCGTGCGGGATGGGAACCGAGGAGAAAGAGTCGAACGCCCGATAGAAAGCCTTGTAGGCGATTTCCATGTACCACGGCGCCTCGCGCTTGATGCGCTCGCCGTACACGACCTCGTAGCCCTCGCGCCATTTTGCGACGAATGCGGGATGAGCTCCGGCGGGTCCTGCAAATCGCCGTCCATGAGCACGCAGGCATTCTTCGAGGCGATCTCCATGCCGCTGCGAAACGCGGATTGGGATCCGAAATTCCGCGAATGCGAGATGCCGACGATGCGGGGATTCTGCGCGCACAGGGCGCGGATCACCTCCTCGGAGTCGTCCGGGCTGCCGTCGTTCACGAAAATGATTTCGTAGTCGACATCGAGCTGGTTGAACACGCGTTCCAGCCGCTCGGCGGATGATGGGGATGGCCTGGCCGTCCTTGTAGCACGCGATGATCGCCGTCACGCTGTAGACGCTGTCGAGCGCCCGCTTTTCGAGGCGCGCTCGTAGAGCGCGACGTCGGCGAGCTCCGCGCACCAGCGGGCCGTGCGCCTCAAGCCCTCGTCGAGCGCCACCTCCGCGCGCCAGCCGAGAGCCTCGGCCGCGCGCGCGGGATTCGCGTACCAATCCCCGACATCCCAGGGCGGCGCCGGCATCGAGGAGAACGCGGCTCGCCATCCAGGCGAAACTCGCGCTTCGCGAGATACGCAAGCTCCCGGATGTGGTCTTCACCCCGCTGCCCATGTTGAACGATTGCCGTACCGGCCCGGCGCAGCAACACGGCCGCACTCAAGAAGGCGCGGATCGCATCGTCGACATAGAGAAAATCGCGCGAGGTGTCCGGATCCACGAAGGGCGGCAGACGTTGCGCGGCGGCCTCCGCCACCAGCGTCGGAATCAGGCGCGAGCGATCCTCGAGCGGTCCGTAGACCGAGTACAGCCTCAAGCTCACGCAGCGCAGTCCGCGATGTTTGCCCGAAGGTACACAGTCCGGCCGCGGCGTTCTTGGTCACCGCATAATGGCTGTTCGGCGCAGGCGCCTGGCTCTCCTCGGGCGCCGAGGCATACGCGCCGTACTCCGACGAGCTGCCCGCGTGAATGTAGCAATGAGTCCCGCGGCGGATGAGCTCCTCGATCAGCTCCTGTTCGAACAGCACGTTGGTCCGGTACATCCGCTCGACGTCCTGGTCGAACGAATACGCCCCGTAAGCCACGCAATCGAAAACCGTCTCCGGCTGCACGCGGTCGAGGAGCGAGCGAAGATTCCCGCGCGCGAGCAGGTCGACCGTGATGACCCGCCCGGGGTCGATCGTCCGAGAGCCGCCACGCGGGATCGCGCGAGGCGGTGCCGAACACGTCCGAGCGGCTCTCGAGCAGCGTCCGCAGGAGATTGGCGCCGATGAAGCCGCTGGCCCCCAATACGAGGACCGGGCCGTGCAGCTCCCGCGCCAGACCTTGCGTCGAGCTCAGTGGCCGCCCGCGCTGTGAGCAGGCCGAGGATGGCCGGCACATCCAGCCCGCACTCCTGCCGATGCCAGCGCTGCGAGCCGTACGGCCCGACGGATACCCTTGCGCATGCGCATGCACGACGCGCCCCACCGAGCGGCCCGGAGCGCCAGGAAGTGCAAGAATTGCTGCCCGAAGCTGCCCTGGGCGACATGCTCCTCGACGATGCCAAGGACCGGGCCGGCCGCGAGCTCATCGAGCACTGCCGGCGGCGGCGCGACGGCGCGCCAATCCCCCTCGAGCTCGCTCACCACCCAGAAGGCCGGCCGCTCCGCGAGCGGCCGCTCGCGCGCGGCCTCCACAGGCCCCCGGCGATCGGTCCGACCGCCACCAACAGCCCGCCCGGCCCTCCTGCAGCCGACGCCACGCGGCGTAGGGGGGCACCGCGGATTCGTCGCCCGCTCCGAGCGCCCGAGGCGCAGATACGCCGGAGCGTCGCGTTCCGCGATGGAACGCACCATCGGTGCGACATCGGCATCGAACGCCGGCACGTACGCGCGCAGCGCGGGCAAGGTCAACAGCACCCCATAGTCCTCGAGTGCATGGTGCGTCGCTCCCATGGAGCCGTATGCATAGCCGCCGCCATTGCCGACCAGGCGCACGGACAGACAGATCGAGGCAGACATCGTTACGGATCTGCTCGAACGGTCTCGCGTAACAAAAGGGCGCGATGCTGTACACCCAGGATTTCCCGCCGACGGCAGCCATGCCCGCGGCGACCGACACCATGTTCTGTTCCGCCACCCCGGCGTTGATGAAGCGCGGGCCGAGCGCCTTCTGCAGCGGCTCGAGCGCCATGAATCCCAGGTCACCGGTCAGGAAGAAATAGCGCTGATGGGCGGCGAGATCGACCATGGCAGTGCAGAATGCGCTTCTCACGGCGATGCGAGCTCGGCCAGCGCCGCTGCTACTGCTCCGCGCTCAGCGGCAGGTAATGCCACTCCATCCGGTTCTCCATGAACGACACCCCCTTTCCCTTGACGGTGTCGAGCAGGATCACCGCGCCCGGATGCCTGCTCGCCGCAGAAGCGACCGCCTCATGATCGTGGCCGTCGGCCCGAACCGTCTGCACGCGAAGCTTTCGATCCGTGATTCGAGATCGTGCATCGATGCCACTTCGCGGGTCGACCCGAATCCCTGCAGACCGTTCAGGTCGATGAGCACCGTGATGTTGCGCAGTTGCCGATGTGCCCAGAAGATGAGCCCCTCCCACATCGACCCTTCCTGCCATTCACCATCCGAGGTCAAACAATAGATTCTGCCCGGCTCGTTTTGGAGCTGGCGCGCGAGCGCCATGCCGAGAGCCACCGGAAATCCGTGCCCGAGGCTGCCGGTGGCAACCGGGATGTGCCCGCTCCACCCGGGCACGGGATGTCCGGCCAACAGCGTTCCGTCCGCATGAAACGTGGCGAGATCCGCATCCGAGAGCAGGCCCAGGCTCCACAGCGTGACGTACAACGCGCCGGCGGCATGGCCCTTGGACAGGATGAACCGATCCTCTGGATCCAGCACGCGATGATGCAGCGTGATCATGGCGTCGATCGCGGACAAATTACCGCCCAGATGTCCGATGCGGCTTTCGTAATGCATGCGCAGCAATCGGCGGCGCGCGCGGCGGGCGAGATCAGACAGCGACTCGTGGACCCGCAAATCCTCGGCGTCTCGAGCGCTCACCGCGCGGCCTCCGCCCGCCGGCGCTCGAGGCGAAGCGCCGGGTTTTCGCAGTCGCCCGAAGGATCCTGGTCAGGCGCCTGCGCATGCGGAGGCAACGCGTGCGGCGGCCGCAGCAAAGCCGCGATCGGCTGGCCCCGGAGCCGGGCGACGTAGTGTGCCGGGAAGGTCCCGCACGCGGCATCGATCAGCGTGGCATCGAGATTCGCGGGCCACGCAGCGAGGGATGCGGCGCGAGCGAACTCCTGGAAGGGCGTGACCGCGCCAATCAGCAGCAGCCCGACCAACACCGCCTGCTTGAGGCGAAGCTTCACCGCCACCGGCGCCGGGATGACCGCGGACCCCGGCGCGGCCGTGGCCGTGGCCGCACCGGCGAACAGCGCGAGGCATGCGCCGATCGCGAGCACGGTCAAGCTCGGAATCGAAACGCGCATCACGAAGTCATTCGCGCCGCCGAAGCTCACGACCGGCAATACCGCGAGCACGCACAACGCCAGAACCACGGCAGCCGATCGCCGAATGCTCAGGATCGCCAATCCCAGGAGCCCCGCTTCCAGCAAGAAGAATTCCGCCTGCCTCCAAAGATCTTCGGCGATGGCGGCGGGACCGAACCCTTCGTGGCCGATGGTCCAGCCCTTTGGAATGCGGCCTGCATCGAGCGTCAAGTACGCTGCGACCACGAGTCCCACTGCGAGTGCGGGGACCCAGACCCGGGGATGGAACAACCGGCTCGAGCGCTCGCGTATCGACACCTTCCACACCCGGAGGAGGACAAAGGGCACGAGACCCAGGGCGGCGAGCGGAGACCAGAGCGCAACAGCGACCACGGTCATGGGCAGGAGCACGTCCACCGCGTCCGCGCCCCGTTGGCGACAGAGGAGCCCGATTCCGAGCCATCGCGCCGAGCGCGTGAATCGGCACCCAGAAAAGCTGTGTGGTCATGGATGAATATTGATAGCGGGCCGCCCACCATTCCAAGTGCTTCGTGACGTCCCAATGCTCGATCGCAGCCTGGCACGCGCAGCACCGTGCCCACGACATCGAGCCCGCTGAACGACACGATCACCGCCACGCTCGCGAGGGCCGCTCCGACCTTGGGGGGCATCAGCGACAACACCTGCATCAGGAAGATCATCTCGCTCCCACCGCGGTCCATATCGCCAGGGCGACATGCGCGGCCGCGAGCCCTGCGGCCTTGCCGACCAGAGCGGCGGGCAAATAGTTATCCCAGTGGCGCCCTCAGCAAGGTCGGGACGCCGTCCTTGGCGCCATAGCCGACGGGCCATGCGCCCGTCACGAGATCGTGCAGCACCGCGTCCCGGATGTGCCAGTCTGCATTGGCGAAGACCCAGTGCCCGGTCCCGCCGAATGATGTCCAGGCGCAGCCGACGGCGATCGCAAGTGCCACCTGCCAGCCCGCCAGGCGCCGACGAAGTCTCCGTCCGCGGGAAGCGGCGCTGAGCGGCCACAGCGCGTACATCAACGCCACAAGAAACGGCAAAGCGGCCCATAGCTCGAGCCAGCCGATCAGGAAGATCCCGAGCGGAAGCGTTAGATAAGCAACCGCCGCGGCATCCAGCAAATCGGCCTGCGCTTCTTCGACCAAATTCTCGCAAATTTTCATTGATGCGACAGATTACCCGCTTCGGCGAAGCCCATGAAGGTGGTATTCTTACCAGGTATTACCAGGAGCCGTTCATGGAAATCACCTCGGTGACAAGCAAGGGCCAGGTTGCGGATTCCGAAGCCTCTTCGGCAGCGCCCTCGGTCTGAGGCAGGGCAGCAAATGAAGATCTCCCTGGTCGGCGACCATGTGGAGATGCGCGTCGTCAGCAGGCCCGCGGATGTTGTCGCCGGCGGATTCGGGAATGCTCAAGAGCAAACGGCCGGCGCTGCCGAAGAGGCTTCGGAATCGTAACCTGGCCCTTGCTTGTCACCGAGGTGATTTCCATGAACGGCTCCTGGTAATACCTGGTAAGAATACCACCTTCATGGGCTTCGCCGAAGCGGGTAATCTGTCGCATCAATGAAAATTTGCGAGAATTTGGTCGAAGAAACGCAGGCCGAATTGCTGGATGCCGCGGCGGTTGCTTATCTAACGCTTCCGCTCGGGATCTTCCTGATCGGCTGACTCGAGCTATGGGCCGCTTTGCCGTTTATTTTGTGGCGTTGATGTACGCGCTGTGGCCGCTCAGCGCAGCTTGCCGCGGACGGAGATTTCGTCGGCGCCTGGCGGGCTGGCAGGTGGCACTTGCGATCGCCGTCGGCTGCGCCTGGACATCATTCGGCGGGACCGGGCACTGGGTCTTCGCCAATGCAGACTGGCACATCCGGGACGCGGTGCTGCACGATCTCGTGACGGGCGCATGGCCCGTCGGCTATCGGCGCCAAGGACGGCGTCCCCGACCTTGCTGAGGGCGCCACTGGGATACTATTTTGCCCGCCGCTCTGGTCGGCAAGGCCGCAGGGCTGCGCGGCCGCGCATGTCGCGCCTGGCGATATGGACCGCGGTGGGAGCGACGATCCTCTCCTGATGCAGGTGTTGTCGCTGATGCCCCCCAAGGTCGGAGCGGCCCTCGCGAGCGTGGCGGTGATCGTGTCGTTCAGCGGGCTCGATGTCGTGGGCACGGTGCTGCGCGTGCCGGCTGCGATCGGCATTGGGACGTCACGAAGCACTTGGAATGGTGGGCGGCTCGCTATCAATATTCATCCATGACCACACAGCTTTTCTGGGTGCCGAATCGCGCGCTCGGCGCATGGCTCGGAATCGGGCTCCTCTGTCGCCAACGGGGCGCGGACGCGGTGGACGTGCTCCTGCCCATGACCGTGGTCGCTGTTGCGCTCTGGTCTCCGCTCGCCGCCCTGGGTCTCGTGCCCTTCGTCCTCCTCCGGGTGTGGAAGGTGTCGATACGCGAGCGCTCGAGCCGGTTGTTCCATCCCCGGGTCTGGGTACCCGCACTCGCAGTGGGACTCGTGGTCGCAGCATACTTGACGCTCGATGCAGGCCGCATTCCAAAGGGCTGGACCATCGGCCACGAAGGGTTCGGTCCCGCCGCCATCGCCGAAGATCTTTGGAGGCAGGCGGAATTCTTCTTGCTGGAAGCGGGGCTCCTGGGATTGGCGATCCTGAGCATTCGGCGATCGGCTGCCGTGGTTCTGGCGTTGTGCGTGCTCGCGGTATTGCCGGTCGTGAGCTTCGGCGGCGCGAATGACTTCGTGATGCGCGTTTCGATTCCGAGCTTGACCGTGCTCGCGATCGGCGCATGCCTCGCGCTGTTCGCCGGTGCGGCCACGGCCACGGCCGCGCCGGGGTCCGCGGTCATCCCGGCGCCGGTGGCGGTAAAGCTTGCGCTCAAGCAGGCAGTGTTGGTCGGGCTGCTGCTGATTGGCGCGGTCACGCCCTTCCAGGAGTTCGCTCGCGCCGCATCCCTCGCTGCGTGGCCCGCGAATCTCGATGCCACGCTGATCGATGCCGCGTGCGGGACCTTCCCGGCACACTACGTCGCCCGGCTCCGGGGCCAGCCGATCGCGGCTTTGCTGCGGCCGCCGCACGCGTTGCCTCCGCATGCGCAGGCGCCTGACCAGGATCCTTCGGGCGACTGCGAAAACCCGGCGCTTCGCCTCGAGCGCCGGCGGGCGGAGGCCGCGCGGTGAGCGCTCGAGACGCCGAGGATTTGCGGGTCCACGAGTCGCTGTCTGATCTCGCCGCCGCGCGCGCCGCCGATTGCTGCGCATGCATTACGAAAGCCGCATCGGACATCTGGGCGGTAATTTGTCCGCGATCGACGCCATGATCACGCTGCATCATCGCGTGCTGGATCCAGAGGATCGGTTCATCCTGTCCAAGGGCCATGCCGCCGGCGCGTTGTACGTCACGCTGTGGAGCCTGGGCCTGCTCTCGGATGCGGATCTCGCCACGTTTCATGCGGACGGAACGCTGTTGGCCGGACATCCCGTGCCCGGGTGGAGCGGGCACATCCCGGTTGCCACCGGCAGCCTCGGGCACGGATTTCCGGTGGCTCTCGGCATGGCGCTCGCGCGCCAGCTCCAAAACGAGCCGGGCAGAATCTATTGTTTGACCTCGGATGGTGAATGGCAGGAAGGGTCGATGTGGGAGGGGCTCATCTTCTGGGCACATCGGCAACTGCGCAACATCACGGTGCTCATCGACCTGAACGGTCTGCAGGGATTCGGGTCGACCCGCGAAGTGGCATCGATGCACGATCTCGAATCACGGATCGAAAGCTTCGGCGTGCAGACGGTTCGGGTCGACGGCCACGATCATGAGGCGGTCGCTTCTGCGGCGAGCAGGCATCCGGGCGCGGTGATCCTGCTCGACACCGTCAAGGGAAAGGGGGTGTCGTTCATGGAGAACCGGATGGAGTGGCATTACCTGCCGCTGAGCGCGGAGCAGTACGCAGCGGCGCTGGCCGAGCTCGCATCGCCGTGAGAAGCGCATTCTGCAATGCCATGGTCGATCTCGCCGCCCATCAGCGCTATTTCTTCCTGACCGGTGACCTGGGATTCATGGCGCTCGAGCCGCTGCAGAAGGCGCTCGGCCCGCGCTTCATCAACGCCGGGGTGGCGGAACAGAACATGGTGTCGGTCGCCGCGGGCATGGCTGCCGTCGGCGGGAAATCCTGGGTGTACAGCATCGCGCCCTTTTGTTACGCGAGACCGTTCGAGCAGATCCGTAACGATGTCTGCCTCAATCGTCTGTCCGTGCGCCTGGTCGGCAATGGCGGCGGCTATGCATACGGCTCCATGGGAGCGACGCACCATGCACTCGAGGACTATGGGGTGCTGTTGACCTTGCCCGCGCTGCGCGCGTACGTGCCGGCGTTCGATGCCGATGTCGCACCGATGGTGCGTTCCATCGCGGAACGCGACGCTCCGGCGTATCTGCGCCTCGGGCGCTCGGACGCGGGCGACGAATCCGCGGTGCCCCCCTACGCCGCGTGGCGTCGGCTCCAGGAGGGCCGGGCGGGGGTGTTGGTGGCGGTCGGACCGATCGCCGGGGGCCTGTGGAGCGCCACGCGCGAGCGGCCGCTCGCGGAGCGGCCGGCCATCTGGGTGGTGAGCGAGCTCGAGGGGGATTGGCGCGCCGTCGCGCCGCCGCCGGCAGTGCTCGATGAGCTCGCGGCCGGCCCGGTCCTTGGCATCGTCGAGGAGCATGTGGCCCAGGGCGGCTTCGGGCAGCAATTCTTGCACTTCCTGGCGCTCTCGGGCCGCTCGGTGGGGCGCGTCGTGCATGCGCATGCGCAAGGGTATCCGTCGGGCCGGTACGGCTCGCAGCGCTGGCATCGGCAGGAGTGCGGGCTGGATGTGCCGGCCATCCTCGGCCTGCTCACAGCGCGGGCGGCAACATGAGCTCGACGCAAAGTCTGGCGCGGGAGCTGCACGGCCCGGTTCTCGTATTGGGGGCCAGCGGCTTCATCGGCGCCAATCTCCTGCGGACGCTGCTCGAGAGCCGCTCGGACGTGTTCGGCACGGCCTCGCGCGATCCCGCGTGGCGGCTCTCGGACATCGACCCCGGGCGGGTCATCACGGTGGACCTGCTCGCGCGCGGGAATCTTCGCTCGCTCCTCGACCGCGTGCAGCCGGAGACGGTTTTCGATTGCGTGGCTTACGGGGCGTATTCGTTCGAGCAGGACGTTCGAGCGGATGTACCAGACCAACGTGCTGTTCAAACAGGAGCTGATCGAGGAGCTCATCCGTCGCGGGACTCATTGCTACATTCACGCGGGCAGCTCGTCGGAGTACGGCGCGTATGCCTCGGCGCCCGAGGAGAGCCAGGCGCCTGCGCCGAACAGCCATTATGCGGTGACCAAGAACGCCGCGGCCGGACTCGTGTACTTCTCGGGCAAACATCGCGGACTGCGCTGCGCGAGCTTGAGGCTGTACTCGGTCTACGGACCGCTCGAGGATCGCTCGCGCCTGATTCCGACGCTGGTGGCGGAGGCCGCCGCGCAACGTCTGCCGCCCTTCGTGGATCCGGACACCTCGCGCGATTTTCTCTACGTCGACGATGCGATCCGCGCCTTCTTGAGTGCGGCCGTGTTGCTGCGGCCGGGCCGGTACGGTGAATCGTTCAACGTGGGCAGCGGGGTGAAGACCACCATCCGGGAGCTTGCGTATCTCGCGAAGCGCGAGTTTCGCCTGGATGGCGAGCCCGCGTTCTCCTCGATGCCGGCGCGCCCCTGGGATGTCGGGGATTGGTATGCGAATCCCGCGCGCGCGGCCGAGGCTCTCGGCTGGCACGCGGAGGTGGCGCTCGACGAGGGCTTGAGGCGCACGGCCCGCTGGTATGCGGAGCTCGCCGACGTGGCGCTCTCGAGCGCGCCTCGAAAAAGCGGGCGCTCGACAGCGTCTACAGCGTGACGGCCATCATCGCGTGCTACAAGGATGGCCAGGCCATCCCCATCATGGCCGAGCGGCTGGAACGCGTGTTCAACCAGCTCGATGTCGACTACGAAATCATATTCGTGAACGACGGCAGCCCGGATGATTCCGAGGAGGCGATCCGCGCCCTGAGCGCGCAGAATCCCCGCATCGTCGGCATCACGCATTCGCGGAATTTCGGATCCCAGGCCGCGTTTCGCAGCGGCATGGAGCTTGCCTCGAAGAACGCCGTCGTGCTCATGGACGGCAACCTGCAGGACCCGCCGGAGCTCATCCCGGAATTCGTCGCAAAATGGCGCGAGGGCTACGAGGTCGTGTACGGCGAGCGCACCAAGCGCGAGGCGCCGTGGTACATGCAAATCGCCTACAAGGCGTTCTACCGGGTGTTCGACTATTTCTCCTCGGTTCCCATCCCGCACGACGCGGGAGACTTCTCGCTGATCGACCGGCGCGTGGTGAGGTGGCTGCTCGCGTGCGATGAACGCGATTTGTTCCTTCGCGGGCTGCGCGCCTATGTCGGCTTCCGGCAGACCGGCGTGCCGTACACGAGGCCGGAGCGCATGTTTGGACGCTCCACCAACAGCATGCTGAAGAACTTCGGCTGGGCGAAGAAGGGCATTTTGTCGTTCAGCCGCGCACCGCTGGATGCGCTGACGTTCGCGGGCATCGCGCTGGTTCTGATCTCGGTGGTGCTCGGCGCGGCGCAGATTTTCGCCCGTGTATTCCGTCCCGAGCTCGCGCCGCGCGGCATCACCACGGTGGTGCTGCTGATCATGTTCTTCGGCTCCTTCACGATTTTCGCGATCAGTCTGATCGGGGAGTACATCGCCAAGATTTTCGAGGAGGTCAAGGCTCGCCCGTCGTTCATCCGGCGCCATCTGATCCGCGGCGGTGAGATTCGCAAGGCGGGCGGCGGTGGCTGAGTGGTCGCTGCCGCGGGAGGATCTCGGTCTGAGGCTGCATGCGATGGCCGATGCGGGGGTGCCCGGCGCGGAGGCGGCCAGCGCCGATGCCCTCGCCGGTGCTCGCGCCGGTGCCCGCAGCGGCGCCGAAGCCTTCCGACCGCCGCCGCACGAGCGGGCGCAAGGCCGCGCCGCGCGCCTCCGGGTGAGGCTGCGCCGAACGGCCGATTTGCAGTTCGGATCCATCTGGCGGGACCTCGAGCAATTGTTGCCGCGCGTGCGGGGGTGTTGGCCGACGTGGGCGCGGGCGCCCAGCCGTTCCGCGATTTCCTGTCGCCCGATGTGCGCTACATCGCGGTGGACGATGAGGATGCGGAACGACAGTTCGGATACCTGACCCCGGACACCCGATACTTCCGCGGGCCGAGGTTGCCGCTCGCGGATGCGGAGGCGACCGCCATCTTGTGCACCGAGACCCTCGAGCACGTGCGCGACACGGCGCCATTTCTCGGCGAGCTGAGGCGCGCGCTGGCGCCCGGGGCACTTCATCCTGACCGTGCCGTTCGCCGCGCGCTGGCATTTCGTGCACAGGAGGTTCCACGCCTCACCCCGGCCGCGCTCGATTACGTGCTCAAGAAACGGGGTTTCGGGAGGTGCGCGTGGTTGCGCGCGGCGGGGCGCTGGCGGTGGCCTGCTACAAGGCGCTGGGATTCATCCTGTTGATCTACTGCGGGGACGGCCTGCGCGGTGTCGCGGCGTTTCTCTGCAGGGGGGCGGGTCTTTGTTCTTCTGCCGGTCGCGGTGCTCGCCGTAACGCTGGGGAATATCGGGATCCAGATTTCCTGGGGCAGCAGACGATACGCTGGGGTGTGCGGTTCCTCGCGTGCTGACGGGCCACCCGTGCCCCGTCTGCGGGGACACCGAGGCTCGCCGCGAGCGCTTCGCCGAGAGGATCGATCGACGGCGGATCGGCGAGCTGTCTTACGCGTCAGCGCAAGGAGCCGGAGTTCATGAATCTAAAGGGCGGGCTGCCCGCGGTGCAATCTCCTGTACGCCCCGCGGGTGCCGGAGTCGGAGCAAGCTGCGCCCGCGCATATGCCGACACCGGATACGACAGCGGCGCGGAAGCCGGATGCGCGGCCTCGAGCTACGCGCAGGCGCTGCGCGGAGGCTCGGCGAACTGCCGGATCGCGGGGCGGCGCTCGACATCGGCGCGGGCAACCGCGCGCTGCTGCGAGCATTTCGGGCGCGCTGGGGTTCGGCGAGGTGATCGGCG
>CAVSSU010000012.1:0-119688 GCA_963730565.1 uncultured Gammaproteobacteria bacterium
GATCTCAGCAAGTCCGGGGGGCAGGACATCATTCGACGGATCGCGCAAAAATCCGACGTCGTGATCGAGAACTTCCGCGTCGGCACGCTGGCTAAATTCGGGCTCGACTACGCGTCGTTGTCGACTCTCAACCCTCGCCTCGTATATCTATCCGTCACCGGTTATGGTCAGACGGGCGAGAAGGCGCAGCGGCCGGGGTACGACGCGATCTTTCAAGCCGCCGGCGGCCATATGGCGGTATCGGGTGCGCCGGACCATCTTGCGGGGGGAGGTCCGATGCGGAGCGGCCTCAGCATCGTCGACATCCTGACGAGCCATTACGGAACCATCGCGATCCTCGCTGCACTTCATCATCGGGACCGGACGCCGGGCGGTAAGGGGCAGTATATCGACCTCGCGCTCCTGGACTCGATGGTTGCGACGCTGAGTCACCGGGGCGTCCAGTACCTGATTTCCGGCAAGACCTCGCCACGACGCGGCAACGTGGGTGGGGGCGGCTCGCCGTCGCAGGCGTTCCGCTGCTCGGATGGCCAAATCGTTCTGACTGTTGGCAATGACTTGCAATGGCGGCGCTTTTGCGAAGCGATCGGCGATCCAGGGCTCGCCACCGACCCCCGGTATACGAGTGCAACGAGCCGCATTGAGAACCGTGAGATGCTCACCCCCATGCTTGAGTCCAAGTTCGCGACGAACACCAAGGCGTATTGGCTCGACGTGCTGGCCGGAGCCGACATTCCGAGCGGTCCGGTCAACGAGCTCGACGAAGTGTTCGCTGATTCCCAAGTTCGAGAGCGCGGTATGGTTGTCCCTGTGGCACACTCAGTGTTGGCGAGCCTGTCCCTGATCGCCAACCCGATCCGGTTTTCCGATACGCCCTTGACCCGGTACGATGCTCCACCGATGCTCGGCGAGCACACGGACGCGGTGCTGCGCGAACTTATCGGCTGTACCGACGAGGAGATCCGGGCGTTGAGGAAGGCGAAGGCAATATGATCGAGCAATCCGCTGAGCGTTTCGCTCCCAACGCGAAAGCGGCACGCGAGCCGCTCGACCCCGAGCTGGAGCGGCGCGTCGCCGCGCTCGAGTCCCCTGGCACCGACGCGGGGTCCGATTTCGATGCCTGGAGCTGGTTCTGGATGGCGATGCTCGGCGTGGTGGGGCCGGCGGCGCTGCTACTCTGGGGCTGGTTCGGACGATAAGAGGAGCCGAGATGTCAGAGATTCGTGAATCGGCCGCCGACACCGGGGTTTGGCCACTCCTCCGACGCGAACGGACCTGGAGTCCCTGGCGGCTCGGCATCGCGCTCGCGACAGCGGCCGCGGCGACGTGGTGCTACTTGATCGGCGAGTACGCCGGCTACTACCTGAACTTCTTTCAGGGCAGCCTTGCGCTCACGGCGGGCGGCATGATTGGCATGCTGTTGGTGTTGCTCGCGGCGGGCCCAACCTGCACCCGCTTCGGCATCGAATCGGTCGCCTCGACGAAGCCGCAGTTTGGTTCAAAGGGGTGGGCGATTCCGGGCCTCATGCAGCTTTTGTCGATCATCGGCTGGAACGCCATGCTTCTGATCTTTTTCGCAAAGTCCCTGACGCAGCTACTCTCGGTGCTCGGCTGGCTACCGGTCGGGTTCGGGACGATGCAAATCGTCCCGTTTACCACGCTTATCGCGTGCGCCATCGTGTTCTTTGTACTTCTCTGGGGCGCAAGCGGGGTCACCCACCTGTCCAATGTCCTGGTGGCGCACGTGTTCGTCGGTTTGTGGATGCTGTACCTCCTCGTGTCACACCGCTGGCCGGAACTCATCGCCGCGAAGCCAGCATTCGCGCACTCGGATCCCGTGTGGAACTATACGACGGGCATCGAGATCGGGATTTGCTCGCTCTTATCCTGGTGGGCGTACATCGGGGCGCTCGTCCGCATGGCACCGGATGGGCGCAAGGTCGCAATACCCGTGATGGTCGGGATGGGACTGCCAGTTCCGATCCTCAGTCTCATCGGCATGGCCGGCATTCTCGTGCTAAAGGATTCCGATCCGTCGTCATGGCTCCGCAACGTCGGTGGCCATCTCTACGCCGTAGTCGCACTTTCGTTCGTGGCCGCGGCGAATTTCGGCACGGCGATCGCCGGCATTTATGCCTCGGCAATCGGCCTGCGAAATTTCCGCAGGCTCGAGAAACTTCCGTGGCTCGTCGTTTTGCTGGTGACCATCACACCTGTCGCATTCCTCGGCGTGTTCGTCCCCGAGCTCGTATTCAATAAATTCGGCACAATCCTCGCGCTCATCGGTGTCTGCTTTGCTCCGATCTGCGGCATCCAAATTGCCGATTACTACGTCCTGCGGCGTCGACAGATCGATATCCGTGCGATCTACGAAACGAAGCCCGGCAGCCCCTATTATTTCTGGGCGGGCTTCAATCCCGCCGCGGTCGTCGCGCTGCTCGTCGGCATCGGTGTCTACGCCTACCTTCTCAATCCGCTCACTTATGAATCGCGTGGGCCCTACCGGTTCCTCACGGCCTCGCTGCCAACGACGCTCCTATCTGCGCTGGTTTACATTGCGATAACCCGGCTTCTGGTGGCGCGTGCCGATCGGGGTGGATATCCGAGGCGGCACTAGTCCAACATGGATGGGCGCGGCCAAGCTCATCGCACCCGCTACGCGCGACTGGCGCATTGACAAGGCGCGCCGGCTGGCCTACTTTTCGTCCTACAAGTTCTTCAGACGATCCGCGCTTGCTGTCTTTCATTTCGATAGCGACGTAAGGCGGCCGGGCAGCAAAGAGGGGCAGGTTTCATGGAGATGACCGGAAAGCGTGTTCTCGTCACCGGCAGCACGACCGGAATTGGGCGCGGCGCGGCTGAGATGTTCCGCGCCGCGGGCGCTCGTGTCGCGATCAACGGCCGTGATCCGGGGACCGTTGATCGCGTGATTGCCGAGATGGGCGGAGCCGGCTATGTCGCGGCTCCAGGCCACGTCGGCACGGTTGCAAGTTGCCGCCGCATAATCGAGACGGCCATCGAGCAGCTCGGGGGGCTCGACTGCCTGGTTAACAACGTCGGAATCGGGCCGCTCGCCCGGCTTTCCCAGGTGACCGAGCCGCACTGGGAGGAGGTGATCGCCGTCAATTTGCGAGCAGCGCTCTTCTGTACCCAGTCGGCGCTGCCGGCTCTGCGCGCCTCGCACGGTTCGGTGGTCATGATCTCGTCGGTTACGGGACTGATTGCGGGGCCGCCCGACAGCTTCGTCTATGCGATCTCGAAGGGCGGTCTGATTGCGATGACCCGCAGCCTTGCGACCGAGCTCGCAGCGGACGGCGTGCGGGTCAACTGCCTCTGCCCGGGATATATCGACACGCCCATGATCCAAGCGGAGAACAAGCTCACGAACGGGCAGCTCAACCGGGCGATCAGCGAGTTCACGCCGCTTGGTCGCATTGGCACAGTCCGGGAATGTGCGTCCTCAATTCTCTACTTTGCATCGGACGATGCGCGCTACATCACGGGTGCGGTGCTGTCCAATGACGGCGGCTGCTGCGCCAACGGCAGTTGGGGCACTAACGATCAAGCTTCTGAGCCGGCGCCGTCAAGCACCGGGCAGGGCGGCTGAAGCGCGAGGAGTATGCGGATGCCGATTCAGTTCGATTTCACCGGCAAGGGCGTCTTTGTCACCGACAGTGCGACTGGACTCGGGCGGCACATCGCCGAGGCTTTCCACGAGCTCGGCGCGAACGTCGCGATCCAACACGAGTCAACCGTCGCGGTCGAGAAGACCATACGCGAGCTGGGCGGCTTGCGTCTCGTGGCAGCTCCTGGCGATCTCAAAAAGACCGCAAACGTCGGGGCTATCGTGCAGAAGGCAATCACTGACCTCGGCCGATTGGACGTGCTCGTTTGCTGCGCCATGCAGCAGAGCGTCTGCACGATCGACAAGATCAGCGAAGAGCACTTCGGGCAAGTGATAGACGCCAACACCAAGCAGGCATTCTTCACGACCCAGGCCTGCGTACCCGCGCTGCGCTCCACCCGCGGCTCAGTCGTGCACGTTGCATCCACGATCGGACTCGTTGGCGGTCCAACCGGCACCGTAGGCTATGCAACGGCGAGCGGCGCGACGGTGCAGATGACGCGAATGATGGCACTGGAGCTGGCTTCCGAAGGAATCCGGGTCAACGTTGTCTGCCCGGCATGGGCCGATGCGAAGGGTCCGGCGGCGTCCGTCTTTGCCGAATACATCGAGAAACGCTCGCCGCTCGGGCGGATTGCGACGCCTGACGAGTGCGCGGCCGCAGTACTCTACCTCTCGGCGCCGTTTGCCGGCTGCACGACGGGCACGACGCTGGTGGCCGACGGCGGCATCGCTTCCGGGCATTACATAGCCTGATCGCGGCCCACTCCGCCGACCGCTAAACAGTGCACCGGCTCTGCCGGGCGCACTGTGACAAGACCGGCTTGCGCCAGAGGCGCTGAAGTCGCCCGCAGATCGAGTGCGAAGGAGAAATCATGAGCGATACGAAACGGGAGCTGATTGAAGTGCTGCGTCGTGCGGCAGACGCCCTGCGCGCAGGGGCGGGCGCCAAGGAGTTCAGCCAATTGTTATATTCACCGGACCTCGTCGTGGTCGGGGAGGGATGGCCTCGAGCGATCCGTGGCATCGAGGCATTCCTGCCGGACCTCACGGCGCTCCTCAGCGGCTGGGGCCCAAACGCGGATCTCACCTTCACGATCGTGGATCCTGTAATCAGTGCTGCGGACGTGGCGACCACGCTCGTGGATGTCTACGTCGCGCCTCCGAAGCAGACCAATACCGCCGAGTATTACCGGGTGTTCTACGCATGGAAGCGCTTGCCGAAGGGCTGGCGCGTTGCCGCAGAGATGTACACGGTCGGCTCCTTCTAGACGTCTCCCCGACACGGTTGGGCTGGCTCGCGCTCAAATGAACGCGAGCCATCGATTGACATGTGCAGCTCGCCTGACTATGTTATCCATCAAGACTGTAGGACAATCGAACGGCGTGCCGTCCATTGGACGAACCCACGGAACCACAGTCAGGGGTGATCAAACGCGACATCGCATCCGCCACGGGGCAGGACCGAGAGGTCCTGGGATCCAGGTACAGGAGCCATGACCATGAAGTCGAGACATCGAAGGCGTCGGCAACCGGTTATCGGCGCTGCACTTACTGGCGGATTTGCGATATTGGCCGGCCACGAGGCCGCGGCGCAGACCGCCGCCGTGCAGCCCGCGAGCCCTTCCAATGCGCTCGAGGAAATCATCGTCACGGCAACTCGTCGGCAAAGCACGGTGGAGGAAATTCCGTATAACATCTCCGCGATAAGCGGGGACGCTTTGGCACGGACGGGTACCAACGACCTCGCGCAACTCGCCAACCAGATTCCCGGATTCAATTTCGAGGATCGCGGACCACGATTCGCGGGATCGACGGTGCCGATCATGCGTGGACTTAACGCGTCGGATACGGACCGGTCAGGCATGGTGGTGGAGCAGATGCCGGTGGGAACCTACCTCGGCAACAGTCCGACGGTTGGCTTCCTGCCGCTGACTGATCTCGAGCGTGTCGAGGTCCTGCGGGGCCCCCAGGGCACCCTCTATGGCGCCGGCTCTCTCGGTGGTGCAATTCGGCTGATTCCGAACAGTCCGAAGCTCGACGATTGGTCCGGCAGCGTCGAGGCTTCCGGTGCCGATACGGCACACTCCAGCGACGCCGGTTACTCGGGCTCGGTGCTTTTAAATGCACCACTCGGTCCGATTGCCGCGATCCGGATGTCAGGCCGATACGAACATCAGCCGGGCTTTGTCGACCAGTACGGGATCCTTGCCCGCCAAGGCAATGCGATTACCGGCGTTCCCATACTCGCCGACCCGTCCAACGTCGCCAACAGCCCCGGCGTCTACTACAGCAAGATGGACGCCAACTATACGGACGTATCGTCCGGCCGCCTCAGTATCCTGGTGCAACCCGATGACAAGCTTCGATTCGAGCTCGACTATAACGTTTCGTATGTCCAAGGCGTCAACAGTATGCAGGACAATCCCACCTTCGCCGGCGGCCCCGCGCCATGGGACCCGCGAATTACGCTTCCCGCAACCGGCAACTACCAGATCGATAGTCCGACACTCGCCCCGTACTTTCGCCATACCAATCTCGTGAATTTGGATGCGAGCTATGACTTCGGCTTTGCGACGATCTCATCCACCACAACCTACGGCGAAACGTACGCCGTAACGGGAAGCGACGCGGATACGCTGATTCTCGGGTTACCCGCAACCTATCTTATGTACTACACGGGTAGTCCGATCAATCCGCGATATGTTGCGACGATGAACGATACGGATGGCGACAACCGCTTTACCCAAGAGGTTAGGCTGGTTTCAAAAACAGGTGAGCACATCGACTATGTGGTCGGAACCTTCTATGAGCATGACGATCGCAAGCTTGACTGGGACATTTACGAACCCGGCACGACGGCGCAAACAAAAGCGAGCGGCGGGTATGTCGTCACTACGAGTCCCGACGGCCACACCTTTTTCGAGCACGCGCCGCAGCAATTCAAGGAGGAGGCGCTTTTTGGGGAACTCACCTGGCACCTCACGCCGCGTTGGCAACTCACGGGTGGCAGTCGGGTGTTTCATCAAACGCTGACGCAGAACCAGGACTTCACGAGCTACATCATCGACTTGACCGGCGGCAACAGCAGTTCGACTTCGATCTCCGATCATATCTTCAAGCTCAATACATCTTACGAGTTCGTCGACCACCAGCATGTATACGCCACGTTCTCCCAGGGCTTTCGTCGCGGCGGCGTCAATGCATTTCCGCTGTCGGGATATTATCAAGAGTCGCCGTCGATCCTCGACTACAAGCCCGACAAGGCGAACAACTACGAAGTGGGGGTCAAGGGCGCATTCGATAGTGGCCTCAGGTATTCGGCAGATGTGTTTTACATCAACTGGAAGGATCCGCAGATTGGCATATCGACGCCCAACACATGGCCGGTGGCCGTCAACGGCAAAAGCGCTGTCTCGAAGGGTGTCGAACTCGAGGCCCATAGGCCGATACTTGTCCAGAATCTCAATTTCACGCTTGGTTATTCCTTTACGGATGCGCGGCTGACGGAGAATTTTTGCTTGCCGGTGGGTGACGGTACCGGAAATCCCAACGGCTTCGTCCCTTGCGGAATCCAAGGTTTGAACGGCGAAAGGCTTCCGGGAACGACCCAGAATTCGGGTTCGGCGACACTCAGCTTCACTCAGTCCTTTGCTCGGGCGGGTGCGATTGTTTACACGCTGAACGGCGACTACCGGGGCTCCACGCTAAACAGCCTCGGGACCATCGCCAACAACTTTACGCCTGTGACGCTACCGGGATACACGTTGGTCAACGCGAGCATCACCGATTCGTTGAACCCACATCTGCGCATTGGCCTTTTCGCATCGAACTTGCTCGACAAACGCGCGCTGCTTGGGGCGCCCCAGCGGGGAGTGGAGTTCCTGGGTAACCTGGCGAACGTCTACTCGATTAACCGGCCCAGAGAGATATCCATTCACATGTCGTACGACTGGTAGGGCCTAAAATGCCTGGAAACGGCTCTGCGTTACCCGGACCGCTCTCAAGGGAGGAGGAACTCCGTATCACCTCGACAACAGTAGGGCATTTCATTGCGATTGCTGTCGCAGCCTCCTTGGTGTGGAATTACCCCGGCACGATAGCGGCCGAACCGGCCGACGCGGCGCTGCACGGTTCACTCCAGACTGTCAACGCATCGATGGCTTCGATTTCAGACCCACGCACGAATAACGGGTTGATCTCGAGGGTGACCAAGTCGGGACCGAGATCGAGCGCCGCCTCTCCAATTCTCTCGATCATGTGCGCGAGTCGGCCGATGTCGGCCGGCTCCGATCCCCGGAAGCCGCGAAGCAGGGGTGCTCCTCGCAGCCGCAGCAGCATGGACTCGACCTCCTGCGGTGTGACCGGAAGCAACGACAGTTGAGTGTCGTTGAGAACCTCGGTCCATATCCCTCCGAGTCCGACCGTGATCACGGGGCCCCACAGCGGATCGCGAAACGTTCCGACCAATAGCTCGAGACCACCGCGCCGCATGGGTGCGATCGAGATGCCCTCGACCGCTGCCTGTGGCATCCGTTGTTTCGCCGACTGAATGATGGACTCATAGGCGGACCGGACTGCTGCGTCGCCCGTCACGTTGAGTGCGACGCCGCCCACGTCCGTCTTGTGGGCGATGTCCGGCGAGACGATCTTGAGGGCGCAGGGTCCCGAAAATTGCCTTGCAAGCGATACGGCCTCATCCGCGCTTTGCGCAAGTCGTGCGGGCACGACAGCGACGCCATAACTAGCCAGATACCCGAGCACCCGAAGCTCGCCGACGGGCCTCTCTTCCGCCACGCGGCGTGCAGCCGAGGCGCGCTCACGAGTTGGGAGGTTCAGATCGCGACTCCAGGCGAAGATTCGGCCGAGGGCGCTAAGCACCGTTTCGATGCCGCCGAAGACGGCGGGGATGCCGGTCTCCGCCATGATGTCCCGGCTCTTCTGAGTCAATGGACGGAACAGATGATTGACGGTCGCGGCGCGCCCCGGCAGGCGGCCCATCGCCCGGCCGATGGCCTCGAGCTGCGGCACCTTGTGCCACTTCTCGTTCCAGGGCATCTCGTAGACCGCGAGTATGAATCCGATCCCCGGATCCTCCCCCAGGATGCGCAGCGCCTGCTCGAACAGGCTGGGATCGCGCATGGCCGCGCCGGTGATGTCGAAGGGATTGAGCGGATCGGTCACGTAGGGCAACGCCTCGCGCAGGCGCGCCCGGGTGGGATCTCTGAATGCCGGGATTTCCACGCCATGCGTCTCGGCACGATCGGCGATCAGGGTGCAGGCCCCTCCCGAGATCGATACGACTCCCAACGTCTGTGGTTCGATCGGTCCTGAGTAGGCTAGCAGCGCCGAGGTGACCAGCAACTCCTCGAGCGCGCGTACGCGAATGATGCCGAGATCACGGCATACCGCCTCGAACACCGAATCATTGCCCACCAGTGATCCGGTATGGGCCGCGGCGACCTGGGCGGTCAGCTCGCTGGTGCCCACTTTGAGCACGACGATGGCCTTGCGCTGGACCCGTGCCCGCCTGGCCGCGGCGGCAAAGGTCTCGGTGTCGCGAATGCTCTCGGCGAATACCATCACCACCCGTGTGTGCGGATCGTCGATCAGGAAATCGACGCAGGCGGCGATGTCGAGCATCGCCTCATTGCCCGTCGCTATGTACAGCGAGATGCCGAGATTCATGTCGTGCGCCATGTCGGCGATCTGGGCATTGGTGGCGCCGCTCTGGGACACGAGCCCCACCTTGGGCGGCAGGACCGGCAGGAAATTCGGGGCCGGAGTCAGAGATGCCTTGATGACCAAGTTGGAGAAGCCCAGACAATTGGGTCCAAGAAAGATGGCGTCGGCCTCGCGCGCCATCTCCACCAGTTGGGCCTGCAGTTTCGCTCCCGCCTCGTCGATTTCGGAAAATCCCGAGGTGAGTATGACCGTGGCCTTGATGCCCGCGGCCAGAACGTCCGCGAAGGCATCGACTGCGGCCTCCACGGGGACGAACAGATAAGCGGCGTCTACCGGCTCCGGTATTTCGGTGCAGGAGCGGTAGCCGGGGTAGCCGTGAGCCGCTGCGCCGGTCTTGTTGACTGCATAGATGCGGCCATCGAATCCCAGCCCCTTCAGGTTAGCGTGCAGCATGTGCGACCAGGGGGAGCGCTCGGATGCTCCCACGAGGGCGACGGATTTGGGATAGAACAGCCGACGCAGTGCCGCGGAAGAGGGCTTTCGATCGTGGTTTGCTTGGTTCATGCTGCGCTCACTCATCGTCCCGTCCACACCGGCGGTCGTTTTTCCAGAAAGGCCCGTACTCCCTCCTTCGCATCTTCGCCATTCATGAGGCCGGCAATGGCCTCGAGACTCCGCTGACTGAGGGTGGCATCGCTGGCCTCGAGCGCAGCAGCCGCGATGCGTCGCGAGGCCTGCACGGCGAGCGGCGCATTCGATGCGATGCGTCGGGCGAGGGCGAGCGATTCATCGAGGACGGAGATGTCGGCGACGACGCGATTGATCAGCGCCAGATCCAAGGCGGCGTTCGCGCTGAGGCGGTCACCGGTCAGCAAGAGCTCCATGGCACGGCGTGGCGGGATGGCCCGGGGCAGCCGGTACGCGCCGCCGGCCGCGGCGAGCAGCCCCCGATGCACTTCCGGCAGGCCGAAGGCGGCACTCTCACCGGCGACGACGAGATCGCACGCCAGAACGATCTCGGTCCCGCCGCCGACGGCGCTTCCTCGTACGGCGGCAACCCACGGCTTGGAGCGCGTGGCGTTCACGAATCCCGCGAATCCATTTGTGGGATGCACCATGTCGTTGGCATGGCCGGCAGCCACCTCGGCCAGATCGGCACCGCCGCAGAAAATGTCGCCGTTGGCCGTGAGGATGGCGACGCGAATGTCGGCATCGTTCTCGACGCGCAGCAGGTAATCCGCCAGCAGCCGGGTCACCGCGCCATTGATGGCATTGCGCTTGTCGGGTCTGTTGAGCGTGATTACGGCGATGTGCCGGTCGACGACGCTCCATTGAAGGGGAAGCTCCGAGGCGGGTGAGACCCGAGCGGGGCTGTGTAATGACACATGCACGAGGCCATCCCTGCCGTCGTAGGCGAAGGCCTCGCGCCCAATCACATCCTCGCCGCTGACCAGCGCCACGAGGGTGAGGGCGTCCGTGCTCGTGACCCGGGCTACGAAACGCTCACCACCCGGGGTGCGTGCGATGACGGTGGCCCGGTCGGGTCTGCCCTGGGCGGTGTAACTCGCCGTGAAGGTTTCGATGGAGCAGACGCCTTGGTATTGGTCGATCAATCGCGGTACGGCCCCATAGGCGGCATCGAGGTCCGGCTGCAAGTCGAGGTTGCGGGGCGTCGAAGCGGGAGGTGTCTGGCTCAACACCAGCGCGTGGTGCTTGGTCAGGAACTCGCCATTGCCATACAGCAGCCCCTGCCGTCCAGGTCCGGCGCGCAGGGCCCTTACCATGGCGGCTACGGCATGGGTCATGTAGCCATTGCCCGGCCCTCCGAAGAACGTGAGGCCGCCGGTGACCGATGGGGAAATGGAGGAGGGCAGTCCGAGCGCCCGCCGCGCGAGCTTCGGAACGCAGGGAAAGCAGCTGTAGAGCTCGTACAGATCGAGGTCGCCCGCCTCCAGGGCGTTCGCTTCCAGGGTGGCGCGAAGCACGGCATCGAGCGCCGGCGCCTGGTGGTAGGACTTTCGACCGAGAATGTCGTGTGGCTCGTGAGCACCGGCCCCCGAGCCGACGAAAACCAATTTGTCTTGTGTGATACCTAGGGCCTTCGCCCTCTCGAGATGCGTGACCAGAACCGCCGCTCCCTGGTTGACGCCGATCTGCGCCACCATGAATTTCTGATAAGGGAAGGCGATCGGACGATTGCTCGCCGAAGGGTTGATGATGGAGTCGATCTCCAGTGGTTTGCCGCTCCAGGCGTAAGGGTTCCGGGCCGCAACCCGCGCCATGTCGGCCCAAAGCTCGCCTGATTCGCGCTGCGCAGCTTCGAAGCTCTGTCCCCACGCCGCGCGTATGGCGTTTTCGTACAGGGGATAGATGTCCACCGGATTGATGAGTCCGTAGCGCGCCGCATGCGGCGTCACGTAATCTTCCGCCCGCGGGAGCTTCACGTCCGGGTCCTCGTCTTCCCAGCGCGGCTTTCGGCCCTGCATCCGGCAGGACATCACGGTCTTGATCGCTTCGGCACTGCATACCAGGGCGATCTCGCTATCGCCCGCCGCGATCTCGATGGCGCACTCGAGCAGCATGCGCACCGGTGATTCGCCGCCGACGGGTCCATAGACGATATCCGCACCCCGCAGTCGCAGGCGATGCGCTAATGCGCCGGGCAGATCGGGGTAAGGCCAGGAGATCTGCTGGACGACGCGGACGGTGTCGACCCGCCGAAGGCAGCGCGCGCCGGCATCGACTTCGGCCAGATGCGCGCATTGCACCAGCATCTCGAGCGGCGACAGGCCATCGTCCGCATTCGATGGCCGGTCGCGGATCTCACCCACGCCGATGATCACCGGTATGCGGGGGGCTGCGCCCCCGTCCCCCGCGCGAGTCACGGACGATGCTCGATGTCGGGGCCGATGCAGGCGTTCAGACGCTCGATGCTCTCGACAAACTCCTCGAGCATGCCCTGGACCACTGCCCGTGTCGTGGTCGGACCGCGCAGGTCACCCACGAGCTGGCCCACGGGATAAGTCATCCACTCGCGTGCGTGCGCCCTTTGCGCCCGCAGTCTCGGCTCGAGCCACAGGAGGGTTTGCAGCGGCATGGGCAGAGTGGCGGGAGCGCCAGGTTGCTCCCACGCCTCCGTGTAACGGCTTCGCAGCGCCCGGCAGGGCTTGCCGGTGAGCGATCGGGTCTGCACGGCGTCTTCCGCGCGAGCCTCGTAGAACCGCTGGCGCATCTCCGGATCGAGCTCACTCTCGGTGGTGCCGAGCCATATCGATCCGCACCAGACGCCTGCCGCTCCGAGAGCGAGCGCCGCGGCCATCTGCCGCCCGCGGCCAACACCGCCCGCGGCAAGGACCGGAACATTCCCGGCCAGATCGACGATCTGCGGCCAGAGCACCATGGAGGTGATGGTTCCTGTATGCCCACCCGCCTCGGAGCCCTGCGCCACCAGAAGGTCGACACCCGCCTCGAGTTGTGCCCGCGCGTGCGCGGTGCTGCCCACCAGGGAGCCGACCCGGATGCCTCGAGACTGGAGTCGTTGCACGGCTTCCTTGGGTGGGGCACCCAGGGCGTTGACCATGAGCTTGATGGGATGGGCCGTGGCCACCTCGAGGAGTTCGTAGGCCTCGCGTGGCGTCATGTTGATTTCCTGAGCCTGATCTTCGATGAGACGATCCCGCTCCGTCTCCGGCAACTTGGGCACACCCGCCTCATCCAGGAGCCGGTTCACGAATTCACGATGGGCGTCGGGGACCACCTCCTCCACGGAGAGCTTGCGCGCGCCGACATCCGTGTGCCTCTGAGGTATCAGCATATCCACGCCATAGGCCACGCCTTGAGCGTCCAGCCAGCGAAGCTCTTCCTCGAGACGGGCAGGCGAGAATCCGGACGCGCCGAGCACGCCCATGCCACCGGCGCGGGAAACCTCCGCCACCACGTTACGGCAGTGTGAGAAGGCAAAGAGTGGAATGTCGATGCCGAGCATCTCGGTGGTGGGTGTTCTCATCGGGGAAGTCCTAGCCCTCTCTGAGCGATAATGTTGCGTTGAATGTCGTTTGAGCCACCGCCGACCACATACATGATGCCCATGGAGAGCTCGTAACCGATCGATCCGGCGAGTACCGTGCCGGCGGACGGGGGCGATAACAGCACATCCGCGCCGAACCAGCGAATGACCGCCTCGGCCAACTGTTCGTGTAACTCACTGGCGAAGACCTTGGAGATGGCCGCCTCGACGGTCGCATCGCCACGGGTGGCGCTGACACTGGCTTCATGAGCGAGCCACCGAGACGCCTCGACCCGCGCAGCGACCCGGCCGATCTCGATCTGGGTGGCTGCGCTGGCCGAGGGCGCGGAAGAGCAGCGACGCAACTCCTCGATGGCACGACTCATCCTCAAGGCGAGTCGCGAGCCAAAGGAACCCATCAGCATGCGCTCCTGGGCGAGCGCGTAAGTGATGACGGACCATCCGCCATCCACTTCGCCGATGAGTGCATCGGCGGGAAGCCTGATGTCGTCCATGAACAAGGCGCATGGTGCCTCGCCGTTCATGGCGTTCAAGGGTCGGATGGTGAGTCCGGGGACCGTCATCGGTACGATGAAGATGCTGAGTCCTTTATGGCGCGACGTCACCTCACCTGTGCGCGCCACCAGCCACAGGTAGTCGCCCACGGTGCCGAGCGAGGTCCAGATCTTCTGGCCGTTGATGATCCAGTCCTCCCCCCGGCGCTCGGCGCGCGTCCTGATCGCCGCAAGATCCGACCCGGCATTGGGCTCGCTATACCCCAGACAGAAGACGGCTTTGCCCCCGAGCATCAACGGCAGATAACGCGCGCGCTGGGTGGGCGTGCCGTACCGCGCGATCGCCGCCGCCAGCGCCTGGACTGCGGCGAATCCGTAATAGGGGGCATCGCGGAACTGAATTTCCTCATCGAAGGCGAATTGCTCAAGCGGTCCGTATCCAAGTCCACCATGCTGCCGGTCGATGGTTACTCCGATGTAGCCGCGATGACCGATAGCCTCGAGGAACCCTCGATCAAAGCTGCGTATCGATGATTTCCCATCGTTCGCCGTGCGTGGCTCAGTGCTCTTCTGTCCATCGAGCTGTCCATCGAGCCATGCCGCGAGCTCGCTACGGAACCGCTCGGTCGATGGCGGCAGCGGAACTCGCCGGCTGACGTACGAGGGGCCGTCATCGTGCTCGAGCAAATGTCGGCCGAGCGTCGTTGCCGCGTGCGCCGGCCGCGCGTGGCGCGCAAGATCCGCATGAATGTACCGGAAGCGCAGCGGCATCCCGTGTTCTTCCATGTATCCCACGGCACCGAAGCCGTGGTGACAGTCGAGCGCGAATTGAGGCAGCGCCTCTCCGGCGTAGGAGCAAAGCGTCGCGATGTGGAGGCGCGCGTCCGGCGCGCCCTCATCGAGGGTACCCACGGCCCGCTCCAGGAGGCCTCGGGCCGCATCGAGAACAATGCGAAGATTCGCTAGGCGATGCTGCATCGATTGAAAGCGGCCGATCACCTGGCCGAACTGCTCCCGCACGAGTGTGTGCGCGATGAGCTCTTCGAGCGAGCGTTGCGCGGCACCCCAGGCGCGGGCGACGGCGGCCAGCCGCAGGACATCATGAAGCCACCCCGCCGCGCCGGCGCTATCGAGGGCGTGCATCGCAAGTTCGTTCAGCCGAAGATCATGCCAAGCGGGGCCGAAACCCTGCGCAGCGGTTGCTGCGATGGCGGTACTCGGCAGCGAGCACCAGAGGAGCCGATCCGAATGGAGGTCGGCGAGACAGAGCGCGCCAGCGACTTCGAAATGCTCCACGTTGAAGAACTCACCCCGCGCTCTGCCGTCTTCGAAGCGGAGCGATTCACGGCGCCGCTCACTCCCTTCGCCCGGGATCGCCACCGCAAGGGCGCTCCCTGTGTCGAGGATCGCCTTCAAGGCAGAAGAATCGCCCGAGCAGGAAACCGAGGGATTTCGCTTCCTGCGCAGCGCCAGGATTGGAGCGGCCGTCTCCGCGAGGGGCGATGAACGTGCGATGCGGCCAAGCTCGACCGAAAGGGCGCAGAGCGTGCGGACGGGAGCGGTCGTCTCGGGTGCGAGCAGCATCTCGAGCCACCCCTGCGCGAGAATCCCATGCCAGGTCTCGCCCGCGCTGGTGGATTTTTCTGCGAGCGATTCGGCGAATCGACGGGCGGCGGAGATGATCGCGGCCTCTTCCGGGAACGCGTCTCGCGTCGCGGCGTTCAAGGGCGTGTCCTAGAATCCGGCCGTTGTCCGAGCTGGCCGATGAAGGCATCGATCGCACGGTCGATCGGGGCCTGTGCGGAGGGAATCGCCGCCCGCAAAGTGGCGATCCCATGGATGTGCCCGGACGCCTCAAGGTAGGCGAGTTCCACGCCGGCCTGGACCAGGCGCGCACCCAAGGCACGCCCCTCATCGCGCAGCACGTCGAATCCGCAGGTCAGCAGCGTAGTGGGCGGAAGCCTCGAGAGATCGGATGCAAGCAGCGGTGAGACGCGCGGATCGCGGCGCAGTTCGGCGGTGGGCGCATAGCATTCGGCGAAGTAGCGCATGTCGTCCGCGAGCAGAAGATAATTCTCCGCGAACAGCTCGTAGGAAGGATGTGAGCGGGAAATATCGGTCACGGGGTAGAGCAGCAGGATGGCGCGGAGTCGCCCGCCGCGCGAAGTGAACTCCAGGGCCGCGGCCGCGGCGAGTTCTCCGCCCGCGCTGTCGCCGGCGAGCGCCATGGCGCTCACCGGATGGCCCAATTCCTTGGGCGATTGCTCGAGCCAACGGATGATCGCGAGCGTGTCGTCATAGGCGGCGGGAAAAGGGTGCTCCGGGGCGAGCCGATACTCCACCGACAGAACCCGACATCCGGATCGCGTAGCCAGATGACGGCACAATGCGTCGTAGGTATCTAGAGTCCCGACCACCCAGCCACCGCCATGCAGGTACACGATGACGGGCTCGGCGGACGCGCCGGCGGATGGAGCGCGCGGCAGATACAGGCGTGAGGCCACGCGGGATCCGCTCGCGGGAATGCTCTCGACCGTGCAGGGCGCCGCGCACGGCAGGTCGAACTCGGTCATGGACGCAACGGCCGCCCGGGCCGCCTCCGGGGACAGATCCCGGAACTTCAAACCGCCCTGGCTAGCCACGCCCTGCAGCAACTTGGCGCAGTCTTCATCGAGGGTCGAATGGGTCATGAAGGTTTCGGGCTCCGTGGATTGTTAGCGCTGACGCTTGTAAAGACCGAGGCGATCTTGAATCACATGGCCCGATATGACCGAGCCCTTTGAGACTTTGACGAGCCCCGCCACGTGCAGGTGAGGCGTAGCCGATCCTGTCGTCGCCGAATTTCCCTCCGCACGCTTGCCACGCTGCATGGCCCGAAAGGCGACCACGTCGCCGGCCGAGAGCATGTCGAGCACCTCGATGGAGCTCTGCCGCAGATGGGGATCGTCAGGGAGCACCGGCAGCCCGTCGTTCAGCTCGAGTCCCGGTGTGACTTCCCAGCCGGAGTCTGCGAGCCAGTCACGGACCGCCGCCTCGGCTGCGGGATTTGTCGGGGATTCAGGGGTATCCCAGGGGGCGATGGCGGGTGACGGTACGGCCAGCGGCTCTCCCGAGGCGAGCTGCCGGCGGCGTGAATAAAAGTCTTGCTCGATGGCACAATTGACCAGCACGCCGTCGCGCGCCCGGTATATGGCGATGCTGCCCCAGCTGGCGTGAAGACCCTGGTGACGATTCGAGGCGCCGTGTTCAGTGAAGTGCACCGCCACGGCGCGCGGCGCCACATGGATCTCATGCAGGGTGTAGACCAAGCCGGGGAACTGTTCGAGCTGCTGGGCCACCGCCTGCCGGTAACTATCGTCCCGCCCCTGGATCTCATGACCGGCAGTGAACAGGGTGTAATCGTGCGCCATGATCTCGGGCAGCACCGAGAAGTCATGGCGGTTCACGAAATCGCAGACGTAGCGGCGAAACACCTCGAGGGCGCCGCGTCGTGAGCTGTCATCGCTCATCGGACCAGAATTCATGGCGTAGCTCCTGCCATCAGGACAACGATTCGAGCGCGGCCGGGGTGAAGGGCAACAAATCGCTTACGCTTCCGTCTCTCACCTTCACCGCCCAGGCGGGGTCCACGAGCAGGGCGCGGCCCACGGCCACCAGATCGAACTCACCTCGCTCGAGTCTTAGAGCAAGATCCGGCAGATTGGCAGAGGGCTCGGTAGTCGCTCCCAGCTCGGTGACCGACAGCGGGCCGGCCAGACCGACACTGCCCACGGTGATGGTGGGTTTGCCGGTGACGCGCTTCACCCAGCCGGCGAAATTTAACTCCGAGCCCGGGAACTCGACATCCCAGTAGCGGCGCTGTGAGCAATGAAAGATGTCGACCCCGGCCTCGGCGATGGGCTTCAAGATTCGCGACAATGTATCCGGATCCGCGGCGAGCCGGGCCGAGTAGTCCTGCTGTTTCCACTGCGAGATCCGCAGGATCACCGGAAAACCGGGGCCGACCGCCGCACGGATGGCTGATATGACCTCCACCGCGAAGCGCGTGCGGCGCTCGAGGCTGCCGCCATACTCGTCCTCGCGCAGATTGAGCGCCTCCCAGAGGAAGGCGTCCAGGATGTAGCCGTGCGCTCCATGTACCTCAACCCCGTCAAAGCCGAGCTCACGGGCGCTGCGCGCGCCGCGGGCGAAGCTTTCCACGATTTCACGAATTCCGCTGGTCGTGAGGGGGTCGGTAGCCCGCTTTCCTCCCGGCTTGAACAGGCCCGAGGGGCTTGCGTTCGGCAAATGGGGATTGGGGTAGTCGTCGCCCGGACGGCGCATGGCTCCCACGTGCCAGAGCTGGGGCACTATTTTCCCGCCGGCCTGATGTACGCCGGCGACAACCTGACGCCAGCCCTCCAAGGCACGGCCATGGAAGGCTGGCGTCCGTGCTGAGTAGGAGGACACCGGATGATCGATGGTGGTGCCCTCGGTGATGATCAGTCCGACCTCGTTTTCGGCGCGTCGCCGGTAGTAGGCCGCGACATCCACTCCCGGAAATTCTCCGGGGAGCGCCAGCGCGTCATCGGCGCCATGACGATCCGGTTTTTGAGCCGCAGGGGACCCGTCTGCAGCGGCTGGAAGAGCGCCTCCAGGTTGTGATTCATGCTCAGATCATTCCTCGGCCTCTGGTCGAAAATGGGGTCGTTGAAAGCGATGCGCCAGACCCTCGCGCATACAAGATGAAGAGGCCCCGCTTTGCCGGCACCTACCCGAAGATAGGCGAACGAGGGGGCGGAGTTGGCTGACCATTCACAGCACAGGAGATAGCAAACCATGAGCCCCGGGACCGCCGAGCCGAATGCTGATACCGACTCCCCCAAGCCCCTCGCCGTGATCACGGGGGCGGCCAGCGGCATCGGACTTGCCATGGCGCATGAATTCTCGCGCACGCATCGCCTGCTCATTGCCGATGTCGCCGAGGAGCGTCTGTCGGCGGCGCAGCGGGAGCTCGCTCACGCGGGCTCGCATCCGGGCACCGTGGTATGCGATGTCACCCGACTCGAGCACACCGAGCGGCTGGCACGCCGGGCCCTCGAGCTGGGGCCGGTGAGCCTCCTGGTCCATGCCGCCGGCATCTCCCCTTCGATGGGCGATGCGGCGACGGTGATCAGAATCAACTACGCGGGCACCGCCAACATGCTCGCGGCGTTCGAGCCCACCCTGGTCGCCGGCAGCGTGACCCTCTGCATCGCCTCCATGTCGGGCTATCGCCGTGGATTGGATCGCTATGAGAATCTGATACGGGGGCCGTTCAGCGCCGACATCCTGGAAGGCTTGATTGAGGCCTCTCTCGGCCAACCGGGCGCCGCTTACGCGCTGTCCAAGCGTGCCGTGATGCGCCTGGTCGAGTGGCAGGCGCGCCGCTGGGCGGCGCGCGGCGCCCGCATCCTGTCAATTTCACCCGGGGTGATCGACACACCGATGGGCCGCCGGGAAATCGGCGGCAGCGGGGCGGGGAGTGCTCCCGTGCTGTTGGAGTACGCCGCGATCCCCAGACTCGGCGCGCCCGAGGAGATCGCGCGCCTCGCCGCCTTCCTGGCCGGGCCGCAGGCATCCTTCATGACCGGGTGCGACGTACTCATCGACGGAGGAGCTCTTGCGGGATTGCAATGCCACGCACCGCAAGAGGTTTGCGAGCGCTGGGACCATCCATGGCGCTGAGCCGGAGCACGCATCAAAACATCATGTTCCATGAAGACCCGCCCGATGACCGATAGATCCCGTTCTACGCTCAACGATTCGACGCTCACCGAGATTCTCGACCGGCAAGCAGCGGCGGCGCCCGATCAGGTGTTCGCCATTTTCCCGGACGCTTCGATCACGTTTGCGCAGCTGCGCACCAGGGCCCGGGCGTTGGCGCTCGGGCTCGTCGCGGAGGGACTGAAACCGCGTGACCACGTCGCCATCCTCATGCCCAACTGTCTCGAGTTCCTGCTGGCGCACTTCGCCGTGCAGTACGCCGGCGGCATCTCGGTGCTGCTCAATGCGCGATCCAAGCAGACCGAGCTGCATTACGCCATTCCGCACTGTGATGCGACCCTGCTGCTCACCACCGACAGCGTCGACACTCACGTGAATTTCACCGAGAACCTCAGCGAGGCCTTTCCCAAACTCGCAAGCGCCTCGTGGGAGAACCTCTGCCTCGAGGATGCTCCGCGCCTGAGGCGGATCGTCCTGTTCGGCCGCAAGCATTGGCCGGGGGCCGTCAACGCGGATCGGGTCATGGCTTCCGGCGCAGCCCGCGGAGAGGAGGCACTGAGCGGCCGTGCCGGCACCGACCCCGAAGAGACCGCGGTCATGATCTATACCTCGGGGACGACGGCTGCACCCAAGGCCTGCGAGCTCAGCCATGCCTGCCTGCAGCGCAGCTGGGCCATCTATTCACGGACCGTTTCGCTGGCGCGCGGAGAAAAGGTCTGGGACCCCATGCCGTTCTTCCATTCGGGCGGTATCGGTCTCATGACGGGCATCATGGCCTGTGGCGCGAGCATCGTCACCAGCGCACATTTCGATGCCGAAGTAATCGTGGATCTGATACGGAAGCATCGGATCGAGCACCTCTACCCCGGCTTTCACCTGCTCGGATTACCCATCATCCAATCGCCCCAGTACGACAAGGCGCGATTCCAGTTCGTACGCACCATGGTGGTCATCGGGCCTCTGGGCACGGTGCGTTGGATTCAGCGCCAGCTCCCTGGCCATGCACGGGTCCTGAATTTGTTCGGCATGTCGGAGGGATCGGGATTGGTGACGCTCACACCTCTGGATTGCGAGGAGGACCTGCGCCTCACCGTGAGCGGCAAGGCATCGAACGGCGTCGAGCTGCGCATCGTTTCCGACGATACGGGAGAGCTGCTCGCGCCAGGCCATACGGGTGAGATCCAGTTCCGCGGTGGTGGCGCATTCCGCGGCTACTACAAGGATCCGCGGACGACGTGCGACACCATCCTGGAGGGAGGGTGGATTCGCACGGGTGATCTCGGCCGGATCGATGAGCAAGGTTGGCTCACCTATCTCGGCAGGCTCAAGGATGTGCTCCGGGTCGGGGGGGAGAGCGTGGCCATGGCGGAAATCGAGTCTTTCCTCAGCGCTCATCCGGGCGTGAGATTCGTGCAGGTGATCGGCAAGCCCGACGCGCGGCTGGGCGAGATACCGGTGGCCTTCGTCGAGCGTAATCCGGGCAGTGACATAGGGGCGCAGGATCTCGTCGACTTCTGCAAGGACAGGATCGCGCGCTACAAGATTCCCCGCGAAGTTCATTTCGTCACCGAATGGCCGATGTCGACCACCAAGATCCAGAAGGCGAAGCTTCGCGAGCTTCTCGAGGAGCTGTCGCCCCGGGCCGGCGCTGGCGCACGCCCCGACGAAAGATAGGTTTCCGGTCCCGCCGACACACGCAGGCTGCACACAAGAAACCTACTGCTAGCAGAGCGAGGCTCTCCCCCATGATTCAAGCAGGCTCAGGGCGACAAGCACCGATCAAGGCACCGCACCAGATCTACATCGGCGGCCGCTGGGTGGACCCCACGACGGCTGACCGAATCGACGTGATCGCGCCCGCCACGGAAGAGCTGTTCGTGCGGGTCGCGGAAGCCAAGGAGGCCGACATCGACCGGGCCGTGTCGAGCGCCCGGCAGGCCTTCGATCTGGGACCCTGGCCGCGCCTGTCGCATCGTGAGCGCGCCGCCTACCTGCGGGCGATCGGCGAGAAGCTGCGCCTGCGCGCCGGCAACGTCGCCACCATCTGGCCCCAGGAGATGGGCATCGTGCACAGCATGGCGCTTGCCTGGGCACAGGGCATGGGTGGCATATTCGATTACTACGCGGGCTTGGCCGAAACCTTCGCGTTCGAGGAGCGACATCAGCCGACGGCCGGCGGCAATGTGGGCTTGCTCACACGCGAGCCCGTGGGCGTCGTGGGGGCCATCATCCCCTGGAACGGGCCCATCATCATGATTTGCTACAAGGTTGCACCCGCGCTGCTCGCGGGCTGCACCGTGGTGATCAAGGCTTCGCCGGAAGCGCCCGGCGCGGCCTATCTCATGGCCGAGATCACCGAGGAGGTCGGGCTTCCGCCCGGCGTGATCAATGTGGTCGCCGCTCATCGCAACGCCTCCGAGGCTCTGGTGCGCCATCCCGGTGTGGACAAGATCACCTTCACCGGCTCGAGCGCCACCGGCAAGCGCATCGCGGCGCTCTGCGCCGAGCGGGTGGCGCGCTGCACGCTCGAGCTGGGCGGCAAATCGGCCGCGCTGATCCTCGACGACTACGACATCGAGACGGCCGCGAGCAGCATCGCGGGTTCGGCCTGCGCATTGTCCGGCCAGGTCTGCTCCTCGCTGACGCGCATCGTGGTCAGCCGCCGGCGCCATGATGCCCTGGTCGAGGCACTATCGGCCGCGCTGGGCGCGATACGGGTCGGCGATCCCTTCGATGAAAATACCCAGATGGGCCCCATCGTCTCGCGCCGCCAGCTCGATCGGATCGAGCACCTGGTCGCACGAGGTGAGGAGGAGGGCGCGTTACTCGCCCTGGATGGCCGGCGCCCCGCGCATCTGCCGCGAGGCTACTTCATCGCTCCGACGGTGTTCGGCAACGTTCAGAATCACTCCACCATCGCGCGCGAGGAGATCTTCGGCCCGGTGTTGAGCATCATACCGGCGAGCGATGAGGCGGCGGCCATCGAGATCGCCAATGACACACCTTACGGCCTCAACAACTCGGTGTTCACCCAGGATCCGGACCGGGCCTATGCCGTGGCGCGCGCGCTGCGCTCGGGCACAGTCGGACATAATGCGTTCCGCAGCGATTTTGGCATCGCCTTCGGCGGCTTCAAGCAGTCGGGTATAGGACGAGAGGGCGGTGTCGAGGGCCTGCTGCCCTTCCTGGAGACCAAGACCATCATCCTGGACGGCGAGCCGCGTCACCCGGTGCTGCCCGACTTTAGATAGGTCCGCTTCCGTAGTGGTTGGAATAAGAGTAACCCTGCGAACTTTAACCGAGCGGTACGGCGAACCATGCCGCTCAGTATCGACAATAAGAACTTGAGGAGGGAGTTGATGAGTGTCCAATCCTGGTCCCTGATATATAGCAAGCGGTTGCCGATCGCTTGCGCAGTAGCGATGGCTTTGGCGGGCTCCTTGACTGCGAGGGGGCAGGCGGGTGGTGACTCCGCCCCCCCGGCATCGACCGAGGATGTCTCCTCCGGGTCGCTATCGGAGATCGTGGTGACCGCGCGCAAGCGCGAGGAACGACTGATCGACGTTCCCGTGGCCGTGACCGAGGTGAGCTCGGCCACCCTGAACGAGGTGCCAACGACCAGCCTCACCCAGATCGGCAACCTTGTGCCCGGCGTGAGCCTCGAGCGCATGGGCGGCGGATCGACCGGCGCCGCGTTCGAGATCCGCGGCGTGGGCCAGCTTGCCCAGGACTTTAACAGCGAGCAACCCGTGGCGCTCAACATCGACGGGGTCCAGGTGACCAAGGGGCCGGCCGGCCAGATCGTGTTCTTCGATCTTCAGGACGTGGAAGTGCTCAAGGGCCCCCAGGCGCTGTTCTTCGGAAAGAACAGCCCGGCGGGCGTGGTGAGCCTGAACAGCGCGAGCCCGGGCTCGACCGAGGAGGGTTACCTGCGCACGGGCTATGAATTCAGCGCGTCCACTCCCTCGGTCGAGGGTGCCATCTCCGTTCCGCTCAGCGACACGCTGTCGATGCGCATTGCGGCCCACTACGACCATGACAATAGCGGCTACATCCACAACGTGGCGGGTCCTTTGGCAAATCCCTTCGATCCGAGCGAGCCGTTGCCGGGCGCCGCGTACTCTGAAGGACCGCTCAACAGAAACGGTGCGGCTCGCCTCACATTGTCATGGAAGCCCGACAGCCACTTCGATGCGACTTTCAAGCTGCTCGGCAGTTACCACCATGATGACGACGGAGCGACGGAGGAGGTGGCATCTTGCGGGCTCGCCTCGCATCCGACCACCATCAATCTGCTCGATCCGGCGCAGGCCTATCAGGATCCATATGGCGACTGCTCGGTGAACCACGTGATTTCGAATGGTATTGCGCCGGCGCCCATCGTAAAAGCCTTCCTGGAAGGACCCAGCAACGGCATGCCGTTTACCGAGACGAGCGTGGTGCTGTCGTCACTGTCGCTCAACTACAAATTCGATGCGCCGCTCACTCTTACCTCGGTGACGGGCGTGTACCACACCAAGCGCAACGACTTCGACAACTATGACCTCACCGTGTTCGCCCAGGCGATCGAGGCCGAGTATGACAAGGACACGCAGGTTTCCGAGGAATTGCGGTTCGCCTCCGATTTCTCCGGCCCTGTGAACTTCACCACCGGATTCTATTACGAGCATGACGATCACGACACCGGCGATACGGACCGCGTCTTCGATCTGCCGCTGTATCCCGGTCCGGGTCCTTACAATGGGATTTCCAACGATCTCATCATGCAGGCGCAGGACAAGGCGCAATCGTACTCGGGCTTCGGCGAGTTGCGCTGGAAGATGCTGGACAACCTCGAGTTCGCGGGTGGTGCCCGCTATTCGCATGACCAAAAAAGCGCCGAGATCGGCAACGTCTTCAATTACTTCGACCTGATCGCTCCAGCCGCCAATCCCTTCTCTCCGGCGGGCGTCGTCTACAACCCGAGCGTGAGCGCGAACAACGTTTCGCCGCAGGCGACCCTCACCTGGCATCCGGAGCGCGATTTCACGGTCTATGGCGCCTTCAAGACCGGCTATCTCGCCCCCGGCATCGGCAATCCGGCGAACGTCACCAACTTGAGCACGACGCCGAATGCCAACAGCCAGTTCATCTACCAGGCCGAGAAGGTGAACGGTTTCGAGCTCGGAACGAAGGGCATTTTCCTCGATGGCCGGCTCACCGGCGACCTCACCCTATATCGCTACACCTACAAGGATCTGCAGGTTGCCACCTTCCATCCGGAAACCCTGTCCTTTCTGCCGGGCAACGCGGGCAAGGCGCGTAATCAGGGCGTCGAGTTCGAGTCCGCTTTCAATGTCACGCAGGATTTCCAGCTGCGTACCTCGATGACCTACTCGGACCTGAAGTTCCTCGAATACCCCGGTGCGCAGTGCTACCCCGGGGAATCGGTGAGCCTCTGTCCCCAAGGTACACAGGATCTTTCGGGTACCCGCTATGGCGACGGTCCGTTCACCGGCAAGGTGGGCTTCCGCTACTCCCATCACGTCACCGCCAATCTCCTCGGTGCCCTCGACGCCGATGTGAGCCATACCACCACCGCGCCGGCCTACGAGCGCGATCCGTGGGCGGTTTCCCCGGCGTATACCATCGTCAACGCGACGCTGCGCCTGTACCAGCCCGCGGGACCCTGGGAGTTTAACGTCCTGGGACTCAACCTGAACAATGGCATCTACTATAAAAACTTCATCTTCAAGCCGCTTGGAGCAAACGATGACATCGGCGCCCAGTCCATCGGCGCGCCACGCCTGGTCGAGGTCCGTGCGGAGTACAAATTTTGACCCAGGCTGAGCCTCCCCGGACCGCGGACGTGGTGGTGGTGGGGGCCGGCTTCGCCGGCCTCTACCTGCTGCATCGTCTGCGGGGTCTGGGACTCGAGACCGTGGTGTTCGAGGCGGGTGGCGATGTCGGGGGTACCTGGTATCACAACCGATATCCAGGCTGCCGCTGCGACGTGGAGAGCTTCCAATACTGCTATTCGTTCTCGCGCGAGCTGCAGCAGGAATGGCATTGGACCGAGCGCTACCCAACGCAGCCCGAGATTCTCGAGTACGCGCGCCACGTGGCGGATCGCTTCGATCTGCGGCGGGACATCCGCTTCAATACCCGGGTGGCGGCCGCCGACTATGACGCGCGGAACAATGTCTGGCGGGTGAAGACCAGTCGCGGCGCGGTGGTCGAATCGCGCTTTCTGGTGATGGCGAGCGGATGTCTGTCCTCGCCGCGCGCGCCTGCCATACCCGGCTTGGACGCCTTCGAGGGCGCCAGCTACCACACGGGTCAATGGCCTCACCATCCGGTCGATCTCGAGGGCAAGACCGTCGGCGTGATCGGCACGGGCTCGACCGGCATACAGATCATCCCGCAGCTTGCCCGGCAGGCCAGGCGCTTGTACGTGTTCCAGCGGACGGCCGCCTTCAGCCTGCCCGCGCAGAACAGGCTCCTCGAGGCCGCGGAGGAAGCGGCATTCAATGCATCGGCCGAAGATTCCCGGGCCAGGATGCGTGATTCGCTCACCGGCACCCTGCACAGGATGACGGATCGCTCGGCGCTCTCCACGCCGGTCGACGAGCGCTCGAAAATCTACGAGGCGCTTTGGCAGGAAGGCGGCGCCGCGCTCATGTACCACTTCAACGATCTCATGCTCAGCCCCGAGGCGAATGAGACGGCGGCCCAGTTTGTTCGGGACAAGATAAGAGCCGCGGTGCGCGACCCGCGCACCGCAGCCGCCTTGCAGCCCACCGAGTATCCGATCGGATCGAAGCGGATCTGCATCGATATCGACTACTTCGAGACCTACAATCGCGACAATGTCACGCTCGTCTCGCTCAAGGAGGAGCCGATCGACTCCGTCACAGCCCGTGGCGTGCGCACCCGCCGCCAGCAATACGATCTCGATTGCCTCATCCTCGCCACGGGATTCGATGCGCTCACGGGAGCGCTGCTCGATGTCGAAATCCGCGGTGTCGGTGGCTTGAGCCTGCGTGACAAGTGGCGCGAAGGGCCGCGCACCTATCTGGGGCTTGCCGCGGCCGATTTCCCCAACCTGTTCATGGTGACCGGACCCGGCAGCCCCTCCGTGCTCAGCAACATGATGGTCTCGATCGAGCAGCACGTCGATTGGATCGTGGACTGCTTGAGGTTCATGGCGGAGAAGGGCTACGAGCGCATCGCCGCGCGCGCGGACTTCGAGGAGAATTGGGTGCGGCACGTGGCCGAGACCGCGGGCGGCACGGAATTCATGCGCGGTGCTTCGTGGTATCTCGGCGCCAACGTGCCCGGCAAGCCCCGCGTATTCCTTCCCTACGTGGGCGGCGTCGGCAACTACCGGGCCCATTGTGCGCAGATAGCCGAAAAAGGATATGAGGGATTCACGTTCTCTCGTGCGCAGAGCCGAGACGAGGCGGGTTGACGCCCATGAAGCGGACGATGCGGCGGAACACGTTGGGACTGCAAGCCGCGAGCACGGGCTTGGGGCTAATGGTTTGCGTGGTAGGGGCGTTCGCGACGCCCGACTCGCCTTGCGTCAAAGGTACCACCGGCGATGCACCGGCTTCCGCGAGCGACTGGCCGACGCACGGCGGTACCTATCTTGAGCAGCGCTACAGCACGCTCGATCAGATCACGCCGGCGAACGTGTCACGGCTCGGGCTCGCCTGGCAGACGGAGTTCGACACCAAGCGGGGCCAGGAATCGACGCCGCTGGTGGTCGACGGACGCATGTACGTCACGACCGCGTGGAGCAAGATCGAGGCCCTCGATGCGGCCACGGGCAAGCTCCTCTGGCGGTACGATCCCAAGGTTCCACCGCATACGGGCTTCTCGGCCTGCTGCAACGTCGTCAACCGTGGCGCGGCCTACGATGCCGGCAAGGTGTTCCTGGGGACGCTGGATGGGCGCCTGATCGCGCTCGATGCCCGCGATGGCTCGGTGCTCTGGACTGTCAGGACCACCGATCCCACAAAGCCCTACACCATCACCGGTGCGCCACGTGTCGTACGCGGCAAAGTCATCATCGGCAATGGAGGTGCCGACTACGGGGTCCGCGGCTATGTCGGCGCATACGATGAGTGTACGGGCGAGAAACTGTGGCGCTTCTACACGGTTCCGGGCAATCCCGCGGCAGGACCCGATCACGAGATCTCCGATGAGCCGCTTGCCCGCCTGGCAAAGTCCACCTGGTATGGGGAGTATTGGAAGCTCGGTGGCGGGGGTACGGTGTACGACGCCATCGTCTACGACACCGAGCTCAACCAGCTATACATTGGCGTGGGCAATGGCTCACCCTGGAATCAACGCATCCGATCCGAAGGTCATGGCGACAACCTCTTCCTCTCATCCATCGTCGCCATCGACCCCGATACCGGGCGATATCTCTGGCATTACCAGGAAACGCCGGGCGAGAGCTGGGACTTCACCGCTACCCAGCCCATCATCCTGGCCGATTTGATCATCGACGGCAGGCCGCGCAAGGTGCTCATGCAGGCGCCCAAGAACGGTTTCTTTTACGTCATCGATCGCACGACCGGGAAGCTCCTTTCCGCCCGGAATTTCGTGCCCGTCACCTGGGCGAGTCGCATCGATCTCGAGACCGGCAGGCCCGTAGAGGCCGCCGGCGCGCGCTATACGAAGGCACCCTTCGTCTCCTTGCCCGGCGGCTCCGGCGCCCACAACTGGCAGCCCATGTCTTTCAGCCCGAAAACCGGATTGGTGTACATCCCCGTCCAAGAGCTGCCTTTCCTGTATGTCGATGACCAAAAATTCGAGATTCGGCCCGGTGGCCTGAATACAGGCATAGATCTCCTGCCTTCGATCCCCAACGATGACCCGAAGGTCCGCGAGGCCATCGAGAGCTCGCTCAAGGGCCGGCTGCTCGCGTGGAACCCCGTCACCCAAAAGGCGGCCTGGCAGGTCGAATACGGCAAGCCCTGGAATGGCGGCGTGCTATCGACCGCGGGCGGTCTCGTGTTCGAAGGCACCTCCGCGGGCACGTTCGACGCTTACGATGCCGAGGACGGGCGGCCTGTCTGGAAATTCGATGCTCAGACCGGCGTCATGGCGGGGCCTATCAGCTATTCGGTTGCCGGCCGACAGTATGTCGCCGTCGTCGCGGGCTACGGGGGCGCAATCCCGCTGGCATTGCCCTCCTTCTCAGGCAGCACGCCTCATCCGAACGGTCGCGTCCTCGTGTTCGCACTCGATGCACACGATAAACTGCCGGCACCGCCCACGCGGCTGACGCCACCGAATCCCGGAACCGATAGCTGGCCCGCGGCGGTCGTCGAGCGCGGACGGGATCTCTACGGCGTCAATTGCTGGGTATGCCACGGCATCGGAACCCTGTCCGCGGGCGTGCTGCCGGATCTTCGCCGCTCGGCATTCCTGTCCAAACGGCCGGCCTGGCAAAGCGTAGTGCTCGGTGGAGCACTTACGAATCGCGGAATGGTCTCCTTCAGCCGCTATATCGACCAGGACGATGCGGAAGCGATTCGCGCCTATGTGAGCAGCGAGGCGAGAAAACTGCCGCACTGAGTCTTGCGTGCAATGAGCGCCGAGTGTCGAAGGGTCTTCCGGCGCGCGGCCCGTCGAGTCATCCCGTCGGCGGGAACGGGCGAGGGCTCAACCGGACGGGGCGAAACGACGCGATCGGCTCAGGAATACGCAACGGCCACTGGCGATCAGCCTCTCCTCGGCATCGCGGATGACGACTTCGGCCGTGCTGATGGTCGACCCCGCGCGAACTACCCTGGAATCGGCATAGAAAGGACCGTTGACGCTGCTGCGGTGATAGTCGATGCGCATGTCGATGGTCGGTCCGCCGTCGCCCCCGACCGCCCTGAGCGCGGAATAGGCCGCCAGATCGACGATCGCCGCCAGAATTCCTCCATGCGTCATCCCGGGAGCACCCCCGAACTCGGTTCGCCAGGGTACGTAGAGTCGGACGCCTGCGGCCGAGGCGTCGATGACCTTCGCGCCGAGCCAGGCATTGAAGGGGATGCCGGTGTTCATGGCATTCAGGTGCTCGGCGCTCGGCTGTACGTCCCGATCGACTGGTTCGGCGGAGCCGCCCGGCGGCTGTGGTTTCAAGCTCATGTCAGGCAATCAACCCGTATTGCCGCGCACGCTCGACCGCCTGGAAGCGGCGTCGAGTACCGATCTTGTCGTATACCTGCTGCATGTACCATTTGACAGATCCTTCCGTCATCCCGAGTTTTTTTGCGACTTCGCGGTTACGCATGCCCAAGCTCACCAACCCGAGGACTTCGCATTCCTTGCTGCTGAGCTTGCCCAAAAGTCCTTGTGGTGCCGGCTGTGCCATGCGTTTGCCGCTCTTCGGTCCATTGCGCTCGAAGATCTCCAGGAGCTCGGCCGCAAAGGCGTCGGAGGGATGCAGCACTTCCAGGTCGCCTTCATAGATGCTGTTCAACAGCGTGCAGATGACGGCGCCCTCGTCGATGAAGCTACGCACGAACCGACTCGATGATGCCTTGGCGACGGCCTCCCGCAGCGTGCGTTGCGCCGCCCGGTGATCACCGTGCAGGTAGAGAGCCTGCGCCGCGAGGATGTCCCAGCGGACGAGCGATCGCACCGCACCGCGGCCGAGGCAGAAGCGACGCCATTGCTTGGCGACCGCAATCGCGTCCTGAGTGCGGGTCTGTGCGAGCGCGATCCGGTACCAGGAGAGGGCCTTGAGCTCGTCGCGGGTGGTGACCGAACGTCCGGGCATCAAATCCTCGATCACATCCGGCACTCCCATGCTCTTGAGGCCCTGTATAGCCTCATCGAGGTGACCGTGCTGTATCTGCAAGCGGATGCGCTCCGCGATCACGGCGAGATGCAGACGCTCGAGTCCCCGTTCCACCGCCACGGTCAGGCCTTCCTCGAGGCTGTTCAACGCCTGGGCGTGATTGCCTCGGGCGTTCTGAATTCGCGCGCGCGTGATGTATCCCGGCATGAGCTGATCGACGAATCCATACTCGGTCAGATACGGCAGCGTCGCCTCGATGAGTTCCTCGGCGCGCTCGAGGTTGTTCTCCTCGTACAGAATCTCGCTCAAGGGAGGCGCCGGCAGCGCCGCCATCGCCGATTTGAGGCCGCTGAACCTCACAGCCTCGGCGAGCCCTTGCTCCAGGGAACGCGCAGCAGCGTCCGAGCGGCCGGCAAAAAATAGCGAAGGACCGACACTAGCTTGAAGCGCGATGGAGGCGAACCCCAGGGAGGAGCGCGTAACCAACCCCTGGGCCTTCGCCGTCAGCAAATCGAGGTCATCGAGAATATATTGCTCGCGCCGTGCGTAGAGCAGCTGCGCGAAGATGGTGCCGGCGATGTAGGGATGGACCTCCTGATCGTCCATCTGCTCGACCAGCTGGCGGCAATACTCCTCCACGCGCGGCACATCGTCATGCGCGGAGGCGAGAACCATTTCCCGGTGCAGGAGGATCTGGCGAAGGCTCTTGAGCTCCTCGGGGGCGGCCTGCGAGTTTGCGCCGAGCTCGCAGATGAGCTGCCGGGCGATGTCCACGAGCCGGTGCGCCTCCTCGAAGCGCAGCTGGCGGGTGAGCATCCAGGTGATGCTGAGCACCACCCGTGGGAAACGGTTGAGGATCTCCGATGGAATGCGCTCGGCGAACTTCGAGACGATGTTGAGCTGGCCGATGTAGGTCATCTCTTGGCAGCACAGCTCGAGCAGCGTGGCGGCGTGCTCCGGGTTCTGGCCATCCAGCGCGTACTGGATGGCCTCGATCTGAAAGCCGTTGGTCCAGCTCCACCGGCTGGCCCGCATGCGCAGCTCCCGCGCCAGTTCGCCATGCTCCTCGAGCAGCCGGCGTCTCAGGAATTCGGCAAACAGGTGGTGATAGCGGTACCAATAGCGTTCGTCGTCGAGGCGCAGCAGGAATAGGCCTGTGGATTCAATCCGGCTGAGCGTCTGACGTCCCTTGTCGCCGCCAGTCACGGCATTGCAGAGCGCAGGACAGAGCCGCTCCAGCACCAACGTCTTGAGCATGAACTCCCGTACTTCGGGCGACTGGGAAGAGAGCACTTCCTCGGCGAAGAAATCCGAGACTGAGCGGAAGCTCCCGGTGAAGGAGGCGAGCAGCGTGTGTGCGCTGCATCCCTGGCGGATGGCGAGCTCGGTCAGCTTGATGCCCGCGATCCAGCCCTCGGTGCGCGTCTCGAGGAGCGCCACTTCGTCATCGCTCAGCGAGCATTCGCCGAGACGATGGAAAAATGCACGCGTCTCTTCGGAAGTGAACCTCAGATCCTCCACGCTCAGCTCGAGCAGCTTGCCGCCCGCCCGCGGGCGGGCGAGATTCATGGCGGGTACGGTTCGCGAAGCGAAGATGTAATGCACCGTGCTCGGACTGAATTCGATCAGACGGGACAGGGCGGCGAGGGCGGAGGCGCTCAGCAGATGCACATCATCGAGGAAAATGAATACCGTCCGGCGGCTCTGCTCGAGGGTGTTCACCAAGTTGCTGACCAGCAACTCATGTTTGGCGAAAAAGTCGCCGGCGATGCGGGAGATGGGCGGATCGAACGTGATCCCGGTTCGTGCGACTGTCGCGGCCACGTAGGACAGGAGGCCCGCCGCATCATTGTCGTTGGAATCGAGCGACAGCCAGCAGACCGATTCGCCGGTCTCGCGCAGGGCATGATGCCATTGTGAGAGCAGGCTGGTCTTGCCGTAACCTGCGGGCGTCTGCACCAGACTCAAGCTGACTGTCCGGATCGCCTTTAGCTTCTCGAGCAGACGCGGCCGCACCACCCAGTCGCCGGGTTCCACCGGCGGATCGAACTTGGTCCGTAGGAACTCCATACTGAAACCCCCTACGCCGGCAATCCGGCGATATAGCCACAGCCTCCGGTCCGGGATTCCACGTGTCTTTTTTTTGCACCGCCATGTGGGTGCCCAGCCTTGGTGCGCATCATGGAATCGTGCCGGCCTCCCAACCCCTATCTTTAGATAGGTTAGGCCGCACCGGATCGGCCGCTGTGAAAATTTAACATAATGTCTTTACGTTCTGGTCATGCCCCTTCAATACACTATCTTTTGGCAGGGGACGGGACCCCGGCACTTCGGCAGCCTTGACAGGCATGAGGACACCAGAGGGTCGAGGCAAATGAGCGGTACGCCGCCTTCCGCACCGCCAACCGTGGCCGGGTTATCACTTACCGGGCGCTCCGTTTATGTGATCGACCCGGAACAGAACCGGGCGATATGCGAGTCACTGGGTGCGGTGCCGGCCGAGGATGGCAGCGCACACCCTATCTTTTTCTTCATTGCAACGCAGGTGGGCATGGGACTGTCGGTCGGGGAGCTGTGCGCCAGTTGCGAGTTCGATGTCAAGGATGGCCCCATGATGGCTTCTTCACACGTCGATTTCGCCCGCCCGCTGATGACCGCGACCGAGTACCGCGTGCAGGGCGAGATCCGCAGCCTCACGCGCAAGTCGAGCCGCAAGTTCGGGGTCATGGACTTACTGGATTTCGAGCTGAGGCTGGTCGGTGCGGATGGCGAGCGGGTGCTCAGCTGCACGCATGTCTGGGTGCTTCCGCGGCGGGTGAACGCATGACCCCGGAAGTGGGTTCGACGCTCGCGCCGCTGCGCATCGCGCGCATCGATGCGGCGAGCATGAAGCTGTGGTCGAAGCTGCTTCACGACCCGAACCCCATCCACCTCGACCGCGACGCCGTGCGTGCCATGGGGCTCGGCGATCGACTGATCAATCAGGGCCCGGCCAATCTCGCTTGCATCATCAGCATGCTGCTGCAGGCGCTGCCCGATGCGCGGCTCGAGTCTCTCGACGTGCGCTATGTCGACAATGCCTTCGAGGGCGATTCCGTGGAGGCATCGGGCACCGTCAGGGAGATCATGCCGGGACCGCCGTCCCGCATCCTATGCGAGGTGTCATTGCAGGCGATCGGACGAGGCCCGGTCATCCAGGGGTCAGCGACGCTCATGCTCGCCGGCACCGTCACAACCCAAGTTTAGAGCCAGGAGTAATCATCATGCCGAGCGGGCCATTCGCTCATGTTTGTCTTCTGGTCGAGAACCTCGACAGGGCGGTCGAGGACTGGAAGAGAATCCTCGGGGTCCTCGATCCCGGCCAACTGCAAGAGCCCATCGTGCGCTACGAGGAATTCGCCGGCGGCGACGATGCGGGGATGCGCTGGGCCACCTTCGTTTCCCACCACGGCTGCGAGATCCAGTGCATCCAGCCCGCGCCCGACACTCCGCTCGGGCGACGACTCGCGGAGAAGGGCGAGCACGTGCACCACCTGTGTTTCACGACCACGGATGTGCCGGGCGCGCTCGGCAAACTCGCGGCCGAAGGTGTCGAGATCGCTTCTGGAGGTCAGGTCTTCCAGGATCCCACCATGCCCTGGCAGCGCTGGGGATGGGTGTCTCATCGCAGCGCCCATGGGGTGCTGGTCGAGGTGGCGGCTCCCTATGAGAGTCGCGGCGATGGGCGCTGGCATGCGGCAGCTCCGGAATCAGGCGACCCAAGGTGATGCGCAGGTGAGCGAAGCCTTTATCTATGACCACGTCCGCAGTCCTCGGGGCCGCGGACGTCCGGATGGCGCGCTGCATGAGATCAGCTCGGTCGAACTCGCGCAACAGATGCTGCGAGCGCTCGCCGAGCGCAGCGCCCTCGACACCGCACTCATCGACGATGTGATCCTGGGCTGCGCGCAGCCGGTCGGCGAGCAGGGCGGCGACATCGCCAGAGCCGCGGTGCTGATGGCGGGTTATGCCGAGTCGGTGGCTGGCCAGCAGGTCCACCGCTTCTGCGCCTCGGCCCTGGAGGCGGTCAACATCGCCGCGGCTCAGATCATGGCGGGTCAACACGAGGCCGCGATCGGCGGGGGGGTCGAATCCATGTCACGCACCCCCATGGGAGCCGATACCGGTGCCTGGGCGGGTGATCCTTGGGTGGCCTACCACAACTACTTCGCGCCTCAGGGCATCGGCGCGGATCTGATCGCCACCCTCGATGGCTTCGCGCGCAGCGATGTCGATGCCTTTGCACTGGAGAGCCAGCGGCGGGCAGCGCAAGCCTGGTCAGAGGGCCGCTTCGAGCGCTCCGTCATCCCGATCCGCGACTTCATGGGTCGCGTGCTGCTTGATCACGACGAACACATGCGGCCGGATACCACGCTCGAAGGCCTCGCCAAGCTCAAGCCCGCGTTCGTGGGGATGGGTCAGGCCGGTTTCGACACCGTGGCAATTCAGAAATATCCGCAGCTCGAGGCCATCGAGCACGTCCACACCGGAGGCAACTCGAGCGGAGTCGTCGATGGCTCAGCGACGGTATTGCTCGGCAGCCGAGCCTTCGGCGAGCGGATCGGCAGAAAGCCGCGCGCGCGCATCAAGGCCTTCGTCTCGATGGGCTCGGAGCCCACCATCATGTTGACCGCTCCGGCACCCACCACCCGCAAGCTCCTCAAGCGCTGCGGCATGAAGGCGACGGACATCGATCTGTACGAGATCAACGAGGCGTTCGCGGCCGTGGTGCTGCGCTACGTGTGCGAAATGGAGCTCGACCCCGGCCGCGTCAATGTCAACGGCGGCGCCATCGCCATGGGGCATCCGCTGGGTGCCACGGGTGCCATCATCCTGGGGACGGTACTCGATGAGCTGGAGCGTCGCGACCTGAATACGGCTCTTATCACGCTGTGTGCGGGCAATGGGCTCGGTACCGCCACCATCATCGAGCGAGTGTGATTCCATGCAGACCCTGAACATGGCCGTCGATGCCGATGGCATCGCCCTGGTGACGCTGGATGACCCGGCAAAGAGCATGAACGTGGTGTCGCCGCAGCTCATCGACGAGCTGATCACCGTCATCGACCAAGTGGCCGGTGATGGCGCGATCCGCGGTGCCGTCATCACCTCCGGCAAGCCCACCTTCATGGCGGGCGCGGACCTCAACCACATTCTGACCCTTGCAGGCGCCATTGGCGTTGAGGAGGCCTACGAGTTCAGCCAGCGTCCTTCCATGGCCATGCACCGCCGTCTGGAGATCTGCGGGAAGCCCTTTGTCGCGGCCATCAACGGGCTGGCGTTGGGTGGAGGCTACGAACTCGCGCTCGCCTGTCACCACCGTGTGATGACGGATGACGCCAAGGCCGTGGTCGGCCTGCCCGAGGTGACTGTGGGCCTGCTGCCGGGATCGGGCGGCACGCAGAGGCTGCCGCGCATGATCGGCATGGCCAAGGCGCTGCCCCTATTGCTCGAGGGCAAAACCGTCGGATCCGCCGAGGCGCTCGAGCTGGGCCTGGTCGATGCGGTGGTGCCCGCCGACCGCCTGCTACCGACAGCACGCCGATGGATTCTCGAGGGCGGCGAGCCCGTCCGGGCTTGGGACAAGAAGGGCTATCGGCCGAGCGGGGGGCTGCTGGAACCTTCGGTTGCGGCGCTCACCATCACGCAGCCCGCCCTCATCGCCGCCAAGACGCAGCGCAATTATCCGGCGCCCATCACCATTCTCGACTGCGTGTTCGAGGGTGCGATGATGCCCTTCGACAAGGCGCTCGCGCTCGAGTCCAAGCACTTCGCGAAGTTGCTGAGCGGCGTGGTGTCCCGCAACCTCATTCGCACCTCCTTCGTGAATCGCGGGGCACTCAAGAAACTGGCGCGGCGTCCGCAGGGTGTTCCTACCCTCAAGGTCGGGACGGTGGGTGTATTGGGCGCGGGCATGATGGGGTCGGGTATCGCGCAGGTGGCCGCCGCCGCAGGTATCCGGGTGATCCTCATCGACAGCACGGCGTCGCTCGCGGCGAAGGGCAAGGCGGGGGTCGCCAAGTCGCTGGAGAAGGGCGTGAGCCGTGGCCAGATCACTCGCGAGGCCGCCGATGCACTGCTCGCGCGGATCGAGCCGACCACGGACTATGCGGCACTCTCGCCGTGCGATCTCGTGGTGGAGGCCGTGTTCGAGGATCCGAAGATCAAGGCATCCGTGCTGGGCCACGCCGAGGCGGTCCTCGCGCCGGACACCATCCTCGCCACCAACACTTCCACGCTCCCCATCACCAGCCTGGCGCAAGCCTGCGTGCGGCCGGAGCAGTTCATCGGGCTGCATTTCTTCTCTCCGGTCGAGCGCATGCCGCTGGTGGAGGTAATCCTGGGCTCAAAGACCAGCCAACCGACACTCGCGAGAGCGCTGGATTTCGTTGCGCAGCTGCGCATGACGCCCATCATCGTGAACGACTCGCGCGGCTTCTACACCAGCCGGGTGTTCCAGACTTTCATTCATGAGGGCATGCGCATGCTTGAAGATGGCGTGCAACCGGCTCTCATCGAGAACTCGGCCAAGTTCGCTGGCTTCCCGGTGGGCCCGCTCGCGCTGCTCGACGAAGTGACCGTCGAGCTGCCCTGGAAAATCGTCCAGGAGACCCAGGCGGCGCTCGGCGATCGCTTCAACAAGCCCTGTGCCTATGAGGTCATGCGTCGCATGGTGGAGGAGTTCAAGCGCCTTGGAAGGCGCCACGGGGGCGGATTCTATGATTATCCGGAGAACGGTGGCCGGCGATTCTGGGGCGGTCTGGCCCAGGCATTTCCGCCGAAGCGCGAGCAACCCGACATCGAGGAACTCAAGAGACGCTTTCTGTACATCCAGGCGCTGGAAACCGCGCGGTGCATGGAAGAAGGCGTGGTCGAGCACGCGGCGGACGCGGACGTGGGGTCGGTGCTTGCCTGGGGATTTCCCGCCTGGACGGGCGGGACCTTGTCGTTGGTGGAGACCGTGGGCCTGCAAAAATTCGTCGCCGAATGCGAGCGCATGGCGGCCCGCTACGGGCCGCGCTTCGCCCCCTCGGCCTGGCTCGAGGAGCGCGCGCGCAACAACCGGCTTTTCTATGCCAGCTGAGGGTTGGATGCACCCGAAGAAGGCGCCGTGAAGCGTCTGATCTTCGGGCCGGAGCATGAGGAATTCCGCGCGCAGGTGCGCCGCTTCATGCAGCAGGAAGTGGCGCCGCACGCGGCCCGCTGGCGCGAGCAGGGCCACGTCGACCGGGAGATCTTTGCCAAGGCTGGGGCGCAGGGCTACCTGCTGATGTGGGCTGACGAAAAGTATGGCGGCGCCGGCATCGCCGACATGCGCTTCGAGCAGATCGTCTATGAGGAGAACATGCGGCATGGAGAGCCCGGCCTGTACTTACAGCTGCATTCCGGACTGGTCGCACCCTACATCGGGAAATTAGGCAACGAGGAACAGAAAGAGCGGTGGTTGCCCGCCTGCGTGCGCGGCGAGAAGATCCTCGCCATCGCCATGACGGAGCCGGGCGCGGGAAGCGATCTCGCCGGAATGCGCACCTCGGCCCGGGACTGTGGCGATCACTGGCTGCTCACCGGCTCGAAGACTTACATCTCGAACGGCCAGCTTGCTGACCTGGTCATCGTGGCCGCGAAAACGGTACCGGAGCAGAGGCATGGCATCGGTCTGTTCGTCGTGCAAGCGGGCATGGCCGGTTTTACACGCGGTCGGGCGCTCAGGAAAATGGGTCTCAAGGCCCAGGATACCTCGGAGCTTTTCTTCGAGAACGTGCCGGTGCCCAAGGCCAATGTGCTGGGCGATGCCACCCAGGGCTTTGGCTATCTCACGCAGTTCCTGAGCGGTGAACGGCTGATCGCGGCCATCGATGCCACGGCGCTCGCCCAGACTGCGTTCGACCTGACGCTCGAATTCGTAACCCAACGCCGAGCCTTCGGGCGTCCCGTCGGCATGTTCCAGAACAGCCGATTCGTCCTGGGCGAGCTGCGCGCGCAGCTCGACGCGACGCAGACCTTCGTGGATCAATGCGTGCTGCTGTACAACGCCTCGGCGCTGGCCGGCGAGGATGCGGCCGCGGCAAAGCTGGTGTCGACCGAGCTCGCGGGCAAGGTGGTCGATGCCTGCGTGCAGCTCCATGGAGGCGCGGGTTACATGGATGACTATCGCATCAGCCGGCTGTACACGGATGCACGGGTGATGCGCATCTTCGCGGGCACCTCGGAAATCATGAAGGAAATCATCGGCCGGGGCCTGGGGCTCGATGAGAGGAAGCAGCATGGGACCTCTGCAAGGCCTTCGAGTCATTGAGATCGCGGGGCTCGGTGCGGCGCCCTATGGCTGCATGATGCTCGCCGACATGGGAGCGGAGGTGGTGCGGGTCGAGCGGCCGGGAGGCCCCATCGACACGCCATCCGATTCGCCATTGCTGCGCAACCGGCGGTCGGTGGAGCTGGATCTGAAATCGCCCGACGAGCGAGATGCGGTGCTCGCGCTCGCCGAGAAGGCGGACGTGCTCATCGAGGGCTTTCGCCCCGGAGTGGCCGAGCGCTTAGGGCTTGGTCCGCAGGAGTGCTTGCAGCGCAATCCCCGGCTCGTGTATGCGCGCATGACGGGTTGGGGGCAGGAGGGCCCGCTCGCGCCGCGGGCCGGCCACGATCTCAATTTCATCGGTCTCACGGGGCTGCTGCATCAGATCGGATCGATCGACGGCAAGCCCGTGGTGCCGCTCAATGTGATCGGTGATTTCGGTGGCGGCGGCCTGTTGCTCGCTTTTGGCGTGATGTGCGCGGTCTGGGAGGCGCGCCGCAGCGGCCAGGGTCAGGTGGTGGACGCCTCGATGCTCGATGGGGCACTGTCCTTCATGGCCATGTACTTCGGCTACCGGCACCATGGGCAATTCGAGGACCGCACGGGCTCGCATTTCCTGGGCGGCGGCGCTCACTACTATGATACCTATCGCACCAGCGACGGGCATCACCTGGCCGTGGCGTGTATCGAGCCCCAGTTCTACCGGAGGTTTCTGACGCTCATGGATCTCGATTCGCCGCGCTGGCGCGAGGCGGGTTATCCCGCCTACGGCGCCGACGCCTCCGTGCAATGGGCGGCACTCAAGCGCGAGTTGACCGAGGCTTTCAAGCGCAGGACACGCGAGGAATGGTGCGCGCTGTTCGAGAACGAGGACGTGTGCATCACGCCCGTCCTGAGCCTTGGCGAGGCCGCCGCTCATCCCCATAACCGTGCCCGTCGGGCGTTCGTCGATGTGGGCGGAATCGAGCAGAATGCCCCGGCGCCACGTTTTTCACGAACCGCTCCCGCTCATCCGGCGCCGCCGCCGCTGCCCGGCGCGGATACCGCCCAGGTATTTGCCGACTGGGGCATCGTCCTGCCGGCCGCCCGGAGGTGATCGACGATTGCGACGCTATCTTCCGATAGGTGCCTGACTCGCCCTCCTCGCGAACCATGCGAGCGTCGATCCTCCATCTCCAACTGGGATTTACATGGACTTTTCATTCTCCGACGAGCATTTGGCTTTCCAGGAAAGCGTCCGCAAATGGGTGGACCGGGAGGCGCCAAAGGCTTGGGCACGCCGGCTCGAGCGGGATGAGGAAAATTATCCCTTTGAGCTCTGGCAAAAATTCTCCGATGCCGGCTTTCATGGCATCGGCATCAACGAGGAGTACGGCGGGCAGGGGGGCGACGTGGTCATGCAGATGATCCTCGGCCGCGAGCTGGCCCGCACCCTCGGAGGACTCGCCTGGATCTGGGGCATCACCTCGTTCGCAGGAAGCAAATCGCTCGGCATATACGGGTCCGAGGAGCAGAAGCGGCGCTTTCTGCCGGAAATCGCCGCGGGGCGCCTGCGGGCCGCAATTTCGTTCACCGAGCCCGGCGGTGGCACCGATGTGCTCGGCGCCCTGCGCACCGAGGCCAAGCGCGGGGACGGTGGATGGATCATCAACGGCGAGAAGATCTGGAGCTCGCAGGCACACGTGGCGGACTATCTGCTGCTCCTGGCGCGCACCGACAAGCAGGTGGAGAAACGCCATCAGGGTGTCTCGCTGTTCTGGCTGCCCACGAAGTCGCCGGGTATCACCGTCACGCCACTGCCGAAGCTCGGCATGCGCTCCATGGGATCCTGCAGCGTGCACTTCAAGGATGTGTTCGTTGCCGACGAGCTGGTGCTCGGCGAGCCGGGGCGCGCCTGGTACATGCTGCTTCCGACATTGAACAACGAGCGCATCATGGTGGGGGCCTTCTGCATGGGGGTGCTCGACGGCGTCCTCGAAGACGCCCTGGCGTACATGAAGCAGCGCAAGGCTTTTGGCCGGATCATCGGTGAATTCCAGGTGCTGCAGCACTATGTCGCCGACATGGCAATCTGGCAGCAGGCGGGCTCGCTGCTCCTCAACTACACCGCCGACCTGCAATCCAAGGGCAAGCCCTGCCACACGGAGTCGAGCATGCTCAAGGTGCTGGTATCGGACTATGCCGTCAAAGCGGCCGACCTCGGCATCCAGATCTTAGGGGGCATGGGCTACTCGGCCGAGACCGACATGCAGCGCTACTGGCGCGACGCGCGGCTGTGGCAGATCGGGCCCATCACCAACGAAATGGCGCGCAACGGCATCGCCGAGGCTTTGGGACTGCCTCGCTCATTCTAGCCATGAAAGCTCTCGTACTGACCAGCACGGACGGACCACAGAGTGCCAAGGTCCTGGAAACCGAATCCCTCGCACCCCGGGCGGGCGAAGTGCGTGTCGCGATGCGAGCCGCCGCTCTCAATCATCGCGAGCTCTGGATATCGCGGGGCCAGTACCCGGGCATGCAGCTGCCGACAGGTCTCGGATGTGACGGCTCCGGCGTGGTCGAGTCGGTGGGCGAGGGAGTTGAACGCTCCTGGATCGGGCGGGAAGTGGTGCTCTATCCCGGCCTCAACTGGGGTCAGGACCCGCGCCTGCCGGGTCGCAATTTTGGACTTCTGGGGATGCCGGGTCCCGGAACCATCGCCGAGCTCGCAACCGTGCCGGCCGAGAACGTGATACCGAAGCCGAAGCATCTGAGCTTCGAGGAGGCGGCGGCGACGCCGCTGGCGGCGCTCACGGCATGGCGGGGCCTCACCACCAAGGGTGGGCTCGGTAAGGAGGATAAGGTGTTGATCACCGGGGCGGGAGGCGGAGTGGCGGCCGCTGCGCTTTCCATCGCGGTGGCGATGGGAGCGGCGGTCTTTGTCACCAGCAGCTCGGCGGAGACCCTCGAGCGCTGCAAAGCGCTTGGCGCGCAAGGGGGATTCAATTACTCGGATCCCGAATGGCGCAAGGCGGTCGGCCGCGTGACCGGTGGTCTCGACCTGGTGTTCGACGGAGCGCCAGCGACCAGCCTGGCTAACTATATCCGCGTGCTCAACCCAGGGGCTCGCGTGGTGATCTACGGGTCCACCGGGGGACCGCAAGTCCCGCTCAGCGCTCCCGATCTCTTCCTGCGCAATCTGCAGGTGATCGGCACCAACGTGGGTAATTTGCAGGAGCTGGTCGCGGTCCTCGAATTCATGGAACAGCATGCCCTGCGCCCCCAGATCGATGCCCGCTTCCCGCTTGCCGATGCACAGCAAGCGCTGCTGCATCTCGATCGGGGGCATCGATTCGGCAAAGTGGTGATCAGCATTCCGTGAATGACCTGTTCGACATAGCCGGGAAGAACGTCCTGATCACGGGCGGGGCGCGCGGGCTCGGCCGGATGATCGCCGAGGGCCTCGTCCGCGCCGGCGCCAAGGTGTATGTGACCTCGCGGGACGCCGCCGAGCTCGGGCGTGCGGTCGCGGACCTGTCGGCTCTCGGGACCTGCATACCACTGCTGCTGCCGAAAATGACTGCGGAAAACCTGATTGCGTTGGCGGCCGAGCTGGCGCGCCGCGAGTCGAGACTGCATGTCCTTGTGAACAATGCCGGCCGCACCTGGGGGGCGCCTCTCGAAAGTTTTCCCGACTCCGCCTGGGCCGATGTATTTGCGGTCAACGTACAAGCACCCTTCACTCTGACACGCGCGCTGTTGCCGCTGCTGACCGCAGCCGCGACGTCGGACGATCCCGCGAGGGTTCTGAATATCGGCTCGCTTGCCGGCACGGTAGTGGAGCGGCTCAACGCATTTTCCTATGCATCGAGCAAGGCGGCGCTGCACCACCTATCGAAGGAGCTCGCGGCCGAGCTCGCACCCCGTCACATCACCGTCAACCTAATCGCGCCCGGGTATTTCGAGACCCGCATGACCTCCCATATCCGCGCCGATGAGACTGCGACCGAGAAGCTGCTGTCGCGAGTGCCGCTCGGCCGATTTGGGCGCGGCGATGACATCGTGGGTGCTTGCCTTTTTCTGGCATCGCGGGCCGGAAGTTATATGACCGGCAGTGAGATCTTCATTGATGGAGGTTTGAGTGGCTGCCGCTGAGTGCCCGTTCACGCCGCTGCAGGAGCTCGCTGACCGCGATCCATTTCCGCATTACGAGGTCATGCGCTCCAATGGTCCGGTCGTCTGGGACCCGTCCATGAACGCCTGGCTGATCCTCGATTTCAAGCTGTGTCGCTTCGTGGAGCTACACGAGGAGGACCGATTCCGCACCATGTATGCGGACGCCGATCCGATGCTGGTGGAGATCAAGGGCGGCAAGAGCAACATCACGGTGACTCAGGGTGAGCAGCATCAGCGGCTGAGGCGATTCCACATGAGCCTGCTGTCGTTCAAGGCTTTGGAGTCCTACAAGCAGAACATCGTGATGCCCATCATCGAGCATTCGGTCTCACGCGTGGCTGACCGGCCCGGCAAGGCCGATCTCGCTGCGGATTTCGGCGATCACATTCCTCCCAGGGTGATCTGCGCGCTTCTTGGCATGCCCTGGCGGGACGACGCGCTGATCGGCAGGACCCTGCATTTGCACGAGGAAATCATGCTATGGATAGGGCGCGGATATCGCGACCCTGACAGCGTCGCCAGGGCGCGCGCGGCGTCCCGCGCCATCAACGATCTGCTGCTGCCCTACATCCGCGAGCGGCGGGTGCGTCCGCAGGACGACTTCATCAGCCGCGTGTGGTTGCAGGCGCCGAGGGAATACGGCGAGTTGACCGAGGAGGACGCCCTGGCGATCTGTCGAGAACTCTACCTGGGCGGCGCCGATACCACGGTACATGGCATCGCCAATTCGCTGTACTTGCTGCTCTGGAATCCCGAAGCGCGGCGGGCTGTGGCTGACGATCCTGCAAAAATCGGTAACCTCATCGAGGAAGCACAACGGCTCTATGGCTCGCCGCAGTACCGCTATCGTCGCGCCAATGCCGATTGTGAATTGGGAGGCATGCAAGTCCGGAAGGATGATGTGTTGGTGCTAATGCATGGCGCCGCCAACCGGGATCCGGGCCATTTCGGCGCGTGCCCATCGGCCGTGAATCTCTCGCGTGACCGCCCCGGGGACCATCTGACGTTCAATTACGGGCCGCGAAGCTGTGTCGGTGCAGGATTGGCGCGCATGGAAATGAGCGAGGCGTTGACTACCATATTGGACAGGTTGCCTGATGTCACGCCCGATGCAGGAGCGGAGCAGCCGCGCTTTGCCGGGCTGTTCATGCGCTCATTCCGCCCATTGAATGTGGCGTTCCGCATTTAGCCGAGGCGTGTGAGACGTTGGTCAGGCCTTCCGGCGCCCGCTCAATTTGCAGAGCGCAGTCCGAGATGTCGAACGAACGGATCAAAATCGCGATCGCTATAGAGCAATGAGAGTTCCTTCTCCATGCAACTCGTTGCGATCAGCGTAACCATGGTCTTGCGAATCGTTATCCCGAGGGATCTGCGTTTGCGGAATTTCTTAGCCGATTGAAACGCGATGTCTTCGCCGACGAGCGGGATCAGCGGTACCGAAGCCACGGACACATCTCGAATGCGTTCAATGCGCAGTACAACACCGCGTAACTCAGCGCCGCCGAAGTTGGTGCGCCGTTCAACGTCGGGGGCATCGGACGGCCCAGGCTCTATACGGTCAAGCTGACTTACCGCTTCTGAAAGTTCGCCTCGACACGTCGTATCATCCAAAGAGGTCTGAATGTTGCGGATCTTGCGTGGTGGCTCTTCAAAGAAGACGAGAACGTCAGATTCCGATTGCGAGACGCATGGCAGGAACACGTTCGCCGATGCCGAAGGACAAGGGATGACGCACGCTCTCGGGGTCAAAATAGGTACCGAAGAGATGGTCCCAGATCGGGAACAGGGTAGCGAAGTTCGCCCGGTAGTGCGCCGGATCGTCACTGTCAAATAGGTCATCCACCCAGGCGAGATATCCACGAGCGTTGCTGCAGCGATGTACGGAATGTTCACGAAAACTCGTTGCAGCAATGAACCTCGAGCGCCGCTGCACTGCATCCTTGGTGGAACGTTTTTTCTGCTGGCGGCCGTCGGCGCGCGGCTTCCACCGCTAAGGCGTGATCAGCGGGACACTTGGAAAGTAGGTTCTGTATCGACTCGAATCACGGGTCAATATCGGCCATTGCATGACTGCGGCGTGCGCGCCGATGTAGAAGTCCGGCAAGACACCGTGCATGGCGCCGCGGCCTCGCCGATAATTCAGGAAGACCTTGCCGGCGAGAAAAAGTGCCTCTCGCGGAATGGACTCCACGGCGAGCGAGCCTTCGATGATTACGGCTTCGAGTTCTTCGATCCGGGCAAAAGCGATTGAGAGTTCCGAGTAAATAATTGGATTAATTGCCAAACGGTCCGTCGCACTTGCAGCGTCGAGCTGTCCTTGTGACCAAGTGGCCCACTGAACATCGTTCTGTAGGACATCAAGGAGGACATTCGTGTCGACAAGAATCACGGGATCAAGTGTCGCGTGTCAGCGCAAGTATCTCCTCAGTCTTCATGGTCACCGTGGCTCGGCCCCGCAGCTTGGCGAATTTGCTCGGTCGGGGTTTCACGCCTTGCCGTGCGGGGCGCAGCGCTATCTCGCCATTGTCAAGGCGCGTAAAAGTCACCGCCGCGCCGGGTTTGAGGCCAAGATAGTCACGGATTTTCTTTGGAACGGTAACCTGGCCTTTACTCGTGAGATTGCTTGCCACAAAAGTGTTACCGTTAAAATAGGAGTAATACTATATCGCGTTCGAGCGCCCCCGTCACGATTCTTTAGGAAGCAACGGACAGATGCCCGGAGACGAGTTCCGTTCAAGGGCAGCCACCGAAATAAACGCCGCGACCGCCGTCGCTATTGATCCCGTTAGGCCGGGATTTCATCGGATCGGCCCAGTAACTCAACCCCTCATCGCGAATCCGGGAAAACCCAAGGAATCGGTGGCACGGCGTCCGCGCGCGTGCATTTCTATTCGTTCCAATCAGCCAACGTGGCGTCTCAGTCCCTTTCACCAGGGCCTCGAAGGTAACCCGGCAGCGTGTACAACTTCGGCGCCGATGCATTTCCTGAGCTGACAGAGGAGTCTCCCCAGCCAGCAATCCCGGCCGTCGGGGGGTCGGGCACCAGTGGTCCTACCTCCCCGATGTGGCGCGCACCATGATCGAGCTGCTCGCATGTCGTGATTCGCTCGAGCCATTCGCCCCATTCCACATGGCGGGTCATTGGGACGTCGACGGCTCGCAATTGGTCGGGGCCATCCAGCGGGTGGTGGCACGGCGAACCGGTCGAAAGCCGCGGGTCGCCGCTTTCCCCTGGTGGCTGCTCACGCTCGCCCTGCCGTTCAGCACCACGTTCCGCGAGATGCGGGAAATGCGCTACCTATGGCGCGAGCCTCTACGGATGGGGAATGCCCGGCTGATCGCCGCGCTTGGCCGAGAGCCTCACACCCCATTGGACGAGGCGATCGAGGCGACCTTGGTCGGGCTTGGCTGCCTCAACGCGTCCGCGGGCGCGGAAGTTCAATTGCTTGCATAAACCTTGGCCCGCGGGGAGGTGAGCAGGGTGCTGTCAGGTGGCCGGCACCACGGTACACTGGCAACGCTCAGCAGAGCGTCGAGCACCCGGAGTTTCAGAGGTCTTTCCATGGGCGACAGCGAAAAAAAGAACCTCGGAATGGATCGCCCGATACCGCGCCGTGATTTCATCAATGGCGTGGCGGCTGGCCTGGTTGGGATGGCGGCATCCGGTGCCTTCGGGCAATCCGGTGCGGCCTTTTCCACCGAAGAGCCGGCGGCCGATCTCAACGGCGGAGACCGAAGCTACCCGCCCTCGCTGACCGGCCTGCGCGGCCAGTATCCCGGTTCGTTCGAGAATGCCCATCGAGCCCGGGACGGCGGATTCGGAGCCGATACGCCCATCGATGTCGAGACCGCCGAGGAATACGACCTCGTGATCGTCGGTGGCGGCATCTCGGGACTTGCCGCCGCTTATTTCTTCCAGAGAGATTTTGGCACCAGCGCCAAGATACTCATCATCGATAATCACGACGACTTCGGGGGCCATGCCAAGCGCAACGAATTCCACCATCAGGGTCGACTGTATCTGGTGAACGGCGGGACCCTCAGCATCGAGTGCCCATACCCGTACAGCTTTACCGCCAAGGCACTGGTCAAAGAGTTGGGCATCACGGTGGAGGGCTTTTTCGCCAACCATGAGAATCATTCTCTCTATGCCGGGCTGAAATCCGGCGTGTTTTTCGACAAGGAACATTTCCTTGCCGACAAACTCGTGGCCGGCGCCGGCAGCAAACCGTGGCCGCAGTTCTTCGCCGAAGCCCCCCTGTCGACCTCCACGCGCCACGATCTGGTACGCCTGTTCACGGAAGGGCGCGACTACATGCCGTCGCTGGATCCCGCACAGAAGTCGCAGGCGCTGAAGAAGATGAGTTATCAAACCTACCTTCGGGACTACGTGAAGATATCCGATACGGCGATTTCCTATTTTGCCGGGGACGGCTACCGGAACAACAAGCGTGTCGATACCTGTCCCGCGTTCGAGGCCTGGCAGGAGGGTCGGCTTCCGGGGTTCGCCGGCATGAAGGTGGACGGGATTCCGACCTTCCGCAGCGACTACGAGGCGCATTTCCCGGATGGGAATGCGACCATTGCGCGGCTGCTGGTCAATCGGCTGGTGAGCGCGGCGGTTCCCGGAACGCATGACATGACGAGCATCGTCACCGCGAAGGTCGATTATTCCAAACTCGACCTGCCGGGGACCGCCGTGCGCATCCGGCTGAACAGCACGGCCGTGCTGGTGCGCCACGAGGGGGATCCCGCCAAGGCACGGCGCGTGGACGTGATTTACGTGAGAGACGGCAAGACCTGTCGCGTTCGCGGCAACAACGTCATCATGGCGTGCTTCAATAACATCATCCGCTATATCGTGCCCGAGCTACCGCAGGAGCAGAAGGATGCACTTGCCTATGCGTCCAAGGTGCCCATGCAGTATACGAACGTGCTGCTGCGTAATTGGAGGCCGTGGAAAAGGCTGGGGGTGTCCGAGATCACGGCCCCTCATGGCTACCATCAGTATCTGCACCTGGACTATCCGATCTCGCTGGGAGCCTATCAATTCAACCGGTCGCCCGACGAGCCCATCGTGATACGCATGATGCGAAACCCCAATTCACCCGGCCTGCCGCGCAAGGAACAGCAGCGGTTGGGTCGGCTCGACATGCTCAACACGTCTTTCCATGACGGCGAACTGGAGGTGCGACGACAACTCGTGCGCACCTTGAGTCCGGGCGGCTTCGATCCAGCCGGTGACATCCTCGCGCTCACCATCAATCGCTGGCCGCATGGCTATGCCTACACCTACGACACCCTCAGCGACCCGCCCTTCGCCCCAGAGCAGCGCCCGCACGTGATCGGCCGGCGTGCATTCGGACGGATCGCAATCGCCAATGCGGACTCCGGCGCGGCGGCTTACACCAATGAAGCGATCGATCAGGCGGAGCGGGCGGTGCACGATTGCCTGTTCAGTAACGGGTACGTGTGAAATTCGTGCGAACACTGCCTCGAATTCGCCTTCCATTGGCCAGATGTTCGATCTCGCGCCCCGGTTAGTTCAGCTTCTCGAACACCATGGAGACGAGTTCGACGTAGCTGCGTCCGATGATGAACGCCAGACCACCGACGATGAGCGCCAGCGGGATTGCTCCCCAGCGCGTTGCCGGCCAAAGCAGGGCGGCTGAGGCCAGCGCCGCCAACGCGGCCACGACGTTGGCTCCGGTGCCGCCATGGCGGCGAATCAAGCGCATTGCGAAGTATTGATCGTTCATCGGCCCACCGCTACGGCGATCCGATTCGACTTCTGCGGCATGATCGGCTCGTAGGCGCCCGCGAGGACGATGGCGTGCCGGTACGCAAAGTCGCCGTACAGCCTCGACAGGGCGATCGCGGCGAATAACCATGCGGGTCTCGCAACATCGTCACCTGAGGTGAACAGCCCAAGTCCGATCAAGCCGATGACGGGCAAAGCCACGCCGAAAATCCCTGCGCCCCAGACGAATTGGAAGCGCAAATCCCCCGCGATGAGGCGCTTCAAGGAGGCGCGGGTTCCGGCGCTGCTTTCCAGCCGCATGATGTGTGCGGTGGAGGCGGCGAAACTCAACAGCAGGCAGATGACCGCGGCTGCAATCAACCACTGCGAACGATGCGTAGGGTCGGGCAGCCACGGCATCAGTGCGATCGCGATCGTCAAAGATGTGGCTGCCGAATGGATCGGGAACGCAATGGGAAGCGCCGCGCCTCCCCAAAATCGGATCGCCCGGATCGACCGGAGCAGCAAGCCGGCGTAAAGCACGACCGGGATCGCGAAGCCAAGCGCCGCAAAAGCGAGAATCGTGAAAAGAGGGCCATCGATCCCCGCGTATGCAGCGATGACGGAGAGCGCCGCCGACGCCAGAAATCCGCCTATCACCAAGGTGCCGCGACTGACCCAGGAGGTGGAGAGGCGCGATACCGCCCTCCAGCCCCGCGTGGGCTGCCCGAGATGAGCCCGCAGGGCGAGGACGGCGACGACCACGAATGCGACGCCGAGCGCCGCGATCGCGAGTTGCCGCGTGAGGACGGACAGGATGAACAACGCCGCGCCGACGCCTTCCCCAACGAAACTCAGGGTCTCGAGGATACGGAAGGGATGATTGAATCGGACGCCTGTCTGGTATTTTTCATTCATGTCACGGGCTCGTTCAAGCTTTGAGATAGTGGACGCAGGGTTGCGTCCCCGCGTCGGGCAGCAACGTGAACGACTCCCGTTCGCGCAGCAACCGGCTGACACGACTGGCGGGATCGGCCAGATCGCCGAAATGCCGCGCTTCCGCAGGGCAGGTCACGACGCACGCAGGCAGCAGTCCCTGGTCGACACGGTCTTTGCAGAAATCGCATTTGATGACGGTGCCCTCGGTCCAGCGCTTGTACTTGACCTGCTCGTACAGCGTGAGGTCGCCGTCGAAGTAGCCCTTGCTCAACAATCCCGGCTCGACATAGTGTCGATGCTCATATGGACAGGCTGTCGCGCAGCTTCTGCAGCCGATGCAGACGTTGCTGTTGACCGCGACGATGCCGTCGGACCGCTGGTAGCTCGCGCCGGTGGGACACACGTCCACGCAGGGTGGATCGGCGCAGTGATTGCAGAGCACGGGCAGGAACTCCCGTCGCGCTTGAGGATACTCGCCCACCTCGTGTTCGTGCACCCGGGCGAACATGATATCGGGCGGCGTGCCATTCGTGGCCTTGCAGGCTGACGTGCAGGCATGGCATCCGACACAGATCTTCAGGTCGATGACCATTCCCAATCGGGTCATTGCAGCACGCTCCCTTGATGCGGTATTTCGTTCATGTTCGGTCAGCTGATCCGGCTGACCTTCAGCTTCGGGCTGGCCTCGAAGGCCCCGTCCATCACATCGAGGTTTTTCATGTCGTAGTCGAGCAGCGTTCCATAATGCACACCCGTGCCGCCGCGGCGCGGCGGCAGGCACTTCGCCCAGCTGCCGCCTGCGTGGTCCATTCCGACGCATTCGGGGTGGATGCATTCGCTCAACAGCACCAGGCCCTCGACCGACCGACCGCCGACATTCTCCACCTTCACCCGATCGCCCTCGCCGATGTTCCGCGATTGGGCGTACTTGCGGTTCAATACGATCTTCCCCGCATAGGGGTGGTACTGCGACAGCTCTCCCAGCCAGGGGTTGAAATTCGAGAAAGTGGCGGAGGTGAAAGGCCACTTGTAGGTCACGCCGTACAAATCGAACCCCGAGGTTCGGTCGGCGTGCCCGGGACCCGGGTACCAAGCCGGCAGCGGGCGATAGCGCGTCAAATCCCACTTGAACTGAAGCGAATCGGTGAGCGCGCGCATCCGCTCGCCGGCCTCCAAATGGTACTCGTAATAGATCGGAATCCGCGCGGTGTAGAAGTGTCTCGGATAGTGCTCCTTGACGGTCTTTTTCCAGCGGATTCTGCCCTCCGCCGCCACGTCGGCGAGGCTGCGCCGGCCACCCGTCATCGAAGCAATCCATTTTTCAGTCAACGCCCGATAATCGTACTTCTGGTCGGACCTCAGTTGGAAGTTGTCCGATAGCTCGAGAAAGTAATTCACCATCTGATTGAACGCGGGCAGCGAACCTTCCTTGTCCGCAATGTCCATCCAGATGTCGACGAAGTGCTTGTTCTCGGTATGCACCACCGGTTGGCGCAAATTGATGCAGTAGTCGCCATTGCCGGTGGACCCCATGGTATCCGGGATGCAATTGGCACCCATGTCGAGGCGCTCGAGCTGGGTCTGGGTCGGAATGATGACGTCGGCAAATTCCGCCGTTTCATCGATGTTCGGCACGAGCGACAGCTGGAATCTGAATTTCTTGTGGTATTCCGCTTGTTGCTTCGGATTGCCTTCGTTGACCAGGTCGTTGGATACGACCTGCACGTACATCAGCGGGTTGTGCGGGATCTTGTTGTTGAATTTTTTCGGGTCCAAGGCGTTGATCTTGTGCAATGTGCCGCCCATGTAGCTGCCGGCGGCCGCCAGCGAGTCTCCGGATATGGAGTTGGGCTGTTGCACGTCCCGCGTCGGAAACGGCCCGATGAAATTACCTCCGTAGGTCGCAAACTTGCCCGGAACCAGGATTCCGTCCTGTTCTCCCAGGCCCGATCCCTTTCCCATCCAGGTGCAGTTCTCGGAAAACTCGGGATGGTGGGCGTATACCGTGTCGGCCGAAAGACCGCCCGGCACGTCGATCGCGCCCACGATCGTGTTGAGCATGGCAATCGCGATGCCCTGCTCGAAGCCCTGGGAATGCTGGCCCACGCCCTTGTACCAGTGCGCGCAGGCCGGCCGCAGCGGCAGCGTGATGCCGTCGATCTCGATCGTGCTGCCGATGGCGGCGGCGGTTCCGAATTCCCGTGCCATCCTGCGGATGGTTTGCGCATCGACGGTCGTGATCTCCGCCGCGCGCTCCGGCGGGTACCCCGCAAGATGCTGCCTCAGCAGTTGGAACGCCGGAACACAGGCCTGGTCATCGACCCGATATTCTCCCTCCAATGCCGGAGACAGGAGAGCGGGGTCGTCGAAGCATTTCGCGCAGTGAGCCCGAAGGTCCCACATCAGCGGCTTTTGCGTCGCGCCATCTCTCGCGTAGCGCCCGTCGCTGGTTCTGACCAGATATGGCGCGTTCGTCGTCGTCTTGACGAAATCGCGGTCGTAAAGCCCAAGCTCGTTGATCAGAACGTGCATCATCGATAGAACCAGGGCGCCGTCGGTGCCCGGCCTGATCGGAACCCACTCATCGGCAATGGCCGCGGCGTTGGAGCACCAGGGATCGACCACCACGAGCTTCATGCCGTTCAGCCGCGCGCGCGACATCTCGGTCGTTGCCGTGACTGCCGCCCAATTCGACATGGCCCCTTTTTGCGACCCGAACAGCACCACGTGCTTGGTGTGGTGGAAATCCGGTCCTGCGTGAAAGCCGCCATGTACCTGTTGCAGCGTCGGATGGACCGGGTTGCCGCAAAAGGTCTTGCCCGCCGTCGTGAAATTGAAGCTGCCGTTCGAGACCAGGCACGCTCCGGGGAACCAAGGAAGGGTAGTGAAATCGGTGCTCGCGAATACCAAGCCAGCCGGGTCGATCTGCTTGCATTCCTTCAATTGCTCAGCGGCGATTCGAACGGCTTCCTCGTAGCTGATTTCGACCCATCCCGGATCAACTCCGATGCCTTTTTCAGGGTTGGTGCGCTTCAAGGGCTTGGTGACACGGCGGGTGCTGTAGGCCATCATGATTTGGGCCTGCCCCTTGGCGCAGAGCTTGCCCTGACTGAAGGGGCATTCCGGATCCCCTTCCACCGAGACGACGATGCCGTTCACCCGTCGCGCGATCATGCCGCATGTCGCCGAAGAACAGCCGTAACACGTGGTTTTCAGCTGCACATCTTCCCAGATGGCGGCGCTGGCGGATGCTGTCGGCATGTTGCCTCCCCCGAGACTATGGCCTCAACCAATTACCCGAATCAATCATCCATCAACATATGATACGCAAGTGGATTAGTTGATAATTGTTAGGATTTATCGCATGTTTCAAACGTAGACTACTATCAGAGATGACCTGTCGGGATACGTACATTCCGCAACGGCCCACCGCACTGCGGAACGAGGGGGAGCAATGGGAACCTATGTTCTGGTGCATGGCGGATGGCAGGGAGGGTGGAGTTTCGGGCGGGTGGCCCGGCTGCTGCGCAAGCTCGGTCATGAAGTGTATACGCCCACGTTGACGGGTCTCGGCGAACGTTCGCATCTGGCGAAGACGCGAATCAATCTCGATACCCACATCGCGGACGTTGCCAATACGCTGCAATGGGAGGATTTGACGGGAGTCGTTCTGGTCGGCCACTCCTATGGGGGAATGGTCATTTCCGGTGTCGCGGATCGATTGCCGGAGCGAATCGCGGTGCTCGTCTATCTCGACGCCCTCGTGCCAAGCGACACCGACACGCTATTCACGATGCGGCCCGAATATTTGGCCAGTTTCGTCGGCGGGATTGCCGCGGGGGACGGTCTGTTGGTCCCGCCGAGGCCGGCTTCGGAATTCGACGCGGCCTCGCCCGAGGACTGGGCATGGATCGACTCGAAAACCACGCCTCACCCCTTTGCCTGTTTTGCGCAGTCCATTCAATTGACCGGGCGCCACAACGAAGTGCCCAAGCGTCTCTATGTCTATGCACAAGGCGGCATCTGCGACGGCATGTACGAACCCTACCGTGATCGTCCTGGCTCGGAAGTCATCGGGGTCGAAAGAAGCGGGCATTCGATCATGATCGATCAGCCGGGCCGCGTGGCGGAAATCCTCGACGGCGCGGCCGCCGGCCGGTAGTCCAGGGGAGTCAGCCATCGTTATTGCGATCAAACGTATCGTACGGTAGGGTACCGTAGCTGCCTTCCAGCTGCGCCTGCAGGATTCGCTCCCCGGTGCGCCGGGAGCTGCGTTGTCAGAACAAACGTAACAACGTCCGGGGGACACATGCTGGCATTCAACAAGACATTCTGTGCGATGGGCGCAACTTTCCTGCTGGCCGGTGCGAGTGCGCCGCAGATATCGGCGCAGACGGCCGCAGGGGCGGAGCAGAGCAAGGCGCCGTCGGCCGCTCCATCGGCGGGCGTGGTCAAACTGGTGTTCATGCTCAAGCGCAAACCGGGCATGTCGCGCGCCGACTTCATCCAGTACTACGAAACCCATCATCGCTTGTTGGGGGAGAAGTACGTGCCGAACGCGATCCGCTACGTGCGCCGCTACCTCGAGCCGGTTCCGGGGCCCTGGAGCAGTCCCGCGGATGAGTTCGATGTGCTGACCGAGTTGTGGTTTGCCAATCAGCAGGAGGCGGACAAGGCCATGAAGCATCTCTCCGAACCCGCCATTCAGGAAGAAATCGCGCAGGACGAAGCTCGTCTGTTCGATCGCCCGCGCAGTCGGATGTACATCGTCAAGGAGATCGAGTCGACGATTCCCCACGCCGGGCAACACTAGCGGCCGCATCGGCGATGTCGGGCGGGCATACCGGCCGCTGGCCGGCTTATTACACAGTGCTGCTGCTGCTCCTGGCGGCGGTGTTCCTGTCCTACGTGGATCGCATCAACATCTCCGTGGGCGCCATCGCCATGCAGGCGCAGTTGGGTTGGAGCGAAACCCAAAAAGGCCTGGTGCTGTCCGCATTTTTCATCGGTTACCTGCTGATGATGCTCGCGAGCAGCGCACTGGCCAACCGCTTCGGCGGCAAAGTCGTGCTGGGCGTTGCCGTGCTCTGGTGGTCGTTGTTCACCGCGCTGACGCCGCCCGCCGCCCTGGCGTCGCTCTCGACCCTCGTGCTCACTCGAATCGGCCTGGGGTTGGGCGAGGCCGCCGTTTTTCCGGCCTGCATCAATCTCATTGGAAGGTGGGTGCCGCCGCTCCGCCGATCGAGCGCGGTGGCGCTGGTGACGAGCGCCGCGCCGCTGTCGACGGTCATTGCGCTGCCGCTGACCGGATTGCTGATACGAAACCACGGCTGGCCGGCACCGTTCTACCTCTTCGGCGCCATCGGCATCGCCTGGGCCCTCTTGTGGTTCATGCTGATCAAAGGCGGGGCCGGTGTTGCGCCCGATGCGTCCGCGGGCCGGGCCGCAATTCCGTGGAAGAGTATCTTGAGCTCCGCGCCGGTGTGGGCGATCGTCATCACCAACTCGTGCTTCAACTGGTCGTTTTATCTGTTGTTGGCCTGGCTGCCCAGCTATCTGAAGCACACGTTCGGGGTATCTTTGGTCAATGCGGGGCTGCTGTCCGCGGCTCCCTGGCTCGCGAGTTTTCTCGTCGCCAATTTGGCGGGGGCGTGGGCCGATCGCATGCTGCGCGCCGGCCGCTCGGCCACCTTCGTCCGCAAACTGATGCAGACGCTGGGGCTGACGCTCGGCGGCATCCTGCTGTCGCTCCTGCCTTGGGCGGCTTCGATCACCTCGGCCGTGATTCTCACCACTTGTGCGGCCGGAACGTTTGCGTTTTGCTTCGCCGGCTACGCGCCGAATGGATTCGACCTGTCCCCACGATACGCCGACATCATCTGGGGTCTGAGCAACACGGTGGGTACGTTGCCTGGCATTTTCGGCGTCTACCTGACCGGGTGGATGGTGGACCACACCGGGACCTTTGCTGCACCGTTTTACGTGACCACCGGGGTATCGTTCCTCGGGGCGCTGGTGTTCCTTGCCTTCGCCTCCGGCAAGCGGCAATTCGAATGAACGCCGCCGCCACGGCGGTATTGTGGCAGATAGAACACTAGTGTACTGTATGCCAAAAGAGTGCTACTTCCGACCGTAGGCTGGACATCTTCAATATGGCTGCGACTGAGAAACGCCTGCCGGTACCCCTGACCGACAGCGTGGTGGTGATTGCCGGCGGCACCGCCGGCGTCGGGCTCGCGACTGCGCACAAGTTCGCCGCCGAGGGTGTCAAAAAGCTCCTGATCGTAGGCCGCGATGCCGCGCGCGGCAACGCAGCCCGAACGGCGGTCAAGTCCGCGCATCCGCACATCGATATCGAATTCCTGTCCGCGGACGCGAATCGGGCCACCGAGGCGACCCGCATCTGCGAATTTGCGCACCAGCGCTTTGGCGATGTGCACGTGCTCGTCAACTCCACCGTCGGTCCGGCAGGACCCACCCCGCTGCACCAGATCCCGACCGGAGAGATCGAGTCCATCTTGGTGGCCCAGATCATGGGGCCGCTGCTCATGTGCCGGGCGGTGCTTCCCTACATGCGCGAGCGCGGCACGGGGGCGATCATCAACGTGGCCTCCGACGCCGGCAAGCTCGCCACCCCCGGTGAAACCGTCATCGGCGCCGCCATGGCGGGTATCATCATGTTCACGCGCACACTGGCGATCGAAGCGAAACGCAATGGAATCCGGGTCAATGTCCTGACCCCGTCGCTGATCGAAGGCACCCTGACGAACGCGCGCATGATGACGCAGCCGTTCGCCACGAAGTTGTTCGAGAAGGCGCGCGAGGCGGCGAACCTCGGGGTGGCGGTGGCGGAGGATCTGGCGGAGCTCATCGTATTTCTGGCAAGCCCCGCGGCGGCGAAGATCACCGGCCAGGCAATCAGCGTGAACGGCGGCATCTCGGCGGCCTGAGCCCCGTTGCGCAGGGGCGTGCGCTTTTTACCGCATGGCGAACAACGGGAGCGACAACGTGGGCAAACTGGCAGGCAAGCAGGCGATCGTCACGGGGGCTGGAAGCGGCATCGGCCGCGGCAGCGCGCAGCGTTTTGCGCGGGAGGGCGCCCGCGTGCTGATCGTCGGACGCAGCCAGGACAACATCGATGAGACGGTGGAGTTGATACGCGCCGAAGGCGGGGAGGCGAGGAGCTTTCGTGCCGATGCGGCAGTCGAGTCGGAGATCAAGGCCGCGGTCGATATCTGCGTCAGGGATTTCGGAGGCCTCAACGTCTTCTACGCCAATGCCGGTTGCACCGACAAGAATACGCCCTTGGCGGAGCAGACCATCGGGGACTGGGAATTCGTCTTCAAGGGCAATGTGATCACCTCTTTCCTGGCGGTCAAACATGCCGGTCCACCCATGGTGGCACGCGGCGGCGGATCGATCATCCTGATGTCCTCTTCCGGATCGCTGCGCGCCAATGGCGGCACCCTGGCCTACAGCGCCTGCAAGGCGGCGGTGAACAGCCTGATGCAGGGCGCGGCAAACGTGTTCGCGGGTACCAACGTGCGCGTCAACGCCATCCTGTCGGGTCTGGTCGAGACGAAGATGACCCGTGCCACATTCGACCAGGCCCGGGCCCGCGGGGTCGAGGGCAAGATTGGACACATCACGCCGCTCAAGCGCCCCGGAAGGATCGAGGAAATTGCGGCAGTAGCCGCCTTTCTAGCCTGCGACGAAAGCTCCTTCATCGACGGACAGATGATCGCGGCGGACGGGGGCTTCAGCAGCACGCATCCCTATGCGCGGGTCGCACTCTAACTTTAAGGACGCACCTCGATGGATTTTGAGCTACCCCCGGAGATCCCCGCCAAACTGCGCGAACTGGACGAGTTCATCGAGCGCGACATCAAGCCCCTCGAGGCGAAGAACATTCAGTTCTTCGACCATCGGCGCGAGTACGCACGCACCGATTGGGAAGCCGACGGGCAACCGCGCAAGGAATGGAACGATCTGATCGCGCAGATGGAGCGCCTGGCGGACAAGGCGGGCCATTTGCGGTACGGTCTGCCGAAGAGCTGCGGCGGGCAGGCCGCCTCGACGCTTGCGATCGCCGCGATTCGCGAGCACCTGGCCGCCAGGGGCCTGGGTCTGCACAACGACCTGCAGGACGAGTCCTCCATCGTCGGCAATTTTCCGCTGGTACCCATCTTGGATGCCTACGGCACCCTGGAGCAGAAGAAAACATACATCGAGGGCATCATCGGCCGCGCCAACCACCTCGCGTTCGCGCTGACCGAGCCCGACCACGGCAGCGATGCCACCTGGCTCGAGACCGCGGCGCGACGTGACGGCGACTCCTGGATCATCAACGGACGAAAGCGCTACAACAGCCAAGCCTATCGGGCGAGCGCCGATTTGGTGTTCGCCAGAACCTCGGGCAAGCCCGGCGATGCGCATGGCATCACGGCCTTGATCGTTCCCATGTCGACGCCGGGCGTGGAGATCCTCTACAACCATTGGACCTTCAACATGCCGAGCGATCATCCGGAAGTGGGCTTCAAGGATGTGCGCGTGCCGGACAGTGCGATCCTGCACACCGAGGGCGAGGGGCTGTTGGTGGCGCAACGCTTCGTGCACGAGAACCGCATCCGCCAGGCTGCGGCGAGCGCCGGGGCGGCGCGCTACTGCATCGCCGAGGCGGTCAAATATGCCAATGCGCGCCAGGTGTTCGGCGGACCGCTGTCGAAGCAGCAGGCCGTGCAATTCGAGATTGCCGAATTGCACGCCGAGTGCGAACTGGTCCGCAACTACATATTCCGCACTGCGTGGCAGATGGACCGGCAGGACCCGCTCAAGATCAGCGATCAGGTGTCGATCTGCAATTTTCGGGCGAATCGATTGGTGTGCGAAGCCGCGGACCGGGCCATGCAGGTGCACGGCGGTTTGGGATACACACGAGCCTATCCGTTCGAACACATCTACCGGCATCACCGGCGCTACCGCATCACGGAGGGTTCCGAGGAAATCCAAATCCGCCGCGTCGCCCAATACCTGTTCAAGTTTGGATCGAGCCGCAAGTGAGCGGCGGATCGGTCGCCGTGCGACTCGACACCGATCGGCTGGACGGGTATCTGCGCGACCGTTTCCCGGATTCGAGGGGGGCGCTGTGTTGCGATCAGGCGATGGGCGGCATGTCCAATCCCACCTACTTCTTGAGCTGCGGCGATTGGTCGGCGGTGTTGCGCAAGCAGCCGGGGTCGAGTCTGTCCCGATCCGCCCACTTGATCGACCGCGAGTTCCGAGTTTTGAGCGCGCTGCACGGCTCGGAGGTGCCGGTTCCGCGGCCCATTCTGTTTTGCGAGGATGCCGGCATCGTCGGTACGCCGTTCTACCTCATGGAGCGGTTGCAGGGACGGGTGTTTCCCGACTACGCGATGCCCGGCGTTGCACCCGATGAGCGAGCGGCATTCTACGACTCCATGTGCCGTGCCATGGCTGCGATCCACCGCTTCGATTGGCGGGCGGCGGGTCTGGCCGACTTCGGCCGTCCCGGCAATTATTTCGAGCGCCAGATCAAACGCTGGTCCGAGCAGTGGGAGCGGCTGAGGACCCCCGACAACCCATACGTGGATGAGTTGATCGCCTGGCTGCGAGAGCAGCCGACCGGCGGCGATTTGGCCGCGATTTGCCACGGAGACTTCCGGCTGCCAAATTTAATGTTCCACCCGACGAAGCCCGAAGTGGTCGGAGTGCTGGACTGGGAGCTGTCCACCCTGGGTCACCCGCTGGCCGACGTAGCCTTCAATGTCCAGGCCTGGCGGATGACCCCCGAGGAGAACGGCGGGATTCGCGGACTCGATTGGCGTGCTCTGGGCATTCCATCCGAGGAGGAATATCTCGCCGCCTACTACAGATATGCCGGCACGACAGAACGCATGAGCTCCTTCCACATGGCATTTGCGATGTTCCGGGCGGCAGTCGGCAGCGCCGGAATCGCCGCGCGTGGCGTGGCCGCCGAGTCGGCGGCGTCGGCCGCCATCGGGCGCCGGCTCTCCCTGGCCTATGCGCGCCGCGGGGTCGAGGCGATCGGGGCAACTGTTTGAATTCGGGTCACCATGAGGAGCGAAGGATGAAGTACCAATCCGTATTTGCCGCCGACTTGTTCAAGAATCAGACATTCATCGTAACGGGCGGCGGCAGTGGGATTGGACGGTGCACGGCGCACGAATTGGCCGCGCTCGGGGCGAACGTCGTGATCGTCGGCCGCAAGGAAAACAAGCTCGAAACGGTGCGCCAGGAAATCCTCGAGGACGGCGGCGAGGTCATGGCCCTGACTTGCGATATCCGTGAGGAACCCCAGGTCATCGCTGTGATTGAGGCAACGCTCGCCAAGTACGGCAGCATTTCGGGGCTGGTAAACAATGCGGGCGGCCAGTACCGGGTCGAAATGAAGACCATTTCGACCAAGGGATTCGATTCGGTGGTGCGCAACAATCTGACCGGCGGCTTCATCTTCATGCGTGAAACCTACAACCGCTGGATGTCGGAGCATGGCGGCTCGATCGTCAACATCATTGCAGACATTTGGAACGGATGGCCGGAGTTTGCCCATTCCGGCGCCGCTCGCGGCGGCATGCTGACGCTGTCTGAAACCGCCGCCTGCGAATGGTCGTCTTCGGGGGTTAGGGTGAACACCGTGGCACCGGGTGGGATTTCGTCCAGCGGATTCGATACCTATCCCCCCGAAATCGTCCCCAAAATTCTGGAGTATCCCCGGCGGGTCCCGTTGCAGCGCTATGGCACCGAATCCGAGGTATCGGCTGCCATCGTGTTTCTGCTGTCCCCGGCGGCCGCCTACATTACCGGCTCGTGCATCCGGGTCGACGGGGGCGCGCCCAATGCTCGTGCGACCTGGACGCTGCGAGCACATCAGAACAGCAAGCCGTTTCAAGGGTTTCACCGCGCCTCGGTTCCCGAGGTCCTCAAGCAAAAGCCGTCGTGAGAGCCTTCGGGCGGGTGCGCTTGGGGTAATCCACTTTATTCTGCGTGCGGGACTTCGATATCATATAGTAGATGACGATTTGACCTTTTTCGGATGGAGGAACATTGGCGCGGATATTGGACAAGGAAACACGATTCGCATTCCTGATACACGATGTCTCACGATTGCGGCGCGTGATGTTTGACCGAATCGTGCGCACCCTCGGGACTTCTCGATCGCAGTGGTGGGTGTTGGCCTTTCTGTCGCGGGACGACGGATCACCCCAGACCAATCTTGCGGATGAGCTCGATGTGGGCAAGGTTGCCCTGGGGGGGCTCGTCGATCGCCTGGAGGAGGCGGGGATGGTGGAGCGGCGTGCCGATCCGATTGATCGACGGGTGAAACGCGTGTTTCTGACCAAGGAGGGCCGCAGGCTCGTCAGTCAAAACAAGGAGCTGGACAAGCGGGTCAATGAGACCACGCTGAACGGCGTGTCCGCAGCCGATTTCGAGACGACCTTACGCACCCTCGAGAAGATGAAATCGAACTTGCTCTCGACCCTGGATTCAACCCCCGCCGAGGCGGCGGCGGACGAAAGCGAGGCTCGCGAACGCGCCAGTCTGCGCTGAGCGCGAGCTCGATCGGCCGCAGGCCGCATCCCGGCGCCGTTCGGCGCCCATACATCGATTCGATCCCGTTGCGGGCAGCCCTTACCCTAGCTTGCTTCCCGCATATAGAAAACATGTATATCGTATGGTAACGTAGTATCTAGTGCTCAGCTCGGGAGAGGGCGGTGAACGGCGGCATCGGCATAAAATCGTTTGGAGTGTTCGTTCCCCGTGCCCGCATCCCTCGGGCCGCCATAGCCGACGCGCACGCGTGGGCCCTGCCGGGGCTCAAGTCCCTGGGCCGCGGCGAGCGGGCTTTTTGCAGTTGGGATGAAGACCCCATTACCTTGGCCGTTCAGGCCGCCCGTCACTGTCTTGTCGGACAAAGCGAAGGTCCGCGCACCGTCTCCCTGGCATCGACGACGGCTCCTTTTGCCGACCTGCAGAATGCCGCGATTTTGAGTCAGGCGCTGCGGCTGCCAGAGACCGTCACGGCGCAGGACGCGGCGGGCTCGACGCGGGCGGGGCTGCGCGCGCTGGTTCAAGCACTGGAGAGCGGCAATGGGGGCCGGGCGCTCGTGGTGGGCGCGGACGATCGCCGCGCAAAGCCGGGGAGCACCCAGGAGCTGACCTATGGAGCGGGCGCCGCAGCTTTCTTGACCGGCGATGACCAGCCGCTGGCCCGCTACCTTGGAAGCTACGCCGCATCGGCGCCGTTCGTTGATCACTTCCGGCAAAGCGGTGCGCCCTACGACTATTACTGGGAGGAGCGCTGGATCCGCGATGCTGGCGTGGCCAAGTTGGTGCCGGAGGCCGTCAAACAGCTGCTGACGAGGATCGACGTACCTGCGGCACGCGTCGCTTGGTTCGGCCTCGCCGGCGCCCCGAGCGGCGGCGACGCCCTGGTTGCGACAGCTTTGGGGATACCGCGCGAGCGTCTCGTCCCGGATTTGCAGGGCACCGTTGGCGACACCGGTGCTGCGCATGCGCTGCTCCTGCTCGCCGGCGCGCTGGAGCGCGCCAAGGCCGGCGACGTGGTGGTGATCGCCGCGTTCGGCCTGGGCTGCGAAGCGGTGGCATTCGAGGTCTCGCACCCCCCGGCGGCATCGCCGTACGGCCTGGCAGCAGCGCTCGGGCGCAAGACCGTTGAAAACTCGTATTTGAAGATGTTGTCCTTCAGTGGCGAATTGCAGCTCGACTGGGGTCCCCGGTCGGAGACCGTGATCAAGGCGTCGCTGAGCCAGCAGTATCGCTCGGCCGCCAGTTTGGCCTTCGTGGGAGGACGGTGCGGCAAGTGCGGTCAGGTGCAATTTCCGGTGATGCCGAACTGCGTGAATTGCGCCGCGTCGGGTGCTCTTGCACCGTACCCGCTTTCCGATGAGCCGGCGCACGTGGCGACGGTGAGCGCCGACTGGCTGCAATACTATCCCGCGCCGCCGCTGTACGTGGGGCTGGTTCAATTCGAGGCCGGCGCGCGCGCATTGATGGAAATCGTCGATGTGCCCGCTGCCGGCATCGAAGTGGGCGCGCCCTTGAATTTCGTCTTTCGCCTGAAGGCGCATGACGAGTTGCGGCACTACAGCCGCTATTTTTGGAAGGCCGTTCCCGCCGCTTAGGCGAGACGCCGCAGGAGAACCGATATGGCAACGGGGATAAAGGACAAGGTCGCGATCCTCGGCATGGGCTGCTCCCGGTTCGGCGAGCGTTGGGAGGTCGGCAGCGAACAGCTGATGGTCGAAGCCTTCAACGAGGCGCTCGAGGATGCCGGCATCGAGCGCAAGCTCATTGGAGCCGCGTGGCTCGGCAGTGCGCTCGATGCGGTCAATGTCGGCAATTCAGCGCTGCCCCTGGCCACCGCGCTGCGCCTGCAGGGAATTCCGGTCACCCGCGTGGAGAACATGTGCGCCACCGGCACGGAGGCCCTGCGCGGCGCGGTTTACGCCGTCGCATCGGGCGCGGTCGATTTTGCGCTCGCGCTCGGCGTCGAGAAGCTGAAGGATTCGGGCTTTGGCGGACTGCCGGTCCCCAGCAAGGGAACGATGAATGATCTCTGGATGCCGTATTGTTCGGCGCCGGCGGGCTTCGCGCAGCTTGCATCCGGTTATGGTGCCCGCTACGGCTTCAGCCGAGAGGAGCTGAAACGCGCGCTCGCGCACGTGTCCTGGAAAAGCCATCAGAATGGTGCGCGCAATCCGAAGGCGCATTTGCGCCGCCCTTTGGAGATGGACGCGATCATCAAGGCGCCGATCATCGCGGAGCCGCTCGGCGTGTTCGATTGCTGCGGCGTGAGCGACGGTGCCGCATGCGCCATCGTCACCACCCCTGAGATCGCTCGATCGCTCGGCAAACGCGATTTGGTAACGGTCAAGGCCCTGCAGCTCTCAGCAAGCAGCGGCCGTGAATCCGGCACCGCAGAATGGGACGGCAGCAGCGTGCCGAACACGCAGCTTGCGGCGCGGGCGGCCTATCGCGAGGCGGGCATCGGCAATCCGCGTCAGGCGCTCACGCAGATCGAAGTGCATGATTGCTTCTCGATCACGGAGCTGGTCACCATGGAAGACCTTGGCCTCTCCGAGCCGGGCCGCGCCGTGGCCGACGTACTGGATGGACGCTATGACGCGGACGGCGCGATTCCCTGCCAGACCGATGGCGGCCTCAAGTGCTGCGGGCATCCCGTGGGCGCGTCGGGGCTCAGAATGGTCTACGAGCATTACCTGCAGTTCCTCGGCCGCGCCGGCGCGCGCCAGCTACCGAAGCCGCGGTTGGGATTGAGCCACAATCTGGGTGGCGTCCCGTACAACGGAGTCGCTGCCATCAGCATAGTGGGGCTGCTGTGAGCGAGCATGACGATATTCGCCTGGGGTTTTTGATTCACGACGTCTCCCGCATGCGCCGCACCGCCTACGACCAGCTGATGAAGCCGTTGGGCGTCACACGGGCGCAGTGGTGGGTGCTCGCCCACTTATCACGTCATGACGGCATGATGCAGACCGAGCTCGCAGCCGCCCTCGAAGTGGGCAAGGCGAGTCTGGGTTCGCTGATCGAGCGGTTGGTCACGGCGGGTTTCGTGGAACGGCGCGAGGCGCCCGGGGACCGCCGCGCCAAACGGGTCCATCTCGCGGAACCGGGGTTTGCGCTGGTGCAGCAAATGACTCAGGCCGAGATATCGTTAAATGAGCGGATTCTAGGCGACCTGTCGTCCGCCGAGCGGGGGACGATGATTCGCACCTTGTCCGTGATTAAGCAGGCGCTGTCACGCCAATTGGGCGCATGATCAGGTGACTCGTAAGCATATATACTTTACGCTACGATTGTTTTATTAATCCAAAGATTGTCGAGGGGGTACCGTGCGTGGACTGGCAGACAATGTAGCCGTGGTGACCGGCGCGGGCAGCGGTATCGGCCGCGCCATCGCCTTGCGGCTCGCCGCAGAAAAAATGCGGGTGGCGATACTCGATCTGAATGCGAGCGCGGCGGCCGCCACCGCCGATGCGATCCGCGCCGCGGGCGGCAGCGCACACGTGGAAGTCTGCGACATTTGCGACCTCGGCGCCGTACAACGAGCGGTGGCCGGCGTCGAGGCGGCGTTGGGTCCCATCCATACGCTGGTCAACAACGCAGGCTGGGATACGCCCATGCCCTTCCTCAAGACCACGCCCGAATTCTGGCAGAAAGTCGTCGCCATCAATTACATGGGCCCCATCCACGTCACACACACCGTGGTGAGCCTGATGGCCAAGCGCAATGCCGGGCGGGTGATATTCATCGCCTCGGACGCCGGCCGGGTCGGTTCCTCGGGCGAGGTGGTGTATTCGGGTTGCAAGGGCGCCACGATCGCATTCGCCAAGGCGCTGGCGCGCGAGACCGCCCGCAATCAGGTCCTGATCAATTGCGTGTGCCCCGGTCCGACCAACACGCCGGCGATGGATGCCTTCGTCGGCAGCGGGGATCAGGGGCAGAAGATTCGCGATGCGATGGTACGCAGTGTGCCGCTTGGGCGGATCGGCGAGCCCTCAGATTACGCCGGACTCGTTGCCTTCCTGGCGAGCGAGGACGCGGCGTTCATCACCGGCCAGACCGTGAGCGTCTCGGGCGGTCTGACGATGCATGGCTGATGCACTACGACGGAGAACGACATGGCCGATTACAAAGATATTCAGTACGAAGTGGGCGCCAATGCGGTGCGCATCACGATCAATCGTCCGGAGGTGATGAACGCGTTCCGGCTTCAGACCGTCGAGGAGTTGATTGACGCCTTCATAAAGGCCAACGAGGAGCGCTCGGTGAACGCTGTCGTGCTGGCCGGCGCCGGAGAAAAAGCGTTCTGCACGGGGGGCGATCAAAAGGCGCACCTGTCCGAGGATGGCCTATACGGCCCGCGCGGCACGGTCGGACTGCCCATCGAGGAATTACAGACCGCCATTCGAGATCTGCGCAAGGTGTCCATCGCGCGGGTGCAGGGCTTCGCCATCGGCGGGGGGAACGTATTTGCGACCTTGTGTGATCTTACCCTCGCATCCGAAAAGGCGATCTTCGGTCAAGTCGGGCCGAAGGTGGGATCGGTCGATCCGGGCTGGGGCACGGCTCTCCTGTCGCGCCACGTCGGTGAGAAGCGCGCACGCGAGATCTGGTTTCTGTGCCGGCGCTACACGGCCGCGCAGGCCTACGAAATGGGGTTGGTGAACAAGGTGGTGCCGCCGGAACAATTGGATGCGGAAGTCGAGGCATGGGCCGCGGAAATCAACCAATTGAGCCCGACCGCCATCGCCATCGCCAAGCGCTCCTTCAATGCGGACAGCGAAAACATCCGCGGCATCAGTTTCATGGGCGTCCAGGCGGTCAAGCATTTCTACATGAGCGAGGAGTCGAAGGAGGGCGTACGCGCGTTCAACGAACGTCGCAAACCCGATTTCAAGAAATTTCTATAGAGGGCATCGTGCAGGAATTCCAAGACCCGAACATACGTGTCGAGCTGGGCGACGATGGCGTGCTCGTCGCCGCCATCGACATGCCGGGTCGCAGCATGAACGTGTTATCGGCGCCGATGATGGATTCGCTCGATCATCTCATCGATTGGGTGGCGGCGACTGCCGCGGTGCGCAGCGTGGTGTTGACTTCCGGCAAGGCGGCATTCATCGCCGGCGCCGATCTCGAGATGGTGCGCATGTTCACGCAGCGGGCGCGTCACGATTCCGCGACGGCGCTGCACGAGCTGTGCGGTCGCCTTGGCCGGATATTCAGACGGCTGGAACTGACTCCCACGCCCTACGTCGCGGCGATCCAGGGGCTGGCCTTCGGGGGCGGACTGGAATTGGCGCTGGCTTGCAACCAGCGGGTGGTCGCCGAGAACACCCAGCTCGCCGTGCCGGAAGTGAAGCTCGGATTGCTTCCCGGCGCGGGCGGGACGCAGCGCCTGCCGCGGCTCATCGGCAAACGCGCCGCACTCAGGATGGCGCTTCTCGGCGAGCCTGAGTCGGCAGAGGGCGCGCGGTCCCTCGGATTCGTCGATGAAGTGGTGCCATCCGAGCGACTGCTGGCCGCGGCTCATCGCCGCGCCATGGCCCTCGCGGGCAGACCGGCGGTCGCGCCTTGGGATCAAAAAGGGTGGCGGCCAGCCGGGGGAGCAGACGAACCCGGCGACGCTCAGGCCGTCGATGACTTCGTCGAAGAGCTCGGCATCAATCGCGACCTGCGCAGGCAGTATCCAGCCTACGATGCCATCCTGGCATGCGTGTCCGGCGGCTTTGCCTTGCCCATGACCGCGGCCGGCGAGTGGGAGATGAGCTGTTTCGTGGAGCTCATCCGCTCTCCGGTGGCCGGCAATATGATCCGCTCCCTGTTTCTCGACCGGCAACGCGCAGCCAAGAGGCTTCCCGCCGCCGGCCGCAAGCCGCGCGCGGCAATTCTTGGCGCCGACGCGTTGGCGCTTGCGGAGATACTGCGCACGTTGCGCATCGAGGTCGTGCCACCGGGCGGGCGCGACGACGCCATCACGTTGGTCACCACAGGAGAGCGGAGTCCTCCCTCGGATGCGGTGGCGTGGCTCGAGGCTCCAACGGATTCGCCGCGGGCCGCCGGTGTGGCGAGCGGAGTATGGGTGAGCGAGCCCACGGCGCATGGGCGCGTGGTGGAGGTGAGCGTCGAGGAGAGCGAGACCGACGCCGCGCTTGGATTGGAGTTCGCTCGATGGTTGCGGGCGACGCCGCTCGTGACGCGGGGTGGAGTCTTGCTGCCGAGGCTGGCGGCCGTCAGCAAGGGCGCGCTGGCGAATTCGGAGCAATGCCTGTTGGCCGTGGCTCTCGAGGCGGCGCGTGTCTGGAGCGCGGGAGTATCGTTCGATACCGGCATCGCAGATTCGGCTGCAGTGATCGCCGGCCTGCATCCGGCCTACACCGGAGGGCCCTTCGAGTTTCTTCGGCAACGCGGCGCCGCCGCGATCCGAAGCGCTGCCGCAGTCTCGCACGGATCGTCTGCCTCGCTATTTCAAGTGCCCGATCGCCTCGATGAACTGATTGACGCGCTTGCCTGACATGGCCATCGATCGACAATTCATCGGCTATACCCTCCCGCCATTCACAGTGACCGTGGAGCGGGAGCGCCTGCGGCAGTTCGCCGCAGCGATCGGGGCGTCGGCACCACTGGGAGGCGACGAGGACCGCGCGCCGCCGACATATCTCAAAGTGATCGAGGGCGAGGACAACAGTTCCAGGAAAATACTTTCCGCGCTGGGAGTCGATCTCAGACGCGTTTTGCACGCCGAACAGGAATTCGAGTTCCACGCGCCGTATGGCGCAGGCGATCGGCTTGCGGTCGAGCGCACCGTGTCGAATATTTACGAGCGGAAAGCCGGAGAGCTCGAATTCGTCGTGGTGGATACCCTGATTCGGCAGTCGAGCGGCGCATTGGTGGCGCGCACCCGGCAAGTGATCCTCGTGCGCAATGCCGCCTCGGTGACGACATGAGCGGTTCTCTCAAACTCTCCGCCGTCGGCACCGTGGTCGCACAGCGGACCTTCCCGGCGCTGGGCCGGGAGGACTTGCGGCGTTACGCGGAGGCCTCCGGGGATCAGAATCCGCTGCATCTCGAGACCGCGTTCGCACGCGACGCCGGCTTCGATGACGTGATCGTGCACGGCATGCTGGGCATGGCGCTGTTGGGTCGGCTGCTGAATGAGGCATTTCCAGCGCAGCCGCTGCTTCGCTTTCGGAGCCGATTTCGCAATGTCATCCCGGTTGGGAAGGCCATTGTCTGCAAAGCGACGCTCACCGCATCTGACGGCGGCGTGGCCGATCTCGCGCTGGCGGCAGCGACCGATGCCGGCCCCGTGGCCATCGAGGGATCGGCAAGGCTTCTCCTGGAGCGCATTTCATGACCGCGACCGCGATGGAACTCGGCAGCGCCTCGAGCGCCGTGAATCGTCTGCGCCCGGGGCAAATGGTGTATGTGCCCGGCGTCTCCGGCGAAAGCCTGCCTTTCTACGAGGCATTGCGCAACGATGCGGATCACGCGCGCGACGTAACCTTCGTGGGAGTCCATTTTCCCGGCATCAACCGCTCCGACTATCTCGCACTGCACCCGACCGCCCGGCAACGCGCTTACTTCATGTCGCCTGCGGTGCGTGCGGCGTTGCCGAGCGGTCGCGTCGACCTCATGCCGCTCGACTACCCCGGCATCGTACGGGATCTGGAAGAGGACCTGACTCTCGACGTGGCGCTGGCGCAGGTGGCGCCGCCGGATGCAAGCGGCCGGTGCTCGCTGGGTGTGAGCTATGACTTTCTCCCCTCGGTATGGCACAAGGCGCGCACGCGGATTGCGCACGTGAATCCGCTGCTGCCGAGAACCCGCGGCTCGTTCGGCGTGCGGCTCGAGGACTGTTCGGCTCGCTTCGAGTGTCCGGCTGCCGTACCCACGCTCCCCGGGGAGACGGCCGACGAAACCACACGACGGCATGCGGCGCATGTGGCCGGCCTGGTGCGGGACGGCGATACGCTGCAGTTCGGCGTCGGCCGGTTGCAGGGGGCCATCCTCGACGCGCTCGGTGGCCACCGCCGACTTCGCATCTATTCGGGGATGGTGTCTCCCCCGGTCGCGCGGCTGGTCGACGAAGGCGTCATAGCCGGCGAAAGTGCGATCGAGGCCGGTGTGGCGCTGGGCGACGCTTCGTTCTACGACCGAGTCGGCCGTGACGCCACGTTTTATTTTCGGCCCGTGCGCGAGACGCATGATGTGCGCCGAATTGCCACGATTGCCAATTTCTGCGCCATCAACTCGGCTCTCGCGGTGGATTTGTGGGGCCAGGCAAACGCAGAGAGCATCGAGGGGCGCCTGGTGGCGGGCGCCGGCGGACTGCCGGCCTTCTCCACGGGGGCACGCCTCGCCACCAACGGCCGCTCGGTGATCTCGCTCTCGGCGACCACCGAGGGCGGGCGGGTCAGCCGGATCGTGGCAAAGCTGCCGGCTGGGGCAATCACCACGGTGCCGAAGCACGACACCGACTGCGTGGTGACCGAGTACGGCGCGGCCGAGCTGCGCGGACTGTCGGTGCAGGCGCGGGCGCGTGCCCTGATTCGCATCGCCGCGCCGCAGTTCCGCGAGCAGCTGGCTTCGCAATGGCTCGAGATGGAGAAAGCGCTGTGACTATGGATGACACGAGCCCCGCAACGCTCCTGGCGGGCAAGGTGGCGGTGGTGACTGGGGCGGGACGCGGCGTCGGCCGCGGCGTGGCGCTTGCGCTGGCGCGCGCCGGGGCGGCGCTCGTGGTCAACGATTTGGGTGTGGCGCTTTCGGGCGCGGTCACCGATGAAACCCCGGCCGAAACCGTGGTCAAGGAAATCCAGGCCTTCGGCGGCCGCGCTCTGGTGGATCGCGGCAATGTCGCCGACGCCGCGGCGGCTGGCGCGTTGATCGAGGCGGCGCGCAGCGCGTTCGGCCGGGTCGACATCGTGGTCAACAATGCCGGAAATCTACGCGACGCGATATTTCATCGAATGACCGAAGAGGAATTCGATTCGGTGATCGCGGTCCATCTCAAGGGCACATTCAACGTCAGCAGGGCCGCGGCCCCCCATTTCAAAGGTCAAGGGTCGGGCGCCTTCATCCGTATCAACGTCGACTTCGGGTCTCGTCGGCAATTTCGGGCAGGCCAACTACTGTGCGGCGAAGCTGGGAATCGCGGGGCTATCCAAGGCGATCGCGCTCGACATGCAGAAGTTCGGCGTGCGATCCAACGCGGTGGCGCCCTTCGCCTGGACCCGCATGGTGAGCTCGATACCTGATGAGACGCCCGAGCAAAAAAAGCGCGTGGAGGGTTTGAAAAAGCTCATCCCTGAGAAGATCGCCCCCTTTGTCGTGGCGCTGGCCAGCGAGCAGGCAAGGACCATATCGGGACAGATTTTCGGTGTGCGCAACAACGAAATCTACCTTTTCTCGCAGCCGCGCCCGATCCGCACCGCACACACGGCTGAGGGCTGGACGCCGCAAAGCATCATCGATCGGGTATTCCCCATGTTCGAGAACGATTTTTATCCCCTGCATCGCTCGGGCGATGTATTCACCTGGGATCCCGTATGAGCTGCGCTTCAAGAGGCGTGCGCGGCTGGAGGGTCGGATAATGCCAGGCCGTTTTCTCGAGGAGTTCTTGGTAGGAGAGGTGTTCGAGCACGAGATTCGCCGTACGGTAACCGAAGGCGATAACGTGTGGTTCTGCGCGGCCACCTATAACCCCGCCCGCATTCACATCGATGCCCAATATTGCGAAGGCACGGAGTTCAAGAAGCCGTTGATCAACTCCATCTTCACGTTGGGCCTCGTGATCGGCCTGTCGGTGCAAGATACGACCTTCGGCACGACCATCGCGAACCTCGGCATGACCGATGTGGAGTTCCCGCTTCCCGTCTTCGCCGGAGATACGCTCCGCTCCCGCACCACGGTCATCAGCACGCGCGAAAGCAGGTCGCGGCGCGATGCCGGCATCGTCGGCCTGCGCCACGAGGGCCTCAATCAGCGCAACGACATCGTCTGCCGGTGCCTGCGCCAAGCGTTGATGCTGCGCAAGAGCGGCATCGCATCCGTCAACCCCACCGCCGAGTCTCCATCATGAATTTCTCGAGCAACGAAGATCACGAAGCCATCCGCAAGGGTGTCGCGGCCGTGGTGCAGCGATTCGGAGACGACTACTGGCTGGAGCGCGACGAGGATGGACGATTCCCGACCGAGTTCCATCGCGCGATGGCGGAGGGCGGGTGGCTGGGGTTGACCATGCCGGAGGCGTACGGCGGATCGGGTCTCGGCGTGACCGAGGCCATGATCATGATGCACGAGGTGGCCGGACACGGCGGTGGCATGGCGGCTGCCTCGACCGTGCACATCAATCTGTTCGGGCCGCATCCCATCGTGGTATTCGGTTCCGACGAGCAAAAAAAGCGCTGGATCCCCCGTTTGGTGGCCGGCCAGGACCAATGCTGCTTCGGGGTCACTGAGCCCGATGCGGGTCTGAACACGACCGCGATCAAGACTTTTGCGACCAAGGTGCCGGGCGGCTACCGGGTGCGCGGCCAGAAGGTTTGGACCTCCACGGCGCAGGTCGCCAGCAAGATCATGCTGCTGACGCGCACGCAGCGGCTCGAGGACAGCAGGCGACCCACCGACGGCATGACCATTTTCTACACCGACCTCGATCGCACCAAGATCGAAGTGAAGCGTATTCCGAAAATGGGTCGCAAGGCGGTGGACTCGAACGCCATATTCATCGATGACCTGTTCGTGCCGGAGGCGGATCGCATCGGGGAGGAGGGGAAAGGGTTCAGTTACATTCTTCACAGCCTGAATCCGGAGCGCGTGCTGGTCGGCATCGAGGCGGTGGCGATCGGTCAGGACGCGCTGCGCCGCGCGGCGGCCTACGCCAAGGAACGCATTGTCTTCGATCGTCCCATCGGCATGAATCAGGGGATTCAGCATCCTTTGGCCGAACGTTGGATCCAGCTGGAGGCCGCGCAACTCATGATCGGCAAGGCGGCCTGGCTGTACGACAACGACAAGCCATGCGCTCCCGAGGCCAATGCCGGCAAGTTTCTGGGCGCCCGCGCGGGGTTCGACGCCTGCCTGCAGGCGGTGCTCACCTTCGGCGGTTTCGGCTATGCCAAGGAATATCACGTCGAGCGGTTGTTGCGCGAAGTAACGGTGACGCGCATCGCACCGATTACCGAACAGTTGATTCTCTCGTTCATCGCCGAAAAAGTCCTGGAGCAACCGAAGTCCTATTGAGCAGCAACGCCTATGTTCAAACGATCACTTTTCAAACCCGAACACGATCAATTCCGCGAGGTCGTGCGCGCCTTCATCGATCGGGAGATTCGTCCCTATCATCATTTATGGGAGAAGGAGCAGATCGTCCCGCGCGATCTTTGGCTCAAGGCGGGGGAGGCAGGAATGCTTTGCTGCACCATCCCCGAGGAATATGGCGGCCTCGGGCTCGACTACCTGTTCGACGTGGTGGTGTTCGAGGAAATGGCGCGCAGCGGATTCACCGGACCGGGGTTCATGATCCACTGCGACCTCGTGGCGACCTACGTCAATTCCTTCGGCACCGAGGCGCAGCGCCGCCACTGGCTGCCGAAAATGGTCAGGGGCGAGGCGATCGGGTCGCTCGGAATGACCGAACCGCACGCCGGCTCGGACCTGCGCAACATCCGCACGCGCGCCGTGCTCGACGGAGATCACTACGTCATCGACGGCCAGAAGGTGTTCATTTCCAACGGCCAGTCCTGCGACCTCGTGGTGCTCGCCACGCGCACCTCGGCGAGCGACCGGCAAAAAGGCATCACCCTGTTCCTGGTCGACACGAGTCTTCCAGGCTTCATCCGCGGTCGCAACCTCGAGAAGCTGGGGCTGAAGGCGCAGGACACCTCGGAGCTGTTCTTCGAGAATCTGCGCGTTCCGGCGAGCTCCATGCTGGGTGGCGAGGGACAGGGATTCCACTTGATGATGCAGAAGCTCGCGCAGGAGCGCCTCGCGCAGGCCATCCGCTCCGCGACGGTCGCCGAAACCGTGATCGAATGGACCGTGGACTACGTTGCGCAGCGCAAGGCCTTCGGCAAGACCATCGCCGATTTTCAGAATACGCAGTTCAAGCTGGCGGAGCTGCAAACAGAGGCAACGATCGGCCGCGTGTTCACCGATGCCTGCATCGAGCGTTTCATGGTGGGGGAGTTGAACGAGGTCGACGCGGCGATGGCCAAGATGTGGCTCTCGACCCTGCACTGCAAGGTGGTCGATGAGTGCCTGCAGCTGTTCGGCGGATGGGGCTACATGTGGGAATACCCCATCGCCCGGGCCTATGCGGATGCGCGCATCGTGAAGATCGCCGGCGGCTCGATCGAGATCATGAAGCACATCATCGGCCGCTCGTTGTTCAAGAGCGACCGGCCGAAACCAGCGTGAGGGGGGGGCGCCCGTGAGTAGCAGCTTGACTTCCTCGTACTGGCCGGCCGATCGATCGCAGCCTCTGCTGGAGATCACCCTGGGGGGGTTGCTGCGCCAGGTGGCCGACGAGGTGCCGGATCGCATGGCGCTGGTGGAGGGGCTTTCCGATCCGCGGCTGCGGCGGCGCTGGACTTATCGTGACCTGCTCCGCGATGCGGAGCGCGTGGCCCGTGCCTTGCTCGCGCGCTTCGAAGTGGGCGAGCGTATTGTCTTGTATGCCTCGAACTCGCCGGAGTGGGTGCTCTTGCAGCACGGCATGAGTCTTGCCGGCCTACAGCTCGTGCCCGTGAATCCCGGTTACACCACGCGCGAGCTCGAGTTCGTGACGCGCAATTGCAATGCCGCCGGGATCATTTTCGAGTCGAGCTATCGGGGGCGCGACCTACGCGAGGTGATCGACGATTTGCACCGCGCGCAGCTTCCGGATCTGCGCGAGTACATTGCCATGGACGATTTCGGCGCGTTGCTCGCAGCCGGCGATCGGCCCGGGACGCTGCCGCAGATCGCGCCGGATCAGACCCTGCAGATCCAATACACCTCGGGCACCACGGGCGCTCCGAAGGGCGCCCTGTTGCATCACCGCGGGGTGATCAACACGGCGCGCAACATTGCACTGCGCATGGGCTTTCCGGACGGCGGCATTCACATCAATGCCATGCCGATGTTTCACATCGCCGGCTCTTGCGTGGCGGAGATGGGGGTGCTGGCGCTGCGAGGCACTTTCGTGCTCATGCCGCATTTTGATGCGGGTCTCATGCTCGAGCTGTTCGAGGCCGAGCGGGGCAACGCCACGCTGATCGTCCCGACCATGATTTTGGGTCTGCTGGATCATCCCGATCGAGCCAGGCGCGACGTATCGAGTCTCAAGACGATCCTGTCCGGGGCCGCCAATGTGCCCGCAGCCTTGGTCCGCCGCACGCAAACCGTCTTGAATTGCCAGATCTGCATCATATTCGGCCAGACTGAAAGCAATGGCCCAATCACGCTCACCTCGCCGGGCGACTCGATCGAGGATCAAACCGAAACCGTGGGGAAGCCCCTGCCTCATGTGGAGGTGAAGATCGTCGACCCGGAAAGCACTCAGACGCTGCCGCTCGATGCGATCGGTGAGATCTGGGTGAAAGGCTATCAGACCATGTCCGGCTACCACGCGCTGCCGGCCGAGTCGAAAGCCACGGTGCGTTCCGATGGATGGCTGCGGACCGGGGACCTGGGGACCATGGACTCGCGCGGCTACGTGAAGATCACTGGGCGCCTCAAGGAAATGATCGTCCGCGGCGGCATGCATTTGTATCCCAAGGAGATCGAGGACGTGTTGTTCGATCATCCGGGGATTTCGCAGGTCGCGGTGCTCGGCGTGCCGGATGAGAAGTGGGGTGAGGTGGTTGCCACCGTACTTCTCGCCGAGGATCCGGACCACCCGCCTGCTGCGGAGGCACTGTATGTTTATGCGGCCGCGCGTCTGGCCTCCCAAAAAGTACCAGAGATGTGGTTTTTCGTGAGGAGCTATCCGTTGACGCCCTCGGGGAAGATCCAGAAGCCAGTGTTGCGGGAATGGATAGTCAATAAGCAATTGACGCCCGTGCCGTGGAAGCGGCCGGCCGTCAAGCCAGGGGCGGAAGCCAACAAGCCCGGCCTCAACCCTGCCGAGGCGGCTGCCTCGACGCCCACGACGCGTTAATAAATGTAGCTCATTAATTAATGCAACGCCGCATCAAGTCGCGCTTGGTCCCAGGTTGGACATCGGTGCCAATCTCGGTTTTATTATACGTATCTTATTGAAAGTTATTATAATTTTACATACGTTAGATTTGAAATCTTGCAGTGGTTGACTTAACGAGTCTAGTTCATTAAAGTTCAACACAGAGCTGGGCTCGATAGCATCGGCAAGTCCGTCCGGTTGAGCGCCGAGTAAGGAGATCACGCTTGGAGCAGTTGATTTCGCGCTTCGAACAGGCAGCCCGGCACCCATTGGAGGGCGCCCGCCAATGGAGGGCGCAGACCGGCCGCCGCGTGATCGGGTCCTTTCCCATGCATTTCCCGGGCGAATTGGCACATGCCGCCGGTGCCCTGCCCGTGCTGCTGCAGGAGGACGACGAACCGATCACCGCTGGCCTGAGCAGCATGTTCCCGTTTTATTGCGGCTACACCCGCAGCGTGGTCGATCAGTCGTTGAAGGGCGAGTACGACTTTCTCGACGCCATCATGTTCGGCGATCACTGCGTGCAATTGCTCGGCGCGGCCGACGCCATCCGCTGCAGCAAGCCCGAGACCCGTATCCTGTTCAATCAGCTCATCTCCTCGATGGACGCTCCATGGGCGGTGGAGCAGGCACGCGAAACCTTTCGGCAGCTGAAGCGTGAACTGGAGGAGGTGATCGGGTCGCCCATCACGGCCGAGTCGATCACCGCCAGCATCAAGATCTTCAATCGCAACCGGCGGCTGATCCGGAGCCTCTACGATCTGCGTCGGGCCGGCAAGCTGGCCCTCTCCGCTGCTCAGCTGCAGCACATCGTGAAGTCGAGCATGGTGATGGACAAAGAAAGCCATAGCGCCCTGCTCGATCAGCTTCTCGATGAAATCGCTGCGAAGCCGGCCCCGCGTATCGGAGGCGTGCCGATCTATTTATCGGGGCATATGTGTCAGCCGCCGAAGCTCGCGCTGCTCGATCTGATCGAGGATTGCGGCGCGATGGTCGTGGGCGACGATCTGTACCATGGTTATCGCTATATCGCTTCGGACGTGGAGGAGACGGGAGACCCCATCGAAGCTCTCGCTGCCTGGTATCTGACGCGCAACCGCAAGGTTCCTTGTCCGACGCGTTCCGATGCGGGCGCCGACTGGGACGCATTCCTGGTGCAGGCGGTGGGCAAGTGCAAGGCTCAAGGCGTCATCATCCTGATGGCAAAGTTCTGCGAACCGCACATGTACTACTACCCCGAAATCAAGGAAGCCTTTGAAAAGCACGGTATCGCCCACCTGCTGATCGAGACTGAACACGAATCGATGCCGCTGGAGCAGTTCAAGACGCGCATCGAAACATTTTTGGAAATAACCAAACGGCGCGCCGCCGCCTGATCGTCACCGACCGAATTCAAAGCGAGGCCACCATGCCATCCATCGACACACCCGCCCGTCCCAGCGTCATGCCGGCCCCCAAAAAGACCGCCAATCGCCTGGCCGCCACCAAGGTCGGTGGTCAGATCGTCCACGACTATTGGTCGGATCTCTTCAATGCCAAGGAGGATGGGCGCAAGGTCATCTGGTACAACGGCACCTACATCCCGCCCATGTTCCAAACCATGGATCTCGCCTGGGTGCACGGCGAGGCATGGTCCGCCTACCTCGCAGCCAAGCACGGGGAGCTTCCGGCGCAGCAAGCCGGTGAGGACCGCGGCTACGTGCGCGAGCTCTGTTCGTACGCGCGCACCCACATCGGGTCGGCGCTGCTCGACCTTCGCGCCGCTCTCGACAAAGTGTCGGTGGACCCGACGGACGCGCGCGCGCTCACCATGAGCAAGCTCCCGCCACCCGACATGCTGGTCAATGCCTACCCGTATTGCAGCTCAGGCCAGCAATGGGATCAGCAAATATTCCGGCTTTTCGGCAAGAAGATTCCGATCTTCAATCTGTCCATCCCGTTGTTGTGGGGTGGCCGGGCGGACGCCGGTTACCTGCGCGGATCGGAATGGGAGGAGCGCTCCAAGTATGTCGCGAGGCAGCTGCGCGAGCTCGCGGCGTTCCTCGAGGAGCACACCGGTCGTAAGTTCGAATACGACCGTCTGAGCGAGGTGATGTCGTACATCAAGAAGTCCGCGGAGCTTCGCATGGAAGCCATGGACCTCTGCACCGCCAAACCATCCCCGGCCAGCTATTTCGACTGGATCGTCAGCATCGCGCACGTGAATTTTTTGCCCGGCACCCAGCGTATCGTGGACTACTTCGAGCTGGTCAAGGCGGAGATTCAGGAGCGCATCGCGCAGGGGGTGGGCGCGGTGCCCAACGAGAAGTACCGGCTGTTTTTCGACGGCATGATGAACTGGAACAAGATCGGCTGGCTTGCGGAGAAGTTCGCGGCGGTCAACGCCTCGGTGGTCGCCGGCCGGTATACGCACATGTCGTTCTGGCAGGAACCTCAGCTGATCGATCTGGCCGATCCCATCATGGGGATGGCGCAGAATTATCTCATATGCCCCAACAATCACGGGGCGCCGATCATGATCGGCGAGATAGACCGGATCTGCGACAAATTCGATATCGACGGTGTCGTGCTGCATGCCTCACGCACCTGCCGGGGCATGACCAATTCGCAGTTCCAGATCGCGGATTCCGCCAAGAAGCATGGCAGGCAGGCGATGACATTCGAGGGCGACGTGGTGGACGAATCGTTCTACAAGGACGAGCTACTGAACACGCGCCTCGAGGCGATGCTCGAATCGATGGATTCGCGCAGGACTTATTTTGCCAAGAGTGCGTGACGCCCGGCACCCGCGCACGAGGAGATCACCATGACCATCTATGCAATGGGCATCGATTTCGGCTCGACCACGGCCAAGACCATCATTCTCGACGGCAATGGGGCGGTGGTCGCCTCCTGCATCGAGAGCATGGGGGCGGTGAGCGATGAAGGGGTGAAGGCCTCGATCGCCGGCGCACTCCAACAGGTCGGCATCACGCAAGAGGATGTGGGTTTCACCGTTACCACCGGCTACGGCCGCCGCATGCTCAACGTCTCGCAGAAATCCTATACGGAGATCACTTGTCACGCGCGTGGCGCAGTGGCGCTGGTCCCGAATGCCCGCCTCGTGATCGATATCGGCGGCCAGGACAGCAAAGTGATTGCGGTGGACTCCAACGGCCTGGTCGAGACGTTTGCGATGAACGATCGCTGTGCAGCGGGCACGGGCAAGTTCCTCGAGGTGTTGGCTCGGGCCGTGGACATCAAGCTGCCGCAGATGGGCCCCTTGGCGATGCAGGCTTCGAAGTCGCTCAAGATCTCCAGCATGTGCGCCACCTTCGCCGAGACCGAGGTGATCTCGCTGCTGGCGGAGGGGAATGGCAAGCCGGATGTCTTGGGGGCCGTGCACGCGGCGATCGCCGCACGCACAGCGGGCCTGGTCGGCCGCGTCGGCAAGCGCACGCCCATCGTGATGACGGGGGGAGTTGCCAAGAATGTCGCCGCGGTGCATCACATCGAGACCGCGCTTGGTCAGAAACTGGTTCTGCCACCCGATCCCCAGATCGCCGGCGCGCTCGGTGCGGCGCTGTTTGCGCTCGATGAGATCCGCATGGCCGCCAAACTTTCGCCGATCGTCGACGAAGAGGATCGCGACGTGAATTCGGCGATGGATACCGCGCGGGCTTGCGGGCCCGCGTGCAAGAGTACGGGCAGTTCTTCCGCCGCCGGTCAGGTGACGGAAACCGTGGTGGCGCCGCCGAAGGTCCGTAGCGCGGTGATATGAGGCGCAGCGGCACGAAGATGCTCGCTGCACGGGTGGTTTTTATTGGGGAGTGGCATGCAGACCTATGATCCGTTGATTCCGGCGATTACACGCAATCCGTATCCGTACTACGCGGCGTTGCGGGACGAAGCTCCCGTCAAGTTCATCCCCTCGCTTCAGGGGTACGCGGTATCCCGATGGGACAACGTCGTCAAGACCCTGACAGAGCCCAAAACCTTCTCCTCGTCCAAGTTCTGGCCGGCCCTTCTGGGGGAATACGACCCGGTGCCGGAAGAGCAACCCATCATCTCCCTGGACCCGCCGGAGCACGTCCCCATCCGCAAGCTCGCCGCGAAGATCTTCGTGCCGAGCCGGGTCAATGTGTTGCAGGACCAGGTAACGCGCATCGCGAAAGAGATGATCGAGGACATCGTCCGCAAGTATGGAAACGCGGGGGAATTCGATTTCGTGGCCGAGTTCTCAGGCCTCTTTCCGGCGACGGTCATCAGCGAGGTGCTGGGCGTCGATGTGGAGCGCCGCGCCGACTTCAAGCACTGGGTGGACGATTTGTTGTCCGCGGCGGGACGAGCCGCCTTCCCGCCCGAACGTCTCGCGCAGATCGAGCGCAGCTCCAAGTCGACGCGAGCATACTTCGAGGAGATTTATGACCGCCGCAGCAAGGAACCCGGCAACGACTTGATGAGCGGTTTCATCCATGCGGAGGTGAATGGCCAGCGCATGTCGCGCATCGAGGTGTTGAACCTCGGGATATTGCTCCTGCTCGGCGGCGTCGAGACCACCGCCAACCTGCTCGGCATCACCTGTTCCATGTTCCGATCGCAGCCGGGTGTGGAGGCCGCGGTGAGGGCGAATCCCGAGAAAATCCCGCTCTTGATCGAGGAGGTGTTGCGCTACGACAGTCCGGTCCAGATGCTGTTCCGGCACACTATGTGCGACACGGAACTGGCGGGCACCACGATTCCCGAGGGCGCACTGGTGCTGTCCTTGCTGGGGTCGGCGAATCGCGACCCACGCAAGTTCGAAAATTCGGAATCGTTCGATCTGAACCGAAATCCGAAGGAGATCATCTCCTTCGGCTACGGGCCGCACTATTGCCTGGGGCAGTACCTGTCGCGTCTGGAATCGAAGATTGCGGTGACGCTGCTCCTGCAGCGCTTTTCCGAATTGATGCCCCTGGACGACGATATCGTGTGGACCGATACCTATTTCGCACGCGGGCCGAAGACTCTGCCCGTGAGGTTCAAAGTCCGATGAGCGCCGTCGAGGGCTTTCACCGTGCCGGCTCCCTGAGCGCATTTGCTGGAGCCGACCGGTTTTGCGCGGCGGTGAACGGAAAGCGCGTGGTCGTTTTCAAGTGGGCCGGAGCTTTCGTTGCGACGCCGGCGATCTGCCCGCATGCGGGCGGCCCGCTGCGCGATGCGGTGATCGACGGGGAATCGCTGTCCTGCGCCTGGCACGGCTACAATTTCAGCCTGCGCACCGGTGAGTGCGACGACGATCCGGATCTGACCCTGGTGCGCTACGAAGTGCGGATCGACGGAGACAACGTCCTGGTCAAGATTTGACGGGGAAGGGTGCACGAGGGAGGTGAACGTTGCTCGGCGTGTTGGACAAGCTGGCCGCGATCGAAGAAATCAAGCAGCTCAAGGCGCGCTATTTTCGAGAACTCGACACCAAAAACTGGGAGGGTCTCAACAGCATCTTTGCCACCGACGCCGTTTTTGACCTGCGCGCCGTCAATAGCGTTCGGGGGCTTTCCACCGGAGATTTCATGCCGCCCTTGGGCGGCGAAGATCGGGTGTTTCGCGGTCGTGCGGCCATCGTGGCGATGATTCGCGGCGCGGTTGAAAGCCTGATCACGGTTCATCACGGGCACACGCCGGAGATCGAAGTGACTTCGCAGAGCACGGCACGCGGCATCGTGCCCATGGAGGATATCCTGAGGTTGTCGTCGGGCGAGCTGGTGCTCCATGGATTCGGCCACTATCACGAGACCTACGAGAAGCTCGGGGGCCGCTGGCAGATAAAGACCTCGTATCTCACCCGATTGTTCCTCGCGGGTGCCCCCCTCTCGATCCCTGGAAGCGTTGTAGAATAGCCGTTTACAGAGGATGGAAACCTGATCCATGGCAATCGTTAAGCCGGCACGTCGCGCGTCCGTGCGCCTGCCGCAGGAGCGGCGGGTGGCCGATATCATGGCGGCCGCGCGCCAGGTGATCGCCGAACGGGGCTATGAAAACGCGCTCATGTCGGAAATCGCCGATCGAGCCGGCATCGTCGAGGGAACGCTGTACCGCTATTTCGACAACAAGCGCGATCTTCTCACCAGGGTGGTCGACGATTGGTTCGAGGAGGTCCTATCCTCCGATTCGAATCTGACGTCGATCCGCGGCACCTGGAATCGGCTGCGGCATCTGGTTTGGCGGGCCCTGCAGGCGATCCGCAGTCAACCAGCCTTGAGCCGCTACATGTTGCTGGAGATCAGGCGAGATCCGGACTATCGGCATACCCGCTCCTTCAAGCTGAATCGGCGCTTTACCGCGGAAGTGTCGGAAGTGTTCGAATCCGCCATCGCGTCGGGAGAATTCCGCTCCGATGTATCCCCGGCGCTGCTGCGCGACATGGTATTCGGTTGCATCGAGCACTCCACCTGGAAGTTCCTGCGCGGTGAGGGTGATTTCGCGATCGATGAGGTGGCGGACGGAATCGCCACCGTCATCATGCGCGGCATGACCGCAGAAACCGTGCCGCCCCCCGGCAGGTTGGAGGAAGTGGCAGCGCGTCTCGAAAAAGCCACGGTAGACCTGGAGCGGTTGGCGGCCCAGCCCAAATAGTCTTCGCCCGTGGCCGGCGGCGTGCCGGCTGCATCGGTCACGCCCGCCTGAGAATCGCGACGTTAAATCATGTATGTCGTACAGTTACGTACGGAATATTACGCGTATTGAGTCCTCCCGCTGCCTCGTTAGCTCACTGTTAGGCCGCTAGTTAGCCTTTTGGCCCATCGCCCCAAATTCGCATACATCCAGATAGTACGCTTGCATGTCGAATAGTACCGTAGTACTGTCGCCAGGTAGTCGCTCCCGCGACAGCCGAGCAAGATGGCGGTGGCCTGAAGGCGCAAACCGCACGACGTATCGGCGCAACGTGGGCGTGGCGCCTCGGGGGGGTGGCGAAATCCGCTGGCTGCGGATGCTGAGATCCTCCGGGAAATAGAACGACGATCGTACGGGGGGTTTCTAATGGCACCGCAGTGCACGAAGTCACGTAAATTCACGCACCTTGGCGCGTCCGCTTTGGCCATCGCCTGCGCCGCCATGGCAATTCCGTCGTTCGCCGGGGCCGCCGACCAGGCGGGTTCGACGGCGGGACCGACCGCCGCACCCGAATCGGCGCAGACGGGGCAACTCGACGAAATCATCGTCACCGCTCAGAAGCGCGAGCAGCGTGCCATCGATACGCCCTTGTCGATCACGGCGTTGGACGCCTCGGCGCTGTCCGAACATCAGGTCCAGGCATTCAATGACCTTCAATCGGTATCGCCGGGCGTTCAGGACGGCGACCAGTTCGGCGGAAACCGTTTGTTCATCCGCGGGATCGGCCTCACCTCGTTTGCGTCGGGCGCTGACCCGAGCGCGGCCTTTTACGTCGACGGCGTGTATGTCGCCCGGCCGGCGGCCCAGCTCGGCTCCTTCTACGACGTGGATCGCGTCGAAGTATTGCGCGGCCCGCAGGGCACCTTGTACGGCCGAAATGCCACGGCCGGTGCCGTGAATCTCGTGACCAATTCGCCCACCCAGGAATTCAGCGGCTATATCGACGAGACCATCGGCAACTACGATTTGCATCGCACCCAGGGCGCGTTGAGCGGGTCGCTCAATTCGGATGGCACATTGCTCGGCCGCGTGGCCTTCGATTTCCTGAACCATAGCGGCTATGGCTATGACTACGGAACCAACCATCCGATCAACGATGCGAATCGGCAGAACGCCCGGTTCACCCTGGAATACAAGCCCTCCGACAAGGTGGACCTCAAGCTGATCACCGAATTCACGCACGAAGCGGATAATGATTATTATGTGGCCGATTTTGGCGCCTATCCAGGAAACACTCTGGCCGGTCTGCATGCCAATGGTCCGATTCCCGCCGGTATCGCTGTGATCAATTCGCAGAACGTGGCAACCAATCTCACTGGAGTCACCAATACCCGGACAGGCGTCGCAGAGACGGGAATTGTAAAGGTCGACTTGAGCGACAACTGGTCGTTGAACTCGATCAGCGGCTGGCGTCATTTCGACCGCCACAACGCGGAAGATTGCGACGGCACCTCGGCAGGCCTCGGCGATTGCGCCTATAACGAGTGGGATAGGCAGATAAGCGAATCGGTGTATCTGTCCTATAACTCCAATCGCTGGAATGCGATCTTCGGTCTCGATTATTTCCACGAGGATTTGAAGAACTTCGTGCCGGTTCCCTTCCCGCAGTTCACCGGGGTGTTCGGTCCGGGCGTGCCGCTTTATGAGCAAGTCGGGCAAATGCCGATCAACGCCTACGCGGCGTATGCGCAGGGTACCTACTCCTTTACGCCGGCATTCCGCGTGACCCTCGGCGGGCGTTTCAGCGATGAGACACGAGCCTCCACGGGTTTCTTCGCGGGGATTCCGCCCATTCCGCAACCCATCGACCAACGCAAGACCTGGAGCGCGTTCAACCCCAAGGTCGGCGTAGAATACGATCTGGCGAAGGATGTGTTGTGGTACGCGTCGGCAACCAATGGCTTCAAGAGCGGCACCTTCGACGTGGGACAGGTGAACCCGCCGATCGACCCTGAAAAGATCTGGGCATATGAGACCGGCCTCAAGGGCTTGTTCCTGGACAAGCGACTCGAGCTGACCGGCGCGGTGTTCTATTACAACTACACCGATCTGCAGGTGAACAAGATCATCGGACTCGGCACGCTCACGGTGAATGCAGCGTCCGCGAAGAACAAGGGCATCGAGCTGTCGACGCGCGCCAAGGTCACGAACCAGTTCACCATCGAGGGTAATGTGACCTACCTCGATGCGACGTTCACCAACTTCAATTCCATCAATCCGCTCAATACGTCGGCGAATCCCGTGCCCCAGAACCTCGCCGGAAACTTGTTGCCGGGCGCGTCGAAGGTTACAGCCGACCTCGGCCCTTCCTACGCGTTCCCGGTGCCGAACGGCGCCACGGTTACCGCGCGCCTGGATGCGGAGTACCAGTCGCGCATTTACTTCTCGGAATTCAACGAAGAGGCGCTCAGCCAGGCGGCCAACACCCGGCTCAACGCGCTCCTGCGCTATGACAGCCCAAGTGGCAAGTGGTACGCCTCGCTGTGGGGAAAGAACGTCACCAACCAACTGGTCGCGACGAGTAAGATTCTCACGGTGGCACTGTGGGGCTATCCGATCTACGGTTCCATGGCGCCGCCCGCGACCTTCGGCGCCGAGGCCGGAATCAAGTTCTGACCGCGCAGCCTGCGCTGCCGACTGGGGACAAAACCATGATCGCCCGATCCGTTGCAGAAATCGTCCGCCGTCCAGACAGCCTGTTCATCGGCGGCGGATGGGTGAAGCCGTCCTCTGCGGATCAAATCACGGTGATTGCCCCGGCGACCGAGCAGATTTACCTGCGCGTTGCCGACGCCAAGGAGGCGGATATCGATCGCGCCGTGGCGGCGGCGCGGGAAGCGTTCGACCGAGGCCCCTGGCCGCGGATGACGCATGCACAGCGCGCGCAGTATCTGCGCGCCATGGGGCAAAAGCTCAACGAGCGTGCGGCGGATGTTGCAGCGGTATGGCCCAACGAGATGGGTGTGGTGCATGCGGTGGCGCAGGCTTTCGCCGGCACAATCGGAGCGGTGTACGACTACTACGCCGGCCTCGCCGATACGTTTCCGTTCGAGGAGAGGTTCGATCATCCGCCCGGCGGCGGACGGATTGCGCTGCTGGTCCGCGAACCGGTGGGTGTGGTGGGCGCGATCATTCCGTGGAACGCTCCCATCAACATCATGGCTTACAACATCGCACCGGCGCTGCTCGCCGGCTGCACCGTGGTGCTCAAGTCATCCCCGGAGGCGCCGGCGTCGGGCTACATCATGGCGGAAATCGCCGAAGCCGTCGGGTTGCCGCCGGGAGTCTTGAATGTGGTCACGGCGGACCGCGGGCCGTCCGAGCGGTTGGTTCGCCATCCGGGCGTGGACAAGATCGCCTTCACCGGATCGAGCGTGGCGGGCAAGCGCATTGCGGCCCTTTGCACCGAGCGCGTTGCGCGCTTCACGCTGGAGCTGGGTGGAAAGTCCGCCGCGGTGGTGCTCGACGACTACGATGTGGAGGTCGCCGCGCAGTCGATTGCGGGCTACTGCTGCTTCCTCACCGGACAGGTTTGTTCCGCCTTGTCACGCGTGATCGTCCCGCGCGACAAGCACGACCGCATGGTCGAGGCGCTCGGCGCCACATTCAAAGGCGTGAAAATAGGCGATCCCTTCGACTCCGGAACCGGCATGGGCCCGCTGGCCATGCGGCGGCAGAGAGACCGGGTGGAGCAGTTCGTGTCGCAGGCGGTGAGTGATGGGGCCACGTTGGCAAGCGGCGGACACCGCCCGGCGCACCTCGACCGCGGCTATTTCTTCGAGCCCACCGTGTTCGGCAACGTCGACAATCAATCGACGATCGCTCGCGACGAGGTCTTCGGCCCCGTGCTCTGCGTAATCCCGGCGAAAAACGAGGCGCAGGCCATCGAGCTCGCCAACGATACCATCTACGGACTCAACAACAGCGTGTTCACCAACGATCCGGATCGAGCCTATGCCGCAGCCCGCCAGCTGCGCTCGGGCACCGTCGGCCACAACGTATTCCGCAGCGATATGCGCATCGGCTTCGGCGGCTTCAAACAATCGGGCATCGGCCGCGAGGGCGGGGTCGACGGACTGCGTCCGTACCTCGAGAACAAGACGGTCATCCTCGACGAGTTGCCTTCGCACGTGAAACCCCGGGGCTAACCATGGAAACAATCGTCAAAGGCGTCACGCTGTCCGCACCCATCTCCTCCAAGAGCGAGGTGGCGAGGCGCAACATGGAGACCATCGTCGAATTTTTCTCGACGTACCTGAAGGACAAGGCGCGCTTCTATTCGCTTTGGGTCACGGACTCGCCGGAAGTGGTCACTCCCTTCGTCAGCGGCGACATCGCCGTCTGCCAGGTGGGGGTGCACGCCGGCTGGACTGCCGTGAAGGCTTTCTGGGATCCGATATTCGACGAGATGAAGGGCCGCTTCGATTGGTTCGTGGATGAATTCATTCCCGGTGAGGACCCGAATGTCATCGTGACCCGTTCGCACAGCAAGATCGACGTGCAGGCAGGCAAGACTTGGGGTAACAAGCACATTGCCTATACCGGCCGCTATGTGCAGGTGTGGCGCTTCATCGACGGCAAGGTCAAGTCCTTCGAGGAGTACTACGACACGGCGCTGCTCAACTCCAAGTATGGCGCATGAGCCGATCATCGGGATGAATACATGCGCAGCGCGCCGAAGGTAATCATCACCTGCGCGGTTACGGGGTCGATCCATACCCCGACCATGTCGCCCCACCTGCCGATCACACCACAGCAAATCGCCGATGAAGCGATCGCTGCGGCCGAAGCCGGAGCGGCCATGGTGCATCTGCATGCGCGGGAGCCGCAGACCGGCAAGCCGAGTCAGGATCCCAAGTTGTTCGCGCAGTTCCTTCCGCGCATCAAGCACGAATCGGACGCCATCATCAACATCACCACCGGTGGCGGATTGGGGATGACACTGGACCAGCGCCTGGCGCCGGCTCTCTGGGCTCAGCCGGAAATTGCCTCGATGAACATGGGGTCGCTCAACTTCAACATTTCAGGCGCCGCCGGCAAGATCGGAACCTTCCTGCACGACTGGGAAAAGCCCTATCTCGAGATGACCAAGGATCTCATCCTGTCGAACACCTTTGCGCAGATCGAGCGCGGATTGAAGGAAATGGGGGACAACGGCACCCGCTTCGAATTCGAGTGCTACGACATTGGTCACTTGTACAATCTAGCGCATTTCGCGGACCGCAGCCTTGCAAAGCCGCCGTTCTTCATCCAGGGCGTTTTCGGCATCCTCGGCGGGATGGGCGCGGATCCCGAGAATCTCATGCATCTGAAGGCGACCGCCGACCGGCTTTTCGGCGGCGATTACTATCTCTCGGTGCTCGCCGCCGGACGCCATCAAATGGCATTCACCACGCTGAGCGCCATCCTCGGCGGGAGTGTGCGCGTGGGCCTCGAAGACAGCCTCTACGCAGGTCGCGGCAAGCTTGCCCAATCCAATGCGGAGCAGGTGGCCAAGATTCGCCGCATTTTGGAGGAGCTCAGCCTGGAGATCGCCACGCCCGACGAGGCCCGGGCCATGCTGCAAACCAAGGGACGCCACAATGTGGCCTTCGACTAGGAGCAAGCATGTTGAGCAAATTCCTCGTGTTGAGCGACCCCTCGCCGGGAAAAGAGGCTGAGTACAACGAGTGGTATGAGCATCAGCACCTGCGCGACGTGCTGGGTGTGCCGGGCTTCGTCTCCGCTCAGCGCTTTCGTTTCGCCAGCAAGATCAACGACATTCCCCATTGGAGCTATTGCGTGATCTACACCATCGACAGCGACAACCCGGAAGCCGTCGTCGAGGCGTTGACCAAGACGGTGGCCGATGGCCGGATGCACGTCAGCGCCGCCCTGGATCCGCATGTTTATGCCGCCTTGTATCGTCCGGCCGGCGAGGAACAGCGCGCCACCAAGTAACCCGACGGGGCCCGCATCGCACCGAGGACAGGAATGATTCAACGTCTGTTTGTAGTGGCCGGCTTGGTCTGCGGGGCGTGGTCGGCGACACCCGGCGTTGTATTTGCCGCGGAAGTGACTTCCTGGCCGACCGTGAACTTGAACTACGCGGGCGATCGGTTCGCCGCGCCCAGCCAGATCACCCCGCAGAACGCCGCGCTCCTCGGCGAGGTGTGCCACGTCCGTGTGGATGCCGGAGGCAGTTTTCAATCGGGGCTGGTATTGGTCGACGGTCTCCTCTATCTCACCGCCCGCTACGCCACGGTTGCGCTCGATCCCGCTGACTGCAGCGTGGCGTGGAAGAGCATCTATACGCCCGAAGGCCCCGAGCCGCTGCCGGTCGTGCGCGGCCCCGCGTTCGCGGACGGGCGCATCTTTCGCGGCACCACCGATTGCCGCTTGCTGGCGCTCGATGCCAAGAGCGGATCGCTGCTGTGGAAGGTCAAACCCTGCGACTCCTCCCGCGGTGAATCGCTGGCGGCCGCGCCTCTTGCCTGGAACGGAATGTTGTACATCGGTATTGCCGGCGGCGATTTCGGCGTGCGCGGGCGTATCTTCGCCTTCGACGCGGCGACCGGACGCGAGGTGTGGCATTTCAACACCGTTCCGGCGCCGGGAGAGTTCGGCGCGGACACCTGGGCCGGGGATTCGGCGCGAACCGGTGGCGGCGGAACATGGTCGACCGTCACTCTCGATCCCGATAGCGGCGAGCTATTCGTCCCGGTGGGCAATCCGGGCGCCGATTTCGATGCCGAACCGCGCGGCGGCAGCAATCTCTTCACCAATTCGTTGCTGGTGCTCGATGCCCGGACGGGCGGCTTGAAATGGTGGTATCAGCTCTCGAGTCACGACGACAAGGATTACGATCTCGGCGCCGCACCCATGTTGTTCACCGCGAGTGATGGCGCACCGGCGATCGCGCTGGGATCCAAGGATGGCTATCTGACCGTTCTCGATCGGGCCACCCATAAACTCGAGTTCAAGCTCCCGATCACCACCGTCCTCAATCAAAAACGGCCTGTCAGCACACAAGTACTCCGGACCTGTCCGAGCGTTGTAGGGGGCGTGGAGTGGAACGGGCCTGCCTACGATGCGCTACACCACGCGATCGTGGTGGGCGCGGTCGACTGGTGCGCGGACGTGAAGAAGAACGAGACCTCGCAGTACAAGCCGGGAGAGATGTTCATGGGCGGCACCTTCAAACTGGTGTCGGATCCGCCGCCGAGCGGCTGGATCACCTCGGTGGATGCCGCCTCCGGGAAGGTGCGTTGGCGCTTCCACGCCGCGGCGCCGGTGGTGTCCGGTATCACCCCGACGGCCGGCGGAGTGGTTTTCGCCGGGGACATGAGCGGTCGTTTGTACGCCTTGGATAGCGATGACGGCAGGGTGGTGTTCCAGTACGACACCGGCGGCGCCATCGCCGGGGGCGTCATCACCTACCGCATCGGCGACTCGCAATACGTCGCCGCCACTTCGGGCAACGTGTCCCGACTGGTGTGGGGCGAGACCGGGCTCCCCAGCATCATCATCTTTCGCCTCGGCGGAACTGCGAAGGCGGCCGTCGGATCCGGTAAACCGGCGGGGCTGCGCATCGGCGCGAGCGACGCGGCACGGGGCGCCCAATTGTTCGCGCAAAACTGCTCGGCGTGTCATGGAGGTCGCGGCGAAGGACTTACGGGCCCGTCGTTGAGGAGCATCGGCCGGAGGTTGTCATTGCCAGAACTTTCGGCCTGGATCATGAATCCTGTGGCGCAAGCCGACAGCGCGCTGGTGATGCCGAAATTGTATCCGGCCGCGCTCACCGAGCAGGACGTGTTCGACGTGGCTGCCTTCGTAGGTGCGCTATAGCCTCCTCGAATCACTTGTCTCAGTCGTACTGGCCGGCCGATATGTCGCGGCCGCTGCTGGAGTGCACGCTGGGAGATGCTCTGCACTCGGCCGCAAGCGAGTATCCCGATCGGCTCGCGCTCGTCGAGGGAACGCCCGATGTGTCGCAGCGCCGGCGCTGGACTTATGCGCAGCTCCTTCAGGATGCTGAACGCGTGGCGGGCGCGCTGTCGAATCGCTTCGAGCCCGGAGAACGGGTCGCCGTTTGGGCTTCAAACATTCCCGAATGGGAGCTGCTGCTTTTTGGGTGCGCGCTGGCCGGAGTGATCCTGGTCACCGTCAATCCGGCATACAAGGCACGCGAGCTGCATTATGTTCTCGAGAATGCCGGCGCCTCGGGACTGTTCACCATGGAGGAGTACCGAGGCCACGATACGCTGGCGACGGCAAGTGAGGTTCGCGCGCAGCTTCCGGCCTTGCGCGAAATGATCCCCCTCTCTCATTTCGCCGAATTTCTTCGAACCGCCCAAGCGCGCCCAGCGTTGCCCTCGGTCAAGCCGCTCGATGGATGCATCATCATGTTCACCTCCGGCACAACCGGCGCGCAAAAAGGCGTGGTGATGCACCATCGGGGGATCGCCAACGTCACCAATTTCACGCAGGAGCGCGGCGGCCTGCAGTCGGGCGGCGTATTCGTAAATCCCATGCCGATGTTTCACATTGGTGCGTTGGGGCATGCGGCAGTGGGCTCGGTCATGCGTCGCGCCACGCACGTGCTGGCACCGGGGTGGGATGCGGAGAGTTTCCTGCAGCTCGTCGCGAGCGAGAGGGGGACTTATTCGTTGCTGGTTCCGACCATGATCGAATCCGTCCTGGCCAGCACGAAACGGCGCGACTATGACCTGAGCACCTTGCGCCATCTCGTTTCCGGGGCCGCGATGGTCGAAGCCGACCTGATCCTGCGAACCCGGAGCGAACTCGGGTGCAGTTTATGCAACATCTACGGCCAGACCGAGATGCAGGGTGTGATCTCGGCCGTCGATCCCAGCGATGCCCTCGAGGATCAAGCGCGGACCATCGGGCGGCCCATGCCGCAGGTCGAGGTGAAGATCGCCGATCCGGACAGCGGTGCGGTCCTGCCCATCGGTGCCGCCGGCGAGATCTGCATTCGCGGCTACCAGACGATGCTCGGCTACTTCAACATGCCGGAGGCCACCGCGAAGACCATCGATGACGATGATTGGCTGCATTCGGGCGATCTTGGCTCCATGGATGGGCGCGGTTATCTCAAGATCACGGGGCGCCTCCGTGATCTCATCAAGCGCGGGGGCGAAAGCGTCTACCCGCGCGAGATCGAATTACTGCTCCTGGAACACCCCAAAGTCGGTTCGGCGGCCGTCGTGGGGATCCCGGACGCGCATTGGGGTGAACAGGTGGCGGCCGTCATCATCCCGAAATCACCGAGCGACACTCCGACGCCTCGAGAGTTGCACGAGTTCTGCCGCGCTCATCTCGCCGCATTCAAGACACCGCGCTCGTGGGGCTTCGCCACGGCGTTTCCCGCCACCGAAACCGGCAAGCTTCAGAAATTCAAGATCTTGGAGGCCATTCGGACAGGCGACATTCAGATGCAGGCTACCTGAGGTAATGAGGAGCACTGCGATAAAGACGGGCAGATGACAATGCAGAGAGAGTATTTAGGGTTGCATTGCGTCATTAATAAATGTCGTTCATTTATAAATATTAGATAAAAATCAATAAGATATATTATATAAATGCTCTTGAAACCCCAGTTGTACGCAGATAAATAATCTCGTCTTGCATTAATGAGTCTGGCTCTCTATAGTTGCTCGGCAGCGCGTGTTCGTTGGTCCACACCCGCACAACGGGGGAAGTCGATATGAATAATTATCTGGCGCCATTCGCGGCTGCCGCCGCCCGCCCTCTGGAGTACGCGGCAGCGTGGAAAAAGCGCACCGGTCGCAGAGTGGTGGGCTCGTTCCCGATGAATTTCCCCGGCGAGCTCGGGCATGCGGCAGGGACCTTGCCGGTCATCCTGCAGGAATCCGAAGAAGCCATCACCGTCGGTCACGGACTTCTGTATCCGTTCTACTGCGGTTTCACCCGCAGCTTGGTGGACCAGGCGGCGAAGGGCGACTTCGCCCTACTCGATGTCATCCTGTTCGGCGATCACTGCGTGCAATTGCTCGGGGCCGCGGATGCGATCCGCATGCAATTGCCGAATACCCGGGTGATTTTCTATCAATTGATCTCGTCGATGAACGATCCTTGGACCCACGGCCGCGCCGTCGAAAGCTTGACGGGCCTCAAGGGCGAGCTCGAGGAAGTGGTCGGCCATCCGGTCGACCCCGAAGCGCTGCGTGCCAGCATCCGTGTCTTCAACCGAAACCGGCAGCTCATGCGCCGTCTTTACGAGCTGCGCAAGCAGGGTCGCAGCGGGCTCACGTCGCTGCAAATGCAGCACATCGTCAAGTCCAGCATGATCATGGACAAGGCGGAGCACACCGTGTTGCTCGAACCGTTGGTGCAGCACGTCGAGAGCCTCGGTGCCCGCGCGGGTGACGATGTACGGCTGCATCTGTCCGGACACTTCTGCCAGGCGCCGAAGCTCGAGATTCTCAACCTGATCGAATCCTGCGGAGCGACCATCGTCGGAGACGACCTCTATCATGGATTCCGCTACATCTCGACCGACGTCCGCGAGACGGGTGACCCCGTCGATGCGCTGGCCGAGTGGTACATGGCGCGCAATACAAAGGTACCGTGCCCCACCCGCGTACAGAACAATGTCGACTGGGACGGCTACCTCATCAATGCGGTCAAGGAGGAGCGCGCCGAGGGCGTGATCGTGCTGATGGCAAAATTCTGCGAGCCGCACATGTATTACTACCCCGAAGTGAAGGAGGCTTTCGAGCGCCATGGTGTGCCCCATCTGCTCATCGAGACCGAGCACGAGGGAATGGCCCTGGAGGGCTTGCGCACCCGCGTCGAAACCTTCGTCGAGATCGTCAGGCGCAGACAAGCCGCGTGACGGCGACCATCAATTTGAACCCCGGAAAGGATACGCACATGCAAACGCTGGCAACGCCCGATGTGAAGAAAGCGAACAAGCTCGCCGCGACCAAGCTCGGCGGCAAGCTGGTGAACGAGTATTGGGAGATGGTGTTCCGTGCCAAAGAACAGGGGAAACTCGTTTGTTGGTACGAGGGATCGGCCATCAACCCGTTTCTGCAAGCGGCAGACATCTGCTGGGTGCATGGAGAGGCCTATTCGGCGATGCTGGCCGCCCGTCATCAGGAAGGCCCAGCGCAGAAGGCGGCCGAAGAGCGCGGTTATCAGCGTGAGCTCTGCTCGTATGCGCGCACACATCTGGGCTGCGCAGTCACCAATCTGCGCAATCCTGTTCCACCGGATGCCCCATTCGTGAGCATGGCCGAAGACAAGTACTTGTCTTCCAGGTTGCCGGCACCGGACATGATCATAAGCGCCTACGCATATTGCAGCACCGGGCAGCAATGGGACGAAATGACGTTGCGTTTGTTCGGAAAGAAGATTCCGATCTTCAACGTCTCGCTGCCCTGGATCTGGGCGCAGAAGCCGGACGCCGGATACCTGAAGGGCCAGGAGTGGGAGGAGACCTCCCAATATGTGGCGAAGCAGCTGCGCGACATGGTGGTGTTCATCGAGCAACAGACCGGCAAGCCCTACGATTGGGACCGGTTGCGGGAACTCATGCGTCAGGTCAAGCGAGGCTCGGAGCTGCGCCTGGAGGCAATGGCCATGTGCAGCAAGCGGCCTGCCCCCGCAAGTTTCTTCGATTGGGTGGCGAGTATCGCGCCAATCAATCATCTGCCGGTGGGCAAACCGATGGTCGATTTCTTCCAAGCCTTGCGGGACGAAGTGGCCGAGCGTGTGGCTCGCTCCGAGGGCGCGGTCCACAAGGAAAAGTATCGATTGTTTTTCGACGGCATCATGAATTGGAACAAGGTCGGCTGGTTGGCGGAGAAATTTGCCAAATACGATGCGGCGGTCGTGGCCGGCCGCTACACCCACATGGCGTTCTGGCAGGAGCCCGATCTCATCGATCCCCAAGATCCGGTGCTCGGCATGGCGCAGAACTACCTGGTCTGTCCCAACAACCACAGCGCGCCGATTCTCATCGGGCAGATTCTCAAACTGTGCAGGCAGTATGAGGTCGACGGCATGGTCCTGCATGCATCGCGCACCTGCCGCGCCTTCACCAATCCGCAATTCCTCATTGCGGACGCAGCCAGCAAGCAGTTGGGGATCCAGACATCGACCTTCGAGGGCGACGTGACCGACGACTCCTTTTACAAGGATGAACTGGTCAACAGCCGGGTCGAGGCGATGTTCGAGGCCATAGACGCCAGGCGCAGTCGAGCCGCCTAGCTGCGAGCGGCTTTGCGGGGGGTGATCGAATAATGGGTGCGCTGTCCGGAGTCCGGGTGGTGGAGATGGGGGGCATCGGGCCCGCGCCGTTCTGCGGCATGTTGCTCGCGGATATGGGCGCCGAAGTGCTGCGCGTGGATCGTCTCGCGGCTGCTGAAATCGGCATTCCGATGCCGCCGCGTTACGACCTCCTCAATCGCAACAAGCAATCGATCGCCGTCGATGTGAAATCTCCTGCAGGCCGGGAAGCGGTGCTGCGTCTGGTTGCCGAAGCCGACGCGCTCATCGAGGGCTTTCGTCCGGGCGTCATGGAGCGACTCGGACTGGGTCCTGAACGCTGCCTCGCGGCCAATCCCAAGCTGATTTACGGCCGAATGACCGGCTGGGGTCAGTCGGGACCTCTCAGTCAGGCGGCCGCCCACGACATCAACTATCTGGCAATCACCGGCGCGTTGCATGCGATCGGCCGCGCCGAGGGCGGCCCCGTCATTCCGCTGAACCTGGTCGGCGATTTCGGCGGCGGCGCTTTGTACCTGGCGATGGGCATTCTGGCGGCTCTGATCTCGGCGCGTGCCACCGGTGTCGGGCAGGTGGTCGATGCAGCGGTTTCAGACGGCGTCGTCAATCTGCTCACCATGCATTACGGTTTCAAGCAGGCCGGCGAGTGGTCCCTGCAACGGGCCTCCAATCTGACCGACGGTGGCGCACCTTTCTACGACGTTTACCTGACGCAGGATGACCGTTACGTCGCGGTGGGCGCGGTCGAGCAGAAATTCTATCGCGACCTCGTGAACCGGCTTGGTCTGAGCGCCGCCGATTTACCGGACCAACATGACCGGGCGAAATGGCCGGAGCTGCGGGAACGGCTGCAGGAGGTTTTCAGGACGCGCACCCGCGACGAGTGGTGCGAGCTGCTCGAGGGCACGGATGCGTGCTTTGCGGGGATCTTGGACATGGATGAAAGCGTGGGGCATCCCCACAATCGGGCGCGCCGCACCCATGTCGATTTCGACGGTGTGCTGAATCCCGCACCCGCGCCACGGTTCTCGGTGACGCCCTCAGAGCTCCGCAAAGCCCCGTCTGCACCCGGGGAGGACACGGACAGCGCGCTGCGCAAATGGCGGTTCTCAACCGCCGACATCGAGTCGCTCAAGGCGGCTGGAGCAATCAAATGACCCAGCACACCCGCGCGGGCCGATGCAATGCCGGACGGATCGACCACGTGCTGCTGCTGTATCGCAATCGCCAAAACCAGGACGACGCACGTCGCAAGCTCACTGAACTGCTCGGCATCGACGACTGGGACGAAGTGGGCGAGGGCGACGAAGGCATCTACATATGGATCTCGTGGAAAAGCGGCATCGAACTGGTCTGCCCCACGCGGGAGGTCCCGGCCTTCGAGAAGCACCTGGCGGCACACGGCGAGGGGTTTTATTGCCTGGTGTTCGGGGTGTCGGACCTCGATCAAGCGGTCGAGAACGTGAAGCGTGTGAGCGGCCGTTCCCCGCACTTGCTCGGCGCAGCCCCGTCCAAGGTTTACGAGAGGTTCGACATCGCCCGCGAAGCGATTGTGGGCACGGTCGGCGGGATACGCCTCATGCTCGGCGAATTCGCTCCGAAGGATTCCTGAGGAAGGTGCGGAAACCCATGGCGAGCAAGATGCATTTGAAATCCGTTTCCAGGCTCCCGGCGAGCGAGCGCAGCGCGGAAATTCTGGCGGCGGCGCGTGTGGTTATAGCGCAACGCGGTTATGAAGCCGCTTCCATGCTGGCCATCGCCCAGCACGCGGGCGTGGCCGAAGGCACGCTGTACCGCTTTTTCAAAACCAAAGAGGAATTGATGCTGCGTGTGGCCGAGGAATGGCTGCAGGCGCTGCTGGCAGAGGACCTTGGTCTGGAATCCATCCGCGGCACGTGGAATCGATTGCGGCATTTGATTTGGCGCGTGCTGCACCTGGTGCGCACCCAGCCGGCGGTGAGCCGATTCGTCTTGATCGAGATGCGGCCGTTGCCCACCTACCGGAGCACATCGCTGTTCACGTTGACGAGACGCTTTACCGCCGACGTGCGGATGGTATGCGCGGAGGCCGTGAAATCCGGAGAATTTCGCGACGACGTGTCGCCGTCGCTGCTCAGGGATATGATCTTCGGCTGCATCGAGCACCAGACCTGGTCATTCTTGCGTCGCGAGGGCGATTTCAAGATTGACGAGGTAGCGGACAGCATCGCGAACGTCGTATACCGCGGCATGGCAGCGGAGCCCGCCGCAAGGGACGATCGACTCGAGCGGACGCTCGAACGCTTGGAGAAAGCAGCTGCCGAGTTGGAAAGGGCCGCGCAGCGCATCTGAAGGTCTTGAAGTCGGGGGACGGCATGATCAACGTCAGCGGTTTGGAGGTCCGGCTCGATCCGGAAACGACCCAAGCGTTCCGCGCAGCGGGCATCTGGCGAAACCGTACACTCGCCGACGACGCGCGCGATCGCGCCGCCGCCGAGCCAGAGCGCATTTGCATTCGCGACGGCCGACGTTCAATTACCTATTCGGAGATCCTGGCGGAAGCACGGGGTGTGGCCGCCGGACTATGGGGGCTGGGTGTAAGGCCGGGGGATGTGATCAGCTTCCAGTTGCCCAACTGGATCGAGGCCGCCGTCATCGATGTGGCCGCTTCTCTGGTGGGCGCGATCGTCAACCCCATCGTGCCCATCTATCGCGAGTTCGAGACCTCCGCGATTATTCGCGACTGCAATGCCAAGGTGCTGTTTGTCACCGATACCTTGCGTAATTTCGATCACTTGAATATGGCGCTCAACATCCGCGCCCGCTGCCCGAAGCTCGAACACATCGTGCTCGTGCGACCGACGGGCGCCGCACGGCAGGCGGATGTCATCGATTACGACTCGTTGATGCACACGGATGCGGGGTCGATGAAGTGGCCGGCCATCAAGAGCGATGCCGTCAAGTTCGTGCTGTACACCTCGGGCACCACCGGTGCCGCCAAAGGGGTCATGCATACCCACGAAACCATTGCGCGGGTGCTGCAGGGGTGCATGGAGTTCTGGGGGATTGCTCCGACTGATGCGATCTTGATGCCTTCGCCGGTCACCCATATCACGGGGTATCTATGGGGACTCGAGGCGCCGTTTGGCTGGGGCAGCCCCACGGTGCTCATGGAACGATGGAACGCCGACGAGGCTGTGGATCTCGTTGACCGCCACGGACTGGCGATGACCATCAGTGCCACAACCTTCCTGCAAGAGTTTCTCGACGCGGCGCTGCGCAAGGGAAGCGAAACGCCCTCATTGAAAGTGTTCGCATGCGGCGGGGCGGCTGTTCCGCCGGCGCTGATCCGCCGGGCGCACGCTGTGCTCAGGCGGTGCCGCGCGTTTCGCGTATACGGTGCAACCGAGGTGCCATTGATTGGTCGAGGGTGTGTGGACGATGAAGCGACCGCTGCGGATACTGACGGGATCATCGTTGACTTCGAGGTGCGCATCGTCGATGACCGGAACAATGCCGTGCCAGAGGGGCAAGAGGGCGAGATTCTGGCGCGCGGGCCTGCGCAATGCGTCGGCTACGTTGATTCTGCCGCTACTCACGCTTCGTTCGACGCGGAAGGTTTTTTCCATACAGGAGATTTGGGGTACCGTACGCCCGCCGGCGCGCTGGTCATCACGGGGCGCAAGAAGGACTTGATCATCCGCGGCGGCGAGAACATTTCGGCCAAGGAAATCGAGGATATTCTCATGGAGCACCCGGCGATACGCGAGATTGCCGTCGTGTCGATGCCGCATGCGCGGCTCGGCGAAGCAGTCTGCGCCTTCGTCATAGCGAGGCACGATGGGCTGACATTGCGCGATCTGTCCTGCCATTTGGAGAGATCCGGGGTCGCCCGGCAGAAATTTCCCGAGCGCTTGGAACTGGTGGATGACATGCCGCGGACCGCAGCCGGAAAAATCAAAAAGGATGTCCTGCGCGGCATTGCTGCACGGCTGGTCGCCGAGGACGGTGCTCTGCGGAGCGCCTGAATAGCGGTAACCGCATTATTGCCTGTCCAAAAATTCACACTCGCCACTGCGTCGGCGTAAACGGCGCTGCTTCCCTCCGACGGCTCACGCAGCCCTGAAGTGAATTCTCGGTCGATCCATCCTCAGAAAGAATAGTTCCCCGCCAGCCCCACCGTCCGCGGCCGAACCGTCACTCCATATTCGACCAGGGCGATGTTCGGCCGCTGCAATACCTTGTGCTGGTCGAGCAGGTTGGTCACGAACAGCGACAGATCGAAGCGCTGCCACTGCATACCCACATTGCCACCCATCACGAAGTAGGCCGGCCGCGAGAAATCGGGATCGGTGTGGATGATCGTGCCCTGGCTCGGGCCGATCCATTGCCCGTTGAGGTCCCATCGCCCGCGTACATTGTCGGAGACCGGGTGCGTGTAGTCGAGGGCGGTCGAGAACTGGTAACGCGGCACGCCGGGCACGTGATCACCGCGCTCGACCCCGAGGATCGTGACGGGCTGGGTGATGCGCGCATCGGTGAAGTTGCCGCTGAGGTTGATCTTCAGATCCTCGGTGGCGCGCGCTGTCGTCTCGAACTCGACGCCGCGGTTTTCCGCGCTCCCGATGTTATCTTTGATGTCGAAGGTGCAGGTCGGCAGGATGATGTCGGTCTGGATGTTGTTCCAGCGGATGTCGAACAACGACCCGGAGATGGACAGCCGGTCGGAGAGCGGGCGGCTCTTGGCCCCGAGCTCGTAGCTCCAGAGCGAATCCGCCTTGTACGAAGGCGGAGCTTGGGTCAGGCCGAGGTTGGCAAGGTCGCCGGAGCACAGTGGGATCGGGACCGGCCGGTTGATGCCGCCGTCGCGGAATCCTTCGGCGGCGGAGGCGTAGATCATGGTCTTGCCGATCTCGTAGGAAATCACCCCTTTGGGCGTCGTTTTGTAGCCCGTCGCGGAGCCCGAGAAGGGGGCGCCGCTCGCAAAATAGCCCAGGGAGTTGAAGGAAAGCTCCTCGGTGGCCTTCTCGTAGCGCGCACCAGCCGTCACCTTGAGCCCGGGGATGATCTGGTAGGTCGCCTGACCGAACAGCGCCTCCTGCGTATTCACGAATTCAGTGAACGCGTTGTAAACGAGGTCGTTCGGGAAGGCCGCGCCCAGGATGTCGAGCGGGGTTGCGTGATAGATCGACTCGAAGGTGGAGTTGAACCCGGGGATGTACTCGTTGTCGAGCAGCCCCGTTCGCGAGCGCGAATAATAGAACCCTCCGAGCCACGACCAGGGGTTGTCGGGACCTGCCGGCTTGCTCGCGAGCCGAACTTCCTGGTTGATCTGATTCACGTTGGTGTTGAACTGCACCGGAGCCGCGAGCCCGGAGATCTCCGCGCCGCCGTAGCCTTCGGTTTGCTGCAGATAGCCGCCGATGTAGGCGCTGTCGTAGTAGGTCCCGTCGATCTTGCGGTCGTTGGCGCGCCAGAAGTATCCGGTCACCGAGGTGAGATCCGACCAGCCGAAGTCGTATTTCACGGTGAGGCTCGTGATCGCGTCCTCATCGCTTTCCTTCTCCGGCACGAGGGTCGGGGATTCGAATTCCGGGAGGGCGAGCCCGAACGTGTCCTGGCCGCCGGTGCGCACCCGCTGGACGAACAGGGACGGCTCTATCGACAGGCCGTCGGTCGGATGCCAGTCGAGAGTCGCGCGCACCACCGCGGTATTCACCTGGTTGATCTTGGTGGCGGCGATCGTACCCGCGTCGTTGCGGTCGATCCATCCGCTCTCGTGGTCGAGCAGCGCCCCGATGCGCAGAGCCGCCACACCGTCGACCAGCGGCAGATTCACGCTGGAGTCCGCCTCGGTGTTGATGCTGCCGCCCTGGGTATCGCTCACCCAGCTGTGAGTGCTGCCCGAGAACTCATGGAGGTCCGGGGCGTTGCTCACGAAGTGAATGGTCCCTCCCATGGAGCTCGCGCCGTAGAGCGTGCCCTGCGGGCCGCGCAGCACCTCGATGCGATCCACGTCGAAGAAGCGCGGCTCGGTAGCGCCCGAGGTGTAGATGTTCAGGATATTGATGGGCACATCGTCGAGGTAAATGCCGGTGGTGGCTGAGCCCGCCTGCGATGCGACGCCGCGGATCTCGATATTCGCCTGACCGGGACCTCCGTTGCTCGAATAGGAAAGATTCGGGACCGCCCGCGACAGCTCTTCGTAGTCGGTGATGTGCTGTTCCTGGAGCACGGCGGAGGACACGGCGGAGATGCTGATGGGTGTCTTGCTCAGCGGCTCGCTGGTTTTCTCGGCGGTCACGACGATTTCGCCAAGCTCGTTCGAGGAGTCGCCCTCGGCTGCGAAGGTGGCGACAGCGGTCGTGGACAGCACGGCGGCTGTAAGCGCAATCAGGGCTCTCATGGGGCTCACTCTCCGGGTCTCGGTAAAGGATGGAATTCGGCGTTCTCGAGGCCGAAGGCGCGCGGTCCGACCACCGCGAGCGCCTCGGGCGTGCGCAGCAACGGATGGCAGGGGAGCGCAAGCACCACGACGCGCTGCCCGTAGCGCAGCACGTCGGTGGTGATGGCATGCCCCGAATCCACGTCGAGAATGACGATGAGGTCGGGCACGCACACCTCGATGCGGCCGGCGCGCTCGAAGGTCAGGAACTCGTTCTGAAAATCGATGCGCGCGCTCGAGCCCGCATGCGCATCGATCCCCTCGAGCTCGAGCGTGCCCACCGAAAAGCCGCCGCGTAGATGGCGCTTCAGATCGACGATCTTGGCGTCGATCAGGTGAATGCCGTGCTCCTGGGCGCAGATTTCCGGGATGGCTGAACGGTGCGCCCGGTTGGCCTCGAGCACGAGGTGCCCCAAACGGATCGATTGACTGACGGTGCCCGGGACGCCCGCGCGTTTGACGTACCGGCCCCGCATCGGCGCCTCGGCGCCGATCGCGGTGCCGCCCATCGAGACCACCGTGGCGCGGGCCAGCCGCTCGAACCAAAGCTCCGAGACGGCGTGCCGGAACAGCACCACATTGCCGTGCTCGTCGCAGACTGCCGCGGGGGTGGAGCGGTGGCCGTAGATGGAGAACGTGGTCATCTGCATCTCGGGAAAGGCGCGACCCATGCCGTCGGCATCGACGACGGGTAAATCGAGCGCCGCCGCGGTGACCATGGGCTCGAGCCCGTTGCCGCCGCCGATCTCCGCCGAGATCAGGGCGTCGATCTTGGCGCCGAGGAACTCCTCCAAGGCGCGCAACACCCTCACCCCCTCGGTCCCTTCCTCGAGCTTCTCGATCGACACGGCCGGCGCTCCGATGCCTCCGATCGAGAGCACCAGCGCGTCGTCCTCGAGCTCATCGAGCCCGAGGAGACGAACGTGGCGGCCGCGCTTGAGCTCCTCGAGCACACGGAGCTTCGTGATGTAGGGATTGCCGCCGCCGCCCGTGCCCAAAATGGCGGTTCCGATCGCGAGCGCCTCGATGTCCGATGTGCTGAGAGTGCGCATGACCTTCCTCTTCAGAATTTGAGGTCGCCGACGACCTTGACCCGCACGCGCGTGGCATTGCCGCGCAGGTATGCGAGCGGCACGTCCTCGCGCTCCGTCACGACGATCGAATGCTCGAGGGCGCCGCTCGCGGCAGCCTGTGCGCGCGCATCGGCTTCCGCCGCGGCGAGCGCCGCCTCGCGTGTGAGACTCTCGAGGGAATAGATGCGGTCGACCTCGCCGCTGGTCTGCGCAATGGCGGCGCCGATGGCGTTCGCCGCTGCGAAGTAGGGCGGGCGGATCACGTCGAGGCCCGCCAGGCGCTCCGGCATCAAGATGCTGCCGCCGCCGACGGCGATCAGGGGGATGGGCTCGGCCGACAGGCGGGTTCGGTCGACGGCGAGCGCGAGCTGCGACTCGATGTTCTCCAAGGCGCGGCGCACCACACCGGCGTCGAGTCCGGCGAGCCGCGCCGGATCTCCGATCCGGGCCCGTCCCGCAGCCACCGCGATGTCGGTGGCGGTCAGTGTCTCGCCCCCGAACACGCGCGCACGCTGGGTGAGCTCGTAGCCGACGCTGCGCGGCCCGACGTGCAGGCGAGCGTCTTTCTCGTGCACCAGCGAGCCGCCGCCCAGGCCGATGCTGAAGACATCGGGCATGCGAAAGTTGGTGCGCACGCCACCGATATCGGCCGTGGTCGAGGCCTGGCGCGGAAATCCCTTTTGCAGCAGCCCCACGTCCGTGGTGGTGCCGCCGATGTCGAGCACGATCGCCTCCGACCGGCCCGACAGGAACGCGGCGCCGCGCATCGAGTTGGTGGGGCCGCTGGCGAAAGTGAGCACCGGAAAACGCGCGGCGGTCGCCGCATCCATCAGGGTGCCGTCATTCTGCGACAGGAACACCGGGCAGCGCAGCCCACAGCGCGCGACTCCGTCCTTGAGCGACTCGACCGTGCGACGGGCGAGCGAGCGCAGCGCGGCATTCAAGATGCTGGCGCTCTCTCGCTCGAGGAATCCGAGCTGGCCGATGTCGGCCGAGCAGGTGATCGCCGCCCCGGGGCAGTGCTCGGCGAGTATGCGCGCCGCCTCGCGTTCGGCATCGTCACGCACGGGGGCGAACACACCGACCACGGCGATCGAGTCGATGCCGAGCGCGCGGATGTCGGTGCCGATGCGGGCGATCTCCCCGGGCGCCAGCGGCGTAATGGGCGTGCCGTCGAAGTTGAAGCCGCCGGCGGCTTCGAAGATATGCTCACCGACCGCCGCGCGCAGATCTTCGGGCCAGTCGACCATCGGCGGCAGGCAGCGGTTGGCGGGCCGGGCGAGCCGTACGACCGCGGTCTGGGTCAGATGACGGCGCTCGATGACGGCATTGGTGAACTGCGTCGTGCCGATGACCACGAGCCCCACTTGATCGGGCGCGAGCGCGGCCGCCTCGAGCACCTGCCCAAGCGCCTGCATGAGTCCGTCCATCACGTCGGGCGTGGTCGGGACCTTCACGACCGCGCGCACGGCGCGCTGCTCCATGACCACCGCGTCGGTATTGGTACCGCCGACATCCACCCCGATACGGAACATGTGCACCCCCTGCGTTGGGAGATGCTAGCGATCACCGAAGGATAGGTTTTTGCCGAAATTGGTCAGGTGACGATGCCGCGCGCCCGGGCGGCATCGCCGAGCGCGGCGCGCGAGCGTACCGCGAGCTTCTTGAAGAGGCTTCGAAGGTGAAATTTGACGGTACTTTCCGATAGGGCGAGCGCACGCGCTGCCTGCTTGTTGCTGTAGCCGTCAGCGATGTAGGACAGCACGCGGTGCTCCTGGCGCGACAAACCGGCGAGATCCTTGGAGCGCAGCGGGGCGGCCGGCAAATCCTTCAATCGTTTGAGGAGCGAGGCGGCGAAGGCGGCGAGCCCCGCGTTGCCCGGGCCGGGCTCGGCGACGAACCCGGCAGCAGCCGTTCCAAGCGCTCGCCGTCCTCGATGAGCACCGCGAGCAGGCCTTGCGCCTGTGCCTCGCGCAGCGCGATGCGCAGATGCCGCCGCGCCACCGCCTCGGCCCCCGCTTGATGCCGAGCCGCAGCCTCGAGCAGCGCGAGGGAGATGCGCTGGCGGGGCTCGAGCGCCGGATGATGCGCGAGCGCGGCGCTGAGCCGCACCTGCTCGGCGCGCGAGCTCTCGCGCTCCAAGGCATGCCGCAGCCGGATCAGCCCGCTCTCGATCTCGAGCGCGGCGGAGGGGCGTGCATCGGTCGAAAGATCGTACTCCTCGAGCAATATTCCCGCCTCCGCATGGCGGCGGGCCGCCTGCAGCAGCCGGATTCGAATCAGCGCCAGGCGCCGGCTCGCAGTTTCCCCGTGCCGCCTGCTTTGGGCGAGCGCGCACCGATCGAGCTGCTCGAGCGCGCTTTTGAGGCCCCCGCGCCAGAGCGCGGCGAGCGCCACCGGCGCCACCACCCGGGGCAGCAGATCCGGCCAGCTGTCGCCACTGACCAGTTCCTCGAGCAGGGGCTGGATCTCGACCACGCAGTCCTCGAAGCGGCCCTGCTCGAAGGCGAGGCGCGTTTTGAGCGAGCCGATGATGGCGTATTCGGAATTGAATGCCTGATCCGATTCACGCAGCAGGCTCTCGGCGCGCTCGATGTGCCCGGCGGCCTCCGCGAGGCGGCTGTGCCGAAGGGCGATTTCCGCCAGATGCACGTGCATGAAATGCGACAGATACGGCATGCCCGCACGTTCGTAGGCCGCAAGCGCCTCCTCGGCGAGCTGGCGCGCCTCGGTGAGCGCATCCGCCTGCAGGTAACCGATGGCCATCGAGTTGAAGAGAAGCCCGCGCGAGAGCTCGTCGCCGGGTTCCATGAAAGCCTGCAGGCGCCCCCAGCTCGCGATCACCTCGAGCGGCGGCGTGCCGTCGATGTCGAGCGACATATCGGCGCGCAACAGCAGCAATTCCGGCCGGTGGGATACCCGTAAGCTGCGCAGGTCGACCGGCAGTCCCGGATGGCGCGCCTCGAGGCGCAGCAGCGCCTCCCGCGTCTTGCCGGTCTTCACCAGCATCCAGAGGCGCGCGAGGAAAATGTCCTCCGAGCGCTGCTCGAGCTGCGGGCCGAAGAACCCGAGCACCCGCTCGAGGGCGTGGTAGCCGTGGGCGTAGCCATAGTACGCACCACCCGCCCGGCGGAAGAGCTCGAATGCCCCATTCGAATCACCGACACTCAGCAGGGCCGCAATCGCGGGCGCCGGATCGGTGAGGCTCCCGTAGAGTCTCATGAGCCGCTCGCGCACGCCGGGCGCACGCGCGGCGGCTCCGCGACGCAGGCCCGATAGCGCCGAGCGCACCCACTCGCCCGCGACACGCGTCTCGCCGCCCTCGTTCACGAGCAGCCCGCAAGGCAGGGCGAGTGTCTCGAGCGCCCCGGCGGGCAGCGGCATCGACGCGGCTGCGAACAGCACGGCGAGCGCGTCCTCGGAGAGCTCCGGCAGCACTTCGCGCTCGAGAAACTCCGGCAGCAACGCGCGAACCAAAGCCTCGCGTCCGTCGAGCGCGGCATCCACCAGCCACGCCCAACCGCCGGTCGCGGCCAGCAGGCCTTCCTCCCCGGCGCGGGTGTCTTCGATGCCCACGAAGAGTTCTGCATCAACCAGGGTCTCGACGAGCCCGTAAGCTCGCGGCTTCAGGAGGAGCGCTGCGGCGGCGGAGTGAGGCGAGAGGCGATCAGCAGCCGGCGGCAGGATCCCGGTACCCCTTCCGCCGCGCTTTTGACCGCGCTCTCGAGAGTCGCTGGTGCGGGATCGTCGAGCAGGCCAAAGCCTCGCTCGGTCAGGCTCGGGCGCAGGTGCTCGAGCAGCCGGGTCTTTCCGCTGCCGGCTGTCGCGCGGAGCCAGACGATGGGGGCGCGGGAACGGAGCAGCCGCTGCGCGAGTCGCAAGGTACGGCGTTCGAGCGCGTCGGTCGCTCGCGCGAGAGGCCGCCGGCCGGCGTCGATGCGCGTGATCTTAGACATCGACGTGCGAGGGGGCGGCACGAAAGCTGCGCGAGCGCCAGCGCAAGATCGCGTATAAAAGCGCGGTGACGAGGAGCGCATCGAGCGCGGCGACGCCGGTCAGCCGCAACAGGCCGGCTGAGCCCAACAAGGCGATCCCGGCGCCCACCGCCCAAGCCCCGAGCGCCGTCGGCTCGATGCCGCGACTTTGGCCGCCGCCGACCAGATAGTCGCTGCGCCGCAGCCAGTAGAAATCGATGACGATGATGCTCGCTACCGGCACGAACACGATCGAGAGGTAGAAGAGAAAAGTGAGGAAGTGGTCGAGGATATTGAGAAACGCCGCGAGCGTGCCGAGCGCCCCGCAGGTCACGGTGGTGGTCGTGCGCGAAAGGCGCGGGATGGCCGCATCGACGCTCAGGGCCGCGCTGTAGAGGTTCAAGGCGTTGAGCAGCCAGCTGCCGCCGATCACGATGGCGAACGCGGCGGCCCCCAAACCCATCGCGAGCATCAGGTCGAGCATTTCGGTCCGATGCAGCGCGAGAGCCGCGAGTCCGCCGATGATCATGATGCCCGCACTGCTGACAAAATAGGTGAGAATCGCGGTCCGAACAGCTCCATGAGCCGGCCCGATGAAGCGGCAGGTATCCGGCATGATCACCGCACCGACGATGTAGCCGCCGACGATCGCCGAGACGGCATCGCCGAAGGACATCCCCGTGGCCGGTGCGCGCGCGAGAAGATTGGCCGCCGAGTCGTGCCCCAGCGATTTCACCAGCAAGAGGGCGCACACGAGGAGCAGCACCGGCACGATCAGCATCGACAGGCGATTGATGGCCTTGAGCCCGACGAGGGTGGTAGCGGTGATGAGTATCCCGGCAACGAGCTCCGAAGGCCACGTGGGCCCGTGGTAGTTGAACTGCGCCTGGAGCAGCCGCTGGATCGAGTCGCCGAACAGATTGAGGTTGACGCCGAACCAGCCGATCAGCGAAAGCGCGAAGGCGAGGTTCAGGAGCATCCAGCCCCTCGCGCCGAAGGCGATGCGCGCGAGCATATAAGAAGAGAATCGGGCGCGGCAGCCGACGATGCTGGTAAAAATGCCGATCACAGTCAAGATTGCCGAGCCGACCAGAATGCTCGAGAAAGACAGCCTGGGTGCTCTCGTTGGCAAGGTCCATTCCGGTGATGAGCGTCGGCAGCGAGACGCTGAAGAAGCACATTGATGGTCGCGATCCGCCACCAAGGCATCGAGCGCTCGGGCGGTACCCGGCTGGTTGAAAATTCATCGGAATCCATCGAAACGCCTCGGTGCTCGTGCCATCCCCAGTGAAGGCGGGTTGATCTTAGTTACTTGAGGACGGCGAGGCCAGCAAAAGCCGGTTGAGGAGGGCCGGGCCGACCGGTAAGCGTTGCGGCGGCGCGGGGCGTGGCAGCGCCTCGTCTCTGGCTATCCGCGAGCAGCCAGCTTCTGGCGGGGGCATAATTGGGCGCAGCGTGAGTTGGGAGATGAATAATGCCCCCGATGCCGTTGGCTTCCGTCAGGGCACCATGACCGTTGGTGACGTCATCTCGTTTGTACCCTACCGCCTGATCCCGGCGGAACGTCTGTTGCTGAATGGCGCAGAAACCGTCGACGTCGGCAGCCGAGCGCTCGACATCCTCATTGCGCGAGGCCGCAGGGGAGGTGGTTGGACCGCGCGAATTGATGGCCCGCGCATGGCCGAGGGTCGTGGTAGGCGAAGGCAGTCTCAGGGTTGCGGTCGCGGACCTGCGAAGGGCGCTGGGCGATGGCCAGAATGGGGTCAGATTCATCGCGAACGTGACGGGCCGGGGATATTGTTTCGTTGCACCCGTTGTTCGCGACGCAGCGCAGCCATCGAGGTTGTTTCCGCTTCCGTCCGAGTCTCCACCGACTCAGAAGTACAAAGTGTCCTCGATTGAGCGTGCGCCGCGAAAACAGCGCTCCTCAACCATGAGGGATTGGATGGTCGAAAGTTAGTGACCATGAAATTGCGCAGCTCGGAGCGTATCATTGTGGGCATGGCCGCAATAACTCCCGCAGAAGCCCAGGCTTACTTCAAGCGTTGGGAAATGGTCAAAGAGGTCGAACTCATCGAACTGCGCCGCACGTCCACGGACTCGAAGCTACAGCAGTTGTCGGTTCTAATGGCGTCGCGCGGCCTCTTTGGGGCGGATCCGGAGCGCGAGCATGGTGTGCAGCTCGTGCGTGATCGGTGGGCCCTTCTTCGGCAAGCATTGGGTGGTTGACCGCGTCCCCGCAACCCTGCTGGTCGCGCTCGCCGATTTGGTGAAGTGGCTGGACGCATCGAGGATGCCGTCCATGGTCATCGGGGGCGTCGCGGCTTCGATTTTAGGTCGTCCGCGCCTGACCCAAGATGTCGATGCTCTTGCGATCCTTCCCGAAGGAGAATGGGCCGATGCGGTTTCCATCGCAGCCCGTCATGGGATCCTTCCCAGAATTGAGAACCCGCTCGACTTCGCGCGCCGAAGCCGCGTCCTTCTGATGCGGCATGTGGAGTCCGGTATCGACATCGACGTTACGTTCGGCGGTCTGTCGTTCGAACAGGCGGCGATCGACAACAGCGAGATTCACGATATCGGCGGGCTGCGTGTACGCCTGCCCCGCGTCGAGGATCTGCTCATCATGAAGGCCGTTGCCCGGCGGCCGAAGGATTTGCAGGACATCGAAGGCCTGCTTGCCGCGCATCCTGAGGCTGACGTCGTTGGCGTTCGGCGGTGGGTCAACGAGTTCGCGGTTGCTCTGAGCACGTCTGATATGGTGGACGAATTCGACAAATTGGTGGCGCGGAGCAGGGTAAAGCCTTGATCCGCGGCTGTGGCGACCTAATTATCGCTCAGATGGTCAGAAAGAACGCGCTCGCAGAAGCGGCGACCGAGGCCAGTGCGCATATTGCGACGGCGTAATGAAAGGCGGACAGAAGAGCGGGACCTGCGGCGCCGAGAACGCCGCCGATCAAGGCCGTTGCCACCATGCCTCCGGTGCGTGCGACCGCACTATTCAGGCCGGAAGCGGAGCCGACATGTTGTTGGTCGACCGAAGCGAGGACCGCCGTCGTGAGCGGCGCGACAGCGCCGGCCATACCGATTGCGATCAACAGCACAGAAGGAAAGACAGTCGTCCAATAGGCGGCGTCCGCCTGAATTCTAAGGGCGAGCAGGAATCCGCCCGCCACCAGCAGCGGTCCCAGCGTCAGTGGAGCGCGCGGTCCTATCCTGCCTGCCACGGCTCCCATCAGGGGGGAGGCCAATGCCAACACCATGGCCAAGGGGACAAGCGCCGCACCGGCCTGCGCGGCGGAATATCGACCCGCCTGAATCAGCACGAACGGGACCAGCACCAGGAGGGCGCCCAGCGCGCCATACAGCAGGGCAGTAAGGAGGGTGAGTCCAATGAAGGTCAGGATGGCGAGGGGCGTCCAGCCCGCGTGAGCCGAGCCGATTGTGAGTCCCCATATCAGTGCTCCGAGAGAGGCGGTCGCCAGCACACCGCCCAGTAGGTCCAGCGCCGGGGGAGTGTCCTCGCGGGGAGGATTTCGGATGAAAATGAAGGCCAAGACGACAGCGCCGGTCGCGAGGGGCAGATTGATCAGAAAAATCGAGCGCCACCCGACCGTGTCGATCAACCAACCGCCGAAGACGGGGCCGAGCGCGCCCATCACGGCGCCCACGGATGCCCAAATGCCTATCGCGCGACCGCGGGCTTCGCCGGCAAAGGCTGCCCCTAGAATTGCCAAGCTGTTTGGCATCAATAACGCGGCGCCGACTCCCTGCAGTCCGCGAGCAACCAGCAGCCACATCAGCCTGGGGGCGAGCGCACAACCGATCGATGCGGCCCCGAATACGGCGGTGCCCGCGATCAAGATACGCGCGTGCCCGTAGCGATCTCCGACGGCACCGCCAAGAAGCAGAAGAGCGCTGAGAGGCAAAAGGTAAGCGTTGATGACCCACTGCAAATCGGAGGCATCGGCCTCAAACGTGGCGCCGAGTGAAGACAAGGCGACATTGACCACCGAACCATCAATGAATGCGAGGCTCGAGGCCAAGATGGTCGTCGTCAGCACCCAGTTGGGGTGGTCAGTATCGCGGGCGGTTTGCGGCTGCATAACCAGGGCTCACGAGCCATGGGACCGGGCCGCAAAGTCGGCAGGCATTTTGATTCGGGCGTTGGCGGCAGAATCCGCCGAGGACTTGGCGCCCCAAAAAGTTACCGAATCGGCCAGCACGGGGGTCTGTAGCGCCGCAACTGTCACCATTACAATAAGACAAAACGAACGCATTCCTCGATTCATGGCGGACACCTGAACTTCCTCGAATGGATCAAGTCAACCCATAAGCCTACTTGCGTTGGAGTTCACCGTCTTGGTACTTTCGCGTCGCTTTTTTATCAATCTTGCCATTGCCGGGGTTGCTGCTGGGTCCGGAGGAGCCAAGCTCGCGCTCGGGCGGACGGCGGCCATCGACGGGCAGATAGACCCGAGCCTGCTGCGGCGCGCGCTCGATGCGCTGAATCGCCACCGCGGGAGCATCGTTCATCAAGACGTTATGGGCGTCGTAGACTTCTCCCTTCCCTCGCGTGCACCGAGGTTTCATCTGGTAAACCTCGCCGATGGCACCGTGCAGTCGCATCTGGTGGCGCATGGCAGGGGTTCCGACCCGTCTCACACAGGATGGCTCGAGCGCTTCTCCAATGAGCCTCGCTCAAAACGCGACATCGGCGGGAGCCTATCGAACGGGCTCGCTCTATGTGGGTGCTCATGGTCGCTCGATGCGACTCGAGGGGCTCGACCCGACGAACAGCAATGCCCTCTCTCGAGCCATCGTCGGTGCATAGTGCCTGGTACGTGAATCAGGAGGTGATCGGCCACACCGGCATGCTCGGTCGCAGTCAGGGCTGCTTTGCGGTCGCGGACTCCAGCCTGTCCGACATCACGATGCGGCTGGGGGAAGGCCGGCTTATTTACGCGGACAAAGCTTAGTAAGAAGCGCACGCGATTCAGCCGGCTCTGTAAGGTAAAATTCCCCGGCCTCGCGGCGATGAGGTTTCTGGCTGATGACCTTACTTCAGTCTTTGGGTATCGAGCTGCCCATCATTCAGGCTCCGATGGCTGGGGTGTCTTCCCCGCACTGGCGGCGGCGGTGTCCAAAGCCGGTGCGCTCGGATCCATCGGAGTGGGATCGACCGATGCGCAGGGCGCGCGCAGAATGATCGCAGCGGTTCGCGAGCGAGCGCGGCGCCCTCTCAACGTGAATGTTTTTTGCCATCAGCCGGCAAAAGCCGACCCCTCGGTCGAGTCAGCGTGGCTTGAGTATTTGCGTCCCTATTTCGCGAGGTTCGACGCCAAGCCTCCGCCCGCACTCAAGGAAATCTATCGGAGATTCTTGGAGGACGACGCGATGCTCGCCGCGCTGCTCGCTGACAAGCCGCAGCGCGGCGAGCATCGCGTCGTCCTCCAAGAAACTCCGATAGATTCCTTGAGTGCAGGCGGAGGCTTGGCGTCGAACCTCGCGAAATAGGGACGCAAATACTCAAGCCACGCTGACTCGACCGAGGGGTCGGCTTTTGCCGGCTGATGGCAAAAAACATTCACGTTGAGAGGGCGCCGCGCTCGCTCGCGAACCGCTGCGATCATTCTGCGCGCGCCCTGCGCATCGGTCGATCCACTCCGATGGATCCGAGCGCACCGGCTTTGGACACCGCCGCCGCCAGTGCGGGGGAAGACACCCCTACCATCGGAGCCTGAATGATGGGCAGCTCGATACCCAAAGACTGAAGTAAGGTCATCAGCCAGAAACCTCATCGCCGCGAGGCCGGGGAATTTTACCTTACAGAGCCGGCTGAATCGCGTGCGCTTCTTACTAAGCTTTGTCCGCGTAAATAAGCCGGCCTTCCCCCAGCCGCATCGTGATGTCGGACAGGCTGGAGTCCGCGACCGCAAAGCAGCCCTGACTGCGACCGAGCATGCCGGTGTGGCCGATCACCTCCTGATTCACGTACCAGGCACTATGCACCACGATGGCTCGAGAGAGGGCATTGCTGTTCGTCGGGTCGAGCCCCTCGAGTCGCATCGAGCGACCATGAGCACCCACATAGAGCGAGCCCGTTCGATAGGCTCCCGCCGATGTCGCGTTTGAGCGAGGCTCATTGGAGAAGCGCTCGAGCCATCCTGTGTGAGACGGGTCGGAACCCCTGCCATGCGCCACCAGATGCGACTGCACGGTGCCATCGGCGAGGTTTACCAGATGAAACCTCGGTGCACGCGAGGGAAGGGAGAAGTCTACGACGCCCATAACGTCTTGATGAACGATGCTCCCGCGGTGGCGATTCAGCGCATCGAGCGCGCGCCGCAGCAGGCTCGGGTCTATCTGCCCGTCGATGGCCGCCGTCCGCCCGAGCGCGAGCTTGGCTCCTCCGGACCCAGCAGCAACCCCGGCAATGGCAAGATTGATAAAAAAGCGACGCGAAAGTACCAAGACGGTGAACTCCAACGCAAGTAGGCTTATGGGTTGACTTGATCCATTCGAGGAAGTTCAGGTGTCCGCCATGAATCGAGGAATGCGTTCGTTTTGTCTTATTGTAATGGTGACAGTTGCGGCGCTACAGACCCCCGTGCTGGCCGATTCGGTAACTTTTTGGGGCGCCAAGTCCTCGGCGGATTCTGCCGCCAACGCCCGAATCAAAATGCCTGCCGACTTTGCGGCCCGGTCCCATGGCTCGTGAGCCCTGGTTATGCAGCCGCAAACCGCCCGCGATACTGACCACCCCAACTGGGTGCTGACGACGACCATCTTGGCCTCGAGCCTCGCATTCATTGATGGTTCGGTGGTCAATGTCGCCTTGTCTTCACTCGGCGCCACGTTTGAGGCCGATGCCTCCGATTTGCAGTGGGTCATCAACGCTTACCTTTTGCCTCTCAGCGCTCTTCTGCTTCTTGGCGGTGCCGTCGGAGATCGCTACGGGCACGCGCGTATCTTGATCGCGGGCACCGCCGTATTCGGGGCCGCATCGATCGGTTGTGCGCTCGCCCCCAGGCTGATGTGGCTGCTGGTTGCTCGCGGACTGCAGGGAGTCGGCGCCGCGTTATTGATGCCAAACAGCTTGGCAATTCTAGGGGCAGCCTTTGCCGGCGAAGCCCGCGGTCGCGCGATAGGCATTTGGGCATCCGTGGGCGCCGTGATGGGCGCGCTCGGCACCGTCTTCGGCGGTTGGTTGATCGACACGGTCGGGTGGCGCTCGATTTTTCTGATCGATCTGCCCCTCGCGACCGGCGCTGTCGTCTTGGCCTTCATTTTCATCCGAAATCCTCCCCGCGAGGACACTCCCCCGGCGCTGGACCTACTGGGCGGTGTGCTGGCGACCGCCTCTCTCGGAGCACTGATATGGGGACTCACAATCGGCTCGGCTCACGCGGGCTGGACGCCCCTCGCCATCCTGACCTTCATTGGACTCACCCTCCTTACTGCCCTGCTGTATGGCGCGCTGGGCGCCCTCCTGGTGCTGGTCCCGTTCGTGCTGATTCAGGCGGGTCGATATTCCGCCGCGCAGGCCGGTGCGGCGCTTGTCCCCTTGGCCATGGTGTTGGCATTGGCCTCCCCCCTGATGGGAGCCGTGGCAGGCAATAGGACCGCGCGCTCCACTGACGCTGGGACCGCTGCTGGTGGCGGGCGGATTCCTGCTCGCCCTTGAATTCAGGCGGACGCCGCCTATTGGACGACTGTCTTTCCTTCTGTGCTGTTGATCGCAATCGGTATGGCCGGCGCTGTCGCGCCGCTCACGACGGCGGTCCTCGCTTCGGTCGACCAACAACATGTCGGCTCCGCTTCCGGCCTGAATAGTGCGGTCGCACGCACCGGAGGCATGGTGGCAACGGCCTTGATCGGCGGCGTTCTCGGCGCCGCAGGTCCCGCTCTTCTGTCCGCCTTTCATTACGCCATCGCAATATGCGCACTGGCCTCGGTCGCCGCTTCTGCGAGCGCGTTCTTTCTGACCATCTGAGCGATAATTAGGTCGCCACAGCCGCGGATCAAGGCTTTACCCTGCTCCGCGCCACCAATTTGTCGAATTCGTCCACCATATCAGACGTGCTCAGAGCAATCGCGAATTCGCTGACCCACCGCCGAACGCCAACGACGTCAGCCTCAGGATGCGCAGCAAGCAGGCCTTCGATGTCCTGCAGGTCCTTCGGCCGCCGGGCAACGGCCTTCATGATGAGCAGATCCTCTACACGCGGCAAGCGTACGCGCAGCCCGCCGATATCGTGAATCTCGCTGTTGTCGATCGCCGCCTGTTCGAACGACAAACCGCCAAATGTAACGTCGATGTCGATCCCGGACTCCACATGTCTCATCAGAAGGACGCGGCTTCGGCGCGCGAAGTCGAGCGGGTTTTCAATTCTGGGAAGGATTCCATAACTGGCTGCAGTGGAAACCGCATCGGCCCATTCTCCTTCGGGAAGGATTGCAAGGGCATCGACATCTTGGGTCAGGCGTGGATGACCCAACACCGAAGCCGCGACGCCCCCGATGACCATGGACGGCATACTCGATGCATCCAGCCACTTCACCAAATCGGCGAGCGCGGCCAGCAGGGTTGCCGGGACGCGGTCAACCACGCAATGCTTGCCGAAGAAGGGCCCACCGATCACGCACGAGCTGCACACCATGCTCGCGCTCCGGATCCACACCAAAGAGGCCGCGCGATGCCATTAGAGCCGACAACTGCTGTAGCTTCGAGTCCATGGACGTGCGGCGCAGTTCGATGAGTTCGACCTCTTTGACCATTTCCCAACGCTTGAAGTAAGCCTGGGCTTCTGCGGGAGTTATTGCGGCCATGCCCACAATGATACGCTCCGAGCTGCGCAATTTCATGGTCACTAACTTTCGACCATCCAATCCCTCATGGTTGAGGAGCGCTGTTTTCGCGGCGCACGCTCAATCGAGGACACTTTGTACTTCTGAGTCGGTGGAGACTCGGACGGAAGCGGAAACAACCTCGATGGCTGCGCTGCGTCGCGAACAACGGGTGCAACGAAACAATATCCCCGGCCCGTCACGTTCGCGATGAATCTGACCCCATTCTGGCCATCGCCCAGCGCCCTTCGCAGGTCCGCGACCGCAACCCTGAGATTGCCTTCGCCTACCACGACCCTCGGCCATGCGCGGGCCATCAATTCGCGCGGTCCAACCACCTCCCCTGCGGCCTCGCGCAATGAGGATGTCGAGCGCTCGGCTGCCAACGTCGACGGTTTCTGCGCCATTCAGCAACAGACGTTCCGCCGGGATCAGGCGGTAGGGTACAAACGGAGTGAACGTCACCAACGGTCATGGTGCCCTGACGGAAGCCAACGGACGGGGGCATTATTCATCTCCCAACTCACGCTGCGCCCAATTATGCCCCCGCCAGAAGCTGGCTGCTCGCGGATAGCCAGAGACGAGGCGCTGCCACGCCCCGCGCCGCCGCAACGCTTACCGGTCGGCCCGGCCCTCCTCAACCGGCTTTTGCTGGCCTCGCCGTCCTCAAGTAACTAAGATCAACCCGCCTTCACTGGGGATGGCACGAGCACCGAGGCATTCGATGGATTCCGATGAATTTTCAACCAGCCGGGTACCGCCCGAGCGCTCGATGCCTTGGTGGCGATCGCGACCATCAATGTGCTCTTCAGCGTCTCGCTGCTGAGGCTAATCACCGGAATGGACCTTGCCAACGAGAGCAGGCTGTCTTTCTCTCGAGCGTTCTGGTCGGCTCGGCAATCTTGACTGTGATCGGCATTTTTACCAGCATCGTCGGCTGCCGCGCCCGATTCTCTTCTTATATGCTCGCGCGCATCGCCTTCGGCGCGAAGGGCTCGATGCTCCTGAACCTCGCCTTCGCGCTTTCGCTGATCGGCTGGTTCGGCGTCAACCTCAATCTGTTCGGCGACTCGATCAGCGGCTGTCCAGGCGCAGTTTAACTACCAGGGGCCCACGTGGCCTTCGGAGCTCGTTGCCGGGATACTCATCACCGCTACCACCCTCGTCGGGCTCAAGGCAGTCGATCGCCTGTCGAAACTGACGGGGGCTGCCCTCGTGTGCGCCCTCTTGCTGGTGCAATCGCTGGGGCGCGACTCGGCGGCCAATCTTCTCGCGCGCGCACCGGCCACGGGGATGTCCTTCGGCGATGCCGTCTCGGCGATCGTCGGCGGCTACATCGTCGGTGCGGTGATCATGCCGGATACCTGCCGCTTCATCGGGCCGGCTCATGGAGCTATTTGGACCGCGATTCTCACCATTTGGGGCGGCCATGCGGGGAACATGATCATCGGCGGACTCGTGGCACTCGCTGCATGGGACCAAATGCTCGACCTGATGCTCGCGATGGGTTTGGGGGCCACCACGTTCGCCATCGTGATCGGCGGCAGCTGGCTGCTCAACGCCTTGAACCTCTACAGCGCGGCCCTGAGCGCCGATGCGGCCGTCCCACGCCTTTCGCACACGACCACCACCGTGACCTGCGGGCGCTCGGCACGCTCGCGGCGTTTCTCATGTCCTCGACCACTTCCTCACTTTTCTCTTCTACCTCTCGATAGTGTTCGTGCCGCTAGCAAGCATCATCGTCATCGATTTCTACTGGCTGCGGCGCAGCGACTATCTGGTCAGCGGCGGCCAAAGTCGCGGCATCGAGCCGACGGCGCTCGGGGCTGGGCGGTGGGCGCGGGATCGCCTTGTTGGGCTCAGCCGGCCTGTTGCGGCTGACCAGCGTCGCCGCGCTCGATGCGCTCCTCGTCACCGCGCTTTTATACGCGATCTTGCGCTGGCGCTCGCGCAGCTTTCGTGCCGCCCCTCGCACGTCGATGTCTAAGATCACGCGCATCGCGCCAGCCGCGGCCTCTCGCGCGAGCGACCGACGCGCTCGAACGCCGTACCTTGCGACTCGCCAGCGGCTGCTCCGTTCCCGCGCCCCATCGTCTGGCTCCGCGCGACAGCCGGCAGCGGAAAGACCCGGCTGCTCGAGCACCTGCGCCCGAGCCTGACCGAGCGAGGCTTTGGCCTGCTCGACGATCCCGCGGCAGAGACTCTCGAGAGCGCGGTCAAAAGCGCGGCGGAAGGGGTACCGGGATACTGCCCCCGGCTGCTGATCGCCTCTCGCCTCACATCCGCCGCCGCAGCGGTCCTCTGAAGCCGCGAGCTTACGGGCTCGTCGAGACCCTGGTTGATGCAGAACCTTCGTGGGATCGAAGACACCCGCGCCGGGGAGGAAGGCCTGCTGGCCGCGACCGGCGGTTGGGCGTGGCTGGTGGATGCCGCGCTCGACGGACGCGAGGCTTTGGTTCGCGCGTTGCTGCCGGAGTTTCTCGAGCGCGAAGTGCTGCCGGAGCTCTCCGAGGACGCGCTCGCCGTGCTGCTCGCAGCCGCGTCGATGCCGCTGCCCGCCGGGGCGCTCGAGACGCTCGCCCTGCCTTGCGGGCTGCTCGTGAACGAGGGCGGCGAGACGCCTGTCGCGGGCGAGCGGGTGCCTCGGCGCTATCGGGCCTGCGTCGCGGAGCGCCGCGCGTGCGCCCGGCGTGCGCGAGCGGCTCATGAGACTCTACGGGAGCCTCACCGATCCGGCACCCGCGATTGCGGCCCTGCTGAGTGTCGGTGTTCGATGGGGCATTCGAGCTCTTCCGCCGGGCGGGTGGTGCGTACTATGGCTACGCCCACGGCTACCACGCCCTCGAGCGGGTGCTCGGGTTCTTCGGCCCGCAGCTCGAGCAGCGCTCGGAGGACATTTTCCTCGCGCGCCACTCGATGTGGTGAAGACCCGCAAGACGCGGGAGGCGCTGCTGCGCCTCGAGGCGCGCCATCCGGGACTGCCGGTCGACCTGCGCAGCTTACGGGTATCCCGCCGGCCGGAATTGCTGCTGTTGCGCGCCGATATGTCGCTCAAAATCGAGCGGCAGCTCCGCCGCTCGAGGTGATGCACGAGCTCGGGGCGCCTGCAGGCTTTCGTGGAACCCGGCGACCAGCCTCTGGCGCGGGCTCTGCTTGCCAAACTCAATCACCCCTCTCTGCAGGCAGATGCGCTCACCGAGGCGCGCCAGCGCCCCGAGGAGGCGCTTGCGGCCTACGAACGTGTGGGCGTGCCGTATCTGTCACATTTCATGCACGTGCATCTCGGCAGAGAGAGCCCGGGCACCTCGGCGGAGGGCCGCCCAGGGCGCGTCGAGCGCGCCGAGAGCCTGCTGCGTGAATCGGATCAGGCATTCAATTCCAAATACACCATGATCGGCTCGCTCAAAACGCGCTCCACCTTTTCGAGCAGGGCCACTTTCGAGGACTGCGTGGTGGAATTCCAGCCCCTGCTCGAAGGAACTGGTCAGTGGGCGACAGCTGGCCGGATCTGCTGCCCCCGGGTGGTGGCGCCGGTGGCGCTCGCCACGGCTCTCCCGCCGGGGCGCGCCCGCACTCGAGCAGCTCAAGATCGGTGCGCGCTCGCCGAGGGCAAGCGGCGCGGGGGGGCTTCGAGCCGGCGCCTGGCGCTGATTCGAATCCGGCTGCTGCAGGCGGCCCGCCGCCATGCGGAGGCGGGGATATTCCTCCGAGGAGTACGAATACTTCGACCGATGCACGCCCCTCCGGCCGCCGCTCCGATCCGAGAGCGGGCTCTCCGGCTTGCGCATGCCTTGGAGCGCGAAATGCCGCGCGCCGAGCAGGTGCGGCTCAGCGCCGCGCTCGCGCGTCGTCCCAGCACTCGGAGCCCCGCCAGCGCGCGTCTCCCTCGGCGCTATTCGAGGCTCCGGGCTCGGCATCAAGCGGGGGCCGAGGCGGTGGCGGGCGCGGCATCTGCGCGTCGCGCTGCGCGAGGCGCGGGCGGCAAGGCCTGCTCGCGGTGCTCATCGAGGACGGCGAGCGCTTGGAACGGCTGCTGCCGGGGGCCTTCGCCGAGCCCGGCCCGGCAACGCGGGGCTCACCGCCCCCTTCGCCGCCTCGCTCCTCAAACGATTGAAGGATTTCCCGGGGGGCCCGCTGCGCTCCAAGAGGCGCGCGAGTTTGTCGCGCCAGGAGGGCACCACGTGCTGTCCCTACCCATCGCTGACGGCTACACAACGGCGGGCAGCGCGTGCGCTCCACCCTATCAGGAAAGTACCCGTCAAATTTCACCTTAGAAGCCTCTTGCAAGAAGCTCACGGCATCTGTTTATGCTCGCGCGCCGCGCTCGGCGATGCCGCCCGGGCACCACATGGTCACCTGACCAATTTCAAAACAACCTATCCTTCGGTGATCGCTCGCGCTGTTCCAACGCAAAGGGTGCACATGTTCCCGTATCCGGGTGGATGTCGGCGGTACCAATACCGACGCGGTGGGTCATGGAGCAGCGCGCCGTGTGCGCGCGGTCCGTGAAGGTCCCGACCACGCCGGGGGGATGGACGGACTCATGCAGGTGCTTGGGGCAGGTGCTCCAAGAGGTCAGCCTGCGCGCCCCGATCAAGTGGGGCTCGTGGTCATCGGCACGACGCAGTTCACCATGCCGTCATCCGAGCGCCGTCATCTGACCCAACCGCGGGGGTGCGGTTACGCCCGGCCCGCCAACCGCTCCTGCCGCCGATGGTCGAGCTCGCCCGAAGATCTGCGCGCGGCAGGTCGGTGGAGCATTATCTTCGAAGCCACCGGCAGCTTCAACTCGACGGGCACGCCCGTTGCGCCGCTGGCGCCCGGGGAGATCGCCCGCGTCGGCACCGACAGTCCGCGCGCTCGGCGTCGACCTGGATCGCCGTGGTCGGTGTGTTCGGGCCCGTGCGGTGAGGGTACCAACGCGAGGGCGGCGCGCATACTCGCCGAGCACTGCCCCGGGGCGGCGATCACCTGCTCGGGGCTGGGCCAGCTGGATTCCTCAAGCGAGAGAGCGCCAGCATTTCTTGAATGCCACGCTGCGCTCGCTCACCCGTCGCGCCGGTCGAGTCGCTCAAGGACTTGGGAGTCGCGCGCTGTGGCTGCGCTGCCCGGTCTTCCCTGTCAGGATAGAAAACAGCACCCTGATGGATGCGGCGACTTCGCCGCAGCATTTCCATTAGCTTTGGCCAGCAGCTCCC
>CAVSSU010000013.1:0-67767 GCA_963730565.1 uncultured Gammaproteobacteria bacterium
CTCGACTTGGACTACCGCGCCTAGGCTGCGCTCCTTGAACAATCGCTCATTCTGCATCGGCATATGTTTGACGAGCCTGTTGCTGGGCGCCGCCGGCATCGCCACAGCCGCGCAGATGGTGAGAGCGTTCAACTACCGCGGCGCTGGCGAGGGAACGGTGATCTTCGATCATGGCACCCACGCGGCGCGCGGCTTCATGTGCGTGGATTGCCACACGCGATGGCGGGCAACGGGCGCGCAACTGTTCGAAACCCAAAAGCAGGGTTTGATTTCAATGGCCGACCATAGCGGCGACGGAAAATGCTTTGCGTGCCACAACGGCAAACTCGCATTTGTCGCCTGTGCCCAGTGCCATCGCTCAGCGGCCAGCCATTGAATGAACCGACGCGCCGTCGATTCTGCGAATGGTTGTGGCGGCGGCCGCAACGCTGGTATTTGCTTGGCGTCCCGGCGGGGGGTTTGCTGGCGGTGATCGCCGGAATCGCCGTCGGCGGCGGCGGCTACGCAGCGTTGCAATATTCGTCCACCGAGGCATTTTGCACCTCGTGCCACGAGATGTCCAAGCCCGCCGCGGAACTCTCGCATCGGCCGCACTCTTCGAACGCGCTCGGAATTCGCGCCGGCTGCGCGGACTGTCACATTCCCCCCGACTTCCTCGCCGGCACGCTCGATCACGTGACATCCGGAATGCGAGACAGCTGGGAACACCTTCGGTCCACCATCGGCACGCCCACCTAGTACGAGGCGCGCCGCCTCGAAATGGCGGAGAGGGTTTGGGGCGCGCTGCGGGCGGACGATTCGGCCGAATGCAGAAGCTGCCATACGGTTGCGGCGATGGCCGCGGCGGGTCACCCGGCGCAGGTTGCGATCACCCCTGAGGTCATGCACCAGTCGCTGCCGCGCAGTTACACCTGCATCGACTGCCACCAAGGCATTGCCCACGACTTGCCGGCGAAACAGTGATGATCCAGGATCTGCACGACTGGGTTGCTGGCTTGAACGGCAGGCGGCGGACTGCGACACCTCGATCCGCTCGTTTCCCCGGCGATATTATCCATCTTTGATGGAAAAGTGTCGGTGGATGACGAGCATAGGTACTCTAGTTTTTTGTGGATAACTGCGTCGCAGCGAGCCGCTGCGGTGATCGATCCGGCACGTACCAGATGGGCGATGACCAGGCGCGCTCCTGGATGGTCGCCGGCACATCCGGCGGCAAGGGCTCGCCGCGCTTGACGGATACGATGGTGCTCCATCGTGGCGTGGGAATCTCGATCACGCGCAAATAATAGGCAGCGGGTACGCGAGGATTGAATTCCGGATCTTGCCACACGGCGGAGAGCTCCGTGGCACCGATGGTATTTTTGTACGTCGCCGCCTTGAGATCCACCGTGCTACCCACCGCGGGCGCCTTACCGGTTCGCGGATCGACCTTGCGACCGTTGGACAGAGCGAGCTCGTAAATACGCTCGACGTGCTTACCGTCCTGCAGCCAGATCTTGATGACTTGCAGGCGGTCGAGATTCGCGCCGTTCGGGTCCTTCACGCCCCAGGTGACGAACTGGGGTGCCGCAGCTCTTGCCGGTTTCGCGGGCAAATCCCCGCCCATCGGCACACCCTTGGCGTAGGCTTCATGGACCCATTGCGTACCCTTGAGTGCGGACGCGCCGTAATCCCAGCCACCAAAGAATCGCACCTTGAGCCGCGTACCGGAGGTCGCAAACGTCTCCTTGCGTCGGAACGCGTCGTAAATCGCCTCGCGGGTATTGTGCTCCGCCCAGACTCCGGTGAGGTTGCCGCTGCTCGTCTCATAGAGATTCGCCGAGACGATCTTGCGCGCCTCACCCCAGTTCTTGAAGAAATCCTGGACACTCGGAAGCGGGCGCGTCGGATCGATGCCGCCAAAGGTGCCGACGAAGGCTTCCTCGCTCGAGGTACTCAAGCCGTTATGGAAGTCGCTCGCCCCGATGATGCCGTACTTGTAGGGATTCACACCGCCGGTGCGCTGCGCAATCTCGAGACCCCTGCCCAAGGCATCCCGAACGTAGCTGCCCTCGGGCTTGCTCTTCTTGGGTGAGATCAACAGGTGATCGTAGAACTCGAAATTGCTGAACTCATCGTTGGGTGAGAGGATCGGATGAGTCTCCGAAGCACCCTTATTCTGCGCGATCTCGACCAACGGCTCATCGCTTGCGCGCTGTTCGGCGTACGCTTGGTCAATGGGCCGGCCGTTGCTGTCGTTCCAGTCGAACATGAGCCCGTTGCTGGCATTGGAGTTATGAGGAATCGCGAGTGCCTCATAACCCTCTTTGCGGATGTTATCGAGCCAATTCCATAGGTCTTCGGGTTTCGGTGAATCGACCGAGCTGAATGGATTCGGCGCCTTGTCGCCGCGAAATATGACGTTGCGGTGAAGGTTTTGGCCGTCCGGCATGGAGCTCCACTCGTACGCGATGAAGGTCGTGAAGGTCCCCGGCCGGTAGTTGCGATTCGCGGCTTCGATCTCCCGCTGCCAGGCAGACTGTGAGAGCGCTTTCGCATCTTTCACGCCCTCCAATAGCTTGCCGCTGGCGAATTTACCGCTCAAGATCGAGTCGAAAAAGGCCTTGACGGGATTGGCCTTGAACGCCTGACCCGCTTCGCTCTTGGAGAACTCACTGTTTGGATCGTCAAGCGAGTTGAACACGCCGATATTCTCGGAGTGATCCGTGACTGCGAGGAAATCCAAGGGCTCGTTGCGTTTGGCGCTACTGCCCAAAAAATCGACGCTCTCGCCGCGCGCGAACCGATAGGCGGCATCGGGATCCACCTTGGCGCCAAACAAGACGTAGGCATCGAACGAGTAAGACGTGTGTAGGTGTAGATCACCGTAGTAAGCCTGTCGGTCCGAGGGATCGGCCTGAACAGCGGGCGTAATGGCTGCACTTACGGCAGCGGCCAGTGCGAAGATCCGGGTGCGATGCGTAGCTGGCTTCATGGGGGTTTCCAAGGTTAGTTTGTGAGAAAGTGTAGGCGTTGAATGACCCAGAACGAGGCGAGTCCGCCGATGGCATAGGGCGTAATCCAGGCGGTCCAATCCGGTAAGTGCCTTGGCAGGCGATGCAACAGCGCGATCAATGAGAGTACCGCCCCAACGAACAGGAGCTGGCCGATTTCGACGCCCACGTTAAACAGCAGCAGACTCAAGGGGATGTTGTGCTCAGGAAGCCCGATTTGGGCGAGAGAACCCGCGAACGCAAAGCCGTGCAGAAGTCCGAAGGTGAAGGCGATCACCCAGGGATAGCGCGCCGTGAGTCCGTATTGACCACGATAGGCGCGCACGAGCTCCAAGGCGACGAACACGATGCTGAATGCGACCAGGGCCTCGATCACGGAGGGGTTCACGTGCACCCATCCCATCGCGGCGGCCGCCAAGGTAATGCTGTGGGCGACCGTGAAGGCGGTAATGGTCTTGATCAGGGTGAGGCGCGATCTCACCAATAGCAACAGGCCCAAGACGAAACTCAAATGATCGAAGCCGGTCAAAATGTGCTCTATACCGAGGAGCAGATAGGCAGGCACCGGCACTTTGCCGGTTCCCGTCAAGTGCACGACCAGACTCGGGCTTCGCGGCCTCAATATCTCTTGAATGTCCTGCCCGTTTGCGAAGCTGATATTCACCAAGGCATCGGTGATGGTGTATTCCAAGCCGTCGATGTGAATGGATGCGCCATCAAATGAATCGCGCGTCACGTGGACATCCTTCCAACGGCGCACGAGAAAGCTATTGGCGGCCGATTCCTCGGTCGGCTTCGCATTGAGCAATCCATTCGATACTTGCGGTACGAGGCGCAACAGTTGCGTTCCGATACTCGGCTGTTTCCATAGCACATCGAAGTGATGCTGGGGGTTTTCCGTGATTTCGAGATACGCCGGACGAATCTCGTGGGCCCAAAGCGAGGGGGTGCCGCTCGCGAGCATGAGCGCCGCCGCGCATAGACGTTTGCTTGAGAAAATGCGGATCATGGCTCGCGCACGATGGTGAAATGCTTCTTTAAGGCGTCGAGCGCTTCCGCGTTGCGGGCGCTGCGCTCCGCATCCACGTAATCGCGGCGCACGGCGTCCTCGACGGCCTCGTAGGGGGCAACGCCGGCCGGTTCACGTGCCGACACGTACACGAGATGCCAGCCGAAACCCGAGCGGAACGGTCCCGACCAAGTCCCGGCTGGAGCCTCGAATATCGCCTCGGACAGCGCGCTTGCCCCAAAGGCGCGGCGTACCTGGGTGGGTGTCGCGCCGGCGTAATCGACGGCGCCGGGAAAACTGTCGCCGTCCTCCGGTGCCCGTGTGACTCGCAGACGAGTCAGCTCGGCCAGGGCGCGCTCGGCGCGCGCCCTGGCCGCATCGTCACCCTCGCGATCGACGGAAAAGAACACCTGACTGAACGTCAGGCGTTCCGGGATCTCATAGTTCTTATGATGCGAATCGTAATATACCCGCAACTCGGCGGCCGACGGATCCTTCGGAGTACCCAGATCCTGCTGCAAGAATTCATATTTCTGTACCAGGCGGCGGCGAATGATCTCATCGTCCTGATCAAGCTTAAGTCTCAGCGCCTCGTGATAGAACACCTCCTCCTTGATGAACTGATCGACCAGATCATTTAATTGGTCCGCGCTGGGCGATGCGCCGTATTGCAACCGATAATTGTTCTTGATGCCCTCCACCTGGGCGTGGCTGATATCGATGCGCGCGAAGTTCGAACGCGCTTCGAGGTACTCGCTGGCGGCGAACAGCACCGCACCGAGCGCAATGAACTGAAAGAAGGGCTCGCGCCCGATCCATCCGACGGATCGCCGGAGCCACCTACCTCTCGCCCGTGCGCCGGGAGAGCCCGCTACGTCCGCTGCCACGCTTGCCATCTAAAACTCCACCCGAGCTGTCGCGCCCCAAAAGCGTGGATTGCCCGGAAACAAGGAATAGGCGCCGAAGGTGGGGCCGCTGACCCCACCCACGAGGTAACGCTTGTCGAGCGCGTTGTTCGCCCAGACGGAGACATCCCATTTACTCTTCGAACCGAGGTCGCCGCGCAGCCCGAGGCGCACGTTCAGGAGCCCGTAGGATTTGACGACCCCATACTCGGAGTTGTCAGCCGTGCCGAAGAAGGAGGATCGCCAGGAATAGCCCGCCAGTGCATAGCCCAGGAGGCCCCCGTCCAATTCCCGGGTCAGGTTCACGTCCGGGTTCACCACCCATCTCGGTGCACCGACGACTTGTTCACCGGTCAAGTTGCAGGTGACCTCTTTGGCGAGCGTCGCCTCGATCGAGCAAGGCGCGTTCGCATAGGAGGTGTAGACCGCATCGTTGTAGGAGCCATTGAAGTCAAAGGCCACCCAATCGGCCGGCTTCGCCGTGAATTCCGTCTCCACGCCCCGAGTGCGCACACCGCCGATGTTATTGAGCGTCTGTACGAAGACCCCCGGCGTGGTTTGCTCGAGTTGCGTTGCCTGATAGTCCTTCACGTCCGTCCAGAACAGATTCACGTTGAAGAGCAGGTGCTGATCGAGCCAGGTCGATTTGACGCCGAGTTCGTAGTCGTTCGCGGTCTCGGGTGAGACGTAGAGCGAGGAAGCGGTCAACCCCTTCGCAGGCACCGACTCATTGATTCCTCCCGCTTTGGCACCGCGCGCGGCCGATAGATAGCCGAGGAGATTGGGATCGAACTGATACCCCAAGCTCAAGAGCGCCGAAACGTTGTTGTCGCTGATCTTGAGATCCCCCGAGCTATACGCAGGCAATGCCAAGTCAATCCCGGGGGCGCCAATAGGCGCATTGCGCTCGATCTTGCTGGTTTTCTCTTCTTGGGTATCGCGAAGCCCCGCCGTCAGGCTCCACTGGTCGGTGATGTGCCAGGTACCTTGTCCGAAGGCGGCGTAGCTGTCGGTTTCAGGGTACGCACGCACCTGCGAATACGCATCGTTGTAGAATCCCGGCAACCCATAGAGGGCGTGCGCCGCCGGCCCATATTGGGTAAAGGCAAGATTGCTCTGGTATTGGTAGAAGTAGTAAAGACCCGTCACCCAGTCAATCGGCCCTCCGGTCGGCGATGCCAGGCGAATTTCTTGACTCCACTGCTCGTCTTTGTCCTCTTGTCCGGCATTGACGATGGCGGACACGCTGGTGTCGTCGGCATCGTTGGTCGGCAAGAAATACCACGAGCGGTAAGCGGTGATCGAGGTGAGGTTATAGCCCCCGTCCAGGCGCCAGTTCACCTGCACGGCCCCCCCGCCTTGACGCACCTGCATGTACTGGGGGTCGTTGATGCTGGTCGACAAAAAATTCGGATCGAAGACTTCGGTCGCATCTGCCGCAGCCAAATGTGCCTTGAGCAGGGCCCCATTGTTGGGACCTGGGTTATAAAGCACCGATACGCAGCACGGAGAGTTCTCCTCCTCGTAGTCCCCGATCACCCGTACCGACAGGGCGTCATTGGGTTTGAAGAGGAGCTGCGCACGCAGACCGTCGCGATCGACGCCATTCAAGCGCCGTCCGTCTGTCACGTCATCGATGAAGCCGTCTCGATAGGTCTTCGAATAACTGATCCGCCCCGCGAACGTATCGTCGTCGATCGGACCGGTGAGCGTTCCGCGCACCTGGTAGTAGCCATAGTTCCCGGCCGAGGCCTCCACCACGCCGCCCGGCGTGAAGCTCGGAGCGCTAGTCGTCAAGTTGAGGACGCCCGCCGTGGTGTTCTTGCCGAACAGAGTGCCCTGCGGGCCGCGCAAGAGCGACACCTGATCCAAATCGATCAGATCCTGATTCGCCATGCCGGGACGACCTAAGTACACATCGTCGAGATAGACCCCGACGCTCGATTCCAAGCCGTCGTTGGCGGGATTGTTCCCAAGGCCGCGCACCGCGATGCTGGTTTGGCGCGGATTCGCAAACTGCGCATTCAAGCTCGGCAGTCGATCGTTCAGATCCTCGATCCGGTACAGTCCGCTCTGATCGAGCGAGCTTCCGCTGAGCGCGGTGATCGGAATGGGCACATTCTGCGCGTTCTCGGCGCGCCGCCTTGCGGTCACGACGACTTCGTCCAATCCGCGGCCTGAATCCACATCATTCGCGCTCGCCGCCACATCGGCATCCGCGGGGACGGTGGCGTGGGAAGCGATTGGCGTCGTCAAGAGCACGGCTACCCATGCCGCCGCAGTGGCAACGGCACGAGACTGAGTCAACATAAGAACTTCCCTTGGTGGTTATGGAGCTTTCAAGACGCCACGCAAGTTAGCCTGGCTCGCGCGCGGCGACGACTATCGTTTTTCTATGTCGCTATGAGCTTTTTGTCTTTGAAAGAAAGCGCATGAGCGAAGAATCGAAAGGTATTGGGCCGCCGTGACCGCAGGACGCTAGCCTCGCGCGCGACCCAAACTTAAGTCAGGAGTACTCGATATGGAAATGTCACATTTGAATGCGGCCCGAGTATCGCCATGCGCAGCGCTCGCCCTGTCGATGATCTTGGCAAGCGGAGGGGCGCTCGCCGGTAGCTCGATTCTCGCGACCTCGGATCAGCAACTCATCGAATCTCGCGCCTTGAAAATCGTGTCCACCCCGGAGGTCAAAGCGCAAATCGAGGCATCCTCACGCACCTTCGCAACCCTCCCCTTCGCTGCCGACCCTGAGGCTGAGCGCACCCTTCACCCGGCCATCGAAGAGCTGGCCTTTGCCACGGCGCTGGACGCCGCCGACAGCGATCCCGAGCGGCCCAAAGTCGTCTGGGGATTTACCGCGCCGCGCACCTGGCTGGGTCATGCGGTTCCCGGTTCGCGCTGGGGAATAGACAACCCCGACAATGTCTATCGAATCATCCCGGTCGACGGCAATTCCAAATACGAGATCAGCGTCCGATCACATGCCCCGGGCCCGATTCAATACAGCTTTCTGGTCTACGACAGCTTTGTGGGCGAGGATGGCAGGCAGGCGCACCTCGATGCGCCGGTGGCCGGGCTTCGCGACCGCGACATCAAGGTGGGCGCCGACGGCACGTTCACGATCACCGTCGATTCATCGCCCGCGAGCGGTCGCGAGAACCATATTCGAACCAATGACAATGCCCGAGTGCTTCTGGTGCGAAATACCTTCAGCGACTGGCAGCGACAAGTACCTCTCGAGGTCTCGATCAAGCGTCTAGGCAAGCCGACCCATGAGGCGTTGAGCGATCAACAAGTCGCGCATCGCGCGGCGTCCTTGCTCAAGACGGCGACCGAAACGGTGGTCGGCTGGGAGAAAAGCGGCTTTGCGACACGCAGTGCGGTCAATGTCATTTCCAAGCCAAACGCGCGCGGCGGCGGATGGGGTTTTGCGGCGAATGGCAACTTCAAGATCGCCGACGATGAAGCGCTGGTGGTCACCTTGGATCCCTTGGACGCTCAATACGTGGGCTTCGATCTCACCACTCCCTGGCTCGTATCGCTCGAGCACATCCACGGCAGCGGGAGTCTTAACAACACCCAAGCTCAGGCTAACCGCGACGGCACGATCACCTACGTCATCGCCGCGAAGGATCCGGGAGTCCACAACTGGCTGAGTACCGACGGTCTCCATGCGGGCAATATTCTCATTCGATGGCAAGCTTTGGCTGACTCGACGACGGCGGCCGATGCCGCGGTACGCACCGTCAAGGTGGTGAAGCTCCATGATTTGACCGCGACCCTGGCGGGGGAGACTCGGCCGGTGACTGAGGCGGAACGGCGCCAGCTCCTCGACCAACGCGCGGCCAGCTACGCACATCGATACGTGGCACCGGCGACTCTTGCGCAGTTGAAGTCCACTGCGCCGTGATCTAATTTGGCTCAGCAGCTTCATTGATGATGCACGCGGCCTCGCGGCCAAGGACGGCCGCCGCCGGAGCGGCAGGAGTGGCGTAGCTAGTCGCAACCAATTTTCTTACTATTCAGGTAGTTATGCTCTCGCAGGTTCAAATCCTGTCACCCCGACCATTGATTATCCTGGGTTTTTTTCAGCTGCCAGCCGCTTGTTCCAGGTCGTCGAGGCGCGCGGTACCACCAGCAGTCCCTGTTCCGGCGCAGGAAAATCGCCCCAGGTTTGCGGCTCTCCTTGGCCGCTTTTGGAATGAGCGGGCGGAGTTACAGTAAGCTTGCCTCCCATGGACAAGCTCTTCATTTCCGCCAACTCCCTGCTCCGGGACTCGATGGAGCTCGCCAGACTCGTCGTGAAAAGCGGATTTCGACCGACCTTCCTGGTTGCCATGTGGCGAGGCGGTGCGCCTATCGGGATCGCCGTGCAGGAAGTGCTCGAGTACCACTCCATACATGCCGATCACATCGCGATTCGCACGTCTTCCTACACGGGCATTGATCAACAGAGCAAGACCGTTCGCGTTCACGCGGTCGATTATCTCGTCTCGCGCTTATCGGCAGACGACGAACTCCTTCTGGTCGATGATGTGTTCGACTCGGGCCGCAGCGTGGAGGCGGTCATCATGGAACTGAAGCAGCGTTGCCGGCGAAATTGGCCGATGAAGTGGCGCATCGCAACGGTGTACTACAAGTCGACACGCAATCGCAGTGCGCTCGTGCCTGACTATTACGTTCTAGACACCGACAAATGGCTGGTATTTCCGCACGAGCTCATTGGGCTGACCCGCGATGAGATCCTCGAGCATAAGCCGGTGGGGGCGGATTTCTTCGAGAAGCCATGAACCGCAGTCTCGTCGGGCTTTTCCTGCTGAATCTCATCGCTCTGGCGGCATCGGCGACCGCGCTCGCACAAAAGCGCCTGGTCATCATCGATCAGGACACTTCCGGACCGGGAGGCTCGAACATCATGTCGATGATGGCGCTGCTGCAGTCCCCGCAGGTGGAAGTCCTCGGGATCACTGTCGTGACCGGCAATGCCTGGCGCGATGACGAGGCACGACATGCGCTGCGGCTCCTGGAATTGATCGGCCGGACCGACGTGCCCGTTGCGCTCGGGGCCGTGTTTCCACTGATCCGGACGCAGGAAGAGACCCGCCTCATGGCACCTTTGGTCGGCAATGTTGCCTGGTTGGGTGCTTGGGGTCAGAAGTTAAGCACGCTGCCCGCGACGCCCGGACTCATCGAGCCGCCGGCACCGGCTGCGCCCCTCGGCCCTTGGGAAACTCCGCCGATGCTCGAGGGCGAGCCGCATACCAAACCCGTCGCCGAAGACGCGGCACATTTTCTGATACGGCAAGTGCATGCCCACCCGCACCAGGTGACCATATATGCCGCGGGGCCGCTGACCGATATCGCGCTCGCCATTGCACTCGATCCTCGTCTGGCCGAACTGTCGCAAGGACTGGTGGTGATGGGCGGGAGCCTCAATCCGCACACCGATGATCCGGAATTCTCAACCAGTCCGCGCCACGAATTCAATTTCTGGTTCGACCCGGAGGCTGCCCGAATCACGCTGCGGGCCCACTGGCCCCGCATCGACCTCACCACCGTGGATGTGTCGATCAAGGCGATGTTCACGGAAAAGATGCTGGCTGCGATTTCCAAGTCCCCCAATCCGGCGGCTCAATACATCGCGAAGTATTCGCAGGAAAGGTATTACTTGTGGGATGAGCTCGCCGCCTGCGCATGGATCGATCCGAGCATCATCACTCGTCGAGACGATCTATACATGGACGTCGACGTGAGTCACGGGCCGGCCTACGGTGAAACGCTGACCTGGAGCGAGGCACTGAAGCCGGCCGTCGACGTACATCTGGTACATGCTCAAGTGGATGTCGACCTGCCGCGATTTTCCAGGATGTTCATCGAGCTGATGTCCGCGCCGACTCCGCAGGGCGATCTCGCGGCGAAGCGCTAGCTTCAGCTAGGTGCCGGGAATGGCCTCGCGATAGCGGGACCAGCCTGCGATCAGCGCCTGCACGACGCGATTTCCAACTTGGTAAGCCGCTTCGAGCGCGGGGACGCCCCCCTCGGGATACCCCGCCGTCGTGCTCCACGCCGCGCTTTTTCCAGGCGGCGGAATCGAATAGTTGCTCGCTGTACGCAGCACCAGCACGCGTCTCAAATCCACGCGACCGTCTCGCGAGAGGCGCCGCAATGCCGTGAGCGTACCGCTATCTTCCATGTTGGACATCATGAAATTGGCGTCCTTGCCTGCTTGCAACTTCACCCAATCGTTGGCCCACTGATTCATGCGTTCGCCGTGCCAGTATCGGCTCGAGGAGAGAGAATCCCCCACCGTCACGAAGGGCGGACGGAGGGCGGCGGGATACCCCGCGAACTGCTGGCGGAATCGTGCGATGCCGGGGCTGTCCGCCACAGGATGATCTTTGGTGAGCGTGTAAGCCCAGTCAACCAGCGCTGCATTGAGCTCGTAGTGAATCGTATCAACGGTCCAGCCGCCGGCGACATCGTTGGGCTTCTTCGCGCCCAGCGGCAACATGCCGTACGGCCAGTCGGCGGGAATCTCTCGCGCGTCGATCTCGTAGAGCAGGTCGCCATCCACCACATGCTTCGCCCACGCCGCCGTACCCAGCGACACATCGAGAGGATCGCCTCCCGCGATGCCGGCGACCAGCCAATAGGCCTTCCTCAAGTCGAAGCGAGGATCGAGACCGAGGGCCATGATTGAACTGCTCGAGTTCGTGACGCCTGCGCCCGTGCAAATCAGCAGCAATCCCGCATCGTTCATCCGCAGCTCGTGCTCACCCAGCGGAAACGGCAGCACGCGATCGAGCCTGTCCCTCTCGACCCAAAACTGGGCTTCGCCCGGCTTGTCCCCGGTCATCTTGCCGATCTCGAACATGGTCACCACCACCACTTTGATCGGCATCGGTGCGGACGGGCCAGGCGCGACCCGGCCAGACATCGGGAAGACACACAGGATGACGCCGAGGAACAGGCCGCGCATGATCGAACGATACGGTGGGAGCGCCATGAGGCGCAAATACGGCCGTGGGTCCTCACCCCATGTACGAAACTGGGGCATCCGGTGTGCACAATTGGTGCGCGCCTCGCAACTGTGCAACCATCGACGGCAGATCAGCGCCCGTTTCGCGCGCCCACGGTCGACTCGGGAGTTTCTTCAACATATTAGGTTGTTAGGAGCTTCCCGCACGTTCCCGAGGCCGCACTTTGCGGCAAGGCAGGTGACGCCAGGCCGTTTCTATTGGCCGCTCAGTGCCGGTGCGCACGATTCTTGCAAAGAGCAGGGGATGGCGCGGCGGGCCTGCTGCTCACGCCCGAGAAAAGCAGGGATACAAAACAATGAGGGATGGAACAATGAAGTCGTGGATTCGTGGCTTGAGTCTGGTGTCCGGTTCAATCCTCACGGCCTACCACTCGGCGGATGCCCAGCCAGCCGGCGAGCCCATGAATCCCGTGGCCGCACCGTCGGGCTCATCGGACAATCTCGATGAAATCGTCGTGCACGGCATTCGTCGCGGTGACCTGATCATGCCCACCACCGTGACCTCCGACTCGGCTTACGGGCTCGATCTGGGCGTGCTGGATACCCCGCGCAACAACACGGTGTTGTCCAAAGCACAGCTCGACGCCCTCGACGTGCAGAATCCCGGTGGGTTTTCCGCCCTGACCTCGAGCGCCTATTCGGACGCCTCGTTCGGTCAACCGAACGTGCCCCGCATCCGTGGCCAGTACGCGGACATGTTCTACAACGGGATGCGCGACAGCTTCACGCTCAACGGCTACGGCGCCCCGATCAGCTTCAACATGGTGGACTCCATCGACATCATCAAGGGGCCGGCCAGCGTCCAGGGCGGAGCGGGAGCGGGCGTGGGCGGCGCCATCGACATCAGCACCAAGATGCCCTCCATGACCACGTTCGCGACCACCGCCGCCGCCGAGGTGGACACTCACCAGAAGCGCATCTTCAGCGTCGATGCGGGCGGTCCGCTGGCCGGCAACGTCGCAGGACGCGTGAGCTTCACCAGCAACGACAGCGGCAGCTATTACTACGACATGTATTTCCACCAGCAGTCCTTGTATGCCGCCCTGGTCGCCCAGGTCACATCCGCCTACAAGATCTCGATCAATGGCGACATTACCGACACCCGCTACCGGGAGAACGACGGCATCAACCGCGTGAACCAGAACCTCATCGACAACAGCACCTACCTCACCGGCGCTCCGGCGCTCAGCAATGTGGTTGGATTTGGCACGGAGGTGGACATGACCGGCTCCACGGTGCTGAACCCGCGCACCCTCATCGATGAACCGGCCGGCACGGGTGCCCACTCGGTGCACGCCATGCTGCAAATCATCCAGACCCTCGCGTTGAGCGATAACTTCTCGATCGTGAACAACACCTTCTACGACTACGTCAACCGCTACAACCAGACCCAGGATTACTACGCCGACACGGCCGAGAGTAGTTTCACCCTCGAGAACAAGACCGATTTCAAAGGAAGATTTACGCTCGGTCCGGTTCGCAACGAGATCGACGCGGGTTTCACCTACCGCTACGCGCACGTGTACGACATCCAGAACTACAACAACGAGCCCGTGAGCGTGTTCGACCTGTCGCAGAGTCCGAGTACGTGGGTGTTCCCGACCTCGGCGCAGCTGATCGGCGGTGCGTTCCCCTACACCGGCGCCTTTGGCCACGTCCAGTACGGTTTCCCGGGTGAAGGTTCGGCATTCGGCAACATTTTGTATCCGAACGCCAGCATCGATTCCAACCTCCAGGACGCCGCCATATTCCTCGAGCACCGCCTGACGTTCTCGCCGCAGTGGAGCGTGCTGTACGGATTGCGCGGGGACCTGGTCCAGCTGAACGATTCAGATCCCTTGTACACGGCGGCGGAGGCGGCCTACGCGTCGCCCGCCAACGTCAACGGCTACTACGTGACTCCGCCCGAGTCGCAGCACACCGCGTGGTACGGCCTTTACAACGGGAACGTCAGCCTGGTCTACAGTCCGACCGAGTGGATGTCCGCCTATCTCACGTACAACAAGGCGCAGTACGTGTATGCCCAGGCGAACGACGGGGCGGTCGGCGCGATGAACGTTCCGGTCACCGGCCAACTGCGCCAAGGCACGCTCTTGGAGGAGGCGGGCGTGAAGTTCGACCTCTTGGGCAAGGCGCTCTTCATCTCGATCGCCGGCTTCAAGCAGGGGCGCGAGGAATCCACCGGCCCGAGCCTCACCGAGGAATCCTACGCGCACATCACCGGCGCCGAATTCGAGCTCAATTATCAGCCCAACACCCATTTCTTCGGCACCGCCAGCTACTCTTACCTGCATACGAGGCTGGACTCGGCGGCCGGTTTCTATAACTTCCCGGCGCAACCGGGCTTCAATATCGACGGAGCCGGCACGGCTGTGGTGTTCAACCCCAACCAGAACTTCAACGATCCGGGCGTGCCCACCCACCTGATCAACTTCCTCGTCAACTACAAGCTGGACGGCGGCCTCGGGTTCCAGGCCAATCTGCAGGTCACCGGCCCCGTGCAAACCACCCAGGCGGGCTATGTGAACATCGCCGCGACCGAAGCCAACCTCAACAACGATTTCGGATACGGGAGCTATTCCCAACCCCTGAACAACGCCATCCCAGCATCCGTGCTGAAAACCGGCTACTACAATCCGCCGACCATTCCGTGGCAGTACACGCTGAATGCCGGAGTGTTCTACACCTTCCTGCAGCATTACACCGCGAGGCTGATGGTGTACAACCTCACCGACAGGGTCAACTGGCTGAACGACAACCCCTTCTACGGCAATGACTTCCTGACACGGCAGCCGCCCCGCAGCTTCGATCTGACCTTGACCGGCAAGTTTTGAGGCAGGGATCCTTAAGCGAGGTAGATGAAGCGCGCGATGAACAGCGCCGAAAGCAGGTACACGAGCCAGTCGCTTCGGGTCGCTTTGCCGCGCACCAGCTTGAGGACGGCATGACTGGTGATGCCGAACGCGAGTCCGTTCGCGATCGAGAAGCTCAACGGGATCATGATGACCGTGAGGAACGCCGGGATGGCCTCGAGGGGATCGACCCAATCCACTTCCGCCAGCGCGCCCATCATCATGCCGCCGACGAGGATCAGCGCGGGCGCGGTTGCGGCGGTGGGGATGGCCTGCACCAGGGGCGCGAAGAATAGAGTGCATAGAAAAAGGATTCCGACGACGACGCTGGTGAGACCGGTTCGGCCGCCGACCGCCACGCCCGCGGCGCTCTCGATGTAGCTCGACACGGGACTCGTGCCGGACGTGGCGCCCGCCATCATGGCGAGCGAGTCCACGATCAAAATGCGGTTCAACCGCGGTATCGAGCCATCGGGAGCCGTGAGCCCCGCTCTCTTGGTCACGGCCACCAGCGTTCCGACGTTGTCGAACAGATCGACCAACAGGAATACCAGGATGATCTCGAGTAGCGATAACCCAATGCCGCCCTTGAGGTTCAGGGCGCCCCGCACGTCGAGCTTGAAAGCTGCAGCCGACAGATCACCCAAGTGGTAGACACCCGGAGCGAAGTGGGCCAAGCCCATCGTCCACCCGAGGGCGGCCGTTATGAGAATGCCGACCAGCATGGCGCCCTTGATTCGCCATGCCTGGAGCGATGCGATCACCAGCAACCCGAGCAGCGACAGTGCCGGTGTGGCCGTAGTGAGATTGCCGAGACCGACCAGCGTGCCCGGCTTGGCGACGATCACGCCGGCATCGACCAGGCCGATGAAGGCGATGAACAACCCCACCCCGCCCGCCACGGCTGCGAACAGGGCACGCGGCACGGCATTCATGATCAACTGGCGCACGCCGCAGAGGGTCAAAATGAGAAATGCAACGCCCGACAGGAATACGCAGCCGAGCGCGGTCTGCCAGGGCACACCCATGCCCTTGACCACCGTGTAGGTGAAATAGGCGTTGAGACCCATTCCGGGCGCGAGCGCCAATGGATAGTTCGACACGAGCCCCATGAGAATGCTGCCGAATGCCGCGGCAAAGCAGGTCGCTGCGGCAACTCCGGCCATGGGCATGCCGGCCGCGCCCAGGATGACCGGATTGACGACGACGATATAAGCCATCGTAAGAAACGTGGTGAAACCGGCGAGCAGCTCGGTGCGAACGGTGGTGCCGTGAATGTCGAGACCAAAGAAGCGATTGAGCATTGCCATCCCTTTTTCTTTGATATCGTCGGTTCTACGACACATGCGCGCCGCAAACAAGTTTTATCGGCGGCATCTCTCGCGCTTAACGCCGCCGCACACGAACGCTCCGCCGCGAGAGCCGGTTGCGCGGCACGCGGACGGCCGCGGCGCTTTCTTGGGGCGCTTTCCCATTCACAGTGCACACGATCGGTGCGGGGCATTGTGTATAAAACTGGAGATGGACGTGCTGTAATGGGTATCCAGCGTGGGGTGCTATGGGCAGGCTGACCACACATGTTCTGAACGTTGCGGCGGGCATTCCGGCGGCCGGCATGGGTATCGAATTGCGCACCGCTGCGGCAACTTCCAGCGCGCTCGATCTGCCGCCAATCGCCACTGCGCAAACCGATGCCGACGGACGCTGCCCCGCTCCCCTTCTCGAGGGGTCCGCCTTCCGTGTCGGCCGCTACACGCTGACATTTCATGTGGCCGCGTACTTCCGCGCGCTCGGACACGAGCTTCCCGAACCGCCCTTTTTGGACGAGGTCGTCATCGCCTTCGGCATCGCTGATCCGCACCAGGACTATCACGTGCCCCTGTTGGTGTCTCCGTGGAGCTACTCCACGTACCGGGGAAGCTGACCGCGATGCCGCAGTCTGCCGGTGCAAAAGGCAGCTCCGGAGAGAGCCTGCGGTTCGTTCTGGATGGCCGCGTGGTATGCATTGATCAGCCACCGCCGACGATGACCGTTCTCGACTACCTGCGCGAGGTTGCAGGCCGACGCGGCACCAAGGAGGGCTGCGCCGAGGGCGATTGCGGCGCCTGTACCGTCGTGCTCGGCGAACTGTCGCGTCGGGGCATCACGTATCGTGCGGTGAACTCTTGCATCCGATTTCTGCCGACCTTGGACGGCAAGGAGCTCGTCACCGTCGAGAGCCTGCAGCAACCCTCCGGTGCTTTACACCCCGTGCAACAGTCGATGATCGACCATCATGCTTCGCAATGCGGATTTTGCACGCCTGGATTCGTGATGTCCCTGTTCGCCCTGTACCTGCAACGCAGCCAATCCAGTCGCGAACAGGTGCTCGAAGCACTCACCGGCAATCTATGCCGCTGCACCGGTTATCGGCCGATCATCGATGCGGGCATGCGCCAGGGTGATTATCCCGAACCCGACCGCTGGAGCCGCGAGGATGCCCGGTCCCCACAGAGGCTCGATACTCTCGAACGTCTGGCTCAGGAGCGCACCGCGGGCGCATCGCTGCGGTATCCGGGTTACCACGCCCCGCGCACTCTCGAGGAGCTTAGCGCGGCACTCCTGGCACACCCCGATGCCGTGGTGCTCGCGGGCGGCACCGACGTGGGCCTCTGGGTCACGAAGCAGCTGCGCGAGCTGCCGCCGATCATATTCCTAGGCGATGTGCCTGAGCTGTCGGTCATTGAGGACCGGCCCAAGGAATTATGGATCGGTGCCGCAGTCACCCTTACCGACGCCTGGCCGGCTGTGCTGCGCCGATGCCCGGAACTCGCGGAGCAGGCAGCGCGCTTCGCCTCCCCGCCGATTCGTAATTCCGCAACGCTGTGCGGCAATCTGGCAAACGGCTCGCCCATCGGCGATTCGATTCCTGCCTTGATTGCGCTGGACGCGCGAATCGAGCTTCGCAAGGGTGCAGCCGTTCGCCGGCTTGCGCTCGAGGATTTCTATGTGGGATACCAAAACAAAGCGTTGGACAAGGGCGAATTCATGACCGGCGTTGCCATTCCCGCCGCAACCAAAGGCCGATTGCTCGGGAGCTTCAAGGTATCCAAGCGCATCGACCAGGATATTTCCGGCGTGTGCGCTACGTTCTGCGTGAGCCTCGACGGTGAGCACGTACGAAGTGCGCGGCTTGCGTACGGCGGCATGGCCGCCATCGCCTGCCGCGCTCGGCACGCAGAACGCGCACTTATCGAGCACGGGTGGAGCTCGGCGGGCATTGACGCCTGCAGCGCGGCGCTCGCCGCTGACTTCACACCTCTGTCGGACTTGCGCGCCAGTAGCGCGTATCGTCTGCAAATCGCGGGCAATCTGCTGCGGCGTTTCTTTCTGCAGAACCTGGACGAGCGCCCGGCCTTGCGTACCAACGACGCCTTGCGTACCAACGACGCCTTGCGTACCCACGACGCCTTGCGCGCCAACGATGACTCGCACGCCGGCGAACCGCGGCATGAAGGAGGCGCCGCCCGATGACCCTAGGCCGCGCGCGGATGCATGACAGCGCGCCGCTGCATGTCAGCGGTCAGGCGCAGTACTGCGACGATATTGTGCTGCCGCAGAACGCGCTGCACGCCGCCTTTGGCTTGAGCCCCATCGCGCATGGCCGCATCACGGCGCTCGATCTCGCCGCCGTTGCTGCCGCGCCCGGCGTCGCGGCGATCGCCGTGGCGGCCGACATTCCGGGTGAAAACAATTATGGCGGCGCGGTGCACGATGATCCGATATTCGCCCAGGATGTGGTGCAGTACGCCGGACAGCCCATCTTTGCCGTGGCCGCGAGCTCGATGCGCGCTGCACGCATCGCCGCGCGGCGCGCGAAGCTCGACTTGGCGCCTCTGCCCGCGCTGCTCGACATCCGTGCGGCCCTCGCCGCCGAGAGCTACGTTCTCCCCAGCCAGGCCATGCGCCGCGGCGATCCGCACGCGCAGCTCCGGTTGGCACCGCGACGTCTGCGCTCCACCGTCGTGATCGGCGGCCAGGATCATTTTTACCTGGAAGGACACATTGCGGTGGCCGTTCCGCAGGAAGATCGCGGGATGCTGGTGCATAGTTCGACACAGCACCCCACCGAAGTGCAAAGCATCGTGGCTCACGCCCTGGCCTTTTCCTCCAACCAGGTCATCGTGCAATGCCGGCGCATGGGCGGCGGATTCGGCGGCAAGGAAAGCCAGGCGGCACTCATCGCGGCCGCGGCTGCCGTATTGGCGCGCAAAGTCGGCAGGCCGGTCAAATTGCGCCTGGACCGTGACGCCGACATGGTGATGACCGGAAAGCGGCACGATTTCATCGCCGACTACGAGGCCGGTTTCGACGACACAGGCCGGTTGATGGCACTGTCGCTGATGCTCGCCTCGCGCTGCGGGTATTCAGCCGATCTTTCCGGACCGGTCAACGATCGCGCGATGTTTCACATCGACAACGCCTACTACCTGGAACATGTCGAGATCACGTCGCATCGCTGCAAGACCCACACGGTGTCGAACACCGCATTCCGCGGCTTCGGGGGGCCGCAGGGCATGATGGTGATCGAGGCGGTGCTCGATGACATCGCGCGCACGCTGCAACTCGATCCGCTCGATGTCCGACGCGTCAATCTGTACGGCGGCGCCGAGCGCAACGTCACGCACTACGGCCAGATGGTGGAGGACAACAGGCTGCCGGAGATTTTCGATCGACTCGAGCGCAGCAGCGAGTATCGCCGCCGGCGCGAGGAAGTCCGTCGCTGGAACGCCGCGCAGCCCCTGGTCAAGCGGGGTCTGGCACTGACACCCGTGAAATTTGGCATTGCATTCACGTCCACGCTGTTCAACCAGGCGGGCGCGCTGCTGCAGGTCTACGCGGACGGGACGGTGCTTCTGAATCACGGCGGCACGGAAATGGGCCAGGGACTGCACGTGAAAGTTGCTCAGGTGGTCGCCGCCGAGCTGGGATTGCCGCTCTGCGCCATCCGCATATCGGCGACGGATACGAGCAAGGTGCCGAACACTTCCGCCACGGCCGCCTCCTCCGGCTCGGATCTCAACGGAAAGGCGGCACAGGCTGCGGCGATCAAGGTTCGCGAACGCCTCGCCGCCGTAGCGTCCCAGAAGTACGGCGTCGCCTCCGCGGAGGTCTGCTTCGCCGACGGCCACGTGCAAGTGGGCGCCCAGCGGCTGACCTTTGCCGCACTGGCGCGCAGCGCCCACGAGGCACGAGTGTCGCTGTCCGCGACCGGTTACTACCGCACGCCCAAGATTCATTGGGACAGGGATGCAAAGCGCGGCAGGCCTTTCTATTATTTCGCCTTCGGTGCGGCGGTCGCGGAGGTGGCGGTGGATACGCTCACCGGCGAGACACAGTTGTTGCGCGTCGACATCCTGCACGACGTGGGCACCTCGATGAACCCGGCCATCGACCTGGGTCAGATCGAAGGAGGCTTCCTACAGGGTGTCGGCTGGCTCACCTCCGAGGAGCTGTATTGGAACAGTGACGGGCAGCTGGGCACGCACGCCCCGTCGACGTACAAGATTCCCGACCGCCCGGGATTGGCCCGCGGATGCTCGAGTGGAATTGCTGCCGGCCGCGCCGAACAGCGAGGATACGATCTTTCGATCCAAGGCGGTCGGCGAGCCGCCGTTGATGTTGGCGATTTCCGCATTTCATGCCATTCGCGATGCCTGCGCGGCCTGCGGTCCGGCCGGGTGCTTGCCGGACCTGGCCGCACCCGCGACGCCCGAAGCCGTGTTGCGCGCCGTGGGTGCGCTGCGCCGCGGGCACGCCGCATGAGCGTGCCGCACATCGGATCCCGCCACCGCGCATCGCGGTCGGGAGGCTCATGGCTGGTGCCGCTCTCGGGACACTGGGTCGACGCTGCTCGGACTCATCTATCTCATCATCCGGCGCTGGTGCGCGTGACGGTCATTGCACTGCGCGGCTCGGCGCCGCGCGAGGTTGGCGCAACCATGCTGGTCGATGCGGTCGGCACGGTGGGCACCATCGGCGGCGGCCGGCTTGAATGGCATGCGGTCACGCGCGCGCGCGAACTGCTGCGCGACGCTCGCGCGACGCCGGCGCAACTCGCCGACCTCATACTCGGGCCCGAACTCGGGCAATGCTGTGGTGGCCGCGTCGAGCTGTGGCTGGAGCGATTGACCCGCGACGATGCTCGTTGGCTCGAGGATGTGGCGCGCCGTTTGCGCGCGGACCCCGGAGTCGCGATTGCCAGCGAAATCATCGACGGCAACCTGACTCACCGGCTGCTACGACGCTCGTTTGCAGGCGCGGCGCCGGTAGAGACCGAGCGTGGGCCGCGCGGACGCGTCGCACTATTCGAGGTGCCGCGGCTGCGTCGCCCGGATCTGTGGATCTTCGGCGCCGGGCACGTAGGCCAAGCCCTGGTGCGGCTGCTCGCGGAGCTCGCGCTGTTCGAGATCACTTGGATCGACTCGCGCGCAGAGTTCCTGCCCGGGAGCTTACCCGAGGGCGTGACTCCACAGGCTTGTGCCGACCCGGCGGGACTGTCCGTCGGCGCGCCGGCGGGCACGCGCTTCGTGGTGATGACGCACGATCACGCGCTCGACTACGAGTTGTGTCGCCTGATCCTGGCGCGGGCGGATTCACCCTGGGTGGGCCTGATCGGATCGGCCAGCAAAGCGGCACGCTTCAAGTCGCGCTTGATGCGCGACGGCCTGGGCCGGGAGACAGTGTCGAGACTTGTCTGCCCGGTCGGGGTACCCGGCATTTCCAGCAAACTACCCGGCGCCATCGCCGTTGCCATCGCAGCTCAGCTGCTGCAGCAGGGAGTCGCCGAGGCCGGCGCGAGCACCGTCCCGCACGCCGAGACGGATCCGTCGGGCTGTGCGGGCGGTTGCGGTTCATGTCACTCACTGCCACGCCCGATGAGCTCATGAACGCCTTTGCGATCGAATTCCTGAGCTTGCTGGGCCGTTGGGTGCACCTCATCACGGGCATTGCCTGGATCGGCGCCTCGTTCTATTTCGTCTGGCTCGACAACCACTTGCTGCCGCCGACGGATGAGGCCCTGGTGCGCAAGGGCGTTGGCGGCGAGCTGTGGGCCGTGCACGGGGGCGGCTTCTACAACGCACAGAAATATCGCATCGCCCCGCAGGATTTGCCGCCGTCCCTGCATTGGTTCTATTGGGAAGCGTACTCGACGTTCCTATCCGGCGCTTTCTTGCTGTGCCTTCTGTATTACGGCCAAGCCGAGATCTACCTCGTCGATCCCGCTGTCGCCGCATTGACCAAGCCCGGAGCCATCGCCATCAGCATCGGGTTCATCGTCGGCGGCTGGCTGATATACGACGCGCTCTGCCGCAGCCCGCTCGTGCGACGGCCGGCGTGGCTCGCCGCTGCGATTACGGCTCTCTCCTGCGCCGCTGCCTACGGACTGTGTCACCTCTTCAGCGGGCGTGGCGCATTTCTTCAATTCGGGGCGATGCTGGGCACCATCATGGTGGCCAACGTCTTCTTCGTCATCATTCCCGGACAGCGCGAAATGGTGCGGGCCAAGCAGCAAGGCCGCGAGCCGGACGCCCAAGCGGGTCTGCGCGGCAAGCTCCGATCGGTTCACAACACCTATTTCACATTGCCCGTACTCTTTGCGATGATCAGCAACCACTACGCCCTGATCTTCGGGGCACGCCACAACTGGCTGGTGCTGATCGCGATCAGCACTGCCGGTGTCTTGATACGCGCGTACTTCGTGGATCGCCACAAGCGCCATCTGCGCGGCGGCCAAACCTCGCCCTGGCCGGCGCTGCTCGGCGTGCTCACTCTTGGCGCCGCAGCCGCCGCTCTGGCACCGCGTGCGACGCCCTCGACGGTCGCTGCGGCGTCCACGCCCGCGGCGGAGTTCTCTGCGGTGCAGCACATCGTCGCCGAGCGTTGCGTGCCTTGCCATGCCGCGTCGCCGACCGAGCCGGGATTCTCGACGGCGCCCGAGGGCTTGCTGCTCGATACACCCGAGGGCATCCTCACCCACGTCGCGGTGATTGCGCCGCAGGTACAAACCAGAGCCATGCCCATCGGGAATCTCACCGGCATGACCGACTCCGAGCGCAACCGGCTGCTCGATTGGATAGGGCGTGGCGCACCTCACTGAGTCACATGCCTACCCGCGCGACCTGCGTGGCTACGGTCGCAAGGCGCCGCATCCGCGCTGGCCCAACCGCGCCCGAATCGCGTTGCAAATCGTCCTCAATCACGAGGAGGGCGGTGAGAGCTGCGTGCTGGACGGCGACCCCGCATCCGAGACGTTCCTCTCGGAGATCATCGGCGCCACGGCGTTTCCGATGCGTCACATGAGCATGGAATCCCTGTTCGAGTACGGTTCGCGCGCCGGCCTGTGGCGGCTGCTGCGTGCCTTCGAGGCACGGCGCTTGCCTCTGACCGTGTTCGCCATCGCGCGAGCGCTGCAGCGGCACCCGGAAGCCGTTGCGGCTTATCGCGAGCTCGGCGCGGAGATCGCGGCCCACGGACTGCGCTGGATCAGCTATCAGCAGATCGACGAGAGCACCGAGCGGGCGCATATGGCGGAGGCGGTGGACATTCTGAAGAAGCTCACCGGCGCCGCACCGCTCGGTTGGTACACCGGACGCGACAGCCCGCATACGCGGCAGCTGGTCGTCGAGCACGGCGGCTTTCTCTACGACTCCGATTCTTACGCGGACGATCTGCCCTATTGGACTCGCGTTGCCGGTACGCCGCATCTCGTCGTTCCCTATGCGCTCGACACCAACGACATGCGGTTCGCGACCGCGCAAGGCTTCAACTCCGGCACCCAGTTCTTCGATTACCTCAAGGATTCGTTCGACACCTTGTATCGAGAGGGGGATCCCGCCGGGCTCGATTCACCCAAGATGCTGTCGATCGGCCTGCACGCCCGGCTCTGCGGGCGGCCGGGGCGCATAGCGGCCCTGGAGCGCTTCCTCGATCACGTGCTCGCGCGCGAGCACGTGTGGATCTGCCGGCGCGTCGATGTCGCACAGCATTGGATCGCCACGCATCCCATCGGGCCCGAGAACGGCGGCGGCGGGCCCATGTCGCCATGATTGCCCTCGAGCGGCTCAATACGATGTCCGGGCCCGAGTTCGTCGCCGCCCTCGCCTCGATATTCGAGCATTCTCCCTGGGTTCCCGAGCGCGTCGCCGCGTTGCGGCCCTTCGCCGGCATTATTGCCTTGCATGAGGCCATGAGCGCCGCGGTCCTGCGAGCCGAAGAGGCGCTGCAGCTCGCGTTGATTCGGGCCCATCCGGAACTCGCAGGACGCGCCGCCCTGCGAGGCGATGTGACCTCGGCGTCGACGGGCGAACAGAAGGGCGCGGGCTTGTCTGCGTTGACGCAATCGCAGTTGACGCGCCTGCAGTCGTTGAACGCGGAATATGCCGGGCGCTTCGGATTCCCTTTCGTGCTCGCCGTCAAGGGCCACACGCCCGACAGCGTGATCGCGATCCTGGCGGAGCGTGTGGCCCATGACGCGCAACAGGAGCGCAGCGTCGCGTTACGGGAGATTTGCCGCATCGCGTACTTTCGTCTGGCGGACCTGGTCCAAGAGCCGCTGGGCGATGCCATTATCGCGATGGCCGAGGAGCTCGGGTCCTTGAGCGAAGACAGCGACGCGCTGACCTGCTCGTACCTCACGCCCACGCACCGCGCCACCGCCGCCCGAATTCGCGACTACATGATGGCGGCTGGGCTTGCCGCCCACATCGACGCCGTCGGCAACGTCGTGGGCGTGCTGGCCGGCAGCCCCGACGCCAAGCGCGTCCTGACTGGATCGCATTACGACACCGTTATCAGGGCGGGCAAATACGATGGTCGGCTCGGCATTCTGCTGCCCATCGCCGTGGCGGGCTCGCTGCGCCGGGCCGGACAGAAGCTGCCTTACCCCCTCGAGATCATCGCGTTCGCCGAAGAAGAAGGCGTGCGCTTCAAATCCACGTTCTTCGGCAGCCGCGCCGTTACCGGGCGCTTCGATCTGAGCGACCTCGACAGTGTCGATGCCGGCGGCTGCACGCTGTCCGACGCGCTTCGCGCCGCCGGCCACGACGCCGCGGCCATCCCCGCCATCGCGCGCGATCCCTCGCAGGTGGCGTGTTTCGTCGAGGTTCACATCGAGCAAGGGCCGGTGCTGCTCGAGGCGGCGCTGCCGGTGGGGGTGGTCACCGACATCGCGGGCAGCATCCGCAGCGCTGTCACCGTCGAGGGCCTGTCGGGGCACGCGGGAACCGTCCCCATGACGCTGCGCCGGGACGCGGCCGCTGCCGCCGCCGAAATGTTGCTCGCCGTGGAATCGCACTGCCGCCGGCAGCCCGGTCTAGTCGGCACCGTGGGCAGGCTCGACGTACCGTGCGGCGCCGTCAACGTGATCCCCGGACGATGCGAGTTCACCATCGACATCCGCTCCGCAAGCGATGCCCGGCGCGACGCCGCGGCGGCGGACATCAACGCCGCGATCGCCGAGATTGCGGCGCGGCGCGGCGTCAAAGTGACGCAGCGCCGCCTCCTGCAAGTCGCGAGTGTGCCGTGCTCAGAGGCCTTGCAGGACGCATGGTCGGCGAGTATCGAGCGCATCACGGGCCGCCCGGCGTTGCGCTTGCCGAGCGGCGCGGGTCACGACGCCATGATGATGGCAAGCCTCACCGAGGTCGGCATGCTGTTCGTACGCTGCGGCAACGGCGGCATCAGCCATCACCCCGACGAGGCGCTGAGCGCGGCCGATGCCGATATCGCGGCCCGGGTGTTCCAGGATTTTTTGCTGCACTTTGAGAGACCGACATGATGTCAGGAACGCGCTTTGCCGCCCTCCTCCTCGGCCTGTATATCAGCGGTCTGCAGTCCGCCGAGGCGGCCGAGCGCTGGTTCGAGGAGGTCAAAGCCGCCGCCACTCCCGCCCAGCTGTATCGATTTCTCTATGCCATGCCGAAGGGCGGAGATCTGCACAACCATCTGGGCGGCGCCGTTCGCTCGGAATGGTTCTGGGACGCCGCGACGGCCGCGCAGCAGCGCGGCTACGAGTATTACACCCGGGTGCGCATCATGAACTGCGCACCGTATGGGCACGACGAGTTCGGAGGCTCGAAGGCCCTGCTGCTCTTCAAGGATATTCAGGCCAGCAAGTTCGAGGCGCTCGACGCTTGCGGCAAATCGGAGTTCAAGCGGCTGCAGGACCTGGATGCGCACGAGAAACAGGCCTGGCTCGACAGCATGCGGCTCGATCAGAGCTACGAAGGACGCAACGAGTTCTTCGAGGCCATCTGGGACCGCATCGGCGACCTGCTGCAAAATCCCTATCTGATCTGCGACGTCCTGGTGCGAAGCATGGACGCCTTCGGCCGGGAAGGCGTGGTGTACGTCGAGACTCAACAGGGCGTGCAGGGCGCGGTCAAGGCCGACGGCTCTCCCTACAGCATCGACGAGGTGGTCGGCATCTACCGTCAATGCATCGCGTCGCCCCGCGCCAAAGCCACGGGCGTGGAAGTGCGCTTCCAGAACTCGTTGCTGCGATTCCTGCCCGATGCGGAGCAGCGGCTCAAGGATCTGTACGCCATCACCGATCGTTACCGCGATCTGTACGTTGGCGTCAACATGGTAGGCCGGGAGGATAACGGAAAGGGTTACCCGCTGCGGTTCCTGCCGGTGCTGCGCGAGTTGCGCCGCAAATATCCCGACATCAATCTGTCCATCCACGCCGGCGAGGTGGACGAGCCGAACTATCACATACGCGACACGCTGCTGCTCGGAGCGCAGCGCATCGGCCACGGCGTCAACCTCATCTCGGATCCAGAGACCCTGGTTCAGCTGCGCTATGGCCCCTACATGGTCGAGATCAATCTCATCAGCAACCTGTTGCTCGAGTACGTGGGCGATTATTCGCAGCATCCCTTTCCCGAATATCTGCGCATCGGGGTACCGGTGGCCTTGTCGACCGACGATCGCGGCATGTGGGACTCGAACATGAGCGATGAGTTCTACGTCGCCGTGAAAGAATTCAATCTTTCGTGGGAGGAGATCGTGAAGCTCGGCCGCAACTCGCTGTACTACTCCTTTCTGGACGCGCCGACCAAGCAACGGCTTCTGGCCGGCTACGACAAGCGCATCGCGACCTTCGCGGAGGATTTCCGGCGCAAGGGCTGGGATGGCCTGCGCGACACGAAGCCCGTGAGCTACGGCTTTTTGTGCAGGCATTACCAAATTTGCCAGGCGCCCTGAGGCGGCACTCGACATGTCCCCGCCACCCCCCTCGCAGCGAGCATTTCTCGGCAACGCGCTGCACACACCCGCGCGCGGCCGGATCGAGTTCCTTCCCGGCGCCCTGATCGAGGTGGACGCCGCGGGCGTTATCCGGACGATCCAGGGCAAGGATACGCCGCAGGCAGCCGCGGTGGCGGCACGCCATCGCGCGGCCGGGAGCCTCGTAACGCTCGCGGAAACCGAATACCTTCTCCCCGGTCTCATCGATCTGCACGTCCACGCGCCGCAGTGGCCGCAACTCGGGTTGGCACTCGACCTTCCTCTGGAAGAATGGCTCCAGGCCTGCACGTTTCCCCTCGAGGCGCGCTATGGTGACACCCACTTCGCGCGGCGGGTGTATGAATCCCTGGTCGATGCATTGCTCGCCAATGGCACGACCACCGCCGTGTACTTTGGCACTATTCATTTGGCCGCCACGCAGGCGCTTGCGGACATTTGCCTGAGGCGGTCTCAGCGCGCCCTGATCGGCCGCGTCGCCATGGATGATCCCGGTCAATGTCCCGCCTATCTATCGAGATCCTGACGCAGGCATCGCCGAGGCCGAGACCAGGGGCTTCATCGACTATGTCCGATCGATGGCGGGCAACGAGAGCGGACTGATTCAACCCGTGATCACGCCGCGCTTCATTCCGTCCTGTACCGATGAATTGCTGCGGAGGCTTGGGGCGTTGGCGCGGCAGACCGGCTGCCACGTGCAAACGCATTGTTCGGAGAGCGACTGGGCCCATGAATTCGTGCTGGCCCGCTACGGGGTCACGGACACGACCGCGCTGGAGCGATTTGGATTATTGTCGAGGCGTACCATCCTCGCGCATGGCAATTTCATCGACGGCCCCGACGTGGCGGCGATTCTTCAGGCGGGCGCCGGAATTGCCCATTGTCCCCTGTCGAACGTGTATTTTTCCGATGCCGTGTTTCCCGTGCGCCGCATGTTGGACCAAGGCCTGCACGTGGGCCTCGGAACCGACATCGCGGGCGGCGCGAGCCCCTCCATCCTGGAAAACGCCCGTCAGGCCGTGATCGCCTCCCGCAGCCTCGAGTCGGGCGTCGATGCCCGGCTGAGCCGCGGGCGGCGGCGCTCGCCAGATTCGCGCATCGATGCCGCGACGGCATTCTGGCTGGCAACCGCGGGCGGCGGCATTGCGCTCGATCTTCGCATTGGAATGTTCCGCGAGGGCTATCAATTCGATGCCATCGTCCTCGATGGCCGAACGCCCAATAGCAATTTGCATCTCGAGGAGAACGCCACCGCGGAGGAGATACTGCAGAAAATCGTCTATCACGCGACGCGCGCGGACATCAAAGAAGTCTGGGTGGCGAGCCGGCGCGTGCACGCGCGGCTCAGCTGATGGCGGCGTACGCGTCGATGGCCGCCAGCCAGCGGCGCTTGGGGCCGGGCTCGAGGAACGAGGCCTCGATCGAGTTTCTGGCGAGGAGCGTCAACTGCTCCCGGGTCAGCGCAAGCGCTTGCTGTATCGCGAGATAGTTCTCGAGCAAATAACCGCCGAAATACGCCGGATCATCGGAGTTCACCGTCACACAGAGGCCGCGCTCGAGCAGACGCTTCATATTGTGCGATTCGAGATTGTCGAACACGCGCAGCTTGACGTTCGACAGCGGACACACCGTCAGGGGCACCCGCTCGCGAGCCAGACGCTCCATCAAGTCCTCATCCTCGTCGCAGCGTACGCCGTGATCGATGCGGCACACCTCGAGGACGTCCAGCGCTTCATGTATGTAGGCCGGCGGACCCTCCTCACCGGCATGAGCGACGGCCGGCAATCCCGCTCGCCGGGCTCGAGCGAATACCTCGCGAAATTTCGTCGGCGGGTGACCGGTTTCCGATGAATCCAGGCCGACGGCCGCAATCGCGTTCCGATGAGGCAAAGCTTCCGTAAGCATGCTCATCGCGTCGGACGCGCTCAAGTGACGCAGCACGCAGGGTATCAGCCGAAACGTCATTCCCCGCCTATGCTCCGACTCGAGCAATGCGCGGCGCATCCCGTTGAGCACGGTGTCGAAGGATACGCCGCGTGCGCCGTGAGTTTGGGGATCGAAGAAGATCTCGACGTGCACGACTCCCTGCGAATGGGCCTTGCCGAGATAAGCGCGGGTCAAGAGGTAGAAATCCTCCTCGTCCCGCAAGACATCGGCACCCGCGTAATAGATATCCAGAAAGGACTGCAGATCGGAAAACTGGTAGGCGCGCCGCAGATCGTCGACCGTCGCGTAAGGCAGCCGCACTCCATGCTTGGCGGCCAGTTGAAAGGCGAGCTCTGGCTCGAGCGTGCCCTCGATATGCACATGCAGCTCGGCTTTCGGCAATCCTCGCAGGTACTCGGTCATTGTGGCTTTCATCGGCACATCGGCATGTTGTGCCAATTAGGTCCGCACACGCCTGAATAATAATCCGTTGACACGATTTTCGACGACTGACATATTCACCCGTCCCATGAGCTCAATTCGAATCACCTCCGGCAAATATCGGTTCGTCGCCCATCCCAACGCAGCGGCGCCACGCACCGTCGCCGCATTCACGGCGCTTCTACCCTATAAACAGAAGATCATTCACGTGCGCTGGAGCGGCGAGGCCTGCTGGATCCCGCTCGCTGACTTCGACCTGAAGACCGGGTTCGAGAATCATACGAGCCACCCTTCGGTGGGCGATATCCTCTTTTATCCGGGAGGTTTCAGCGAAACCGAGATACTGATTGCCTACGGCGCCTGCTGCTTCTCGAGCAAGGTGGGACAGCTTGCGGGCAACCATTTTCTCACCATCGTGGAGGGCCAGGAAAATCTGCGGCCGCTGGGAGTGGAGGTGCTCTGGGGCGGAGCCAAGGACATCTTGTTCGAAACGATCTAGACGCTTGCGAAAAGGCCCTCACGCTCGATGAATTCGATCACCGAGGTGAGGCCTTGCCCGGATTTCAGATTCGTGAACACGAAGGGCCGATCGCCGCGCATTTTTCTCGAATCCCGATCCATCACCTCGAGCGATGCGCCGACCATCGGCGCGAGGTCGATCTTGTTGATGATCAATAAGTCCGACTTGGTGATGCCCGGGCCGCCCTTGCGTGGAATCTTATCGCCGGCCGCCACGTCGATCACGTAGAGCGTCAAATCGGAAAGCTCAGGACTGAAGGTCGCGGCCAGATTATCCCCGCCACTCTCTACGAATATCAGATCGAGCGCCGGAAATCTCAGCGACAGGCGTGATACTGCCTCGAGATTGATGGATGCATCTTCGCGAATTGCGGTATGCGGACATCCACCGGTTTCGACACCCAGAATTCGGTCGGCCGACAAGGCTTCGTTTCGAACCAGAAACTGCGCATCCTCTTCGGTGTAGATATCGTTGGTGACGACGGCAATTTCATGCCGGTCGCGCATCGCACGACACAGCGCCAGCGTCAGCGCCGTCTTGCCGGAGCCCACCGGACCGCCTATGCCGACTCGTAACGGCGAAATCTTCTGCATCACCTCACGACCTGAAAAGTCGGGAATATTGCGTCTCATGCTGCGCGGACAAAATGGCAAGGCCGGGGCAAAAATTCGACCCGATCGACATTCCCCTCATTTCGCTCGCGCCCGTTTCGCCTGAGTCCATTTGGGCCGCGATCTCTGCGATCTTCGATCCGATCGCCAGCAGGACGCGTTGCCCCGCGGATTGACCGATGGGTACGGCTTTCATGGCGACCAACACCTGGTTTTCGGCCCAAGTCCAAAGATAACCGATAACGGCCTCTTGCGGTTCGATCTGCCATGCGGCCGCCGCCGCGCTCCACACGCAGGGCAGGCTCGGCTCTTGAATCGTGCACAGCGCATCGACGGTACCTGCCGGAACGTCCGGCAGGTTGCAGAGCAAGGCGCGCAGCGAGAACCCCATCTGCACACCCGCGGCCCGAATCTCCGCGCACTCCCGCGTCGAAAGGAACTCATCGTTCAATGCCGCTATGGCCGCTCGACTGCCCCCCGCCCACGCCGCCGACATGGACAACATGCAGGGAATCTCGAACGACATCATGGAGAACTCGAGGACGTCGGAAATCCAACGCAACAATGAGCCCTCCTCGCTCACGATTTCCTGCTCGATGGCGGCTTCCAACCCATGCGAATGGCTGTAGCCGCCGATGGGCAATGCCTGACTGCTCAGCTGCAGCAATCGCGCGAGCGGGAGGGGTCTCATCGCGGCGGAAACTCGTGAATCTTCGGTTGGATCAGCGGCGCTTGACTGCCATGGGCGTGGTGGTTTCCGTACGCCCCGCCCTCCGGCTCGAAGGGTGCGCGCAGGGCGCTGACCTTGAGCCCCAATCCCTTGACCATTTCCTCGAGAACGCGATCGTTGAGGAACCGCAGGCGGTTCGCCATCACCTGCACTGCCACATGACGATTGCCCAGATGGAACGCCGCCCTGGCGATCGCCACCGGATCATCGCTGGAGGCTTCCAGAAGCGACTCCTCCGCGGCAATGATCATGACCTCTCGGCCATCTTGAGCGCGAACCCGATCACCGCCACGCAGTAGCCGCCCGCGCTCAACCACCAGAGCCGCCTGTTCGCCGCTGTCGAGCCGGAGCAGCAGGCGACTCTTGCTGCGCGCCTCGAAGCTCAAGTGAACGGTGTCCGCCTTCCCTGTCATCGGCGCTAGAACAGGAAATAGCGCTGCGTCATCGGCAAGCTCGTCGCCGGCGGGCAGGTCAGCAGCTCGCCATCCGCCCGCACTTCATAGGTCTCGCTGTCGACTTCGATGTGCGGCTGAGCGGCGTTGTGGATCATGTCGGACTTTCTCAAGGTTCGTGTCGCTCGCACGGCCTCCACCCGCTTGCTGAGCCCGAGCGATTTCAATTCCGGGCTCTCGAGCGATGCGCCCGAAACGAACGTGAGCGATTTCGCGATGCGCCCCGCCGAACGCCCCGAACATGGGCCGATAATGCGAGGGCTGAGGCGTTGGAATGGAGGCATTGGGGTCGCCCATCGGCGCCATGACGATCATGCCGCTCTTGATGACGAGGCTCGGCTTGATGCCGAAAAAAGCCGGCTTCCAGAGCACGAGATCCGCGAGCTTTCCGGCCTCGACGGAGCCGACCAGATGCGCAACGCCGTGCGTGATCGCCGGATTGATGGTGTACTTGGCGATGTATCGCTTGATGCGGAAGTTATCGTTGCCGGTCGAATCGCCCGCCAAGCTGCCCCGCTGCTCGCGCATCTTGTGGGCGGTCTGCCAGGTTCGAATGATGACCTCTCCCACGCGGCCCATGGCTTGCGAGTCCGAAGACATCATCGAGAAGGCGCCGAGGTCGTGCAGGATGTCTTCGGCCGCGATCGTCTCGCGGCGGATGCGTGATTCAGCGAAGGCGATGTCCTCGGCGATCGCAGGATCCAGATGATGACACACCATGAGCATGTCCAAATGCTCGTCGATGGTATTGATGGTATACGGACGCGTCGGGTTGGTGGAGCTCGGCAGCACGTTGTCGTAGGAGGCGGCCTTGATGATGTCCGGAGCGTGGCCGCCTCCGGCCCCTTCGGTGTGAAAGGTGTGAATCGTGCGCCCGGCGATTGCGGCCAGCGTGGCTTCGAGATACCCGGATTCATTCAGCGTATCGGTGTGGATTGCCACTTGCACGTCCATCTCATCGGCAACGCGAAGGCAGTTATCGATGGCGGCCGGAGTTGTACCCCAATCTTCGTGGAGCTTGAGTCCTACGGCGCCTGCCAGTATCTGCTCGCGCGCCGGCTCGGGCACGCTCACATTGCCCTTGCCGAGAAATCCCAGATTCATCGGAAAGGCTTCGGCCGCGAGCAGCATGCTGCGAATGTGCCATGGGCCCGGTGTACAGGTCGTCGCACTCGTCCCGGCAGCCGGCCCGGTACCGCCGCCGATCATCGTCGTCACTCCCGAGGTCAATGCTTCCTCGATTTGCTGCGGACATATGAAATGGATGTGCGTATCGATACCACCGGCGGTCAAGATCATTCCCTCGCCGGCGATGATCTCGGTCGCCGCCCCGATGGGAATGGTCACTTGAGGCTGGATATCCGGATTTCCAGCCTTGCCGATCCGCCAGATGGCACCCATCTTGAGGCCGACATCGGCCTTGCAAATGCCCCAATGGTCGATGATGAGAGCGTTGGTGATCACGGTATCCGCGACGGTGTCGCTGGTCCCCTGTCCCTGCCCCATCCCGTCACGGATGACTTTGCCTCCGCCGAATTTCACTTCCTCCCCGTACACGGTGCAATCCCTTTCCACCTCGACGAACAACCCCGTATCGGCGAGACGCACCCGGTCGCCGACTGTGGGGCCGAACATTTCGGCGTAAGCTTGTCGTGACATCTTCAAGCTCATGAAAGATTCCCCATGACTTTGCCTTGAAAGCCGATCACTCGGCCAAGGCCCGCATAGCGAACCAGGCGCACGGTGCGCCCTTGTCCCGGCTCGAATCGCACGGCCGTGCCCGCCGGAATATCTAATCGATACCCGCGAGTGGGCGCCCGATCGAATCGCAGGCTCGAATTCGTCTCGAAAAAGTGGTAATGCGAGCCGATTTGAATGGGCCGGTCGCCGGTGTTTTCGACATACACCTCGAGGGAGGCACGATCTGCGTTGATTTCGATGTCTCCCGGTGTCACGAGCACTTCGCCTGGAATCATTGGTCCTCCTCAGACGATGGGTTGATGCACGGTGACGAGCTTCGTTCCGTCGGGGAACGTCGCCTCGACTTGAATCTCAGGGATCATCTCCGCAATTCCTTCCATGACCTCGGCGCGCGTAATGATGGTACTGCCGTAACTCATGAGCTCCGCAACGGTCTTGCCGTCGCGCGCACCCTCCAGGATGGCGCTGGTGATCAAGGCGACAGTCTCCGGATAATTCAGCTTCAACCCGCGCGCTCGACGACGCTCGGCGAGCAATGCGGCGGTGAAGATCAGCAGTTTGTCCTTTTCACGCGGCGTCAATTCCATGCATCACCCGACAATCAGCAAGCCCAAAGTCTCGGTGCGATCGCGGGCCGACTCAAGAGAGCCGGGCGAAGCACTGTCCACACGGCTGTGAACCAACGAAACGCATCCTGCGACGAGTGGCCCAGATAGCGCGCCACCAAGATCCGGGGCGTGCTGGTTACGCCGAGCCGTGAATCGCCGCCACGCGGTGCAGTGGCACGGCAGGCCGTTAACAAATCGGCACCGATGTCGGAGCCTGCCGCGACGAATGTGCCGCTCACACTGTATCCGCTGAGCCCCACCGGCGATGCGTCAAAACCGCTGCCCGCCAGGATATCCGCGCGCTCCGTCCAGAGCGGGTGGCCTGCTTGCCGAATGCGGGTGAGGAGGCGCAAGCCGCCGCGGTGCCACGCTTCCCCGGAAGCTCGCCGCCCGAAGCACAAAATCTCCCACCCGAGAAACTGCGCGCCGGATGCCAACTCAACGTCAAGCTGCATCTGCGCCTTCGAGCCATCAAAGAGAATGTTCTCTCGGGGCAGCCATTCCATGGCCGCACCTGCGGCGACCTCGAAATGCAGCTCCTGTTGCGCTCCGACTTGCGGGCAGCGATACCACTTCGCCGCCCCGCAGGTGGTCAAGCAGACGCGAGACCCCGACGCCAATCGAGCCGCGACGGTAAGTGCGTCCCCGCCCGCAACCCCACCGGGCGGATGCAACACGGTGACATGGCATGTGCCAGGGCCTTCCGGATAAAGCGCCTTCTGAATTTGCAGAGGTCCGCGATGAGATTTGGCCGCCAGTAGCGTCCGATCCCCGCGAAGGATAAAGGATAAGTCCAGGTTGGCTTGCCAGCGCAGATCCGCCGCCCCAATTTGGGGCATTGGCAGTCTCGAATTTCTCGGTGCATCCCGAATCAAGGGGTACAAGCGATCGCACCCGCGCATAGCTTCGTAGGGTGAGGTGAGTATGCCAGCGATCGGGACGTACCGCTCCGAAATCAGCGCCACGGCCGGTGCACGCAGCGAGTTAGAATTCTTCCATGGGGAAGGGTTCACGTGATCCCGATATGAGCGGATTCGCAAGCACGTCGCGGTCGGCTCAGGCGCGGCGGCTGATCTCGCTCACCGACTTGACCAGCCTTGGCGAATCGGACGATGCGGCCTCGGTGCGGACGCTGTCGGCACTCGCACGGGCGGCGCCGGTTAAACCCGCGGTCGTCTGTATCTGGGCGCGATGGATCCCCGTGGCCCTGGAAGCCCTCCACGGTACCGGTATTCCGGTTTGCGCGGTCGCCAATTTCCCGGAGGGCGCGGGAGCACCCGACATCGCGGCGGCGGAGACCGCCGCGGCCGTCGCGGCGGGGGCAGCCGAGGTTGACGTCGTGTTTCCTTACCGAGCGATGCTTGCGGGTGATTCGGGCGTGGGCCTGGCCTTGGTTCGTGGCTGCCGCGAGGCCTGCGGAGAAGGTACGCTTTTGAAGGTCATACTGGAAACCGGGCAGCTCCTCGGCGCCGAAAACATACGCCATGCGGCTGAAGTTGCGATCAATGGTGGAGCTCAATTTCTCAGAGACGTCCACCGGCAAGACGCAACCTGGCGCAACGCCCGAGGCGGCCGCCGTCCTTCTTGAGGTGATCGCGGCGGCAAACCGGCGTGGCCAGTCCATCGGGTTCAAAGCGTCGGGCGGCATTCGCATGATCAATGATGCCTGGGGTTACCTCACGCTCTACGAACAGCGGTTCGGCCCCGGCAGCGCCTCGGCGAGCAATTTCCGGATTGGTGCGTCGGGGTTGTTCAAGGAACTGATGGCGGCGGCGGGCACTTGACTCGTCATCGGAGGAACTGACATGCGAAGCTCACCCCGCATTGCGGTGATCGGTAGTGCCAACACCGACCTTACGACCTTCATTGACGTTTTCCCGCGTCCGGGTGAAACCGTGTTCGGCAAGACATTTGAAATGGGATTCGGGGGCAAGGGCGCGAATCAGGCGGTCGCATCCCGCCTTTGTGGCGCTCAGGTGTTGATGGTCGCCAAGGTCGGAGATGATCTTTTCGGGCGGGCAACGATAGATAACTTCACCTCCTTCGGCATCGACACAACCCACGTCCAAGTCGTTCCTGACACTCCAACGGGGGTGGCGCCGATTCTCGTCGAGCCCGACGGGCAGAATCGCATCATCGTGGTCAAAGGTGCCAACGACCGGTTGACGCCCGCCGATGTCGACGCCGCGGCGGCGGATCTACGAAACGTCGATGCGATGATCTTGCAATTCGAGATTCCGCTGCAGACGATCTATCACGCCATTCGCTTCGCACGTGCTCAGAATATCCGTTGCATCGTCAATCCGGCGCCCGCAATCCCGGTCGAGCTGGCGGAGCTGACCGGTGCGGACCTGTTCATCCCGAACGAAAGCGAGGCCGAGCAGCTCACCGGGCAACCGGTGCGATCGGAAAGCGATGCGGCCGCATGTGCCGCCACCCTCCTCGCTCAAGGGTTTCGGCGGGTGGTGATCACCTTGGGTGCACGTGGCTCACTTGTGGCCGATGCCACGGGCCACACGCACATTCCGGCCTTTCCCGTCGCGTGCCTCGACACGACGGGTGCGGGGGACGCCTTCATTGGAAGTCTGGCGGCGTTTCTCGCCGAAGGCATCCACGAGCAGGAAGCCCTGTCGCGCGCGAATCTTTATGCCGCATTGTCGACGACGCGGGTGGGGACCCAGAAGTCATTCCCGCGTCGAGTCGATTTTGAGATTGAATGGGAAAGGCGCAAAGGCGCGCAATCGGCACCGATTAACTGAATTCGTGCAGCGCAAGGATTCCAGTCATGTTCGTGGTGCATAGTTACCCGTTAGCCGTGGTGTTTTGCGTGCTCACCATGTTTTGTTGGGGCTCGTGGGCGGTCACCCGCAAGCTCGCACGCCCTGACTGGCGCTTCGAGCTCTTCTACTGGGACTACATCCTGGGAGTGTTGTTGGTCACGCTCGCATTCGGACTCACGCTGGGAAGCAGCGGCGCCGAAGGCCGTGCGTTCTTCGCGGATCTGGCGCAAGCCTCGACTGCCTCCATTCTAGCGGCGCTGGTGGGTGGGGCGATCTTCAATCTCGCCAACATTCTTCTGGTCGCCGCAATCGATATTGCCGGCATGGCAGTTGCCTTCCCGGTCGGGATCGGACTCGCGCTGATCATCGGCGTGATCATGAACTACCTCGCCGCGCCCATTGGCAACGTCGCGCTCCTTTCCTCCGGCGTCTGCATGGTCACTCTCGCCATCATTTTGGATGCCCTGGCCTACCGCCGATTGGCGGTAGGTTCGCCCGACTCTGACGGTGGGGCCAAGAGCAGCACCCTAGGTTTATTGCTGTCGGTGGCGTGCGGTGTATTCATGGGTATCTTCTATCGTTTCGTCGCGGCGGCGATGGGTGCGGATCCCACTCACGCGGCGGCCGGCAAGATCGGTCCCTACGCCGCTGTTTTCCTGCTCGCTGTGGGCATAGTGCTTAGCAGCTTCGTCTGGAACATCCTCGCAATGAAAAGACCGTTGGTCGGCAAGCCCGTGCGCTTCCGCGACTACTTCGCGGGGAGCCTGCCGACGCACATGACCGGCGTTTTGGGCGGCCTGATTTGGGGAACCGGCATGTCCCTCAACCTCATCGCGTCGGGGCGCGCCGGCTTCGCAATCTCCTACGGGCTCGGCCAGGGCGCCACCATGGTCGCGGCAATCTGGGGCGTATTCATCTGGAAGGAGTTTCGCACCGCTCCCAAGGGCACATCCACGCTGCTCGCGGCGATGTTCGGCAGTTTTCTAATCGGGCTTGCGCTCATCGTACTCGCGCGGACCGTGTAAGAGAGCTCCATCTCCAGTGGGGTAGCCTTGGACCGATATCGCACTCATGTCGGCCCTCTTTTCCCATGCACGCCCCTGTTTCATGGCAAAACTCTTGAAGACTTCTTGGCACTGTGAACGCGAGTTCCGGCGTGTCTCGGGGCTGTCGGTTCAAAATTGGCTGAAGCCCTGACCTATATTCGAGGGGCCTGCCAGCCGGCACTCCAACCTGGACACCTCCGGGGGGTCCGTGCTTGTCGCCGTCTGAGCAGGTCCGAACACTCGGTCACTGCATTCCGCCACCGCGCGGGGCATGAGGACAATGGGTACAAGTCCGGATGTCTCGCAACAAGTCGCTGGTATAAGGTCGCAGGGAAGTGGGCGAGCGTTCGCTCGCTCACCTTGAGGGGTAGCAGTGGAACTCACAGAGCGTCGGCAGCCATCCGGTCCTGCGCCTCGATCTGTGGCCGCGCACAACGATGAAGTTGCCTCGGCGTTCGAGGAAATGGCGGATCTGCTGTCCATTCAGGCGGAAAACCCATTTCGGATCCGTGCCTATCGGCGCGCCGGTCAGGTCGTTCGCGGTCTCACAAGCGAACTGGCGGAAATGCACGGGACCGCGGACTTCGAGGCGCTGCCGGGCGTAGGGGACGATCTCGCAGCAAAAATTGAGGAGTTGCTTCGTACGGGACAGCTAAAAGCGCTCCAGAAGCTGCGGCGCCAGGTTCCGAAGGGCGTCCGGGAATTGCTTAGCCTCCCCGCGCTCGGCCCCGTGCGGGTTCGAGCGCTGTTCACGAAACTACACATTCGCGGCATGGATGACCTGAGGCGGGTCCTCGATAACGGACGGCTGAGCAAGGTGCGGGGCTTCGGCCCGAAAATCCGGGAACAATTGGCGCAGGCACTCGGGGCAAAACACGACACGTCGGCAAAACGTGTTCCGTTCTCCGTAGCGACTCCGTATGCGAACTCCCTGAAGGCCTTTCTGGAGTCCACTCACGGCGTCAGCCGGGTGGAGATCGCAGGAAGCTACCGGCGCGGTCGCGATACGGTGGGCGACCTCGATGTGCTCGTGTGCGCAACTGAAAGCGCGGCTCCCATCCGGGCGCTCAAGCGTTATCCGGAGCTGCGCAAGCTCACCGCGGCCGGCAAGACCAAAGCCTCGGGTATATTGCGAAACGGACTGCAGGTGGACGTGCGAGTGCTCGAGCCAGAGAGCTTCGGTGCGGCGCTTCACTATTTCACCGGCAGTCGCGATCATAATATTCATATTCGGCGCCGCGCGCAGGAGCGCGGGTACAAGCTCAACGAATACGGACTATTCCGCGGCGAGAAGAGGATCGCAGGAGCCAGCGAGGAGGAGCTGTTCGCGGCCCTCGACATGCCATGGATACCGCCCGAGCTTCGCGAGGATCGCGGTGAAATCGAGACGGCGCAACGGCATGCTCTCCCGCAGCTCATCGAGATGAGGGACCTCAAGGGCGATCTTCACGTTCATACGAACGCCTCGGATGGCAACGACTCACTAAAGAAAATGACCGCGGTCGCACAAAGTCGGGGCCTCCGTTACATCGCGATCACCGATCACTCCAAGCATGTAGGCGTGACGCACGGACTCGATGCCGGGCGCCTCTCGCGGCAGATGGATACGATCGATGCGCTGAACGAAGCGCTGGCCGGCTTCGCTGTCCTCAAGGGCGCCGAGGTCGACATTTTGCCGGATGGAAGCCTCGCGCTTCCCGATGATGTGCTGCGAAGACTTGATGTCGTGGTCATCGCCGTGCACACACAATTCGGCCTATCGGAGGCCAAGCAAACTGATCGCGTGCTGCGTGCTCTCGACCGACCCTGCGTGTCCATTCTCGCCCACCCCTTTGGACGTTTGCTCGGTGAGCGCACCGCCTATGCGCTCGATTTTGAGCGGGTGCTAAAAGCGGTGCATGATCGACCTTGCTACCTGGAGATCAATGCACAGCCGCTGCGTCTCGATCTCGACGATCTGCACGCGAAAGCCGCTCGTGACCGGCAGATCCTGTTGAGCATTGCGAGCGACGCCCATTCTTGCGATCAGCTCGGCTTTCTGGAGAACGGTGTGCGGCAGGCACGCCGGGCCTGGGTCACCCGCAACGATGCGCTGAACACCCGCCCTCTCGCAGAGCTGCGGTCACTGCTCCGGCGCGCGATGCGATGAGGCGCCTGGATCGCGACCAACTGGGTCGCTTTCGCAAGCGGTGCCGCGATGGTGGGCACTGCTTGGCCCGGCTTCCGCACTACAACTGCCTCTCCGCCGGGAAGCTTGGCAACACGCGGCCAGCTCCGGTCCGTCGGAGCTGGTATCGCCAAGGTATTCGTCAAAGCAGTACCATCGCGACCGGGTTGTCCAGCGCCAGCTCCTCCACGGGGGCACCCTCACCCTCCGCATCATCGTTTTCTGCATCCTCAGTATTTTCCCAGGCCTCTGCCGTTGTAGGCAGCGACTGCAGGGGCGCCTCCCAGTCCTTCGTAGACATTTCGGTTTGCGAGTCGCCGACCTCATCAACGTTCACGGCATCCACCGGACCCGTCCAGTCTTCCGGCGGCTCCGCCAAACCCAGTGGCAAAGTCCTCCAGCTTTCCTCGTCGATCTCATCGATGTCCCCGTCGAACGTCTGGACCTCGATGGTTTTCGATTCCGGATCCAGTGCGGTCACCTGAAACATCTCCCCTTTGTCCCAGTGGCAATACCACTGACCGATCCGCGCATCGCCTACGCCGGTATTCATACAGCACTCCTTTTGGTTGTGAGCCCTATTTTCACGCTTCGACAGTGCGCTATGCCTGCGGGCTTCGGATATAAGAGGAATTGCGGATCTAGGTAGGGTCGTGCCTGAGCGGCCTCCGATCGGTTGCCACACACGCATGCAGGTTGCGCGGCGACGCAACAATGTGCGCGAGAGTAGCATCGGCGCGGGTTGTTGGCGGCAGGCGAGTCCCAACCTCAGATGCGGCTTGGCGAGCGCGGCGATCGATCGTTTGTGGGTTTCGTGGCAGCTGGTTCGAGGTTGGAAGCAAGCATCCGCCGCTCACCGCTGCGGATGAAATCGACGATGACCTGATCGCCCTCGATTCGGCGCACCTCGCCGCTGCCGAAACGAACATGGTGAACCGTGTCCCCGCACATTACCCGGTGCACAGAACCGGTCGCGGCTATGCCCTTAAGCTGCGGGGCGAGGGCCGGTACTGGAGGCAGCGGTTTTCTGCAGTTATCACATCGGCCGCAACGCTGGCCCGACGGCTCGCCGAAATATTCGCGCAAGAATTGCATGCGGCAGATCGTGGAGTCGGCATAGTGCATCATCGCGCGCAGCCGTTCGCGGTCCGCCACATGGCGCGAGGCGAATTCGCGGGCGATCTGCTTGCGCGCTTGATCCGGCATTGCTTGTCGTGCTCGCAGCCGCGTTCCTACGCGCTCGATGGCGGCGGCGGCTTCGAGCGCGAGAGCGATGACAGTGGCTCGGTGCCGCGTGAGGCGGCTCTTCTCCGCGATCTCCCGCAGCGTGAGCCCGGATTCGGCATGCGGCGTCTCTTCGAGCGTCCGCAGCAGGCGCACGATCTCCTCCCCGCGCGGGTATTTGCCGGCGAGCAGGAAGCTCCAGACGCGCCGATCCTCCAGGCGGTAGAGCAGCACACAGCGCGCGGGCCGGCCGTCACGACCGGCGCGCCCCGCCTCCTGATAGTAGCTATCGATGGAGTCCGGGAAATTCCAGTGCACGACGCAGCGTACATCGGCCTTGTCGACGCCGAGCCCGAACGCGCTGGTGGCGACCATCACTCGGCATCGTCCCGACATAAAGCGCTCCTGGGCAGCAACGCGTTCGCGCCGCCGGAGCCGCCCGTGATAGCGCTCGGTCGAGATGCCGTGCTCGTGCAGCCATTCGCGCAGTTCATTCGCGCCGTTGACCGTCGTCACATAGACGATGGTGGAGCCCGGCGTGGACTCAAGCACCTCGAGGAGCGCTCGCTCCTTCTCCTCCTGGTTCACGGTGCGCAGTACTTCGAGGGTGAGGTTCTCGCGCTCGACGCCACCCCAGATCACCCGCGCCTCGGGGATGCCGAGGCTTTCGAGGATGTCCTGCACGCGATCGGGCGCGGCAGTCGCCGTCAGCGCGAGCACGGGCGGTCGCCCGAGCTCTCCGATCACGTGCCGAAGGTGCAGATAGGAGGGTCGAAAGTCGTGCCCCCACTGACTGACGCAGTGGGCCTCGTCGACGACGAACAGGGCCACGCCGCGCCGCTTCAGGGGCTCGATATGTCGCGGATCGAGGAGTCGCTCCGGAGAAAGCAGCACAACGTTGCGCGAGCCCGCCGCCATATCCTGCTCCTCCCGCTGCTGCTCCTTGCGTGAGAGCGTCGAATCGAGGCGCGCCGCGTCGATATTCGCCTCCTTGAGATGTTCCAGCTGGTCCTGCATGAGTGCGATGAGGGGAGTGACGACAACCACGGCGCCGCCGAGAAACAGCGCGGGAAGCTGGTAGCACAGCGACTTGCCGGCGCCGGTCGGCAGGATACCTAGGGCGTCGCGACCGGCAAGGGCGTTCTCGATCAACTCGCGTTGTCCGGGACGAAAGCGCGTGATCCCGAATCGGCGGGCTGCCTCTGCACGGATGATCGCCCACGGAATGTGAATGTGCGACTTCGTGGAGTGAGCGGCACGCTCGGTGTGGCTCGGCACCTCTGGGATCATCGGTTCACTATGGCGCCCTGTCCGAACCGGAATCAATGGGAACGCTACCTAGCCGCTCGCGGCAGTTCGCAGCGCTGCATTCCGCGGAAGTCCGGATGTTCTCATGGCCAAGAATCCGGGACAGTCCAGTCGAAAGGTGGCGTACAATGATCGATGGAGGCGTTATATGCACGGGCAATGCACATAGATGGTTGGGCACCATATTGTGCATCGCGACATGTGGTCCAAACCGGTGGTGCTCGCAGCCATGCGCAACGTGCCGCGACGCATTCCTTGCCGGGGAACTGCGGGAATTCGCGTATGACGCGACCCGAGATCGATCGCCTCCCCGCGTTCTCCTTGCACGTGCCGGTTTCCGTCGCCTCGACGCATGTTTACCTGACTGCCGCCGCGGTCGAGACTCTGTTCTGCGATCACTACCGTCTGCACGAGCGCTCTCGACTCGGGCAGCCTCGCATGTACGAAGCTGATGAGACGGTGACTCTCATTGGACCCCGCGGACGGCTGAGTCATGTTCCCATCATCGGACCGCCTCGATCAGAGAATCAGGTGGAGGTGTCACCGACAGATGCCCTAGTGCTTGGCGTCGCGCCCCCCGTGCGCAGGTCCGGCGATCTCGATGAGACCCCAGGCGTGTTGATTGAGGGTCCACGAACCAGCCTGAGGCTTGAACGCGGCGTTATCCGCGCCCTGCGGCACGTACATATGACCCCGGCCGAATCAGAGAACATGGGTGTCCAGGATGGCGATCGTCTCCAAGCTCTGATCCGCACTCGTGATTCACCGGTCATTCTGCGTGATGTGCTAGTGCGCGTTTCGCGTGATTCGCGCCTCGAATTGCATTTGGATATGGACGAAGCAAATACACTGGGACTATGTTCCGGCGATGAGGTAGAACTACGTAAAGGCGGCACGGCCGCCGCCGCTATGTGACGAATGGTCGAACCGTCCTTGCGCTATCGGTGGCTTCGCCAGGTGAGCTTCGGCAGTACCGCGGGAATCGTCACGAGCCTTGGATTGATAGTGGGTCTGAGTGCCGCCTCTACCTCCCGGTCAATGGTCATCGGCAGCTTGCTGATCGTCGCGCTAGCCGACAATCTCACTGACTCGCTCGGCGTACACATCTATCAGGAATCGGAGGAGCTGGCGGAGCGTGAAGCACTGCATGTGACGATTGCCAATTTCTTGACCCGCCTGATTGTTTCATTGAGTTTTATCGGATTGGTCCTCGTGTTGCCTTCCCCTCTTTCGCTTTGGGTATCCCTGCTATGGGGCCTCTGGCTACTATCGATCCTGAGTTACCTGCTCGCCCGCGAGCGCCACGCCGATGCGTTCGGAGAGATCATCAAGCACTGCGGAGTAGCTTTACTCGTAATCGCTTTGAGTCTGCTCGTTGGGATGTGGATTCACACCGAGTCCGGGGCGTGAAGGCCGGCTCGTACAGCCAGACGCCATCGGCCGACTTCGCTCCAACTCGCGCATTGATCCGAGCATCGCCATGCGATGCTCGCAATAGGTCCTTTCCATAGAGCCTATCAACTGGGCAACTCCGGTGTGTCTTGGCGATGCTTAGGTAGATCGAGCATTCCCCAGCGGGAACCACGAATGGCTGAATCCCTGGTGGAAGGACCATGATTTAGCTTGGCCAATGTGACGTCAATCGTGAGCAACAACCCTTTACCCGACGAGTTCGAGCTGATCGCGCGCTACTTTGCGCCCCTCTCCGAGGGCTTTCCGGGTGCCTACGGCTTGCTCGACGACGCGGCCGTGATCAGTCCGGCATTCGGATACGAGCTGGTCGTGAAGACCGATGCCATCGTAGAGGAGGTCGATTTTCTTTCCGCCGCCCCCGCCGATCGGGTCGCCCGCAGGGCGCTTCGGGTGAATCTGTCGGACCTCGCGGCCAAGGGTGCACGACCACGTGCCTATCTTCTCGATCTTATGCTGCCTCAGACCCTCGACGAGGCCTGGATCGCGAATTTTGCCGCCGGCCTCGCGCACGATCAGGCGGTCTACGGCGTGCACCTGATTGGGGGCGATATGTCTTCGACTCCGGGGCCCATCACCATTGCGGTGACCGCACTGGGGGAAGCTCCTATTGGCCGCATTATTCGCCGCGGCGGAGCTCGTCCGGAGGACTTGATCTTCGTGACGGGTACAATCGGCGATGCTGCGCTCGGTCTTTCCGTCGTGCGCGGCGCCCTGCCCGACCTGGACGCTGCTAGCGCTGGATTCCTCAGGGAGCGCTATGAGATACCGCAACCGAGAGTGACTCTCGGGACGAAGCTCATCGGTGTGGCGACGGCTGGAATCGATATTTCCGATGGCCTGATCGCCGACCTGCGGCACGTTTGCACGGTCTCGCGACTTTCGGCGACGATTCGTGCGAGTGCGGTTCCCTTGTCCGCTGCCGCCGCCACCGCCATCGGCAGCCGCCCCGAGCGGCTCGCAACGGCATTGACGGGCGGGGACGACTACGAAATCCTGTTCACGGCGCCCGCTACGGCTGAGAACCAAGTCCGCGAGCTGTCGCGAGCGTCCGGGGTTGCGGTCACTGAGATAGGTCGCATGGTTGCAGCCGAGAACACTGCAGCCGGCCAGGTTCTCGTGGTCTCCAGCCGCGGAGAGCCGATTTCCCTGCCGGTCGAGGGATGGACGCATTTCGGCAGAGGCGATCGGGGTACCAATGCGAAACTCCGTCCCGTTTGAATCGCTCTATGTACACGGCTTTGTGCGTATCGCGGTGGCTACGCCGCGAGTCGCCATCGCTAACCCGGCGATCAACGCGGTTCGCACGGTGGAGCTCGCGCTCCGCGCCGATCGGTGCGGAGCGCTCCTCACGCTCTTTCCCGAGCTTGGGGTATCGGGATACTCGATTGAGGATCTCGTTCAGCAGGATGTGTTGCTCGATGAGGTCGAGCACGCAATCGTCGATGTCCTTGCAGGCAGCCGTGAGTTGCGCACGACCCTGGTGATCGGGGCACCACTGCGATCGGAATCGAAACTCTTCAATTGTGCCGTGGTGATCCACCGGGGAGTGCTGCTGGGTATCGTACCGAAGTCGTACTTGCCTAATTATCGGGAGTTCTACGAGAGACGCCATTACGCGGCGGCCGACGACGCCATGCATGATCACATCATGGTGGTTGGCCAGCGGGTACCGTTCGGCGCGGATCTGTTGTTCACAAGTATCGCGCTGCCCGATTTCAGTTTCCACGTTGAGATTTGCGAGGACTTGTGGGTTCCCATCCCACCGAGCAGCTACGCGGCGCTCGCGGGAGCGAGCATCCTCGCCAACATGTCCGCGAGCAACGCCACGATTGGTAAGGCCGATTTTAGAAGGCTCCTGTGCAAGTCGCAGTCGGCGAGATGCGTGGCTGCCTATGCGTACGCCGGCGCAGGCTACGGGGAATCGACCACAGATCTCGCCTGGGATGGGCACGGGCTCATCTGCGAAAACGGGGATGTCTTGGCCGAATCGACACGCTTCGCGACGGATAGTCAATTGATTTGCGCGGACGTCGATCTCGACCGCCTCCGCCAGGAGCGAATGCGACTGACGAGCTTTAACGACTGCGCGCGGGCGCACAAAGAGCTTACCGCGATGCGCCGCATCGAGGTTCCTCTGGAGATGCCTACAGACGCGATTGCGCTGCAGCGTGAAATCCCGCGTTATCCATTCGTTCCATCCGATGCCGCGGTCCTCGATGAGCGTTGTGAGGAAGCCTACGGGATCCAAGTGCAAGGGCTTGCTCGCCGTCTCGAAGCGGTCGCGGACAAGGTCGTGATCGGGCTCTCGGGCGGGCTCGATTCGACCCAGGCGCTGCTCGTGGCTGCGAAGACCATGGATAAGTTGGGGCTTCCCCGATCGAATATCCTCGCCTATTCCCTGCCGGGCTTTGCAACGACGGAACACACGCGGGCCTATGCGAGCAGGCTGATGCAATATTTGGGAGTATCGGCGGGCGAGATCGACATACGACCGTCGGCGATGCAGATGCTGCGTGATATCGGTCATCCGTATGCTCGCGGCGAGCCGCTATTCGACACCACCTTTGAAAATGTTCAATCGGGCGAGCGGGCGTCGCACCTCTTTCGCCTGGCGAATCTACATAAAGCCCTGTTAGTCGGTACGAGCGACCTCTCGGAACTCGCGCTCGGCTACACTACCTACGGCGTGGGAGACCAGATGTCCCACTATGCTGTCAATGCATCGGTCCCGAAAACGCTGATTCGACACCTTGTCGGCTGGATTGCGCGCAGCGGTCAAGTGGACCGCGATGTCGGAGAGACCCTCGAGGTCATTCTGCGTTCGCGAATCACCCCGGAATTGATTCCGACACCGGCCGGCGAGACGGTGTCGACCGAAGACACAGTGGGACCTTATGAACTCCAGGACTTCAATTTGTATTATCTCTGCCGCTTTGGATTCAGGCCCAGCAAAGTGGCCTTCCTGGCGCTCCACGCCTGGTCGCAACGCGGGCGAGGCACATGGCCTTCTTCGATTGAAGAGACCGAGCGGCGCGCGTACGATCTGGCGACGATAAAGCGCTGGTTGGCTATTTTCATTCAGCGCTTCATTCAAACGAGTCAGTTCAAGCGGTCCGCGCTGCCCAATGGGCCCAAAGTGGGTTCGGGCGGGTCGCTGTCGCCGCGGGGCGACTGGCGGGCGCCGAGCGACGCCACGGCCGACGCTTGGCTCACAGAGTTGCGGATGGGTGTTCCGGACCAAGAGGCCTAGTGAATAGCCGCGCCGGGTAGGTAGATCCCACGATGACGGAACGCGCGGCGCTTGGGAGTATTCCTAGACCTGCGGCCCGGGGAGCGATGGCGGTGGAGCACAGCATTCATAAGAACCTGGCTGGCAAGATGCCACCAAATCTCACGAACTATGCCGTCGAGTGCGCGCGCTTCTCTTGGGCGGATGCGCGCCGGGCGCTCGACGGTTTGCCCGATGGCGGCGGGCTGAACATCGCGCACGAGGCGGTCGATCGGCATGCAACTGGTTCGCGTGCGCAGCATCTGGCACTGCGCTGGTTGAGCAAGAGCGGTGCCGTCCGCGATTTCACCTATACGGACCTATCTGCTTGGAGCAATCGTTTCGCGAATGTTCTCAGAAGCCTCGGGGTGGCATCGGGAGAGCGAGTATTCATCCTTGCGGGGCGTATACCCGAGCTGTACTTCGCGGTTTTCGGGGGGCTGAAATACCGATGCGTGGTCTCGCCGCTGTTCTCTGCTTTCGGTCCCGAGCCCATCGCCACGCGTGTCACGATCGGCGAGGGAAGCGTGATGGTCACCACGACGGGCCTATACCGCAAGAAGATCGCCGCGCTGCGCAGCCGGCTCCCGGCGTTGAAACATGTTCTGGTTGTCAGAGACGAGCCGGACGACACGATTCCGGAAGGGACTCTGGATCTCGTTGCGCTTCTGGGCAGCGTGTCGGACACCTACCGCATCGGGCCCACCGATCCGAATGACCGCGCGCTCTTGCATTTCACGAGCGGCACGACAGGCAAGCCCAAGGGCGCGATCCACGTGCATGAGGCCGTGGTCGCGCATTACGCCACCGCGCGTTTGGCGCTCGATCTGCATCCCGAGGATGTGTTCTGGTGCACCGCGGACCCGGGATGGGTCACGGGGACGTCCTACGGCATCATCGCGGCGCTCACGATAGGCGCCACGATGATCGTCGACGAGGCGGACTTCGATGCCGAGCACTGGTACGACACGCTGGCGCGCGAGAGGGTCAGCGTCTGGTACACGGCCCCGACGGCGGTGCGCATGATGATGAAGGGCGGCGCTGAGACGGTGCGCCGGCGCACGTTTCCCGATCTGCGCTTCATCGCCAGCGTGGGTGAGCCGTTGAACCCGCAGGCCGTGCTGTGGGGCATGGAGGCTTTCGGCTTACCAATCCACGACAACTGGTGGCAGACCGAGACCGGTGGGATCATGGTCGCGAACTTCCTGGCCATGGATATCCGTCCCGGGTCGATGGGGCGGCCGCTGCCCGGCGTCGAGGCCGGCATCGTGCAGCATCTCTCCGACGGCAGTATACGTGAGGTCGATACACCGGGCGTCGAAGGTGAACTCGCGCTCAAGCCCGGCTGGCCATCCATGTTCCGGGGTTACCTAAACGAGGACGAGCGTTACCACAAGTGCTTCGTGGGCGGCTGGTATCTGACCGGCGATCTCGCCAAGCGCGATGCCGACGGCTATTACTGGTTCCTCGGCCGCGCCGACGACATGATCAAATCCTCCGGGCATCTGATCGGGCCCTTCGAGGTGGAGTCCGCATTCATGGCCCATCCTGCGGTGGCCGAGGCCGGAGTGATCGGCAAGCCGGATCCAGTCGCAGGCGAAATGGTAAAAGCCTTCGTCGCGCTCAAGCCGGGCTACACGCCGGACGAGACGCTGCGGCGCGAGCTGCTGGGGTTCGTCCGCAAGCGCCTTGGCACGGCGGTGGCTCCGAAGGAGATTGATTTTCTACCGGGCTTGCCGAGAACTCGTAGCGGCAAGATCATGCGCCGCCTGCTCAAGGCGCGAGAGCTGGGTCTGCCGGAGGGTGATACTTCCACGCTGGAGTCCGCGTCGTGAACATCAACCGCGAGCGCGCGCTTGGGTACCTGCGGGAGATGATCCGCATCCGCCGATTTGAGGAAAAGTGCGCCGAAGTGTACAGCGCCGGCAAGATACGCGGCTTCCTGCATCTTTACATAGGCGAAGAGGCGGTCGCATGCGGAGTGCTGCCCGAGCTCTCTCGGGACGACGCCGTGCTCGCGACCTACCGCGAGCACGGCCACGCGCTCCTGCGAGGCATGCCCGCGCGCTCGATCATGGCCGAGATGTACGGCAAGCAGGAGGGCTGTTGCCGCGGTCACGGCGGCTCGATGCATCTGTTCGACGCATCGCTGCGCTTCTTCGGCGGCAATGCCATCGTCGCCGGCGGGTTGCCGGTGGCCGTGGGATTCGGGCTTGCCGACCGGATGCGCCGCACGACGCGCATCACGGCCTGCTTCTTCGGCGAGGGTGCCGTGGCGGAAGGAGAGTTTCACGAATCCGCGAACCTCGCCTCGCTGTGGAAGCTTCCCGTGCTGTTCCTCTGCGAGAACAATTTATACGCCATGGGCACCGCGCTCGATCGATCCGAGGCTGATACGGATCTGTGCGAGAAGGCGCGCTCCTACCGCATGACCGCAGCGAGCGTCGACGGCATGGACGTGCTGGCCGTTGCCGAGGCGGCACGCGCGGGAATCGACTACGTGCGCGCCGGCAAGGGTCCCTATTTTCTCGAGCTGAAAACCTACCGCTTCCGCGCGCACTCGATGTTCGATCCGGAGCTCTACCGCAGCAAGGCCGAGGTCGAGGAATGGAAGCATCGCTGCCCGATCGAGGCCTTTAAGCTCCGGGCGCAGAAGGGCGGGCTGATTCAGGATGCGGATATCGCCGCGATCGAGGCCGACACGGCGCGCGAGATCGAGGACGCGCTGGCGTTTGCCGAGGCCGGGACTTTGGAGCCGGTGGAAAACCTGACTCACGACGTCTACGCACGCGAGCAGCGCGTCGCGAAGGCAGGAGCATCATGAGCGCCACGATTCGCATCAATTATCGAGAGGCGTTGCGTCAGGGCTTGCGCGAGGCGCTGCTCCGGGACGAACGGGTGTTCCTGATGGGAGAGGACGTCGGTCGCTATGGGGGCAGCTATGCGGTGAGCAAGGGACTGCTCGAGGAGTTCGGCGAGGAGCGCATCCGCGACGCGCCGCTCTCCGAATCCGCCTTCGTGGGGGCGGGCATCGGCGCAGCGCTCAACGGCATGCGGCCCATTGTCGAAGTGATGACCGTGAACTTCAGTCTGCTCGCTCTCGACCAAATCATGAACAATGCCGCTACCCTGAGGCACATGTCGGGCGGCCAGCTGAGCGTGCCGGTCGTGATCCGCATGACGACAGGGGCCGGACGTCAACTGGCAGCCCAACATTCACACAGTCTCGAGGGCTGGTATGCGCACATTCCAGGGCTGCGGATTGTGACTCCCGCGACGCTCGAGGACGCCCGCGGAATGCTGTTCACCGCTCTTCAGGACCCTGATCCCGTGCTCATCTTCGAGCATGCGTCGCTCCTGAACGTCGAGGGTGAGATCGCCGCGGAGCCGCGGGCTGTGGATATCGACTACGCGGCCGTGCGGCGCGAGGGCACCAACGTCACTCTCATCACCTACGGCGGGTCGTTACTGAAGGCCATGGAGGCGGCGGTGAAGCTGGCCGAGCTCGGCGTGAGCGCGGAGGTCATCGATTTGCGTACGTTGCGCCCTCTCGACGATGCGACGATTGTGGCGTCCGTGTCGAAGACTCGCCACGCGTTGATCGTGGACGAGGGCTGGAAGAGCGGCGGCCTGTCGGCCGAGATCATGGCGCGGATCGTGGAGCAGGCGTTCTACGAGCTGGACGCGCCGCCCGGCCGGGTATGCGGCGCCGAGGTGCCGATCCCGTATGCCAAACATCTGGAGGATGCCGCGATTCCTCAGATAGATGGCATCGTCGCCGCCGCGCGCAATCTGGTGAAGTGACGTGTACGAGTTCAGGATGCCCTCGCTGGGGGCGGATATGGAGGATGGCACCTTCACTGAGTGGCATGCCGAGCCAGGACAACAGGTGGCGCGCGGGCAGGTGATCTGCGTCGTCGAGACGCAGAAGGGTGCGATCGACGTGGAGATCTGGCAAGCGGGAACGCTCGCGAAGTTGATCGCCTCACCGGGGCAAAAGATTCCGGTGGGACAGGTGATGGCGCTCGTGGCCACCGAGGGCGAGGACTGGAAGACAATCGCCGCCACGGCTGCCGAGGCGCCGCCGCGCGGCGCGGCTCGGTCCGAGAGGCCGGTGCCGGCGAGCGTCCCGGGACCGGTGCCGGCCGCTGTTGCGCCGGGTGAAATGCCGGTCACGGTGCCTGCAACACCGGGGAGGGTCAAGATCTCGCCGGCTGCGCGCCGGCGCGCGGAGGAATTGGGAATCGACCTGACGGCGGTGAAGCCCTCCGGCACGCATGACGTCATTTCCATTGCGGATGTGGAACTCGCCGCTCGAGCGGCCAAGCCGCCGGATCGGCAGGCCGCGATGCGTGATGCCATCGCTGCGGCCATGTCGCGCTCCAAGCGGGAGATTCCCCACTATTACCTGGCCACCGGTATCAACGCGGAACGCGCGATCAGCTGGCTGGAGAAGCGCAACGAGGCGGTGCCGATCGGTGACCGCGCCCTGTTCGCGGCGCTCGAACTGAAAGCGGTGGCGCTCGCTCTGCGTGAGACGCCCGAGCTCAACGGATTCTACGACGCCGGCGGCTTCCGGCCCGGCGCCGGCATGCACCTTGGCGTGGCGATATCCCTGCGCGGCGGCGGGCTCGTGGCGCCGGCCCTGCACGACGTTGACCGGTTGAGCCTCGCCGACTTGATGGCGCGGCTCAAGGAGCTGTTACGGCGGGCGCGCAGCGGGCAGCTGCGCAGCTCCGAGATGTCGGATCCGACGATCACCGTGACGAACCTGGGCGACCTCGGCGTCGAGACGGTGTTCGGGGTGATCTATCCGCCTCAGGTAGCGCTCGTCGGCCTGGGCCGACTGCAGATGAAGCCCTGGGTGATCGAAGGGACGATCGCGCCGGCGCGCGTGCTTCAGGCCACTCTCTCTGCCGATCACCGCGTGAGTGACGGCATGCGCGGCTCGCGTTTCCTCGCCGAGCTCGATCGCCTCTTGCAACAGCCGGAGATCCTCGCATGAGCATGAATCGTGATGAAGTTCGCAAAGCCTTGATCGACTGCATCCTCGCGGTCGCTCCGGAAGCCAATTTCTCAGAAGTCCGGCCCGACCGGCCGGTGCGCGACCAGCTCGACATCGATTCCTTCGATTTCCTGACCATTCTTCAGCACCTGCACGAGAAGATCGGCGTGGACGTCCCGGAGTCCGACTACGGCAAGATGATCACGCTCGACGGGTCGGTGGATTATCTGATGCGCCGGGTTGCCAAAAGATGATAAAGATGGCCTTCGGCTCGTATGATTTTTTAGGAGAGGCGCGCTCATGAACTCAGGCTTGAGAGAAACCGTGGATGTGCTCGATGCGCTGATTGCCGACGGCGAGGCGGAAGGGTACGGCACTCGATATGACGCCGAGATCCTCGCGGCACTTAAAGAGCTCAGGGCTCTCCGCAAGAGCGAGTTTCTGTGTCCCAAATGCCTGATGCACGAGGCTGAGCAGGGGGCGCCCGTAGAGTTCTGAGCATGGACGTGGACGGGGGTCGCAGCGATGATGCCAGTTGTAGGCCTCAAGGATGACAACCTGCGGCAAACAGCGGGCCGCCGCAAGCCGCTGCGCACAAATCCGTATGTTCCTGGGGCACTCGTTCAAGCATCATTGCGGTGTTGAGAGGCGGACCGGAGGCCGATATGGCACACAAGCGATTATTTTTCCGATCCGAGGCGCGCGAAAAAGTGCTGCGCGGCGCCACCAAGCTCGCGGACGCGGTCCGTATCACCCTCGGCCCAAAGTCAAAGTCGGTCTTGATCCAGAAGCAGTGGGGCACGCCGATTGTCTGCAACGACGGGGTGATGATCGCAAAGGAGCTGTCCCTCGAGGATCCGGAAGAGAACCTCGGCGCGCAGATGCTGCGCCAAGCAGCGGAGAAGACCGGTGATGCGGTCGGTGATGGCACGAGTACCGCTACGGTGATTGCGCAAGCGATCCTCTCAGACGGCATCCGGAACGTAACGGCGGGCGCAAGCGCGATCGACTTGAAGAGGGGATTGGAAAAGGCCTCCAAGGCCGTCATTGAGGAGCTCGGCAAGATGTCGAGACCCGTCAAGTCGCGCAAGGAGAAAGCACAGGTCGCGAGCATCTCAGCGCACAATGACGAGGTGATCGGGAGCCTGGTGGCGGACGCCATGGAGAAGGTGGGTGGCGACGGCATCATTACCGTCGAGGAGTCGAAGATCGACCGAGACGTCGCTCGAGGTGGTAGAGGGCATGCAATTCGACCGAGGCTAATCTCTCGCCGTATTTCATCACTGACTCTGATCGGATGGAGGCGGTGCTGGAGGATGCCTACATCGCCGTTACCGACCGAAAGCTCCATGCAATCAAGGACTTGATCGCTCTCCTCGAGGAGCTTGCGAAGAGCGGGGCAAGCCCCTTCTGCTGATCGCCGATGAGGTCGAAAGCGAGGCGCTCGCGACGCTACTCGTGAATCAGATGCGCGGGATCCTCAAATGCGCGGCGGTGAAGGCCCCCGGTTTCGGGGACCGGCGCAAGGCAATGCTCCAAGATATCGCGACCCTCACGGGCGCGCGCGTACTCTCGGAGGAGCTCGGGGTGAAGCTCGAAGATGCTCGGATCGACGCGCTGGGGCGGGCAAAGCGTGTCGTGGTCGACAAGGATACGACCACCCTCATCGGCGGCTATGGGGAGCGAGCCGCGATCGACGCCCGGATCAAGGAGATCCGCCACGAGATGGAGCGCCCCACCGTGACAACCTACGACCGCGAGAAGCTCGAGGAGCGACTCGCGAGACTGTCGGGCGGCGTCGCGGTGATCCGCGTCGGAGCCCCATCCGAGGCTGAAATGAAGGCCAAGAAGGACGCGCTCGACGATGCCATTAGCGCGACCAAAGCGGCGGTGGCGGAGGGGATCGTTCCCGGCGGAGGGCTCGCCCTTCTGAAGGCGACCCGCGTTCTGGCGCCTCTGATGGCGGGGATGGAGGGAGATGAGCGCACGGGAGCGGATATTTTGCGTCGGGCTTTGGAGGCTCCCGCCCGGCAAATCGCCGAAAACTCCGCAGTCGATGGGGGCGTGGTCGTGAGTAAGATGCTCGATTCGACCGGAAACGTTGGGTTCGACGCGGCAGCAAAGCGCTACGTGGACCTCGTCGAGGCCGGCATCGTCGACCCGACCAAGGTCGTGCGAATCGCCTTGGAAAACGCGGTCTCGGTGGCGGGCGTGCTGCTGCTGAGCGAGGCCACCATGACCGAAAAGCACGAAGAGAAGACGGCGCGGCACGAGCCTGCCGACCTCGACGAATAGCCGGAGAAAGACTCGATGGACGTTAAATCATTGTGCAGAACGGATGTCGCCACAGTGCGCCAGATAGACGAGCTTAGCGCAGCCGCGAAATGCATGCGCGATGCGCACGTGGGCTATCTTGTCGTCGCGGAGCCGCTGCCTCTCGGTGGATGGTCGAGACCGGTCGGTGTGTTGACGGACCGGGATATCGTCATCGAGGTTCTGGCAAAGGACCTCGATCCAAGGACCGTCACGGTGGGCAACGTCATGACGCGCGAGCCCGTCGTGGTGGGTGAAGAGCACACGCTGTCGTTCGCCCTCAAGGCGATGCGAAGAGTTGGCACACGGCGCATTCCGGTGGTGGGAGCTGCGGGACATCTCGTCGGGGTTCTGAGCCTGGATGATGTGGTCGGCTATCTCGCCCAGGAGATCCACGAAGCGTCGACTGCCGTGCGTCATGAGCTCGAGGTGGAAAAGGTCCAACGTTCCTAGACAGCTAGCGCTTGCCTCATGTGGCGCGATAACGTCTTCCACGCTACGCCGGCAGCACGTGCGGCAGGTCCGCGGTCAAAGACCGGCCACCGCCGGAATGATCTCGCGACCGAAGATTTCCATCGGCCGGATGTCGTGCACGTTCGGCATGTTGAATATCGCATGCTGCACGCCGATTGCCGCGAGCGCTTTGCAATGCGCGATCACATCATTCACGCTCATCTTACCAGGCTGCAAATCCACGGTACCCAGGGTGGTTTTCTCGATGGTGCTGTAATCGCGGCCGAGCGCGTCGCAATGCTGTTGCAGGATCGCAAATTTGTGTCGCACGGTCTCCGGCGGTCCAAAAATATTGCAGGCATCTGCATACTGCGCGACCATCCGCAGCGTTTTCTTCTCGCCGCCACCGCCGATCATAATGGGCGGATGGGGGCGCGACAGCGGCAACGGGCTGCATAAAGTTTCGGCGAGCTGATTGTGCTTGCCCTGATAGGGGCCGCTATTACCCGACCACATCTGCTGCGCAATCTGCAGCGCTTCTTCGAGTAATTCGAAGCGCACACCCAGCGGCGGAAAGGGCACGCCCAGGCCCTTCGCTTCCTGCTCGTTCCAGGCGGCACCGACGCCAAAATAGGTCCGACCATTCGAGAGAACGTCCAGCGTCGTCGCCGTCTTAACGAGGAGGCCGGGGTAGCGGTAGATGACGCCCGTCACCAGCGTGCCGAGCTTCACTCGTTTAGTCAGAGCGGCCAAGTAGCCGAGAGCGGTATAGCCCTCCAGCATGTCATTCTCATGCGGACCTACCCCGCGAATCTGGAAGAAATGGTCCATCAGCCACAGGCTGTAAAAGCCCGCCTCATCGGCGACGCGGCCGATTTGCGCGAGCTTCGCGCCCATCTGCGTCGGTCCACCCGGCCAGGTAAAGCTGGGAATCTGCAGCCCGATTTTCATCAGAATTCTCCTTGATGGCAACCGCGGGGGGGGGGGTTAAAAACCGCTGACCCCGGCAGAGAAATTGTCGACGCCCTAAGATTTCATGATCTTCGCGATGACGCGCAGGGTACATACGGACTTCCACTGAATGCACGCCCTGGGCCCAACGCAATCAACGAATTGCCCGATCCCGCTAATTCATTCTTGCGGGAACTGAGAGGATCCTTCCGTGGAATACTGCAGGTGCTGGGCGAACCACTCCGCCGCGAGTCGCGCCACTTCCTCGAGTGTTCCTGGTTCCTCGAACAGGTGAGTGGCTCCCGGAACGATGACCAATTTCTTTTCGCGGCAGCGGAGTTTTGCGAGGGCGTCCCGATTCATTGCGATTACCGGCACATCGTCTCCTCCGACGATCAGTAGTGTGGGAGCTCGAACGCCGCCCAGGAATCATGGTGGAGCGCCGTGCTCTGCGGCCCTTGGCTCAACACCGCGCTGGAGGAGGCCCGCCACGTCCTCATCCGGTACTTGCGAGAAATCGGCATAGAATTGGCCGATGGCAAAGAACGATTCTGGCGTGTGTAAGCAGACCAGCTCATCGACCTCGCCTCTCAGGCGATCGCATGTCGAAACAGGAGCCACCGGAACCGCCACCACAATGCGCGCGGGCTTCATCTGGCGCAACGCACGTATGGCGGCCCGTATGCTGGAACCCGTGGCGATGCCGTCATCCACAAGAATAACGGTGCGCCCTTCTACCTTGAGCGGAGGCCGGCTCCCGCGAAAGAGGCGCTCGCGCCGCTCCAGTTCGGCTTTCACAGCCTGAGTCGTCTGCGCAATTTGCGTCTCGGAAACTCCGACCGCTTCGATGATTTGCCGATCTAGCACGCGCACATTCCCGCTGGCGACTGCGCCAAATGCTAGTTCTTCGTGCCCTGGTACGCCGAGCTTCCGCGACAGGAACACATCGAGCGGAGCCTCCAGCGCCCTCGCCAGCTCAAAGGCAACCGGGACGCCCCCACGTGGAATCCCCAGCACGATTACGTCTTTGCGCTTGGCATACGCCGCCAAACGTTTCGCCAGCTTGCGGCCGGCGTCTACTCGATTCTCAAATATCATGGATTCGCAGAAGAGACCCACGATGGTCGTTGCTTTGAACTCATGCGCTGCAGCTCATGCCGGTTGACTCTAGGGGGCGCCATATCGGGTATGTGCGCCGAGCGTCGCAGATTGAGCGCCGAGGGCAAGGGCCGCCCGCCGCTAATCGCGCGACACGCACCGAGCGCTCGGTCGCCATCCGCCCACGGGCCCCGGGTGTGCAATCAGCTTGACGGTAGATGCCTGCGGACCACTCTCCCCGCTTTCCTCAACGAAACGAACACCCGTACCCGTCGTGAGCCGCTCGAAATCGCCCCCGACCACGCTGTGGCGATGGAAATAAAGTGAACGCCCATCGCTCGTCATGATGCGACCGAAGTCCTCGGCGGGATAGAGCTCCGACACCCAACCCATCGACTCCGGTGTGTGACGCTTGACATCCTGTCGGCGCTCCCGCTCATAGTCTTCAAGTTGCCGCCGGACCGCGCGAAAAGCATCACGTACAGCAACATAGGGGTCTTCATGGGAATGCCGCTCGGGATGCTCCCGACGCGCGATAATCTGGCCCCCCGGCGTACTTATCTGGATGTGGACCTCATAGGTGGATCCGTGATGACTATGTTGGTGAGGCCGCTCGACGATCACGCGGCAGTGCACGATATCGGCGCTGAACTTCTCGAGGCGCTTAGCCAGCTCCCGTATACGCGCTTCGAGAGCCGCCGACGGCTCGGTATCTCGCCAAGTAATCTGAATTGGCAGCGGCATTGGCTTTGGCCTCTCGAGGTAAAATTGCAGACAGCATCCAAACTCTCTCGCAACCCGACATCTGAGGCAATACGGGTTTCCCTACGATCGTATCGTTCATTCCACGAGAGCCGCCTTCTACGGCGACCCGAGCTGCATTCAAAGCCGATGAAGTGACCGGGCTGCGTCCGGCAGGGACTGCCGACTCGCGAAGAAATCACTCCATGGGTCGGCACGACTGGACCATGCAGTAAAATTGCTAAGATTGAATTCGGAAGGGTCCAGCGCAGGGGTAACCTCCGACCACTGCAGGGGTGCCGAAATGGGCGCCTTCTCGCGGCGCCGGACGGAATAAGGCGCCACAACAGTCTGTCCATAACCGTTGCGAAAGGGGTCCAAGTAAACGCGGCCGCGGCGCGCCGCAATAGAATGCTCCACCGTCAACTCATGGGGATGCGCGGAGGCCACGCGCGCGACCAGGGATTTTGCGAAGTCAAGCACTTGATCGGCATCCGGTCCCGTCCGGATCGGTACGAGCACGTGCAGGCCACGCTTGCCGGAGGTTTTCGGATATGACCGTAGGCCCATCATGTCGATAGCGGCTTTGACGTGCAGCGCCGCCCCGGCGGCGTCTGCAAATAGCCCCGATTCGGGATCGATGTCGATGCAAATCCAATCTGGCTGGCGGGGCAAGCTCGCACGACTCGCCATCACATGCACTGCGATGCATCCCAGGTTTACGAGTGCGAGTTGTGTCACTAGGGAGCCGCCGACTACATAATCGGTGAATTGGCCGGCGTGGCCGACATGCTCGAGCCGCTGGGTCGGAGTCCCGATCGGCATGCTCCGGGGCGTCTGCTTTTGAAAGAAGCATTTACCCAGCATCCCGTCGGGGCAGCGCTCGAGGGCAAGCATGCGATCCTTCACGTATGGCGAGAGTTTAGGGAAGATCGCTTCGTAATACTCGGCGAGGTCCCGTTTCGTATAGCCCTCCTCGGGCCAGAATACCTTGTCGGGGTTCGATAGTGGTGGCGACAATTGTGCGGCGGCTGAACGGCCGATAGAGATCCTTCTCAACTGGCGATCTCCGGCATGAGCACCTCTTTGGGGCTCTTATCGTCGCGCAGCCCAAGAAAGACTGGCTGACGGAGCTTTCGGTCCGCCGTCCACTCCTGAAAAGAGATCTGGGCGATGAGTTTGGGAGCGAGAAAGACCACGCCCTTCTCCCGCGGGGGGTCTATCAGTGCAGGCTGCGATACTACGATTGGTCCAAATCGTCGGCTGAGCGCAGCGAGGGTGGCTTCATCGAAGCCGGTTCCGACTTTGCCCACATAACGTAATTGGCTCTTCTCGTAGGCGCCTAGTAGAAGCGCCCCAAAATGTTGCCGCGCGCCGGCGGGCTTCGTATACCCGCAGATCAGGAACTCATCCTCCTGGTGGACTTTCACTTTCAGCCATTTGCTCGAGCGCGCCTCGACATACGCCGAGGAGTCGTCTTTCGCGACCAATCCCTCATATCCTCGGCGTCTCGCCATGCGGAAGGCCTCCAAGCCGTCGGTCGCTAGCCGATGGGAAGGTACGAGCAGGGCGTGTGAGCCAATCGCACTCTCCATCGCGATACGCCGTGCCGAGAGTGGTGAATCCCGAAGGTCTATGCCGTCGCGAAAGAGGCAATCGAAGATGACATAGACCGGTTCACCTTTCCCCTGCTGAAGGAGCTCGAATCGAGACACGCCCTTGGCGTCGAAGATCACGACCTCCCCGTCGAGGAGTAGAGTCTTGGAAGGCAGGCTCGCGAGGGCAGCCGCGATCCGCGGAAAGCGATCAGTGCGATCTTTGCCATTTCTCGATAGCAGCTGGACCTGACTTCCCTCTTTATAAGCGAGGATTCTGTCACCGTCGTACTTCTCCTCAAACACCCACCCCGGCCTGTCGAACGGTGCAGGAACGAGAGACGCAAGCATGGGACGCACGCGCAATGGCATCCGATCCGGTGCAGGAGGCCCCTTTGTGGCGCTTGAGTCCTCGCCATATTGGAAGCCCTTCATATCGCGGAATCTACCAGGGAAATTACCATGAGTCTCGTACGTTGGACGCCGTTCGGTGACATCGACAGTATATTCAACCCATTGATGCCCGCCAGAAACGGTCATCAAGGTTATTATCCTCTGGAGTCGAGGCGCGACGCTACTTGTATTCAAAACTAGCCACGGCTTACACCTGATTGTCGATTTCCATTAAGCCGGCATTCTAAGTAACGGGCAAGAATGCAAATGTTGGAGCAACGAGCTGTATACGTATTGAAGCACCCCGGCGCGTTTGCCATTCAGGTGCTGAGGAGTTTTCGCGCAAATCAGGGTTTGCTACTGGCAGGTGCGGTCGCCTACTACGCGCTGCTGTCGATCGTGCCATTGTTAATCCTTACGGTCATTGCGCTTTCGTACGTTATCGATCAGACCGAATTGCTTCAGACCCTCGAGCGTTACCTGGAGTGGTTAATTCCGGGGAGGTCTGGGATTTTCATTGTGGATCTCGGCCATTTTCTTGACCATCGCGAAGTGATGGGCTGGGTGCTATTGGTGACCATGCTGTTTTTCAGCTCCTTGGCGTTCACGGTGCTCGAGAATGCGATGTCCGTGATCCTCCATCACCGCGTCGCAATTCGCAGGCGAAGCTTTCTCATCTCGGCAGTGATTCCGTACTGCTACATTCTGTCGCTCGGTCTTGGGCTCTTGCTGGTTACCCTGGCTGCTGGGAGCCTTGAGGCCATAGGACAGGAACAGGTCGAGTTCCTCGGCCGCCATTGGTCGCTTGTGGGTGTGTCGGGCATGCTGCTGTACCTGCTTGGCGTCGCCGGCGAGATCCTTATCCTCACCTCCATCTACATGGTGATACCGGTGGGACGCCCGTCGCTGCTTCACGCACTCATTGGCGCCATAACGGCAACATTACTGTGGGAGTTGACGCGCCATGTGCTTGTTTGGTATTTCGCAACGCTTTCCCAGATTGGCACGGTCTACGGATCACTGACGACAGCCATCGTCGTTTTGATGAGTTTTGAAATTGCATCGACCCTGCTGATGTTCGGCGCCCAGGTGATCGCGGAGTACGAGCGGATCGGGAGAGCCCCCTCGCCGCCACCTCCGGAGCAGATACGCCTTGATCCAAGCTGACGGTTTCCGAAAATGCCAATCCGGCAGCGCAGGCAAGGCGCCGGCACTCAGAGCGCTGGCACCCAATAGCAACGCGAGATTACCTGTGCAACCGATCATGAGCATGACTCCTCTATTCAGCCGCTGCCGCGGCGCAAATGCTTCATTTTTTGAGGAGCACTGATTCATGACCAGCTACGCGGTTCGCTCCGGTATCTCGAGTTCCATACTCTGAATCACCACGCTTTGCGCGTTCGGATCCGCAATGTCCTCCGACTCTACGATGCGCAGCGCAGCACCCTGCGCGACCGTCCCGCACGACTGCTCATCGAAGTGTTCCCTGAAATGCGCCGGCGAAAAAGAACTCAATGCACCGAGCCACACCTCGACGCCGCAGACACGTTCGGCGCCGGCGTCCCGGGCGGCTTGCTCAAGCCGGTGGATCACGTCTCGGACAATCCCCGTTTCATGCATCGACGGCCGCCTCTGGTGTGCAACATCGCAATCGATCTACCTCCGCCACTACCTGATCTGCGACCACATGCGCTGCCGCAGCCACAGCGGGTGTCAGCGGCGCGCAGCTGCCAAACGAATCGCTCTCGATGGCGTAAACGATGATCTGTCGCGGCGCCAGCTGCAACGAGCGGGCGAGCTCGATCGCCTCGGGCAGCCCCAAGGCATGGCTCGAGGTGAAGCTAAGGGTCCTGGGCAACTCACTCGAATTCAAATCAACCCGGCAAATGCGACCGGGCACGCCCATCGGCGCCGCGGCGTCGATACACACGATCGCCTCGAACCCCTCCCAATCTTGAATCAGGGCCAAGAGATCGCCGCGACGAACCTTCACCGCCACGTCCGGTGGCAGCCGACCGACCAGCGCTTGCGCCACGACTGCACCGATACCGTCGTCCCCTCGGTCGGGGTTGCCAAGCCCGATGACCAGCACCTTGTTAGAACGGGCGCCGCGATCATCTGCAGGGGTCATGTTCGGCGCACGGACAATTTGAGAAAATGCGCCGAGCAGGAAATGCACGGATCATAATTGCGGATCGTTTGTTCGCAGCGATCGCGGATGAGCTCATCCGGCTGGTCCAGGATCGTCGTGGCCAGAGCGGCAAGATCCGCCTCGATACTCGGCTGGTTCTGGGAGGTGGGGGGCACGATGCGCGCCACGCGGATCGTGCCCTCGGCATCGAAATCATAGCGGTGCCAGCATAGGCCCCGCGGAGCTTCCGTACAGCCGAAGCCCGTCCCGGCACGGGGGGTCACGGGCACGGCCGCCAGTGCCGGCGGCTCATACGACGCAATCAGCCTGAGCGCCTCCTCACAGGCGTAAACGATCTCGAGTGCACGCACAATGATGCTTTTGAAGGGGTTTCGGCACACCGGTCCGAGGCCGTATTCCCGAGCGAGGGTCTGGACGGACGCCGGCAAACGATCGAAATTGAGCGCGTAGCGGGCGAGCGGGCCGACCAGGTAGGCGCCACGCTTCTTCACCACCGAATGCAGCGCGGTTGAATGTGCGACGTGCCGCTCTTCGAAATGTGACTCGTAATCGGCAATGTCAATGTCGACACCGCGACTCGAAACCAGCCTTCCCTCGTTGAATGGATATTCGGCGGCGTGCCGCAGCGCCACGAACTCATAGTCCCGCTCAAACTGCGGGAACGTGAAGGCCGCGACCCAACGCACGAGGCCGATGGCGAGCTCGCGCGCTTGCGTCAGGCTTTCGGTTACCGGGACTAATTCCGCACGGCTCGGCGCCCGATAGAAGCCTCCCGCCTTGACGTTGACGGGATGAACTTCGCGCCCCCCCAGCACCCGCATCAGTTCGTTGCCCGCCTTCTTTAAAGTGAGGCCGTTGCGCACCACGTCGCCGTGCTCCCGCGCCATCTGGATAGCGTCCGCAAATCCGAGGAAATCCGGCGCGTGCAGCATAATCACGTGCAGTGCATGACTCTCAATCCACTCACCGCAATAGATCAGCCGCCGCAGAGCACGCAGCGGTCCGTCGACCGTGACGCCAAACGCGTTCTCGATGGCATGAACAGCGCTCATTTGATAGGCGATGGGGCAGATCCCACAGATCCGCGCGACGATATCCGGCGTCTCGGCGTAGCCGCGTCCGCGCAGAAACGCCTCGAAAAATCGCGGTGGCTCGAATATTCTGAGTTGCGCGGCCGTAACCCGGCCGTCGCTGATCTCAAGGTCGAGGGCACCTTCACCTTCGACGCGAGTGAGATAGTCGACGCGAAGGGTCTTAGTCGCCATGGGCTTCGCTCTCGGTCAAAAAGGGCTTGGCGGCCGCGTTGAAGCTACGGAAGACGCGCTGCAAGTCGCGCGGCGTGGCACCCAAGGCCTGCCATTCGCGCGCCAGGGCAGCCGTGTTGGGGCTCTCCATCGGACCGTAGCACCCATAGCAACCGCGCCGGTAGGTGGGGCAGATCGCGCCGCAACCGGCATGCGTCACCGGCCCCAGGCAAGGCGTGCCTTGGACCATCACACATACGGTGCCGCGTTGCTTGCACTCGATGCAGACACTATGGGCGGCAATGGCCGGCTTGCGGCCGGCCAGGAAGGCGCTGATTACCTCGATGAGCTGCATTTTGTTGATCGGGCAGCCGTGCAATTCGAAGTCGACGGGCACGTGCGCGGAGATGGGCGTCGAGGTCGACAGGGTCGTGATGTATTCGGGCGAAGCGTAGACGGCGGCGACGAAGTCATTGATGTCCGCGAAATTGCGCAGTGCCTGAATGCCACCCGCCGTGGCGCAGGCACCGATCGTGATCAGGCGTTTCGATTGGCGGCGCACGCTACGGATGCGTTCGGCATCATGTGCGGTGGTGATCGACCCCTCTACCAGTGAGAGATCATACGGACCGTCTTCAATGGCACTCGAGGCTTCTGGGAAATTGGCGATCTGTAGCGCACCGGCCAGTGTCAGGAGCTCGTCCTCACAGTCGAGCAAGGACAGCTGGCAGCCATCGCACGAGGCGAATTTCCACACTGCAAGGCGGGGACGCGTGCGCTCGCTCACCTCAGATCTCCCGCATGGCAAAGATCTCCGCAATCCTGTCGAAGCGCATGACCGGCCCATCTTTGCAGATAAACGCCGGTCCGAACTGACAGTGGCCGCACAGACCAATGCCGCATTTCATGTTGCGCTCCAGGGACAGAAAGATCCGCTCCGGTGCCACGCCGGCATCGCGCAGGTCGTTCACCGTGAACCGCATCATCAGCTCTGGTCCGCAGAGCATCGCGACCGGGTCGCGATGCTCTGCGGACCAGAGCTGATGATGCAGTTCCACGGTGAACGACCTGCGCGATGGGGGCGTGGGCGCCAAAGCGGGGTCTGTCCCTGGAGCGCAACATGAAAATGCAATGTGCAGCACTCAGAGTTCGGACCAGCGTTTATCTGCAAAGATGGGCCGGTCATGCGCTTGGATTGCGGAGGATGGGAGTGCTAAAATGATCACCTTGCAGTGTGGAAATTCACCTGCATATACAATCTTCAGCTGTCCTCTACAACTGTGAGGACGAGCTCCTTGGCTCGTGCGCTACAGAATCACCGATTCCAGAAGCCTCGATATCATGAAGACGGGTCCATTATAATCTCTGCGCTGGTAGAGGGGTGGATCCACCACCACAGCATGATGCAATTCATCCGTAGCATACACACAAATGCCAATCGAAACGCCTGAGTAGTCGGTGCCTGCGCCACGCATTCAGGCACTGCGCAATTTCGCAGTTTTCGTAGGCCGCCATTCTCAGCCGAATACATCAGCGACCCTGTCGACCTCGACGCCCAGTCTCGCGCACACGGCGCTCCATCGACTGCACGGTTGCCCAATCGATAATCGAGGTAATCAGCGCCTTCCTGGCCGCAGCACCCGCGGTCCACCCGGTGATTGTACATCGAGTGCAAGCAACGCGGCACCGTGTGATGGTCCAAGGCACGCCTTGAGCAGGTGCGCCGTCCGGTTGCAGCACGTGCCCCACCTACCAGCGGCGGGCTGCGGTTCCTGGAGAACCCCCCAACACACCTGGCGCGCGAATGGCAGCTGGGTGCCGCGCCGCGCGAGCTTGCAGCGTCTTTTCCCGTAGCTTGCAACGACACCAAGCCCTTTTTGACCGAGAGCGAAGCCCATGCGTTAGAGCACTAGACTATCTCACTCGCGTCCGAAGGTGAAGCAAGCCTTAGATCAGCGACGAGCCAGGTTACGGCCGCGCGACAAGCCGCCGCGATTTTTTCGAGAGCGTTTTTGGGGCGCCGCGACACCGGATATAGCAGCAGCGGAGCCTGTGGGATCTGCCCCATCCACCTTATCAGAACGCGACACTGTTAGGTGCCGTCGAGAACGCGTTTTAGCATCACGGTCTCGTGAGGCGGCTGGTGCGCTTGCGGTGAGTGGATTGAGTGCATGCACTGCACGTAGATTTGCGCGCCGGATTTCCTCGGATTTTGCGGACGCTTATGGCGCGCGGCGACAGTGGCTGCGCAAGCGCCTCAGCTTAAAGAAGGCGGGCAACGAACTGATGGTGCAGAGTTCATCCCGTCAAACGTGAGGGCGGAGCCTCCTGGGCGCGGAGCCAGTTGCGGAATTAGTCCCCGGTAACATCCGAAAGCCTGACGCAAGCGCGCGAGCTCGCCATCAGTGCGTTGGGTCACGGCCTTCACGCAGTTTGGCGACACTTTGCGGCGCTGCGGCACGCCGCGAATATCCCGTTCAACGAGGAAGCTTCGTTTCGAGTCGCATGTGCGGCATTTGCCGATTACGAGTCACATTTCGAAGAGCAGCAGCATCAGCGGCATTTGAGAACCACGTGTGGTGGAAGTTTTCATTTCCTACGCGCTCAATTTGCGATCGTTTGCAGCATGCGTCAGACCCTCACTCGGATGCGCGCTCGGACCGGTGTGCCGAAACCCTTGCAAAGCGTGGTTCTGTGCGTGCACTCGAGATCGTTTACACCTGTGAGGACATTCGTGCCGCCGGCACTGGCGGCGGGATCCCCCGTGCCCCGGGCGTGCTCAGGAAGCCCGCGGGGCCTATGCTGGCACCGCTATGATTTCGATGCCGAGGCACCACCCAGAACCAGCCGAGTATCGAGGCGGATCTCAGCGATCGCTGCGAACAAAACGATCCGCAATTATGATCCGTCGGCGCACCTTTCTCAAATTGTCCGTGCGCTTGACCCCTGCAGATATCGCGGCGCCCGTTTCTAACAAGGGTGAGGTCATCGGGCTTGGCAAGGACCCGAGGACGTCGGTACAGCAAGCGCTGGTCGGCGGCGATCTTGGGGCCTGATTCAAGATTGGGAGGGGTTCGAGGCGATCGTGTGTATATGACGCCGCGGCGCCGATGGGCGTCCGGTAACTTGCCGGGTTGATTTGGACTCAAGTAGGGACCCTTAGCTTCACCTCGAGCCATGCCTTGCAGGTGCCGAGGCGATCGACCCGCTCGTGCGGCTGCAGCACTCGTTTGGCAGGTGCGCGCCGCTGACACCCACTGCGCACATGTGGTCGCAGATCAGGTAGTGAGGTGTGAGTGGGACCTCTGCGATGTTGGTGCTGGATGACGATTGAGATCCACCGGCTTGAGCAAGCCGCCCGGACATTATTATTCTGCGGCGTCGGAGTTGTGGCCTTGGTGCATTAGGGTTCAGTTCAGGGAACGCTTCATGAGCAGCCGGACGGTCGCGCAGTTTAGAAGTCGGAGGACATTGCTTCAATGCGAACGCGAATCGTGGTGATTCAGAGTCTGTGGACTGCGATACCGGGACCCCGTAGTTGCTCTAGAAAAAATGAAGGGCACCAACAGGGCGGCGCGCTAATAGAGGAGTCATGCTCGCATGATGGGCATCTCGCGTTCTGATCTTTCAGCGCTCTGAGTGCCGGCGCCTTGCCTGCGCTGCCGGATTGGGGGGCTAGAAACCCGTAGCTTGGATCAAAAGGCGTATCTGCTCCGGAGGTGGCGGCGAGGGGGCTCTCCCGATCCGCTCGTACTCGGCAAGCACCGAAAGTCAGCAGGGTCGATGCAATTTCAATTTTCAAAACGGACGATGGGGGCGTCCGTGATCCGTAGACCGTGCGAATCTGGGAAAGCGTTCGATCCAAACAAGCACATGGCACGGTCAACTCCACGGTAATCCTACCGTTATGGCGCTGAGTACATGAAGCAGCGACGGGGCACGATACCCGCGTATCATGTGGATGAAGTGCGGATAAGGATCTCGCCGGCGACGCCAAGCAGTACAGCGCCCGACACGCCCGGCAAGTGGGAACCAACCTGTTCTGTCCTATGGCCTCAAGGCTCCCAGGCGGGAGAGAGCCCAAGACCGAGCGACAGAATGTAGCAGTACGGAATCACTGCGAGCAAAGCTTCGGCCTGCGAGGAGGATCACGGACATCGCATTCTCGAGCACCGTGAATGAGGGCACTGAAAAAACGGCGTCGGTCACCGATCAGCGCCCAGCCCCCTTGGCTTGGCAATACGGCCGAGATCCACAATGAAAATGCAGACCTCCCGGATGAGGCCGCCGGTAACGCTCGAGGGTCAAAGCGATTCGGTCTGATCGATAACGTACGAAAACGCGATGACCGTAAGGATTAACGAGAGTCGGCACGATGGACGGCGGCGCGTAGTAGGCGACCGCACCTGCCAGTAGCAAACCCTGATTTGCGCGACACTCAGCACCTGAATGGCAAACTAACAGCGGGTGCTTCAATACGT